>NZ_JBHTBR010000009.1:172427-263123 GCF_042665075.1 Hirschia litorea | reverse complement strand
ATTCCCACGTCAACTCGAGCTATGAATATCGTTTCGGCCGAACAGCTCACTCAATTGGAAACCAGAAAACTGCCCTAAGCTGAATGTCGCCTTTTGGCGAGAAATTGCCTGATAAAGATACAAGTAGTCTTGGCACCCAGCTTGTGACCTAGAGCCATTTTAGTTAGAAGTTTCAATAACCTTACGCATACGCTCATAAACCAATTTGGTGCGGTCTGTGTTACCCCGCATATTTCCTTCTACTGCGTCTCTAAATTGATCATGAGCTAAAAGTTTTTGAAATTGCGTTGAAATGTATTCGCGTATTTCAGTCGGTGCGTTTTGGATTTCACCCATAAGTTCTTTTCGGCCATCTAGAACAACTAATATGTCTTCTAGGTCATGGCTCATGACTAAATCATCCGCGCCTCTTCCCAAATAAGCTTCTAGCTTTGTGGCGATGAAAAGAGATGGTGTTAGTATGCGAATGCTTAATTCGGCATCAAGCTGATAAGCTTCTGCGGATTTTAAACCCAGAGCATACCAGCGATTAGAAAACCCAAGTACCTTTTCATCATCAGGCATAAAGTCGACATTGAGGCCATTGAGTACCATTCTGCAAATCACATCGCTGTCTGTAGACTCCTTGAAGCCCTTTGTTCGCAGTAATGCTTGCAGGTTTGCCCATTGGCCATAACCGATAACGTCCACGATCAGATCGACATCATCAGTCAGCCTTACCTGACTTAAAGCAAAGTCATCTGTAACAAATAGACCCGTTGTGGCCCCGCCTACAAATACTGTTTTTTGAAGCAAGTCGTCGCCTAAAGCGGTAGCAACTTGTGTGACCATTTCAATGAGTTGAGGATTGTGATTAGTCATCGGCAAATAACTTGTTCTCTAGTAATTCTGAGGCAATTTTGACTTCACGAGGATTACCCAGTCTTATAGCATCGATAATTGCTAGGTAATCATATAGATTGGCGTCTTGCTGGGCAGCGAGCGGGATGTTTTTGTATAGAGGTGCAATGGCCTGCCCTTTGTGACTACCATTGGCGTCGGGCCAGATAAAAATGTCCTCACCGGCACTCAATATTTTTTCTTGAAGAACAGGCGCTGCAAACCCAGTTGGCAGCCCTCTAGCTAAGGCCCCAGGTTTTACGGGAAACACGTATTTTAAGCCGTTCAATATGAATTTGAAAAGTGCTTTGCGATTTACGATTGGATGGGATGAATCCCATTCCCGCCTCGCCAAGCCTGAATTCAAGCTTCGATTAATTGAGTTATTGATCTCAGACTTACTAATGCCCAAAGATGCACCAAGGGAACGCATGGAATATGGATCATCTTCGTCAGAAGAGGCATAGTTTTCCGATTTGTTTTCTCGTTGTTGCAAGCTGATCAATTTCAATAGAACAGCAATATCCTGACTTTTCATATTATGCCTCCTTTTGCTGACGTCCATTGTCCATGGATAGTGGACACTATGTGTGTGGGAAGGGCAAATTTGTCAATGTTGAGCGCGTGGATTGCGGAACGATTTGTTGGAGGTTCGTTGTGATGGCTACTGCCGTACAACTGCCGACCATGGCGCGTTTTCAGAGGTTTTAATCAGCGATTATCCTAAGATGTAGCGATTATTCTAAGGTGTTATGTATGGTCTGCTTCCTAAAAAGTGGTCCATGTATTGAATTAGTTCTGGCTTCATAGAAGGAAGTTAGAAAATGGCCCGTAAGAAATATACAGCCGAAGAGATTATTTCACACCTAAGAGAAGTCGAGGTTCGCACATCTCAAGGTCAGTCCATGGGACAAGCCGTTCGAGCAGTAGGCGTGACAGAACAGACCTATTATCGTTGGCGCAAGGAGTATGGCGGCTTAAAAATGGGTCAAGCTAAGCGCTTCAAGGAATTAGAAAAAGAGAACCAACGCCTTCGTCGTGCTGTATCGGATCTAACGCTCGATAAGATGATCCTTGCTGAAGCAGCAAAGGGAAACTTCTAAGCCCTTCTCGACGCCGCGCCTGTGTCGATCATGTTATCAGTGAACTTGGCATTTCTGAACGTCAGGCTTGCCGCGTGATCGGCCAGCACAGGTCCACACATCGTAAGAAACCGATTGGCAGGTATGATGAAAGTGCGCTTACGCGCGCTATCATAAAGCTTGCAGAGCAATATGGTCGTTATGGTTATCGACGTATCACAGCTCTACTTAATCGAGATGGCTGGCATGTAAACGTCAAGCGTGTGTATCGGATCTGGCGGCGAGAGGGGCTGAAAGTCCCGACAAAACAACCTAAACGTGGTCGTTTATGGCTCAATGACGGATCATGTGTTCGCTTGCGTCCAGAATACCAAGGTCATGTCTGGTCATATGATTTTGTTCAAGACCGCACACATGATGGTAAAGTCTATCGCATACTATGTGTGATAGATGAGTTCACACGTGAATGCTTGGCGATACGCATTGAACGACGGCTAAACTCCAAAATTGGTCTGGAAGTATTGGCCGATCTATTTGTGAAATATGGGCCTCCAGATCACATTCGATCAGACAATGGCTCCGAATTTATAGCAACTGAACTACGTGAGTGGTTAGAGCGTCTAGATGTCAAAACACTCTATATCGCTCCAGGGTCACCTTGGGAGAACGGTTATTGTGAGAGCTTCAATTCCAAACTTCGAGATGAGTTTCTAAACCGAGAAATACTATATTCCTTAAAGGAGGCCCAAACGCTTATTGAGTGGTGGCGACAACATTACAATATCCTTCGACCTCATTCGTCTCTGGGATATAAGTCACCAGCACCACAAACCATCTTGCCAAAACAAACTCAATGGCAATATCTTAAAACCACTCCAACATAAGGTTGGTCAATTTTATGCCAGATCTAACTTAGTAAGTGGATCACCTAAATGGGGCAGACCATTGGGGATGTTGGAACAACTTTAGACTTAAAGTCTGAACCATATTCTTCTTTGATGATTGGAGCGCGGCTAATCATTAGCAGGCACCTGCCACAAGTGCGCCTCAAAGTTGTTCGCACCATTTCGACCGGCGAGAGATAAAAAAGTGTCAGGTTTAATTTGTTGAAGAAACTGTATTTCATCAAGATGCCCCCCATAAACACCTAGAGATGTTTCACCATCCCAGATCATAATCCGATGATCACTACTATAATCACCTACATAAAACCCAACGCGATTGCCAAAAGCAATAACTTGCTCATAACCTGGTCCCCAATCTTCTGGGTCTTGCAGCTCAACAAGAGGTGAATAATCCTTTGCCGACCAGCTACGTAAGGAAAGCCTTGTCCATGTAATGAGCGTACCATTTCTAAGCTCCACAAAGCCCCAATTGCTCATATCATTCCCGCCATCGAGAAAATCAATTTGTTCTCCAGTTTGCGGATGAGATACAGCCACTCCTGTCCCCTGTCTCATTACGAGACGATCACCTGAGCACCAGCGCACACGGTTAAAACTACCTCTGTAATCTGGATGAAACATAAGAGGTTTACCCTTTGCCGTTTTAATCGGCACGCATCGATTATCTATCAATCGATGCACAATTCCTTTAGGAGATAGAATAAGGTTGCCGTGGAGAAATAGCTCTTTGTCTTCAACAGCGAGTTGGTTTATAACAAGATCTTCTCCTATATGCCAAAGATTTCCTTCGGCGACATCCCATGCAGCTATAGTCCCATCATGACAGGCTACAAACTTGACGCGTTTACCATTTTGCGTTTGTTTTAATGTATCAATTTGCGTCTGAATACGAGACATGGGTAGATCCAGCCTCTGGGCCATATAGGCTGCCAGCCTCGTATGTAAGTCTCGTCTTATAATGTCCTGCCATTCTAGTTTTTTGATGTAGTCAGGATATTTCACTTTCATTCGGTCGTGAGAGAGAGGCTCGTATTGTTTAAAATCAGGGCGATAAATGCGCCAATCCCAAAAGTGTCTCACGCACAAGCGTCCATTATCAAGTAAACCAGAAGCTCGCACCTGATCGGCTGAATAAATGCCTTCTAGCGAAGTGATAAACCCATTTTGTTTGTGCATCCTCGAGACGTTAAGATGAGTTGTTGGATCAGCAATGCTCAACTCAGGGGCGAAGCTGGTAAAGCCTGCAGATAGACGACCGGGAGAACCGGTTTTATTTTTAATTCCGAAAGGCGAAAGACTTAGATGGACCTGATGATAATCAGCAAGAGATATTGTGACTGTATCAGACGAAACATCATGTTTCATCCACAATATATCATCGTTGGAGATACTGCATTCATCTATCAGTTCCCCCTCTTTCCGTGTGATTGCAAATAGCATGAACTTGGCCGGAAAATCAGACAGGAAAGGCTTATGTGCTACGACAATACGGTCATTACCCACAGGCAGAATTTTAGTTTTGTAGCCTGGCAATTGAAATTCAGCTAATTTTTCACCGTCAGACCATGCTATAAGTTCAGCCTGCTTTTGGTTATGCACCAATGCAAGTTCTTCATTTATTTTCCAAGCTTCATGACAGCCTTCAGCATTTGTATCAACGCGTATAATGTCGCCTTTTTCAAGGTTATAGAGCACCCAGCTATTGTAACATTTTGCAAGTACACGGTTATGGGTCTGGCTACATAAATCTAGTCCACCAAAGCAATCAACTCCTTTAGGCAGAGGCGTTCGCCACTGCCTATCTCCGGTTTTCAAATTCCAACAAAACAATGTGCCCTTACCATCACTGGTGAGCAGACGATTATCTTCAAGCTCCAAAACTGTATATGTGTACGAATTATGCCCCCTTAAAATGAGATCACAACGTCCGTCCAATTGCCAAATACGCGCCGAGAGATCATTGGACCAGGTTGCCAGTCGGCCATCACTAAGGACGATAGCTCCACGTATATAGTCAGTATGCCCTTCAAGTTTGCAAACCAACGTATTGCTCTCGGTATTGATAATACGAGGCATAGTATCTTCGCTCAGGAAATTGCCCCAATTCCACACCATTTTCAGATTGTTTCCTAGTTCAATCGACATGGGTGAAGATATCCTTGCATGGTGCCACAGTAGATTTATTCTTCTTGAAGGAGAGGTGTTGACCGGACAAAAAATTTGAGTGTTTTCCCATCATCTTGCACTGAAAAATCTATTTCCTTTACGTCTATATTCACATAGGCGCGACCATTTTCATCGATGATTTCTAAACGATTGAAATTCTTCACATTGTCATTGGTGATGGGGGGATTATTCATTTGAGCGTTCTTCTAATTTGGCTTTGGTTAGATAGATAGTTTTGATGAATTAGTGACAAATTTTGGCGGCAAGCCTATTGAAACTACTGGCTTACTTTACCTGTGTTTGGATCACAAACATGATATCAATTGCTGGGACTGCCTTGATTTCCAGGATGTTTACACTTTTCATAGCTTTTACCTTTTCGATCTTAGCGATAGCACTCTCATCTCCATTTAAAAACCGCCTTTACATACCTAAATACCGCTTGAAAAGCATCTTTTTGAGCGACTTTCCCGGCCTCATGATATGATATGTGCTCAACTTGAAGTTCACTTCGACATGGCCCTGTGAAGCTACCCTTTGTAGCCATTCTTCAGCTTGACTTACATAATAGTATGTTTTGTTTTTTTCAGTATATTTCTGTCCAAGTTTGAATTGATATGCTTCATCTTTTACATCCGCGTCCAAAGTAGTTGCCAAACTATCAGTGACTTTTTGAGGAAGCTCTAGGGTGATAATTTCACGATCTTTTGGCGATTAATTTTTGTCATTCAACATTTGTACAAAAGAGAGATGAGTAAACAAAATAAGGGATGTGACAAATACGTTTCCTATTTGACATGAAAATGTATTCACTCCTCGCATCTCCCCCCTCAACCCCACTCGATGGTACAGTTTTTAACAGGAAACGTAGCAGACTAATAGATAAACGATACTATCGTGAATTGTCGTCTTACAGGAGAAAGATTTGTTATCGCCTTCTCCAATTGCACGATCAGCCAAGTCACTCGCAATGTATAAGAACTGATAGTAATAGCTCGCTCAGCCCCAAACACTACCTCCCAATGCCAACGACCAAATTCATGTGAGTGTACCCACTTTTATAGGTATGACGGAACCATATTTAGAACGCTCTTCTATCAAACAGCACAAGAAGAACTGTTTTGATCAACACATAGAAATCTTTTTTATGAGACCACTGCTCAACATAATCTAAATCCAACTCAATGCGTTTGAGCTTTAACTCCGGTGTATCAGTGGGCCCCCTTGAACCAGATACTTGAGCTAAGCCTGTAACACCTGGACGAGCCTGAAACCGTAAAGCGTAACGGCTGTCAAATTCCATGAATTCTTTATCATGAGCCACAACATGAGGACGAGGACCAACGAGTGACATATCTCCTTTGACCACATTAATAAGCTGCGGCAATTCATCTATAGAGGTTTTACGTAAAAGACGCCCCAATCTTGTAATCCGCTTATCGCCTTTTACTGCTTGTTTAAAGCAACTGCCGTGCATAACCATGGTACGGAACTTATAAATTTCAAAAGCTTGACCGTGGATACCGCCTCGAGCTTGTTTAAATAATCCTGGCCCCTTGCTTTCCAGCCGTATCAAAGCCCAAACAACAAGCATAAATGGAAAAATAAACAACAATATTAAAGTTGCAATAACGACATCAAATAGGCGTTTAAACTTCCCACCAACCGGTTTTTTGTTCGCAATTTGATGAGTGCTTATTTGCGTAACATTCGAGGATTGCTTGAGAGAACTTTGAGATTGTACATATGTTTGACATCGATCACGA
Organism: Hirschia litorea; assembly: GCF_042665075.1. Lineage (NCBI taxonomy): Bacteria > Pseudomonadati > Pseudomonadota > Alphaproteobacteria > Hyphomonadales > Hyphomonadaceae > Hirschia > Hirschia litorea. The sequence continues at coordinate 256,325 of NZ_JBHTBR010000009.1, read as the reverse complement.
GACATATCTTCTGCCTCACTACTATTAAAAAAACGCAGCATGAAATATCCCCAACCCAATATTCATATCGTTCTATTCAAAATATATGCCAAATGAAAATCTAAAATCGTAAGGCTATGCGAATAAATTTTTATAACTAAACTATTTATTAACAACAATCAAAACAAGTTTAGATTGAAAATCAAGTCAATATGCTGAAATATTCACCACTCAGAAATGCAAATTAGCATTACAGATTTGACATTTCGTTAGATATTAACGCTTTTCTATATTTGTTTTGAATAATGTTAACCTTACAAATCGGATGTTTTCAATTATCTAGGTTTAATTGAGAATTTTGGTCAGCATCTATTGTATATTTAGGTGTATAGACAGGAGCTAAAATCCGATTTTTGATGATTTCTACATTTGTGTCTATTGAGTAACCTTGGGACATTTTATCTGTTTTAATAGCGTGCTTGTAGCGTAATATTTTGGAGTAATATGTTGCACATAGCACATCAGCGTTACAGATTTAACTAATCTGTAAACGACAACGGGCCCAACCAATGTTGAGCCCGCAGCATTCGATATAAAAAGCCTATTTCTTTTTAACAAGCAGGACCCAATCTTGAGTGTCGGCATCCGGCGGGAAGCCAACAAATTGATTGGAGCCACTTTCCAGTGATGTCACGCTTCCAGTTTGAAGTTCACCACCAAGTTTTGGGTTAAACCAAGACACGCTATAGCCTGTTTCGTTTTCTGGGAGTGTCAGCATATGGCTACCGCGCCCGGGTTGATAGAAGGCATAGATTTCACCCTCAATTCCCAGACAATACACATCCAAACGCCCCATCGCTGAGCCACATGAACCCATTTTCCAATATGGCAGATAATCTTCAAAGAAGTTCAGCGCAATCGCAGTTTGCGTCCATAGATTGTCGCGTGTGCGCCAGTCCTCGGTGGACACATCGTTTGAATGATATTTCCCACCAAAGAACCACTCCACGCCCGCGCCACCCGCAAGCAGGTGCCCCCACAAAACATGGCGACGTAGATTGTCATGGTCAGGGTCCACATCATCAGGCAATGCGCCATTATACCAAGGCCCAATTTCATCGAGTGTGATAAGCCATTGATGACCACTCTCAGCAGATCTTTCATGCCATTCCTTCGTGCTTTCATACACATCGGAAGCTTCATCAATTTGAAGTGACATTCCATCCAGCGGTTTAAACCCTAGCAAGGGTGTAAATGTCCAATTGATATCGTCATGCTGCGCGTGAGAGTGCAACAAAACCGTGTGATCATAGGGATCGTTCTCATCAAAGAAACGCGCCATTTCTTTGCGTTGCGCGTGAGATTGACCCACTTTCATCCAGCTAGATGGACCATTCTCCTCACCCAGATTCCAAATCAATGCAGGGTGATGTCCGAAGCGGGAAATCAATTCACTATAATAGAGTTTCCTGAAAAATTCTGTATCCCCACCATCAAGCATGCGCTCATTTTCAGTTTCTTGAGTGACGACATGGAGCAAAATACCTTTTGCTTGCATGTGATCAAACACAACATTCCATTGCGCTAATTTACTGACGTCAAAGCGGTCAAACTCATGTGGCGATTCATAAGGCCACACATCATTGCCATCGCCTTTAATATTAAGCGTCAGGAAGTAGATGGTGTTCATCCCTTTTTCAGCGATATAGTTAATCGCGCCGATGAGGGAATGACCACGTGGCTCACCCGTTTTCCAGCCCCATAATGGGTCTCCGGCTTTCCAATCCTTGCGGTGTGGCGCAAATGCGTGAATCTCTCCCTCTGCGCTCGCTTCGCCCTCGCGCGCTTCTTTTAAGAGACGATACGTATCATCAAAGCCGACATAGCCCAGCATATTCTCAGGGCTCGCAGGTCCGCCCTTTAGCCAGTATTGTCCGGATTTTTCAAAACGAAATAGCTTGCCATCTCCCTTTAATCGTCCACGATTAGGGGCTCTAAAGTCTTTTCCTGTTGCGTCAGACGGGCCGACATGAAAACTGCCCGTTGGGTTAGCAATCTCAATGTTTTCACCCACACTTGGATCACGATTGATCGCAATGCGCGCACCGCGCTTCAAGCTTGCTTTATACGTCCACTCACCTTCAGTATCAGGAGTAAATCTAGCTCTCCAAATATTGCCAGATTTAGCGCTCGTATTGCCAGCATCTCCATCAGCTGCGTAAAAGCCGCGAATGAGGTAAGATGTCTCCCCATTGCTAAATTCAACAAGAAGTCTGTAGTCAGTAAACGGGTTCACAGGCGCAGTTTCAGATGTCTCTGGCCCTTCAAAATCCAACTCAAATGTATGCCATAATTTTGGAGATGTCGGCGTATCATCCGGCTGCATCATGACAGGCGACGCTTCTGGCTCGATACTTGATGACACCTCTTTTGAGGTAGCCAAACCCGATGGAATTTTTAAGCGTTCAATGCTTGATAATTCAGGCTCTCCGCCTCTCTGACCACAGCCCGAGATAGTGTAGAGATAATCATCTACAATCGCGAAACCGGTGCCATGACGACCTTGCAGAAGGTCCGGCCAGTTTTTCCATTCTTGTGTAGTGCTGTCATAGATTTCGACTTCATCATGCGCCGCGACTTGCTCACTACTCTCGCCTCCTCCAATGACAATGTAATCGCCAATCGCGATTGCTGAATTTCCTGCTCTTTTGGTTGGGATGGCGGTCTCTGGACGCGTTTCTTCCCATGTATTGGTTTGGAAATTAAACACATCACCTGGAATAACCGTCTGCTCAAAAGAAAGACCCGCTCTTTGTTCAGATCGGCGTCCTCCAAAAGCAAATAATTTATCGTTGCTAACAACAGCTTGGAAGTGATCTCTTTTATGAGGGGCATCAGGCAAAATAGTCCATTTACCCGTCTCAATGTCGTAGGAATCAAACCAGTTTACATATCCATCCATATGCCCATTAGTGATGCCGCCAACTAAATAGATTTTGCCGTCCTTATAAACAGCCCCAGCCCCGCCCCGTCGACGGGCTTTGGGGATTGTGTCGCCATATTCAAAACGATCGGTTTTGGGGTAATAAATCAGGATTTTATCTAGTGGCGTTTCTTTAGGCCATTGTCCTGTCATTGCACCAATAATATATATTGCATCGCCAACAGTTACGGCTTGAAAATGATGAATTTCTAATGGCGTTTTAGACTTTTGCGTCCATGTTTGGCTGGCAGGATCAAATACATCAACAGCATTAATTCTGCGCCCGCCTAGCAAATATAATTTGCCATCATGTTCTGCTAAAGCAGCTTCATGGCGCGCAGTTGGAGTGCCAGTCGCTTCTACATTCTCCCATGCCCACCCTTTTTCTGTTGTATCTGTTTCAAGGCTCGCACAAGACAGCAAGCTTAGAGACAGAATAAGGGATACAATTGATTTAATACCGATTGCTTTCACGCCAACATCCTCACTAAAAATCTACGTTTCTTCCCAGAGTCTTATTTTAGTAATGCCAGCATAGGCCATTACCTAAATATTATATATCTAGTAGGAAATCACATACTTGTACAACGTTGTCAATTCGTATGGGGACAGGTCTCAAAAGTCATTGCTCAATGGCAACACCCCCCAAAATACACGCCTAAATTAGAGTTGATTTGATTAATTGCAAACCCAACCATGCATTAATGCTTAGGGGTTGATGAAGGCTCCCCACCTCCGCATTCCGTGATGGGGAACCTTCATTCATTTAAAGCTGACCAGACTTCATTAATTTAGAAGCGTGATGCGCCGCACGGGCCGTAAGCGCCATATAAGTAAGTGATGGGTTCTGCGTTGCGCAGGAGGACATACACGCACCATTTGTTACAAAAAGATTTGGTACGTCATGCGCCTGATTCCATTTGTTCAGCACCGCCCTTTTAGGATCTGCTCCCATGCACGCCCCACCCATTTCATGGATTAAGCGCCCCGCTTGAATAGGTTCGTTGTCTTCTGGAAGAGTTTTGACGACATCCACACACCCACCCGCTAGCAGTATCTCTTCTGCGTCATGTGCAGCTTGCGTCATCATTTTGCGCTCATTCTCACGCCCATGCACATCTATGTGCAATAGGGGCATGCCCCATTTGTCTTTCTTAACTGCGTTCAAACTAACTTGGTTATCATAGTAAGGTAGCATTTCTCCAAACATACCAAACCCTATACGCCATGGTTCCGCCTGCCCTACTTGTTCTTTGGCAGCTGCGCCTATTCCGGCTGAATGTGCTGTATTTCCCTTCCGCGGACGATATGCGGCATGACCTTGGTATCCATATCCACGCACAAAATCGACATCATCTGTTTTTTCATGCCTAAAATTAGGTACATACATCCCGTTTGGGCGTCGGCCAAAGGAGTATCTATCCTCAAATCCTGGAACAATACCATTTGCGCCAGAACGCCCAAAATGATCAGTAATGTAATGTCCCAGCATACCGCTCGAATTGGCGATCCCATTTGAGTGTGTTGCTGATTTCGAATTCAGCATGATCTGCACGCTCGCCAATGAACCTGCGCACAAAAATACAATGCGCGCCTTATATTTGTGCTGCCTTTTCGTGTGATAATCAATAACGGTTACACCACTTGCTTTCCCTGTTGTATCATCATGATCAACCGAAGCTACAATTGCGTCGGTCACGATGGTGACATTCTCTGTCCGGCGCGCTGCAGGCAAGGTGGATGAAAGTGAACAGAAATATGCGCCAAATGAACACCCGCGCATACAGTGATTACGCGCCTGGCACTGCCCACGCCCTAAGTCAGTATGTACATCTTGTGGGGCGGTAAGATGTGCACAACGTCCAATAATCATTGGCCGGTCGGGACGATTTTTCTTTAGATTTTCTGAGACAAATTCTTCTGCACAACTCATATTCCAAGGTTTTAAAAATTCACCATCAGGCAGTATCTCCAGATTATCTCTATTTCCTGATATTCCAGTAAATTTTTCAACATAATCATACCAAGGGGCTATGTCCTCATAGCCGATAGGCCATGGAATACCGTGACCATCCTTTGCATTTGCCTGAAAGTCTTTCTCACTCCATCGATATGTTTGACGTCCCCATGTTAAAGACCTTCCTCCCAATTGATATCCACGTATCCACATTGCAGGTTTATTATCTGGTGTTGTATAAGGGTGCTCAACTTCATCAACAAAAAAGTGTTTAAGATCATCGCGGTAGATATATCCCATTTCTTGCACATCGCGATAATTACCATCTTCATTGTAAGCTTCTGCCATAAGCGAACGATTGTGCTTTTCCCATGGCATTAGCATATCTTTATATTGATCACCTTGATGATCTATATGTCGGCCACGTTCTAATACGAGCGTTTTAAACCCTTTCTCGCTAAACTCTTTTGCCGCCCAACCACCTGTAATTCCAGAACCGACTACTATTACATCAAAATCATCGGCCATAGGCATTCTCATTCATTAGGTTTTCGTATTCAGCTAAAGTCAGATTTCCATTATATTGACCGGGCACGGGTACATAATCGCGCCCTGCTTCTTCAGACGTATAGTAGATATGGAATATCAGGGCTTTGACCCGTTTATAGTTTGCAGAAACGTCACTTGGATTTGTAGAGAAAGCGTTTTCATCCACCTTTTTCAACAGCGTTGTTCGCTCTGCTTGAGAGATTTTTGTGTATGGCTTATTCACTTGTGTTAGTGACAATGTATCTAGGGCTTTTAAAAATGCTAAAAACTGCATTTGTGTCGGCCCACTTGCCCAACTAAGCATCATGCTATCAACGAAACTTGCAACTTGCGCATCTATTGCGCCGGGTGTGTTTGTTCGAGGGATCATAATTTCGGAAACGTCTTGCAACACCGTGAGCTGATATGCATTGAAAAATTGGCCGTCTTCCCGAACTGTCAGTAACCCGTTATCTTCCTGTCGGCAGCCACTTATTCCCGCAGCTGTAATTGCGACAGCGCTTCCGCCTAGAAAAAAACGCCTTGTTAAACGCGCCATTTACATCGCTCCTCCCGTTAATTTTGTATACAATAAACATTACAGAATTTTTAGATGTGGGGAAGCGCAAAATTGATACCGTAACCATTTAGTCAAGAAAACAATTTGTACGCTACTAAATCAATATCTTATATTTCACTTTGAAAGGCTATGAGTCTCTTGAATACAGCCACGCATTGATGCTTAGGGGTTGATGAATGGATTAGCGCGCAAGGTTTCAACTGCGAAATCAACGAATGTACGCACTTTGGCGGGAGCGCGTCCTCCATGTCCGTGGATTACATGGATTGGAATAATGGCAGGTTGATAAGCATCCAACACAGAAATCAGTGCACCATCTTCTATCGCTTGGCCAACTTGATAAGACAGGACGCGCACTAAGCCCCAGTCTGATTTCGCAGCTTCAATGCCTGATGAAACTGTGTTGAAACTCAGCTTATGATCGAGTTTGACAGCACGCTCATTTGCAAACTTCCACCCCGCTTGAAAACTCCCTAAAGTCAGACCAATCGTTTTGTGTGATTTCAGATCGTCGGGTTGTTTGGGGATGCCATGTTTATCAAAATAGGCCGGACTTCCACACACCATTAATTTCACATGCCCAACCCTTGTCGCCATAAGGGTGGAGTCTGGCAAGTTTCCAATCCGTATGGAAACATCAATGCCTTCTTCTCTAAAATTCACGACACGATCGAGAAATAAGGCATCAATGGAGACATTCTCATATCGGTCCAGATATTGTGTGATGATTGGCGCTATATAGATATGCCCAAACATGGATGAGGCCGTCACACGCAACATGCCAGCCGGATCACTATGAGCACCTCTGGCAGCATCATCGCAGGCTTGAACTTTGGCCAAGATATCTTTGGCATCTTCATAATAATGCTGACCAATATCGGTCACTGTGACAACACGTGTGGTCCTCTGCAATAGCATGACACCCAACCCCGCCTCCAACTCCCCCACCATGCGGGTAACAGAAGGTGCACTCACCTGAAGCTGACGGGCAGCAGACGCAAAGCCTTGGGTCTCCACAACAGCGACAAAAGCTTCAAAGGCGCGTATTTTATCCATTTCAGCTCTCACACATCTCGCCGCGTGATTATTCCGTAATATGGAATAATCAATTTCAATTTTATTATATTAATACAGATAACGCAATGAAGTACAAGGAGTGCATCGTCAAACCCCTCGGATAGACAGGCATCTGACTTATGGCACTCAAACTCTACAGCTTCCCGCTTTCAGGCCACGCACATCGCGCGGAATTATTCATTTCTCTCATTGGTGCAGAGGTGGAAATTATCAATCTAGACCTTGCCAATGGCGCGCATAAAACACCCGAATTTCTCGCGAAAAACACATTCGGGCAAGTGCCTGTTTTGGAAGACGGAGATATCTACATCTCTGATTCTAATGCTATTTTAGTATATCTTGCTAAAAAGCTTGGCAAAATAGATTGGCTTCCTGAAGATGCTCTCGGTGCAGCCAATGTCCAGCGTTGGCTCAGTGTAGCTCAAGGACATATTGCATTTGGCCCTGCGGCTGCGCGCCTTATCACTCTCTTTAATGCCACGATGGACCCAGAAGAAGTGATCGCCCGCGCGCATGCAATCTTATCACTGATTGATGCTGAACTGGCCGATAAACCGTTTATCACAGGCTCAAACGTCACCCTCGCGGATGTCTCTTTATACAGCTACATATTCAGCGCACCTGAAGGGAATGTCGATCTCACATCCTACACTCATATTAATGCGTGGCTTGGAAAAATAGAAGCTCTTCCAGGGTTTAAACCCTTCCCCCAAACGTCTGTGGGTTTAAGAAAACTTACATAAAACCAATGATCTGCCAGCATTGATGCTTAAATTTCTCTTCTCAATGCTGGCCGTTTTTAAGGCCAACTCCCATGTCGCAATCCCCGCAAAATGACACAGCCTCCCCCTGGCATGAAGGCGAGAAAACGCTTCAAGCAAGTGTTGGCAAGCTTGAAAAAATGGACTTAATCGGTCGCAAAGTTCTGCGTGATCACTTACCCGAGCAACACAGCGAATTTTACACCCAACTTCCCTATATAATGACAGGCAGCGTCGATGCAGAAGGTCAAGTATGGGCAAGCGTATTGGCAGGTGAGATTGGTTTCATCTCCTGTCCCACGCCCACACGAATGCACATTGCTGCGCATATTTCCCCCGAAGATCCTGCATTTGAAAACTTCAAATCCGGTGATGGTCTCGGCTTGCTTGGCATTGAGTTTCACACACGTCGCCGCAATCGCATAAACGGTCGCATAGATTCAATCACGCCATCGGGGTTTGATGTTCATGTCGAGCAAACAATGGGAAATTGCGCTAAGTATATTCAAGATCGAGACTATGAATTAACACGTCCGCTAGGCACTCAATCACCTCATCCACCTGAAATAACTTATGTTTTAGATCAATCGAGCATAGACTTAATCAGGCGCTCAGACTCTTTTTATGTCGCTTCCTATGTCACGCAAGACAACATACAAAAAGTTGACGTGTCCCACCGTGGCGGCAAACCCGGCTTTGTGCGTGTTGATGATCAAGGTGTTCTCACCATTCCAGATTTCACTGGAAACGTATTTTTTAATACGCTGGGAAATATTCTGATCAATGGCAAAGCTGGTCTCAATTTCATAGATTATGAGACGGGGGATATGCTGCAAATGACCGGACAAGCCGAAATTGTTTTCGACTCTCCCGAGATTGCACAATTTGCAGGTGCTGAACGCTTATGGACTTTCAAACCCAGCAAGATTGTTCGCCGAAAACAGGCTCTTCCCTTCCGGTGGACCTTTAACGAGCTATCGCCTTTCGTCGTCAATAAAGGCAGCTGGGACGTCGTTTCTCAAGTCTAACTCCCCCACCTCTTTTTCCAAAATAATGGAGACTATTATGCGCCCGCCCTTGCCCCCATTCACCCATGAATCTGCAACCGAAAAAGTAAGGCTCGCTGAGAATGGCTGGAACAGTCAGGATGCTGTCAAAGTCTCAATGGCATACACCCCAAATAGTGTGTGGAGAAACCGCGCCACTTTCGTCACTGGCCGCGAAGAAATCGTCTCATTCCTCACTCACAAATGGGAAACTGAGCATGAATATAGGCTCATTAAGGAGCTATTTGCATTCCATGAAAACCGCATCTCTGTGCGCTATGCCTATGAATATCATAACCATGCTGGCAATTGGTTTAGAGCCTATGGAAATGAAAATTGGGTGTTTGATGAAAATGGCCTTATGTCCCACCGCTACGCCTCGATAAATGATCTTGAGATTTTAGAATCTGATCGAAAAATCACCTTTCCCAAGGGTGCCCGCCCGCAAAATTACCCGAGCCTATCAGAGCTGGGTCTATAGAGCCAAAACTGACTGTGATGGGAATTACATATTGCCGTTAATTGTAATATAATATAAACAGTGCGTATAAATAATCATTGGGGTAGGACACATTATGCGCAAAAAATCCTGTTTGCTGAGTTTTATTGCGGCGTCAATCGCGGGGGTGTTTGCCCTGCCGGCCCTCGCGGATTCAGCGATACATAGCATTGATACTGGCTACACCGTCACGAATGTTCGCACTGCTACATATCAAGGTGGTGAATACATTATCGCCAACACCTTTGAAGGCACTTTACTGGCATATGATTTCAACGGAAAAAAGCTTTGGGAGAATAAACTTTCCGGCTTCATGAATCATGATGTCTGGTGTGATGATATCACAGGCGATGGGGGCGATGAGTGTTTTGCTGCGAATGCAGATGGGCATATCTATGCCCTTAATTCAAAAGGGAAATTATTATGGTCGCGTAAGTTTAATGATGCGCCCATGCTGTCAGTCACAGTGATTAAATCAGGCGATACACCCTATGTCGTTGCGGGTGGGTTTGATACAAACATCTACTATCTCAATGCAGATGGTGAGCGTGTCAAAACCATCCCGTCACAATCTTATTCTGTTGAAAAATCATGGGGCATGAATGGTAAAAAATACCCACAAGTAAAATCACATGTCGCCAATTTTCTGCGCCCTGTGCAATTGGAGAATAACGAAAATATTCTCGTAATGCATGGCGCTATCAACCAAAATAATGCAACCGGTTCACTCTACCTTTTTAAGCCCCTCGCGGATACGCCTTATAAAATCATCCCCAGCGAGGTTTCTGTTGTCGGCTCCCTCACCACATTTGATGCAGATGGAGATGGAGATGGTATTCGTGAAATTATGCTGGGAAATTCCGGCACCGAAAAAAGCGCGCAAGCGGCAATAGTTTCAATCGAAACAGGTGATAGCAAGCTGATTTCGATGAATAAAATCGCCAAGAAAAATGGCTTTGGTTATCGCGTCGTCCAGCCACAAATATTAGATGAAAAAGACGGCAAAACACTCGCTTTCCTCTATGGCTCACGCTTTATTCTTCAGCCGATGGAGAGCAAAAAACAAAAAACCATCACCCTAGAAAGCCGCTATTCTTTCAATGACATTTGGGTAGATGAAACCAGCAAAAAATTCATACTCGCAAGTGTTCAAAGTGGCGGCAGTGCGATTCATATCATAGACCCAGCCAACCCCAAATGGCGCAAGGAATATGAGACAATATCTCCCCCAGGAAAGCTCGCATCCATTCTTGCAAACACTGCCAAAGTGCGTGCGCAGTTAGACGCCTACACCCCCCCAAACCCCGCGAACAGAATTGTCTATTTTGTATCTGAAACACGTAAGGGCGTAGAAGATATTATCAAAAATATATCTGAAAACTATGCCTCCCCTGTTTTCTTTGCCAACACTTTTTCTGCCCATGCTGAAGATTGGGATAGAAGCGGTATGCAGAATGAAAAATACAGAAAAAGACGTGACAAGCGCAAAATATATGACGCAACACAAGCGGAAATCCTAGCGCGATTTAAATCCGAATTAGGTGATGAGATCGGGATAAATTCATGGGGCGGACACGGCAATGACCCCTTCATGTTTAGCTTGGATACGGCTAAGAAATTGATAGATTTGGTCGATGGAAAACGCCTAAATCTCATCTATCCAGAGCTAGAAGATCCAAGCGATAATTTCAGCTTTGTGATGGATAATCTCATTTATCCATTGGCGAGTTATGGGCAGGGAAAGAATTTCACGATCCATTTGCGCACAAAACATGGTTTTTGGTTTTCCGATATCTATTCCCATTACTGGACCCGTGTCATGTCGGGTGAATTTGCGGACGTATTTGTCCCATCCATGGAAGAAACCACAGATAAATCAATGGATTTGAGCCTTGCTGCACGTATAGGTATTTGGGCCTCAGGTGCGGTCAATGATTGGGGAAATCGCAGCGCACGTGACAACCCTAGTTATTTCCGGCTGCGTCAGCACTCTCATCAAATGGTGCCCAATCATTTCTTGCGCCAGCAAATATATGCCATTGCAAGCGGCGCAACCCATCAAAACAATTTCCCCGTCGACCAAGAATATATGAGCCTACTTTGGGAGTTAGTTGCCAAAGGTGTCTTATATGTGCCCAAGCGCGAAGAATTGGTCAGTTTAAATCCCGTTTATCTTGGCATGATGCCACCCAATAAATATGTGCAAAATGAAGCTGGAAACGTCAAATGGATCACCTTTTTTGACGCACAAGCTGAAGCAGAAAATCCACTTGTGTTTAGCCATTTAAACGGCACATGGCCGGGTGCGCCCGTCACACAATGGGATTTCTCAAACTATGCTGCGAACGTTAAAGAGCGTCGTTATAGTTTCATCCCGCCCTACCCAAATGGCATGGTGATGCTGGCCCCGCTTCAATATGGCAATGAGGATTTACCGCGCGGCAAATTAGTCGATCACCTCCACCCCATGTATAAGAACATCCTCAAGGAATATCCAACAGATGGGCAGCACTATTACGCACCAGACCTCTCTGAAAAATACGCTGCAAATACTTATTACACGCAGGTTAAATCAGATATTGAATCATTGCGTGAACACCTCCCTCTCACTGTCACCGGGAATGTCGGTTGGGTTGTCGCGCAAATGGAAGAAAAGAAACTTCGTCTAACGCTTGTGGATGGAGGATATCTTAATCCCAACACCCAAGTCGCCCATGTAAAATTTAGAGCCTCAATGCCAACGAAAATGACAGATGTTTTATCAGGCGAAGTGATGGATATATCTGAGAATGGGGAAATAGATATTCAAATTCCAACCGGTTCATTCCGGTTTATCGACATTGATTTGGAAAAACCCCTCAGCGCAAAATAACGCTGACAAACTCATTATATTTTACGACATACCAGCTCCTTTTTAATTCAAGCTGGTATGTCATATTTCAATTTCAAAATGATAGATCATGTGGACTTTTTCAGTGCGTAGAGCTGTTCACCTGCGAATATGTCGTCTATATTGTAATATAATAAAATTATAATAAGTGCATATATCGCGGGAGACGCCAGCATGAATCGACGGGAATTTTCAATCTCAACAATGGCGGTCAGCGCTTTAGCAACCGCATGTGCACCAAGCCAAGGTCAAAGCCATACTGCGCAACACGCAGGTCAGACACAGTTTCCAACCAAGCCCCGCGCTGATGCAACGCAGGCGCTAGTCTCTGCCATAGCAGACGCTATCCAAAACAATAAATCAGAGATAATTCTACCCGCTGGTGAATTACATTTCTGGCCTGACCACGGCGTCAAAGAAGTCTTATCCATCTCCAATAATGATGATGTTGAAAACGCCATCGCTGGGCCGATTGATGGTGCTAAAAACCTAACTCTGCGCGGCCAAAATACATCCCTCATTTTCCACGGCCAAATAACACCTTTTTTGATCCGCAACTCCAGCAATATCACACTGGCAAATCTAAGCATTGATTGGGAAGTCCCATTCCATGTTGAAGCAAATGTCACCTCCATTGATCCTCAAGGAAAATGGATAGAATTAGATGTGCCGGAGCCTTATCAATATGAAATACGAGACGGCGAGTTCGTCTTTAAAGGTGAGGGATTTGAACAAGTTACAACCAAACGCGTCATGCACTTCAACCGCGAACGCCGTGAAACCGAATACATGCATCACACTGCAAATATAGGCACGGGTGGCCCTGATGCAGTTAGAGCGCGTTTCAAATTAGAAGCCCTTTCGCCGCGCCGTTTTCGCGTGTCCTCCAAACAAGGAAAGCTCCCTAGACCACCAAAATTAGGTAATGTTTTGACGCTCATGCCCCCAATCCGCATGTGCCCTGCCGTATTCCTTGAAGACAGCAAGAACGTCACATTCAAAAATGTAACCATCCACCATTCTGGCTGCATGGGCATTATCGCTCAAACCTGCGAGAATATAACGCTCCAAAACTCCCATGTCATTCCAAGCGGCAATCGCTATATTTCAACATGTGTAGATGCGACCCATTTTGTAAATTGCTCAGGTACTGTCACCGTTGAGAATGGCAATTTTTCAAACCATATTGATGATGCTCTCAACATTCACGGAACATATGGAAAGATCATAGAGCGCATTGATTCTAAAACGATAAAATGCCAGTTTGCACACTTCCAGCAATATGGCGTGCGTAATTTTCGTGATGGAGATAAAGTCTCAATTGCAGACGGCACTAATGTAAATGTTTATCTGGAAACAGTTATCAGCAAAGTAGAATATGTCAGCGGGCAATATTTCACGATCAAGTTTGAACATGACCTCCCCTCCAATCTAGCTTTGGGAGATGTCGTCAACAATCTCTCACGACAGGCAAATCTCATTTATCGGGGAAATAGCGTCAGCAAAAACCGCGCACGTGGCATCCTCATATCTACCTTTGGAACAGTCCTCGTAGAGGATAATTATTTTCACTCACAAGGTGCTGCCATCCGAATATCTGGCGGCGTAGATCACTGGTATGAATCGGGGCCGGTCAGTCAGGTCATGATCCGCAATAATGAATTTGACCATTGTTCTTACAATAAAAAGGGCGAGCCCCTCATCACGGTTATATGCGTGGACGCTGAGGATAAAACATCGACAAAACCCTATCACGATACAGTCGCGATAACAGGCAACACCTTCCGCACAGAGCATGGTGATTTCGTCGATGCCTATCGCGTTGGCAATTTGATCTTTGAAAACAACACGATCATCGTCGAGCCATACCAAGATGCAAATGCGCATACGCAAACACCTTTCGAGCTTGAAGCAATTGGTAATCACTCTATTAAAAACAATACGATAACAGGGTATTCTTGGCCTGTGTTTGAGACTTAAAATCACACCTTGAGCAAAGTCATTCCCAAAACAAAAGCGACCTCATGCAAATGTGGTCGCTTTTTTTGTATTCGTCATCGGCGCAGGACATGTCCAAACCTGCCTCTTCTAAATTGCAAACGCGCAAGCAAAAGGGGCAAGACCTTTATGGCCCTGCCCCCTTCAAATGTCTCAATATCTAATGGCTTAGAATTGGTAACGTAGTCCCAGGCGATAAGTTGGCCCAGTATTGGTCAATCGGTTTGTGCGGTAGTTTGGTGCATCCCCGATTGATGTTGACTCTGCTGGAATTGGTGACCCGCTATTTTGCCCGATAGAGGTATAAGTGCGTGTCACAGTGTCGGTGAGGTTCTGACCTTGGAAGTTCAAAGAGATACGGTCGGTAATGTCCCATGATGCAGACATATCAAGCGTATCAAATCCTTCAATCCACTCTAAGTTATTCTGGTTTGTAGAGCGATTGATTAGATAGTCAGAGCGGTTGTTATAGGCCAGACGTAGCAACACACCATCTTTTTCATAAAACACTGTTGTGTTGAATGTGTGCTTTGATGTGCCATCCAGTGGCGTACCGGGGAATAACACATTGCCCGCATCATCAACTTCTTCATCCACTGCACTATCTGAATACGTATAGTTTGCTTGCACACCCATTCCGCTTAAAAGTCCCGGCAGGTAATCAAAATTGTGCTGGAAGGACGTTTCCAGTCCGCGCACATAACCACCTTGTCCGTTTCTTGATTGGGTGACGATCAAAACATCACACCCTTCATCTCCCACAGTCACCGCCATGTCTTGTTCACGGTTAGGGAAACAACCTGGTGTATTCGCGCCGCCAGATAGCGGTAATAACACGCCAGCAATGTCTGTAGAGAAAGACACATTCTCTTTGATGCTGCCGTCTATATTGTAAAATTCTTCACGGAAATCAGCATAGTAAGACTGATAAGACGTTGTTTCAGCAAAGTCTGTGAAGTCCTTGTTGAACAAGGTGAAAGATAGCAATGATGATTTTTGGAAATACCACTCAAAGGATAAATCAAGATTGGTTGATTTATATGGGTCCAATTGTGTGGAACCAAAACTTCCGCGTGAATTAGGGTTGAAGATATCTTCTGTGATGATGAAGCCAGGTTTCAAATCATCAATACGCGGGCGTGCAATTGTTTGGGATGCAGCAAAGCGTAAAATGATATCGTCAGATGCCATATAGTTTAGGTTCATGCTTGGCAGAACATTTGTATATTCGTGCGTTCCAGACACAGCAAAAGGCTCTGGGTCAATTGGCGTCGGCGCTTCAGCCGTCACATTTGCCCCAATGGTATCGCGGCCCAATGCAGCCAATGCAGCTTCAGCACTTCCATAAAACGCGATATTCTCTTCGCGTGTCACAAAGCTCCCATTTGCAAATCTAAATCCAGAAAACCCAGAGGCCTCCACTTCAGTTTGCACGACACGCAAGCCAACATCACCCGTTAGGCGACCATTAAAGGTATCAATATTAGCTTTTAGATATCCACCTAATACATCGTTTTTGATCGCGCGTGTATTGTTCAAGTCTTGCTGGATTTTCAACAAACCCTCAGCGCCGCGACGTTCCAATTCTTCAAGAACCAGCTCACCATCAACACGGAAGAACCCGTCCGTAATTGAATCGCGCTTTAGGCCAAATTCTTTACCATAATCGCCTGGCGTTCTGCCTTCTCCAAGGAAATCTGCAAGTGATTGTCCATTTGCGCGCAACACACCAGCGGTTTCAAAATTGTTTAAACCAAGATTTGTGGCATCGCCCTCTTTTTCTTGGCTAGACCATTTAAAACCAGCTTCAAAACCTGCAATCGGTCCAAAACTGTGATCCCAGTCAACATCGAAATAGAGTGAAGATGCTGTATCCTCAATTTCTCTTTCGCGGATTGCAGCGGCGTGGAAAAGGAAGTTTGTAGGATCATCGGCAAATCCATCCGTGAGCACAATCGAACAAATTTCAGGGTTTGGCTGACAGTCATAACCTGAAACCAACCCATTACGACGACCAGCATTTGAGTTGTCACTACTGAAGCGTACAAATAAGTTATCACCCAGTGATGATGTCGTTTTTGATTGTCCACCCCGCAAAGTGAATGTCCAATCACCAACCTCTTTTTCTACCGTTCCAGAGAAAACGAAATTCTCATTCGTGGTCTCATCTTTTATATCCAGAAATTGCACCGGAAATGGACGGTTTCTATTGTTCTGACGAACATCTTCAGCCGTATTTACATCGCGAATGAGTGTATAAGAATTTGGATCAAAAAGCAGATTTCCAGCCAATGCATCTGTTGCCGTGGCGCGGTTATTTCTGTTCGTCAGAACATTGAAACGGAAATTATCATTGTTCACTGTCTGCTCAGACCATGTCAGGTCCACTTGGATATCAAGTGTCGCATCGGGCTGAAATTGTAACGTACCTGTGATCGTATCACGGTCGCGTTCAGCAATTTTCGTTTCGTAAAACACACCATTACGTGTGATCGCTTTGATCGGCTCGAGTCCATTTCCATAATCAAACTCGGTGATTACTTCACCAGTTTCAATATTTGTTGCACCCGTTGGTAAGTTCGCAATTGGAAAGCTGTTTACATCATAGATATCTTGACGCGTTGTTTGTGTTTCAGAAGATGCAACCAATGCAACACCAAGACGGTCATCAAGAAATTTCTCAGATAGTGAAAGACTGAATTTTCTGTCTCCGCCAAACACATCATGCAGGCTTATGTCATTGTCATCTGCAAAAGGTGAATAACGGCTTTGAACTTCAAGGACACGACGGTCTTTTTTTGCATCAAGCGGCTTAAATCCATTCAATTGAATAGAGGCCCCAAGGCTTCCTTCATCATGGTCAGCACTCGGTGTTTTGATAACCTGAATACCTGCCAATACATCCGCTGAAAACTGGCTTAGATCGACGCCTTGGCTGTTTCCGCTACTGGTGAGTGATACACCGTTCAATGTAATATTGTTGAAATCCGCGCTAACACCACGTGCAACAATAGATGTTCCCTCACCGTCCACGCGGGAGATGGAAATACCAGTCACACGCTGCAATGCTTCAGCAATGTTTTGGTCTGTGGATTTCCCAATGTCTTCCGCTGCAATCGCGTCAGTAACATTCCCAGAGTTACGTTTCGAATTCAGCGCGTTTTCAAGAGATTGTTTATAGCCCGTTACAACAATCGTATCGAGCGTTTTAGGCTGGGTGGATTCCTCAACTTCGCGCGAAGTTGAAAGAGTATCAGCTTCTTGTGCAAATGCGGTTGGATGAATCACCCCCGCAAGGACCATTGCTGACGCAAACCCGAATAGATTTAGCTTGGAACTTTTCTTGGCATTCGCCATAGTTTTTTTCATTGTCGTCTCCCCGTCCGCAGCAAGCTGCTGAACTTAATTTAAATTATTATGCCTATGCTGCTCTTCCCTGTTCGGGTAAAAGCCGCATTCGTTATAATAATACAAATGTGATGCATATCCGCAACACATCTGCCCTCCACAAAAGCCGTGCCGTTCGGCTTTACCTAATTGTTTTATATAAGAAAAACTAACTTTAAGATTGAAATGCTTTACGAATTTATTGATTTATATCGTTTAAGCAAAAGCAAGTTTAGTCTCTAAAACAGGTTTAAATAAACATATAATTAGAGTCGAAGCAACCTACATATGCTATATTCAGCTGCTCAAAATAGGGTTTGGCACTAAAACTCTATTGAAATAGGTTGCTTAGATTGACATTACGTCATGTCCAAGACATTTAATATGATAATATAAAAAATGCGCGTCAAAACGAGCTTGTAAGAGCCATAGCCGTGCGAGATTTTTAATTAGGGGAGCTCGAAACGAGCTAAGAGGCATTAAAATGGTAGACAAACCTTCCACCACAAGACGCACAATTTTGAAGTCTGGCGCGGCAATCGCTGTGCTTTCTGGCTGCCAATCCACAACTTCTCCCACAGCTGCCGCCAATACTGAGACGAAGTTTTCAACCCAATGGGACAAAGCTCAAGATCGCATTTTCGTGGGTGGAGAAATGTGGGCCAACCCGATGGAAGATTGGATCATAAAGGATGGCTCTGCCCGCACGCGTACCTCTGGCGCAGCACGAAACATCCAACTCATCACACACCAATTATCTAACCCTTTGGGCGGGTTTGAAATGCGCGCAAGCGTAAAACGCCTCACCTCTGGAAAGTTGGATGGTGGTGCCGGTTTCCGTCTTGGGGTGCGCAGCGACATTAATGATTATCGCGCAAATGCCTTTGCAAATAACGGAATTATAGCAGGTATTCACCAAAGCACACTCACACTAGGGTCAACCAGTGCGCAGCTAAAAACCTCTCCCTCAGAAGAGACAATCCACCTTGCTATCACAAGCACACCAAAGGGTAAGCAGACCACCCTCACCCTCACAGCAGAAGCAGCTAATGGTGACATTTTAGGCCAAGTTAGCCATGATGTTACATCCGATGATTTGCTTGGAAATGTTGCGCTTGTACACAATTTTGCCAATGGCAAAAAGGCAAGCGATGTGCGCTATGCCTTTGAAAAGTGGAGCGTCGATGGCCCTGCTTTTACAGTCAAACCAGAACGCGCCTTTGGCCCAATCTTGTGGTCCATGTATGCCATTAGTGATTCACGCACGGCTGAAGGTAAAGTCTTTAAAATGAGCGTGCTAACAGCACCCATGGGCGAAAAAGACAGTAAAGACATAGAGTTACAAATCAAACGCGACGGCGCATGGACATCAATCGCCACAGCGCAACTTGATACAGATGCGTGGACAGCCGTTTTCCGCATCCCCAATTGGGATAGCTCCAAGGAATATTCCTACCGCGCTGTCTACCAAATGCAAAATAATGACGGCACCCAAACACCCCATGAATGGGGCGGCATCATCCAAGCCGAACCTAAAGGCCGCCCATTGCGTCTCGCCGCGCTAACCTGCCAAAAAGATTATGGTTTTCCGTATGAACCTGTTGCGAAAAATGTCGCCGCTCTAAACCCTGATTTAGTCTTTTTCTCCGGTGACCAAATCTATGAAAATCATGGTGGTTTTGGCCTTATCCGCGAACCAGCAGACCTCGCCATCTTGAATTATTTACGTAAATATTATCAGCATGGTTGGGCCTTTAGAGAGGTCATGCGCAACGCCCCAACCCTTTGTATTCCTGATGATCATGATGTCTTCCAAGGCAATTATTGGGGCGAAGGCGGCGCTGATATGAAGGGCGACAAAACCGACAAAATGGCCTCCTCTGAACGCGGGGGGTATATCGAGCCAGTGAAGATGGTGAATGCCGTCCACAGGTCCACCACAGCCCACCATCCTGACTTTTTCGACCCCACACCCGCCAAGCGTAATATGAGCGTGTATTATGGCGATATGGTCTATGGTGATGTAGGTTTTGCAATCCTTGGAGACCGCCAATTTAAAAGCGGACCAGAACACGTAGACACAGGCGAAGGCCGCGCAGACCATGTGCCTGATGACAATTTTGACACCAGCACACTCGATGTTGAAGGTCTTGAATTACTCGGTGAACGCCAAGAGCATTTCTTGACTGTCTGGCGAGATGATTGGCGCGGTCACAGCGTTAAAGTGCTGCTCAGTCAAACGCTATTTGCCAATACAGCCACCCATCACGGGCCTGACAATAACGGCTTAGGCATGTACCTAAAAGGCGATTTGGATTCAGGTGGTTGGCCTCAAACTCCGCGCAATCGTGCAATTGACATTATACGCCCAACTCAATGTCTCCACGTCAATGGAGACCAACACCTCACCTCACTTGTTCAATATGGTGTCAAGGAACAACGTGACAGCACTTGGTCCTTCTGTACGCCGGCTATTTCCGCAGGGTATCCACGTTTCTGGCGTCCTGAAGAAGTGGGCTACCCCCACACAGACCGCCCTGCCCACGGCCTTCCCAATACTGGTAAATACAAAGATGGCTTTGGCAATCTGGTCTATGTCTATGCCGTCGGATATCCCGAAGCGGAATCAATGAAGAACCGCTATCAAGTCGCGCATCAAAAAGGTAGTGGATTTGGTTTGATCACGATCAACCAGAAAGACAAATCCTTCGCGATAGATTCCTATAAATTCTTGATTGATATCAATGACCCACCTGAAAAATCACAATTTGCAGGTTGGCCGGTCACGATCACAGCAGACGGAAAAGTTGCAGGCATAGAAACCTAATTTCAGGCCCTGTATCGTAAAAGCTAAAGAGCAAGTTGTATCATCAACTTGCTCTTTTTTTGTGCGTCACGCTTATGAAGGTTGAGGCAAAATCGCCCCTGTATCAGCTCTCCATGCATCAAATAAAAGCTGCATTTTCTCTATTAATTCAGGGTTTTCCGTAGCGATATTGCTCGTCTCATATGGATCAGCTTCCAGATCAAATAACTCAATTTCTTTTGTTTCCATATGATTTATCATCTTCCACTTGCCGCTTCGCACAGCATATCCCGGTCTCCAGCCTGCAGCGTGATAGTGCGGAAAATACCAAATATACGCCTCTAATTCAGGTCCATCACCTCCCTGCAAATGAGCCGTAAAATCTTGTCCATCCACCTTTTCAGGCAGCCCATTTCTTGCCTGCGCCATGCCCACCAGAGTTGGCAAAATATCCACCGATCTTATAATGGCTTGGGATGAACTTCCCGCTTCAATTTGCGTCGGCGAGACGATAAATAAAGGCGTGCGAATTCCGCCTTCATAGAGCCACCCTTTTCCAGCTTTTAAAGGCAAATTTGCGGTTGGTCTTCGCTTACTTGTTTCAATGCCCGTTGATAATCCACCATTATCAGATGCAAATACGATGATCGTATTTTCTAAAATCTCTAATCGCTCAAGCGTAGCAACAATCTCTCCCACCACATCATCAACTGCACTCACCATACTGGCATAAGCAGGGTCATTTTGTTGGGAACGACTCGTACCATTATATCTACCAACCGATTCTAGCTCAAAATTAAGGTCATTTTTCTGTGCCTTATCCTGATAATGTTCAATCCGTTTTGGGTCAGCTTGGATAGGTGTGTGGACTGAATAAAAAGAGTGATAAACAAGGAATGGGTTTTCGGAATTTTCCTCAATAAAACCAATTGTCTCCTGCCCTAAACGTTGTGTTAGAAACTCGCCCTCTGGTCCATCGCGTAAGCGTGGGTTTTTATACGGAGAAAAATAGCCTCCAGGTGGAGCTCCTCGATCAATTCCGCCAATATTGACATCAAACCCCTGATGCTCCGGCCAAAACGCCTCCCCCTCTCCTAAATGCCATTTGCCAGTGAATAAGGTTTTATATCCTGAAGCCTTAAACACTTCAGCCAATGTGACTTCTTCTAAAGCCAATTCATTTCGAATTGGAGGTGTCTTCAAAATGGGAGATTTGGCTTTAGTATATCCGGGGATCCAATCTGTAATTTGTAAGCGCACCGGATCTTTGCCCGTTATAAACGCCGCCCGCGACGGTGAACAAACTGGATGAGAAGAATAAGCTTGCGTAAAGCGCATACCCTGTTTGGCCAGTGCATCTATATGAGGCGTTTCATAAAATTGAGACCCCATATATCCAACATCTTTCCACCCCAAATCATCAACGAGAAGCACAACCACATTAAGCGGTTTTTTTGGCTCCGCGACCTCAAACATGGGCACACAAGACGCAAGCAAACTCAGCGCAATTATCTGCATAAAAGCGAGGACGTTTTTGGGCATGTCATGCCTCCATTTCCTGAAAAAGACTTTGAATAGAGAAACAGCGCCCATCATTATTTCTCTGATAGGCGCTGTTTAATGTTCATCTAAAAAGAAGCTAACGCTAACGGGCTATTGCCCCTCACGCCAAGGCCCCTCTTTATCGACTAGCGCTTGATATTCAGGCGCGCGCTTTTTCTCTGTCTTTTCATGTATGCTTGCCGCAATGTCAGCAGGCTCTGGGAAACGTCCCTGATCGTTTGTTTCCACTTCCCACGTTGCCAATGCAGCGCGCATTTCAACAAGCTTCGCCGCATATTTAGGATCATTTGCCAAATTCACCACATTGTGTGGATCTGTTTTGGTATCAAACAATTCTTCAACTGGCTTTTTGGGTGCCATAAACAAAGACGGAATTTGACCCAGCTTACCATCACGATACAAACGGAACATCTCTCGTAAGACAGGATATTGAGCTTCTTTATACCCGTTCAATTGAGTGTATGGGCGCTCTGGCATGTAGTTTCTAATATAGCGATAGCGTGCATCACGGACTGAACGCATGTAATCAACCGTTTCATCCGCACGATCACGCGCCGCAAACGTATAAGTACGCTGCACAGCATCATCACCCAAAAATGCGCGCCCCTGCATCACCAAACCAGGATCAATTCCCGCCAATTCCAGCGTCGTCGCTGTGATATCAATGCCAGATACCATCATATCTGTACGTGAACCGGCTTTATATCCTTTAGGTTTTTCAAGACCTTCAGGAATGTAGATGAATAGAGGAATATGCAGACCTGAATCATAGAGCCATTGCTTGCCGCGTACCATGGCGCGTCCATGGTCAGAAAGCACAATCACGATTGTATTCTTATCAAGCCCCTCTTCTTTCAGACGCCGCAAAACAACACCTGATTTACGATCAAAAGCCATCACAGCATCCAGATAGTCAGCCCAATCATCACGCGCCGTTGGGGTGTCTGGGTAATATGGCGGAAGATCAACTTTTGCTGGATCTGCTGGGTGATCAATTACGTTTTTTGCATTATCCCAATCTTTTCCTCTGTGCGTTTCTGGAAATTGCACATGTGCAAAAAAAGGTTGGTTTGCTTTTAAATCACTCAGAGCATTTGTATCATATGGCTCACCTTCATAGGTGAAATTCCAGTCCGTTTTCAACTTCCCTTCAAACCATCCATCTGGGCCGTCATCGCGTTCAATCTTTTTGATGAGCGATGTAAAATAACCAGCATCACGAAAATGGTCAGTCAGTAATTTTACACCTTCAGGCAAAGGCTTTTTGCGGTCTTCGGGAGTGCGGTGTTGATGCGCGCCTATGCTGGTTTGGTACATGCCAGTATAAAGGGAGGAGCGACTAATCGAACAAATGGGCGCATTGGTAAAAGCTTGCTCATACACCTGCCCCTTTTTTGCCAATGCATCGAGATTGGGTGTAATCGTCTCCGGTGTCCCATAAATGCCAAGTTCAGGCCCCATATCTTCGGACATGATCCACAAAATGTTTGGACGTTTATCTTGCACAATTTCTGACGCAGCCAGCTCAACTTCATTTGCCGGCGTCTTGGCGCAAGCCACACTCGCAAATGCACCGAGCATAAGGCAGGTCAGCCCCATTCTCATCGCTGACCTTGCTGATCTCTTTGATTTGTTTTCCATGCTATCTCTCCCTCCAACCCGATATCAAATATCTCAACCACACGAAGCGCATGCGTCCTTGTGAAATTGGACCTCAATTCGAGCGTTTTTTAAACTATATCACGCCCGCCCACTGACGGCAGTTTGAAAGATAGAAGACAGACGCTCTCCAGACAAGTCATTAGTTATATAATATTACTATTGAGTGCGGATAAGAGTCATTTTTGCGAGAATACTAGATATTTCATGGTTGATTTTAGAGTTTGACCGCCCTGCCCACTATCAGGCCATGTGCAGAATGCAGCCACAGAAGTGGCAAGCCCCCTACACACCTATACCGCAGAACATACAGACTTATAGCAGAGCCTAAGCAGCGCCCTTGCTATCAATGTCTTTTTGCGCTGTTGCAATGAAGCTCATGACTTCATTCATCATCATCTCAATCATTTGCATAGCGCGATATCCATCACGCGCAATAATCGCTTCAACCATATTTCTATGGTCGCTCACATTAGCGATTCGCACACGTTTATACTTATTTGAAAGCTGAATACTAAAGCGCAAGGCTGTATCCACGAGGGGCGCATGTGCATTTAAGAAGCGGTTGTGCGACGCCTTCAAGATAGCCAAATGCAAATCTATATCACTTTGCAATGGATCATTCTCGCCTGCCTCCGCAGCTTCCATTCCCTCAACACACGCCATCATCATTTGATGATCTTCTGGCGTTGCATTGCGCGAAGCTAGTAAAACGGACTGACGTTCAATACCCATACGGATTTCTGTAAATTCTCTAAGTAAATCAATGGAGAAGTCACCCTCAAGCATCCATCTTAGAACGTCTGGATCCAGCAAATTCCATTCGCTAGGCGGGCAAATACGTGTGCCTTGCTTTGGTTTGGAAGAAATCAATCCCTTGGAAACGAGCATTTTAATCGCTTCGCGCATTACGGAACGACTAGCACCATAAGTTTCGCAAAGGTCGGCTTCAATAACTTTAGGAGAAGTCTCACCAAACTTCTTGGACACAATTGCAGCACCTAAGTCTTGCAATATTGTGTTCGTGACGCCTGAAGCCTTCATAGTCTCTTCCATTCAATTATATCGTTCAAACAGTATACAATAAACACAGTGCGTTACCATCAGTGAAAAAACAATGATGTAAAGACGAAATGCCTTAATATGTACCCGCCCCATTCAAGCAAAGCACACTTGAACGGGCCTGTTTAAACAGTAAAAATATGGTTTCTACATTTCCAACCCTATCGTCGCAAGCTTATTTTGCGCAATTGACGCCCGCCTAGATGGCGTCGTCATTTTGTCCGTCTCCAGAATAAACAAACTGCCTGCCTTTGCTTCCACACAAGCACCTGATGCATCCGTCTCCAACCCATCTTTTGCAGATGTCACAAACATGATATTCCCGCGCTCCCCGCCCAACGCAAGGCACGTAATTTGGGAAGCGGGCAAATTGATCTCATCTCGTTTTTGGCCAGTGGGGTCTATCTCCAACACACAAGATCCGCCCCAAATGGCAGACAGATACATGCCAGACGCATCCGTTATTGCACCATCAGGAAATCCGCCTTCAACGTGATACAAATCTTCAAACACGCCGACATTGCCAGTTGCGAGGTCAAATGATGCGCGTTGGATTATCCCCGTCGGACTATCAGCAAAATAAAGCGTTTGATTGTCAGGAGCCCAACACAAACCGTTTGAGATATGCACGCCCTGCTTTTTAGACGCGCACTCTCCATGCGCATTCGTACAGTAAAGCTGTGCTGAAGGGGCCTCACCCTCTTCTAAAGGTCGCTCCACCAGTGAGCCAACCCAAAAACGACCTGCCGCATCTGTGCGCCCATCATTCATGCGCACGCCACTGCCACGCTCAAACATTTGCGACAGCCAGTTAAGTTGGCCAGTTTCGGGCGCATATAAAGCCATTCCGGTTTCAAATGCGACGAGCAGAATATCATCCCGCCCCTCTATAAATGAAAACGAGCAAATTCGCTGAGGAGCCTCGAAAATCTCTATTTTCAAAGACGGCCATTGCATACAATAAAGCTTGCTCTGTTGAATGTCGCTCCACCACACAGTTGAATCGGATGGGCGAAACAACACCCCCTCTCCAAGGGTGTTGCTTACATCAATTGTTTCAATCAAACGCGCCTGCATTTTACCACCATACGCCATAAAGAACACAAAGCAGCACAACAATCAGAACAGATATAATGTTGAATTCATTCGTCGTTTTGAAGTTTATGCCGCCTAAATCAACCGTTTGCTCTTGTGTGGCCGGTTTCTGCAGCAAGGATACACCCGCGCCCAAAGCAAGTGAGATCAAGAAGACAATTCCAACGCGGTCCATAAATGGCATGTCTGGGAAAATAGATGGCCATAGGAAAGACAACACACAAGAAGATACAACAGCGGCTAAGCCGCCAAACTCAGTTGCGCGTTTCCAGAACATTCCCAACACAAAAATCGCTGTAATCCCAGGTGTGAAATACCCCGTCCAGTCTTGGATATTTTGGAACACTTGATCAGCCCCGCCCAAAAGCGGTGTGGCGAGAAAGAGCGCAATAACCATCGCAGAAAAGCTGGTTGCCCGACCAATATTGACCAACACAGTCTCACTGGCATTCTTCAAGACAAGCGGTTTGAGCAAGTCCATTGTGAAGATGGTTGAAATTGAATTCATCATAGATCCCAAAGAGGATACAATTGCCGCAATCAATGCCGCAAAAATCAGCCCTCTAAGCCCTATTGGAGCTAACTTCATCATCTCAGGGTATGCCTGATCCGGTTTTGCAATATCAGGAGCAAGAATAACGGCCGCAATACCCGGTATCACAATAATGAAAGGCATGACCAACTTTAAGCCCGCAGCAAACAGGATACCCCGTTGAGCCTCTTCCACACTCTTGGCTCCCAAAGCGCGTTGAATGATATATTGGTTGAACCCCCAATAAGAGAGATTCATAATCCACATTCCGCCAATCAAAACACCAATTCCCGGCAAGGCTTGATAGTTTGGATTATCTTTCGAAAGGATCATGTCAAAACGGTCAGGAAGCTCTGTCATCAGGCGATTAAATCCACCCGCAGCACTTCCATCTCCCACTTGGCCTAGCGCGATCCAAGTGATCAAAATGCCTCCAAACACTAGCAATACCACTTGAATAATATCTGTGAACGCAACCGCTTTTAAACCCCCATACAAGGAATAAGCCGCTGCGAAGGCAGCAAGGGCCAACATGCCATTAAACATGCTCAATCCGGTCAATGTACTAATCGCCGTCGCGCCCAACCAAAGAATAGTGGTCAAATTCACAACTGTATAAAGCACCAGCCAGAATATGCTCATTGTGTATTTGACGGATGGACCAAAGCGCTGCTCCAAAAATTGCGGCATGGTGTAAATACCGCGTTTGAGGAAGATCGGCAGCATAAACTTACCGACGATCACAAGCGTGATAGCTGCCATCCATTCATACGAAGCTATCGCCAATCCCAGCGCAAAACCTGAACCCGACATTCCAATGATTTGTTCAGCCGAAATATTGGCTGCAATCAACGAGGCACCAATCGCCCACCATGGCAAAGATTTTCCTGCGAGGAAGTAATCTTCTGTATCCTTCTCATGTCCTGGTTTCTCTCGCGAAACCAGCCACGCCAGAATGAATAATGCGATGGCATAAACGCCAACAACCCCATAATCTAATGATGTTAGGCCCATGACCTACACTCCCCGCTTCTGCCCCTGCCCTCGGGACTATTGATAGTCATATCTAACACTCCATTAAATGATGCGCACTGGCAAATCACAAGATGAAGTGTTCGTTTTTAATGCGATTCTCGCTTAACTTCGTCTCCTGATTTCCCAACGAGGAAGTCAAGGTCACAGCCCTTATCTGCTTGCAGCACATGCCCGTGATTGAGCTTTAAATAACCGCGTGCGGGGGCTTGTAGCGCTGGTAGTTTTGCATTCTCTTGGGCGCGTTTTTCCAATGTATCGGCATCCACATTCAGCTCAAGACGGCGCGCTTTTGCATCCAGTGTAATCATATCCCCTGTGCGCACCAGATTGATCGGTCCACCCGCAAGGCTCTCAGGCGAAACATGCAAAATAACCGTTCCAAAGGCTGTACCACTCATGCGCGCATCGGAAATACGCACCATGTCACGCACCCCTTTTTCAAGCAGCTTTTGCGGCAATGGCATATTCCCAACCTCAGGCATGCCCGGATACCCTTTAGGGCCACATCCGCGCAGCACCATGAAGGAATGCTCATCAATCTCAAGATCAGGATCATCAACTCGCGCTTTGAAGTCTTCAATGTCTTCAAACACGACCGCCTTGCCCTTTTTCACAAGCAAATCATCCGACGCGGCAGAAGGTTTTATTATCGCACCATTGGGCGCAAGATTACCTTTCAGCACCCATATTCCAGCATTGTGTTTTACCGGCTTATCCATGCTGGCAATCACCTCTGGAATATAAACTTCCGCCCCCTCAATCTGCTCTCCAATCGTCAAGCCTGACACGGTCGGCGCATGCTTTTTGATACGATCGCCCATCTGGTTCATCAAGGCCGGCATCCCGCCCGCATAGTGCAGATCTTCCATCAAATACTCACCCGATGGGGCAATATTGGCCAGAAGCGGCATATCGCCTGCAATCTTGTCAAAATCATCCAATGTCAGATCAACACCCACACGCCCCGCAAGGGCTAAAAGGTGGATCACAGAATTGGTCGATCCCCCAATCGCAGCATGTACGCTGATCGCATTTTCAAAAGCATCCCGTGTGAGGAAAGAAGATAAAGGCTTATCCTCCTTCACCAAATCCACAATCCGGCGTCCCGTCACATGCGCTAGCGCCTGACGCCGCGCATCCACGGCTGGAAGCGTGCCATTATATTTCAAAGAAATCCCCAGCGCCTCAACAACAGAAGAGAAGCTTGAAGCTGATCCCATCGTATTACACACACCGCGCGAGCGCGACATGCCCGCCTCTGCGGCGAAAAATTCCTGTTCGCTAATCTCACCCGCGCGTACTTGCTCTGAGAGCTTCCACACATCCGTACCCGAACCGATATTCTTGCCTTTAAATTTCCCGTTCAGCATGGGACCAGAGGAGACTATAATCGTAGGCAAATCCACACTCGCCGCCCCCATCAACTGACCCGGCGTTGTCTTGTCACATCCTCCAAGCAGCACGACACCATCAATCGGATTGCCGCGAATACTCTCTTCAACTTCCATCGCAAGCAGATTACGAAACAACATCGCTGTGGGGCGCATTTGCGTTTCACCCAAAGACATGGCGGGAAATTCAACAGGCAAACCACCCGCTTCCCACACACCACGTTTTACAAACTCAGCTATCTCGCGCAGATGCGAATTACACGGCGTCAATTCCGACCATGTATTACAAATACCAATGACAGGACGTCCATCAAACACATCCTCTGGATAACCTTGCGCCTTCATCCAAGACCGGTGAATGAAGCCATCTCTATCCAATTTGCCATATGAGTGCGCACTTCTTAGTGGCTTCTTGCTATTCTTTTCATTTGTCATATCGCAGCAATCATTATTCTTATAAATCTCCCCAGAGAGACGTCAAAATCCTACATATAAATTAGCTTACATCATGTATTTGTAATATAATAGAGGCGGCAAGGATATTTATTCCACCTTCTTTTCCCTTATGAATAGGAAAATAATCTAAAAAAAATGGTGCTTCCCTTAGCAAGGGCGCACCATAAAAGGTTGGGACATAAAGAACTGACACATCTCACCTTGTACCATGAACAAGCCGGGAGGTTCACATTCGAACCCTTCTTTTATTGTATTATAATATAATAATCAAGCCCCGATATATCCCCTTATCTCTCACACAAAAAACCGCGCCTCTCGTGGAAGCGCGGTTTTCATTTTCAAACCATATCAGCAATTGATGTTATGTTTGGTCAAATATCGGCCAATTATAACCCTCAACCTGATTGTCTTTGAGTACAAATTTGCCAACAGCTTTCAGATCAAATGGCGTCTTCGTTTGCGCATCTGCCTTTTGATACGGCTCCACAATAATCTGATTACCTTCAAACATGAGCGTTCCCACGCGATAAGCTGTAATGAAATCACCATGCTCAGTGCGAAACAAATTGTCCTTGATAATCACAGTATCATGAAAAGGCGTCTCAGATTGGCTTTCCTCGCTATCTACGCAAATGATATCAATGATGGATTGGCCCCACACACCATATAAACAATGATTAAACTCATTCTTGCGGATCATAATTTGCGATGTTGGGCCAGCCTCATACCAATGATCCACGCCGCCTGAAATGCGAATCGCAGACCCTGGCGCATGAAATTTATTATCTTCAACCAGCACAGTCCCCGCAGTGGATATCAAAATACCCCGCGCACGGTTTTGGCCTATCTTATTGCCGCGAATGACCAAATTAGCTTGGCGGTTTAAAATGTTCACAACATCCCCATCCGCCAATTGCGCGGGCACGTCACGATCAAGCTCAATGCGCACCATTGTTCGGCTTTCATACACAGCGCTTTTCACACGTGAGGTGTAATACACATCCACGCCTTTTGCGTCGGCAAGAGAGATGAAATCCCCCTCCCGCACGGGGCGCACGCCATGTTGTTGAAATTCTGCAAGCTCGGCTTTAAACGCATTCGCTCCATCAGCTTCCAGCACACGCAAATAAATCCCGTGAACATTTACAGCATCATCAATATGATTTGAAAAATCACCATTTTCGACGCTGATCGTACCTGAGCAATTTACAAAATGAGTCGCATCCACACATGTCGATACATAGCGATCTCCACTCGGCAACACATTCAACCCATCCAGCGTGATATCCTCACTGGTTTGCGCGATAATCCCCATGCATCCAGCATGATAAATCGTAACATTTCTAAACGTAACATTCTTGGAGTCTTCAACAAAGAATGCAGGTGCCCAACGATTTGAAGGCTGCATTATGACGACATTGCCGACCGAAGGCAGAGATTTAAATCCCGCATCTTGCACAGATATCTTCAATCTGCGCGGTGCAATTTCTTCAATAATATGAGGGCGCACATTGGAATGATCGCGCGCCATAAAGCCATTATCCCAAACTTTATAGGCTGTTTCTTTGCGTGTCGCATCAAATTCAAGAATACGTTTGAGGCCCTCTTGTTCAAAGTCCTCCCCCACAAACACAAGCTTTCCATCTTCCAATCGATAAGAGAACTCTTCTGGAATAGTGATTTCAATCCAACGACCGTCAACTTGATCAACAGCCTCCACTTTTCCTTCCAAGTGGAATGGTACTTCCCAATCAATACTTAAATTTTCAAACTTGATATTGGACGCATTCTGAATGGAGAACGGCACCACAAGCCCATGAAACACCAATGATGTTCCCTGCCCTTTAATCGTCAGATCGCTTATACCATCCAATAATCCAGCGATTTTGAAGTCACGTGAATCATTGTTTGAAATGTTGAGAAATTTCTCCTCACCCGCGTCAGGCCAGAAGTGTAATTCGCCGGCAGGCAAGTCAATCTGAGACAAGTTATTTGCTACTGCATGTTTAATTGCAGCCACAAGCGCAGGCGTCGCATCTTCACGCGACTGAGCTGAAAACCCATCAACTTTCTTGACCGGCTCTTCTTTTTCATCATCACAGCCAGCCAACATCACCCCAGAAGCGGCCACTCCAAGTACAGAAAATTGACGACGGTTTAATCCAGTTGATACATCCATCTTAGTCATTATTTGCCCTCCTGAATCACGCCCGTTGCACCAGCAGGTTCTTCATCACCATATTTAGCGCGATATTCCACACATCGACGATCCACACATTTATCGCCCCAACGCGCGACTACAGCTGCTATTTCGGTTTCAGTTTCTTCCACTTGCCCCTTATCGCCGCTTATCAATATCCAACCATCCAGTGTCGAGGACATGCGCGCCAAAACGCTTGCATAAGTAGGATCATCCGCCAAATTCTTCACCTCATGCGGATCAGCATCTAAGTCATACAACTCCTCAGCCGGGCGTGTATCAGCGATAAATAGTGCTTGCTCGGGTGTAAGTTTTCCCTCTTTTTTGAGCTGAAAATATTCCTTCGTCACAGGCCAACCATCGCGATAGCTTGGCTGCATATAAGGCACATCAGGATATTTATTTCGGATATATTTATACTTATCCGTGCGCACCGCACGTATCTGATCAAAGGTGAAATCACCACGGTCACGACTTAGCGGCACATATTGGCGAGGCTCAATTGCGTCTCCAAACAGGCTACGCCCATCAAAGTAATCAGGAATGTCTATTCCAGCCAATTCTAAGGCTGCTGCGGATAAATCAATTGTGCTGATCAATTCATTCCGGCGAGATCCATATTTTTGTATTTGCTTTTGTCCATTTGGATACCAAACGAACACAGGCACATGCACGCCGCCATCGTATAAAAACTGCTTGTGGCGCAGCATTGGAAAGCCATGGTCAGAGATAAAGAATACCGCTGTGTTGTCGGCCTCTCCACTGGCTTCCAATTTTTCAAATATTTCAGCAACTTCAGCATCAGTATCAACAATGCTGCGATAATGATCCTCCCACCGTTTGCGGAACAGTTTAGTGTCAGGATAATAGGGTGGCATGTCAATTTTAGAACTATCTAGCTCCACATCGACTTTGCCGCGCGCCTTCCCGCCTCGGAGTTGAATTTGTCCAAAAAACGGCTTGCCTTCCGCCAGTTTTTCCCACGGAAAATCAGGCCCATTCTTATCGCCAATATGACCTTCTACTTCATCTGGCCCAGCCGAATAAAGGTCGCGGCGATTATAGACGAAGTTATAATCATCCTTCCCGATATTGAATGTTTCATACCCATTATCCATAAAAATGCTTGGCAGGGCTTTCGTGCCTTCTTCAAGGTAAATCGCATCGCGCCCCTTGCTATCACGAGAGCGTCTGTGATTGTGCACACCCGTTGAAACAGCCCAACGTCCCGTCATCAAGGACGACCTAACAGGCGAACAGATAGGCACATTGGCGAATGCTTTAAGGAAGGTGACGCCCTCCTCTGCCATCCGGTCCAGCGCTGGTGTTTGCACCGTTTCATCCCCATAGGCCGCCATCCATGGCGATACATCCTCTGGAATAATCCACAAAATATTGGGCCGATTATCTGTATCAGCCTCCTCCGCGATTGCCGCCTGTAGCGGCAAGCATAAAAGCATCATTGCAATGAGTACGCGCATGCCTTCTCTCCAACTTATAAAATACTGTAATCGTTCAATTATTCAAAATTCCAACGATCCAAACTTGCTTCTGTCCGGTCGCGCATAGCCAGTTCAATTTGCGCTACGATATCGGGGTGTTGCGCAGCCACATTGTGCGTTTCTGCTGGATCAGCCTCTAGGTCGTACAATTGCAGCGGAATTTCAGCGCGGGGCGTGCCTTCATGCCCCTTGGCTTGCCGCAAGCCTTTCCATTTGCCCAGGCGCACAGCTTGCGCGGGGCCACCACCAGCACGCTCATGAAATTCCCAGTACAGATAGGCATGTTCTTTTTGCCCGTCTTCTCCCAGCAAAGTGGGCAGAAACGAGATTCCGTCTATCTCTTGGCTCAACTCGACATTCGCCAGATCAGCAGCTGTTGGCAGCATATCCCACATGGCAGAGACGTGATCGCTAGTACTGCCCGCTTTAATCTTGCCCGGCCAATAGGCGATCATCGGAGCACGGATACCCCCTTCGGTAAGATCGCGCTTACCCCCTCTAAATGGACCATTGGAATCAAAGAACTCCACATCCCCGCGCCCCTCTCCAGCCGGACCATTATCACTGGTGAACACGATCAATGTGTTGTCAGCGATGCCAAGCTCTTCCAGCATCGCCACTATCTCGCCGACTTGGGCATCCAGCAGAGAAATCATCGCCGCGCGTGCAGCCCGTGGACGCGGATGCGGAGAGTAATAATTCTTAGGATCTGACCCACCCGACTCAGGGAAGTCATATGGCGCTAATTCAGCATCAGGGATTTGAATCGCAGCATGTGGGATTGTCGTTGCGTAATATAAAAAGAATGGATTTTCAGCATTCTGGCGGATGAAATTCTCCACCTTATCCTGCATCAAATAGCCCGCATAATCCTTGCCAATAAAGTCCTTATAAGACTCCTCAATAGGACGCCCTTCCAGCTCTACATGCTTTGGGTGCATCGTGATGCCACCATTATCGAGCACCTGCTTTTCGCGCCCTTCCCACAAATATTCAGGGAAATAATTATGCGCTAGGATCTGATCTATAAAGCCGTAAAAATAGCTCATACCCTGCTTGTCAGGCGCGCCCTCATCTTCAAAAGTCCCCAAACCCCATTTGCCCACAGTACCGGTCGTATAGCCCGCCTCTTGCAACACAGTTCCAAGTGTTTGCGTGCCTGCTTCAAGGTAAGGTGATGTTTCCAACTGGCCTGAATTACCGCGAATTTGGGTATGGCCCGTATGGCGTCCAGTTATCAGTGTAGAGCGAGACGGCGCACACACAGCAGACCCAGAATAATGGTCTGTAAACATCATTCCATTTGCCGCCAATTTATCTAGGTTTGGCGTCTTAATCTTGGTCTGACCAAAAGCACCAATGTCGCCATATCCAAGATCATCCGCCAATATATAGATAATGTTTGGTGCACGCGTTTGAGCCGATGCCGCTGGCGCAGTCTGTTCAGCAATGTCTTCATTCGCAGAGGAACCACTACACGCCACCACTAAAGCAACAGCAAACGAACACACGCTTATTTTAGCTGATTTCAAGCGCGAAAATGTCTTTGGTTTCAATGTCATTTTTCTATCTCGACTTAACATTTCAAAGCTCAATTTTGCGCTTGCGCAAAACGCTTAATGTGGTTTTTGTCTTTCCATGCCTCCAAAATAGCGAGCATGTCTGCCACTGTTTCTGGCTGCTCCCTTGCAAGGTCATGCGCTTCAGAAATATCCGTTACAACATTGTAAAGTTGATGTTTTCCCGAAACACTCGCCAACAGCTTCATATCGCCCACCACAACAGCGGCGTACAAATCTTCATAATGGCGATACATAATAACAGGCTGAGGTCGGTCTAAATCTTCGCCCAAATGAGCCGCGAGTTTCACGCCATCCAAATCATCTAAATTAGCATGTGCAGGCGCTAGAATCGTCGGCGCAACATCCAAAGTCGTCACCGGTGTTTTTATCTCTTTTCCCGCCGGATAATGCTGAGGCCAACGCACAAACATAGGCACACGCGCCCCGCCCTCAAACAGTGCCAATCCATCCGTTTTGCGTCCCTTTAGCGGCGCACGATCAAAAAATCCGCCTTGGTCAGATGTGAAAACAAGTATTGTATCATCCCGCAGCCCCAACGCATCCAATTTTGCGCTGATACGCCCAACAGACTCATCCAACGCTTCCACCATAGAGGCATATTCAGCCTGTTCTTGGCTAATGCCGCGTTGTTTGTATTTCTCGATCAGGTCCTTGCGGCCATCAATCGGCTTGTGCACGCCATAATACCAAAGGTTCAAGAAGAAAGGCTCTTCCTTCGCGCTCAAGCGTTCCAAAACCTGCACAGCATCATCAGTTATACGGTCAGTAAGAAATTTATCCTTCGGCGCATCGCCGTAAGTCTTCGCTGGGTTGTGCCTGAAATATGGCGGGTAATACCCCTTCCCTGGATGACCATCATTCGTCACCCCAAACTGCTCATCAAACCCCTGTTTGATCGGATAATATGGCTCGTGTCCAATATGCCATTTGCCTACAAACGAGGTGTTATAGCCCACATCTTTTAGCCGCTCCGCAACCGTCACAGCTTCCAAAGGTAACCAATTTCGTGACGGCATATGCGCAGGATCAGTATCAAGCATATGATAGGCATCAATGGTGCGCCCATTCTTATCAAACTGAGATTTATCACCCGCCCCCACATGACGGAAAAACTCATGGCGCGCCGGATGTTGGCCCGTAATCATACCAACACGGCTTGGACTACATACTGGCGCAGCCGCATATGCCCGCTCAAAACTCGTGCTCTCAAGACGTAATTTATCTAAATTTGGAGTTTCAATGAAATCTGAATAATGGCCCAAATCCATCCATGCCAAATCATCAGCAAACAAGACAACAATATTGGGCTGCTTTTCTTGCGCAGCGCGCTTCATTTCTGTGATGCTTGAATCGGTGGATGTGGGTGCGCATCCCCCACTCGCCAACACACAGCAGGTCATAACTGCCCCCGCCAAAGACCATGCAGACATTCGCTTCACAATATTCTCCCCGTTTTAGACGCGCCCCTATCACCCGAAGGTTTGGGATGGCTTATTCATTTTTATAATTTGTAATACTATTAAACACACCCGTAAAGACAGCCCAACAGGCAAGTTTGGTCTTTTGGGCAACTCTGAAGCCAAAAAACACAAATTTCTGTCCATTTCATACATGTCTTAACGTCGATGATTTTACATATATTACTGTTTTAACATTATTTTTTAAAACACGCCTTTAAACTTACCAATGCTCGCACGCCGCAAACCCACATTCAAAAAAAAGCAAAATAATATCCTTTTTCTTCGTCTTTACGTACCAAATTTGGCCTTTCCCATGAAAATTTCACACAAATAGCTTGTGCAAATCACACTATTTATATTACTTATTCACATAACTAACCGCCCAAACCAATGCGGCGACATATAATAATAACCAAAATTCCGGGGAGAATTCGCAATGACGACCGTAAAGAAACCCACCCATTTCATTGCCCTTTCATGCGTTGCGACTCTGCTCCTTCTTGGTCTTGGCGCTTGCTCAAAAAATGTCCCCGCTTCGCCTTCATCTTCATCCCCTTCAGATATCGGCCAACTCATTTTGGCGAATGATGGTTGGAAGTTCACCAAGCTTCCCACCCTCTCACACGATGATACCCAGCTTCACACGATCAGCTTTGATGATAGCAATTGGTCAGATGCCCGCCTCCCACATACGGCCAACATCGAGCCGCTCCTCGTTAATGATCAATGGCAAGGCATAAGCTGGTATCGAAAACACTTTACCATTGAGCCGGCTAACAGGGATAAGAAAGTTATCTTTAAGTTTGAAGCGGCCATGAATTACGCGCAATTCTGGATCAATGGCGAGAAAATCACGGAGCACCAAGGGGGATATCTCCCCATCGTTTTTGATGCCACTGACTATATCAATTTTGACGGCGAGAATGTTATAGCCGTTCGTCTTGATAATACCGACAATGAGATCACTGGCCCGAAGCCATTGAAAATTCTCGACTTCAACATGTATGGCGGCCTCTACAGAAACGCCTTCATCGCCTATGAAAACCCCGTCCACATTTCATACCCCCAAATTGAAGACACCCCTGCAAGTGGCGGCATTTTTATCACCTTCCCAAAAGTGGATGCGGATCAATCCACTGTTCGCGCAAAAGTTCACGTCAAAAATGATAATGCTCAGCCCCAAAATGTAAGCGTTATTCAATCCATCTATCAGGGCGATAAACGCATTGCTCAATCGACATCGTCTGCCATGCAAATTCATGCCTCACAGGGGCAAACCTTCCAGCTTGATATGCCGATTGAAAAACCACATCTCTGGTCTCCACGCACCCCCCATCTCTACACATTGAAAACCCAAATCTTGGTGGATGGAAACCAAGTAGATTATGAAAAAACGCGTTTTGGTATTCGTGATTTTACTTTTAAAGACAACGATCTATATATCAATGGCGAGAAAACCTTCCTTCGCGGCGTCAACCGACATCAGGAATACCCATTTGTTGGATATGCGCTTTCCGATGCGGCTCAGTATCGAGATGCAAAGAAAATCAAAGAGGCTGGATTTGATTATATTCGCCTCTCCCACTACCCCCAATCACCTGCCTTTTTAGATGCATGTGACGAATTAGGTTTGGTCGTATTGGATGCTGTTTTAGGTTGGCAATATTATCAAGAAACACCCCAATTTAAACAACAACTCTATCGCACAGCCCGCGACCTCATTCGCCGCGATAGAAACCATCCTTCTGTGCTGGCATGGGAAGTTTCAATCAATGAAACAAAAATGCCCATTCCTTTCATGGAAGAAATGCACAAAATCGTCAAAGAAGAATATCCTGAAGGCAATGCCTATTCTGCTGGATGGATGAATGAAGTCTACGATATTTACCTTCAAGCCCGCCAACACCGTCTGCGCCACTATGATAAGGTGCAAGCCAAGCCCTACTCCGTTTCTGAATATGGGGATTGGGAATATTACTCATCCAATAAAGGCTTTAACCAACACAACTGGTCCAAGGATGAGCGTGCGGAAAACAATAGCCGCCAACGCCGAGGAGATGGTGAAGCAAAACTCTTGCAGCAAGCACGCAATATGCAAGAATCTCACAATGATAATCTTCAAAACACACCGGCATTCTCAGATAGCTATTGGGTGATGTATGATTACAATCGTGGATATCATCCAGATATTGAAGCCTCTGGCGTTATGGACATCTTCCGCTTGCCAAAATTTGGATATTATTTCTACGCAAGCCAACGCTCGCCAGATGCAGAATCCAACGCAGAGCCTATTCTCAAAATCGCATCATTATGGACACCCGATTCCACATCAAATGTGAAAGTCTTCTCCAATGTGGATGAGGTAGAACTTTTCTTGAACGGAAAGTCTATCGGGAAACAGACACCCGACACGGATTCAATCTCAACACACCTTCCTCACCCGCCTTTCACCTTCCAATTGGACCAGTATGAGAGCGGAACCCTATCAGCCATAGGTTATATAGGTGGCAAAGCAGTCGCAGAAGACAAGGTGAGCACACCCACAGCCCTAGCAGGCCTAAAGCTGGCACTGGACACAAGCGGACAAGAGCCCACGCAGAACGATGTTTTATTCGTCTATATTCACGCAATAGATGCAAACGGCACCACGCTTGCGAGTGATAATTCTAAGCTGGACTTTAAAATAGATGGCGACGCCACCCTCATGAATCCAGACGCCATTACCTTCGAAGCAGGCATAGCGACAGCGCTTATTCGTACCGGCCAAAAAGGTGGTAAAATCACGCTTACCGCGACACATGAAAACGCACATTCCGCAAGCCTAGACATCATCACGAAACAATAAAGCCAGCTATATCTAACTGTTAGATATATTCCGCTTCATTTCATTCATAGGATATGCTCATGCGCATTCTCACAATTGCCGCGCTCATTCCATCTGCATTTATCGCCTCTAGCGGATGCGCAAACCTGCTCGCCCAAACTAGCCAGAGCACCGCACTTGCGCAAAAGGAAACAGCCTCTCCCCGCACACGCACCTTGCTCACAAAAGACTGGAAATTCGAGCTAGGCGAGAAATATGATGGTGCCTATGCCGTAGATTGGAATGACAGCAAATGGCGTACCCTAGACCTACCCCATGACTGGAGTATTGAAGGCGAATACAAACAAGACAATCCGGCTGGTGCACGCGGTGGCTTTCTCCCTGGCGGTATCGGCTGGTATCGCAAATCATTGAATTGGGACGAAAAATTTGAAGGCAAGTCCGTCAGCCTCACCTTTGACGGCGTCTATATGAACCCCGAAGTCTACCTCAATGGCAAAAAAATGTGGTCCCAACCCTATGGCTATACCGGCTTTAGTTTTGACATCACAGACCACCTCGAAAAGGGCAATAATATCATTGCCGTAGGTGTCGATAACGAAAACCTACCTAGTGGACGCTGGTATACTGGCTCGGGCATATACCGCAATGTTTGGCTCACCGTCACTGACCCGATACACGTCATAGAGAATGGCTCTTTTGTCCGCGCAGACAATATCTCAAAGGCGCAAGCAACCCTGCACACAACGCACGATATTGCCAATGATACTGACACACCGATCGAAGCACTCGCCATCGTTAAAATCAAAGCGCCCAATGGCAAAATCGTCGCGCAAACCAGCTCCACAGTCACGTTAGACGCCAATAAGCAAACCAGTATTACGCATGAATTGAATGTCAAAAACCCCGCATTGTGGTCCCCCGAATCTCCCTCTCTCTACACAAGTGTTTTGGAAATACATAAAGAATATCAACTCATTGACACATATGAAACCCGCACCGGTATTCGTAATTTAGAATTCACTGTAGATCGCGGATTCCTCATCAATGGACAGCCTCTCGAAATCCAAGGCATGTGTCTGCACCATGATGCTGGCGGCGTTGGCGCAGCGGTCCCCAAAGATGTATGGCGCTACCGCCTCTCCCTCTTGAAAAAAGCAGGTGTGAACGCTGTACGCACCGCGCATAATCCCTTTGCGCCTGAATTTTATGACCTTACAGATGAGCTTGGCATCATGGTCATGGATGAAGCCTTTGACGGCTGG
The DNA here is from genome assembly GCF_042665075.1 of Hirschia litorea. Classification (NCBI taxonomy): domain Bacteria; kingdom Pseudomonadati; phylum Pseudomonadota; class Alphaproteobacteria; order Hyphomonadales; family Hyphomonadaceae; genus Hirschia; species Hirschia litorea. The sequence continues at coordinate 216,207 of NZ_JBHTBR010000009.1, read as the reverse complement.
GAAACCAAGAAAGCTGCCGCTGATTATGGCTTGTTCTTTGAAGATTGGTGGCAGCGCGATTTAGACAGCTTCATCAAGCGTGATCGCAATCATCCAAGTGTCATCATGTGGAGCATTGGGAATGAAGTCAAAAGCGCCACAGAGGAAACACAAGAAAAACTCGTCAACTATGTTAAATCACTGGACGATACCCGCCCCATCACCCAAGGCCGTGGATATTATCTCTCACACGCTGATATTGCTGGCTTTAACGGGCATGGAGAGTATGTGAACGGCATTGAAGACTTTCATGCCGAACACCCCGATACACCCATTGTCGGTACCGAAATTACCCACACACTTCACACGCGCGATTACTATAAATCCAAGACCGAAATACGTGACCGCGACATCTTAAAAAACAAGAAAAAGTGGGCAGAACTCAAAGACAAAATCTACGAGGTTCCTGATCTTACCGAAGAGGAAGTTTGGCCAGAAGTCTCAACGCTTCACGCCTCCTCATTTGATAATAATATCGTGCGCATGCCCATCCGTGAGGAAATAAAGCTTGCACGTAAACTCCCCTATTTACTGGGCACATTTCGATGGACGGGTTTTGATTATTTGGGAGAATCTCGCGGATGGCCAGCGCGAACCACCAATTATGGAGTCGTAGATTTAGCGGGATTTCCTAAAGGCCCATATTATCTTTATAAAAGCCAATGGACGACAGAGCCGATGGTGTATTTAGAGCCGCACTGGACCCACCCAGGCAAAGAAGGCGTCACACTTCCAGTCATCGCTTACACCAATCTTGAAAAGGCAGAACTTTTCGTCAACGGAAAATCCCAAGGCGAAAAAATCATGACAGATGATTTGCAAATTCAATGGAATGTCCCCTACCACTCCGGCGAAATCAAAGTCATTGCACGTGGAAAAAATGGCGAAACACAAACCATGACCCGCAAAACAGCTGGCCCGCCCGCAAAGCTTTCTGTCTCAATGGATCGCAACTCTCTACCCGCAGATAATGTCTCGGTTGCGCGCATTGAAATAGATATTGTGGACGCGCAAGGTACGCGCAATCCCTCTGCCGACAACCGCATTAAAGTTTCTGTGCAAGGTGGCGGCGAGCTTATCGCTTTGGAATCCGGAGCAATTTTGGATATTGAATCAACAAAAGCAGACAACCGCAAAGCCTTTAACGGAAAGCTCCTCGCACTTGTGCAATCAAACGGTTTAAAGCAGCCCATTCAAGTGACGATAGAAAGCTCTGACATTCCAACACAAACGGTAAACATCGACACTCACGCACCCTAAAATGCCTATGCCCTACGCATAATAAAAAGCCCGAAAGAAGATTATTCTTTCGGGCTTTTTTCTCATTAAGGCATGCAGGTGAACATCCCTTGCGGAGTGTTTGAATAAGCCTTATCCGCTATTACGATTGCGTCCCGTCATCGGAAACTGCTCAACCGTGTGGATTGTGCCATTCACGGGAGCCGAAAGCGGTGAAAGCCAAAACACAGCATGAGCCGCAACATCTTCTGGCTGAAGGAGTTTTCCACTCGGTGCAGCTAACGGGCTTAAATGATCTTGCCAATCATCTGGCGCGCCTGCATCGGCTTGAATTTTGCGTTCGCCTTCTGTGTAAGTCCATCCCACATTGAGTTGATTTACACGGATTTTCTCTATTCCTAGCGCATCCCCAAGATTGCGCGACATTGTCATCATCGCGCCCTTGCTCATGGCATACATCAATAAAAATGGCGCGCCACAATGTGCATTTATAGATCCAATATTGACCACTGAACCCGCTTTAGATTCTTCTCGGCACACCTTTACCAGTTCTTGTGTCAGCATTAATGGCGAGCGCACATTCACATGAAAGACAAAGTCGAAATGTTCGGGCACATCCGTATCTACTGAACTACGTGGAAACACACCCGCATTATTGACCAACCCATCAATTGTTCCAAAAACATCCTTGGTTTTATTCGCAATCACAGACGCAGACTTAACATCCGCCAAATCAGCAGCAACCCAATTTGCACGTGGACCAAGCTCTGCCGCTTTCTCTTGCAGCACAGCTTCCTTCGTCCCGTGTAACATCACATTGGCCCCCTCATCATAAGCCGCTTTTGCAATAGCGGCTCCAATGCCGGATGAGGAGCCAGTGACGATTATAGTTTTGCCAGCTAATTGTAAGTCCATGCGCGAGTCGCCTTTGCGTTAAATCCACTCTATATTATATGCTAAATAGTATTATCATATAATATAGCAGATGCAACACACACACCTCATACGCGGTCTAGTGGTCTAATTAGCTTTGAGATTCCTTATTCTCCTTGCTGTCATCCTCATCATCTTCGGACGGTACAGGTTGGGCCTCACCGGGCGTCCATGATGGCGGATCACTTGCTGGAAATGAATCATCAAGTGTTTCGTCGATACGTTTTTCTTTTGGCTTCTTCGGGGTCATCTTATCTCTCCTAATGAGAATGAATGGTCCCTAACTAACGCATGCGCACATGACTTGTTCCTATTGAGCATCAGAGGTGTGTTTTGTCATAAAACCGAAGTCCAGTTTTGATTTAGTCAAACTTAGTGAAACGCGCCAAAGCCCCCTTTTTAGCTGGCTCATTTAAAATCAAAGGACGTCACCGTGAAAATCCAAATTGGACTGGTATTTGCCTTCTTGTCACTGACCGCATGTCAGCCAAGCAGCGCTCAAAAAGCCACCTCCCCGCAACTATCCGACACGAAACCCATCGTCATCGCCCATCGCGGCGCAAGTGGATACCGCCCCGAACACACACTTGAAGCTTATAAGCTTGCTATCGAGCAAGGTGCTGATTTTATTGAACCCGACCTCGTTATGACAAAAGATGGACATTTCATCGCGCGTCACGAAAACGAAATCGGCTCCACAACGAATGTGGCAGACCACCCCGAATTTGCAGACAGAAAAACAACAAAGTCTGTCGAAGGACCATCTCATGAAGGCTGGTTTAGTGAAGACTTCACATTAGCCGAATTAAAGACACTGCGCGCAAAAGAACGCCTTCCAGAATTTCGGCCTCAAAACACAGCTTTTGATAATAAGTTCGATGTCCCAACCCTTGAAGACATTATCTCATTTACCCGTGAACAAAGCAAAATCCACAACCGCCCAATCGGCTTATATATCGAACTCAAACACCCTGCATATTTTTCGAGCATAGACCTTGCGATGGAAGATGCATTTTTGAAAGTGTTGGAAGATTTTGACCTCAACACAACTCAAGCTGACATCCCAATTTTCATTCAGTGTTTTTGGCCTCAATCTTTAATGCAAATGCGCGACAAAACACCCCTTCCGCTCGTCTTCTTGATCTCATCGCAATCGCCGCCTGAATCTGTTTTGAAAGCAAATGGGATTTCACAATGGAGTGAAATTTATAGTCTTGAAGGTTTAAAGCGTATGCGCAAGTTTGCCGATGGTGTGGGTCCAAGTTTGGATCTTGTGCTTCCAAAAATGGTTGATGGTGAGCACACCCCAAGCACACTGATTGAAGATGCGCATCAGGCTGGTCTCAAAGTACACGCATGGACATTGCGGGCTGAAAACATGGCGCTACCAGAGGCCTACCGGACGGGAAACACAGACCAAGCAGACTATGCAATACAACGCGGAGATATCGAAAAATTAGCCCGTGACTTGTTCGATGCCGGCATTGATGGGCTTTTCACAGACAATCCAGATCTTGTTGTGAAGGTCAAAAATGAGCTGAATTAGTCAGCTATTTTTCTCTAAAACACAAAAAAATAAGGCTGCACGCATATCACGTGCAGCCTTTTTATATCCTAGTCAGTTTCAAATATTTAGAGCGATTTAAGTTTACTCATTCCACTGTTTTGCGCTGTAGAACGCATGGTTTTCACCGTATCAAGACTGTAAATAGACGTGTAAACATCTGATACTTTTATAAATTCTGCATCCACGGCCTCTTCACTCAAAGAGAGCAATGTATAGCCACGCCCAAATGCATCAAAGAAACGCACTTCTTCGTTTTTCTCTTCCATAAGCGCATTAATTTGCGGAATCGGTAAAATATCACCCAATCCAGCCGACGTCACAGACGTACACCCAAACTCCACACCGCGCAGCTCACCCTCTTTATCATGAAGATCATTCGCCCAAGCTGTGTGCGTGTCCCCTGTGAGGGTTACAAGGCGTGCATTCGCAGCTTTAGCAGACGCATAAAGCCGCTCCCTCGCCGCAACATATCCATCCCATGCATCCATATTCCATGTGAGGCCAAACTTGGAAAATTCGATATATTGTTTGGCATAAGGTGCTTTCGAATAGATAGCTTCTTTTTGCTCATCCGATAGCACGGCAGCAACATTTGGTGTCTTCACTTTGGCCATAATCACTTGATTTCCAAGGACTTGCCACTTTTTACCTTCCGACGTTGAACGTTTAAATTCTGCCGCCAACCATTGCTCTTGAACCTCACCTAGCATGCTGCGTTCAGGATTCATTGTTTCAGCAATAATCTCCTGAACCTTCGCCATGCGTTGGTCTTCAGGCACTTTCATAGCGTCTTCAAATGTCAGTGGTTTAGACCTTCCAAGCAGACGAGATTCCAGCATGAATAGAGAGGCTAAATCACCAATTTCAAACCCGCGATAGATGGATGCACGTGCCCTGCCTGCCACGGGGTCACGCACTGGCATCCATTCGAGATAGGCCTGCACAGCTAATGCTTTGCGGGTGCTCCATGGTCCCTCTTTGTCTGGTTGGTGGTTCTGTGCGCCTGTTCGGTAGGAGTCGTTTGCACTCTCATGATCATCCCATGAACAATACCAAACGGCGCGTGCATGTGCCTTTTGTAAGCTTTCATCTGCTTTATATTGCGCATGACGTTTACGGTAATCTTCAAGGCTCACAATCTCATGCGCCGGCTCAACAACGCGGCCTATTTTTGCACCAACATCTCCGCCATAGCCATCACTTCCATATTCATAAAGATAATCACCCAAGTGGATGACAGCGTCCAATTCGTCACGCTTGGCAATTGCGTCATACACATTGAAGAATCCAAACGGAAAGTTTGAACACGACACAACAGCAGCCTTAAAAGGTGCAGTTCCACTATCGGCTAGCGTTTTAGCGCGGCCCATAGGTGAAACGATAATTCCTGAACGTGTTTCCACTACAAATGCATAATAATATTGCGTGGCTGGGGTAAGGCTTTTCATATCAATTTTGACGGTATAATCACGGTCACTATTGGTTGTGAAAACAGCGCTTTTAGGCATTGGCAATGATGCTAAACTGCCTTTTTCCAATTGAGATAAGTTTTCAATATCTTTGGCGTCTGTTGAAACGAAAACCACGCCCTGAATGGGACCATTTTCTATTGTTGGCGTCACACGCGACCACAAAATCATGGCATTCGCAGTTGCATCACCAGCCGCAACACCATGCTCAAAACTCACCTCTCCATCAAAAGCGGAGACGGCTCTTTCGACAAGTCCAAGATCGCTCGCTGACGGCGTTGCACACCCTGCTACAAGCGCACTTGATGCTGCCCCAAAATAGAAAAAACGTCTTCTGGAAATATCCCGCATAGTCCCACTCCAATTTTTAACAATGACGCCCTCAGACAACATCGCCTCAGGGTTAGCGCGCTAACAACGCGCGAAATAATACTATTTTTTCAATATACTAATGATGCATAGTCCAACGCCTCTTCCCAATATTTCGATTGGGAAGAGGCTAAATAAGACTAGAATTTGGCTTTGAATTTCACACCGTACCAACGCGGAATGCCGCGAATTGTTGTTGGTATTCCAAATGCCTGACCTGTGTTTCCATAGTCGATGAGATATTCTTCATCTGTCGCATTTTCTACGAATGCAGACACTTCCCAATTGTTGCTTTCGCTACGCAAACCAATTTTGAAATCGAGCAAACCATAAGCATCTTGCAGCTCTTCTGGTCTGTTTTCATCTGAGAAATAAACTTCATCTTTCCAGACATAAGTTGGCACGGCAAACAATTCCAATGCGCCGACTGGGACGTGCACTTCAGCACCTAAAGAGAAGGTGTTTTCTGGGCTGATGCGGAATGTATTTCCAGCACGAACTTGGGTGTTTCCATTTGAATCTGAATCATCAAATTCAGAGAAATTATATCCATATGTCGCAAACACATCGACATAATCATGCGCGATCATATACGCGTCAATTTCAAACCCATACTGTGTGGCTGCACCCGTATTTTCCGTTAAAGCAATCGGATTTCCAGCTTCACGGAAAGACACTTGGAAATCTTCATATTCAGAATAATAAACTGAAGATGTCAGGCGAAGTTTCTGATCTAGGAACTCCCCTTTCAATCCCAACTCATAGTTTGTCAGGAATTCAGGATCGACCACAGCATAACCTGTTGGTTCGCTACCATCTGTGCTTAGGCCGCCTGGACGACGTCCACGTGCAATAGAGGCCCACCCTCTTAGGTCATTCGTAAGGGCATAATTTGCTGCGAGACGCCAAGTGAAATCACCATCTGCGTCATAGCTGCGTTCAATAGGTGTCTCACTAAAGATGAAAGCACCGCCAAGTGTCAGCGCGTTTATACGGCCACCCAGCGCCTGGTTTCCATCCACAAGATAGGCGTATTGAGATGCAGAAAACTCTTCGTCTGTGTAACGCAGACCAGCTGTTAATGTCAGCCTTGAGGTTACATCATAAGAAATATCACCAAATATATCTAAAGATTCAAATTCATTCGTCGCATACTGATCTTGCACCAGATCATCTAATGGCACTACGCGCCCCAACCCTTGCAAGGCTGCCAATGAAACTGGCACAGGGTTAAACGGGTTCAGCACGTTCTCAGCATTCGGCACGCCCGCATCTTTCAATGTCTGAATAAACATTTCACTTGCTTGTGCGAAGCTAATATCATTGCCCGTTGCAGCTTTCACTTGTGCAATAACACCATTGATAATAACCGGCGCAACCGCCAAGGCTTGTAATGGTGCCTCATCAGCAGCCAAAGTCAGACGCGATGAATCACGCTCATCAATATAATTTACCCCCACAAACCCGCTGAGTTTGTCACCATTGTGAAAGTTCATTCTCAATTCTTGAGAAAAGACTTTTGCTTTTTGATCTGTTCCAAACTGCAATAAAGACAATGACGTTCCATCAGAGTCGAACGCTTCTGTCTGATACTGGTCGCGATAGTCAGAAATAGAAGTGAATGAGAAATAATCATTCACATCATAGTTCAAGATAGCTGTCGTTGAGAAAATCTCGCGGTCTGATCCAAGTTCTGAACGCCCCTGAGCCGCAACATGGTTCATTTCTACATCGTCATAGGCATTTGTTGACTTAGATGTTGGTGATCCTGTCGGGTAAACAACAGATCTAAATTCAGTCCCTGTCGATTCATCATCTTCGTAGTTTACGATGATATCGGCTGTGAAATTAGCCAATGGTGCCCAGTGCGCTGCGAGGCGTAACGCGTCTGTTTTTTGCCCCATAAGATCAGGCGTTGATGGGTCATGGTTTTCAATATAGCCATCATATGCATCATGCACACCCGCGAGGCGCAGTGCGAAATTGTCGGCAACTGCCCAGTTGTAAGCACCTTCAAGGCGTTGTGTATTGTAGGAGCCAGCTTCAATTTGAGCATAGCCAGCGTTTTCTTGCGTGTTGGCTTTGTTTTGGATGAAGTTAATACCCCCCACCAAAGCACCCTGCCCGAACAAAGTTGGCTGCGGGCCTTTCACAACTTCGATACGTTCCATATCAAAATAGGATAAGCTGGCACCCCAACCCGGACGCGCATTTGATACCCCATTGGTGAACATCGCGACCCGTGGAGAGCCTCCATCAGAGGTCACACCGCGAATTGAGAAACTTGGTGCGTTCAAAGATTGCGCTTGAACTTGAAGGCCCGGAATGAAATCCGCTAATTCTTCTAAATCATCTGCATTTATGAGGTCGATAAATTCTTGGTTGACCGCAGACACATTGATCGGAACATCAAGTAGGTTTTCATCAACCTTCTGCGTGGACACAACAACAGCCTCAAGGCGGCGCTCTTTTGTGTTTTCGGTTTGCGCAAATGCAGAATTGAACGATAGCCCCGCTAAAATTGCTGAGGAACAAAATAGAACTGATTTTTTCATTGGATGGCCCCGAAATAGAATATTATTGCGGGGAGTTAGTGCGATATACGTGACACTTATTTGACCAATTTGGTGACACTTATTTGACGTTTTAGAAAATTAAAATCATCTAGCAACCTAGTATACACCTTCGTACAAAACGCTTCACTTTAAGTTGCTACGCTTAGTAGTTAGCCTTTCTGTGAGAGTAATCATGGCGGACAATGGCTTTCTATTTTTAAGGCCCTCCCAAGAAAAAAGGGCGGAGTTACCCGCCCTTTTTATAAGTTTAATTCAAGTGGCTTCGTTCAAGCTATTAGAATGACGCTCGCACACCGAAATTGTATCGTGCACCATAAGCTTCAGCACGCAGGAACTGATTGTTAAATCGTCCATGCTGTTGAATGCCTTCTTCCGTCACATTTAAGCCTTCAAGGAAGACGGTGAAATTGCCATTGATTTCATAGCTCGCACTTACATCGAGCTGTCCATAAGCTTCTGTAAATACTGGCTCGTCTGGGCTGTGGAATTGGTTTGTCTGCAACAAGAACTCATCGCGCCAGTTATAAGCAGCACGAGCTTGAAATCCATGCTTGTCATAGAATGCCACAAGGTTGGCAGAGTCGCTCAACCCCGGCAGAGCTACTCTTTGTTCCAATGAATTGATGTCATATTCAGCATCTGAATCTACGAATGTCGCATTGGCAATGAAACCAAATCCAGTATCGCCGATCAGGTGTTGAAGGTTAACCTCAAACCCATCAACTTTCGCTGACCCAAGATTGCTTGTTGCCACAACATCAAATGTTGCCACTGGATCGCCTGGTTGAGACTCACACGCTGGCGTGTTGCCTGTACTATCAGGACAGCCCGGACGTGGGTTTGCCGACGGGTCAGTGATCGGAACACCCAATGAGCTGTTTATAGTGCGTTCAAAGACCTGCGTACCGATAAAGTTTTGAACATCTTTAGAAAAGTACCCGATAGAGAAATAACTTCCCTCTCCGGCTCCAAATTTGCCCTCATCCCCATAATACCACTCCAACGATGCGTCGATATTATTCGAGCTATATGGCAATAGCCCTGTATCACCTTGGCGCGCGGTGAAGATACCATCAGAGATGCCCGTCCCACTACTCGGTCTAGTGTTGGTAATGACTGTGCCGGGAGCTAAGTCTTCAAGGTTACTGCGTGTGATCGTCCGGCTATAAGATAATCGTCCAATCAAATTGTCTGTAAAATTGAGCTTGGCATCTATATTGGGAAGGAACTCAGTATAGTCAGCTGTATTGGTTTCAATATCAGCACTATCAGCAGCAATTTGCTCCAGTGATTCATTTGTTAGATGACGCAAACCACGCGGCAGATTTGATGTGGAGCTACCTGTTGTTTCGGTTTTTTCAATCCGAACACCTGCATTCACATCAATTGGCAAGCCATGGAATTCAGCTTCAAAATCACCTGAAAGATATGCCGACAAAGTCTCTTCTGTCACGCTACTGAAAAACGGTGGGAAGCCAGTTTCAACGTTTTCAAAATCAATTCCGTCATCGACCAACCGGTTTAGGGCATTCACATCATAGATGGCGCGATTTTGAAATAATGTTTCTTGACCAGAGAAATTGGCTGCAACATCGCCGCGCGGCACAAAACTGACTGGGAAATTGGAGATATCGACCGTATCCACAACAGCAAACCAGAAACGGTTGAAATCATCATATTGGTAATTTGTGTATGACGCTCCAAAGTTCAGGCGCTTAAAGCCATTGTCTAAAGCGTTTTCCCAAACACCGCCTATTTGAGCTTGCTCGACGGTATTTTCAATTTGACGCCCCCGCCCCACAGACACATCTGCTTGGATTGCACTCGCAGCAAAAGCTGTACCGCCCGGCACACGTGAATCGACGACCACAGTGTTGGGGATATCATTGCCCGTCATATCTACACCGATATCAACATCAAATGTATTTCCGCTCAACACTGTTAGAACTTCACCTAAATTACCATCTGGCTGCGATTTTGAGACAGAGTTATGGTAGTCAAATACAAGCGTGAGATCATCGGTTGCTTCCCACTCAAGGTTGGCTCCAAATGAATCACCAACGATTTCTGTCGTTTTAGCCAATCCACCAAAATTCATACGGTGATTATTGTGACGCGGGCTTGTAACAGTGCCATTTGCATCCGCAACGCCCATTGTTCCGCTATCAGAGTCAAACCAAAAGCTTGTTTCCAATTCTGTGAAATCATCTTGGAAACGCGACCCCGTATAGTCCAATGTCGCGGTTAATCGGTCCGTTGGTTTAAACTGAACGACACCCTGATAGTTCTGACGCTGACGGTCATGATCGCCAACATTTAGCACATAATTACGCGGCACAAAGAATGTCCCCGTTGGGTTTGTCGAGCGATCTATTCCAGACCGATCAACGCCTGTGTATGTGGTTCCATCATCGCGGATCCAACCATCAATTTTAACTTGCTCACTACGGCTATTACGCTCCGCATGGGCAGCGGACACTAAGATACCCAATCTGCCGTCCATAAAGACATTGCTGTAAAGACCAACGATTTCTGGTGTAACGTCATCGCCCGCTTCATTCGTGGTATCCACAACACCCTTCACACCTAGTGAAATCTGCTGCTTGCCAATATCTAATGGACGCGATGTTTTGATGTTTATGGTTGACCCTATACCGCCTGAAGCCACATTCGCGCGGCCTGTCTTTAGAACTTCAACACCCGACACAACTTCTGAAGACAGCTCACGGAAATTGAAGCCGCGATTCACATTCACATCAGCTTGTGTGGAGGCTTTAGGCATTTGTCGACCATTTAACGTCACAAGATTAAAGCGAGGCCCAAAACCACGTACAGAAACCTGATTTCCTTCCCCATTGGAGCGGTCGATTGAAACACCTGTGATGCGCTGCAAAGATTCGGCAAGGTTTGTATCTGGAAATTTGCCTATATCTTCTGCTGAAATTGCATCGACAACACCATCTGCATTTCGTTTGATTGCAGCCGCATCCTGTAGTGATTTACGGATACCTGTCACAACAATCACATCTTGAGTGAGGTTCTCATCTTGCGCGGTTGTTCCTACCGCCACAACGTCATCATTTGCTTGTGCAACGGCTTGCTGATTGCTCATGCTCAGCGCCATAGCAGCAGCACCTGCCAATAGTGCTTTCTTCTTCGTTTTCTGTAATTCCCCAATCGACATTACAGCCTCCCTTTCCTGCGGTCTTCCGCTATTGTTGAGCGCGATGACAATCACCCCACTCTTCGTTAGACCGCCAGAAAAATGCGTCCCCTCAAGGAGAACCTGTAAAGCTTCTTCGATTGTGTACTGACCAATGACAGGATTTAACCCCGTCACATTCGATAACTCATGAGGATACAGAAGTTGGATGTTCGCAGTGTCTACGAACTCATCCAACACCGAGCCAAGCGTCCCCGTTTCGATATGAAAATCATATCGATCATCTAGAGTCTGCGCTTGCGCAAAAGGTAGGGAGCATATCGTTGTGGCCAATAAACACCCACACGAAACCCTACGAACTAAACTCACCGTTTCCTCAATTATTATCCCGCTGATCAGCACGCGAATGCGTTTTTCACACCGGTCTTACAAAAGAAGACTTCCCAAGATTCAAAAGACATAAACTTCCTCCCTATTTTTTGTAAATTATTTACAATACGCGTCTGGGCGCGCTTATGTAACAAGCAAAAATGCTTTTAGTCGTCAGTTTTCAGATTCTCTCTTTTTAATAAAATGTGTTTAGAATCTATATGCTCTGCTTCGATGTTTGCCATCAATTTCAAAGCTTCGAGCATTGCATCAACTTCTCCAGCTTCAAAGTAACCAGCTACTGGTAAAGTTCGCAATGCATCATCACGAATTTCTATTTTAATATCTGTATAACGCGAAACTTCCTCAACCATTTCAGACAATGGGTCTCCAGAGAAAGCTAAAACCCCCTCTCGCCAAGAAAGCTTGCGCTTCATAACGGAAGGATCGACATGGCCCAGATGCTCTATCTTATCACGGAACAAAACCTGCTGACCTGCCGTAACTTGCAGGAGCGTTTCTGCGTTTTTGTCTAAATGGTATGAGGCGTTTTCTAAGGGCTCTTCTTTAGAGGCGGCATATAAAGCTACCCGCCCTTCTGCAACCGTGACATCAATTTTTGAATCTCTGAGGCGTACCGTAAATGCTGTACCGACTGCTTTAACAGCCCCGCCATTCGCGATAACGGAAAATGGCTTTTCTGCATTCTTGGCAACTTCGAAAAAAGCTTCGCCCTTACGCAGATAAATCAAGCGTTCTTTGTCATTATATTTCACATCCACATGGCTTTGTGTGTTCAAAATGACTTCAGAACCATCGGGCAATGCCACTGTTTGGCGTTTGCCTAATTGCGTGACGTAAGTAGCCTCGAAATCAAATCTTGAATCTGTATGAAATTGCCAGCCAACACCCATCACGACTGCTATCCCGACAATGGAAGCGGCCATTGCCCACAATCCACTACGTCGAGAGATAATATTAGTTGTCGTGTTTTGAGCGCGTAAATCTTTTTGCACTTCTGCTTGCGATAAGTCTTCTAAATCTTCCAATAAATCTAACGCGCCCCACAGGGAAGCAAGACGTTGATATGCCTCTTTATATTGCTCACCCCGGGCAAGCCATTTGCGAAAGGCCGCACGATCAGCTGCAGTTTCATCGCCATCTTCAAATTTCATAATCCATTCAGCAGCTTCAGCTTCTACTTTCTGGATATCTGGAAAATCAATAATATTGCGCGGGTCAGTCATTATCTAACTCCCGTCGCGTAGATTTCTGGGGCCAACCGGCAATATTGGAAGACTTCGGCGTCAGAGAATGTCCGCCAAATTCAATTGGGTCATACCCACGTGAGCGAAAGAATGCATTACAATGCAAAAGCGCAGCGGCAACACGTTTTTGAACCGTGCTGACCGACACATCCATTCTCAGGGCAATTTGCTTAAATTTCAAATGTTCCATTTTTCGCATTAATAGCATTCTTTGATCATCTGCAGACAAGCTTCCTATCGCCATTGCAAGAACAGCGAGCTTACGACGTCCATCATAACGTGTTTCGGGCGAAAATTGCCCCTCATCTACTAAGACGTCCTTGTCGGCAGAATCTTCCAAATAATCTGTCGTTGTATTGCGTTTTTTCTTTATTTCACTCAGTGCCGTGTTTTTGGCGGCACGAAGAAGGAAGTGTTTAGGCTCTTGAATCTCTGCTTTTAATTCCGCAGCGAAGCATTTTAAAAAGGTCTCTTGGACCAATTCATCTACATCTTCAGGGCGCGCACAATAGCGCGCGACAACCCGTCGGATTGCGTTTTCATTCTCCACAAAAGCTTCAAATATCCTCGACATGGCACCAACGAGACACCATTAATACATAAATTACAACAACTTATGAGAGTTTTGAAAATATTTTCACTTTTTTGGTTTTTCTATTACACATTTTGGTTTGTCAAAAGTCTACAATAATAAGACCTATGCCTCGCGCCCCATTGAGGGCTTAAACAATCTCCATTCCATCAAAGAGCGGATCATTTTCAGCGTTCATCTCAACTGCTGAAAGTGTATCTTCTGCGTCTTCAACATTATCGACGCGCGCAATATGAAAAATAGCATCTCCGCGATTGACCACAGGCAGATTGGAGCGCCCAATCACCATGCCTGAATGACGCGCTGTCAGGTCTTTGCTCATCTCTCCCATTGGGTTTGAGACAATGGCAATCACCTCCCCCTTCTGGACACTATCGCCCAGCGCTTTAAGAGGGCGCAGCAAACCACCCATAGGTGCGCGCAGCCAATGACTTGATTGTGCGCGAATGGGGTCAGTAGATTTGTCGTTGGTTTTGCTGGCTTTTTTCGGCAACATTTCGAGGTGGCGCAAAACGCCAATCACGCCTTTCACACCAATACGAATGGCAGACTCATCAAAACGAAGCGCCTCACCTGCTTCATACAGCAACATGTTGCAGCCGACAGTTTGCGCGGCTTCGCGCAGAGAACCATCACGCAGATTTGCGTTCAACATGATGGAGGCACCGAAAGCTTTCGCCATGCCTTCCACGACCGGATCGTCTAAATTTGCGCGGATTTGAGGTAGGTTTGCGCGGTGAATAGCGCCGCTGTGGAGGTCTAAACCATAATCAGAACACTGCACGATTTGGGACATAAAGGTGTGGGCAAGTTGCGCGGCTAAAGCCCCCTTTTCACTCCCGGGAAATGAGCGATTCAAGTCACGGCGATCAGGTAGATATCGAGACAATCCCACAAAGCCATATGTGTTGACGATGGGGACTAAAATAACCGTGCCGTGCAAGCGTTTTAGTTGGGCCAATTCAGCAATTCGACGGATAATTTCCACCCCGATAATTTCATCACCGTGGATGGCTCCACTGACGAATAAAGTGGGGCCAGGTTTTGAGCCGCGAATGACCTGAACACGCATATGCATTTGGGTATGATCGGACAAATAGCTGAGTGGGATATCTATTGTTTTACGTTCACCCGCGCGGATTTGTGTGCCGCCAATTTCAAAATTGCTGTCTGACATGGAAGGTCTCTTTAAGTAAAAGCGAAGCTTTCCATACGCGCAAGTGAAGAAAAAGTCTTGCGCTAAATTCGGCGTAAATTCTCACATCTGCACCCTGCCTGCATATAGCTTGCACTGGGTCTGCAGAGCGTCTGCTCCGCATTTGGTCATACTCTGCTTAGGCTGTGTCTCCAGCTAGCTATGGCATTGCTTATCATTTGAAGATGGGCCGATCATAACTTGCATCCCTATAGCTATTGAATGGCTGCTCAAACGTGATTTTGGCGATTAGACACGCGTGTCTGTTCGCCAGATCAGAGGTTGATCTTCGCACAGGCAGCCGCCACCTGATCACTTATATTTAGAAATTATATCGCAAAGAGACCCGCACCTGTCTTGGTTCAACAGGATGAAAATGAATATCTTCAACAGGCGCTATTTCATTGGAGAGTTGCGAGCCAAAGAAATAGCTAATGTCATTATCCTCAGCATTAAACGCATTCAGGACCTCAAGTGATAATATTATGTTGCGCCAATCATAACTTCCCACCAAATTAACCAATGTTGTTGGCTCTGACATGACGCTTGCATCTTCGATCAATGGTGCCTCACCAAAATGACGTAATCGCGTACTGAACGTCCACGACTCAAAATTAGCTAAGATGCCCGCTCCGATCACACTTTCAACTGCACCTGGAATAGCCCTATCATTTCCTGAAATATCAAATTCGGCATCTGTATATGCAGCAGAGAAATCAGCTACCAACCAATCTGTTGCTTGTACAAACAAACTTGCTTCAATGCCTTTACGAATAGATCCATCATTGACTTCGGTCGTTCCTGCATCACCAACAAACACGAGTTCTGAATCAAGATCGAGACTGAAAACTGCTAAGGTGGCACGCAATGGGCCATGCTCAAATCGCGCCCCTATTTCAGTGCCATGCGCCTTAACAAGAATAGGTACGGGCTGCACCGTGTCTCCTGAAACAGGATCTATTGAGATTGTTGCGCCGCGCACATCGTTTGAATGGAAACCTTGGCCGTAATTGGCATAAAATTCTAAACCTACTGGTGTTTGCCATGCGAAACCTAATTTTGGTGAAAGCAAATCATCACTGGCCGAGCCGCCATTAACAGGCGCACTCACGGCATTGATATCCGCATCAAAATAATCAGCACGCACCCCCGCACTCACCCGAAGATTTTCGGTCAATGCATATTCAACCTCCCCCCACACACCAAGGCTCAATTCAGTCACGCTGTCTTGACGCACAGTCGAAACACGCTGACGAGAGGCTGTTTTGAAAAGACCTATGTCAGTTATATCATCATAGCGTATTTCTCCGCCTGAGCGCAGTGTGAAACGATCAGTTAAGTTTCTAGTATGCCCAACACCTGCGCCATAGTAATGGCGTTGATCGCGTTGCTCGAATTCATCACCATTTACAGGATCATCAAGAAAATAAGTGAAGTTGGAATACAAGGTAAAATCATAAGCTACGGCAAAGAGATTGAATTTCGTTTCTGCACCACTGTCATGATTGTATCGCGCCTGACCATTTGTAGAAAAACGTGTTGTGTTACCACCCAAATCATCATCAATAAAACCAAACCGCTCTATTTGTCCGCTATCGATTGCGCGTCGAGGAATTTGGTCAGTCGCAGTCCATTCGCTATCATATGCACTCAGAGAAGCTTCTAGATTCCACGCACCTGCAGTGTGGATGACTTTACCCATTGCATTCAGCTTTTGGAGGTCTTGCTCCAGCACCCAAGGCCCATCATATACTTCTGTTTCCAAGCCGAAAAGTAAGGAGGTATTTTGAGAAATATTATAATCACCCGCTATTACAGTCCGTAAATATCCAAACTCACCTGCCGAGACTTCAACAAAATCATGCCTCAATGCGTCATACGTATTGTATTGTCCCGATCCCGCCACTGAGAAATCTCCCGTGGATGCGCGATATGGACCTTTGCGAAAATCGACGCGTTCAACCAACTCTGGAATGACAAAGTTTATATCTAAATATCCCTGCCCATGACCATGACTCCGTAAATTAACAGGCACACCGTCAATATTGGCTGAAAAATCAGTTCCGTGGTCAAGGTTGAAGCCACGTAAAAAATATTGATTTGCTTTGCCTTCACCAGAATGTTGGGTAGCGATCACACCAGGGATAACTTCTATCAATTCACCTACACGAGAAAGTGGACGATCTTCAAAGTCTTTATACCCTACAACACCTTCAGACGCGGCAATTGCTGTGCCGTTCAAGTTGAGGCCGCGCCCATACACTTTGATAGTATCCAGAACCTCTTTGGTTTCCATATTTTCTTCACCTGAGCTCTGGGAAAGCGCCAGTGGACTGACAGAAAATAAAAAGCAGGTAGATACAAGGAGTAAACGGAACATTTTCGACTTTCAAATTTAAGCTAAAATACTGAAAAATATACTCAGCGGCATACGTTAAACACACTATGTCGCAGTAATATTTTGAGCCGGTACAATGTTACATAATTTTATGATAGTTCGAATTTTAGTTTCAGAACAATTCATTTAATACGCTGAAAGAAATTCATTTTTTCAATTTTCAATCTCCTAAACGTCATAAAAAAGCCCGCCAAATGAATGACGGGCTTTTCAAAACTTATGACTTTAAAAACTTAGTTTTTAAAACAACGTGTTTTTAGGAAATCATCAATCGCATTGAAGCTTGTGTTGAAGTTTTCCGGCCACCACGGATTGCTGTGCGGCATGTCTTTTACGACTACCAATTCAGCATCCACTTTGTTTTTCACTTTGTTGTAAAAATCAGTTGAGTGGAAAAGCGGCACACGCACATCGCGATCACCATGGAAGATCAAAATAGGAATATTGATTTTATCCGTGTTCTCGATCGGGTCCATACCAGTCACAGTGTGACCTTGGAAAGCACGTTGGAAACGGTTGTTGCTCCATAGCGTTCCAACACGCTCCAGATTAGCAACCCCTGCCCCTGCGATTGCACATTGGTATGGGCTGTTTTCACGTACACTTGCTGCAAAGGCAGCAAATCCACCATAGGAATACCCCATCATGACGAGCTTATTAGGATCAGCAACACCTTCTTGAACCAACCATGCAGCACCATCGTCTTTATCATCCTGCATTTTTTGGCCCCACTCATTATCACCGGCAAGCCAGAGCTTGTGACCCCACCCTTCTGAGCCGCGATATTGAGGTTTCAATACAGCATAACCACGTGAGGTGAAGAAGTGTACCCAAGTATCGCCGCCACTCGCTGCTTGTGCATAGTCACGCGCCCAAGGTCCACCGTGTGGCATGATGACAGTTGGCACAGGCTTATCCCCCTTTTTCCAGCCCGGAGGTTTTGCAAGGAGGCCCGGAATTTTCATACCATCACGTGCTGTGTAATAGACAAGTTCAGTTGGGCCGATATCTTTTGGCAAAATCCAAGGACGCAATGCACCGATAAGTTCGGGTGTCTTGCGGTCACGCAACAAGTAATAAGTTGCTGTGTCGACTGTGCTTCCTGTTGTGAAAAGGACTTTTTTGAAGTCAGGCGTGTATTCGCGGATTGAGATAGTTTTACCCGGGAATGCTGCTTTTAGCCCTTCATGAATAGCATAAAGGTCTTCATCGACATAATAGACTTCTTCATCTGCTGCTTCAAAATACACTGCTAATAATTTATTGAAATTATTAGCTTTCCTACCCAAGGAAATGCCACTTACTGAGAAATCAGGGTGCGCAAAAAGCGGCTGATCGTCAAACTTTTTAGCTTTTGGATCATACATATATAGCGCAGCTTTATCGCTGAATTTGTCAGTGACGACATAGTATTTTCCTGTCGCTTCATCACGACCTGAAATACTAATTGTATGACGCTTAGATGCTGTTGTTGTGAGCAATGGGTGTTCTTCAAAGTCACCTGCTTCATTCACGATGAGCGGCGTTTGGTAATACTCACCACCACGCTCATCAAGGCGAATTTTAGTCAGCAAATCACCTGTGCGAGGGTCTATCAGACCAAGCCTATCAATGTCGTTTTCGCGGAAGATGAGACGGTAAGAATCTTCTTTCAAATCATAGACAAGATATTCAGTAAATTCCCATTCCTTACTGACGCGGCTAACAACAACTTTGGTGTCGTCAAGCGGTAGATCTGCAACAATCCCACCAACATCTGACACTTTTGCGCATGTTTCCAGCACACCATTCCCTGCTTTTACAGGCTCGAATGGCTCATCAAATTTTTTCATTTTGATGTCTGTCAAATAAGTTTTGGCGATGAATGTTTTGGTCGCGCCGGTGGATTTTCCTTCGATACATCCATACATCGCACCCGTCCAAGCTTGGTTGGCACGTACTAAGATTTTACCCGCTTTAAATGCGGATGCACCTATGAATTTCATCTTGTCATTGGACGGTGTAAAAGTCGGTGCAGAGCCTGGTTTTGTTAGGTCCCAGACCGCAACACCGCGATCAGTTCCGTCATTTCCTGGCGGCGTCATAAGACCAACCAAGAATTTTCCATCAGGCGACATATCCAATGAAGACATGGCTGGATATCGCCCTAAATCCTCGACAGGAATTTGCGCATTTGCGCCCCATGACGCGGCAATTGCTGCGACTGCGAAAGCCATAGGCTTCAATAATTTCATACTTCACCTCAGATACGTTTCCCGACACAACCTAGAGAATAAGCACAACCTACGCACAAGTATTTTCTAAGTAAAATCAAGTACTGATGATTTTTACAACTTTTAGGCGATTTATCCGCCCTGCTATGATTCATTCCATACATTTTTAGAAATATCAAATATACCGCAAGGTAAGGTTTACTAATCTTTTGCTAAAAATAGGTATGATGCGCCTGATTTGCACACATTTTGTCGCCTTTTTGTCACATTCTATGGCAATTTCGGTAATTATTAGCAGGTTTTCGCCTAGTTTTTTATTTTACGGCTTGGCAAATAATTCCCGAAGTGCAAGCTTTGTGTCGGTTTTGTGTCATTGGGGCATTCTTTGGCACAGCGACAGAGGAAGTAAACCTCAAATAAATATCAACATAAAACGTTGATTATACACGGGTCTTAATTCATATGAAAATAACAAATAGAGTGACTACTTCACTTCTACTCTCTGGAGTAGCGGCAAGTACACTATTACTTGCCCCTGCATACGCGCAGGAAGCTGAAACAACGACAGCGCCAGAAGCCATCGAAGCGCCCGCAGCTGAAGACAGCAAGCGGATGGAGCGTGTGGTTGTGACGGGTTCATTGCTGCGCCGCGATGAATTTTCATCAACCTCCCCTATCCAAGTGATCACTGCGGAAGTCGCGACACTTGAAGGTCTTGTTGACACCGCTGAAATCATTCAAGGCTCATCCGTTGCAGCCGGTTCTGTTCAGCTAAACAACCAATTTGGTGGTTTCGTTGTTGAAGGTGGTACAGGTATCAACTCTGTGTCTCTTCGTGGTCTTGGTGCAAACCGCTCACTCGTCTTGATGAACGGTCGCCGCCCAGGCCCAGCCGGTACACGTGGACAAGTGGGTTCATTCGACTTGAACGTACTACCTAGCTCAGTCATCACGCGTGTCGACATCCTAAAAGATGGTGCGTCATCCATTTATGGTTCTGATGCTGTTGCTGGTGTTGTGAACGTAATCACACGTACATCAATCGACCGCCCTGAATTGACGGTACAATACAACCAACCTGTTGAAGGTGGCGGTGAGTCTTTCGTGATTGACGGGGCTTATGGTCTTAACTTTGACACTGGTAACATCGTACTTGCAGGTCAGT
Organism: Hirschia litorea; assembly: GCF_042665075.1. Classification (NCBI taxonomy): domain Bacteria; kingdom Pseudomonadati; phylum Pseudomonadota; class Alphaproteobacteria; order Hyphomonadales; family Hyphomonadaceae; genus Hirschia; species Hirschia litorea. The sequence continues at coordinate 195,652 of NZ_JBHTBR010000009.1, read as the reverse complement.
ACACAAAACGTAAAGACCTTTCACTTGCCGACCGTGACTACCTATCATGTCCTCAAGATTACGTGTTTGACCCAGACACAGGCGCACGTATTGACCGTGAAGACCGCTCAATCCACGCTGGCACAAACCTATCTTGTTCAAGCGGTAACCTATACCACAACACAATCATTGATGCCTTCACTGGCGAGCGCTACATTCCGTCTCCAGATGGTGTGACAGTTGGTGGACTTGAAGGATATCGCCCACGCGCAAACGGTCGCTATGATGACCCTGACGGCGTGGCATTCTATGAAGATGTGATCAACAGCGAATACGCAAACACTGCTGATGCGATCAACGCACAAGACGTGTTCACATTGTATGGTTCTTCAAACTTTGACTTCAACATTCTAGGTGGAATCACTTGGGATACTGAGCTTCTTTACAGCTCACGTAAGACAAAATCTGAAGGCTGGCGTCAGTTCTTCCCGCGTATTAGTGATGCGTCATTGGTTCCATTTGGCCTTGGCTACACAAATGCAGACGGCACACCTGACACAACATACACAAACCCGTTCGCGTCATTGGTACAACCTGTACTGATTGCGCCTTCAAACTCTGAAATCAACGTGGATTACTACCACTTTGCGACAGGTCTTGACGGTACATTTGGCGGCTTCCTAAGCGATTGGAACTGGTCATTGGACGCGGTGACATCTAAGTCTGAAGGGACTTATGGCGGAGACAGCATCTTGATTTCTAAATCAGGTGACTGGAACCACAGTGGTGCGCGCGGTGCAGGTACAGCTGTTGCACCAACATATGACATCTTCGCTCCAGGTGCCCTCTTTGGTTATGACCAATCTTGGTATGACGAAGTGTCTGAATACCAAGAAGGTAAAACCACTTATGAACAATCCATGTTCACTGCGGTTGCAGCGGGTCCTATCTTTGAACTACCAGCAGGTGATGTTGGCCTAGCTGTTGGTATTGAAGCACGCGAATTCTCAATTGATGACCAACCTTCAGAAGCCTCCATCAATGGTGACCTTTGGGGTTCTAGTTCCGCACTCGTGACCCAAGGTGACGATGATGTGGTTGAGTATTTTGCAGAGCTTGAAGTGCCTATTCTAAAAGGCGTTCCTGCATTTGAAGAACTTACAGTCAACGCGTCTGCACGTTCATTCAACTATGCCTCTTACGGCACAGGCGACGTATGGAAAGCTGGTCTAAACTGGCAGATTATCCCATCATTGCGTGTACGTGGTTCTAAAGGTACATCATACCGTGCACCTGCACTTTATGAACTATACCTTGGAAACCAAACATCATTTGCGGCACAACGTTCGATCGACCCATGTATTGATTGGGGTGATTCAACAAACGCAAACATCCGTGCAAACTGTGCGGCTGATGGTATCCCAGAAGACTTCGCAGGTAGCGGTTCAAGTGCGCTTGTGACATCTGGTGGTGGTGCTGGAAACCTAGAGGCAGAAACATCTGAATCTGAAACAATCGGTGTAATCTTCACACCTACATTTGCAGATCTTTCTATCGCGATTGATTACTTCTCTATCGAAGTGAATGATCAAGTTAGCCGCTTGGGTTCAGCGTCAATTCTTGGTGGATGTTACGGTAGTGAAAACTTCCCGAATGCATTCTGTGACTTGTTTACACGTACAAACAACCCAAGCGATGCACTTGAGCACCTTGGTGTTGAAACAGTGACTGACAGTTTCTTGAACGTAAACCAGCAAAAAACATCTGGTTTCGACTACACAATCCGCTACAACCACGACTTTGACTTTGGTGGTATGATTGTAGAAGTTCAAGCGACACAAACCATTGATGACATCAGCCTATTGTTTGATTCAAACGCTGAATCAGGCTTCGATACAGATGACTTCTCAGGCACTATTGGTGACCCAGAATGGGTGGCAAATGGTCGTGTGAGCTTGCAACGTGGCGACTGGACTTACTCATGGTTGTTTGACTACATCCACGAGACAAGCAACGCGATCTACGCTGATGAGTTCTCAACTTACTTCGGCCGCGATGCACGTTATGTTGTGGATGCTGACGCATCTCTCACACACGACCTTACAGTGCGTTACCAAAACGATGACTGGAGCATTATCGGTGGTTTCCAAAACATCACTGATGAAGAGCCACCTTACATCTCAACAGGTGTAGCGACACGTCGTGGTAACATTCCATTGGTGGGTGGATACGACCTTCGCGGACGTACAGCCTTCGTGACTGTGAACCGGAAATTCTAAACAAGACCCTCGTTTAGGATATACAAGGAAAGGCCGTCCATTCATTTGGGCGGCCTTTTTGTTTTCAAAAATATAAATCTATCAAATAGTTAGCTTAATCAAATCCCAGAGCCCCAGCATTTACGCGACCATCTGGATCAAGGAGCGCTTTAATCCCCTCAAGTACTTTCCATGTATCTTCTTCCCGATGTTTTCGGAACGGATAGACACGACCAATCTGCAAATGTGCAGCACCATATTTTTCAAATATTCCAAGAATGGATTGGCGCACATGTGAAACAAACTCAGTTGCCTCGGGATTAGCATCAAACGGCTTGATGCGTGAGACAACGTTCTCTTCTAAAATATCTAAATGCAGTGGACGTAATTCTTCCGGCCAGAAAAAGATAGGTTCGATCAAATATCCGTTATTTGACAATGTACTAAGGAAAAATCCAGCTATTATTTCGTACTTGTCCAACTCAGGGCGCAAGCGATCATAAAGCGCTTCAATTTCAGCGACACATTTCACACCATCCCCCATTGGTACAATACCATGGATAGGAACCCAGCGCTCACCACGTGGTCCTATAATACTGTTAAGTGGCCCAAAAGGGTTAGCACGCATGATTTTCGGAATAGAGTTCTCTATTTTTTTACCACCATATTCCAGAGCGATTTTTTTCAATGTCTCCATCTTAGCAGAGACTTCCGCCATAGAATGCCCCTCAACCGTATAATGTACTGAATACGCAACATCCTCCATATAGCTGCGACCAGCCACAGCAACTTTCATCCCTTCTTTTACGCCTTTCAGCAGCCCCCCCTTTTCGGAGGTGATTACATTGGCCAATTTTTTAACATCGGACATCATGCCTTCGCGTTTCATCCGCACTGATTGCAGATTGGGGTCAAACGCAAATACCTCGCACGCTAAACCAAGGCGGCCCATATCCGCTATAACTTTTGAGACGCTTGCTGCATCCTCATAGGCAAAGCTAGCCCAATCCTCAGCCTGCGGAGCGGCAATCAATTTCAAACTAACCTCTGCTTTATAAGCAAGAGCGCCTGCATCAGCCAAAAACAATCCTGTCAGATCTGGACCATATTGACGGAAAAACGGCTTCGCGCCCTTTGTTCCTGAGGAACCTGTCTTCACTATGGTGCCATCCGCCAACACCACTGTCAGACATGTTACGCTATCTATGGAAGACCCATAAGTTGAGGCTCCGAAGAACGCATTATTCTGGGAAACTCCGCCCCCCACGGTGGAAGTAAGACCTGAAAGTGGGCCCCAGAAAGGTGTCCGTAAGCCCAGTGGTTTCAGCGCTTCATTCAGCGTTTTCCAAGTACAACCCGCCTGCACCGTGACATACATATCCTCAGCATTTATCTCCAAAATTCTATTCATTTTGGAGAGGTCCAAAATTCCCGTATTCACCTTGGAAGGTATATATCCTTTTGTATAGGACATCCCGCCACCACGCGGATTGAGTGCAATATTTTCTTTGGCCGCCAATTGTACGATTTGAGAAAGTTGAGCCGTATTTTCTGGACTAGCAACAAAGTTCGCTAACTCCCCGACGGCCCAAATATCCTGACTAAATAATGCACAATCAGCACTCTTGTCAGTAATATTTTCTCGACCAAGTATTAGCTTCATATTTTCCAATTGTTCATGAGAAATTTGCGAATTCATGGGTTTATCTTCCGAGCATAATGTTGTGTCTTCAGCATCGGTTAGTGCTGATTATTATCAATAAATACAAGCCTCTAGAAAACTAGCCAATTTTGGTTTCATCACACAGTGTGCGTTTAAACAGCTTGCCATCTTTAAACCAATGCCATGTACGAGCGCGGTGCTGGCCGGTTTTACCCAGCGCAATAATTTCGTAAAAATTTGCACCGGGATCATCTTTGCGATCAAGGTCGAGCATTATGAGCCCTTCATCCGTTTCCCACGATGAGCCATGAAAAGTGTCTAAATCCCACCATAAACGCCCATCACGATAAACACCCGGAAGACGCGCTTTGTATTCACGCCCATCCTCCCACATAAAGTGGTTATGTTGGATGTAGACATGCTCACCTTCTGTAGGAAATTCACACACAACACGTGTTTTATGTCTGTCGATGACGTTCGCATCCACATCTATATGGGTGTATATCCCCTCCCAAATGCCAGCATGTTTTGCCATTGTCGGCATGGCTTTGTGGAAGTCGTCGAAAATGCTCATAGGTGTCTCCATATTCCCTAAATGCCCCATCGTCCTTATGAAAGAGCAATGACAGCAATAGTGGCGTGCGCCAGACAAACACCTAAAGACTTAGTGAGCAAAGGATCAAACAGCTTAGATTGTCCATCTAACAACCTTTTGGTTGTTGTTCAGCTTTTAAACCTTCGCTCATGATCGTCTCTATCGCGATAGATTTCAACATTTTTGCAACAGGTGATAATTGACCTCGTTTGCGTGTAATGACCTGAATATTTCGTGATATAACCAATTGAGAATGCGGTATAATCGCCAAATCCCCAGTGCGCCAATAAGGTTGTATCGCCTCTCGGCACAACATACACAATGCATTGCTAGCCATCACATGACCAATCACCATGGCCATAGAGTCTGTACGAAAAAGATAGTTTGGGGGATCAACCCCCTGCCCCGAGAATATATCCACCACACTCGTCCATATCGTAGATAATCCATGTGAGGCGACCCATGGATAGGCTTGATAATCTTGCAGTGTGCGATCGGGTTTCAACAACAAAGGATGGTCGGACCGTCCAATCACAATATCATATTCTTCATACAGCGTTTCAACTTCTAACTCTGGATGAATGGATACAGATGCCGGAGGTGCCACAATCGCGAACTCAATCTCGCCAGATAAAACAAGCGGCATAAGTTTTTGCGTATGACCTACATATGTTGTGAACCCATAGTTTTTATTGCGGCCCCGCATGCGCTCAATCGCTAGTGGAAAAAGGCGTCCAGCCATACTCGGCCCACATCCCACGCGCACCGTACCCTGTTTCGATCCTCGCAATGCATCAATCTCTAAGGTAGCAAGCCGACTTTCACTCAAAATAAGTCGTGCCCGTCTCGCAAGATGATCTGCATATTGCGTAGGCTGCACACCTGTCGGCAACCTCACAAATAAGTCCACTTGTAGAGTGTCCTCAAGCTTATTAATGGTCTTACTGACCGCTTGCTGAGATACATTTAGCTTTTGCGCAGCTCTATGCACATTCTGGGTTTCATACACCGCCATAAAATGCTCAAGCCGATTGGGCTGAAGATATGTTTTTGATAAAATAGGAAGCGGATCAAGGTTTTTGTCTGCCATTTCGTGGTGCTTCCCCCCTTACAGGTGTCTATACTTAACTCAATAGGTGCCTAGTTTTTTCTAAACTATCCTATAAAAATTAGCCCAACTATTCATTATGAAATTGATCTCATTCTGACGTTTTTACAAAATGACCAAACGTATCAAAACGGCGATACTTTCCAATCGTCAACAACATTAATGCACCAACAAATACAAGTCCCGCAGCTAATACGAGAATGGTGTCATATGACCCCGTTTTATCACGTACACTGCCAAACAAACCAGGTGCCAATCCAGCCCCAATTGCAAACATGGCATACAATACCCCATACACTCGCCCATACGCTTTCATGCCAAAATATCGGCTCACCAGAAATGCCATCAAGTCATACTCAACGCCCGCAGCTATCCCCAAAAACGCAATCGCCAACACGTTCAACCAAATTGGATTGGTGCCTTGCAAAAATATGAGACATGATACTGCAGGCAATATCAGCATGAAAAACGCCACACCCGGTGCCCAGAACTTATCGACAAGAAACCCGCCCAGCCCTCTTCCCAACAAAACCGACAACCCGATAAGCCCCACACCGATAAAACGGCTCGCAGACATTTGCGCAGTATAGCCCTGATCCTGTAGCAGGAATTTCACATTAGGAATTGTACCCGCAATTGCCGCGCCAATAAAAAGAAACGACACGCCAATCACGTGCAGTCGCCAATCCTTTAGCGCATCTACAAAAGTCATCCCCTTAACAACACTCATGTCCATACGGCTATTTAAGCTAAGGGCTTTTTCTTCTTTAGGGTCTCGAAACCAAAAATAGGCAACGGGCAGACTGATAAAAATGGGTAACATTGCAAGAATCTGGAATGTACGTCTCCATCCATATTCATCAATCCAGAGCTGAGTCATGTCTGTAATAAAAAAACCTGTAACCCCCGTCCCCATTAACGCAACACCCAAGGCCAGCCCGCGAGAAGATTCAAAATTATTATTAATCGCCCGCGTAAATGTCACAGGTAATGTTCCTGCTCCAAAAACCGACATCAAAAAAAAGATCCCGTAAAATACAGTTAAGTTTCCCTGCATGAACGAAAATAGAAAGAAAAAGAACGCAAAGAGAGCAATAGATACCAGCGCTGTGCGGCGCGCCCCAAAGTTATCTGTGAAATACCCAACAATAGGAGACGTTACAAAAATACCCAGCGTAATGAAAAACAACGCGCCAAAAACATTGCCTCGCGTCCAGCCAAATTCTGCCATCAAAGGCTCAGATAACACTATCAAAGTATAATATGGCAGAGGGCTCAGCCCCAATCCAATACCCAATAATGCGGCTACAACTAGGCGATAGTGTTTTCGCCATTCCTGTCCTGAATTTTCGTGTTCTTCATTCGCTTCTTTGACTGTAGCAGTTTCAAGAGTGCTCATAAAAGTCCTTTCAAATTAGGTCCTGGCGTTCAACCACAAACTTCAATTTAATTTGCTTTTCCTGTGCAATCTATTGCCGCACTTAATGTCCGGACAAATATGGCGACATACTCAACCTTGTAAAGCTAGATCCACGCCCCTGAACGCCCAACTTCCACTACACACCATGCTTCAAACATTTAGTGCATCAACAACAAAAGAAAACGAAACACTATCAACATATTGTTTTTATTAAATATTTTAAACTACCAACTGTTCACGGCACTTATGATCCTCTGCGCCAAGCCACAACCAAATGATTGTTAAGGTTCTCACATCTGTTGTTTTACAGCAGGTCGGCTTAGTCGCTTCATATATGCTGTAGCGCTTCTTTTTGGGGATTCTAAACGGATTATTGAAGCTGCCTGCAACAATACAATAAGAACACTCAGGGGATACAAAACAATGAAAACGAGCACCTTTAACTGGCTTAAATCTACAGCAAGTTCGATTATACTCATTAGCTTATGCTTTGAAGGAAGTGCGATTGCGCAAGAAGCGGAATCGACAAAGACAGAGCCTCCAACGCAAGCTGATGCTCTCTCTAAACTCGATACAATAACGGTGACAGCACGGCGTCGCGAAGAGACCTTGCAAACCGTCCCAATTTCAATGTCAGCTTTTGACGCAAGCGCGTTTGATAGACAACAAGTTGCAGACGTCAAGGATTTGAACCTTTCCTCTCCAAACTTAACTGTGGTGAACAACACTGGGACAACAACCGGTCTTCAAGTCTATATGCGCGGTGTCGGCCAAGATAACTCATCTTACAATCTTGAAAGCCCCATTGGTGTATATGTAGACGATGTATTTATCGGTCGACAAATTGGTGGACTTCTCGACCTTGTCGAACTCGAACGTGTTGAAGTGCTTCGTGGTCCACAAGGGACCCTTTATGGACGAAATTCATCTGGTGGTGCCCTAAAATACGTCACACGCAAACCCGAAACAGATGCAAGCTGGGCCAAGTTGCGGGGCAGTTTTGGAAGCTTTGAAGCAGTCGATATTGGTGGAACAGCCAACGTACCTCTCGTTGAAGACAAATTGGCTGTGATGGTCAGTTATTTATCTAGAGATCGAGATGGTTTTATCACAGCCGTCAATCCCGATGGCACAGAAACTGGTCAACACCTAAATGCAGTCAATCAACAATCAGCGCGTATCGGATTTATGTGGAAACCAACGCCTGATTGGGAATCTTACTCTACAATAGACACATTTAGAGACCGTTCCGGCCCTCAGACCCTAACTGCAACTGATTGTTCAGGCTTAAATGGAGGCTTTAATGGCGTCCAATGCCCTTTGACATACGGAAACGCTTTTCAAACTCTCAGCAACGTTCCAGATGTTAACAATCACGTCCAATACGGCCTGCAAACTACAAATACATTCTCAGGATTTGATTCTGTAGACATCAAATCCATTACAGCTTTCCGAACCTTTCAAGACCAATTAGCAATTGACTTTTTCGCTACACCAGGCGGAGGGTTGCCAATTGAAATTAAAAATAGCCAAAACCAATTCAGTCAAGAACTGCAATTTGCCTCCACTTCAGACGGACCATTTTCTTGGACCACTGGGGCATATTTCTACAGAGAATTCATCTCACAAGATGCCCTCTTCCTAGGTAGACTGATGAATGATGAACAAACAGCAATAAGTGCAGCTGTTTATGGTGATATGAGCCTCAAATTGGCGGATGTATTCTCAATATCTGTAGGCGGACGCTTTACACGTGACGAAAAAGATCTTGACCGCGTCAATGTCAACCCAGTAACCCAAGAGCCAAATTTCTCAACCACCGGCACTTATTCAAGTGAGAAATTTACGCCTAAAGTTGGACTTGAATGGGAAGTCACCGACAACATCTTTGCCTATGTAAACTATGGCGAAGGTTTTAAAGCAGGTGGTTTTGCAGAAACATATCCTATTAACATTCAAGGTGCCCAATTAGCATTGGAACCTGAAACTGTTACCTCTTACGAAGCAGGTTTGAAAACCACTTGGTTTGATAATCGTGTGACTTTGAATGGAGCTTATTTTGATACGGAATACGCCAAGCTTCAACAAAGTGTTCTAGATCCAGTTACAGATCGCTTTATCGTCGTTTCTGGAGATGCGAGTTTCAAAGGCTTCGACTTGGAGGCCAATGCCCGCCCATTCGAAAACACATACATCTATGGTATTTTGGGTATTCTGGAAGACGAATGGCTAAGACCACCTCCAGGCGTAACGACAGAATATCACCTGAAGCACGCCCCTGAAACTCACTATAAAATCGGGATCGAGCAAACTATTCCAGGCAATCATGGATATGACTTTGTGGGTACATTAAACTTAATGCACACAGAGGACATTCACAGAAACGTCGCCAACTCCCAAAACATCAAATCCAACCCTTACACTCTTATCGACGCTCGAATAGCTTTGAAAGATCAAGATGGTCGTTGGACGATAGCTCTTGAAGGGAAAAACCTTGGAGATGAAGAGTATTGGGAACAAGGCGTTTCATCATTTGGACGCTATTACGGCCTTCCAAGAACCGTTTCATTGAAACTGGAATTTGCCTTCGGCAACCCGTAGGACTTTACCTCTCCCACGTGTTGGTCACGAAGAGGCGTACAGGTTGGCTCGTTCAATCTGTACGCTTTCCTTTTCCTCCCAAAGACTTATCCTTTGCTTGCAAAGTTCCTGCCCATTCACAAAAGGAAACGCCCCTTGCCCTCACCTCAGCGTATGTATATAGATGGCGAAATTGGCCAATTGCATGTGTATGTCTCACATGCAGAAAATGCCACAAAACCACCCCTTTATTGTGCCCACCAAAGCCCAAAGAATGGGAGTGAATTTCTCGCCTTCATGACACGTGCCAGCCAAGATAGAAGCGTAGTCGCGATGGATTATCCCGGTTATGGCATGTCAGATCCCGCCCCCAGTGAAGAAGCAACATCTATCGAACTTTATGCCCGCAATTATTGGCGTGTCGCAGATAAGCTTGGCCATAGTCATATTGATGTGTTTGGCAACCATACAGGCGCACAGGTCGCCGCTGAAATGGCAATCATGCGCCCTGAAAATGTGGGTAGTATCGCCATGATTTCTGCAGCTTTGCTAAATGAGGCTGAAGAGGCAGAGTTTCGTAAATACTTCACCCCCATCCCACTGGATGAAGCAGGTACGCGTTTCAAAACAATGTGGGAACGCATCATTGGCGTGCGTGGACCAGATCAAGATTTATACATGCTGGCCCACTCTTTCCGCATGAACTTAATGGGCGGCGAAGCGTATGAATGGGGCCACACAGCTGCGTTCAATCATTGTAAGCGTTTCCACAAAATCCTTGCAGATCTCCCCCACTCCATCACCATTCTGAATCCAAATGATGACCTTGGTGACATCACGCATCGCGCAACGCCGCTCATGCAGAGAGGTGAAATCATTGATCTGCCACAATGGGGGTATGGGTTTATGGATGCCTATACACAACAAGCTGTCGATCTTGTTCTGGGCAAACTAGACGCTGGACGCAAATAGCCCTTATCGTTTCAATTAAAACGGCATGTTTTCACTAGACTTTGAGATACACACGCCTTAATCTGCAAATGATATATCATTTAACTTTGCAACTCCATAAAACGCATCGTTCAACATATTCTAAAGACACTAAGGGGTCAGGCCGAGCATGCAAATGACAATTACAGAGCGCCTCGCAACAATTCTTGGCCGCCCTATTTCCGATGCCGACAGAGAACGCGCGGCCAGCCTATTTCTAGACTGGACTGGCTGCTCTATCGCAGGTCAAAAAGAAGCTGCTGGTCAGAAAATGACAGATGCATTTAGCCTTGCAGCCTTTTCAGATAGTGACGGGAAATGCACACGTATTGGCTCCACGCCCGCGTCTGCGCTGATGGCTGCATTACACAATGGTGCTTTAGGAAATGTGCTTGAAATGGATGATGTGGACAAGCGCGCAATCTTACATGCCGCCCCCACAATCATGCCCGCAGCTTTGGCAATGGCGCAGCATACGAATGCCTCCCCCACCCAAATGTTCAATGCAATCGTCATTGGGTATGAAGCGACAATCCGCATTGGCCGCGCAGTGGGTGCAGGTCATTATGCATTCTGGCACAACACCGCCACATGTGGGCCATTTGGTGCGGCTGCGGCTGCGTGTTATTTACTTGAAGGTTCAGACCTTGTCTCTGCGCTTGGTCTTGCTGGCACGCAAGCTGCCGGCCTATGGCAAACACGCCATGAACCTAACTCAATGGCCAAACAATTACACGCCTCCCATGCGGCCCATGCCGGTGTGATGGGCGCGATTTTGTCTGCACAGGGCTTTGAAGGTCCACGCCAAATTCTTGAAGGCCCGCAAGGCTTTTTCGCAGCCATGTGCCCTGGGGCAAATGTAGAAGATGTGCTGACGCAACCAGATGCATCTTGGGCGCTACATGAAACAAGCATCAAACCCTATCCCGCATGTCGCCATGCACATCCGGCAATTGATGCTGCTTTAAAAGTACATAATGGGGCTGATCTCAATTCAGGACCAATCCTTGTTGAGACCTATAAAGACGCCCTTACATTCTGTGACAAACCCGTACCAACAAGCCCAATCCAGACGAAATTTTCACTCCAACACTCCGTCGCCATTACCTTGCTCAATGGCATTCCTCAATTGGAAGATTTCACAGTCGCGGTCACCAATTCTGCGAGCATCAAAGCTCTACGTGAACGCATTGAAGTGGTTCAAACAGATGAATTCAACGCAGCCTACCCCGCCCATTATGGCGCAGCGGTTACTGTGAATGGCGAACGCTATGTCGCGGCCGATGCTTATGGCGATCCAGAATATCCAATGACGCAACAAGCCATTATGGAAAAAGCCCAAACGCTTATGTTGTATGCAGGCATGAGCGCGAAAGACGCCAACCGTCTATGCAGCGCAACGCTTGCACTTCCAAACGCTGACTCCCTCGCAGACTATATTGCAAATCTGCCTCAGTCATAAACTCAGGACGAAATAAAGGAGAGCTGTAATGAATGTCGAAGACGCTCTTAAAAAACGTATCTCTATTCGCAATTATCTCAGCAAACCTGTTGATGAAGAGACTCTACGTACACTTTTTGAACGGGCGCGCTGGTCTCCTTCGGGCGGCAATATGCAGCCATGGAAAGTGATCGTCGTGACAGGCCAAGCACGCGAAGAAGTCGTTAAAATCGGCATGGACGAAGCCATCGCAGCTTATGCCAACCCAGACTTGCGCCAAGATGATGAGTTTAATGTCTACCCGCCAAATCTCACACCAATTTATAATAATCGCCGCAAGCAAGTTGGCCAAGATATGTATGAAGTGCTGGGCATTCCCCGCGAAGATAAAATCTCACGCTATGCACATGTCGGACGAAATTATGAATTCTTCGGCGCGCCTGTGGGAGTCTTCTTTATAATTGATCGCCAAATGGGACGCGGACAATGGGCCCATTTAGGCATGTTCATGCAATCGGTTTGTCTTGCTGCCACTGAAATGGGGCTTGGCACATGTATACAAGAAGCATGGGCATTTTCACGCAAAAGCTTGGCCAAACATTTTGAACTCCCCGACAATGAAATCCTATATTGCGGCATGTCGCTCGGCTGGCCTGATATGGTTGCACCTTTAAGCAAATTCAGATCAAAGCGCGAAGTCGTTGACAGCTTTGTGCAATTTAAAGGGTTTTAAAATCCCCCGCGCCCCCGCGCTAGATGTCCAGCCTTGCACGCACTATCTCTGCGATTGCGAGGCTGGATGTCAGGCCGGGACTTTCAATCCCGAATAGATGCACCTGCCCTTCTATTGCGTGCGTCTCTGGGCCTAAAATCATAAAATCTGCATTTGGATCATTGGGGGCACTCACCTTGGGTCGAACGCCTGCATAAGCGGGTTGCAGAGCATGGTTAGGTAAATCGGGCCAGTATTGACGAATGGCATCGTAAAAAACATCACTGCGTTTTGGGTCCACATTATAATCAATGTGATCAACCCATTCCACATCAGGACCAAAGCGCGCTTGGCCGCCCATATCTAAAGTAAGATGTACACCCAATCCGCCCTTTTCTGGGACAGGATAAATTAAACGCGAAAACGGTGACTTTCCCTGCAAAGCAAAATAATTGCCCTTCACTAGATATTGTTTGGGAATATGTGCAGCGTGTAAATTTTCTACTTTTTGGGCCAACTCAACCGCACCTAAACCGGCTGCATTTATAAATATTGGCGCATCTATAAAGCACGGCTCCACCCCGCCACACGCAAGCCGTGTGCGGCCATCAGGCAGAGCACTAGCGCCTTCAATGCAGGTATTGAGCACAAGGCTAGCACCCCCCTCTTCAGCCTCGGACCTCAAGGATAGCATATAAGCGTGCGCGTCAATAATTCCCGTAGTTGGAGAATATAATGCTGCTTTTGCACGTACATTCGGTTCAAGTGATAATGTTTGAGATTCATCCATAAATTGCAAATTGTCCACACAATTTAACGAAGCATTTTGGGCGATTTCAATAAGTGTTTTGGTTTGTATATCCGTATTTGCGACTATCAGTTTTCCGCAATTTTTATGCGCAATGCCTCTTTCTTTAAGATAGGCATAAAGCTTGGCTTTTCCTTCAACACAACACTGGGCTTTAAGTGAGTGTTGGGCGTAATAAATTCCCGCATGGATCACTTCAGAATTTCGCGCAGATGTTTCCATTCCAATCATGCTGTTGCGCTCAATTAGCAGAACCTCCCGTCCTGCCAACGCTAACTCACGCGCGATAGCAAGCCCAACAACACCTGCACCTGCGATCACACATTCAGCTTCAAATACAGGCAGACTGGACATTTTTCTTGTTTCCGGCATCAATAAATACTGTACACTAAATATATAATAAACACAATAAGATAGGTTCGAAAACCTGTACCTTTCTTTCTGTAGATTTGTATTCGTTTTCACATAAATACAGGATTACAAAATCAAACACTTTACATGAGATTTTTTTCCGTTATATCGAATTTTACCAAAGATCGACCCAGAGACGATGAGTAAGCAAGGAGATCAGCGGTTCGTAAAGTTACGAGTTTCTCGTTTTTTGTGGATTTAGCTAGTGCTTACAATTTTCATCTTCGCATCATCTGATGCCCTCTCTGAGGAGGTCGCTTATGTCCGTTCCCCAGACCGTTAGCAAACCAGACATCACAGCGGATAAACCATCTGTTGTCTCTAAAACAGCATCTGCAATTAAAGCATCAAACGCCGGTTTTGGACATGGCGTTATCAAAACATCTACAAGCCGCGCTTTGCAGCAATTCATCGCAAACTACACAGGCCCAACCCCTCACCTTGTGGTAGAGCTTGATATTGTCGAACGCAATTACAAAGCTTTAAAAAATGCATTGCCCCAAGCTCACCACCATTACGCTATAAAAGCAAACCCTCATCCGGATTTACTTAAGCGTTTACAACACCTTGGATGCTTTTTTGAATGCGCAAGTATTCAAGAAATAGACATGTGTCTTGCCGCTGGTGCGCAAGCAAAAGACATTCTTTACGGCAACCCTTTGAAAAAAGCGTCTGAAATCAAAGCCGCTTTTGAACGCGGTATTGAACAATTTGTTTTTGATGCAGCACTCGAACTGGACAAAATCATCACGCACGCCCCAGGTGCAAAAGTGGTATGCCGGATCACGACAGATGGGTCTGGCGCAATTTCTCCATTGTCCATCAAATTTGGGTGCCCACCGGATAAAGCAATCGAATGGCTAATTAAAGCAAATGACAACGGTCTTATCCCACACGGTATTTCGTTTCACACAGGCTCTCAGCAGCTAAACCCTAAATCTTGGGATGCCCCTATTCATGCGGCTGCCAGCATATTTGATGCGCTTGCAGATCGCGGCATAAGCTCAATGTCTGTATTAGATGTTGGGGGTGGTTTTCCTACAAATTATCGTAAAGTTGTGCCGCCAATCGACACATTTTGCGATGCTATTGCGCACTATGTAGACACTTATTTCAAAGATAAGAAAAAACCTCTCATCTACACAGAACCGGGCCGCTACTTGCCCGCTGATGCTGGTTTCATCCTCGCTGAAGTCGTCTTAGTCGCGCCTAGCCATACCAACCCTGACATTCGTTGGGTGTATCTGGATATTGGTCGCTATGGCGGATTGGTTGAAACGCAAATTGATTACCCCGTGTATACCCATCATGAAGGCCCTACAGGTCCAGTGATTATGGCGGGACAAACATGCGATTCAAATGATGTGATTTACGCTGAAGAATTTCGCTATCATTTGCCAAATGCTCTTGCCCCCGGGGACCGCGTGATCCTCGCACACACCGGTGTTTATACCACCACCTACTCAACCACGCTAAATGGTTTTCCAAATCTCACTTCCGAATGCATATAATTGCTCAATGCATCCTATTTGAAGGAATAAACTCGATGCATACAATATATCCTGAGACCTTTATCGCAGCACACCGCCCGCCTCACTTAAACAAGAACCAACTCCCCTCTCCACAAGATATTGTGAAGAAAACAACCCAAGAATTTGGCGTTGGTATCTTTGCTGTGCGCGCTTTTAAACGCGGCGAGGTAATTGGAAATTTTATTGCAGAAGAAACAGATCAATTACTGCAGCATTCCTTGCAACGTGCCCCAAACGACAATTTGCACGACCCCTATTTCATAGGAATGCTTCTACACAGCTGCGATCCAAATGTGGTTTTGGATATGCACGATCAAAAGGTATTCTGTGTACGTGATATCGCTATTGGTGAGCCATTATTCATGGATTATGCATCCACTGAAGATGTATTATTCAACCAATTCGCCTGTAAATGTGGCGCAGCAAATTGTCGTCATTGGGTAACCGGACGCGCCGAATTTGTTAGCCCAGAAGGACTTGCGTACATTCACAACATGACGCGCTCAAACGTAATCGCAATTGAAACACACGAAGATTTCGTTTTTGCAGAAGATGCTGATGACATGCCTGTTTATGGCCCTCTTTTGGATCAGGCCGTGCGGGCTGCGTCTGAATAATTTGACTACATTCTGGTTTTGGTTGAGGGCGTGCACATTCACACGCCTAATTCCAAAATCAGGAATGGTATCCATACACTCTATTTCATTATATTGTCATACAATATGCCATCGAGCACATGGCTTTTCCAAAAAATTTGATCTATCCTTGGCTATCTCTTAATTCTTGAAGATACAGGAAATTTTGTGTCAGATTCTGTGATTATTACTGGTGCTCAAGGTGGAATTGGTGCCGCTTTATGCAAAGCTTTCAAAGATGAAGGCTGGTTTGTTATTGCAACAGGCCGGAATGCTGCTTCAGATATGGATGCGCAGCTTTTTGATGCTTTCATTATAGCAGACCTCAACGAGATCGCGACATCACCAGACAAAGCCGCACAGTTTAAACAAGACGTTGAAAAGCATACAGACGCACACCCTTTAAAAGCGCTTGTCAATAATGCTGCAATTCAAATTCTTGGTCGTACAGAAGACTTAAAACCTGAAGACCTGACACTTAGCTTCAACGTAAATGTGCTTGCTCCTTTTATGCTCACTCAGCAATTTTTGCCAGCGCTTACCGCTCAAAATGGCTCCGTCCTGAATATAGGTACGGTCCATGCTCAATCCACTAAAGCTGAATTTCCCGCGTATGCGACAACCAAAACAGCAATGCATGGGCTGACACGCGCTTTAGCAGTGGATTTGGGCGGACGTGTACGCGTCAATACACTTGCGCCAGCAGCGACAGAAACACCTATGCTAAAAGCTGGTTTCGAAGGCAAACCTGAAGCCTATCAAGCACTTGCCCAAGCCCATCCGATTGGGCGCATAGCCGATGTATCTGAGATTGCGCAAGCCGCGCTCTTCTTATGCTCTGATAAGGCCAGCTTCATAACTGGTTCCACCTTATATGCTGATGGCGGTGTGCTTTCCCGCCTGCATGACCCTGCTTAGTTCCAATTGATCCCTCCCTGATCATATGCCGTAAATTGGTAACTAAAACTCGCCCACGACTCCCCAGTCGTGGGCTTTATTTTTAAAAGGTCTGAATATCTTTTGCCAGCTCTAAGCTAATTTTGCTTATGGGAGAAAAACGTTTCGATGCATTGTTCTTTCTAATAAGTCCATTCAATTGGAAAATTGAAAACAACAAGGCATAAATAGGTCCGAGAAATCCACGCCCATTTAAATCTGCGAGAGCCTCTGTGCTCAGTGATTTAAACCTGTCCTCATTGATTGAACTTAGCCCACCAATCTTATTGGTCTGCCCATCAGAATACTGCACCGAAATGACGAGCGAGCTAATCAATTCGTGCTGGACCAGCGCTTGAAAGAAAGCATCCGTAAGCTGGGCGTTCTTCATATTTTCAATCAATTGCGCCTTGATTGGACTTAGCCATAAAGCTGGCTGACCACTCGCATCCATCAAAGGCTGTCCTTCCGCTTTGGAGAATGCAGGAAAGGATTCATCAATTGCAAAATGCGGATTTTGCGGGTCACTATCATTTGCCATCAATGCAAAAGGGAAAGTATGCATCTGTGACGGCGTGAAGCTCGATTGCCAGCCATCATCATCTAAATATAAGTTTTTACCCGGCTCAAAACTGGTTAAAGCAGAAAGGGAAAAACCTCCCTGCCCTGTAACGCGGCTAATCAAAACCGGAAAGTCAACAATTGCCCGACTTAACTCCGCAACATTCAACGCAATCATATGGCGTCCAGCCGCAAACATTTGAGCGCGTTGCTGTGTGACTTTAAGGTCTTTATGGCGTGCAGCATCAAGCGGCGTAAGTTTTGTCATAATAGATCCATTGGTTTTAACCGGTGCTAAGCCAGTGATTTATGTAGTTTCTGTGAGGTGGCAAATCTTGCAATAATTGCCGCGTCAATGTTTGGTTTTTCTCGATGATACGCTTTGCGGTCTGCTGCTGATCATACAAATAGGCTTGAGTATCAAAATCAGGTTTGAACCCCATTCCATACAGAACATATTGATAGCTTGCTGCAGGAAATAGTTCTGCAACACCATCAAAATCAGACTTTTGCGGCCCCCTATTTTTCCAGACACACAAATCTTCTTGTAGACTTATCGGAATTGTCGCTTCATCTGTATGTGCGCGCCAATACGGTTCATCCCGTTTTGTGAGGCTATAGTGCAGTTTTAAAAAGTCAGTTATGCGCTGCCACCGATAATCCATCTGCTGATTGAAACGTTTTTCAACAATTGGCAGCAATTTTTCATCAGCATAGATATTTTCAGCCACATACCGCGCCGCTACTTCAACCAGCATAATTGCTGTTGCTTCTAATGGCTCAACAAACCCACCTGACAGACCAATGCCTACACAATTGTGTTTCCACGCTTTTTGTCGATATCCTGCTTGAAACTTGATCCGATTAATCTGCAGATCATCTATTGGAGCGCCAACATAATTGGCTAGATTGTCGAAGGCTTCATCTTCGGAAAGAAACGCACTCGAGAAGACATGCCCAATTCCGCGTCTATGCGTGAGACCGATATCCCATATCCATCCCGCATTCTGACCAGTTGCGATAGTGTGACACGCGATGGGCGCGTGTTCATCTTTATAAGGTACGCGCAATGCCAGCGCTGTATCATTGAATAAAACATCATCTATTGATTTGAACGGAACCTTGAGTGCTTGGCCTAACAATAAAGACCTAAACCCTGTGCAATCAACATACATGTCCGCACTTAAAGAAAACGCTTCACCTTCGCGTTCCAAATTTAAGTTTGCAATATGGCCCTGATCGTCAAGCACAACCTCTTTCACAGTGCCGGTATGATGTTGTACGCCTAAAACATCTCGGCAGTGCTCTTTAAGCAGATCCCCTAACGCACCTGCATCCAAGTGGTAAGCATAGTTACATACACCTTGAAACTCAGCTTCTGTAGGTGCGCGCGGCGCTAAACCGGCGTCACATATCGCGGCTTGGTAATTGGCGTCATCTGCAAAACTTTGAACATCTTCGAGATAGGGAGCCAGATCAATGTTTCCATACCCGAGCGGCACCGTAAATGGGTGATAATACTGGTGATTATCACTCGCCCAATTTACAAATTTCGCCCCTTGTTTGAATCCCGCAAAACAACGTTTAAACAGCGTTTTTTCGTCAATTCCAATAGAGCGTATTGTGTTGCGTAAAGTCGGCCATGTCCCCTCCCCAACCCCCACTGTGGGGACATCTGCAGCTTCCACCAGATGAATTGTAAACTGGTCTTTGGGTCTATTCTTATGGTGTGACGCGATAATGGCAGCACTGAGCCAACCCGCAGTTCCACCTCCAACAATAAGTATTGATTTTTGCATATGGATATTCTCCAACAAAAAGGGCCGATAGGATGAACCTACCGGCCCTCAATGAGCTTAGCCTGAATTAGCTAAATGTGAACTACCATTTAGCGCGAACACCCACTGCATAACGAGAACCATTGTTCTCAATGCTGTATATTTGGTTCGGGAAACGTCCTGTTTGTACAAGCTCTTCTTCAGTGATGTTAATACCTTCAAAGAAGACTGTGTAATTGTCAGTTATGTTGTAACTGGCGCTCACATCCCACTGACCATAAGCATCTGTGTTAATTGGCTCACCGTTAAATCCATTGTCGATACGACGCAGGAATTCATCACGGAAGTTGTAAGCCACACGCGCTTGCATTCTGTCTGTCTCGTAGAAACCAACAATGTTGTAGGAGTCACCAATCCCCTCAAGTGAGAAGTTTGTTGCCGAGTTTGGATCAATAGTGACGTCACTGCTTACCAATGTTGCGTTTGCAGACACACCAAACCCATTATCGAGCAAGTGAGTGATAGCAATCTCCACACCTTCAACAGATGCTGTTTCACCATTGCGTGGACGGCTTACAGAATAAATTTCTGTTTCACCATTTAGCTCATCCGTGTTGGCAACAATATCAAACCCTGGACGTGTTGGGTCTAGGTCTGTGCCCTCTGCACAATTATCAGCTGCACAACGGAAACCATCAGCCGCAGTACGGTTTGACAGAGTATATGTTTCATTACCAGTTAGGCTCACAATAATATCATCGATATCTTTGCGGAATGCAGCAATGGAGAACATGCTGTCATCAGAGTAATACCACTCATATGACACTTCAAAGTTCGTTGAAGTGAATGGGTTTAGTGCTGGGTTACCACCACTCGCAGTCAAGTTTTGACGACGCGGCTCACCAAAGTTGGTTGCAGGAGACAATTCAGACATTGTCGCACGCGTCATAGATTCATATGCCGCAAAACGAATTTTCATGTCTTCATGAGCATCAAAGGCAACGTTGAAATTACCTAGGAAATTGTCGTACTCACCGCTCTCAGTAATGTCTGTAGCTGGACCAAAGACGTTTGAGAACAATGTTAAATCTGTTGTTGGAACAACATCCACAATGAAGCTTTGAACGGCCGATACATCCACGCTCGTGTCCGCATAACGCATACCAGCATTAATCTCTACTGGAATGTTCGCGGCATCAAATCCAAAAGTGAAATCAACATACGCACTCGTAATGTCTTCTTTTACTTTGTAACGGTTGTTTTGAAGCGATGTTTCAATTGGAACACCTTGGTCTGCAAGATATTGAACATATGCATCACCATCATAGGCGTAGAATGTGTCAATCAAGCCATCAAAGAAATTGTTCACTGTTACAGGCGCAAATCCGATTACATCGTTTGGCGCGGGTGTACCATATCCACAGAACGCACATTGGCTTCCGAAGATTTGGAACTGAGACTTTTCACGTGACTGGTTATATAGACCAAAGCGAACAGCTTCTACAGCATCTGAATCTGGCTCATACACGAAGTCAGCTTTGAACTCAGTGATCTGATCTTCATCAGTCGGCTGATTACCTTTTTCATTGTAGTGCAAACGGCTACGGCTAGCGTCTGGCACACCACCATTCTCAAAACCAGCGTGCTGAACTGTTGGTGTTCCACCCGTTCCATCAAAGGAATAGCTGTTGATGATACCCACAACGTTGAAGCGGTCACGCCCTGCACGGTCATTTTTAGCGGTAGAGTGTGAGAAGTCGAAATTACCGTTGAAATTATCTGAGATATTCCAATCAACATTGAAACCCAGACCTAGAGTTTCAGAATCACGAGAGTTACGTGTGTGAGACACAAAGTCACTTGCAGGGTCTCCACTTCCTCCCGACAATCCAACATCCTGAGAGAATGTTAGCAAAGTGCCGTTTTCGTCGATTGTTGCATTCCCTACACGGTCTGGCTCAAACCAAGAGGCAAGATCTGTAACTTCTGAATCCACTTCAAACTTAGATACAAATCCATCCAATGTAAGTGTGAGGTCGTTTGTGGGAGCATATTGCAAAGCCAAGCTTGCATTTGTACGTGTACGGTCTTGAATATCAACAACTTGGTCCCAGTTCCGCGGGATGTAAGCGTCTTCAAAAAGGACACCATCTTCATTGTTGGATATTGTTTGACCCGGACGCCATCCAGCTGTCCCAATACCATTGGATTGCAACTTACGTTGTTGGTGGCTTACAGCAGCCAGTACACCAAATTCTTCATTTGCACCGAAAGTGTTGCTAACCAAGAAAGATGCTGCGGGTGATACTTCTTCTGAAAGGCTCTCATAAACGCCTTTTACAGATCCAGCCATTTGGAAACCTGGGTTATCAAACGGACGCGCTGTAGAAACGTTGATCGTTCCCCCGATACCACCTTCTTGAAGTGTCGCTTGTCCACTTTTATAGATTGTCGCACCGTTGATTTGCTCAGCTGCCAACACGTCAAAGTTAAATTCACGACCACCACTATCTGTCGCGATTTGACGGCCATTTAGCAAAACAGTGTTGAACTGGGGTCCAAGACCACGCACAGTTACTGCTTGCCCCTCACCGCCACTACGGTCGATGGCGATACCAGGAATACGTTGCAAAGACTCAGCAACGTTTAGGTCAGGGAATTTACCTACATCTTCTGAAGCGATAGAATCGGAAACACCGCTTGTGTCACGCTTAACGTCCATCGCGCGCTTCAAACTGCTGCGGATACCCGTCACAACGATTACGTCCAGATAGTTTGTGTCGTCCGCACTTGCTTCGCTTGCTGTTGTCTCTTCAACAACATCTTGAGCGATAGCTAAAGGCGCAAATGTGAGCATTGCTGCTCCACATGTTGCACCCAATAAAATATCTTTAAAGTTTCTCATACGATCCTCCCGATTATTATTTTTCTGAGCATATTTTTAATGCTGTTCTAGAACTCCGCCATGGCCTTTATGGAATGGATTTGTGTTTTTTGGGGTGCTCGGATCATTCTTCATCGCCCTAAAACTAGCGAAATATCTACTAATACGCATATTCCGGTGCATTTTGGGCTGATTTTCGA
This sequence comes from Hirschia litorea, assembly GCF_042665075.1. Classification (NCBI taxonomy): domain Bacteria; kingdom Pseudomonadati; phylum Pseudomonadota; class Alphaproteobacteria; order Hyphomonadales; family Hyphomonadaceae; genus Hirschia; species Hirschia litorea. The sequence goes on along the minus strand of NZ_JBHTBR010000009.1, from coordinate 173,161 downwards.
TAAAATGGTCAATCTTGCAGGCAATTGAGAATTCCTACAAATTCATATCGATTCTGCTAATTATATTATAACTGTGACCAATATGTAACGCATACCCCAACGGAATATATTTCAGCCCGCCTCATTTTAGCATAAAAAAGGGAATAAACCCGTAGAAGAATGACTATTCTCCCCTTAGTTTATTCCCTTAATTTTTACGAATATACGTGAATTTTAGACTCTGTTTGAGGTCTTCTCACACTTCAAAGCGACACAAAATTAATGCGATTCTCGTTTAACTTCGTCTCCTGATTTCCCAACGAGGAAGTCAAGGTCACAGCCCTTATCTGCTTGCAGCACATGCCCGTGATTGAGCTTTAAATAACCGCGTGCGGGGGCGTGTTGCGCTGGTAGTTTTGCATTCTCTTGGGCGCGCTTTTCCAACGTATCGGCATCCACATTCAGCTCAAGACGGCGCGCTTTTGCATCCAGTGTAATCATATCCCCTGTGCGCACCAGATTGATCGGTCCACCCGCAAGGCTCTCAGGCGAAACATGCAAAATAACCGTTCCAAAGGCTGTGCCACTCATGCGCGCATCGGAAATACGCACCATGTCACGCACCCCTTTTTCAAGCAGCTTTTGCGGCAATGGCATATTCCCAACCTCAGGCATGCCCGGATACCCTTTAGGGCCACATCCACGCAGCACCATGAAGGAATGCTCATCAATCTCAAGATCAGGGTCATCCACCT
>NZ_JBHTBR010000009.1:171454-172417 GCF_042665075.1 Hirschia litorea | reverse complement strand
ATGTCTTCAAACACGACCGCCTTGCCCTTTTTCACAAGCAAATCATCCGACGCGGCAGAAGGTTTTATTATCGCACCATTGGGCGCAAGATTACCTTTCAACACCCATATTCCAGCATTGTGTTTTACCGGCTTATCCATGCTGGCAATCACCTCTGGAATATAAACTTCCGCCCCCTCAATCTGCTCTCCAATCGTCAAGCCTGACACGGTCGGCGCATGCTTTTTGATACGATCGCCCATCTGATTCATCAAGGCCGGCATCCCGCCCGCATAGTGCAGATCTTCCATCAAATACTCACCCGATGGGGCAATATTGGCCAGAAGCGGCATATCGCCTGCAATCTTGTCAAAATCATCCAATGTCAGATCAACACCCACACGCCCTGCAAGGGCTAAAAGGTGGATCACAGAATTGGTCGATCCCCCAATCGCAGCATGTACGCTGATCGCATTTTCAAAAGCATCCCGTGTGAGGAAAGAAGATAAAGGCTTATCCTCCTTCACCAAATCCACAATCCGACGTCCCGTCACATGCGCTAGCGCCTGACGCCGCGCATCCACGGCTGGAAGCGTGCCATTATATTTCAAAGAAATCCCCAGCGCCTCAACAACAGAAGAGAAGCTTGAAGCTGATCCCATCGTATTACACACACCGCGCGAGCGCGACATGCCTGCCTCTGCGGCGAAAAATTCCTGTTCGCTAATCTCACCCGCGCGTACTTGCTCTGAGAGCTTCCACACATCCGTTCCCGAACCGATATTCTTGCCTTTAAATTTCCCGTTTAGCATGGGGCCAGAGGAGACAATAATGGTGGGCAGATCCACACTCGCCGCCCCCATCAACTGACCCGGCGTTGTCTTGTCACATCCCCCAAGCAGCACGACGCCATCAATCGGATTGCCGCGAATACTCTCTTCAACTTCCATCGCAAGCAGATTACGAAACAACATCGCTGTGGGA
>NZ_JBHTBR010000009.1:157683-171335 GCF_042665075.1 Hirschia litorea | reverse complement strand
CTTCCCACACACCACGTTTTACAAACTCAGCTATCTCGCGCAGATGCGAATTACACGGCGTCAATTCCGACCATGTATTACAAATACCAATGACAGGACGCCCATCAAACACATCCTCTGGATAACCTTGCGCCTTCATCCAAGACCGGTGAATGAAGCCATCTCTATCCAATTTGCCATATGAGTGCGCACTTCTTAGTGGCTTTTTGCTATTTTTCTGACTCATTTTATCTTCTCTTTCCCACTTATTTAGACGCATATTTTGTCTAAAGCGGCATGTTGGAAACAATCGGCGCCTCTAATGTATCGACGCAGCCTTAAACCAGTTTTCTAGGATTGATATTTGTTCGGAGTTGAGGTGCAGCCCAAGCTTGCTTCGTCGCCACAACACATCTTCTGCTGTCTTTACAAACTCATTCTCAATCAAATAGTTCAGTTCAACTTGGGAAAATCCCTCTCCCAATACATCTCCCAAATCATTCATTGATTGAGCATCTGCAAAAATCTCATGTATTCTCGTACCATAGGCGCGCAACATCCGTTTTAAATGTCGCTCATCATACCATGGATAACGCACGCTGACGGTTGCCAGATAGGCATCAAAATCCGCATTTTGGATATCCCCTCCTGGCAGATGCGCCGACTTTGTCCAACTCTCTGACATATGCGGGAATTGTGTTTGTAAATTCGTCATCACAGCTTCTGCCAAAGTGCGATAAGTTGTGATTTTTCCGCCAAAAACAGATAGTAATGGCGCACCGGCCTTGTCATCATAAGATAAGACATAATCGCGCGTCACCTTGGACACATTCTCTGTCTGATCATCATACAGCGGCCGCACACCTGCATATGTTGAGACGATATCTTGGCGCTCTACTGGCGCGATAAAATACTCATTTACGCTGGAGATAAGATACTCAATTTCCTTCTCAGAGATCTCAACGACATCTCGGTCCCCCGTATAAAGCTCATCAGTTGTACCGATTAACGTCATGCGGCCTTCTTGATAGGGAATAGCGAACATGATGCGACCATCACCATTCTGGAAGAAGTAGCTGTGGCTCCCTTCAAACTTCTTGTTGATGATAATGTGTGAGCCTTTTACAAGGCGTACGCTCGCTTTGTTCTGCCCGCCTATTGCCTGATTGCTCAGCTCATCCACCCACGGTCCTGCCGCGTTCACGACGACTTTAGCGCGCACTTTATCGTGTGTACCATTAGCCGCGCCGATACTGGCTTCCCACATATCTTGCATTCGCACCAATGCATCACACCGGCTGCGTGTTCTTATCACTGCGCCTTTTTCTTTTGCTGCAACAGCGTTCAGCGCGACAAGGCGCGCATCATCGACCCAGCAATCTGAATATTCAAACGCTAATTGAAATGTTGATTTTAAAGGTTCAAACTTTTCACTTGATTTCCGACGTAAAACTTTTGTACCCGGCAAAATTTCACGGCCGCCAAAATTATCGTATAGAAACAATCCCATGCGTATAAGCCACGCTGGGCGTTGCCCCTTTTGATGCGGGAGAACAAAGCGCATTGGCCAGATAATATGCGGCGCTGCACGCAGCAATACTTCTCGCTCTTTCAATGCCTTAGCGACAAGTGCAAAATCATAGTTTTCAAGATATCTCAAACCACCATGAATGAGCTTTGTGCTTGAAGAGGATGTATGTTGAGCAAGGTCGTCTTTCTCAACCAACATGACCTTTAAGCCACGCCCAGCGGCATCGCGCGCAATACCAACTCCGTTGATACCCCCACCTATAATAAGCAGGTCATAAATGTCTTCACTTTGAGACATTTCTACCCCCTAATTTTCGGATTTAATATGAAATAACAAACAGATATCAGGATAAGTCACTGGCAATTGCAGCCCTTGACGCATCAATGCTTCACCGGAAAACACATACCCCTCTCCTAAGAAATCTGCGTGCTCCACAATCGAAGGCGATGTGATACTTATATTTGCTGTCGGCCACACAATTTTTACGCGGTATGATTTGCTTGCATCCAAGCCCACAAAACGCACGCGCTCTGGAAGTGATGTTGTGTGTTGCATCACCTTTGCACACGATAACAAAGCTTCAGATTTATCTTTACGAACGACACTCACAACATTCAAATACTCTTGACTTTCAATGCGGTAGAAGTCTCCGGTGTGCAAAGTTTCGCGGTGTGTTTTATACAGAGAAATCGCTGTTTTTAGTGTCTCAAGATCTTCTTTGGGTTCCGCCAAAAGGTTTAATTCAAGCCCCATATGACCAAATAACGCTGTTGCTGCACGATATTCTATCGAATATACGCGCCCTGTAATGTGACAGTTTTTAGGGCCAACATGCGCACCTATTACATCCAATGGGAAGAAATAACTTGCCCCATGTTGGATGCGTTGACGGTCCAGCGCGTCATTGCTGTCAGATGTCCAGATACGGTCTGTTTGCTGTAAAACTCCATAATCTGTACGCCCTCCACCCGATGCGCAGCTCTCGATCTCTAGCTCTGGATGGGTGGTTCTTAGCTTCTGCATAAGGGCATATACCGCTAAGGTTTGCTTGTGTATTGCCCCACGTCCTGCACTGCCAGGGTGGTGAATATCACGATTCATATCCCATTTGACGTATGCAACATTTAAGGTCTTCACGATGTCACTAATTGTGTTGAACAAGTATTGGAACACATCGTCTTTTGTAAGGTCGAGTACATATTGGTCACGAAACGGGATCTGCTCTACGCCCGGCGCTTCAAGAACCCAATCAGGGTGTTTGCGGAATAGATCACTATCTGGATTGACCATTTCTGGCTCAAACCAAATCCCAAACTCCATACCTAAATCACGTACTTTATCCGCAAGAGGTTGCAGGCCACGCGCATATATATCCGCAGATACAAACCAATCGCCCAAGCCTGATTTATCACTTCGACGCGATCCGAACCATCCATCATCCAGCACAAAACGTTCAACACCCATTTCAGCCGCTTTTTCAGCGATGGCGATCAGTTTTTCTTCGGAATGGTCAAAATACACAGCTTCCCATGTGTTATAATGAACCGGTCTCGCTTTGCCGCGAATACGCCCATCCAACACTTTGCCTCTCACATGCTCATGAAACTGGTGTGAGAGACCATTCAGCCCCTCTTCTGACCATGCAGCGTATAATACGGGTGTTTTATAGGATTCTTGAGGCGCTAATTGCATCTCTCCTGGAAAGAATAATTCTCCCATTTGCACAAAAGCACGTTGATCTGAATTTCGATCAGCGCGGACACGACTATTTCCGCTCCAACCCAAATGAAACCCAGCAGCGAGGCCGTTTTCTTCACTTGTGAAACCTGTTTTTGCTATTAGGCCCGGAAAGTTGTCATGACTGGTGCGGCCATTTTTATTTTCGCGCAGATAACTGCCGCGGAAGAAATCAACTTCTTCCTGTGCGAATTCATATGCCCAGCGTCCAGAAAATCCGAGCAATCTATCAAACCGCTGATCCAATGGGATACAAAGCGCAGAACACCAGTCGATCTCTAGCTGAGATTTTCCTTGGTTGATCACTTCGGTGGAAGCTTCCATCACATGGCTGTCGGGATGAATCGACACATCATAAACGACGCGAAGATCTAAATTCTCATCAACACACTCAATGCGCACTTGGTGTTTAGAAATTTGGTTAACTTCAATTGTTTTGAAGAAAGCAGCCCAATCCTTCCCCTGCCTATGCGCAAGGAAACCTGAGGGGCCAATATTGCCGGCTCCCAATTCATTGGACAGTGAAGACGCAATATCAATACCGGCTCCACCATAGGCCCATTGGCGTTGCCCCAATAAACCCAACTCTTCAAAATTGGCATGTTTCAATGCCGCGCCCCAATACACGATACGCGGGCGTCTACCTCCACTCACATCTAAAACGAGTTGGCATTTTGAAGAACAAACTGAAACCAATTGAGTCGTCATTTAAAGCGCTTCCATAGATACAGGCTATGCAAGCTGACTGAGCTAGAATGTAGATAATTTGGCCAATTCAAAGACCGACATCTCTCCACATTTCACATCATATTTCATTGAAAATGATGCTGCTTAACTCAAACTTTTCAAGCCAAAACCGAAATTATGGAAACATAATGCCCCTCTAAAAAGGCTTATACCATGGCTGTATTGGAGCTGTTTTGTGTATTTTGGTATCCGCTAATCAATTTATTATCCCCGCAAAAACGATTTCTAAAATCACGCGGTGTCCATCCAATCGTGCGTTTAAATTGTTTGCTGAAATGATACTCGTCACAAAATCCCAACTCCTCCGCAATACTGCGAATTGTGACCTCATCATCATCCATCATTTGACAAGCTTTATCCATCACGAGGGAATTGCGGTATTTGCCGGGGGATAATCCGGTCAACTTCTTAAAGCGTTTACGAAACACTTCATAATTGAGCGCTAATGCGTCAGCCGCTTCCTTGCCATTAGCATGGTCAATCAACGCTTTTTTTGCCTCTTCAAGCCATGCCATTTCTTCAACGGCCACCGAATGAGACGCGTTTTGGATATCTGCCAACAAAGTTTGAATACGCAGACATTCAGCCAACATTTTAGGTGAGAAGCCATTATTCTCCTCTCCTATTGTATGCAGAAAACGGTCCTTCCAATACGCGATAGGCTCAAGTTTTTTTACCGGGTTTCCCCAATCAAAATTGGTTTCTTCAAACCACAAATCAAAGACCGGCCCTTCAAACTCAAAGAAAAGCTCACTCCAGACAGTGCCCGGGTCAGGTCTATAACAATGCTCTTCATTGGGGCGTACTAAGATGGCATCACCAGAGGATACGACGAAATCTCCAGTCGTTTTGCCCGTGTAATAGCCCTTACCAGAAATGATGTAGGCAATGGAATATCGTGTGAATACGCGTGATGTTTCAATTACACCGACGCTCGCTTCAAGAATCCCAGCAATACGAAGTCCACCCAATGGCGATATTGTCGTATTTCTTACGACAAAGCGATTGAGTTCACGTGGCTCTGCACACTCTCTGTCAACGACGTCCGACATCTGAAATTACTATCCTTTACACTACACCCCGAAATTAAACATTCAAAATTGAGCGTTCAGACTATCACAACTCACCATAAGTAAAGCAAACTTACTTATTCCCCTGCCCTTGCTCCCCCAATATGGAAACTCCAGCTGATGGGACATTTGCGGTCCCAACTAAATATTCGCTTTTTGCCCCAGCCAAGTTCTCATTCAGCTTTATCTCTGCCTGCCCATAATTCATCACATAAGTGCACGCCCCTTTGTGGCGCATACGTAGATCAACCGGCATGTCCACAATCGGCAGCTTTGCTTCATTGGCAAGGTCGCGCAAAATTTGATTCAGGAAGTCTGCCTCAGGTAATGTGCCCAGCAATAGATAATTATCATTGCGGTATAACACCCCTGCTCCAAGAGCATTCACTGCCAAAGGTGTTAAATCGCTGTCTATGTAATCTAACCAAACACCTGCCTTAAAAGAGCCCCCCTTATAAGCGATGGTTTCTGATACATTAGGCGGCAAGGATTCTGACTGCGTTACTTTTAGCGGCAATAGCGTTTGCAATTTTCCCGGCGCGAGGTTTTCAGGGATTTGTACACTTGGAGTTTTAGACCCAGTTCGCGGCCCCATTAAAACAATGGCTTGCGTTGCCTTTAGTTTTTCCACCAACGCATCATCGACAACGGGCAAGGACGGAATAACGATTAGATCATAATCTGCTAAATCCATCTCTGACGACACGATATCAATGTCTTGGCCCAATAAACGCAATTGCGAATACCAACGGAAACAAATATCTGGATATGACCATTGTGCGCCTTGAGGATGGGCTTCATATAACCAAAGCGCATCATAGCTGAATACAAAGGCGATTTTTGCTTTCGTCGTTTCTGCGCGTGGCAAACTAGCTGTTTCTTCAGCTGCTTGCTGTGCCTCTCCATACGCAGGAGAAGGTGCATTATCTGGACGCAGCAAACCTGCATGCATTTGCTCTTGGGCAAAACGCGCCTGATCCCACCGAAAATATGTTACAAATTCAGCGCCATGAGCAATTGCCTCATGCGTCCACAAACGCACCATGCCCGGCAAAGGGACGCTATTATGTCTCGCCCAATTTACTGGACCCGGCTGTTGCTCAATGACAGCCCATCGACCGTTACCGCACCCACGATACAAATCATGATGAAAAGCGGCAATGTCAGGATGTCCTTGGCGGAAATAGCGCGCCTTTTCTTCATCCGAAAACGCGAACATATCCAAAAATCCAGTGGGATAACTATCCCATGCGGATATGTCCAAATCCTGCCCCACTTTGAAGTGGTCGAACTCGTGATAAAAACCCATAAAATTATGGATCATATCGCGCCCAAGTGAATGCGCCCGAAGGATATCCACCTGTTGCTTATTGTATGAGACGACCTGATCTGAAGAGAAACGGTAAAAGTCCAATACATGCGAGGGGTTGGGTTCTGTCACCGTTTGGTTTGGCAGATCAACTTCCTCAAATGAAGCATAAAGCATACTCCAAAACACATTGCCCCATGCAGCATTCAAGCGGTCAATTGTTTGATACTTATCTTTTAACCACACTCGAAATGCCTTTTGAGCATATTTGGAATAACTACGCGTGGTATTGTGGCAGCCATATTCATTGTCCGCCTGCCATGCCGTCACATATTTGTTTTGGCCGTAGCGTTGCGCCATAGCCGTTACAATACCCGACATTTTTTCCCGATATATCGCGGAAGAGAAACAATAATGACGACGTGACCCAAATTTACGTGGCTGCCCGTTTGCATCTACCGCCAAGATATCGGGATGTTTATCTATCAACCATTTGGGCGGTGTCGCAGTGGGTGTACACAAGATGACCTCAAGCCCAGCAGCGCCAATGAGATCAATTGAGCGATCTAGCCAGCCCCACTCATAGCCCCCCTCTTTTGGCTCTAAAAGCGCCCAAGAAAATTCGGCAATGCGAACTTTCTTTAGGCCCATCGACACCATGAGATCAATATCGTTTTGCCACTCGCTCTCATCACGTTGCTCGGGAAAATAACAGACACCAAGGCTTGGTTGAACACTCATTGGATTACATCCGCAAAACTAAGTTAAAACACAAAGGCAGCTTCTTTTTAGGATAAGAAAACCAGCTGAGCCCGTTTTCTAAACACGATAAGATTCACTATGAGCGCTGATAATACGCTGACGATAAGCGTGATCGCCATGGCGTGAATATAGTGCACAGGTGTCCAGACAAAGCTCATGAATGCGTAGAAAAGCACACCAATCACCACAGCTATAATCGCGGCCCATGCTTCCACATTTTTGAAAGCCAAACCCACGATAAAGGCAGACAGAATTGGCATGGAAAGCAAGCCATATAATTGCTGCACTGTGTTAATGATGCTCTCTTGAGTTGCAAACACTGGCACGAGAGCGACTGCTAGAATTGTCATCGCAATTGAGGATATGGCGCTAACGCGCGGAATGTTTTTCACCTTGCCCACATAAGGCTCGTGCAAATCACACACATAAAGCGCCGCAGATGAGTTTAGGATACTGTTAAAGGTGGTGAGCACTGCCGCAGCGATCCCCGCAGCAAATGCACCCGACAACCAAGCGGGCAATACATCGCCTACAATACGTCCATAAGCTGCATCATTGATGTCTCCATACAATTTGAATGCAACAATACCGGGCACAACGACAATCGCTGGAATAATGAGGAAACGGATAGCAGCCGCAACCAATACCCCTTTTTGCCCTTCCCGAAGAGATGGAGATGCCATTGCGCGCTGCGTAATCGTTTGGTTCGTGCTCCAGTAGAAAATCTGAATGAAAACCATACCCGTCAGCAATGTGGGCCATGGAATTGGAGAATCTGCCCCGCCAAACAGCGTAAGGCGTTCGGGCGGAATACCTGAAAGATCAAAATCAATAGCGTTTAGAGCCAGAACAGCAACCAAAACAGCTAAGGATAAGATCAACACCCCACTAAATGTATCCGATACGGCCACTGCCCGTAGCCCACCCAAAATGGCGTAAGTTGCACCTGCTATAGCGAAAGCGATTGAAATCAAAATGAGAGGAACTTCAATTCCAGTCATGGATTTTAAGAAAAGCGCACCCCCATATAGGATGGCAGGTAAGAAAATGAAGAGATTACCCAACAAGAACAACAAGGAAATAACAGCACGTATATGCTTGTTATTATACTTCTTTTGAAGCAATTCGGTCGTAGTCGTACAGTTATTGCGGTAATAAATTGGCAAGAACACAAATGTGAGCACACACAAGCCAAACACGGCTGCCAGCTCCCACCACACAACAACCAACATCTGATTGCCATTCATGCCAACAAGCTGATCAGTCGATAAGTTGGTTAGCGTGATAGAACCCGCCACGAAATACCAATTCAACCCGCCATTTGCGAGAAAGTAATCATGCCCTGAACTCTTATCTCCAGAATCAGCTTTGCGACATTGCCACCATGTTGCCAATCCAATGAGACCAGTAATTAAGACGAAAATCGCCAATTGAATTGGTTGCATCACTTACGACCCTCAAACACTTGCCTTGGGGAAGCCGATATATCTTCAAAGGCTTACACAAGATTCAGCACGAATTGTGCTCTTCAACTTAGAGTACTTGAAGCCTACTAAAACGATAGATGCATATCTACAGCACCAAAGCGCTTGTGATTCACAAACCTAAAACCAATCAATTGGCTTTTATATTTATGCTGTGTAGCGTGAAAATCGCTGGATTTTCTCCAGTCAATCTCACTTCTCCTACCCCGATTTATTTTGTCTTCTTATAATCTGGCAATAATATTAGAGAGAAAACAAGCCTAATGAATGGGCTTGATGGGATTTCTTGTGTTTTTTGGTATTTTTGCCAATCAAATATATTATTAATAAGCGACTTTTTTAGCTTAAAAGAGAGATACACACCCTATTTGCCTTTACTTTAAGCATACAACTCTGCGTCAAGAATCCCTGCGCCAGAAATCACATTCTCAAGTCAAATTATGGATGCAACATTTAAACAAAGGATCACCCTCAACACTGAGCAAGAGCGAAAATACAGATATGAAACGGATTTTCACATCCCTTACCCTCATGGGTGTCTTTGCAATAAGCAATTGCGCGCCCCACCAAGCCCCTGCGCAATCGGCAAGTGAAGCACCCCAAACGACACATCAAAATACACCCCCTATTGCTGCGGATGATTTTGGTCAATTTGTTAAAATGGATGCATTTGAATCTAAATATATCCAACCACGCGGTCTAACTATTTGGCTGCCACCTGGGTATGATGCAGATGCCGGAAATTATCCTGTCATATATGCCCATGATGGACAAAACCTCATGCAGGTTGAAGGGTCCTATCGCGGCGTGGAATGGAATCTGGATGAAGCCGCTAGCAAACTCATCAAAGAAGAAAATATGCGCCCTGCTATTATTGTAGGCATGTGGAATACTGAGAAAAGATGGTGGGAATACGCACCAGAAAAAGTCATTGATAACCTGCCCGATAGTGCCTTTATACCCTCTGAAGGAAACCCTGAAGGTGGGCGTCCTGAACTCTATAGCGATGCCTATTTAAAGTTTATCGTTGAGGAATTAAAGCCTTATATTGATACAAATTTCGCAACAGCTCCGCAAAGAGAAACGACCTATATAATGGGCTCAAGCATGGGTGGATTGATGTCACTATACGCTCTGGCTGAATATCCTGAAGTCTTCAGCAAAGCCGCCTGCCTCTCAACCCACTGGCCCCTCGCCCAACCTGAAGGACCAGTTGCAGATGCGGCTACAGAGGCAATGCTGACCTATCTGGAAAGCTCTAAACTAGGCCAATACCCACAAACCATCTGGTTTGACGAAGGCACTGAAGATCTTGACCAATATTATGCACGACACACAGTCGATATCAAAGCTTGGTTTAGAGATAATGGTTGGGACGACACGAAAGCACAATTTCGCGTTTATGAAGGCACCGGCCACTTAGAAGAAGCTTGGTCTGCACGCGCAAATGAATATTTGGCATTTTTAATGGCTGAATAAGTAAAGCCCAAACTTCCTATAATTCTTTAAAGCCACGCCGAACTTTCAGCGTGGCTTTTTTATATTCAAATATTACGGATATGTGCCCTTCCCCACGCGCGTTTCTAAACTCAATTTCGGACAGATAAATTCAACAACATTAAATTTCAAAAAGCTTGGAACTCTCACCATGCCTTTGGGTTAGTGCAGCATGGAGTGAGTAACTCCATACATGAGAAGACCCTGATTGAAACGGAAAGTGCGAGTCATGTGGTGCCCCCTCCCGCATGACTCGCCGAATGTCATAATTCTCATCACACTTAAATTAAATAATTTGAGCACTTTAAGCGAAAGGAATCCCCAGCCAATGACCCAAATTAAAGATGCTAAAATCGCAATCCTCGCCACAAATGGTTTTGAGAAATCTGAATTGTTTGAACCCAAACGCCGCCTTATGGAGGCAGGTGCTGATATTACCATTATCTCAACCGACACAGGTTCAATCAAAAGCTGGAAAGATGGTAATTGGGATGAAGATATCGCCGTCGATATCAAAGTAGACAGCGCTCAAGTTTCAGATTTTGACGCGCTTGTCCTTCCAGGCGGTCAAATGAACCCAGACATTCTTCGCACGAACAAAAAAGCTGTTAGCTTTGTGCGTGACTTCTTCGATTCAGGAAAGCCGTTAGCTGCAATTTGTCATGCCCCGTGGCTACTTGCTGAAGCGGATGTGGTCGTTGGACGTAAGGTCACAAGCTACCCTTCAATCAAAACAGACATCATAAATGCGGGTGGTGATTGGGAAGATTCACAAGTGGTTGTGGATCGCGGTTTAATTACGTCACGAAACCCTGGTGACATTGAAGCGTTTACCAACAAGATAATTGAAGAAGTTCAAGAAGGTCGTCACAAACGCAAAGCTGCTTAAAACGCTTTGATATTTTAGAATAAACAACTTTGTGGGAACGTATTTTCCCCCCACCAATCTATACGTTTTTGCAAAAGTTGTTTTGAGCCGTTCTCCCCCCTGAGAACGGCTCTTTTATTTTGATACATCCCTCCCAAAGCTTTGCAATAACGTCTGGTGAAATGAGCAAAAGGCAATTATAGCCACATGCATGCTTTCCATTCTTACCTTCCTTCCACTCAGCTTGAGTCTATCAACAGATGCGTTTGCAGCCTCTCTCGCTGTTGGTGCTAAAGCACCGCACAGGAAACTTAGAAATGCTATTAAATCAGGCCTAACATTTGGGCTGGCAGAAGGTCTAATGTGTCTCCTTGGCTTTGGTATGGGAGCTTATTTCGCGGGCATTATTCAAGCCTTCGATCACTGGATCGCGCTTATATTGCTGACCGTTATCGGCGTAAGGATGATCCAAGAAGGCCTAAATCATGACGATGAGGATAATGCGCCTCACCCCACCTCTTTTATTGGGACGATCATCACCGCGATTGGAACAAGTATTGATGCCGCAGCAGTTGGTATTGCCCTTGCCATGGCTGGCACAAGCATTTGGGTATGTTTATTAATTGGAACGACTAGTTTCATCATCAGCACAGTTGGTTTTCTTATCGCTCCCCTTGTCGGAGCGCGATTAGGCCATCGCACTGAAATTATTGGTGGAATTGTTCTGATTGCAATTGGCGTTTCAATCTTTTGCCAACACACCATCTGGGCTTAGGCCTTCGCGGCAACCTGCCAACTCGACGTCTGGTTAGGTTGGGCGTATGAATGGGCATCCTGCAAATTCTAACAGAATATCAGCCCATGCTCTTAAAATCCTTACGCAATCTCTCAGGAACATCGCGCAGTGATGCTGCAAATGCAAATCTTGGTTATTGTCTCGCATTCATAGCGGGTGCCATCAATGCCGGTGGGTTTCTTGCTGTAGGCCAATACACTTCGCATATGACTGGCATTGTATCTTCTATGGCGGATAACATCGCGCTAGGTGCCTATAGCCTCACTCTATTAGGGTTTGGCATTCTCGTTTCTTTTACAATAGGTGCCGCTTTAACAGCCATCCTCGTCAATTATTCTAAACGTCATAAACGGCACAGCACATACGCCTTCCCCCTGCTTTTGGAGGCGATGCTTATCTTAGTTTTTGGGGTTTTGGGAACGCTTATGAAGGCGCATGAGAGCATTATGATAACCCTCATCATTCTTCTTCTCAGCTTCATAATGGGATTACAAAACGCAGTGATTACGAAGCTGTCAAAAGCTGTTATTCGCACAACGCACATAACTGGAATTGTAACCGATATCGGTATTGAGCTAGGCAAGCTATGCTATCGCAATGACACCAAAAACCAACTACCCAAAGTCGTAGCCGATTTAAAGCGATTGAAAGTTTTGTCGCTCTTAGTTTTTAGCTTTTTTATTGGTGGTCTAATTGGCGCGATTGGATTTAAAACCATCCATTACTACACCACATTGCCACTGGCATTATTCTTGATAATTCTTGCGATATTGCCCGTATGGGATGACTTTAACCGACGCCAGAACGCCCCAACACATTAGGCCATTATTTGCGTGCTTGCACGACCGTTACGCCATCGGAAATACGCATATAGGACGTACCCGATAAGGTTATAACTGGCTGATTTTGGAAGAGATTGTAAAGATCGCTTTCTTTTTCTTCAGTCCATTTATGCCAGCACCCCTTTACTGTCATCATGGAATCTATTTCCTCAGAGGTTACAAATACACCCGACCGTGTAATCTGCCCCGGCAAAGAGATGCCATTACACCCCAGACTTGCCACAAAACCACCGTCCGTCACTCGGAAACGAGCTGTCGCATGCTCACGCTGAGGTTTTTTGCCTTCAACGGTCTGAATAAGCCAGTCGCCCTGTATCTGAGAGATGTCTGTCACTGTATGGTACGGTTCGGGCTGCAAAAAAGCGCAACCGCTAAGGCCTGCCCAAAGGAATAGTGCTGCTCCAAACTGCTTATACATCTCACTCCCCTTGAAACAATGGTTCTACATTTATAACCGCGCTCGGCCTATTTTCCTCAACTTGTAAAAATTGCCATGTCTTACCAAAGAATGACATAAAACAAATCCACACTGAATTATTCTCATCAAAATCAAGAATATTATTACTTTTTGACTTGTTTTTAATTAATATCAAATGCAATCAAACAGCAATTTAAACGGGGGAAAATTATGCTAAAGATTGTACCTGCGATTTTGTGTGGAGGTAGCGGCACACGTCTTTGGCCTCTATCGCGGTCTCATGAGCCTAAACAATTGCAAACCCTGTTTGGTGAGCATTCATTGCTGACGCATACAGCATTGCGCATGAATGCCGTGCCAAATAGTGCTGCACCTTTGATTATTTGTTCTCAGGCTTATGCAAATGAAGTTGAGACACAGCTACTTGAAAACAATATTCCTGTAAGTGCCATTCTTGAAGAGCCAATGGGACGTGATACGGCTGCGGCTGCGGGTATTGCTGCGCATTGGGTGAATGATAATTTAGGCGAAGATGCGGTTTTGGTATTGGTTCCTGCGGATCATTATATCGAAGATATGGAGCATTTTCAGACAGCTATCTTAGAAGCAGCT
>NZ_JBHTBR010000009.1:66666-157501 GCF_042665075.1 Hirschia litorea | reverse complement strand
AAAAATTCGTTGAAAAACCAGACGCTGACACGGCTCAATCCTATGTGGACAGTGGAGACTATGTTTGGAATGCGGGGATTTTCGCTGTGCGTGGCTCCACATATCTAAGTGAGCTATCGAATTTTGAGCCAGATATTTATGCCAAAGTGATTGCCGCGTGTGATTGTGCACGTCTGGAAACGTCCGCGAATGGCTATAAGCATTTGCAATATGATCCATTGCTATTTAGCGCGATTGAGAAAAAATCAATCGATTATGCGATCATGGAACGTACAGAAAATGCCGCTGTTGTGCCTGCCAAGTTTGGTTGGTCTGATGTTGGAAGTTGGGCCAGTGTTCGTGAGCTTGGCACGATGGACAAGAATGGTAACAACCTCACGGGTGATGTGCGGATTGTAGATTCTAAAAACTGTCTTGTGCAAGCAAGTGGCCGGGTTGTCGCTGTTATTGGGCTTGATGATGTCGCGATTATTGATACGCCTGATGCATTATTGGTGTGTCACACTGAGCATGCTCAGAGCGTGAAAAAAGTACACCAAGCGCTTGAAAAAGACGGACACTCCACCGCACTTGGACATGGGTCGCGTTCAAAATCATTTGAGTCGCGTTCGCGTGGGTGGGCTAGAAATTGGCTGTTTAACCAAGCATTGCCATTATGGGCTGATATTGGTTTGGACCGTGAATATGGCGGTGCATATGAAGCGTTGGATATAGATGGTAAACCTATCCACGACATGGGCCGTCGTTTCCGTGTTCAGGCGCGTCAGGTGTATGCATTTGCACATGCACATGAAATGGGTTGGAAACAAGGCGCTGAGGCCCTCCTCTCACCTCTCAATTATATGTTGGATCATTGCTGGCTAGATACTGGTGGTTGGGGTCACATTTACAATCGTGACGGATCACTTAAAGATGGCCGCATCGATACATATGATCAAGCATTCGCCTTGCTTGGACTAGCATGGGCATACAAGGTAACCGGCGAAAAACGCGTTCTTAAAGCAGCTAACAAAACCAAAGACCTTTTATTCAACCAATTGCGTCATCCTATTATCGGATTTTCTGAAGGTATCCCTGCAACAATTCCGCGCCGAGCTAATCCGCATATGCACCTGTTTGAGACAGCGATGGTGTGGATGGAGTTATTCGATGATGAGCAAATGGCAGATCTCGCACAGGAAATTTTTGAGCTATATACGCAACGTTTCTGTGTGGATGGTTTATTGCGTGAGTATTTCCACGAAGACCTGACACCCTTACCTGACCGAGCGAATGCGCGTTACCGCTTACTAGAGCCTGGGCATCTACTGGAATGGGCATTCTTACTGCGTAAATACGAAAAGCTGACGGGCCGCAAAACCAACACAACGGCTGTTTTGGAAGCCTTTAGTGATACATATGGCATGGCCCCTAATACAGGCTTATTGGTGAATGCTGTCTATCCAGATGGCACACACCCTAAATTTTTAAAATCGCGCTTATGGCCTCAAACAGAATACATTCGTTTGAAATTAACAAAAGATACGCCTGAAGATCAACGTAAAGGCTTGGAAATGCTTGAGCGTTTGAAAAAGCACTATCTCACGGTTGGCGGAGAGAATATGGGTTATTGGCATGATGAAGTGGATGCACAAGGCAAGGTGCTTTCGAGCAATTCGCCTGCATCTACACTCTATCACGTGCTAGGCTGTTTGATGCCG
Organism: Hirschia litorea; assembly: GCF_042665075.1. Taxonomy (NCBI): domain Bacteria; kingdom Pseudomonadati; phylum Pseudomonadota; class Alphaproteobacteria; order Hyphomonadales; family Hyphomonadaceae; genus Hirschia; species Hirschia litorea. Next base: position 155,801 of record NZ_JBHTBR010000009.1, on the reverse strand, counting down.
CTTCTAGAAGACGGTAAGCACCCTTAAAGATAGGGAATTTTAAATTCTTTATTATCCTAGCACTTTTACAACTGTTTTCATTATCAAATCTTCCCAAGCTGGAAGTCTGACATTGTGAACACGCGCAATCTTCTCACAGTTTAAGCGGGAGTTTACCGGCCTTGGGGCGGGCAATGGATATTCCTCAGTTGTGATGGCGTTGAGCTTGGGATTAGGACCACCCGCAAGCGACGATGCTTTAAAAATTGCCTCAGCAAAACCATGCCATGAGGTCGTGCCGCGACATGTCATATGAAACACACCATAAAGCTCTTCATTTTCAGGGCTTTCGACTAGGTTTTTTACGATTTGAACAATGCCAGCGGCGATGGCATCTGCATGTGTGGGGGCACCGAATTGGTCATCCACAACGCCAACCTCCTCGCGTTCAGCGCCTACCCGCAACATGGTTTTGAGGAAATTATTACCCGTTTCAGAATAAACCCAAGATGTCCGGAGGATAACATGACAAGGATTGACATAAGCTACAAGTTTTTCACCTTCCAGCTTTGTTTGCCCATAAACTGACTTTGGATTTGTAAGATCACCTTCTTTATAAGTGCCATCGTCAACATTGGCTTTTATATCGGCAATATCTTCAGCATCATAATCGCTGTATTCAGGGTTATCTTCATCAAATATTTCAGCGCTCTTACTGCCATCGAATACATAGTCAGTCGAGATTTGAATAATGGGCAAACCAAGCTTGCGCGCGACCATTGCCACGGCCCCTGCTCCACTTGCATTTACAGCCGCAGCCATATCGCCCTCTTCTTGGGCTTTATCAACATTGGTATAAGCGGCTGCATTTACGATGACATCTGGAGAGATATCCTCGATCATTGAACTTAAATGCTCGCACTTTGTATCATCGGTAAGTTCTGATAAATCCAACCAAGGCCGTCCAGCGGTGTAGACATCCAAACGGTCTTGATCTGCTAGCTTAATGAGCGCTTTTACAACTTGGCCTGTTTCACCTGTTACAAAGACTTTCATACGCTCAGGCTCAATCTGTTCCAAAGAGGTCTCGGGTGAAGACCTTTTCTTTCACATCCGCTAAATCTGAGCTGTGACGATTTGCAATGATAACGTCACTTTCAGCCTTTAGTTTGTTCAAATCAGCTGTGACTTCAGAGCCATAAAAAGTCTCTTCTGTGTAGGTCGGCTCATACACTATAACATTGATACCTTTAGCTTTTATCCGCTTCATAATGCCTTGAATTGAAGATGCTCTAAAGTTATCTGAACCAGCTTTCATCACCAGACGATAGACGCCAACAGTCTTTGGTCCCTTCGCAATGATTGCATCCGCGATAAAGTCTTTTCGTGTGGAGTTTGCATCTACAATAGCGCGCACCAAGTTTTGCGGAACTGCATCATAATTAGCGAGTAGCTGCTTTGTATCTTTGGGCAAACAATACCCGCCATAACCAAATGAAGGGTTATTGTAATGTGAGCCAATACGTGGATCTAAACCGACACCTTCAATGATCTGGCGCGAATCCAAACCAAGCGCCATTGCATATGAATCAAGCTCGTTGAAATAGGCCACGCGCATAGCAAGGAATGTGTTGGCAAAGAGTTTGATAGACTCAGCTTCAGATGCATCGGTGAATAAGAGTTTTACGTCTTTTTCCAGTGCACCTTCTAGCAATAAATTTGCAAACACTTTGGCGCGTTCAGACTTCTCTCCAACCACAATTCTACTCGGGTGCAGATTGTCATATAGAGCACGCCCTTCCCGCAAAAATTCGGGACTGAACATGATGTTTTTGCATCCCGTCTTTTCGATAACACTAGAAACGTAACCAACTGGTATTGTTGATTTAATTACCATAACAGCATTGGGATTTAGACTCGACACAGTTTCAATGACGCGTTCGACGGTAGATGTATCGAATGCATTGCTATCTACATCGTAATTTGTCGGTGTCGCGATGATAACAAAATCGGCACCTTCATAAGCTTCGATGGGATCAGTTGTGGCCTTTAAATTCAATGTTCCTTTTGCAAGGTATTCTGAACATTCTGCATCAACAATTGGAGATTTGCCTGCATTGACCAAATCTACTTTTTCTTGAACGACATCAAATGCAACCACTTCATTATGTTGCGCTAATAAGATCGCGTTGGACAAACCAACATAACCTAGTCCCGCAATTCCTATTTTCATCAAAAGTCACCTCTTACTGATCGCCCCAAAAAATCAATTCGAGGTCAGCTAACACACTGTCGCCTCGTTGAAAACTTTTAGTATCTATTGATACTGTAACCCGCTAGTTCAGACGTGTCTCAGCGTCCAAGCCGTTGTCCTGAATACCTGTTTACAAGAATAGGTTTCCACCACCACTCATTGTTTAAATACCAATCTACGGTCGCCGCCAACCCCTGCTCAAAGGAGACTGATGGCCGCCAACCTAATTCACTTTTTATCTTATTTGAATCAATAGCGTAGCGCATATCATGGCCGGGTCGGTCAGCGACATATGTTATCAGGTCACGCCGTAAACGCCCCTCTGGTCGCTTTTGATCTAGGATATCACATATGCCTTGCACCACAGCGAGATTGGTGCGCTCACTATTACCGCCAATATTGTAACTTTGACCGATACGGCCCTTTTCGATGACGGCTGTGAGCGCCACTGCATGATCTTCGACATAGAGCCAATCGCGGACGTTTTCTCCTTTGCCATATACCGGTAAAGGTTTGTTTTGTAACGCGTTTATGACTATGAGTGGAATTAACTTTTCTGGGAAATGGTATGGGCCATAATTATTGGAACAATTGCTCATGACAATGGGCAAGCCATAGGTGCGATGCCAAGCGTGTACAAGGTGGTCAGAGGATGCTTTGGAAGCTGAATATGGAGAAGATGGAGCATAAGGCGTGTCTTCTCTAAACAAGCTATCATCAAAGGGTAAATCCCCGAAAACTTCGTCTGTAGACACGTGATGAAATCTAAAATTATCTTTGTTTTTCATAAAATTAGACCAATATTCGCGTGACGCCTCGAGCATAGAATACGTGCCCATAATATTGGTTTGCATAAAGGCTGACGGACCATCTATAGATCGATCCACATGGCTTTCGGCAGCAAGGTGCATAACTGCATCGATGGCGTGTTTTTTCATCACGGACAACACTGCTTCCCCGTCACAAACATCAACTTGCTCAAAAGCGTATGCGGAATGGTTTTCGATGGTTTTTAGCGATGATAAATTTGCTGCATAAGTGAGCTTATCAAGGTTCACTACGGAGACACCACATTGTCCGACAAGATAGCGACATACAGCCGATCCGATAAAGCCTGCCCCACCTGTTACCAGAATTTTCATGTGTCGGCCTAACTTTTTAAGTATATGAAATTATTATCTATTTCAGACAATTTGGGCGCTGAAGCATCTTTCTCAGACAGTTGCGGCACCTGTCCATCAAGTGGCCATTCTATTCCAACCTCTGAATCATTCCATGCGATGGAACGGTCATTTTCTGGGGCATAAAGTGCTGTCACTTTATACACAACCTGCGCATTGGGTGTAAGGGTTAAAAAGCCATGCGCATAACCCTTGGGAACAAGGATTTGATTGCCCTGCTCAGCGCATAATTTTAGACCTACCCATTTGCCGTAATCAGGTGAGTTTTTGCGAATATCTACAGCAACATCAAAAACTTGTCCGGATATGACGCGCACTAATTTATCTTGGGCCATTGGGTTTGTCTGAAAATGCAAGCCCCGCAAGACATAGGCATCAGCTGAAAGTGAGTGGTTATCCTGCACCCAATTAGTGGGTAAGTTTTCTGCTTCAAACTGTTTTTGATTGTATGTTTCGGAAAAAAAACCGCGTGCATCTCCAAAGCGTTTTGGGATAATTTCCTTGACGCCTTCCAGCCCTAGATCACGAATCTGCATGCGTTATCCTCGTTTTAATTGCTTTCTCGCAATATCCGCATCAGATATTTTGCATAGTCTGTTTTGCCTAGCGCTCTGGCGCGCTTTTTTAATTCGTCTGGCGTTATATAGCCCAAATCAAATGCAATCTCTTCTGGACAGGCAATCTTAATACCCTGACGTTTTTCAATCGTGCGCACGAATGAACCGGCTTCATGTAGACTATCGTGGGTCCCAGTATCAAGCCATGCATAACCACGCCCTAACCTTTCAACCTGTAACAATCCTTGATCCAAATAAGCTTGATTTACATCAGTGATTTCTAATTCTTGACGTTCTGATGGGCGAACAGATTTTGCGATATCAACCACTTGCGCGTCATAGAAGTAAAGTCCGGTGACCGCCCAACTGGATTTAGGAATTTTCGGTTTTTCCTCGATTGATAGGGCTTTATGATCTTTATCAAATTCGACGACACCATAACGCTCTGGATCGGCGACTTTATAGGCAAAGACGCTCGCCCCTACGTCCTTTTCGGCAGCGGCTTTACAAATCTGGCGCAGACCTGCACCGTAAAAAATATTGTCACCTAAAATAAGCGCACATGGCTTCCCGTCGATGAATTGCTCACCGATTAAGAAGGCTTCCGCCAATCCATTTGGCACTTCTTGCGCTGCATATTCGATGTTTATTCCAAAACGTGATCCATCACCTAAAAGTCGCTGAAAAGCAGACATATCAGTTGGCGTGGTAATGATCAGCACATCTTTAATTCCAGCCAGCATCAACACGCTGAGCGGATAATAAATCATGGGCTTATCATAGACGGGAACCAATTGTTTGGAGATACCTAAAGTGACAGGAAATAATCTTGATCCTGTGCCTCCGGCTAAAATAATCCCCTTCACTCAAAACCCCTATTCAACAAAATCTACTCAAGTAATTAATTTACCTTAATCCGGGTAGCAACGCCCCCAGTCTACGTCAATGCAAAGACTACGAATGCAGTAATTTCAAGGATAGTTTGTAATTTGCTTGCTTGTTATCCAACACTCAATCAGCTCTCTTACAAACTACCCGGCCCATACATTATACCAGCTACAAGAACAACAATACCTATCAACAACCCTATGTATTTAATAGTATTTTTCTTTGGTGCAGCATTTTGTTTTGCGGCCTGCTTAGCTTGCTCATCACGGCGTTTACGGTGGGGTTCGAACTGGTAGACGGTCATATTCAGCCTCTATGGAAAAGCAAGTGTATTGTTTTAAAATACCTTTTTAGCCTTACCAAAGGTTTTACAAAAGTCTCAGTATCTTGGGTGCGATCTATTTGGCAGCCAAAATAGCCGTTAAACCTCAAATTTGTTGGCAAAAATTCTGCGCTAGTTCTAAATGCTAGGTCTGTCCAATTTTTTGGGCAACTTGGTTGAGAAAATACTCAAAGCGTTTTTGTCCTAAAGTATGTGCTCTCTCCCGCTCTTTCTCGGGCAATGGTTCAGTTCTTGTGAGCCAATAAAGAATAAATTGAGCTAACATCTCATTTCCCAAAGCAATATCACGATGTGATTGAACAATTTTGGTTTCTACTTCTCTGTATTTAGTGAGCAACTGATTGTCATCACTTTCATGTCTGCCTATTCGGAAATATTGCTCAAGCGCAGCTTCCACAATTTGAGTCTTTGTGACTCCTGGAGAATTAGATCTTTCGCAAAGTTGAGCATAAAGTTGATGGGACAATCGCAGATTTACTCGTGGTTTGTACAATTTTCAAAACTCCGGAAAAACATCATTCTTGCTTTGATGAAATGAAAACGATCGTTTAATATTTTCGACCTCATTTTCACCTCTGTCATCTACAACTTCAACGTCATGTTCGTGGCTCTTTCCGCATTCTATAATTGTTTGAATTTCTTGATTTATTTGACTGGACATCTCCAAATCACTCATATTCGGCCCCGTATACGGTAACGCTTTATACCAATCAGTATTTGGAGTATTTAAATGTCCCCCTCTCACAGGAGCAGGAAGTACTCGTTCAATGAAATTTTTATCTTTGAAATATTGTAGTTTTTTCGCCATGATAGCAGGTACGCCCGCTATCATAATTAAAGCTTTAGTTTCACTAAGTTGCATCACTTCACCCGGGGTTAATAGTTGGCGCTGTGTCTCTTGGCGCGAAACCATCATATGGCTCAACCAAGGTGCCAGCCGGTGCCCCGTATAATTCTTCTGAGCGCGTAATTGGGTCTTTGTACCTAAACTATCTGCAATTCGTTTAGCTGTACGTTCATCATTACTCGCGAAAGCGATCCTGACATGGCAATTGTCCAAAATTGAATTATTCGTTCCGTATGATTTCTCAATCTGATTTAAAGATTGAGCTATTATATACACCCTAATTCCATACCCTGCCAAAAATGCCAAAGATGTTTCAAAAAAGTCTAGTCGCCCGAGCGCTGGAAATTCATCCAACATCAGTAACAATCTAGTGCGAGCTTGGGTTGGTAATTCCTGTGTTAATCGTCTTCCAATCTGGTTCAGTATCATCCTGATTAAAGGTTTCGTTCTAGAAATATCTGACGGCGGGACCACCAGATATAGAGACACGGGTTGTGCTGTATTCACCAGATCTTCAACACGCCATTCACTTGCAGAGGTGATCTCCGAAATAATTGGGTCCCGGTACAAGCTTAAACAGCTTAAAGCAGTCGATAAGACCCCTGAACGTTCATTCGCAGACTTGTTGAGCAACTCTCGCACCGACTGGGCAATGACCGGATGCACACCCTCCTCGCCTAAATGCTTTGTCTGCAACATCAAGGATAATGTCAGCTCAAATGACCTTTTAGGGTGGGAAAGTAGTAAAGCGCACGAATTTAAAGACTTTTTCTTTTCCGCATACAGCACATGTAATATAACCCCCACAAGTAAAGTATGTGCTGTTTTATCCCAATGCGAGCGCCTTTCTAGTGAACCTTCTGGGTCGACTAAAATATCGGCGATATTCTGCACATCACGTACTTCATTGATCCCTCGCCTTACCTCTAACAATGGATTATATTTACTAGAGGATAAGTCTGTAGGGTCAAACTTCAAACACGGGCCAAACTTTGAGCGCCACCCCGAAGTAATGTCCCAATTTTCTCCCTTTATATCATGAACAACGACACTTTTTGGCCAACTCAATAGAGTCGGAATAACGAGCCCGACACCTTTACCTGAACGCGTTGGCGCAAAAGCTAGTACATGCTCAGGACCATTATGCCGTAAGTATTTTGAATGCAATCGCCCTAAGAATACGCCTTTTTCTTCAAACAAATTTGCTTTTTTTATATCTTTCATATCTGCCCAACGGGCAGAACCAAATGTAGATACATTTTTCTCCCAGCGAGAACGCCAAATAGACCCGATGACGGCAGCAAGAATTCCGAATACGCCCCCCGATACAGCAATAAGCCCTCCTTGCGCAAAAATACTTGGTGAATACGCTTCATAAGCATACCACCATTGATATATCCGCCAGGGATAATAAATTGGCTGTTCATCGATGAAAAACCAAACTGAGCCTAGACCCACTTGATAGTGTAGAGACGATGCCACCCACTGCGTCGCAATCCAATTTGCCAGTATAATTATACCAGAAACGATAGCGAACTGACCAATCAAAATTTTAGATGGCGTCATTACAAACTCCAGATGTTGCATGTTCAACATCCCATACGGTTTGCATTGGCTATAGTGTCAAAAGGTACAAAAGGCAGCAACTCAGCTAACGACCCAAATCTTGTTCCTTACCCAACTTCCAAGATATATTTCTTCGCCCCATCTCAAATAGCATCTCACGTCCAAGATGCCGCTCTAGTGCAGGTCTCCATGGAACAATCGCAAACTGATGCGCATTGCCAATTAAGGCCATACGGCCTTTGGCTAAGTATAAGCTTTTCTCGTAACGTCCAAAGATTGAACCACCAGAGACAAGGTCAATCGGATTCCGTTTAGATTGATTGATTTCAATGGCCAAAACACGCTTAGTTTCCTGATTACGCAACAATCTTTGAGACGTATCACTCAATTCAACTTCTTTGCCTTTAAGCCACCCTTTTTGGCGAAGATATACAATACGTTTTTCTTTAGCCTCGGCAAAGCGCCCTTTTAAGACATCTTTTTGACTATCTAACCATGTATAACCATTTGCTGTAATTTGCTTATCCAATGGCATCCAAGATTTCACACTTAACTTGGCTTGATCTATGGGTTTACTTTCCAAAGTCGAAATACGTGTCAGGTAATCAGTTGGAATTTTCCAAACATCTTTTCCCACTAAATCAACAATACCTTTACGCCGAAGCCCCTCCAATCGCCTTTTGATGGCTAAGCGGTATGCAATAGAATCCCCAGGTTCAAATTCACAATGCATCTGATCCGAGTATCGCCCGACATTGCGCTTTGCAATCTGATCAATTTTTATATCAGAGGGTTTGGGCTCTAAAGATTTTTTTTCAACCCTAACAATCGCTCCATTCGAGGGATGGATGGTCGTTTGAGATTTACCTAGAGCCATATGCCATCTTTGAGCGTTTTGATCTTCAATAATAATGTATCGTTGATCCTGCAATTCGTCGACTAAGCCCTGTTTAACAACGGCTCCCAATAGAGTTGTCCAATTGCCCTGACGTTCTTCAATGAAATTTAAAGCTTGATCTACGCTATCTCTGTCGTGCTGATGCACAAATGAACGCACTAAATCTCCACGCTTCCCTCTTGCTCGAAGCACCTCCTGCCAGTCAGATTTCAACTTCCACTCCCCTTCTGTGAAATCTGCCAAATTTTGTGATTGTAAATACTGCAATCTTTGACGCACAAAGGCGTGCTCAAATTTCAAACGTAAAGGACCATCAAACTGATCTATTACTCCACCATTTCTTATGCGGTTTTCGATATCTCTATCTAAACGCGTAAAACAGTCTTTGGTTATTTCTAATTTCTTAGATTCAAAAATTTCCCGATCGGACCTTAATCCCAACTCCTTGGTAATTAAGTCTTCGGCGCGTAAACGCATTCCGTGAGATAGATATTCGCGAGCTATAACTAGGTCACGCCCTGATTTATCTTTTCCGCGCAACACAATATGAGAATGAGGATGCTCTGTATTATAATGATCGACCCCTAACCAATCGAGCTTCGCGCCTAAGTCCTTTTCAACTTGTGCCATCAACTTTCTAGTTATCTGCTTCATATCCAATAAATCATTGGAATCCTCAGCTGACAGGATAAAACGAAACTGATGACGATCATGTGCTGAGCGCGCTAAAAAATTTTCTTCACTCACAACAGTACGTTCACTGCTGTAGAGCTCACCACCTATTCCGTCTTTATCTACCCCTTCACGTTGAAGATATTTGAGATGGATTTTAAACCCTGAACGACCCAAATGTTTACTTGGCTTCGCAATGTGAGTTTTAATCAACACGCGCCGTCGGTAGATATTATCGGTTTTTTGAATGTGTAATTTAGATTCTAAGGCCGCCAATCTTCCTCGTGCATAGCGTGTCTGATACCCATTTTGATATTTAGATTTGTTTGCTAAATTTCTAATTCTTTTTTGCAGCGGAAATTCCCGCTGTGTATGCTTGTCACGTATACGTCCCAAACGAACTCTAAATTCATCTTCCATCATTTCCCTTTTGTGAGACTTCAAGTTTGAAGGTTTGGAAACAGACACATCCCATGAAATGTGCACCACAAAAGCTGACAACAAATTCCAATTAAAAGATGTGAAGACAATAACTTAGAATGTCACTGGAACATTCTTATTTTATCTTGCCCACTCCCACCTAACCCTCACATACATCCCTCTAACTATGTGTTGAAATTACCTGTACGTCCAAATAGGCACAGCGACTCCATCCACGTCAGAAACGGTCATCACCCCTAAATAGCGCCCATCCAAGGACGATAAATTCTCATTGAGGAGAAAAATGTCTTGTGTATGAAGTATTCTACAGCCCTTCCACTCGGGAAGTGCGCGACCAGATTTGTCTTGCTTCTGCGCCAGGGCTACTAAACTACCGTTTATAAACACCTGCATGCCTTGGCGACAAACTTCATCGCCATAAAGCGCTGCAACCTTTTTGATCATAGGCCAGCCTGGACCAATAAACCCCTGTCTGTAGGCATATTTAGCAGCTTCACTTTTGGCTGAAACAACAATCCAATTCGATTTTGCAATGGGTTCCTGCAAGACCCAATATAATCCTATCGGAGCGCTATTCGTTCTATTGAAAATGAATTTCTTAGTGACAGGTTCTGGCCAAAAAAGTTCAAATACGATCGCACATATCCCAGCACAACCTATGAGAACAACCCGCATCAGTTGGACCTCAATTTATTGAAGGTTGAGGACCATCTTTGCTTTTCCGACCAATCAATCAAATCAGATTTTGTATAGAAAATTCGCCAGCCATGTTTGCGGTATATAGGGCCTTTACCTTGGCATCGATAATGACACAATGTCGTCTCAGACAGCTTTAGAAATTCTGCTGCTTGAGCTGTCGTCAACAAATCTAACCCATTGCGATGTTCAGGAGGTGTTTGACGTGAGTAAGACATACTTGCATTCCCTAATAATTCCAAAGTGAGCAATTAAAAGGCGGCAAAATATCTTAATTTACAGGTGCAATATTTACTTTCAAATATTGCACCGTTTCATTTACCAAATGTATTTAATAATTTCATTAAATTAGGTGATAAGCGCTTGATATTATACACTCTATTTCTAATATATCTGACGAGATCAAGCGAGCATTTAAATCCCAAAAACCAAAGTTTAAAATCAATATTGCCCCCTAAAATTTCTATAGGGGGCAATGTAAGATATGATATTCTCAAAGCTCAGTCACAAGCGCTATTTTTTGAGTTTGCACATGATCAATTTGGCTGCATATCTTGCATTGTTGGTGAGCTGACGTTGCCAAGCGTTTCTAGACGGTGCCCATCGAAATCCATGGCTTTTCATGAGCATTCGGACACTTTGGTTTGGTTTATTTTGAAAAATAATTTGAACCCGATTTTCCTCAACATTAAAAACAATTTTACAGACATCCTCAACAATTTCCGTACTGGTTTGATTGTTTTGATTAGCCCTTAACTGTTTTATTCGTTTAGCTGTGGATCTTATTTTTGCATTATTATTCGTCAATTCAAACGGAGCATGCCCTACGTATCCAAAGCTATCTGGCTTTAACATTAAGCGCGCTGAATTCATCGTTATAGCTGGATTTATCGCCTTTAATTCAGCAAAGCATTCTTCAAATAAAGCCCCTTCGGAATCAGGTGACACGCCCTTTTTGACCCATTTTTTTAAGATGCGATTATTAAATTTCATCTGCGACTGCTGGTCTTGTAATTTTGCTAGTTTTTTCTCTAGTTTTTCAATTGCATTTGGATCATCAGAACTTATGCCTCCAGCTCCAACATTCGCTGCTTTTTCACGTAATTGTTCAGCACGTTTATTTTGCGATACTGATTCATCCATCGCAGCATGTGCCCGCTCAATTACCCTTCTATGTCTGCGCTCAGAATGATGACCGACCAAAATAGGCTGGCCGAGTGGAATACCTGTTTTTTCTTCTCTTAAATCTGCACGTTCATATGCCGCCTTCGCTCTGGCATCAGCTCTTTGCGCCGCTGCTTCTAGTTTTTCTTTCCGACGCGCCATTTTTTCTTCATAACTGTTCATATCATTTTGCCTTGGTATCATGACTCATCGCTCACACCGTCTACCCCAGCATTTGGCTGGCCATAGATGGTGGCGACAAAGAGAGATGAAGGCACACCCAAACAGCTATTTCATCCGCTCAAATTGAGCGGACGCGCACGCGACCCCTTGCGGGTTTAAATAGCTGAGACGTGTGCAAGAAGAACGCGTCGCCACCATCTATTGGCTAGCCAATACACACATAAAAAAGCCGTCTGCACTTGATTGCAGACGACCGTTTTAAGTGCGCAATGCGCCCCTAATAGTTAAAATATCAATCCGCATTTACCATCAAAACGACGTAAGATAGCAGAGCAATGAGAGGTTCAGACTTAGCTTAATCCCAGACTAAGCCCTTTTGACTTCCAAGCAACTCCGTGTAAAAGCCCCCATCTCTCAAAGCTTGCGCTTTTTTGACTAAATATCTTATTGAATACCTTAAAGATCCCCCACTCCACTCATTCTTTGTTCTAGATTTTCCAAAAATCAATTCAGCAATTTGCATGCGTGTCATACCTGCCTCCAAGCCATCTAAAGCAATGAGGCCATTTCTAAGTATCTGCGTTTTCTTCGACCAAACAGGGTTTTTAAGAAGGTCTTGACCTAAAACTTCCAGAACCGACCTTTGTGCTTTTACCTTTTCTTCAAATGAAAGTATGTCCGAAATTGTTAACTTAAGTCGCACAGGCTCCAAACTTAAAAGTGAAACCCCAGTGCAATGAACTTGCACCACGCGTCCAGCGTTTGACGCCAATACAAATTCCTGTCCTGAGCGGTCTATAACATGTGTTATATCGCACTGCTCTTGTGCCGCTTGCCATAAGTCACACACCTGCCCTTCCATCAGGAAAGTCGCATTAATTTCAGCTTGATTGGGTAAAGCGCTTCTGTTCCAAACTATGTCAGCCTTAAGCGCGTTATGTTTGGGGTCTGGAAATAACGCCATTCCTAACTTATCACAAATGTTGGAACTGGCTTTAAATTCTATTAGGCGTGCACCAGTATAAGGGCTAATTTTTTCAACGACCGCATTTAAGTCTATCTGCTCAAAAGAGTCTCGAACCAGCTTACTTCTACGTGCATATTCCCAAGCCCATCGATCATCGGATAGGCACCAAAGATAATCATATTTCTCTAATATGCAGTCTTTATCTAACTCAAATCGCTTCATGCAGGCCTCCATACTTACAGAGCCAGACAAAGCAACCTACATGCCAAACACTACTTAAAGTATTAAATGTAGAAATCCATATAATAATTCAATGATTTCACGTGCACGAAACGGCAAACGAGACGTGATTTTCCTGTCATATCTCACGTGGTCATTTTGTAATATCCTGCATTCATTTGCCGCCATTCCCACTGCCCAAACTTTCCTACTTTTCACATATTAAGCTCATATTTCGTCTCCAACGGAGTGTAAGGGCATGTCTCATATTGAAACACTGAAGCGACGCAATCAAATGCTGCATACAGCCTTTTGCCCTGCCATTCGTGAGGCATTAACTGAAGCAGATACAATTGAAATAATGGCCAATCCAGATGGCTCCATTTGGATTGAGAAAGCACGCATAGGCATTGTGGTATCAGATACGAGACTAGAAGCTTCAGATCGTGAACGTATTATCAAACTTGTTGCATCTAGCGTAAGAGAGAACGTTGATACAACCTCCCCTATTCTATCTGCTGAACTACCAAATTCAGGAGAACGCTTTGAAGGCATACTTCCTCCTGTAAGCGAGGCTCCCTGTTTTTCAATTCGCAAACCAGCCAACACACCTCTTGGGTTAAACGACTATATCACTTTGGGATGTATTAATTCAAATGGGGCATTGGCACTACAAAATGCTGTGCTCGAACATGACAACATCCTCATTGCGGGAGGAACATCATCAGGCAAGACGACATTTGCAAATGCATTGCTTGCTGAAACGGCTTTTCAATCCGACCGTGTCATTATATTAGAAGATACAAGAGAACTTAGATGCACAGCGCCCAATGCTATTGCTCTTCGTACGCTTAAAGACAGAATAAGTTTACAGCAACTTGTACGTTCCACTCTACGCCTGCGTCCCGATCGTATCGTAGTAGGAGAAGTACGAGGTAGCGAAGCGCTTGATCTCCTCAAAGCATGGAATACTGGCCACCCTGGTGGGCTCACCACCTTACATGCCAATTCAGCTAGATCAGCTCTAAAGCGGCTAGAACAACTGACCCAAGAAGCAATCTCACATCCTCCTCATCAGCTTATTGCAGAGGCAATTGATGTGGTTGTCTTCATGTCCCGCAAAGATGGTGTTCGCAGCGTAGAAGAAGTGCTGCGTGTCACTGGTTATGATGGGCATGATTACCTCACAACCTCCCTCGTTTCGCCTTCACTTTCAATTCTCAATACGGATGAAGTCCCATGCGCAAGCTCTCACTAAAATACCTTGCTCTAACGTCTGCTTATGTCTCGCTTTCATTGCCATCCCATGCAGCAGGAACTGGAATGCCTTGGGAGGCTCCACTTGATCAAGTTTTACAATCCATAGAAGGTCCGGTCGCGCGCATTGTGGCTGTACTGATTATTACAGTGACGGGCCTTACACTTGCTTTTGGTGAAACATCAGGCGGCATGCGCAAACTTGTCCAAATTGTCTTTGGGCTGTCCATAGCCTTTGCAGCAACCAGCTTCTTTTTGACCTTCTTCTCATTTGGTGGGGGCACGCTCATCTGATGGTTGAAGGTTATGAAATACCGCTCCACCGGTCGCTCGCTGAACCCATCTTAATGGGCGGTGCCCCTCGCGGCGCAGCCATTGCGATTGGCACGATTGCTGCCGCTTTAGCATTAGGCTTACAGCTGTGGGTACCTGGTCTCATTTTATGGATCATTGGGCATTCTGCAGCGGTTTTTATGGCCAAATCAGATCCTGATTTCATGGTCGTAGCGAGCCGTTCTGCACGCCATAAGGAGCATTTGTTATGCTAAACCTTAAAGAGTATTCAGAAACTCCCAAACGCTTAGCAGACTATTTGCCATGGGCATGCCTTGTTGCAAAAGGCGTTATTCTGAATAAGGATGGATCATTTCAAACAAGCTTTAAATATCGCGGACCAGACCTAGAAAGTTCTACCAAAGAAGAACTCGTGTCTGTTATGGCTCGCATCAATAATGTATTTCGGCGCTTTGGGTCAGGATGGGCTCTATTTTTTGAAGCTGTTAGATCAGACGTAACAAATTACCCCATTTCTAACTTTCCAGAACCAGCTTCTTGGCTCATCGATCAAGAACGCAGCTTACAGTCAGAAGCAATGGGGGCAAGGTTTAAAAGTGATTATTATCTCACACTGCTTTGGCTTCCGCCAGCAGATACCGCCAATCATGCAGAGCGCGCCCTTATTGAGCGACGAAATGCAAAGGACACACAAACCTGGCAACAACGGTTAGATAGTTTTTCACAGCATTCAGATCGCGTCTTCGATCTACTGGCAACTTGTCTTTCTGAAATTACACGTCTGGATGATGACGAAACGCTCACCTATCTCCACTCGACAATCTCAACAAAACAACATCCGGTGACAACACCGGAATTTCCCGTCTTTCTTGACGCTATTCTGGCGGACACACCTTTTGCTGGAGGATTAGAACCTCAATTAGGTGACGCACATTTGCGTACACTCACTATATTGGGTTTTCCAGCCTCTACCCTTCCAGGTATTCTTGATGACTTGAACCGACAAGGTTTTAGTTATCGCTGGTGTACTCGCTTTATTGCGATGGATAAATCTGAGGCTGAAGCCGTTTTGAATAAAAAACGTCGCCATTGGTTTGCCAAACGCAAATCTATTGGCGCGGTTGTACGCGAGACTCTTTTTAACGAACAAGCAGCGTTGGTTGATAATGATGCAGATAACAAAGCAGCTGACGCTGATGCTGCCCTTCAAGAGCTAGGGGCAGATCTTGTATCCTATGGGTATGTAACAACCACAATTACAATTAGCCATCCTGATCAACACATTGCTGAAGAACACATCCGCAAAGTCACCAGCATCATAAATGGACGTGGATTTACAGCCATTAAAGAAACCCTCAACGCTGTTGAAGCATGGCTTGGCTCTTTACCAGGCCATGTCTATGCGAATGTGCGCCAACCTATCCTACATACACTCAACCTAGCACATATGGTCCCCCTCTCTGCGGTCTGGGCCGGCGAAGCGAATAACTCACATTTAAAAGCCCCCGCTCTCTTAGAGGCTCAAACAGATGGTACAACGCCTTTTCGCTTAAACCTTCATGTTGGTGATGTGGGACACTCACTCATAATTGGGCCTACGGGTGCAGGTAAATCAGTTTTACTCTCTTTGCTCGCATTGCAGTGGCAACGCTATGAAGGCGCACAAGTCTTCATTTTTGACAAAGGCCGATCCGCACGGGCAGCTATATTGGCAATGGGTGGGACACATATAGATCTCGGTGGCAATCATCGCCCCAGTTTGCAACCGCTAGCAAACTTAGACAGTGATCGAGGGACTAGCTTTGCTGCCGATTGGTTAGCTGGGCTTTGTATGAATGAAGGCCTGAGTATAACGCCTGATCTCAAAGCCAAATTATGGAATGGGATTTGCGCACTAGCTACAGCCCCACTCTGTGAGCGTACACTCACTGGATTATCCTTACTTCTTCAAGAAGACCAGCTTAAATCCGCCATACACCCTTATACACTTGAAGGGCCTCATGGACGCCTGCTAGATAGTGATTGTGATACTCTTACACTCTCATCAAATGCATGTTTTGAAATGGAAGAGTTGATGCACACTGGCAAAGCCATTGCCCCTGTCATCACATATTTATTTCATCGGTTGGAGGAACGCTTTAACGGCCAACCTACATTGCTCATTTTAGATGAGGCTTGGCTCTTTTTAGATGATCCAATGTTTGCAGCGCGTATTCGCGAATGGCTTAAGACACTTAGAAAGAAAAATGTCGCTGTTGTCTTCGCCACTCAATCTCTGGCTGATATTGCAAACTCAACAATCGCACCTGCTTTAGTTGAATCCTGTCCAACACGCATCTTCTTACCCAATGAACGCGCCTTGGAGCCACAAACTAAAACCATTTACGAAAAATTCGGACTAAATGCGCGCCAGATTGAACTCATTTCAAGGTCTACGCCCAAACGCGAATATTATTACCAATCGCCTCTAGGATGTCGTGTTTTTGAATTGGGCCTTGGGCCTGTTGCGCTTAGTCTTTGCGGGGCAGCCTCACCAGCCGATCAAGCTTTGATGGACCGCATTTGGGCAGAAACCGAAGGTGATAGTTTCCTACAGACCTGGCTCATCGAAAAAGATCTTGCTTGGGCTGCGAAACTTATATCCGAGCCTACGCTTAACTCAATCGCAGCAGAATAGGAGCAGGTAATGAAACGCCTTATTACCAGCATATTCTTTGCGACATCATCCCTATCAATTGTCTTACCCGCAAAAGCTCAATGGGTCGTCTATGATCCTGCAAATCACATCTCAAGCATTCTACAATTGGTGCAGGCTGTTGAAGAAGTCATCAACCAAATTGTTCAACTCGCAAATGAAGTGAAAATGCTTGAAAATATGGCAAAAGACTTAGAAAGCCTGCCTGAAAGCATTGAACATGATATCTTAGATCGACTCTCCAAAATTGAAGAATTAACGCAAAAAGCGCATGGCATTGGCTACCGCATAGAAGAGATTGAAAAGCAATATGAAGATCTTTATCCAGAAGATCAAACACATATGCCCCCAGCACAAGCAGACCTTGTGGCTCAAGCACGCGCTCGATGGCAACAATCGCGCATCGCGTTTAAAGAAAGCCTAGAGTTAACCGCACAAACGGTTCAAAATACGCGGGTTGATAGCGCATCTTTAGAGCGACTCATCTCTGCTAGCCAATCTGCATCCGGTAACCTTCAAGCTGTTCAAGCGGGTAACCAGATTGAAGGCTTACAAACTCAACAACTTATTCAAATGCAAAACCTCATGGCAGGTCATTACCGAGCTCAGGTGTTAGAAAATGCGCGCCATTTAGCAGAAGCTGAGCGCGGACGCGCTCGCACAAAAGCATTCATCGAAGGAGATAATTGATGGATGTTATTGATACCTTCCTAGCCACTTTTATTACCTACATCGATTCAGGTTTTGGCTTACTCGCAGGTGATGTTGCGTATCTATCCAGCACACTGATAGTCATTGATATCACATTGGCAGGTCTATTTTGGGCATTATCTGCTAATCAGGATGTCATTGGCAGCTTGATCAAAAAAATACTATATGTGGGCTTTTTTGCCTTCATTATCGGCAATTTCACCCTACTCGCCACCCTCATTTTTGACAGTTTTGCAGGCCTTGGTCTGCGTGCTGGTGGTGGTTCGATGACTGCTGATGACTTGTTGCGCCCTGGTTATATCGCAAATGTAGGTTTTGAGGCGGCAGCTCCACTATTAGAGGAAATTTCTGAGCTTTTAGGTCCAGTTAGCTTCTTTCATAATTTTGTACTGATTGCTGTAATGTTTGTGGCATGGGCTGTTATCATATTGGCTTTCTTTATCTTAGCTGTGCAGCTCTTCATAACTATATTAGAATTTAAACTCACCACACTTGCCGGCTTTATTCTCATACCTTTTGCACTCTGGAATAAGACCAGTTTTTTAGCCGAACGTGTGTTAGGTAATGTCATGACATCGGGTATCAAACTCATGGTTTTAGCCGTCATTATTGGCATTGGCTCAAACCTCTTTGCGAGTATTACAGATGCCTTTTCAACAGAGGCTGATATCACCCTAGCTCAAGTTATGGGGACAGTGCTTGCCTCAATAGTTTTCTTCTGGATGGGAATATTTTCGCCGAGTATCGCTGCAGGACTTATAACTGGAGCCCCACAATTGGGCGCTGGATCCGCTGCAGGAGCTGCTGCTGGTATTGCAGCTTCTGGATATGTGGCAAGCATGGGCAGTCGTGCTATGGTCGGTGCAACCGCATCTGGTGCAAGCTCAGCTATAAAAGCTGGAGCCTCCATGACAGGTGCCGCACGCACAGCTTATACTTTGGGGTCTGTTGCTTCAGGCACGACTGGTGCCAAAGCCATTGCAGGTGGCATTAGCGGTATCGCACGCGCTGGCGGCGACGCCCTTCAAAAGCAAGCTTCAAAGCCTATTGATAGTATCAAACAGGCTTACAATCAGGGCAGTCAATCTGTTTGGGGTGCTACAGGTGGATCTCCTCCACCTCAATCTGCCACTTCCAATACTCAATCAGATAATTGGGCTCAGCGTTTCCAAACCCAGCAACGTATTGGTCAAGCCAGCAGCGCAGTCATGCATAGCGTACGGGATGGAGATCGCGGTGCATCAGGTGCAAACCCCAGCTTACAGACGAAGGATGAATAATGTTCAAGCGCTCCACTTCTTCGTATGGACCTAGCCCTTTTCCTGAAACTCCCTATCAAAAAGCAGGACAAATTTGGGACGAACGTATTGGTTCAGCGCGAGTTCAAGCCAAAAACTGGCGACTTATGGCCTTAGGATGTTTAGGTCTAAGCTTCTTATCTTCGGGAGCATTAATATGGCGCTCCATGCAATCAAGCGTTACGCCCTATGTTGTCGAGGTAGATGAGACCGGTGCTGCGCGTGCGATTGCGCCCGCGAATGACACCTATATTCCAACAGACGCACAGATAGCCCATCATTTGGCAAACTTCATAGAGAATGTACGCGGCCTTTCAATTGATCCAGTTGTGGTGCGGCAAAACTGGCTTAAAGCTTATGATTTCGTAACCGATAAAGCCGCTACCACTCTTAATGAATATGCAGCCAATAATGACCCATTCGCAGATGTAGGTCGTAAATCGCGCACCATAGATGTTATTTCAGTAGTGCGTGTGTCTGAGAATAGTTTTCAGGCACGTTGGCTGGAGAAGACGTACGAAAATGGCGCGCTCACATTAGCGCAACGATATACCGGAAACTTCTCCATCATTCACAAAACACCCAACACAGCTGCCACCCTGCGGGCTAATCCACTCGGGCTCTATCTGCACAGCCTCAATTGGGGCCAAGACCTTGTTACAGGAGATCAAAAATGAACTGCACACGCTTTATGCCGCCCCTTTTGGTTTTATGTGTGTCAGCTTGCGCAACAACAGACCTTGAGCCTGTCACACCAAAAGATTTTATTGCTGCGCGCCCGCTTGAAGATGCAACAGCCCGCCCAGTCAAAATTGTAGAAACAACTGTTGCGTTACCTTTGCCGGGGCAAATGAAAAAGATAGGCCCTCAGGCACCTTCTAAAAAGAAAATTACACCGCAAGAAGCTATCAAAGAAGGCCGCAAGCATGCGTTAATTGAGCCGTCCGTGGACGGGTATGTCAACGCTATACAAATCTACCCCTATACAGAAGGTGCCCTCTATCGCCTGTACGCTAGTCCAGGGCAAATTACAGATATCGCTCTGCAAATAGGTGAGGAACTGGTTTCAGTTTCAGCCGGTGACACTGTGCGTTGGGTTGTAGGCGACACCCTCTCTGGCTCTGGCGCGACATCGCGCGCGCATGTTTTAGTAAAACCTATAAGCGCTGACATACGTACCAATTTGATGATTGCGACGAATAAACGTACCTACCATCTTGAGTTAGAGGCTGTTTCATCGGGGTATATGGCCGCTTTATCTTGGCGTTATCCTCAGGATGCTTTAGCTGAGCTCACCTCTAAGAATGAGCGCGCTCAGAAACGACAGGCTCACACAATAGAAAGCGGGCTTACACTCGAAGGTTTGAACTTTGATTATAAGCTGTCTGGTCATAGCCCCTCTTGGAAGCCTGTCCGCGTTTTTGATGATGGCACGAAAGTGTTCATCCAAATGCCTGCAAATATTCACACGTCAGACATGCCCCCGCTTTTCGTGGTGGGGCAGACAGGTGATGCCGAACTGGTCAATTACCGCATAAAGAATAACTACTATATTGTAGACCGCTTGTTTCGCGCAGCCGAGTTACGTCTTGGTACTAAGCGCCAAACTATCGTGCGAATTGAGCGCGCTTCTTCGCGCAGCAGCCTATCTGCCCTATTTGGACGTTAGCCAATGTCTGACCCCATCCCTTTTGCTGAGCATGTAGACAAACTCAATATCCGCTCAAAGCCGCGTCCTGTCACGCGCATAAACCGCAAGGTTTTAATACTCGCAGCTGGTGTATGTGCTATAGGGCTTTTTTTTGCCGTGAATATCGCGCTCGCTCCTCCCAAGGCTATCGATCCAACGCAAAGGCGCGAGCTTTATAACACCACCAATACACGTAAACCAGAAGGTTTAGCCCGACTTCCCAGAACGTATAATGATGTGCCCAAACTAGGTCCGCCTTTAAATGGAGATTTGGGCGCAACCATATTAGCGGCAGAGCGTGATTTAGGTATAGACCCCACTTATCTCACAACGACACCAAATGGTTTTAAACCCAATCCAGTAGATGAAGCTGAACGCGCCGCGCGTATGCGACAAGCTAAACTTGCTGAGGATGCAAGCAAAGCACCTATTTTTTTCCAGCTTCAATCCAAATCAAGTAAAACATCGTCAACGACATCCCCCTTAAGCAGTCAGCATCAAGCTATGCTAGATACGCGCTCAGAACTCATGGCACTTGCGAAATCTAGCATGCCTCAAGCTGGATCTGCCTTAAAAGGACAGTACAATAGTAATCTGCAGGAAGAAAAAAGTGCGTTTGCAGATGCGCCACCTCGGAGTGACATTTATAATCGGCATAATCTAGAGGTCCCCGCCTCTCCTTATCAAATTATGGCTGGCACATTAATACCAGCATCTTTGGTAACTGGGATTAATTCAGATCTTCCTGGAACTATTATCGCACAGATTACCCAACCGGTGTATGACACAGCTACAGGTCATCATATTCTTATCCCACAAGGCGCACGTCTCTTGGGACGATACCAATCAAGTGTCAGTTTTGGTCAAAACCGAGCACTTGTGATTTGGAACCGAATTCTCTTTCCTGATGGTCACTCCATCATCATTTCGGCACCTGGCGCGGATGAACAAGGCTATTCTGGCTTATCAGATAAAACAGATCATCATTGGGACCGCGTATTTGCAGCTGCAGGTTTAGCTACCTTGCTAGGAATAGGTTCTGAACTGGGTGCAAATGATGACAGCGATATTGTTAGAGCTATTCGCAATGGGACGTCAGATACAATCAACCAAGCTGGACAAACAATTGTTGATAAACAGCTTGGGATCCAACCAACCATAAAAATACGCCCCGGTTGGCCACTGCGCGTCATTGTCACCCAAGACATCATTTTGAAACCCTATCACTGAAGGAGACCTAAATGCCTCTACGTTTAGAGAAATTACCTGACCGCACGCCTGTACGAATGAGCATCAGTTTAGAGCCGGATTTGGCTCTCGCTCTCAAAGATTATGCCCATTTATATCAGCAATCTTATGGAAATGACGAAAAGCCAGAAACACTTATCCCTGCCATGCTCGATACGTTTCTAAAGTCAGACCTGGGATTTAAACGTGCTCGCAAAAAGCTTCATTCAACCTCTCAACCACAAGGATATTAGACCATGGCTCAAATAGGACATTTTACACTAAAAGATGGCATTTACACTGGCAGAATTAGAACCATGTCGATAAATGTCGAAGCTCAAATTTTACCAGTCAAAGACAAACCCAATTTAGATGCTCCTGATTATCGCGTTTTTTCGGATGGAAGTGAATTGGGCGCTGGTTGGATTAAAGAATCTAATTCTGGTGAAACACAGTATTTGGCCCTCAAATTGGATGATCCCAATTTTGCATCTCCCATGCGTGCTGCTTTTTTTGAAAATGCAAAGGATGGAACGGGTGTGATGGTATGGAGCCGAAATCCCCCTAAATAAGCGCTCTGACAACTCAGAGAAGCTCATTCGTATCAGAGCTTCTCTGAGCCAGTATAACACTAAAAAATTTCTGTTTCTTTTTAGGCGTGTCTGTTCGCCATTTGTCACAGTATTGATATGCTAAAGCGTCCCGCTACAGGCGGGTACTCTTTTATTCGATTTAACAATATTCAGCTGAACAATACTGGCTTGGGAACGAATACGAAGATAGGGTTTGCCCAACTCATAAGACCGCGGTTAATGTGAATAACTCCCTTTTTAATCAAGGGGATATCATGAATAATGAAAAAGCACTCGCCGCTCGCATTGCAGCGTTAGAGAACGCAGTTGTGTACTTAGTTGCAACGATCGCAATTTACGAAGAAACTCCAAGGGAAACGTCTCTCTCATTCTATAGGGAAGTATTCGGCCTATCGATGAAACGATATTCCATGGCTCAAGAAGGGCCAGAAAAAGAAATAGCTGCCCTGGGGTTGGATGCATCACACACCCTGTATCAGCGCTTACGGGCTTTTCTATTTGAATGAAATAAATAAGCCTTATTTATTATAAACATAACTTGATTTAGCCCAGCTTTGCTGGGCTTTTCTTCCTACATTTAAAGATAGTATGACACACTATCGTTCAATCATACTCGGACAGAATCAAACTTTATTCCGTATGTGTTTGTCTCTTGATTGTTTCTTGGCAGCAACGCGCAAAAGCTTTTGAAATCTTGGACATTCGCTGTGACTAGATGCCATACAGTCTGAGACATGAAGCAATCCATCACGCACTGCTGTGAGGCGTTTGATCTCATCATCAAGTGTTTTGGCTTTTTCTTTTAACAATTGACGATCGACATGATAAGCGCCGTTTCTAGAAAACATTGCTGCAATATCTTTTAGTGAAAACCTCGCAATGCGCGCCAATGCGATGAACTCTAATTGCTCAATGATATCCGGCTCAAACAAGCGGCTTAAACCTTTACGCCCGACTGATTTAATCAGCCCTTTTTCCTCATAATATCTAAGCGTTGAAGCTGGTAGGCCCGTTATTTTTGCAACCTTTGCAGTCTCCAGCATCAAAGTCTCCTAAAAAGCATTTGACCTCAAGTTAACTTGAGGTCGTATGATGCGCATTATGACACAAACAAAAATGAAGGAAAGACAATTTTTAGAGCAAATAACAACACATAACATGTTGTAATTGCTTAATAATATAAGATTTAGGAGATTCCCTTGTTAGAATACACACAAGACCTGCCCCATGCGATCAAGCTCATCCCTTATGTGGTTTTTATCGGCGTTGGCGCGACCGCGATTATGGATTTTTGGACGATATTTTTGAAAACCGCTTTTAATATTGCTGGGCTTAATTTTGCTCTTGTGGGGCGCTGGATGACCCATATGATGAAAGGTCAATTTACGCATGAAAGCATTGCGCAAAGTTCCAAAACATCTGGAGAAGCCTTTATCGGGTGGACAGCTCATTATGTGATTGGAATTATATATGCGGGTGCAGTCGTGCTGATATGGGGTGAAGCATGGCTTGCTAATCCAACGCTATTACCTGCCCTTATTATAGGTGTGACGACAGTTGTTATTCCATTTTTTATCATGCAGCCGTGTTTTGGAATGGGAATAGCTGGCAGTAAGATGCCCAAACCTTCTCTTGTGCGCCTAAAAAGTTTTGCTTCCCATTTTGTGTTTGGGGTCGGAATATATCTAGCTGGTTTATTGTTGCATAATTTGGCTTATGCCCAATGAGTAGTTAAGTGCGAAGTCGCTCTACACGCCACTTCACGACTTTATAAATATCATCGAAAATATCAGAATTCACATTTTCTAACTTTAGCGCGTCAACGAGTTTTGGAAACTCTGCTAAAACCTTGTCGCTCATGGCATATATGCGCTTAGTCATCGCGTTTTGCGCCAATTTTGTGTCGGGCACATGCTTTAAAAAGCTGAGCAAATATATGTCTCTAGGTTTATAATGCCCACCAATTTTCATAGCCATTTTATCTGCAAGATCAGGATAAATGGCTGTGCTCAGCAAATCATAAGCTGGCGCAAGGACCGGCTTATTTCCAGTGTATAGCAAGGAGACGTTTTTACCGTGAGCGTCTGCATTTCCGATAAGAAAGTTGAAAACAACAATGTCTAGGAATTTTAGATTATCACGCGCGGGTCGTGCGGTATGGGCCCTAATTACATCCAAGCATTGATCTATGCCAGGCCCGCCTTCTCGCTGATATTTAATTGTCGGCGCGATACCCAATGCCTGACAGAAATCTTCTTGGTGAATGCGCGCTATCTGGCCATTTTCATTTATTGTGCGATCATAGCGCTCCACAAGATAATATGGCCGATCACCCACATGATGCAGGCTGACATTTGGCACGTCTATGCCTACGTTTTGGGCAAGGCGCATGCAGAATAATTCATTGTGAGCACTATCAATGACGCGCTCAATCATGGGCTTGAGAATGTGCGTGCTAGGCGCGCCATTCTTCATTATGGCGACGTCCCCTCCTTCAAGCAATCGAACCGCGAGCTTATCCTGCGCACCCGCGAGCGAAAGCCTATAGCCATCATCTCCAGCAAGCATGGGGCGGCGCTTAATCATATCCAATGCTTCAATAAGCGCTTTATCATCAAGCACTTGATAGTCAGCATGTGTTTGTGTGAGCAGTGTGCTTTCTCGTGGATAAAGCGCGATGGCACCTGCGCAATCACCCCCCACAATTTCTAGCAATGCAAAAGCATTTGCTTTGGAGACACCTAGAAAAGCGGCAAGCCTGTCGCGCACAGATTCATCAGGTAAAAGCCCAGAGAAGAACGCGTCCACATGCGGGCCTTGGTGAGTATGTTCCTGTAGGGGTAATGACAGAGAAATGCCCCGGCTTGCGGAAGCAAAATAGGCATCGTCATATTTGAAAGTCAGGTTGCCGGCTTGGTCTTGTGATAGCTCTCCCACACATTCGGCATTGAGATACACGTTGAGGATTTTATCCATCATAACGTTTCTCCATCAATGCGCACATCAAGCCCCAACATAGTCAGCACATGAAACGCCTTCCCCATGTGGCAGGATGCTTTCCCCTGCTCCAATTCACGAATGAAACGAATACCAACCCCGCACATGGATGCGAGGGATTCTTGCGTAAGCCCCTGCGCTTTGCGTGCATTGCGGACCATATCGCCAAGTTTTGAGATTGCATCTTCGCTCATAAATCATCCCTTTCGGGGTGATCATAGCATATTCTCACCAAATTTAAACAAAGTAATCCCGTTCGGGATGAAATTGCTTTTTCACACCAGAAACAAACCCAATAATCCCGATCGGGGTTATTGGACCTTATAGCTTGCGTTTTAAAGAGTTAAACTCACCGATGACACATCTTCTTTAATAGCGTTTCCAGAGCGGTATTGACGTGAAAGATTAAGCTGACACCCACTCCTAGTCAGCTTCTATAGCAACCTGTTTTAAAATATCTTCTTGGCCTTGCCAAAGGATTTACGCTGTGTTTTTCCAGATAATCTCTCACCGAAGGTTGGATTTTTCTCAATCATATTGGTTTGCGTTTTGCTTTTTTCATAATGTGCTTTGGCTTTAAAGCCGCTCTGGTGTGTACCTGCACCTGACCTGCTCCCACGTGTGTTTGATGGGGATTTGCTAGCCCCCTGCTTAGGGTCTGAATTGAGGAAGTCGAGGCTATTGCCATTTTGGCGATTAGACACGCGTGTCTGTTCGCCAAAATCAATATTTTCTGTCCAGTTATCCCCCTGCCTGTGCCGGGGGCGCATAGTGCTTCCACCAGACGCACTTTTGGGAGGATGACCAAATGTATTTGGCCCTAAATCACCGGCTTTAAAACCACAGCTATAAAACTCCATTATTGGACCTATGACAGGAATAAATACGCCGAAAATATTTGTCCATGTCCGCCCTAGATCATGATAGCGGCGTATACCTGCAGCTATATTCACCCAGACGCCCGCGACGATACCGGCTATCAATGTGAAAAAAGGAAGTAGCGCCATAGTTGGCCCCACATTGTCATACAACAAGCCCATTGTGAGAAAACCGATGGACATTATCACAGGCTGAATAACCATGACACGCAGCCACCAACCACCCCGCCCTATGCGGCCATCAAAACTAAAGAGGTAATCCAACATTTTTCATGTCCCCACAGTGAAGTTGGTGTCTATAATGTGAGATTAGAGTGAACTCTTGAATATTTGGCGATCAACACAATACAATTTCAACGTGTAGATTTAACTATATTACTTAAACAATTGAAATATACACATACGGCCGGACATCTTGCCCGTTTGGCGATGATATTTTACAAAATGTAAAATTTTTCGCAAAAGCCACTGTAAAGACATACCTTTTATTCAAAGTTATCCCCTAAACAGCTTAACATGCGAAGCAACTCTATTAACAATTTTACTATGAACGAACAGGGAAATACGGCCATATTCATGGCGTTATTCCTTGGTGCGCTTACTCTTTTGGTCAGCGGCATGATGGAATTTGCTTTTGTAAACAATCAGAAACAAGAATTGCAATCACTGGCAGATATTTCAGCCCTCGCCGCTGCGAGTGAAATTGCAATCACATCTAATGATCCCGCAAAGATAGAAGCTGTTGCGACGGCCTATGTCGCCTCTCAAGATCGCGATCAAAACATTACAGTCAATCCGGACGTTGACCTACAAGCAAATACTGTAGGGGTAAATTTATCCGCACCGCTCAAACAAGTCACACCGTTTAGGCTCATAAAGGCTGAAACGATTACCGCCTCTGCTACCGCAATTGCTTCCGGCGAATCTGGAAACATATGTGTCATCGGATTAAATGAGACAGTGGAGAAAACGGTCAGCCTTGAGTCGAATGCATCCCTTTATGCTCCCAACTGTGCGATTTATTCAAACTCCAAACATAGTTATGGATTAGTCAGCCTATCAAACGCTAAAATTACCGCAGAAGACCTATTCACAAGTGGTGGATATCAAGGCATGCGGCAAAATTTTGCGCCCTTACCCATCACAGATGCCCCCACAATCTCAAATCCATTGGCAAACCGCCCTCACCCAACTTACTCTGGCTGTGATTTCAACAATTATCAGATTGGCAACAAGACCATCACAATTCACCCCGGTGTGTATTGCGGCGGCTTATCCATCAACAGCAGTGCAAAAGTAACCCTATCGAAGGGTATTTATATCTTAAAAGACGGGCCGCTAAAGGTTGAAGCCAATGCTGAACTAACAGGTGAAGGCGTAGGCTTTTTCTTAACGGGACGAGATGCCTATTTCATATTCACTAGCAATGCAAAAGTGACGTTGAGCGCACCGGAAGACGGCGTCATGGCGGGGTTATTATTCTTTGAAGACAAGTATAATGCGTTCGGCGCAATCCATCGCATCACGAGTGAATTTACGCGATATCTCGTTGGCACAATATATTTACCTCGAGGCCGCCTTTCCATTGATGCTGTCACCCCCGTCGCCGACCATTCAGAATTCACTGTGATCGTTGCCAATACAATCTCGCTGACATCTAGCCCGAACCTTGTTCTGAATACAGATTACGCCAGTACGCCTGTCCCCGTGCCCCAAGGGGTTGTGGCTCAAATATCAGGCTGATTAAATAGGTTCAGGCACACACACCCGCACCTTGTATGTGAGCGGGTAAGGATCGTTTATTTCACGCTATACCAGCCGCGTATCATGAAATTTTGTAAGTATTGAACGGGCAAACCAAATCCAGCTTCTTTGAGTAAGCTTTCTGTAGTTTTGGGTGACAGAATGCTTAAAGTATCGCGCAATGATTGAGGTAGTGCTTCCAGCGATTCAGGTGTTGCGCCCATAAGTTTATGGATAGATTTCCAATTCTCCAACATGGCCGGAAATTCTGCACTATCAAGATCAAAGCTCAATTCTGTTGAGACAAAACATGCCCCCTTTTTCAGGCGATCATGAATGTTTTTATAATAAGAAGGCCGATCTTCAACTGGGATAAAGTGCGCCACAAAAAGACTGATTACCGCATCAAATTCAACGCTGTTGGGCGCATCTTGCACATATCCGTGGATAAGCTCGCACCTATCAGTGATATTGGCGTTTTCTAAATTCTTAGCACACACATCCAGCATTGGCTTTGAAGGATCTAGCGCAACAAAGCGCCATTTTGGATGCAGACTCGAAAGTGCAATTATCTCAATGCCCGTCCCTGCCCCTACACACAATACACGCGCATCATCTGGCAAATCTTCTAGCACTAAATTCACATGGAAATGTACATTGTCTTTCACGACACCAAACTTGCTGTTTCGATCATCATAGCTTTGGGCCATTTCCTGATTGAAAAATTCAGGCTTAGACGGCTTGGTTGTATCTTGTGTCATATTAGGGCCTCCAGTGGAGCTCTTCGCCACAAAATGTGTCGAGGCTCAGCTGCTTGAAGTGTTATAATATAACGTTTAAGTTTTTTCACAAGCACAGATTATGTCTGCTGCATCCCTCCCCCACAATAAGCAAAATTGCGGGGGGTAAGGATAGAGACAACTAATCCAACAAGGTTTGATTAAGCGCTTTTTCGAAGCGCTCAAAGCTCTCAATATGTGGTAGATGTCCTAGATCATCCAACTCAATGACATCTATTTTGGCATTACGGGCTTTGACTTGAGCGCCTAATTTGTCGTAACGACCCAATTCATAATCCACGCCTGCTCGCATCCAGTTTCTACCCGGTCCGGTGCGGTCACGTGTACCAATTATAAGTGTGACGGGCATTTCAAAGTCATCAAACTCTTCGATCACTGGACCTGAAAAAATCATGTCATATGTACGAGCATTGACCATCGCCAGTGTCGGCCAATCTGGTCCATTCACCCAGCCTATAAGGGGAATAGTTAAAGCAGCATAAGTGTCATTCCACGCGCCGTCATAATAGTTCTTTTGCTGATACGCTGCAATCTGCTCTGGCTGTTGGTTCAACTCGTTTGCATAGAAAAAATCTACATCCTTATACTCTACATAGTGCAGATAATTTTCCAAACCAATCGGATTTAGAAGCGTCAATTGCTGTGTTTTGTTAGGATATAGCAACGCGAACCGGGACGCGAGCATCCCGCCCATGGAATGGCCGATAAGGTGCGAGGATTGAATGTTTAAACTATCCATCAGCATTTTTGTATTATGCGCCAATGCTGGGAAAGAGTATTGATAGTCTGTTGGTTTTGAAGATTTTCCAAAACCAATTTGGTCCGGTATCAACACACCATAGCCCAATTCATGCAGATAATTTGCGGTTTTTTCCCAATAAGCACCGTTAAAATTCTTGCCGTGCAATAGCGTCACAACGCCCTTGCCTGCCTGGCTTTCAGGCAAATACATATACGCCATTTCAAGTGTCTGCCCTTGAGAGTCAAACTGGTATGCTTCGACAGCAAACGGGTACGCATATTTTTCCAATGACGCGTCATAAGAGATATTTGTGTCCAGAGGTGTTGGTGGGCTTGCACATGCACTCAACGCTGAAAACAAACAGAATGCACTTACAATGCTCAGAACTGAATGTTGTATTTTGAAGCTCATAATGTGACCTTGCATCTTAAATATGGGAGCAGAAAGACACCTTCTTCGACGAGCCGAAGGCGTGAGACTTGCTAAGCAAACCCATAAAGACTATTGGCGCAGTCGTGAAATCACAAAACTGTCAGTATGTGTGCAATTATGTCTGAAAATTCCGCTCACCTTCGTTAGTGGATGATTTTCTCAACTTGTTCCTGTGTGGGCGGAAAGACGTTTGGATCATTTGCCGCAAGAATATCGCGCATGGCTTGTTTGAAAGCATCTGAAGCTTTTGCCCGCTCAAAGCTGGGGGATGGACCATCACAATCAGCCACGTCTTTTAGGAAATAATCTATCTGAGAAAAAAGGAATGTCGGCTTGCCATTTTGGACAGCAAAATCACCCCATACGGTAAAGCCACCTTTATCATAATCCCCTTGCATCACGTCCATGCAATTAAGCGGCTGTCTGTGCATATGGTAGGTGCTGATTGTTGCGCGCGCGGGATTGCCATATACATCAAAGCCCAAACCCAATGTGCATTTACGCTCTGCTAGATACAAAACGCCAATGGCTGTGGGCGTCGATTCAGGCGTGTGTTGAATATGCCAGAGACCCATTTCTGCGGGTTCGCCAAATAATGTCCCACGCCAACTGCCCTCCAAATCTTTGAGATTATAGCCATCTGGGCTACGCGGGGTGGAGATATAGGTGGCCTCATCTTGCTGTCGCGGACACGATTTGGGTTCGTATTTATCGCGTATAGGTGCGTATTCTGCGACGGCTTTTTCGTATGACTTCTGAGTGTAAGCGTAGATTTCATTGCGCTTTTCACGGGTTGAAGCCAATTCCTTTTTGACGACGCGCGGATCAATTTGTGCAGGTAAACCACGATCAAATAAGGCAAGGTTTGTATGAAGTGCGCGTACTCTAGGTGTTTGACATTTGCCGGCCAAATGTTGGGACATAAAGGCATCTCGCGTTGCTATATCAAAGCCGATCTCCATCATCGCCATTGGGTTTTGCTCCATGACGGACTTGTAAGCCTTACCTATGATTTCGAGCATGAAATTATTGGCGAGGTCTTTGCTGTATTGAATATAGCTATTGAAGAATGTCATCTCGATTTCCCGGCGATACCCACCCGTCCCTAAAACAGGATCTTCATATATGTGCGTTTCAACCATCCCCTCGCGAATATAGGCGCTGCAATGGTCTGAATAGCCTTTGATAAAGTCTGCGAAGAAAGCTTTATACATCATGTCTTTACGGACATTTTGGAACTGACCTGTCGAGATGTTTTCAGCAAGATCTTTATATTTATCAATCTGCGTCTCGCCTTTGATACAGCCTTTATAATTGTCTTCTTTACAGGTGCGACAATGACTGTCGGCCAAT
This sequence comes from Hirschia litorea, assembly GCF_042665075.1. Classification (NCBI taxonomy): domain Bacteria; kingdom Pseudomonadati; phylum Pseudomonadota; class Alphaproteobacteria; order Hyphomonadales; family Hyphomonadaceae; genus Hirschia; species Hirschia litorea. The sequence continues at coordinate 124,236 of NZ_JBHTBR010000009.1, read as the reverse complement.
TGCAAATAGCGCGTATAGCTGTTGGCTTCAGATTGAATTCCCTCAAGCTTGTTGAGGGCATAATAGTCACGACTATATTTGAGCCAGTCGGACACCGTCATGTGGTCAAGGTAATAATCATTCTTGCACTGACACCAGCGAGCATCGACTTCAACACCAGATATCTCCCATGTCGCCTCACATGCATATTTTAAATTATTGCGTTCTGAAACGGCAATCTGCTGTGCGTGTGCAGCTATGCCAAACACATATAAAAGCACAACGCCTAGAATCGAAAATTGTTTAAACATATGTAGCTTCCCACCCCGTACGCCACATAAGCATGACATAAGCGTAAAGTACAATTGCATATAATGGCGAGAGTGTGGAGGTTTGGTTGCTGATATTAGCTATTTTAGCTATAATAGGGATTTACTGCGTTCATTCTAACAGGAGGCGACCATGGATTTAAAGTTTGTGACATCAACGGAGTTTCAAAATAATGCGGGACGTTTTCTTGATGAGGCCCGCAAAATCCCCATTGGCATACAAAAGCACGGGCATAAATCACATGTGCTTTTGGATATTGATGAATATAACCGCCTCAAATCCATGGATGAAACCAACGCCCGCAAAGCAAAGCTAGATGCACTTAAAAACGAGAGTTTTGAACGCTTTGACGATGTGTATAAAGAATTGGCTAAATGAGTCATGACTATCTAAACCTAGAGGATATTCTTGATATCCATCACGTGCAGATTGAACGTTATGGGGGATCATTCGGCATTCGAGATCAAGCTGGCTTAGAAGCTGCAATAGCGCGTCCACAATCAGGTTATTATGATGGTTTAATCTCTGAAGCAGCCGCGTTTTGGGAGAGCATGTCTCAAAACCATCCCTTTATTGATGGCAATAAACGCACAGCGTTTATGTCGCTTGATCTATTTTTAGGTCTGAATGGCAAAACCATCACTGCGCGACCAAATGAAATAATCTCGTTCATTTATGCGCGTTTTGATCAAAAACAAATGGACTTCGCACATTTAAAACCATGGCTTGAGGCCAATACGCAGAAATTTTAAACATCCACCCCCTTCTCTTCAAAGAAGGCACGGACGGGTTCTAGCTGGTCAGCATAGCGTTTCCACTTTCCGATGGAGTTATTATATAGTGGTTGGCGAACTTGGCTGGCACTGGGAGTTGCTACGGCTTTGGTTGAGGTATGAAAGTCCAAACACCCCTCTTCCCAGTTTAACCCGCAATGACTGAGCAATTTTGAAGTTTGCGCTTTTTGATCTGCAACAATGTTTTCATAATCGACTATCAGGAAACGGTCTGGAAACTCTTGTTGCCAAAACTGTGTGATCTTCAGATATCCCAAATAGAATTTGGCGATACTCATTAAATCATAGGAATATGTGTGATAGCGCGCGCCGCCTGCGAATAAGTGTTTGTAATTGCTCCAAACTGTATCCATTGGATTGCGACGCAAACACACCATTTTAGCGCGTGGAAGCGCTTTAAGAATAAAGCCGGCATAGAGAAAGTTAAGCGGCAATTTATCTGTAAAAACACTACTGTTTTGAACGTGCGAATATAAGCGTGCATTCTCGATATAGGCGCGGCCAACATCTTCTATAAACGCATTGCCTGCTTTTTGGATTGTCTCCAAATCAAGCACAATTTTGGAATGTGTTTTAGATGCCTGCTTCACCGCCAAGGGCATTGATTGCAACTCACCTGCGCCGTCTACGCGGGGATGTGCAGTTAAGATGCGGTCCACGAGTGTTGTGCCTGTACGCGGAATACCGACAACAAATAATGGCCCCTCCTCTATGCTGGATTGCTGTTGTTTCAGCTGGTCTGTGTAAATATCCTGAAAAGACTGCATGAGCTGCAAATCGTTTTGAATGTCAAACTTGGCGCTAACGAAGAAGTCTTTGTTTGCAGCATATAAATGATCAAATGCATCATTTGACCGGTTTAAATCCTCACACTCTTTTGCCAGAGCAAAACGGATACGGATTTGCTCAATCTTGCTTTTGGTTTGTGTGAGAGCTTTTGTCAGGCGCGGGATATGGTTGCTCTCTTTGGTCCAGGTCTTTAACTCGGCCATCCCCAAATGCGCTTTGCCATGAGCTGGATTGAGCTTTAAAATCGCCTCAAACTGGATAATGGCTTCTTCTTTACGACCAAAGAATACATAAGTGCGCACCAGATTGTCGCGAAACTCAATTATATTAGGTGCCAAAGATACGGCGCACTCAAAAAGGCCAAGCGCCGTTTGATGATTACCCAAGCGAGAGAACACATATCCAAGGATATTCAGTGTGTGAGCATCCGTATCAGTACAAGCATCTAAGGCAGACTGAGCCGCTTTTTGGGCTTGAGCATCATTGCGCAACATCAATTCAGCTTTTGCCAGTAAGCAAAGATATTGCGCATTCTGCCTTGCCTTTAGAGCGGCTGTTTTCAGATACTCAACTGCTTGCCCCACCTTGCCCTGCTCCAACAAGCATTGCCCGATAGTGAAATTTGCATTGGCGGCAAGAGCATCATCTTCGTGAGACAGATTTGGACGCGCGGCATCCGACAGTGCTTTTAAACGCTGTGTTTTCAAACGCTTGGAGACGTTCTCGACATTAACACCGACGATACTCATACATTTCTCAATTGGGAATCACACACGCTTGGCATGGTCTATAGGTGTGGATGAGCTATTGAGTCCAGAAACAGATAATGGCTCGCAACGAAATTCCGTGCTCAGCATAAAGAGCATTGATATATTTAAAGTTTGCCCTTAACAATTTATACGGGAATAAATCAGTGTTGGGGACATTGTAAATCTGTGCAAAACAAGCGCAAATACGCCGTTCAGGGCACAGAGGTCTTATCACAACGCAAGTCGTTTCTAAAATATATAGGACCACTGCCTGACCCTTTGTTGCTTCTTGCAATTTGTATCTGCTATACCTTCGCATATGCTGTTCTATTTGAAGTGGCAGGATATTTACATGGATTATCCGCCTTTAGCTTATGTTACCCACCTGCAGGGTTACGCTTCTTTTTAATTGTTATTTTGGGGCCACGTTTTGCGATTGCCGCAGCAGTATGTGAGGTTACAGCTCAATACTTAATCGGTAGCGGAACCGACTTACTGCCACATTGGAGCAGCTATATCATTGGGATAAGTGCACCCCCCATCATATATGGTTTGTTTATAAAATTTCTCAAAGACAAAGGGTATATCACCTTCCCTCTTGTGAGCTTAAAAGCCCTTCTCTGGTTGGGTTTTTGTGGAATTTCTGCTCCCTTTTTGGCGGGGTCGATATCAATGGCCGTGCCCGTTTTAAGTGGCAGTGTTCCTATCTCTCATGCCTTGAAAGCTTACATTACATTTGGCATCGGGGATGCGATCGGCATCTTAATGTTCGCCCCCCTCCTTTTGCTAATATTTAATCCTGTACGCATACGGGCCTCAGGTAAGCATGCATTCTTTGAAAACCAATTAGCTCTTGAAAAGCGTTTATTCCGAAAGAAAGAATTTTGGTTGGAGGTGGCTTTTGCCATCCTCGTTGGCGCGAGCATTAGTTACCTTACGCTATTATGGTCACCGATAATAAGTGCCTATCCAATGTCTATTCCTCTTATCTGGATTAGCTTTCGATATGGAATAACAGCTAGCACGGCGATGATTTTTATACTCTGCATGTCCGCAAGCGTGCTGCTCGTATTATATCCAACGTCTCTAGAAATTCGCACAGATATACAATTCTTGGTCATTTTAGAAGCCCTGATTGCGCTAGCCATAGGCGCTTATGCCACTTCAAATTTTTCTAAAGAACAAGAACGTAGAGAGCAGCTTACACAATTTGCGGCTATGGACCGCCTCACCTCAATTGGAGAATTGGGAGCTTCGCTAGCTCATGAAATCGCAACGCCTGTCAGCGCAGCTAATATGTATATTACCGAGTGCAAAAGATTAGCGAGCACCGGAGTAGAAGTAGATACCCTTGAGCCCCCTTTAGGTAAGGCACTCGATCAACTAAACCGTATCATGCACGAAACAGAGCGTATTCGAAGCTTTGTTAAACGCGGAAAAGGCTCTCATGAGTTATTTTCCAGTGAGCTTTTATGTCACGAAATCAAGGAATTGCTCACCCTTGAAGCCAATAGGCATGGGACAAGCTTGAAAATACATTATCCTGAAAATTTTGTGCAAATTCACGGTGACAAAAACCAGCTTCAGCAGTGCATTTTCAATTTGGTGCGCAATGCTGCGCAAGCAACATCTCACCACAAAGGTCATGTGGATGTCTTTATGGAAACAAACTGCGACATGCTGAGAGTGAATGTCATAGATAATGGAAAGCTTGATAAAATAGCGCCATTTGATACGGCCAAAGCGATTTTAGTGACAGAAAAACAAGAAGGTATGGGATTGGGTCTCGCCATTGTACGTTCGATATTAGAGACCCATAACGGTCATCTTGAAATAAAACGTCGCAATGGAACGCACACTGTTGCATCCCTCTTCATCCCAATAGAGATATCATGACAATTAGTGTTAAACAAATCTATGTCATTGATGATGACACATCATCGCTTGAGGCTATTGAGTGGGTTGTTACGAACGCTGGCTATGCCGTCAATGGCTTCTTGAATCTGGAAACCTTCTTAAAGCACGTTAATTTTACTGCCCCTTGTGCTTTAATTGTTGACGTTCATTTGAAAGATGCGTTGGGACTAAGCCTGCTAGAAACTCTACGTACACGCCCCTATTTGCCACCCATGATTTTTATCACCGGATTTGGGGACATCCCCATGGCGGTTAACGCTCTAAAGGATGGTGCGTTTGATTTTATTGAGAAGCCAATAGACAACGCCCACCTCTTAAATCGTTTGGCAGCAGCATATCTGGAATCAGAAGCCCGCTTCCAGCTGCATGAACACAGACAAATACTGGAAGTAAAGATTGAGCGTTTAACGAATAGAGAACGTGAAGTATTTTTTCTTCTTAGCGATGGTATGGGCAACAAACACATCGCCCGTGAATTGGAATTGTCTGTCAAAACGATTGAATTTCATCGTAAAAACGTGATGGAAAAATTAGAAGCCACCCAATTGAATGAAATTGTACAACTACGCCGCCAACTACGCGAGACAGGTATTAACCCTTAATTAGAATTTCTTAAGGGTTCACCCCCAGTACAATAGCTAGGTTAGCTGATCTATTCTTTCCTTGGGGGGACGTAACTTTAGCATGTCCAAGCGTGAGAAAGTTTGTCTGTTTTGAGGACCATGATGTCTACCCCGTAAAAAGGGTAGTCATCATGACGTTTTCTATAAACACAAATACTGGCCAAGCGGTCGCTTTGCAGACATTTAACGCCACCCACAAAGAATTACTAGAAACACAAAAGATAATCTCGTCAGGTTTAGCAATTTCATCTGCTAAAGATAATGGCGCGATATATGCTATTGCCCAAGATATAAGGGCCGATATTCAAAGTCTCAACACATTAGACCAAGCCAGAGACCGCTCACTTAGTATTTTAGACACCACCATCGCAGGTAGTGAAGCGGTATCAGATATTTTAATAGAAATGAAAGAGCTGGCACTCGCTGCATCGGATATATCCCTCACCTCTTCTCAAAGACAGGCCTACGCCAACGAATTTGAAAAGCTGAAGCAATATATTGATGACATTGTAGGCATGGCCAGCTTTGATGGTATCAACCTTCTTGATAGCAATGAATCAAATTTCCTTAACATTGGAACACGCCATCTACCTTCGGGTTTAGCACCTGTGCATATGGGGCCTGACAGTCGCACTATTGGAGAACCTATCCCAGGTGAAACCATAGAGCTAAACCTAGCTTTTAAAGGTAGCGGCTTACAAAGTGAGCGCATTGAAGGCGATGTAACCTATCGTATGCGATATATGGTAGGAAATACTTGGACAGATTTAGAACTGGGCGCAGGTGGAACACCTTTAGTGAGTTCAATTCCGACCTCCCCTGAAACAATAATTGGCCCAGGTCCTCTTGACCCTGCTTACGTAGCGAGTGCGTCTGGCGTCGTGCCAGACATTCCATTGAACGCCCGCGCAGTTGAAATATACGCGGAATATCAAGGCGTGTATCCTTGGCCAGATGGTGATGACATTGAAAATGTTACAGCCAATGGAGCGCCAAGTTCAGATAATTCTCAAGAAGGGTCGGCTATTTTACTGGCACATTGGGGAGAAAAAGACTGGACATCCACACAGATAGGACGTGTGAACGGATTTGGAGCGTTATCTTTAAGCGCGTCTACCTCCAATTTTCCAACAGAAAAAAATGGCGTCATATCGAGCAATATTACCATCCCGGATGATTACCCAGGCGTCACGGAAGCAGGTTTTGACTATATTGTTCATTATGACGTGCTTGATGAGTCTACTGGGAATTGGACATCCATCGCAAATACAGGAAGCTTAAATTCACCAAGGAGCGTTGTGACGGGCGATATAGACCTCCCCTTCTCTCTCACAGTTCCAGAACCAGCGGCTGCGAATCGTGATTTTGAACATGCACGCTTACGCCTTGATCTCACAACAGAACATAATGGTGAAGCCAGCACACACCCCGGCACTGTAACTAGTGCCACAGCTTCTCTCACGAGCAGCAATATTTCATTTAATACGCACAATACATCCTTCATAAATACACTTGGCTCTACAGGAAGCCGCTTCAAAGCTGATCTAAATATTTCTCCAATTGGCACTGCGGGTACACCCTTTGAAGCAGAAACTGAACACGTTATGCGTTGGTTTGACGGGACAAATTGGAATGAACAAATATTAGACAGTTACAGCTCAACAGGTCTTGTCGGTGACAGCGTCTCTCACGCCCTAAATCGCGACCTCCCCGCCATACCTGGCAGCATTTTCGAGGTTGCGGTTATTGCGCGTACCAACGTCACTATTGATCCGGGCGGCGCTGGAGAAACTACCGATTCTGTACAATCGGTTATGATGAATTGGGATGGTACAAATTTCACGACACATGCTAGCTCTAAAACTTTGGCCAGTGTATCCAATTCTATGGTAGTTGAAGATGATGTTGATGTTAGCTGGGAAACGGTTACGAAAGTTGAGGTCCTCGATAGCATTACAGGTGGTTCAATTCCCATTCGCGAAAAGAACACCCGTACAAGCGGTCTAGCGGGTTTATCCTTAAAAGATGCCACCCTAAATAATTTTACAGACGCTGCTCAAACATTGAAGCTTGTTGATGCTGCTCAAGCGCGCGTCATACGCCAATCCCAATATTACGCAACACGCCATAACGCCATTTCCATTTCAAATACTATGGAAATGAAAATCCAAGACCAGCTAACGACCAACCTTGGTAACCTTGTGGACGCTGATCTAGGCAAACTGGCGCATCGTTTTGAAGCATTGCAAATCAAAGAAAAACTTGCAGTTCAGTCTTTATCCATCGCGAATGCACAACCCACATTTTTGCTCTCACTCTTCAAGAGGTAAACCTGCGAGCAATTACATCTGTTTTCTGCTCCATAACGTTATAAAATGACAACCAAATTTTGTATGGCACCTATAACTATACCAAAATTGATACATATATAACACGATTGAGATATACTTAGGTAAATTTGATATAGAGCACCCAATTTTGCTAGCTAATCAGCTAGCGAAGATTTGGGAAACATGCTCTGTAGACGGATATGTTGACGCCTATATCGCAGGAGCGTGTTATGGACCCAGTTCGCAATCCTTTTGCACCCGGTGCAGGGTCTCCCCCGCCCGCGCTTGTGGGACGCGATCCCATTATCAATGCTGCAGACATTGCATTGCAACGCATTTTGATGGGTCGTCATGACAAATCTCAAATCATGTTGGGACTGCGCGGAACAGGTAAAACTGTACTCCTCAACCGATTAGAACAGATGGCGCAAGAACATGATTATGTAACGTCGTTTATAGAAGCGCCTGAAAATAAACGGCTAGCAGATCTGTTATATCCACGTGTGTTTCAAGCTTTGCGCAAACTTTCAATGATTGAGAGTGCAAAAGAAGCAGCATACCAAACAAGTCGAGTATTACGCAGTTTTGCATCTGTATTTAAAGTGAAACTTGGCAATATGAGCCTTTCAGTTGACCCTGAAAAAGGTAGTGCTGATAGCGGTAATCTGGAATTTGACCTGACTGACCTTTTCCTAAGTCTTGGGCAAGCAGCCGAAGCTGCGAGTCGTGGCTGGTGTTTATTAATTGATGAGGTGCAATACCTTGATCCTGAAGAATATTCAGCGCTGATTGTGGCAATTCATCGGGTCAATCAAAAGCAATTGCCTGTGATTTTCTTTGGTGCCGGATTGCCTCAAGTGGCTGCACTTTCTGGAGATGCTAAATCCTACGCTGAACGCCTATTTGACTTTCCCCCTCTTGGTCCATTGGATCCTGTGGCAGCACGCGGTGCAATCGCCAAGCCTATCCGCGAAGAAGGCGAAAGTATCACGCCCGATGCGTTAGATTTGATATTAGACCAAACGCAAAACTATCCGTTTTTTCTTCAAGAATGGGGCTATCAAGCGTGGAATATCGCAGACAACTCCCCTATTGATATTGAAGATGTGAAAGCTGCATCTTTGGCCGCGCAACAACGGTTGGATGATGGTTTTTTCAAAGTCCGCTTGGACCGTTTAACACCAATGGAACGTGAATATGTGGCTGCAATGGCTAGTCTTGGCAGCGGGCCCTATCGCTCTTCTGATGTGGCCGAGAAATTAGGTGAACCCATGCAAAAGCTGGGGCCTCGCCGCGCCAAAATTATTGCTAAGGGTATGATTTACAGCCAAGCGCACGGCGATATTGATTTTACCGTGCCGATGTTTGATGCGTATTTACGGCGTGTGATGTTTTCGTCTATTTGAGCGCTTTACAGCCCTCTTCATTGCCAAGATCACATGCGCGTTTATAGAATATATTGCCTTGCTTCTTGCCGTTCAATTTAGTGTTGATCAGTCCAGCATTTACGCACGCATCTGCGTCATCTTTGTAGCAAGATTGCCCTAATTTAAGTGAAATCATCATTATCTGGGCAACTTGAGAATCTAGCGTTCCCAATCTGCGCTCTACATATGTTTCACATGGAGTTAAGTCATCAGCTTCTAAGCAATTAGCTATCATTTTCTCCATTTGCTTTTTGCTCATTTTATCTTGAGCAAAAGCGGGTGTTGTTAGACCAAACACAGAAAAAACGAGTGTAAAAACAGCTAAATCACGTAAATTCATAATCACTTCCCACTTGAATATGTGGGAAATAGTATTCCTGAAAGCAGCCCCTGTAAAAGGTGGGGAAACCCTACTCTTTCAGCCACTTTTATTCAATTTCAACTGAATTACACAAACTTCGAGCTGATACCGATGCCGCCTTCTGTACCCGTTTTGACAGATTCTTCCTGCGTGTCTGACTTTTGGCTATCTTCTTCATCTGCAAAGCGAATGTTTGATTTAGCACTTTGGTTTGTCGAACGTTTTGGGACAGCCTCTTGTCTTGGTGCTGGCGCAGGTGTCGCAACTGCTGCTGTTGCTGGCACTGCAAGCATCGGAATAACTTTCGCAGTTGGTGCAACAGCGACAGGCGTTTGCGCAACGCGATTTTGTGCTGGCGCACGCTTTGTATTTGAACGCTGCGCAGTTTGATCCGCCTTTGGACGACGTTTACGCCCCTCTCCTGCAAACACGACGTTTACAAGCAATAAGCCAAAGGACTTCATGATCTCCATAACCAATACGAGGCTTCCAAGGCGATTGGTTTGCACAAAGCCCAGAAAGCTCCAGATGTCATGAATATCAGCAGCGCTCGCCGGCATATCTGATGCCGGCGCACCCAAATTAGTTTGGGATTCAGACACGCCTGCATCTGTTACATTAGCAACTACCCCTGCTCCAGCTGTCTTGGACAACATAGCACGTTGATCTGACAGCTCAGTATCAAGTGAGATACGACGCTCTGCCTTGTTTAGCTCTGCAGTGAGTTCAGCGCGCTTGGTTACATAATTATCTGGCAAACGGTCGCGTTCGGCGCGGATCTCTTCTGGTGTGCGCGTCATACCAATGAAAGACAATTCACTTTTGATCTCTTCAATACGCTCTTGTGCAAGATTAGCTTGCGTTTTGAGAGCTTGGCGCGTTTCAAGCGCCCTCTTCTGTGCAGCAGCTATTTCATCTGAATTGGATGCTTCCACATAATAAGACCAGCTCGCGCTCGCATTTTGGAAAGTCGCCATAGACCATACAGGCAAAAACAAAATGGCCATCAGCAAACGCTGAAAACTAGGCCGCGCCATACACCATATAATAACGACAAGCAGCACCGCGCCTATCACTTCGGAGATGATACCTGTTCCAAAAGCGATCGCGTAATCAACGCCCTCTACCCCATTGGTCCAAGTCGCGATATTTCCAAAGCCAGACAACAGCATGCACACAAGTACAAGACCAATGATGATCACCTTCACCATATGGCCTGGTAGACCGTGCTCAGGTGGCTCAACAGGTCCCTGCTCTGCTTCCAAATCAGCTATGTTGTGTGATGTTTCATCAACAGACATCGACGGCAAACTTTCTGCACTCTTAAATTACTGCCCCCAATGTGCGCCTTTGTGTTTAAGGCTCGGTTAAGCATACCAAATAAATCAAAGCCTTTATTTATAGGATTCTAGCTTGCCATACATCTATATGGCTAACACTCTATAGATATAGAGGTATGTATGTATGGACGTATAGCTGTATATACACCTACACATATAGATGTGCATATACCAAGACATCTAACCTGCAATACATATAGAGATCTGCATGTAAGGCTTGTTAGTTTTATAGAAACCTATTTTTCCTAGTTTCAGGGCAATCTAGAAGCTTTGAGAGGATAAGCGCGTGCAATTAATTGCTATAGCCAGTCAAAAAGGGGGAGCTGGTAAGACAACAATCGCCCAAAATCTGGCATTTGCTGCGCATGAAAAGGGGCGGAAGGTTGCAATTTTCGATCTTGACCCGCAGCTCACCAGCCTAAATCAGTTCGATAAGCGCACACTTTCTGGCACAGATGGTGAGCCTGCAACGATTGCAGTGACTGTAAATCGTCTGCCTCAGCTATTAAGAGCTGCAAAAAATGAGGGAAGGGATCTCATTATTTTTGATATGCCGCCCAATATTGGCCAAGAAAGTTTTCTAATCGCCAATGAAGTTGACCTTGTTTTGATCCCAACGCAGCCTCAAGCCTATGATTTAGAGGCTATTGAAGCGACGATTGCGATTGCAGCGACTGTAAATACGCCAGGGGCAGTAATTATAAATCGTGTGCCAAAAGACATGAAAGATTTGGCCGATGATGCGCGCCAATTTGTTGAGGTGAAATGTTCTTATCCTGTTGCGCCAGTGGTTATTCATGACCGCACACAATTTATGGAAGCAGCAGCAGCTGGATCATCACCCATTATAATGCATCCACGTACACAAGCGGCTAAAGAAATCCGTGATTTATGGGCTTGGACTGAAGAGCGATTAGCTCAATCAACGAAACGTGGCACCGTGAAACCGAAGGGAGAAGCGGCAGCATGAGTTTCCTAAAAGATTTGAACCAAACCATTCGTACTTCACAGGCAGATCCTGCTGAAACCTTGAAATTAAAAGCAAATATTGCGGCTCAAAATGCGGCGCGTGAAGCGTCTGAGCGTGAAGAGCAGCACACAAATATGGGGCCAGCAGTATCTCCTGAAGATTTAAAGGCTGCTTATGACGTAAAAAACCCAGATCAGCGCGAATATCAAAGCCTTGCAGAGGCAAGGGATGGGATTGCGCAGGAATTGGGCGAAGAAAAAGCAGCTCCGTTTGGTGAATATCAGCGGCGTATCAAAGGCTTTATCGAAGAGCATGATAATGCGCGGGCAGGGATAAAGGGCAAAGGAAAACAGGTGCAGTTAAACTTCCGCATCAGTGAAAATTCTCGCCATTATCTCAAACTTGTGGCGCTAGAAAACCATGTGGATGTGACCACTTATGTTTTTGGTGCGATCAATGCGCGTTTACACGCTGAAGGTCGGACAAGATATGTAAGATAGGGTCTTAAAACCTTATATTTTTCAAGAAATCCTATTTCCCGAGACTAATTTCGTCTACGGGAAATAGGGCGTGTCTAATCGCCAACTTTTGTAGTCTTAGCTTGTTTAATTTGTTCAAGACGGGCGCCAATTCGCTATCGATATTTTGGGCGGATAAGAGAGTGCCATTTCCTTTAGGTAAAAATCGTTTTTGTGAGGTCTGAGAGCCGTTTTGAGGCTCTTTCCTGTCCGAGAGCCTCAAAAGCGAAACGCTTCTATGCGGGGCTCACAGCGCCTTTAAAAACGACCCTTCCTTATAGGCAAAATATAACGGCGTTTACTGCGTAAAATATCGATTATGGAAAAAGAAGAGGGGTTTGAGGTGGGCTTAAGGTTTGTGACTGGATGTGAGGAGGTGTGAAACTGGCAGGTTTCTGCTGTTGGATTAGTTCGGGGAATCACCCACGCTGAAAGGTAGGTGCTTGCTGGCTGACGTGTATATGCGTCTTTATCGTTGGTTTTTCAGCTTTCAGGGATCTGAAAAAGGAAAGTTAGATTTGAGTGGAGAGTCGGGAATCAGACACATCGTTTAATTTGTGAGGATTGTGACTCTTTGGAGAGGGCTGGTGAAAACGTTACTGTGATTTTGTTAATTTGGTTAAAATTTGAGAGGGTATTTGGACTAAGAGAGCCGCCTATGTGTTTAAATATGTGTTAGATATAGTGTTAAAGGGAAAAAAATGGCTGTAACTCACTGAATCTAAAGCAGGCTATCAGACACGCCGTGTCTAATCCCCAATAATATGTGTCTAAACCCCATTCAAACGTGTCTGTTCGCCACTTTTTCCAATGATTTGAAAGTGTTAACAAACAGCTCAATTTCTCAATGTGTGTCTAATCGCCAAAATTGCAATTGAGTGGTGAAAAGGGGGCGTGTCTATTCCCCATCTCAAGAGAAAACGTGTCTGTTCGCCAAAAAAGCGTGTCTAATCGCCAGTTTTGAGATTTTGGGCGTGTCTAATCGCCAAAAACACCGTGTCTGTTCGCCAATTCACGGTTTTGAAGCTTGAATTGGATGGTCTGCATGCGTGTCTATTCCCCAAAACAAAAGGTTATCCCTCATCAAGCGTGTCTGATTCCCGAGTAAGATGTTGGATAAGTGTATTTTTCAGGCAAGGGGAGAAGCCAATCACCCAAATAGCGATAATATCCCCTGAACAAGGCGTTGTAGGGGCTATTGCTGCTAAAATGGGGGATTTTTCATTGGACAAATGCAGAGCGAGCGTGTCTAATTCCCGAGGGAATACACACGCTTTTTAAGAATCACTGTATGAATTGCTCAATTCTGATCGCTCTTTTTGTTTGATAAGGTTTATTTGCACACATGGCTAAATCCCCATCACCCCGCAAAGAGGTAGAAAAGAAGAGCCTCAATGAAGAGGTTTTGTCGGGTGACGTAATTAACCCACAAGATGCGGGACCATTATTTGGCGAAATGCTGGACCCCAACCCTAAGCATTCACCGTTATTGCCCGAACGCTATCCGCAGGGGGAGTTGTTCGTGTGTGAGCTGGTAGATATTGTTCTTAAGAGTGATATGGCGAGTTTGGAATATCCATTTTACTCACTGACGAAAAAGCCTGATCGTAGTCCACGCCGTTTTGAACATGATGGTCGCTGGATTGAATTTCGTCCAAGCATTAAGGGCTTGCCGACTATTTATGATAAGGATCTGCTGATTTATGCGATCTCTCATATTATGCGAGAGAAACAAAGGTCAGGGCAGACACCTAAAACTATCGTAATCGACCCTTATCACTTCTTATCTTATACAAACCGCCCAACAGGGGGCAGGGATTATGAAGCGCTGGTTGATTCCATTGAGCGATTGGAAGGCACACGTTATCGCACCAATGTGAAAACGGGTGGGTTTGAGCACGATGAATGGTTTGGTTTGTTTGAGCGCGTAAAAATGAAGACGCGCCAAACGCCTAAAGGCGGTTTACGGCCTGAACGTTTGGAAGTGACGATTTCAGATTGGACAATGGAGGCTATTCGCGCGGATGAAGTGCTGACGCTTCATCGTGATTATTGGCGTTTACGGCGTCCGATTGAACGCCGCGTATATGAAATTGTACGCAAGCATTGTGGTCAACAAGAAGGGTGGTCTATCGGGGTTGATAAATTACACCGTAAATCTGGATCACAGGCCACACGCAGAGAGTTTCGCCGTAAATTGCATGAAGTGGTGAATGATAATCACTTGCCTGATTATGATGTGTTTATCGAGAACGACACATTGCATGCGTCATCACGTCAAGAATTTCTGGATTCATATACATCCGCAAATTCGGCACGTTTGAATGGAACAAATGCACGTAAAGCGCGGCAATCTGCAGGGGCGGGTGCATCGGGTGATATTCAGGAAATGGCGAGTAATTTAGCTGATCATTTACGGCGATTGAAGATTAGCGCAGATGGTTACGAGTCCGCTAAACAGGCTGCTCCGGGGTGGGATGTATATTCTCTCGAAGATGAGTGGCGCACTTGGATGGGTAAAAAAGCAGAAGCTGATCGCCATGTTGGACTTGAGGTTGTTATGCCGCATAATCCAGATGCGGCTTTCACGGGCTTTTGCAAAAGCTGGTACAAAACACGCGGTAAGCCAAGCTAGTGAGATTAAGGGAGAGCGAAGGGCAGGTATGAAGTGTGCGCTTTGTGACGGAAATATCAGTAGAGATCTGTATAAAAAAAAGAAAAAAGACGAGTGCTTCCCATGTCCCCATTGCGAAGGACGCATTAAACGCGACTTTTATTACAATAAATCTCTCGCTGTATTGTTGTTTTTATGTATTCCAATTTTGCTGTTTTTCATTGCCGAAACTAGCTCTGTGAATCCCTTTCCATTGTGGGTGAGCGTGGCTTTGTTTTTTGTATCCGGTGCAATTGGCGTTGTTGTAAGCCGCTTTTTCTTGCGTAGCCGTGTATGTGAGGACTAGTGGAGAAAACACAAACTCATAAAGCTCCAAGGAAGCACCACTTTATTCCAAAACGTATGCAAGAAGGGTGGTCTGATAAAAACTCCCTTATTTTTGGTGTTGACCGAAGGGTTCCTGCAAAACCTAGGGCTTTTATCGATAAGCCGTGCAATGTGAATTCTGAGAACCATTTATACTCGGTATATGAAGAAAAAGGGCAACGAAACTCATTTTTAGAAACAGCACTTTACAAGCCTTTGGACGATTCTGCCGCTAATTTAACATCACAGATATTGGAGGCATTGAAACGTGGAATGGTGCCTCAATTGGATAAGAGTGCAAGACGATTGCTGTGGCAATTTTATATTTATAATAGCGTCAAAAGAAGGCCTGACGCCAAAGACTTCATGTTTGATCCAATATTTGAAGCAGAAGTTAATCAGCGCATATTTAAGAATGCTAAAGCTGAAGGACTGGAGTTAACTACTCAAGAATTGGAATATTCAATAGAAGAAAAAACAAATTTGCTTCAATCTTTCAGAGGAGAGCAATCTGAGCAGTCACTAGCCATTATGGAACAAAATCATGTGAGATTTTGGTCGATTGAAGGAAAAGGAAGTTTTGTTTTACCTGATAGGCCTATTTCTCTATTGGATAGGGTCGTTAGGTACAATAGAAAAATGGTGATTCCGATTAGCCCGCATTTTGCTATTCAGCCTATTATAGGTATTGAAAAATGCGATCATCGCACATTTTTACCTGCACAAGTTCGTTTACTAAACGAAGTTTGGTATTCAAATTCAACTACTGTTATTTCTACATCCCAACAATTGCTGAAATCTTTGGCAAAGAAGATAGATGACCAATCAATTCGTTTTCAACATAAGTAGATGCAATGACCCAACAGCTAACTGATGCACTTATTCTCAATCAAACGGTAGAAGGGACAAAGATCGAAACGACGCCAAATACAAATTTGCCTGTGTTGGCGATGGATTTAGATGGGACTCTGATTTTTACGGATACGACAGCAGAATTGTTTAAATTATGTGCCAAGCATAAACCGTATTTGCTGCCGCTCGCCGGATTAAAAATGCTGACAAATAGACCTCACGCGAAACGCTGGCTTGTGCGGCAGGTGGGGGATTATTTTGATGGCTCAAAATTAGACACAGAACGCAAAGCCATAGCTTTAATGCAAAACCATAAAAAGCAGGGCGGGCAGGTGTGGCTTGTATCAGGCTCTGATCAATTGATGGTGGATGCAATGGCAGCTGAACTGGGCGGCTATATTGGCGGTTTTGATCGAGTGCAGGGCACACAAGGACCAGAATTGGCATCTGATAAATCAGCGTTGAATCTCACATCAGATAATAAAGCGGCGTTTTTGGTGCAAAATTGTCCGGATGGCTTTTACTATGCGGGTAATAGCAAGCAGGATTTTGCGGTGTGGAAATTGGCTTTAAAAGGCTATGGTTTTAATGCGCCAGCCCAATCTTACACGCTTATGCGTGAAGACGGCAGTCAGGTCATTATGGAAGAGATAGTGGCCCGAAAGTAGTCCTTTTTTGGATAGAATTTACAACGGGATTTCTGGCGCGATTATTGCTCCGTGTGATGTGACGACACTCACACGGGGGAAAGAATGTTCTACATCATCCATATATTGAGAGGCATAGCCGCACTTTTAGTGGCGGGGTTTCACTTAAACGCGGCCTCTGATAGCGAAGGGTATGCGACACCCATTTTTGATATGTTCGCCTATGGGGCAGTTGGCGTTGACATCTTCTTTGTAATTAGCGGGTTTGTGATTTTTCTTTCCGCGAGCCGTAGTAAGAGCTGGGTGGCATCTGACTTTCTTGTAAAACGCTTCTTCCGAATATACCCGATATATTGGCTGTTTTTGGGGGTGTTTCTGGCGCTCAGTATGGGATTATTCCTCGCGACAGGGGATGCTTCTAAATTGCCGACATCTGAGGTGTTGTTGAAGTCATTTCTTTTGTGGCCATCGGATACTTATGCAATTTCGATCGCGTGGACGCTCACCATTGAGATGACTTTTTATCTTCTGTTTTGCCTTTGCTATCAGGGCAAGACTGCTTCGCTTGGGCCGGTTTGGCGTGTGCTGGGTGTGTGGTCAGGCTTGAGTGTATTTTGTTCGCTTCTTGGGTGGAATATAGGCGGGCTTAGCACATTATTTCATCCAGCCGTTCCAGAATTAGTTTTGGGCGTCATCATCGCTAAACTCTATTTATCTGGCGTGAGTGCGGGTGCCATTCCTGCAAGTATTGTGGGGGCGATAGGTTTAATTGCAGCGCTGATGATTGATTATGAAGCGGGGTATGCAAGCTGGCGCGCTGTGTGGGTAGGGCTGCCTGCGGCTCTATTTATATATGGAACGCTGGGTATCGAACGTCGTTTAGGCCGTGAAATGCGTTTATTCGGTGATGCGTCTTTCGTCTTGTATTTATTGCACATTCCGGCATTTTTAGTGATTGGTTTCTTAGTAGAAAAAGGTTTGGGCTATAATATTTATAGTTCTGATTTGAGCATGGGGCTGGTATTGGTCGTGGTGATGTGCGGCGCGTTTTTGGCTCATTTAATAATCGAGAAACCCTATCAAAATTGGTATCGTGGATTTCTGGCTAAGCGCAAAGTGCAGGGGCCAAATGCAAAGGCGACTTTAAAGACGTCTGACAGATAAAAGGGAAGCTTATGCAGCTTCCCTATACCTAGAGACTAGCTATTGGCCATGAGTTTTGCATCATATTCCAAAGCATATTGAGGGCCTGGACGTGCTTGGCAGCGATCAACCCATGCATCAATTTCGGGAATGCCTGGTTTGCCCATCCATCCATATATTCCACTAAGCAGCATGTCTGCAGCAGTGAATGTGTCGCCGAGCAAGAAAGCGTGTTGACTGAGGGTGGCGACGAGGCGCGTGTTTATTTCTGCATTGCCTCGGAATGTGGAGTCGATGAGTGGGTGAGAGAGCTGGGCCATTGATATCACGGTGACTGGCTCAATCACACTGCAATACCAGACGATCCAGCTAAGATATTTTCCGCGTAGGCGGTGTCCTTGAGGAATATTGAGACCTGCATCCGCAAAGAGATCGGCGAGGTAGATCATGATTGCACCTGTCTCCCATATCTCGACACCATCATGGATGAGGAGGGGGACTTTGCCTTCAGGGTGGGGATTGTTTGGGTCTGGTGCGCCTGTGCCATCCATCTGCTTGACGCAAACTTGTTTTATGGTGACTTGGTCTAGGGCTTGAAGTTCTTTGAGCAATCCAACAACGCCGGAGGCGCGCGTTTGCGGACAGTGATAGAGTGTAAGCATGAGATGTATCCTTTGAGGTTTCATCTCAAAGATAGATTTGCGTTCTACTCATTTTTGTCAGCAGTGAGAATGAGCTGCGAGGTGGAAGCATTGCAAGTCTATTCAACATCATGGATAAGCGTGGGAATCGATTTGCAAGATGGAGTAGGTGACATGGTGAAGCGAAATCTGACTCCAGATGAATTGGAAGCTGAAGAAACTTTATCAGAATTAGTTGTAGAGAACGGTGTGGATAAAGCTCCAACTTTTTCAGTTGTCATTGTTAATTTTAATGGTGGTGATTACTTGCAAGCGGCTGTTAATTCTTTGGTACAGCAATCGTATAAAGATTTTGAACTTTTTGTTGTAGACAATGCGTCTTCAGATGGTTCCATGGAACGTCTTGATACATCTGGTATTGAACGTGTGCATTTAATGCCTGAGGAAACCAATCATGGGTTTGCAAAGGGCAATAACCTACCTGCGAAATTAGCAAAGGGAGAGTGGTTGGTCTTACTTAACCCAGATGCTGTTGCAGATGAAGATTGGTTGCTAAAAATCAAAGAAGGGATTGAAGCGTATCCATTTGCAAAGATGTTTGCGAGCGCTCAATACAGTCTTGATGAGCCGGGAATTATGGATGGAGCAGGGGACTGCTATCATGTGTTTGGAATTCCTTGGCGTGGAGGGTATGGACGTCCAGCAAGCGAAATGCCGCAAACAGGTGAGTGTTTTAGCCCTTGCGGCGCGGGTGCGGTTTTTCATCGCCAAACTTTCCTTAGTGTTGGCGGATTTGATGAGAGTTTTTTTTGTTATTGCGAAGATGTCGACATTGCATTCCGTTTGCGTCTGCAGGGAGAAAGATGCGTATTCTTACATC
This sequence comes from Hirschia litorea, assembly GCF_042665075.1. Classification (NCBI taxonomy): domain Bacteria; kingdom Pseudomonadati; phylum Pseudomonadota; class Alphaproteobacteria; order Hyphomonadales; family Hyphomonadaceae; genus Hirschia; species Hirschia litorea. The sequence continues at coordinate 104,966 of NZ_JBHTBR010000009.1, read as the reverse complement.
AAGCAATGATTCACCATGCGGGCAGTGCGCTTTCCAACCAAGTGGGAGATTTTGCTGTACGATATGGGACACGTAATAGACTTTGGGTTTTTGTAAAGAACATGCCGTTCTTTGCATTTTGGATAATGCTTATACCCCATTTAGGGATGACATTGCTCATCTATTTAGGTGGTATACTAACAGGTCGAGCAAAGTGCGTGCGATTAGCATTTATAGAGGCTGCGAAGGGACTGATGCTTATCTTGCAAGCGCGTAAGAAGGTCCAGTGTGATAAAAAACTGAACAGTCTGGAGTTGTTACGATGTATGAGTTGGAGCCCAATATTTTTCCTGACTCGTAAATCGGACGTTCGCCCTGTAAAAAACTAAATCTAGCACATTAAAATGTCATTAGGAACGTTCAGATGTTTCCCGAAAATATTTCAACAATAGTCGTTACTAGAACGCGTAATAGGGAGCATTTCCTTAGAAGAGCGGCGCTAAGTCTCGCAGAACAAACGGACAAAAATTTCATCTGGTGCATTGTTAATGATGGTGGAGACATATCCTCTGTAGAAGAGATAAAGCTTAGCTTTGATACGAAAATGCATATCCATGTTGAACACTTAGAAGCCAATGTAGGTATGGAAGCTGCTGGCAATGTCGGGTTGGAGTTTGCCTATCAGTACGGAGCTGAATTCGCAGTCTTGCACGATGATGATGACAGTTGGAATGAAAATTTCTTGGCTGAAATGGTACAACTATTATCTAGCGATCAAACAGCGTTCGGCGTGGTGTGTGATTGGCTAGAAATATATGAAAAATTAGACAAGAACGGTAGAATACGAGAAACTAAACGATCCAAACCGTTTAGTGCGGGGGAGTTGAGGCTTCCTTTGTTGGCAGTGCGAAATAGATTTCCTCCTATTGCATTTTTATTCCGAGTGCGGGCCTGGAAAGACGTCGGCAGGTTTGACCCCACTTATCCGGTATTAGGAGACTGGGATTTCAATTTGCGGATGTTGTTTGGCGGAGAGATTTTGGTTTGCAAGCAGACTTTGTCACATCAACATATACGAGATACATCAATTGGTGATCAAGCAAACTCTATTCGTAGCAAATTGCATCTCCACCGTCAGATGAAAACACGTTTAGTAAATCATTATGCACGTTTAGGTAGCGCGCAGAAATATTCACAGTTGGGTGTATTACTGGCGATGGCAGATCAGCTTGAAGATGTGTTTAAACGCCAATCTTTGAAAGAGCGTTTGAAACGCTTGTTCAAATAAGGTTTGAGTAGGAAGAGAAATCGCGGTACTTTAAGGGCAATATTATTCTATTTTTTGATACTGAAACCAGTGATCACGGAATGTTTGTATAAGATTTTGCATCGTCACTATGATGGCATAGCTAAGACGGTTATATTCTCGGCATTACAAACGAAATTGTCAGATTGAGGCCTGGCGGTGTGACTACAATGAGTGTCGTCCTCACATGGCTCACAATGGGCAATCTCCCGCTGAGTTTGCCCGCAACACCGACCTATGCCATAGTGGTAAGGTCAAAATCGCTGCTGGATTTTAACATCGAGGTTGGACCACCTAAACCAAGCACTTCACAGTTTAAAGGGCGCAAATATTCCCAATCTTTTCCTTACAATAGTGTTGGGAATGATCCGAGAGCGCTGTCTTATCCTCAATACAAAAACATTGAGCTAATCGAAGTGACGAAGGGGAACGGAGGCGTATGTTTCTCGACAAAGATAGTTGAATCAAGATACCATAACTTATTGTAGTGCACATAGTGATAAGCTAAATACTTAATCAGCATGTTTCACCTATTTGCCAGACATTTGCTTTCGCAGGGAAAGAAGGACAGAGTTTTTATGAGTTGTATTGCAATCATTCCTGCACGTGGCGGATCCAAGGGTATTCCAGGGAAAAACCTTAAGAAAATTAACGGGCGTTCTTTACTGCAGCGATCTATAGAGGCGGCTTTGTTTTCTGAAAATGTTGATAAAGTATACGTCTCCTCTGATGATGCACGTATTTTAGCAGAAGCGGTTAGATCCGGAGCAGAAGCAATTAAACGGCCTGCCGAATATGCTTCTGATACAGCCTCGTCTGAATCCGCTCTTTTGCACGCGCTTAATGTCGTTAAATTAAAGGAGGGACTACCTGATCGCATTGTGTTTATTCAGTGTACTTCTCCATTTATCGCAACGAAAGATGTCGATGGAATTTTAACGTCAATGGATCGTGAAGGTGCTGATTGTGCGCTGTCTGTTACGCCTTTCCATGGATTTTTATGGAAGCCGAGTGAGAATGACGGCGTCTTTCCTGTAGGTCATGAAAAACACTTTCGCCCTCGCAGACAAGACAGAGAAGATGTTTATCTCGAAACGGGTGCAATTTATGCAATGAATGTCGCCAAATTTATCGAAAAAGAACATCGGTTTTTCGATAAAGTTGCCCACTATGTTATGGAGCCGATGCGTTCTCTAGAAATAGATGAGCCATTAGATTTGAAGCTCTGCGAAGAGATTGCCCGAGAATTGGAAAATGAAGTTAACCGAGATAAATTTCTTCCTAAACAAGTAGAAGCGCTTCTATTGGACTTTGACGGTGTATTGACCGATGATCTCGCTATCATTGATGAAAATGGAAAAGAAGCGGTAACAGTAAGTCGTTCTGATGGAATGGGAATTGAACGCCTTCGCAATAATACTGACGTATTTATCGGTGTTGTTTCAAAAGAAAAGAATAAAGTTGTAGCCAAGCGTTGTGAGAAGCTTAAAGTTGAGTGTCTACATGGCATTGAAAACAAAGTTGAGGTTATCCAAAGATGGGCAAAGGAATATAGTTTTGATTTGGCTAATGTCATATATGTTGGGAACGATTTGAATGATCTTCCTGTTTTTGACATTGTTGGCCTCAGTGTATCACCGCAAGATGCTAATGTACTCGTGAAAGAAAAAGCAGATTTCGTTCTTGTTGCAAAAGGTGGTAGAGGTGCGGTCCGAGAGATATGTGAAATTATTATTTCTTACACCTCGAAGTAGATTATCGTCAGAGCACCTGAAAATATATGGTTCACCTATCTCAAAGACTTTTTACGAACCCCTATAATCATGCTGCGGAGCTTTTAAAACGATTTGAGCATCGTTTAGATGACCCTTGTTATATCGTTGGGAATGGTCCTTCTGTGGGGAGTTTTACAGATTTTGAGGACAATGCCGTTTTCTTTAGAATGAATTGGTTTTTTCTAGAAGAGAAACCAATTTTTGGACGTAATGTAGATGCATTTTTCTTCTCGGCGCAGGATGAGTATTTAATCTCTCACCTCGAGACTGTGATCGAAGAGAACACTTATAATATAGAGAATATTCTGTCTCCACTTAAGTGCCTAAATGTCCCACAAAACTGGCCAAAAATGTTTGACCATTGGACTGTCCTGGCAACAAATCAAGCTATATCGCGATACATGATGTCGAGACCTTTACCTACCCAAGGGTTTCAGGCTCTGGCATTTGCATTATTGGCTGGTTTTAAAGAAATACGTCTTGTGGGATTTGATCTTTATCAAGGTAGGGACCGGCGTTATGCTTATAATATTCCTGATGATCTAAGACGATCGATGAAATCTAAAGATGTTAAAGCTGGTTATGAGCAAGATCATAATCTCGATATAGATCTTGGCTTCTTAGACTGTTTGCTTAACGCCTATCCTTACAATAGAATTTCTTTGGTTAGTGGCGCGGATATTTTAAAAAAGACTTTTGAAGGACGTACTGCCACACAGGTGCCGCAAGATAAAACAGTTTTGACTCTATCTGAAGGTATCGATGCGTCATTGCAACACACAGAAAAAGCTTATGTTACTTTTGTAGACGGTGATTATTACTTCGGCGCTTGGGCTTTGGCTAGATCGCTTGCTGAGTTTTCCGATAAAACCCTTTATGTGATGCATACTACTCCTACACTGGCTAGGCGCTTCGACGCTCACCCAAATATTAGAACTATTCAGGTGAGCCCGCTAAACAACCCAAATCGAAGGATGGATTCAGAGCGTTTTAAAAATACATATACAAAGTTGCGAGTGTTTGAGTGCTTTCAAAATTATAAAAAGATCTGTTTTATAGACGCAGACACAATAGTTTTAAACTATATAGATGACGTGTTCAATGTTGAGGGGTTTGGAGCTTGTCCTGATTGGGGGTTGGAGCGAAATGACAAAAATTTTAACAGTGGCTTATTTGTATTTTCTCCGTCCAAATCACTTTGTGATAAAGTAATGACAGGGGTTTCTACTGTGACGAGCTCAGATGGCGGCGATCAGGGGATGCTAAATGAGTTGATTACAGACTGGGTACCATTACATCCAAAGTATAACACTTTGAAGCGTGTCCGAGAAAACTATCCGTTGCACTTTAATTTGTCCAATATTCATGTGCTGCATTATGTTGGAGATAAGCCGTGGAGGATGCTAGAGTCAGATGCTGGATATTTGGATGTAGAGTCAAAGTGGCTGGAGTATCTAAGTATAGAAGAGTTGCGGGAACTGGTCGAAACTATTCGGGCAGGGGATTTGCTAAAAGCACCCGGAAGGTCGCTAAAACCAAAAGAATCTTTTAGACGTATAGTGGCCGGTTTGAAGAAATGGGGAACAATGTTTAAGCAAGATCCGCAACGAGCGATTATGTATATATTTCGCGGTAGTGTTGTTTTCTGGGACCTTGCAAGAAAAAAAGAACCTCGGAAATAAGTCGCAATACTTCATGTCTAAATTTGTGGGGATGAATAAAGTGATTCACTCGGCTGTTTATTCAAAGTAGTCTACGGTAGGTGTGTGATTTTGTTGAGTATTTGTTAGTGAGTGTAAAATTGGGTAGTCCAGCAGAAGAAAATAAAAAACCATTAGAACGAATAGATAGTTCTTACCGTGTCAGGACGGGTTTCTTTGCAGCTATTTGGATTATGTGGGTTGGGGTCTTTCAAGATAGAAGGCAAATCTGGGTTACGAGTTTGCGTAATATTCGGACGAGTTATTCAAACACTGTTCTGGGGTTTGGTTGGGCAGTCATAATGCCACTTGTTCCTGTTTCAGCATATATTTTGATAGGCATTCTTTTCCAAAGAACGCGTACTGAAATGCCTTATCTTATGTTTGTGACAGTGGGGCTTACGATCTTTTTAATGGTAACATGGCCGATTGCGGGAACCATTACGGCTGTACGAAGCGACGCTACCTTACTTTCTAGATCAAATGTACGCATGACCACGATTGTGCTGTCGGCATTTGGAAATCATTTTTGGGCGACATTCATTCGCATATTTGCGATTATTGGCTTGTTTTTCTACTTCTCCATTTCCTTTGAAGTAGAAAACTTATTGTTCTTGTTTATTTTAATACCAGGTGTCCTGTTGAGTTTTGGGTTAGGGGCGATCGGAGTTGTTCTCAATTCTTTGGCCCGTGATACTGAAAATATCATCGGCATATTAATGCGATACCTCGTTTTCTTTAGTGGAGTAGTTATTCCGCTTCCGAAGACCGAAACTATTCAGAAGTGGATCATCTTCAACCCATTTTACACCTATGTGAATGAGGCGAGATCTTTGTTGGTGCATGGATTTTTAGAAAACCCCACAGTTCTCTACTGGACCATGTTTGGGTCGATTGTCTTCTATTTGATTATGACTTCAATTATGTATCGCATCGAACCTAGAATAAGAGTACACTTCTAATGAGCAAAGAATTACTATTAGACGTACAAGGCCTAGGGCGCCGCTTTTCTCGTAGTTATGCTGGAACCAGACGTATGCTGGCTGGTGAGCTGATACGTACCGGTTTGGGTATTAGCGCCAATTCTTCGAAATTAAGAAACGATGATTTCTGGGTGCTTGATGATATAAATTTCAAGCTATTTCGTGGAGAAACAATTGCTTTGCTTGGCATGAATGGAGCGGGTAAAAGTACACTGCTGCGCATTCTTTCTAACTTGATTGTTCCTGATAGGGGGAGTGTTGAACTCTATGGAGAAGTTGGCAGCCTCATAGATTTAAACGCGGGAATGAAGTTTGATCTGTCAGGACGGGAGAATATCTACATCAAAGGTGCTTTGATGGGAAAAACGCGTAAACAGATGGATGAACTTTATGAGGAAATATTCGAATTTTCTGAATTAGGTGAATTCATCCACGCGCCCATGAAATCATACAGTTCGGGTATGCGGCTACGCTTAGGTTTCTCGATATCGGCTTGTGTGAAGCCAGATATTTTGCTGCTTGATGAAGTGCTCGCCGTTGGTGATCACGCGTTTCGAAAAAAGTGTGAATTAAAATTGGCTGAACTCAGGGAAGGGGCAGGTGTTGTTTTTGCTTCTCATTCTTTAGGGATGGTTCGCAAAATATGTCAGTCGGCTATAGTTTTGGATAAAGGAAAACTCATTTTTTGGGGTTCAGTAGACGATGCTATCGATCATCATATGCGTATCGGAAATGATCAAAACGCCATTGCCCAAACAGCAGAGGAAAAGAACGAGAACGCTTTCTGGGGAAAGCCATTTTTTAAAAGACAACGTATTGCAGAAGCCCAGCATGGTTGGTGCAATGAGGACGGTAGTCCAGAAACTGTTTTTTATACGAATGAGCCGGCCTATTTTGATATTCAGTTTACGCTTAATGATGATTTCTCAGAAATTATAGCTGGGCTGTCGATATGGACTGAGCAGGGCGAGCGTGTAACATCCATTTCGTCAGATATGTCGAAAGTGGAAGTATTTTCCAGTGGTGAAAGGAAGCATGCTGCGAGAATAAGTATGCCTTCGATTTCACTCAATCCAGGAAATTATGTGACGACTTTTGCTGTTATGGTGGATGGGAATTTAGCTTACAAGCAATTGAATGAAAATATATCTGTGACTAGCAAATACCTGCATGCCGGAACCGTGACCCCAACGCATAATTGGGTAAAAATGTGAATTTCTCCAGCTAGGTGATTTATCATTTAGAGTTTCTATTTAAATAAGAATGCAATTGGTAGGTTTAGTCAAATAATATAAACCACATGTTTGATTTTAAATGCCATAAGCGCCGGTATTAAAATAGTTTTACTAATTTGACTGGAGTAATAGATTTGCGTTCAACGTATAAATCCAAAAACCGAAGATTTTTACTTGTAGGAGCTTTTGATTCCAGTTTGAAATGGGGAGCTTTTCTTGAAAAAGAAGCAAATGAACGCGGTTTTTGGATGGACTACTGTGTTCTAATTCGCAAATCTGATAAAGGAAGAGCACAAATAACGAGAGAACAGTGGAAGGCTTCTGGAGCAAAGACACGTCCGTTTTCAACGACTGCTGAATATCTCGTGGAATCCGGCAAAATTTTTGATTATGATGCTGTTTTTATGATTGTGGATGGCCGTTCCACTGCAACGCTTAACACATTGGTTGATGAAGCGTTTTCTAAAGGAGAGTCTGAGACACGCCCGGTTATGGTAGCTGGGTATGCTGGGTTAGTACTGGAACGTTGGTTGGGCGGTATGGCTGATCGGATAGATTCAGATTTTCTTTGTGTAAACTCAAAACAAGATTATGAATTGATGCGTGAGGCGCTGCCAATGTTTGGTCGCAAGGATGAGGCATTGATTTGCTCTGGCTTGACGATATTTGGTGGTGTTGAAAAACGTCCCTCCGTAAATTTTCCTCCCAAGGTGATCGTATTTGCTGCACAACCAACTGTTCCGGCTCTCAGACGCGAGAGATTGTATTTATTGAAGCGTTTAATGGACTATGCGCGCCGTTATCCAGACAGCCAAGTCTTGTTTAAACCACGGCACAAGCCGGGTGAAAAAGCATTCAATAAAGAAAAATTTTCTTATCTTGAACTCTTGGAAAAATGGTTTGCAGTAGAGGACATCCCGCAGAACTTTGCAGTCGTATACGAACCGATGCCAGAATTGATTAGCAAAGCTGATTTGGTGTTATCTGTCAGTTCAACAGCTGCACCTGAAGCATGGTTTTACGGCGTCCCTTTCGCAACAATAGCTGATTTTGGCTTTTCAGATATATACGGCGGTCCTTTCTTCGCATCTAGTAATCGATTGATGACATTTGATCAGATTGAGAACCATGAATTTCAAGATGTGGATGATACTTGGGTAGAAAGACAATTATCCATAGCTGACAATCCATCTGGCGAAATCTTAAATCGTGTTGAAAGTAAAATCGCAGAGTGGGAAGGTGATCCATCTGGAATGCAGATGCCTACAACACCATATCGACATGCGTATGAAAAGATGATGAGTACTGAAATAACAATATCTGCCGCTTTTGAAGCTGAAGAGACCCAAGTAGCGGCAATGCAGATAGCTAAAAAACGCTTATCAATGAAGCAAATCATGGTGTCGGTTGCAACTCGTGCGGTAGGTATTCTTGCCCGTTTGCCGGGTATGCGTGGGCCTTTGAAGGCTATTGCTGCTTCTTCGTTAATATCAGTGCGCCGTAGAGTAGACCCTGCTTTTGATCCCGACTTTTTACCACAAATTCCTTCAAAGCGTAGAATGGTGTTGAGGCTGGCTAATGTATGGGATGGGGTCCAACGATTGCCAGTTATCGGCAAGATAGTGCCTTTTATTGCGACTGTATGTATGGAAGGCCTGAACAAAACTGAGAATAAACGGGATTATAGATAGCATCTGAATCTGACTATTTAACAGAAGGAAATCGGTAAGTTTAAGATGAATGACTTTAACTTATTGTAAGTTAGATAAAATTGATATTCATTTGTGGAATTAATACAGTGCTTTATTCGAATTAGACTTATCTGCAGGACATATTTATTAAGGGTGTATTTTTTTAAAGTAGGTTTGGAGGGAGGGGGGTAACTGTATCCCCCAAACCGTTATGGCTATATTAGGTTTAGTTAATGTATCGAACTATATGGCATGGACAAAATGGGTCGACTCATATGAAGAATGCTCGAAGCATGCCGTTTTTTATTAGAAACAGTGGCGCTCTTCATAAAGCAAGTCAGGTGGTTCGAATTTTCTTTTCGTTTAAGTTGTGCCGTGTCCCCAAAACGCTAACGAAGGGGACTATGCTTCTACGCATGCAATACGAAACGAAGTAGGATCGGTTGTTAAAGCAAGGGGAAATGTAATGAAAATATTGGTTGTAGGTGCGGGTTTCAGCGGAGCAGTATATGCAAGAGAATGTGCTGAAGCCGGCCATCACGTGGAGGTGATCGACAAGCGCGACCACATTGCGGGTAACGCCTATGACCATGTAGTTGAAGGCGTTAGGGTGCACAAGTATGGCCCACATCTTTTTCATACTTCAAACAATCGTGTTGTCGAGTGGCTAAGCCAGTTTACCGACTGGCAACCATACGTTCACAAAGTGCGCGCAAAATTAGAAAATGGTGAGTTGGTTCCCTTTCCTGTAAACAGCGAAACTGTGCAGCGCGTTTTGGGTAAGAGTCTTGAAACATTACCGATGGATACCTCCGTCGACGCTGACGATGCTCGCGGGTATCTCATTGGTCAGATTGGAGAAGAATTGACCGAATTATTTTTTCAACGATATACCGAGAAAATGTGGGGTATGTCCTTGCGTGAGATGTCGGTAGATGTGGTACGCCGTGTAAAGATCAGAACTGACAATGAAGAGCGGTATTTTCCTGATGATAGCTTTCAGGCAGTTCCCACTAATGGATATACGTCTATATTTGAGGCTATCTTCGAGCACCCAAACATTTCCATCAAGTTGGAAACTCCATTTAGTATGGACATGGAAAAAGATTTTGACTATATCTTCAACAGTATGGCGATTGACGAATACTTCCACTATACTTTTGGCCCGTTGCCTTATCGGTCGATCCGTTTTCACCATAACATCTCAGAAGAAGACCAGTCGCAGGGCCATGTGACCATTAACTTCACAGATACCGGGCCATTCACGCGTGAAACCTATTGGCACAACATTCCGCAACATCGCATTTCAGGTCAGAAATATATCCACACTGTCGAAGAACCCTGTTCTTATGAAGACAATGCTTTCGAGCGTTACTATCCTGTAAAGACGTCCGACAACCGTTACGCCAATGTCTACCAACAATACAAATCCGAGGCAAAAAAAGTCTCTGACCGTATGCAGTTCATTGGTCGCTGCGGTACTTATCAGTACCTTGATATGCACCAAGTCATCATGCAAAGCCTTCAAGGTGTTACAAAATGGCTCGGCTGAGAGCTGCCTCGTATTTTCTAGAAAGTTAGACTAATGTTATTTCCCAAACACCTTCAGGCCGAATTAGCACATCAAGAACTTGCAAGCGATGATGTTGTCACTGACATTCAATTTATTAATATTGCGTATCGTCCCCTTCCGCCTGGTGCAGCAACCGGCGGACCAAACGGTGTTCTGAAAGTCTTACGTGATGCGGTCGGGCCGAAGTATAGAGGATTGTATTCACGTTACTTTTTTGAACCAAAAAAGATTGCCCTTCCAGCATGGCTGCAATATTTCAATAAGCAGCATAGCCTAGGAACCATGGCAAGGAAACTTCTAGAGGCAGAGTATTTTGTTACTTGTGAGCTTTTTTCTAAATTACCCCAACAGTTTACAATGAAAGCTGGTTGCAAATATGTCTTCGTTTGTCACGATATTGGCTCTGCTGTCGGTGCGTATTCTGCGGGATATCCCTATGTTTTAGTTTACCATCAGCAGGGTAGCTTTACCCATGAGCGAACCAGTTTTGGAGAGATTTTAAACCCGTCAGAGCGGTGGATCATGAACCACTATGAGAAGACCGCTTTTGAGAATGCTCTAGAAGTGGTTTTTCCGAGTAGAGGAGCATACGAAGCTTTCGAGAAAACCACGGAAACAACGGCTCTAGGGAAGGTTAATTTTGGTCCAGAGCCAGTTTATAACGCAGCCGACGATTTTGAGATATCTGAAGAAGCGGCTCAGGGGGTTTTTGTGCAGCATGGCTGCGTAGAACTTTTGAATCCGGATTTGCGATCGCAATATTTGGTATTTGTGACAGTCGGGGACTACAGTTATAATAAAGGTGTCGACCGATGCCCTGTCCTGTTAGAAAAGCTAGCGAACAAAACCGAAAAGAAAATCATCTGGATCGCTTTGGGTACAAAGCACAAAGGCGGGTATTATGAAAAGCTTCAAAAGAACTCAAGGGAATATTCCTTTAAAACGATATTGATTCCCCAGCGGTTGTCGCATCCGATCGCTATGGGCATTGTTGCTCAGGCGGATTGGTTTTTAATGCAGCAACGCCACGCAATTTTTGATTTTTCTTCACTCGAAGCTATGAGCCTGTCCAAGGGGCTCATTCTAACCCCGACTGAAGGCAATATGGATTTTGATATAGATAAGAACGTTGTATATTTTGACCCTGACAATGCATCCGACAAAAGTGTCGATGAGATCATTAATACAGCACCAAAAGAAATCGGTGCCCGTGCCAAAAAAGTTTATGATAACTTTTTTACGCAGGAACGATTCCTTGATGGATATCTTAGGCTGTATGATAGGGTTATTGAAAAATTTCTTGGAGCAGATGAGGCTCCCGCATTCACTGCAGATGATATAGCAGAATTGAGCTCAAAAATTCGTGGCAAAACGGTTGTCATTATGGGGGCAGGTAGCAGCTCTACCCTGTTAACCGAAGCAGAATGTGAAGGGAAAATTCTTGTTGGACTAAACCGTTCGGTTCTCAACTCGGCTATCGCGTGCGATGTGCACGTGATGCAGGATGCACCTCATTCACCAAAAGCTTGGCCTCAGTATCTGACGAAAGACGTAGTGCGAATTTATGGTCAAATCAACCGTCGTAGCCAGCTTCACAATAAGCTCGATACTGACCTTTTGAAAAAGCTCAACGTGCCTTTCATATCTTATAATTTGTCATCGATGGCTTTTGATGCGCGCCGAGATGAGTTTAACTTCACGGATGCAAACGCGCCGATTATGGATGCCATGGGCGTGTTCTTCTCTGCAGTCCAGATCTTTGCTATTTTGGGTGCGCAACGAATTGAATGTACAGGCATTGATTTCTCAGGGCAGAATTTTGATGGGGTGAACCCAAATAAGTATAACACGAGTACGATGGATTGCTTTGAAGCCCTGATGAAGCAGCTTAGAGCAGTCGATTTTGACTTTGATGTTTTGCATACTACATCGAGTGATGTTCAGGATGCCTTCGAAAGGTATTATGTATGTGATGGAAGTGTCGGTGATTTAGTAGAGATTAAATCCAGAATCCAAGAAACTATAGATCCGAATCTATCGGTTTTTCGGAATATGCAACGCTTGTCCGAAGCCAAATTATATGAAGAGCTATTGCACTATATGGACCAAGAAGTAGACTATCAATCACAAATGCTCCCCAAGTTCTTGAGAGAACGAGGCCAAGCCCTCTACAAGCTCGGACGCCTCCAAGAAGCGAAGCAAATATTTGAGCAGTTTTTCCTTCAAGGAGGAGACTCAAATGCCTGCAAGAGTCTATTGGAGAAGATGAAGAAAAAAGAACTTTTGAGTATCTGATAACTTAATTGAGTGGTTGATGCCATAAAGACTAACGTGAGAAGGTTTCGGCCCGCATCCGCTTTGGATATCGACGTGTCCACATCATGTTGAAGCGGGAAGGCTGGCAGGTCGGCCGCAATGTTGTCTACCGGGTGTATTGTGAAGAAGGTCTGTGCCTACGGGCGAAGCGGCCGCGTCGGCGCAAGATGGCCACACATCGTGAATCACGCTGTCAGCCTTCGAAATTAAACGAGGCGCGGAGCCTCGACTTTGTGCATGACCAGCTATCTTTCGGGTCAAAGATGCGCTTGTTGACCGTGATAGATGTCTACTCGCGAGAGTGCCTTGCGATCGAAGTTGGGGCGCGACTGAGGGGCGAAGATGTGGCTCGGGTACTGAACCGGTTGGTGTATCTGCGCGGAGCTCCGAGGGCTCTGTTTGCCGACAATGGTGCAGAATTCACGGGACAGATCGTCGATCTATGGGCGTATCATCACAAAGTGAAAATGGACTTCTCGCGGCCTGGTACGCCAACCGATAATGCCCACATCGAATCCTTTAATGGATCGCTGAGAGACGAATGCTTGAACGTTAATTGGTTCGCGTCCCTACCCGAGGCAAGACGCCTGATTGAGGCCTGGCGGTGTGACTACAATGAGTGTCGTCCTCACATGGCTCACAATGGGCAATCTCCCGCTGAGTTTGCCCGCAACACCGACCTATGCCATAGTGGTAAGGTCAAAATCGCTGCTGGATTTTAACATCGAGGTTGGACTACCTAAGCCAAGCACTTCAACATTCAGGATAGCGAGCAGTCCCATTGGAGTTCGAAAAGAGTCCAACTTCTTAGGCCAGGCGAGAGGAACTCCGATTTAGTTGGACGGTTTTCTACCACCGAAATTTACACGCCAGTTCTCTCTCCAGCCACCTATTGCATCGGCTTTTACTTTATATTTGCCGCGCCCAAGAATATTACGGCGGCGTTCGACGCTATCGAATTCTTTGAGTAATGGTTCTAGATCGTTGAATAGAAATTCAAGGGCGTCTGGAGAAAAGCGCCAATAGTCAATCGGGCAGGGGTGATAACGCCAACTCCAAAGCGTTGAGTGGAAGGTAATACCACCAGGCTTCAAAAGGCGCGTTATTTCATTTGCAGCTAACCAAGGGCGATTGATGTGTTCGAACACATCAAAACTAATAATTACATCAAAGCTTTCAGACTCAATCTCAGGGCATCCTGTTATATCACCGATAACAACATTTTCACCAGTATTCGCCAAATCCATGTTCATACATTCAAAATTTGGAAAGAAACGTCCCAAGGGGTTTTCGCGTCCACCGATTTCTAGCATTCGACCTTCTTTAAGTCCTTGTGATTCTAGAACCTCAGAAATTTTTTGAACGACGCGTTCTTGTCTACTCGGACTATTTAGATAGCTTTTTTCTGTGAGTTTTTTGCGCTTTTCTTGGAGTTTCAAACGTTCAAGCTCCGGTTTCAAACGTTCAAGCTCCGGTTTCAAACGTTCAAGCTCGTCAATTGAGGTGCTAGTCAAAGACAAGAACCACCTTAACACTGTCCGTTTAAGTGGATCAATTGGTGAAGCAGGCTTCTGTGAGGGCATTGGAAATTTTACTTTCAGATTAAGTATAGTTTCGAATCAATTTCCGAAGGAAGCAAAAAATTTATGGAGTTCGATTTACTATAAAATCTGATACTCTTGCATGCCGCCACATGACACATTACTCATATATCATGTGGCCGAGCATTAAATTAAAATAGCTTGTAAATCATAAGTTGTTTCGAAATGAGATCTTGAGTTACGATTCTTGCCATTTGAGTTTTTTACGTGTTTCTATTTCTATTGGAAGTAGTTCTTGGGCTTTGTATGTCATGCCAGCAGAAACACTTTTAAGATCACGACACAATTTTCTCAAACCGTCTGGCTCAAGAGAAGCGGCGTGGTCTGTACCTTTCCAAGTGCGGTCCAAGGTGTAGTGGCGTTCTATCCACTGAGCGCCAAGTGTATAAGCAGCAATATCAAGAGCAATACCTAGGTGATGTCCAGAAAAACCGATCGCTTCTACACGGTCGTCAAACTTCTCTTTTAGGCGAGTAATTTCAAGTAACGCAGTTTGGTCAGCTGGTACTGGGTATCCGGATGTACATGCATAAAGAAGCAAATCTTTGGCGCGATCATGCTTTTCAAAGAATTCTACGATTTTTTCTTCTTCAGCTTGTGTCGTCATACCAAGAGATAATTGGATTTTGCCTTTGTACTCAGTACAAAGAACTTCAAGCATGTCGAAGTATAGATTACACGCGGAAGGCACTTTTAAAAAACTTGGCTGAAGAGAGGCCATTTCTCGAGCAGAAGTTACATCCCATACAGAAGTTGAGTAGCCGATCCCGATTTCTTCACAGTAATCCATAAGTTCTTGGTGTTGCTCTTTCGAGAACTCAAGGTATTCACGGTGAGCCCCATAGGTATCACCATATGCATTTGCGGGAACTGGATGTGGAGCTTCATATTGTTCAGGTGTGAGAAGTTCTCTATTATTACGCTTTTGGAATTTAACATAATCCGCACCACAGAATGATTTAGCTATTGAAATCAATTCTTTAGCGATTTTCATGTCCCCTAAGTGGTTGCATCCAATTTCAGCGATAACTTTTGCCGGCACCATAGTATAAAAACTCCTTCTCCAACCACACAATTGTAGTGAGGTGTGGTTAATGTATGTGCCTTGTAAGGTCAACTGTAATCAATTTTCATTCTTAGGTTTTATTTTTGAAGGTTGGCCATTAACCAGGATTGATGAGATATTCAATTGAAATGCCTTTTTTGAAATTGAATTTCCCATTGGCTAGATAGATAGAAAGGGCCGTGTCTAAGTCAGCTTTGGTACCTACTTCCTTTATCAAAGGGTGAGATATAACTGGCATCTTGTCTAATGCTTGAACATCATAAAAAATAACTGGAATACCTTTTGATAAACAATAAACAAAAGATGTAGATGATACCGTCACTGCAATATCAATTTTGGGTAACGTTTGATCTTCCAAGCGTTTGGTGTTCAAAATTCGTGCCTTATCCCCAGCATAGTGCTTAATGTCTTTCAGGGCCTCTTTGGTTTGGGCTGGATGAATTTTAATAGTTAGATCGTAGTTCGTAAGATGATGAATAAGTGGAAGATAGTTTCGTTTCCAATTTCTGTCAGAAATTCGTCCATATTGTAGAAAACACTGATCAAGAAACAGTATTTTTAGTTTTTCAACTGACTGGATTGTGATTTTTTTTGCAGGCTTTATAGGAAAATTTCGAGGTAATAATATAGGGCCTGTCACATATATTTTTTGTGCGCTAATACCGAACTGGCGGATTAGCCTGTCTTTCATACTTTCGCCAAAAACCCATATTTGATCAGGCCTAGTAATCCCGAAAAAATGTTGATTGTATAGTAGTCGGTTTTTCCAGAAATGTAGATGTGGTTTGGGTTTTTTGGGGTGAACAAAATCAATGTGTCGAGAAAATGCCCAGAACCATTTTTTAAATCCGAAAGATCGTTTTTCATCAAATGACAAAAAACCATCCTGTATCAAGCATCGCTTACGTCCGGCCTGAATAGTAGCTCCAGAAATAGCCTGGCTTTCCCAACTTTGGTCTTGAAAATAGATCAAATCATAGTCTTTAAAACGATCATAATAAAAGGTTTGTATCGTGTTCCAAGTGTGAGCTGGAGACGTGCTGCGGATCTCTGGTAGAGGATGTACCTTAACAAGACTTTTGGACTGAAACACAACATTTCGTTTTAAAATTACATGACGGATATTGCACTTGGTGTTTTCCAATAAATACTCAACCAATGCCGCATGGGTATTGTTTTCAGCATAAGCGACAAAACTACGCGCTGATACAAAGCCATCTATAAGCTTAGTATTGATATTCTTATTGTGCATGTTTTAGATCAATTTGCGGTCATAGGTGCTGTTCTGTTTAACATCTGAAAATATAATGTATAGAGACCCCTCTAATTGATGATTCGGGCCTGTTAGTGGCTTACCTTTATGCGACTGAAAATATTTTTTTAAGTCATTGGGTACTTTAAACGGGGTAATGAAGTGGGGTATGGAGTGGAACAAGTTTCAGTAGATATTGGATCAGCGGAGAAGTGGGCTAAAAATTGGTTGATGTCGGTGGCATTACCGTATTGGCATGAGGTGGGCTTGGATAAAGTTCATGGTGGTTCTTTTGAAGCGATGAATATGCAAGGTGAGCCATTAGTTGACATGACACGTCGCTTCCGTGTTCAAGCAAGGCAAGTTTACGCTTTTGCACATGCATATGATTTGGGTTGGAGACCTGGTTTAGAAGCAATGCGTAGCCCACTTGAATATATGCTCAAACATTGTTGGCTTGAAACAGGTGGCTGGGGACACTTGTATAGTCGCGATGGTCGTTGTGTGAATGATACAGTTGATACTTATGATCAAGCATTTGCACTCCTTGGTTTAGGGTGGGCCTATAAAGTGAGTGGTGATAAAAAAATATACGATGCTGCTCAACAAACTAAAGATTTTCTTTTTACTAATTTACGTCACCCTAGGGGGGGATTTAAAGAAAATTTGAACGATGACATTCCGTTGCGGCGTGCAAATCCTCACATGCATCTTTTTGAAACAGCTATGTGGTGGATGGAATTACACCAAGATGAGCAAATGGCAGATCTCGCTAGTGAAATTTTTGGTTTGTTCAATACCCATTTTTGTATTGATGGATTGTTGCGGGAATATTTTAACAGTGATCTGTCTCCATTGGTTGAAACAGCTGAAGCAAAATATCATTATTTAGAGCCAGGACATTTGCTTGAATGGGCTTCACTTCTTAGAAAATATAAACAACTCACCGGTAGGGCGTCAGAGTTTACTGATTATATGGAAAAATTTTCGGACCAGTATGGCATGGAAGCAGCTACTGGCCTCGTTATGAATCAGTGCCTTACGACGGGGGGCGCGATACCGATAAGTAAGGCGCGTCTCTGGCCTCAAACTGAATATATCCGTATTAAGTTATTAAGCAATGATGTAAAAGATGTTCGACAGGGCCTTGTAATGCTGGACCGCCTGAAAACTATTTTTTTGACAGTTGATGGTGATATCCGCGGATATTGGTTTGACGAAGTCGATAGTATAGGAAGAGCAACATCTAATAGTGCACCAGCTAGCACTTTGTACCATGTGATAGGTGCCTTACTGCCTCTAATTGAAGAATCGGGCGTTTCTTAGAGTGGGTACGTAAATTGTAAAAGGGGGGGGCTTAAGAGAATGGCTGCAACGAAAGCTTGGATGGTAAATTCGGGGAGCAGACTAAAACTACAAAAATTTCAAAATTACACGTCTTTAATGAACTGAAATTTTGAAGAAAATCTAACAATTCCGTCGAAAACGTTTTTCGTGCCCAGCAGTGATATGCAAATTTCGCAATAAACCCATAATCTGGTGCTTTACTTGCATAATTATAGCAGAAATTCGCATAAATTTCGTTATTCTTATTTTTTAATGGATATGACACGGATTCCATAATAATGGAGCGGCATAAACAAGCAATTGGGCGAAGTTTAGCTGCTGGCGGCGTTATATTATAAACAAAAATGACTAGAATTTACGCAGATGGCGTCGAATTTGCACAAAAAAATGCGTTCACTTTATCAAAAGGTTGCATGAGTCCTCTACGGTCGATATAGGCCATTACAAGCGATTGATACTGAAATGTGTATAGATTTGAATTTAGTTTTTCTATGATTGGGGGTGCATAATGAAACGTGCATTAATTACCGGAACGACAGGCCAAGACGGGTCATATTTAGCGGAGCTTTTGTTAGAAAAAGGCTATGAAGTTCATGGGTTAAAGCGCCGTGCATCTTCTTTTAATACACAACGTGTTGATCACATATATCAAGGTCCTCACACAGAAGATCAACGGTTTAAACTGCATTATGGGGATCTTTCAGATACGTCAAATCTGACACGTATTATGAAGGAAGTTGAGCCAGATGAGGTGTATAATCTAGGGGCTCAATCGCACGTGGCGGTATCTTTTGAAGCCCCTGAATATACGGCTGATGTGGATGCGATCGGGACATTGCGTTTGCTGGAGGCTATCCGGTTTTTGGGCTTTGAGAAGAAGACACGTTTTTATCAGGCATCTACGTCAGAACTATATGGACTAGTTCAGGAAACGCCGCAGCGTGAAACAACACCTTTTTATCCGCGTAGTCCTTATGCGGTTGCGAAAATGTATGCATATTGGATTACGGTAAACTACCGTGAGAGCTATGGGATGTATGCGTGTAACGGTATATTGTTTAATCACGAAAGTCCGCGCCGTGGTGAGACGTTCGTAACGCGTAAAATTACACGCGGGCTAGCCAATATTGCTATGGGAATTGAGCAGTGTTTGTACATGGGTAATATGGATGCCTTACGTGACTGGGGTCATGCAAGGGACTATGTGCGTATGCAGTGGATGATGCTGCAACAAGATGCTGCAGATGATTTTGTGATTGCGACAGGAAAACAAATTTCTGTACGTGAGTTTATAACGATGAGTGCTAAAGAGCTTGGCATTACATTGCGCTTTGAAGGTGAGGGCGTGAATGAGGTTGCAATCATTGCGGCCATAAAAGGGCCTAAGGCACCTGCGCTGAAAGTTGGAGATGTGATTGTGCGGGTAGATCCTCGATATTTCCGTCCAGCAGAGGTGGAGACTTTATTGGGAGATCCAAGCAAGGCGAAAGAAAAATTGGGTTGGGTGCCTGAGATTACAGTTGAAGAAATGTGCGCTGAAATGGTTGCGCATGATTTAGAAACAGCACGAAGTAATGCGCTTTTAAAATCGCATGGGTATGACGTGCCTGTGTCGATGGAGAACTAGTTGTTCCATAAAAAATGGCGGGGGTGGGGAAGTTGAAATCAATTTTAGTAGTTGTGACGACGCTTGTTATTTGCGGTGAACTAATACTTCGCAATATTGTTGGGTTAGGGTCTCCACCATTGTATGTTACTCATCCAACGATTGAATATATGTTAAAACCAAATCAGGATGTATCGCGGTTTGGAAATCATATTTTCGTTAATGAGTACAGTATGCGGAGTGCCTCAATTGAAGAAATCGGTGATATCCCACGCACTTTAGTTTTGGGAGATAGTGTAATAAATGGAGGGAATCAGACCTCTCACTCGGCCTTAGCAACGTCTATACTGTCGGATAATAATCGCTTTTATGGAAATGTGAGTGCTGGAAGTTGGGGGCCCAAAAACCTATTAGCATGGCTAAATGAGTATGGTTTTCTGAAAGCAGATACATTAATTTTCGTGCTGAATTCCCATGATTTAACCGACATTCCAACGTTCCAAGAATTAAATAAAAACACTCACCCAACCAAGAAACCGTTGACTGCAACAACGGAATTGATCGAAAGATATCTGATTCCTCGTCTGCTTAGAATAGTAAATAAACGCGGTTCGGATGCGAGGCTTCAGATAAACACAGCTAGTAGTGATACTGATGAAGGGGCTGGTGGAATTAATGACTTAATTGCCATGGCTAAAAAGGGGTATGTGAAAGTTTGTCTTGTTCAGCACGTAACCCAGACTGAATTGGATAAGGGACTAGACCCTAATTTTTTTGTATTAAAAGATATTTTTGAAGGCTGGGGTTTGCCTGTAATAAATGACTTTGAAGATCTGCAGTCTCTTATACAAACCAATGAAATGCCATTTCGAGATGATATTCATCCCAATCTATTAGGGCAGCAAGTGCTCGCACGAAAAATAAGTGAGTGTCAGGTTCTGGCAAAGCTTCCACAAATAGAAAATATTATCAAATTGGAGAAAATTGATGGCTAGAATATTTGTCGCAGGACACCGCGGCATGGTTGGCTCAGCGATCGTCCGTCAATTGAAAGACAAGGGGTATACAAATATTATAACCCGGACACGGTCTGAATTAGATCTAACAAACCAAGCAGCTGTGCGTGATTTTTTTGCGTATGAGATGATTGATGAGGTTTATTTAGCTGCCGCTAAAGTGGGGGGGATACACGCCAATAATGAATATCCTGCCGACTTCATTTATGAGAATTTGATGATTGAAGCTAACATTATTCATGCAGCTCATGCTCATAATGTTCAGCGCCTTTTGTTTTTGGGATCATCTTGTATTTATCCTAAGCTTGCAGACCAACCAATGCGTGAAGATGCATTATTGACGGGTGTTCTTGAATCAACCAATGAGCCTTATGCAATTGCTAAAATTGCCGGTATAAAATTGTGTGAAAGTTACAATCGTCAATACAAACGCGATTATCGCTCGGTGATGCCGACGAATTTATATGGCCCGCATGATAATTTTCATCCTGAAAACTCTCATGTGATCCCAGCACTTTTGCGCCGCTTTCATGAGGCGGTTGAGGAGGGGGCGGATAAGATAACAATCTGGGGCAGTGGTACGCCCATGCGCGAGTTTTTATACGTGGATGATATGGCAGCTGCGAGTATCCATGTTATGCATTTGGATCGCGCCACTTATGATGCGAATACGCAGCCAATGCTATCTCATATCAATGTTGGAACGGGTGTTGATTGCACGATCCGCGAGCTTGCTGAGACAATTGCCAAAGTTACAGGTTTTAAGGGTGAGTTGGTGTTTGATGCAACAAAGCCAGATGGCACGCCACGTAAACTGATGGACGTATCTCGTCTTAAAGATCTTGGTTGGCAATACACGATTTCATTAGAAGATGGATTGCGTGAAGCATATGCGTGGTTTGTGGATAATCACGCGACTGCAAGAAGCTAATTCACACTTTAATAGAGTTGATTTTTATTGGATAAAAGCGCTCTAACCATTTTCAGGTTAGGGCGCTTTTTCAATAAAGGCTTTGCGATAAGAGATTGAATTTAGATTCAATTTTTAAAAATTGGGATTATAGAGAAGTATTTGATAAGATGTTAGAATCTGCGTTCTGGTATCCGGATTACATCACCTGGTTGTATCGGTGTGGAGCCTGTTAAGACATAAGATGTTTCATTTTGTTGGCCGGAGTGTTTAATAAAGACGCGTCGGCTATCGGCCCGATATGTAAAGCCTTCTGCGGTTGCTACAGCTTCCATTATTGTCATACCAGAGATAAATTCAAAACTTCCTGGTTTAGCAACTTCGCCTAAAATGTAATATGGTCGATAATTTAGCACTTCTATCCCGATGCGAGGGTCGCGCACATAATTGGGGCTAAGTTGTTGTGCTAATTGTGTTTTGAATTGTTCAACTGTCTTTCCACCAGCGATAACTTCTCCGATGAGTGGGTAATCTATCTTTCCTTCTGGATCGATAACAAATTCCCCTGATAGGCTTTCTACATCATAGACTTTAATGCTGATATTATCGCCTTGACCCAATTTATATGCTTCGGGCTGCATTACTTGAGTCACTTCAGTGGCTATATTTGATTGGGCTGGTCTACCAGTGGTCGCGGTACAAGCAGCTATCATGATAAAAGTTAAAGCAACTATTGAGAACGCTCCAACCCTCTTTTTGGAAAACATAATTCTTAATCCCCTCAAAACTAACTTTTATGAAACAGCATTTTTTAATATAAAATGCAATGTCGGGCTATTTACTCTGTATAAAATGGACGTCTGTACCTATAAATCGAGCACACGTTAAATTGCCAGAACTATAAGCACCCGTATCAATATTAATACGATTGAATTTGCGATCAGGTGTATCAACGGGCGTGTGGCCATGCACGATGCAAGCACCCAAATCACGTGTTGAACTTAAGAATGGCTCTCTAATCCACAAAAGTGATTTATCATCTTGTTGGTTCAGTGGATTGGCAGGATTAACGCCTGCGTGTGCAAAAAAATAATCTCCAATTTCGTATGAGGTGACCGTCGATCTGAAAAATGCTTCGTGTTTCATTGGGAGTGCGTGTCTCAAGCAATATTTTAACTCATCGATTGCTGAAAAATCTCCTATTACAGGTACGGGTAAACCGTATGAGGCCAGAGTGTCCAGGCCGCCATGGTTAAACCAAGTCTTTCCTGAGGAAATATCATCTATGAAATCTAAGAAAGCCTCTTCGTGATTGCCTCGTAAAAATATTGGTTCAAATTCACGCGGTAATTTCGACGTTAAAATATCTATGACTTCTTTAGAGGAGGGGCCTCTGTCAATATAATCACCTAAGAATATCAAGGAGGGTTGAAGCTTAGATTTGTTTTCAAGCAAATTAAAATCTATCACTATTTTTTTTAATAAGCTTTTTAGAGCTTCAGCGCACCCATGAATATCTCCAATTGCATATCCTACATGATTGTTAGGAAAGGTGGGTGCGGATTTGGGGGGGGGAGATGTTGCTTTAGTTTTAAAGAACATACGCTTGATTCTTCGTGATGGAATAATTTGCTTAGCTTGAAGCAATGATGCAGAAATATTTATAACAAAATGTCGACTGTAGTTTCAACTTAGATCAGACAATGTTGCTTTGCTATAGCTAAATAACTTTATAAAACAGTGTGTAGAATAGTTGCGATTGGGAGGGGCTATGGTCGAGAGTATTGAAATTGGTAAAAAAAGTAGTCTGAGCTGGATTCTTGTTGCAACTATCTTTAGTGCCTTGATATTTGGGGGGGCAAATAATGCAGTTTTATCAAGCTTTTATTCTGGCGTCATTTCAATATTGGTGACGATAGGCTTAGCTTTTTATGCTCTGAAGCCGTGGCAAGAAATAGACTGGACGCTAAAGTGGGCTTTGTTGTTTTTAGTTCTATTTCTTGGCTATATAATTTTAACGCTCATACCGAACCCTATTTTGCCGGCACATCCGGCTTGGGAAATGATATCTGATGAAGCCGGTATCGCGACTATATCCTTTTACAGAACAATAGAAGGGCTGGCTGCTTTTATAGGGTTCATAAGCGCTTTCTTTGCTGCGCGTATGTTTACACAATCACGTACTGGGAGAGATGCCTTCTTCAAGGCGATCATCTGGCTATCTATACCATACTGCTTATATGCATTGAGTTTATATGGTGCTCAGGGGGGGCGTCTGATGGTGAATTATACCAGTGCTAACTCTGCAGCAACTTCATTTTATTTGTTATTCTTTTTAAGTATGAACAATATATTTGTCTTACTATACAAGGGTAGCTCTAAAAACATGAGGTTCCCTATATTCGCGAGATTGCTTTTGGACGCGCCAGTTTCATTAGTTGCTCTAATATTGTCACTTGTTTGTCTTCTAGTGACGGCATCGCGTACCGGTATAGCTTTAACATGCGTGGGTTGTGTGGCGATTTTTTTCTTAAATGCTGTTTTTATGCAGAAGGGAAAAATCAAAACGACAGTGAGTAAAATTGCAGTGATGAGTGTTGCTGCGGTAATAATATTTGTTGGGTTCGGCAGCAATTATGTGTTGCGACGATTTGATGAGAGTTTAGCTCAACATGCTCAAACACGTGAAGTGTTAGTTGAAACACATTGGAATTTGTTTTTGCAGAGACCGGTATTTGGACATGGGATGAATTCGTTTCATGATTTAAATCAATTAGCCGCAACGCCTGAAAATTGGGCGAGTATTGTCGGTGTTGGTTCCACGCATAATATTTTTGTAAATGCTTTGGAAGAGGTGGGGGTGATTGGGTTTTCGCTTGGTTGCCTGTTGGGGCTATGTTTGATTGCCGGCGTTGTGGGACATTTAGCGCGAAGTAAGTTGGGGTCTACAGACTCATATTGGGCACTTACAACGTGTGTCGCGATATGTATATGTTTATTGCATGGGCTGGTTGATTTTGGACTTCAAGTTCCGGCAATAGCGTATCTAGTTATGGCGCTCCTAGGGGCTGCGGGTGCACGAAATAGCAAAGAGTTAAGTCGAAGATGATGCGATTTCCTTTAATTGCTGTTTCTCTTATAGCTGCCTGTTTTGCTTTCTTTGTATTCAACGCAGCATCTGTTGAACGCACATTAGCGTCGACAGTTAAGCAAGTCCTGCCAGAGAACATAGAGGATAAAACAAGATTGATTGTCGTTGAGAGACTAGAAAATTATTCTAACACTCATTGGAGCAAGCCTCTTTTTTGGCATGCGGGCGCGATAGCGCAAGCAACGCGTGTTCAATCTCTTAAATCTCAGTGGTTTCCAGAATTAAGTGATGATGCAAATCGATTGGGAAATATTTATGCAGAGCGAACTGTGAGGGTAAATCCGACACACGGAACGTCTTGGTATCGTTTAGCAGATTATTTTCAAATGGGGTATGAAAATGATGTTTGTGAGGGGCGGGCTTGTTTAGAAAATAGTTGGAAGATTGAGCCTATGACACGGGATTTTAATATGGCGTGCGGAAGATTTAAGTTAGCAGGCTTGTATGGTAGTAAAATTTCACCTGAAAGCGAGAAGGTGAAAAACTATATCGCGTCTTATTATTATCAGGATTACTTTAAAAATAGCGCATATCACCAAAATATCTACCGTCAAAAAACCGCAGCATGCTTTGATTTTTTGGCTCCAAAAGAGCTTTTTCTTGTACTGCAGTCGATAAAATAAAATAATTTCTCATTTTCGTTTTCAAAATATAAGCATGTATTCAGATTCAGTATTGGAGACATGAATGTTTGAAGTGTCGTAAAGATATGGGAATACGTATTATTCTTAGTTTTTGAAATGTAGAAATTATATAGTCAATTTTAATGTTATAAGTAATTATTTGTTAGGGTTACTGTATTCGTAACCTTAATACTTAAAATTGGCCGCTCGTGTAGCCGTAATATAAAAATATTTGTTGTAAATTTTAGGTCACAAACGCGGAGAACAGCGGTGGACCAAAATTTATTCAAGACCATAGCTATAGGGGTAACTCTATGGGTAGGAGGGTGTGCATCCACGCCTTCCAATATATTATCAGATCGTGTTGGCTCTATTATTGAGGTAACTGAACTTAAAGCAAATGCGCCCAACGGCGTGAAGGCATTTTGCCTAGAGCATAAGGATCAGTGCGGTGAATCTCTATTTGAGGATAGAGGCGCAAGGGTTGAAAAGGTTCGTGTATCGACCGGTGGAACAAGTGAGCAGGTAGAGCTGAACGCAAAAGATATGTTTCAGGCTATGATGCAGCAAAGATTAGATGATCTTAAAATCAAAGTTGAAACGTCTCAAGATTTGGTGCCGGCTGGTATTGTGCCGCAAACTACAAAAATAAAAATGCAGCACATCTCTGTGAATGAGGAAGGTTTAGCCACGCGTCCAAACGCAAAGGCTAAGGATCTTTTCCAAGGCATGATGCAGCAACGACTAGATGAGCTTAAGCGTCTAGATTCTCAACCGCAAAATGTTAGCAGGGAAGTTATGACTGCTCACTTGGCAAAGGCTTTGTTTAAAGTCAACGCCAATATAAATAAGCGTATATGGCCTTCAACAGATACTATTACATATGGCGCTGATGATAAGTGGGCTATGCCTTTAACCTACCCTGGCCAAGATGTGGGGGCGAGGGGGGATTGTGAAGATTATGTATTGGAGAAAAGGCGTAAATTGGAGTTGCTAGGCGTTGATCGAAAGTCTTTGCCGATTGCCGTTGTAAAAAATACGCGTGTAGGCATACATGCAGTCTTGCTTGTGCGTACATCTCAAGGGGATATTGTTCTTGATAACCTAAATTCCAATCCCGTATTTGTGGATGAGACAGACTATGAATTCGTTGCGTTGCAGGCATCATCAAGTCTGCATGATTGGTCTGTTGCGAAAAGGGGTAAACTAGCTGCGCTGCCAATAGAGGATGATGCGGGTGTGGGGGCTAACTCAACACAGCGAGGGATGCAGGCAATTTCGCGGGGAAATGAAGAGATAGCGGGCGTAGGTGCTGAACAATCAGGTTTGTCTCATAAGGAGACAATATCACGTGCCGAAGACTTTTTTCGCAATGGTATTGAAGTGCGACCTGTCGATATAGTGAGATATTTATCTCGACCTGTTAGCAGTATCGTTTCTGTCGAACCCTTTTGGGGGATGTTATCTGAGTCTGTAAGTGCAGTCGGCGACGTTTAACGCTTAATTTTCACTATAGTATAAACTGGGAGCGCTCTATAAAGAGAAGATTGCACTCTAGATATGTATTTTAAACAAAAAAGCAGTCGTGTATTTGTGTGTTTCGTACTTATACAAGAATAGATATTCTTTTTTCTTTCGAAAAACAAGTCTAGTTTAGGGTGGTATGCCTAATTATGCGCGGCTAAATAGCATAGCTGCAATGCAATCATGCATATCTCGTCGTTAAATTGTGGAAAGCAGACGAGAACTAGAGATTTTGGTCTTGTTTTTACTTGTCGTTAAGATCTAGCTTCGGTATAGAAAAAGTCTAATTACGTTGTTTACGTCATAACTTTTGTCTAGATGGCACGTGTTTTGGATAAACAAAGGTGTAATTCTGGACTGGGGGATCTTATGCTGCGTTATATTCCGGACAATGAACAATGTAATGTGTCGAATGAATGCTATTACATCCATGAGGGATCTAATAGGCGGCCGGTTGTCGCGCCTTCTAATGCTAATAAAACAAATTATAAAAAATCAGCTGGTGAGAAGCCGATTGGCGGAAAAGTTAAACGGTGTTTTGATTTTTCATTGGCTTTGCTTTTATTGTTATTTCTCTCTCCATTTATGGTGATGATTTGGGCTTTTGTAAGGCTGGAAAGCAAGGGCCCTGGTTTGTTTAAGCAGGCAAGAGGGGGCGTTCATGGTAAGGCGTTTGAAATTTATAAATTTCGTACAATGCGTCAACATGATGCTAGCTTTAAGCAAGCGGTCCGAGGTGATGAGAGAATTACAAGGCTTGGTCGTTTTTTACGTAAAACCTCTATAGATGAGCTGCCTCAGCTTTTGAATGTATTAAAGGGGGAAATGTCCCTTGTGGGGCCGCGCCCTCATGTCGTTGCGCATGACGCAGAATTCATGGCTTTTGATAGTCGATATGCACTTCGTTTTCAGGCGCGCCCTGGTGTAACCGGCCTTGCTCAAGTGTCAGGTTCTAGAGGGCCCACTGATACCGAAGAATTAAAGCTAAAACGTATTGAGCTGGATTTAGATTATGTTGAGGGATGGTCTCATAAAAAAGATTTTTATGTTTTGATCAAAACTGCCTGTCTTGTTTTGTTTGATAATAAAGCTTTTTGAAGACCCCATTTACTACTCAAATAACAGATACCCTTATAATGAAGATACTCATCCTGGGCCTAAACTACGCGCCCGAAAAAGTAGGCATAGCTGTATACACAACTGGCATGGCTGAGGCCTTAGTGGAAAAGGGTCATGATGTTCGTGTAGTAGCTGGGCGCCCATATTACCCTGGTTGGAAAATAATGGATGGTCATACTGGGTGGACTTATAAAAAGAGTACAGAAAATGGGGTAAAAGTTACGCGCTGTCCTCACTATGTTCCAAAAAATCCTTCCGGTCTGAAACGAATTTTGCACCATTTTAGTTTTCGAATTTGGTCTTTCTTTCCAATGTTAAAGGCAGCTTTGTTTTGGAAGCCGGATATTGTTTTGGCGGTGGCTCCATCCTTAATAGCTGCTCCAGTCGCTACGTTTGTGGCTAAGCTATGTGGCGCTAAGACTTGGCTTCACGTGCAAGATTTTGAGGTTGAGGCAGCATTTGCTACTGGGCTTTTGAAAGGTGAGAGTTCAATTGGAAGACTAGCTCGCGGGTTTGAGAATAAGGCTATTCAAAATTTTGATAAAGTCAGCTCCATATCCCCGCAAATGTGCGCCAAACTCATTAAAGAAAAGGGTGTTCCGGAAGACGCAGTTTACGAGTTTAGAAATTGGGCAGATGTGGATGTGATAAAGCCGCTGGACCGCCCATCTAAATATCGGGAAGAGTGGAATATTACGACGGAACATGTCGCATTATATTCAGGGAATATAGCGAACAAACAAGGCATAAAAATTATAGTTCAAGCTGCAAAGCAACTTGCTCATCGCAAAGATCTAACTTTTGTGATTTGCGGTGAGGGCCCCAATCGGAAGAATTTGCGTCAAGCAGCAGAAGGGCTCGATAATATAAAATTTTTTGATTTGCAGCCAAAAGAAAATTTGAATGAACTGATGAACTTGGCGACGATCCATATGTTGCCACAAATAAAGGGGGCTGCTGACTTGGTGTTGCCTTCGAAGTTAACAAATATGCTGGCCTCGGGCCGCCCTGTTGTAGCAACGACTATGGGAAATACAGGACTTGCCAACGAAATTTTCAAATGTGGAATAATTACTGAACCTGAAAATGTAGCAGAATTTGTAGTAGCTCTAGAACAACTGTTGAATGATAAAATTCAATATGCTGACTTTGCTAAATCTGCGCGTTTAAGGGCTGAAGAAACGTGGAGTGGTTCAGCGATCTTAAATGCTTTTGAATGCAAGTTATCGTTGCGACATCGAGAATAATATGAGTGTCTCAAAGCGCATTTTTAGCGGTTCAATAGTAAATAGTGCTGGCATTCTTATGAATGCTTTTGTTCAGCTACTATCATTTCCTATTTTGGTAGCAAGTTGGGGTGTAGAACAATTTGGTGTTTGGGTATTGCTAACAACAATACCGACTTATCTAGCACTTACGGATTTAGGATTTATACAAGCCCTGACAGCTGATATGGCATTAAAAGCTGCAAAAGACTTGAAGAAAGAGGCACTTGGAGCTTTTCAAAGTGTATTTTGGCTTTTTATTGCTATTTCGGTTGGTGTAATATTTATCTCTTTTTGTATATTTAATTTGCATCACTTCGTGCCTGATCGATTTCAATCGGAAATTATTTTAAGGTATGGCGAAATACTGTTTTGGCTAGCAGTTTATTCAATGTTGACATTGGTTTCACGTATTCCGCTTGCGGGATTTTGTTCGACAGGAAACTATGCCATTGGCACATTTGTATACGATTTGATGGTGAACACCTGCAATATATGTATGTTGATGGTTGTCTTTTTTGGTGGGGGGGGGGTTACAAGTGCCGTGATAACTCTTCTGGTCGGTCGAATATTGAATACAGTGTTATTCTATTGGTTTATGCGCTATCGAATTAATTGGTTGTATTATAATATCGATCACGCAACTATTGGCGAAATTAAAAGGCTGTTTAAGCCTGCTGTATCGGCCATGCTTATCCCACTATCGACTGCTATAAATTTGCAAGGCATAGTGTTGGTAATTGGGTATGTTTTGTCGCCAGCGGCTGTTGCAATATATCAACCCGTTCGTACAGCGAGTCGCTTAGCCATTCAGGTGGTGGGTATAGTCAACCGTGCAACAATGCCAGAAATCGCTGCAGCCACAGCAAAAAAGTCTGAAGAAACACTTAAAAAAATCAGGAAGCTGAACTTTAATCTTGTGATATTTTTATTATTGCCGGGCGGAATATTATTTGCGATCTGTGGGGCAGACTTTGTTGAATTGTGGAGTGCAGGGCAGATTAAGCCAGATAGATTATTCGTTTTTTTTATGGCTTTAGCAACGGTGTTTCACGGTATCTGGTACCTTTATTCCAATGTATTGCTTGCAACGAATTCTCATGTTGTGTTCGCTAAGTATCCTATTTTATGCGCAATTGGGGGGGGCGTGTTGACGTTGTGTTTGGCCGATGCTTTGCAGCTGACAGGAGTTGGAATTGCGCTTGCGGTAGCGGAGGGGAGCGCTGCAATAATTATATTGGTGCATATAAACAAGATGATACCAACAAAGCCCCAGTAATGTGCCTTAGTAAATAGACATGTGCATTGGCTGCTCACCTCTTAGAAAGTGGATGGAATGATTTCAAAGTTTTTTATGTTGCTGAGAATTCCAGTGCTTATTGGGGTGTTGGATAGTTCGAACTACATCATGTATCTGGCGAACATTAATAACACACTGTATTACAGTATAATTGTAATTGCAAAGGCCGCAATCCTAGTTGCTTTTTCATCCAAATACATAAAGCGAATGAAACGGATGATGCCAGAATCTATGTTTCTGTGCTTGACGATGATTGGCTTAGCGTCCTCTATTTTTCTATATGATGTAGAATTATTAGCAATCATTCAGTATTGTATGTTCTTCTTCTCGCTATTCTTGACGCTTCTTTTTGTTAGAAGTGATATCCGTGGTTATGCTAGTGGTGTTGCTGTTTCAGGGTTTTTGATCTTGGCGGTGTATATACCACTAGTTCATTTAGGAAAAATAGATAATCACTACGGACGGTTCCTCTTTTTAGGAGATATGCATCCAAATTTAGGTGGTGAGATTTTAGCGACTGTTCTGATTTTATCTTCATTTTGTTTAAGGTTTAAATCATTCACCTTTTTATTCTTGAGTATATTTTATGCTTGTATGCTGATGCAGTCTCGGTCTTCACTTCTTGCAATTATGATTTGTTGGGTGCTTTATTGCGTTAGATTGATAATTCAACGAAAAGGCTTGAAGACAGCTGTTCTGCTATTCGGGGTTGGGGTGATATTAGTGCCTACTGTAGTTCTGATTGGTGTTGTATCAGTTCCAACAGTGGGCGACTTTGTAACAGGTTTTTTTGCTGATAAAATTTTTTTAGTTAGTAACGAATATAGAGGAGGTGGTACGGGGCTGAGTGGGCGTGATCACCACTGGGCGGTATCGTTAGAATTGTTTGCGGATCACCCATTTTGGGGTGTTGGCATTGATTACCCCGCGAGATTGAACGTGCTTCAGCCACATAACTGGTTTTTGTATTCGATAACTCAGTTTGGTTTAGTTGGGGTTTTCCTTTGTCTTTTTGTATTGGCGCAGTTTATTATTGTACTTAAAAGGAGCATGAACTATACAGTAGTTCTAATCCCGCTATTATTAATGATGCTTATAAACGATAGGTTTATGAACCTGAATATTTATCCATTTGGGTTATACGTTATATTATTTTCCATTGGGTCTGGAAGGACTCATCAACTGAAACGTCAATAGAAAAAATTATTATTGAGCTAAAATTACATCAAATCTCATTGGCCTCTGCATACTCTGAAATTTTAGAGTATGAAACGCCAGAGGAATTAGCTTCTGTATTATTACGAATAGTACTAAACTCAGAAAAATATAAGTTTAAAGTGTAAGCTATATTGCTGAGGAGGGGGGGGGCAGCTTGGGTGATCTGTTTCTAATGTAGATAACTTAAAACATATAGTTATTCTAACTAGCCCTGAAGAGGTTCCGCGTATAGTTACAAAAAGTTATGAATATGACTACATATATTTTCAGGAATTCGCTGGAGCGCAAGTGTTAAGATTGGCATTGGTCATTACATTAAGTTAATATGAAGATTTGGCTTATTTTGTGAACCAAGAGGCATGGATAGTTTTAAGGGCAAGCTCAAACTTGCCCTTTCTTGGGTAACTGAAAGTAATATACGACGAAGGGCTGACATTGTTTTGGCAATAGTTCATCCCGGTTCGTCTTGGTTTATGTGGGCTGGTTATAATAAATGAATATTCATAGGCGGACGGTGAAGTGTTAATTTCAGAAATATATTTATGGGGACGCGAATATAACCCACATTTGGTACCGATCGTTGATGCATTGTCTAAAAATAGGGGCGTCGGGAAAGTTGTATATATTGTTGAGAGCATGATGCCAGAATCGCGAATATCTCAAGGCTTATCGTCTTCTTTTCCTGAGAATTACTTAGAAAGTTTAAGTGATGGTCAGGTTGAAAATGTGATAAAAAATTCTAGCCCTGATTCTATTCATATATTCGCCGGTTTGCGTAGGGTTCCATGTATAGTGTTGGGAATAAAGCTTGCTTCAAAATATAAGAGAATGTTTGGAATCATTCAGGAGCCGAGGGTTTTGGAGGGGATCTCTGGCAAAATAAGACTAGCTCAATCCATATTGAATGAAGGGAATATTCGGAAAAAAGCCCGCTTTATTTTAGCAATCGGAGAGCATGGCCCCCGATGGTTCAAACTGGCTGGCTATAATAGTGAGTTAATTTTTCCTTTTGCGTATTTTTTAGAACCATCGACTTTGCAAGTTAGAGAAAAAACAAACCTGAAAGTTCGTGTTGGTTTTGTCGGTCGATTAGAAGTATTAAAAGGGTTCGATTTGTTCTTGTCGGCTGCAGAATGTTTAGATGCGAATTATGAGATACACATCGCTGGAAAAGGTAGTTTAGGTTCAGAAATCGAACAGTATAAAAATCCTAGTTCCTCAAACATTCATTTCCATGGTGTTGTGCCATCTAACATGATGGGAGACTTTATGAGCTCAATAGATATTTTGGTTTTACCTTCTATAACGACAGATGATGGTTGGGGTGCGGTTGTAAGTGAGGCCTTATTTCAAGGTTGTTACCCTGTTGTTAGTAATAGAGTTGGGGCGTCCATGATGTTGAGAGATCCGAACAATGGAGCTGTAATTCCGTGGGGAGATACAGAAAGCATCGTTCAGTCTATTAAGCTAGCGAACGAAAAAGGATACTTATCATCGCAAAATAGAAAACAGCGCGAGCAATGGGCGCGAGACGTTTTAAGCGCAGAGTTCGGTGCTGCTTATTTATTAGAGATCTTTAGTAATTGTTTTGGAAATGCGCCAAAACCGATCTGGTTTTGATTTGAAATTTGGAGAGTTACGTTGCGAATTGGGATTTTAACTTATCACTTCAGTGAGAATTTTGGTGCGCTGATGCAAGCCTATGGCTTGCGTCAATGGTTGGTCGAGCAGGGGCATGATGCGGACTTTATCAATTATCATCCTCGTTATGTGGAGGAGGGGGGGAGCTTCGTAAATATTTACTCGCCTAAACAGTTTAAAGCCAACCTAAAGATTGCTTTCTTAATATATTCAAGAATTAGAAAAAGTTTAGTTGGGAATAAAAAACAACTAAAACTATTTGCGGAATTCCATCGAGATGTCTTGGGGGTGACCGGTTCACGTTTAGAAACTTTAAAAGAATTAGAAAACTATCTCCTGAATCCAATACATAAATTCGACGCTATTATTTGTGGAAGTGATCAAATTTGGAACCCGTCTGATCAGCGAGGGTTAGATCCGGCTTATTTTGCCGCTATTAGTGATAGCGATATTGGTAAAAGAATAATGTATGCTCCAAGTTTTGGACGCGCTTCTCTTGACCCTATATATAATGAAACAGTTGCCACGTATGTAAATTCCATCGACGGTTTGTCAGTAAGGGAGGAGAGTGGAGTCAAAATATTGAAGGACATTACAGGAAGGGATGCTGATTGTGTGCCAGATCCAGCAATCCTTTTAGGTGATTTTAGTTCTTTGATAAAAGTAGCTGAACCTGTTAGGTCTGATCACGTATTTTGTTATGCTCTGCGTTCAGGTGGTGGTATCACGCAAGCTGCTAATATAGTTGCCAACGAACTCAAAACGGAAGTTGTGTCCCCTTATAATGTACATAGACGTTGGAAGGAGAT
The DNA here is from genome assembly GCF_042665075.1 of Hirschia litorea. Taxonomy (NCBI): domain Bacteria; kingdom Pseudomonadati; phylum Pseudomonadota; class Alphaproteobacteria; order Hyphomonadales; family Hyphomonadaceae; genus Hirschia; species Hirschia litorea. The sequence continues at coordinate 70,960 of NZ_JBHTBR010000009.1, read as the reverse complement.
CGGTTCAACTGTATATCCATCGCCAGCGGGCTGGGTATCTTTGATAAATAGCTCCTCCTTTGTGGTTACCAACTCCTTTCATGGCACAGTTTTAAGTATTTTACTTCAGAAGCCCTTTATCGTAGTTGGCCTGCCTGGTGCAAAAGGAAAATTAAATGAAAGAGCCAGAGATTTACTTGAAAAACTAGGGTTAGCAGATCGTCTGATTGCAGCTGAAGACTATGACCAAGCAAAAGTACTTGTTAAAAAACAAATTAATTGGGAATCCGTGTCGGTGAAGCTAGCAGATATGCAAAAAGTCGGCAGAAATTATTTAAAAAATCAATTGGATTTCTAATGCAATCTTCGCAAGACTTTTCGAAGTATAAATATAGGGACACCTTAACAAAAAGCAGTAAAGCTTTGAGGGCAATTTGGTTGGTTGTTTGGATTGTATTCTTTCGACCCTCACCGCGGTTTATGTTTAATGGCTGGAGAGTCTTTTTATTAAAACTATTTGGTGCAAAAATCGGCTCAGGATCAAAGATATCAGCTACTTGTTTTGTATGGGCTCCTTGGAACTTGGAAGTGGGGAAATATTCGGTACTTGGTGACAATGTTGATTGTTATTCGATGGATAAAATAGTAATCGGATCTAAAGTGGCAGTCAGCCAAAGGTCTTTTTTATGTACAGGCTCGCATGATATTTCCAGTTTAAAACGCCCGCTCCTCACGAAGCCAATTGTAATTCAAGACCATGTTTGGGTGGCTGCAGAATCTATGATTATGCCTGGCGTCACAATTCACACAGGTAGTGTGGTTGGGGCTAGATCGCTCGTCACAAAAGATTTGCAAGAGTGGATGGTTTGTGTTGGCAATCCATGTATGCCTATTCAAAAAAGAAAAATTAGTGAAGCCGAAACATCTTAACATCAACTAATTGTTAGGTGCTGGGAAATTGGGGATATTAGTAGATGTTGAAAAAATTGAACAAATTTGTTTGGTTCTTCACCCTCTTTGGTGGAGATAGATGGAGATATATAAAATACTGTAGTATTTCACCAGTATGCGACAAGCAAAAAGCGTTGTATTACAAAATAATTATCGAAACGCACTCTTTAGAAAAGGGGCTATCTGTTGCTCATACCCGTCCCGGCTTTGGTAAATCTAAAATAAATTACCTCATCGATGCACTATCAAAATATGATGTTGCTTTTGGAGCATTTCCTGTTGAAAAAACACTAGGTACACTTCAGGCGTATTATGATTTTCATACTCAAATTAATTTTGAAGATAAGATTCTGGATAAGGTCAGCCAAACTTTAAAAAAACATGAGAAGAAAGTGTCTTTAAATGGTGGTTTAAGAGAGTTTGAAGCACCATTAAAACTAGGCAGTCAAAAAGTTGGTAGTGATCTGCTGAAATCTCGTTTTAGTAGTCGAGTTTACTCTGAAGAAAAACTAACAGAACAAGAAGTGGAAAATCTTGTTCGTATAGCACAACAAGCCCCGTCTCAATGTAATAGACAAGCTACAAAAGCATATTTTTTCAACGATATAAACAAAATTCGGGAGCTGCTTTCTTTGCAAGCGGGAGCCGGAGGCTTCAATCAAGATGTCAGTAACTTATTCTTAATTACATCGGAATTATCTGCTTGGGGCGGTGCTCAACAACGAAACCAACCCTATGTGGATGGTGCATTATTTTCCATGGCCTTACTATATTCATGTCATGCAAATGACATAGTAAGCTGTCCTTTAAATTTGGCAATCACTCATAAAACATCTGACCAAATTAAGAAAGTTGCTAACGTAAACAAAGACGAAGTATTGATTATGATGATAGCGGTAGGGAAACCGCCTAAAGATATTTTGACACTAAAAGTAGCAAAATCTGCTCGTCGACCTGTATCTGAAATACTTGTATTTAACGGAGCGAAAAATGAGTAATAACAATTGTTCTGTTATAATTTTAACTTATAATGAAGAGCAACACATTCAAAGGTGCATTGAATCCGTCCAGTCTTTTGCCTCAAATATTTTTGTAATTGACTCTTTTTCTAAAGATAAGACTGTTGAAATAGCAAAATCTTTAGGCGCTACAGTGCTCCAAAACCCTTGGACCAACTATTCTAAGCAATTTCAATGGGGGTTGGACAATGCTCCTATAACAAGTGATTGGATTATGCGGTTAGACGCTGATGAAATCATTGAAACAGATTTAGCCAAGAAAATACGCAATAGGTTACCTCAACTCAAAGAGAATGTGGTGGGGATAAATATTGATAGAAAGCACATCTTTCTAGGTAAATGGATTAAACACGGTGGACGTTATCCTCTCACATTATTACGGATATGGCGTCGCGGAAAAGGTCGCATCGAAGACCGTTGGATGGATGAGCACATTGTTGTAAAAGGTGGCAAAACAATCAAAATCAGCGGCGGATTTTCTGATTGCAACCTAAACGATATCACTTTCTTTACAACTAAACATAATCACTATGCTACACGTGAAGCCATTGACGTACTTAACCAAAAGTACGCGCTATTTGAACGTGATGAAGACCTAACCGAGGGGAATACACCGAAGCAAGCAGCATCAAAACGGGGGTTCAAAGAAAAGCTATATAACAAGTTGCCATTTTGGGTTGGGCCTTTCGTGTATTTTCTATATCGCTATTTCTTGCAGTTTGGTTTCCTCGATGGACGTGAAGGTTTGATCTATCACTTCTTGCAGGGCTTCTGGTATCGCTTCCTAGTTGGAGCAAAAATATATGAGTATGAAAGAGAGCTGATCAAGGTATCGGATAGATCTGCTATGCTTAAAAAGCTCGAAGAAATGACCGGTCATAAGCTAAGGTAACTCAACTTCATATTTTTCAAGTGACGTGATTTTTCCTTTTTGCGTGCGTATGTGTGTGTTTGCTAAATCCGGGTTGATAACGGCCCTAAATACATCAGTGCGACACTCCAATTATGGGCGCAAAAGCACGCAATTGAAATCAAGTATATCCAGCTAGGGAAACGAACTGACTTGAGACCCAAGTTTCATCCAGTTATTCGTATCAATTCGTCATTATTATCTAGGCCTCAAGCAGCCTAGTTTTGCAAGTTTGATTTGAAAGCATATTCATTAGGTGTGAGATTACCTAGTGATGAGTGTGGTCTGTTTTTGTTGTAATCCTCCTTCCATTTTGTGATTTCATATTGGGCATGACGAAGAGATGAGAAAAGTGTCTCGTTTAAGCATTCATCTCGAAAGCTACCGTTGAAACTCTCGACGAACCCATTCTGCATTAGCTTGCCTGGCGCAATATAATGCCAGTTGATTTGCGTATCCTGACACCATTTCAAGATGGCAGTGCTCGACATTTCAGTTCCGTTGTCAGACACAATTGTGTGAGGCTTACCACGTCGTGTGTTGATCGCATTGAGTTCTCGTGCTGTAATCCCCCCATATTTAACGGGGTTTGATAGTAGAATTCACGTCACCATTGTTAACTTCATGGCGGGTGTTATGCCGCCAAGGCCCATATGAGGGCGTTCATTGTTATAAGTCCAGAGCCAATTGGTAGCATATTGTTGTACCTCTTGGATTGTTTCAAAGATGTACTGCCCCAACCATTCTTGCCGGACAGTACGGTTGTATCGCTCAATATAGGCGTTCTGTGTTGGTTTCCCTGGCTGGATATACTTGATTTCAATTCCATGCTTTTGCGCCCATAATTGGAGCGTAGCACTGATGTATTCTGGGCCATTATCTACACGAATAAAATCAGGTTTTCCGCGCCATTCCAGAACTTGCTCCAAGCAACGTACAACGCGTGTTGATGGAAGCGATAAATCGACTTCAATTGCGAGACCTTCACGATTAAAATCGTCAATGATATTGAGCGTTCGAAAACGACGACCGTCTTCAAGTTGATCTGACATAAAATCCATAGACCAAACTTGATTAGGCTGGTCTGGGATTGCCAAAGTTTGAGGTTTCTGGCGTGTTATGCGGCGTTTGCGCGGGCGTATCCGCAAGTTCAGCTCCAAAGCTCTATAAATGCGATAAACACGTTTGTGGTTCCATTTAAAGCCTTTTACATTACGTAGATATAAAAAGCATAAGCCAAAGCCCAACTGCGATATGCGCCGGTTAGCTTTATCAACCAATCAGCGATCTGTGTGTTTTCGTCACTTAGTAAGCGACAATAACGAAAGCAGGTCTGACTAATCTGAAAAGTGCGACAGGCTAGAGCGATACTGACATTGTGTTTATTGATTGCTCTTCGAGCCATCTTCCTACGTTGAGATGGCTGAACTACTTT
>NZ_JBHTBR010000009.1:63402-66656 GCF_042665075.1 Hirschia litorea | reverse complement strand
GGCTAGAGCGATACTGACATTGTGTTTATTGATTGCTCTTCGAGCCATCTTCCTACGTTGAGATGGCTGAACTACTTTTTTCCAAGAGCATCCTTTAGAATTTCCAAGAGCATCCTTTAGAAGCTCATTTTGCATAGCCATTTCAGCATACATCTTTTTGAGACGACGATTCTCATCCGCCATAGATTTCATCTCGGATATCATGGAGGAATCGAGACCTCCATATTTGGCCCGCCATTTATAAAAACTAGCGCTGCTCATGCCATGTTCTCGGCACAACTCAGAAACGGGTACACCGTTTTCCGCCTGCTTTAGGATCCCCATAATTTTAGCGTCGCTAAACCTTGATGTTTTCATGTCAAATCTCCTCGTTTTATAAAACGTGAAAATTCTACTTTTGAAACCTATTAATTTTAGGGGGGATTACAAGGCAATGTATTTCGATCAAAAAGAGCATATATTTTATCTTAAAGGACTTAAGACTGGCGTAGTTTAAGCCGATTAAGTGTAAACTGCTTTAAAAAAACAATTATCAAGACGCTAATATTGTCTAATTCTTTATTCTGTGTACAGAACCCTCCATTAATAGAAATGTGGTATGTGGATTGCTTCAAAGCTTCATGTTGTAAAATGCTTAGTTTATCGATGCAAATGAGAGTTCATGAATATGGAAAGCGGTAATGATACAAATCAGTCTTCGTCTGTTTTGTATCTTAAAGAAGAAAAAGATGAGATTATTTCTATAGAGGAAATTATCTCTATTCTCTTTAAGAGAATGTGGGCCATCATTTCTATAGCATTTGCTATACTTGCTGCAGTGGTGCTTTTTCACCAATTTGTATTGAAAGATTCATATACAAGTACTGCGTCTGTATCCCTTGCGAGCAATAGTACAAATTTGGGAAATACGCCTGGTCTTTCCAACGAATTGGTGCAATCTGAAATTCAAATTATCAAATCAGAGCTTATAGCAAAATTAGTCGTAGATAAGCTTGAGTTGCACACTCAACAAGAATGGATTTATCCATTTGTGCTCGGTGAGCAATCGGAACAGATGAATAAAGCGGTTGCCGTTAAAAATCTGCTGGAGGCTATTTCTGTTGAGCCATTTGGACGAAGCTTTGTTTTGGAAATTAAAGCCACGACCGATACAGCTGAAAAATCCATGTATATTGCAAATGGCGTTGCAAATACTTACTTGAACTGGCGTTCTTCAAATGCGGTGACAACGTCAGAAGCGACAACACAAATTCAAGAGCAACGCATAGCAGAGCTGTCGCAAGAACTTAAAAATAAAGAAGCAGAGCTTGTTAAAATTCGTGCCGATTCTGGTGTTTTGTCTGATGGTGGAACGTCCATTGCTGAACAGCGAATTCGTCAGGCGGAAAGTGTCTACACGGAAGCACGTCTAGATTATGAAGCAGCTGCGCTTGCGTTTAAGCGTGCATCAGAATTTGGAGATAATTGGGAAAACCTTTTATCAAGCGGGCTCGTTGAACGTACAGATGTGTTGAATGTTCTAAGAAACCAAAAAATTACATTGAACCGAAATCTTACAGAGCTGTTGACACAATATGGTGAGAAACACCCAGACGTGTTGACCCGCCAAGCTGAAATTGCTGAATTGGAAACTCAATTGCAGTTTGAAGCTCGAAATATTGTAATGAGCTTGCGCTCGCGTCGTGATGATGCGCAAGCAAGATATCAAACAGCGACACAAAATTTGGATAAAGCACGTCATGAGTTGCGTGTGAGCAATTCGGATCAAGTACGTATAGGATCAATTGAGCGTGAGATTTCTACTTTACGCGCGCAATATGATAAATATGTGTCAGAATTGAACAGGGCGACTGACGATAGTGCAGTTTTCGAAGATTCAGCAAAATTGGTCAGTGAGGCAGTTGCGCCATTATATTCTAACAAAAAATCCCTCGCCATCTTTCTTGTGATTGGGTCTATATTGGGACTTATCGGAGGCGTTGGAGTCGCGGTATTGTTAGAAACTCTAGATGATAAGTTTTATGGTGCGTCTTCAGTTTGGGCAAATCTTCAGAAACGTGCCGTAGCGTCGGTACCTGAACTCAAAACCAATGACATCAATAATCTGGAGAGAAAAGAGCTTCGATCAATTGGGGGGTATGCACTTGCTAAACCCATGTCGGCCTTTGCTGAATCTTTGCGCGTTGTTTTGAGTACGATAAGTAATTCACAACACCGAGGGAAGTGTCAGGTTGTAACGGTTACGTCTTCTGTACCCAATGAAGGAAAATCAACGCTTAGTCTGAGTTTGGGACGCATAGCTGCAATTTCTGGCCAACGCGTCTTGCTGATTGACTGTGATGTACGCCGGCGTATGACAGCTAAAATTTCAGGGATAGAAGTTAAGCAAGGTGTTATGCATGCTGTGAAAGGTGAGTGTGATTGGAAGGACGTGACTTTAAAAGATCAATTCAGTGATTTAAGCATTATTCCAGCTACAGAATATGTGAGTGAAGATGGATCTGATCGAAATGTTCACAATTTGGATATACCTAAATTTGAAGCCATGATTGAAGAAATTCGTGAGTATTTCGATTTAGTTATATTGGATGGCCCACCTGTTCTAGCGGTTGCTGACGCGCTTGGGTTAGCGCGAGTATCAGATACTAATCTCATGGTTATTCGCTCAAGGTTTTCTGAAAAGAAGGCTGTGCAAACAGCAATTAGACAAATTAGGTCTGTGACACCAAATGATAATATTGCCATAGTTATCAATAGGGTTCTCAAAGGTAAATTGGGCCGCATCTCATATGATGAGAGCCTTTATTATGAATATGCCCAAAATAATTATTACAAGGACGCGTAGACACTATTGTTGGGCCTGCCAGGCTTTGGAATAAGGTTTGGCGGGCTGTATTTGTCTTTTTCATCGGACAGTTTTTAAGTGAATACGGTGTATACCTGATTGGAAAAATATTGATTTTGTGTCTCCCATTGCGTGGAATGGGACAGAGCAGATTTGAAGCTATTTTCTAAGGACGTTTATAAAGTAGCCTTACGAATTTGATGCTACTCGCTATGGCGCTTTGTACAGTGGCTAGCGCCAGAGCGAGTGGAAAGTCTACTTGGTTACATGAAGTGTGGCTTTCCTGTGTGATTGGGAGCTATTTCCGAGCATGATCGTAAATGTGCCCGCCTCTACAACACGTTTCATGTCTCGGTTGAAAAATTGTAAGTGCTCAGGCGTGATTGTAAATTCTACAGTCTTGGAGGCA
>NZ_JBHTBR010000009.1:61896-63392 GCF_042665075.1 Hirschia litorea | reverse complement strand
CTAAAGTAATGCGTTCAAACCCTTTGAGTTCTAAAACGGGGCGGGTAACTGAACTAACGTCATCCCTAATATATAGTTGAACAACTTCGTCAGCTTTATAGTCTCCGGTGTTTGTTACCGTAATAGATGCTGTTGTGTTGCCATCTGGAGATATTGTGTCCTTGGAAAGAGAGACGTTCCCAAACTCGAAGCTGGTGTAACTCAGGCCGTGACCGAAAGCATATAATGGGGATGCATCTGCAAAGGCATACCCTCTGCGCGCTGTTGGTTTGTGGTTGTAGAAGGCGGGGATTTGGCCGACATTTCTTGGTACTGTAACGGGCATTTTGCCGCTTGGAACGGCTTTCCCGCTTAATAGGTCGGCCACGGCGTAACCCGTTTCTTGTCCTAATAGCCAGCCATATAGTAAAGCGTCGAAATGATCTTCTACATTTTCAAGTGAGAGTGGGCGACCAGAAATGACGACGCCAACCATCGGCTTTTCGAGGCTGGACAATGCTTCAACCAATTCGGTTTGTTGCCCTATCAGGGTAATATCATTGCGATCACCCATATGGGTCTCTGACCAAGCCTCTCTCGAGGTGCTTTCATCTCCGCCAATGGCGAGAATGATGAGGTCGGCGTCCTGAGCTTTTTGGACAGCTTCTTGGATTTTAGATAGGTTTTCAGTCTCGTCAGCTAGGGATACATTGTCGTCCCACCAAGAACGATTACTGGTCAATTCTACGCCTTTGCTGTGAATGATTTGTGTCTCATTACCCCAACGTTCTTTAATGCCATCAAGAATGCTGACGACCTGACGCGGTTCGTCTGAATAGCCGCCTAAAACAACAATATCTGAATTTGGTCCAATGACAGCAATTTTTTTGTAGTCTGAGGGCGCTATTGGCAGAGTATTGTTTTTATTTTTTAGGAGTACGGGGGCTTTAATGGCTGCTTGATAGGCTAGTTCTCTTGCTTCTTTGTTGCCAGTGATTTTATCTGCATATGCTGCATCGGCGTAAGGCGTATCAAAAAGGCGGGCGCGTTGTTTGAGCTGTAAGATTCTTAAAACTGCGCGGTCCAGAATTGATTCATCAATTTCTCCAGCCTCAATTTTGTCTTTTAAGCTATAGAATGCAACACCGTCTGGTAATTCCATATCTACGCCCGATTCGAGAGCTATTTTTCCAGCTTCCGCGAGGGAATCGACGATACGGTGGCGAATGTTTAATTCGTTGATGGCAAAATAATCAGCAACAACAGGTCCATCAAAACCCCATTCTCCGCGTAAGATATCGTTTAATAACCAAGGGTTTGCATGGGATGGGATGCCATCTATTTCGTTGTAGCTTGCCATGACTGATGCGGCTCCAGCATTGATGGCAGCCTCAAATGGGGGGAAGAAAACTTCCCGAAGGACGCGTTCTGAAAGTTGGGATGGACCTATATTCATGCCTGCTTCTGGCTGGCCGTGACCGGTCATGTGTTTAAGTGTTGTGAGGACTTTATCTTCG
>NZ_JBHTBR010000009.1:0-61886 GCF_042665075.1 Hirschia litorea | reverse complement strand
CTTTAATAGCTGCAACTCCCATCTGAGACACGAGGAATGGGTCTTCTCCAAAGGTTTCTTCAATACGTCCCCAGCGAGGATCTAGCGCGACATCCACGACAGGTGATAAAACATGGTGAACACCTCGTGCTCTAATTTCTCTTGCGACGATAGAGTAAGCTTGCTCTACAAGCTCTGGATCGAACGTCGCTGCAAGGCCGATTGATTGGGGGAAGGAAGTTGCGTGTAATCCTTGAAGGCCATGCAATCCTTCTTCGTGAAAGAGTGTAGGGATGCCCATTCGGGTTTCTTCAATCATCCATTTTTGGATTTTATTGACAAGTTCTACCGTTTCGCTTGGGGAGCGACCAGACAGCTTGCGAATGACAGTAGAATCATTAACATCCTTGCGCTCAGTGGGGCCTTCCATGCCTACAGTATCTTGTGGTCGCGCTATGCAGCCTGCACCATGGGGGAAGTGCTCTTTCATTTTTACGGGATTGAAGCTGCCATCACGTTCTAAGAACTTGACTTTGTCCATCCATATACAGCTAATTTGAGCCAGTTTCTCGTCAATAGTCATTTGAGAAACCATAATTTCAAGATTTCTCGTATTAATATCTGTAACTTGTATGTCGGTATGCATTTTGGGTTCTGAGGTGGATGTCGAAAAGCTGGAAGTGCACGATATTAGAATAATTGCAGAGCAAGTTCCGACTAATAATTTCTTTAACATATTGCCTCCTATCCAGTGATTTCTGGAATTTGAATAAAACTTTGATGAGGTTAGTTATCGCCACAGTCGGCTTTTGCATCGATGTCAGATTCTATGCGAATGTTGGAGAGTTCTAATATATCTCCCATACTTCCTTGTATGGACATGGCTGTATCCAATGATGCCATGTTTACGCCTCTATCGGCAAAGCATCTAAGACTTATGCGGTAACTTTGCCACTTTTCATTGGTGAAGGTTAGCGGTAAGTTGGCGTGACAAGGGGCAGACGATTGACAGCCAGCACCGACTTTAAGCGTTGTATGGTCTGAGTTTGAGGTTAGCTTTGCATCAAAAGTGAGTTCCATAGCACCATTTGATTCTCTAGAAAAATCAACAGCGTAACTAGATTGTACACTGAATATTGTATCATTCTCAAGCCATTCCAATTTAATAGAATCTTCTTGAGATTTGTAGTCAGAAGCACTTATATTAAGCCCATCTCGCTGAAATGGCAGGGTTTCAACTGGAGTTTTTGAAATACGGAAAGACCAAGGGGCATGCACTTTGCCTTTGCTGAAAAATACGCCTTTAGGACTTGTTTCTGAAGCATCAATGCCAGAATCTTCACTTAGCTCAGGCAGCGTGACGTGTTGAGAATAATCAAGTCCATAACCAATTTTGAATAGTGGGTCATATGATTCATCGTGCCTGTTCAACTTTGATTGAGTAGCAAGCTTGGGCCATGAGAAGGACAATTTTCCTTTGAAATCAGCACCATTTTCTGCAAATAGCACGTCCGCTATACCGCCTCCTTCACTACCAGGCAGCCAAGCAGCGACAAAAGCGTCTGATAGATTGATTTCAGGGTTTGTCCATAGTGGACGACCAGAAAGGAAGACGGAAATGACAGGGGTATTTGCGCTTTTGTAAGGTTCTAACTTACTTGGAGAAAAGTCTGTGGGTACGAAGTCCACATTGCTTATGTCTCCTTGGAATTCTGCATAAGGATCTTCTCCATATACGGCAATTACCACATCTGCGTCGATCTGTGACGAAGCTTCTGGGTCATAAATAACTTCTCCACCACCAGCTTCGACAATCTCAGTAATCCCATCTAAGATAGTTTGGCTGTTTGGGAATTCGTCATTGGTATGACTTCCGCCTTGCCACGAGAGTGTCCAGCCCCCAGCGGCTTTGGCTATGCTGTCGGCACCTGTGCCGACGACCAACACTTTAACATCTTTTTTTAGCGGCAGCACATTTTTGTTATTTTTAAGAAGCACAAGTGATTCGCGAACAGCCTGACGTGCAATTTCTCGATGTTTTTCGGAGCCAAGAATTGTCGTATCGCCAGCAAAAGGCCTTTTGCTTGGAGCTTGTTTATTGAAAATATCGTATGAGAGTTTTACGCGCAGAATTCTACGAACTGCATCATCTAGACGTTCCATCGGAATTTTGCCTGACTGAACGTGGTTCAAAGTTGTTTCATACAAGCCTTTCCAACTTTCAGGAGCCATATACATATCTAGGCCAGCAAGTAAAGCGTCAGGGCAATCTGTTGCTGAACAACCAGGAATTAATGCATGCCCATTCCAATCGCCAACAACAAAGCCATTGAAATTAAGTGTGTTTTTCAGAACGTCTGTTAAAAGTTCTTTGTGACCGTGCATTCTTTCGCCATTCCAGGCAGAGTAAGATGCCATAACAGTCATAACACCCGCTTCAAGAGCACCAAAATAAGCTTCCCCATGAATATCTTTAAGTTCTTGGGCGGTGGCTATTGTGTCGCCCTGATCAATACCATTTTCAGTTCCTCCGTCGGCGATAAAGTGCTTTGCGCTTGAAATAACTTTCCCATCTGTGAGGAAATCAGTAGTCTTTGGAAGGCCTTGAAGCCCGATCGCAATTTGGCGGCCATACTCGGAAACTATCTCAGGTTCTTCAGAAAAACCTTCATATGTTCTACCCCAGCGGTCATTCTGGGGTACGGCTAAGGTAGGGGCAAAAGTCCAATCGTGGCCGGAGACGCTTAATTCAAGTGCTGTAATGCGAGCGATATCTTGGATGAGTTCAGGATTATTTGCAGCACCCAGTCCAATGTTGTGAGGGAATGCTATTCCTCCTGCCAAGTTTGTATGTCCGTGGACAGCATCGATACCCCAAATAATTGGAATAGCAATCTCAACACCTGTTTGATCGATCGAAGCCTCAAAATATGCATCTGCAGCTTCTAACCAACTCTTGTAATCTGCATAGGGAAGAGGGCCAGGTGCTGAGTTTCCTCCGCTAAGGACAGATCCAAGTCTATATTTTCTAACATCATCGGGTGTAACGGAGGCACTATCGCCTTGTATGATTTGACCTACTTTTTGCTCAAGAGTTAGCTTGCTTAATATCTGATCAATCTCAGCCTCAATAGCGGGATCAAGTTCAGGAGTTTGTAGAGTGGGCCAGATGCTTTCTGTGTGTTGCTTTTGAGGTGATTGAGAATTGCATGCTGTGAGTGCCAGACAAGATGCCAGTGCTATGACGCTGGTGCTAATCAATTTGTTTATCATGATCTAAGCCAATTTCGAATTTTATGGATGTGTTGTAGATGCGTATGAGAGAGAAGTTTCGATATAACTGGTCACCCAAGTGAGAGGGGCGTTCCAATTAATTGCCACTTCATTCAATGAGTAAGCCTTGTAATCGTCTTTCCAGCACGTCATCGGCGTATTCTGACATGCTTTAAGAAGAGCTTGAGCGACTTCATCAACTGCTGATTTTACGTTAGGTCCGCCAGAGAGGGAACCTGGTGCAGTTGCCGGAAGGCTTTTGTCGATAGCCGCAGCCCAAAACCTATGGTGCGCGTTTTTGAGGGTGGTTGAACCATACCCTGCGATATAGGATTGAGATAAAGGGTTATTACCTAAAAGGTAGTTCATTACGTTGATTACAGCATTTCGATATACTGGGTTCTCTGTAATCTCTCCAGCATAGGCAAGTATCATCGCTTTATTTAATAAAGCACCGTTGGAGCCCCAGTTAAATTCTGATGCATCAAGTGGTATTAGGAAGCTGTTATTATTTGCCGAGGAGAGATATGTGTCTGCAATGCTTACGAGTTTTTCAGAAGCTTGTTGAGTGTCTTTAGCTCCGTAAGCGTGTGGAGAAACTAAAATTGTAAGTAAGGGCAGGATATCAGTATTGGCCCAATATAAAGCTTTAAGTTGATTGTTTTTGTAGCGAATGAGCCAATCTTTTCCGGGCGTATCTTTCAATTGCTTGATGTATTCAGAATTCCCAGTCGTTGAAAAAAGTTCGAAAGCTGCCCATGCAAATTCATCTGAGAGATCGGAGTCTTCATATCCTCCTCCTCCCTCGAAAATGTCGTAAGCGTATATATCAGGATTATTTTTGGCAGCTTGATATGCTTTTACTGCAGCAGTGAGACATTGGTTAGAGAATTCTGGGTCAATGCTTTTCCAAATTCTCGCACATTGAGCAGCTGAAGCTGCTAGGTTGAGTGTCGCAGCGGTTGAAACAGGATATAGATAGCGTTTTTGATTGGCATCTTCGGGGCGTAAAGGCATTCCTAACCACTGGTTTTCGTGAACTTTGTGGTGTACGAGCCCGCTGCCATTAATTTCAGAAATTTTTATTTTCTTACCTTTAGTTACATTTTGCAAACCCAATGCGGCTTGAGTTTTGTAACCATCAGGAACTTGCATCTTTAAAAGAAATTCCATCTCCCAGCGCGCTTCATTGAGAAGAGGGCTTAAGTCATTTTTCTCTGGAAGAGGGACGCGATTTTTGTCCCAGCCTAATTTATCGGCTCCGCCTAAAAGATTGAGCCGTTCGTAAGCATTTTGAAGAGTCCACGCAGATAAAGCTCCATTTACAACATACTTTCCGTAGTCTCCCGCATCATACCAACCACCTACGACATTTAACTCATACTTACAGCCTTTCCACTTCGTTTTAGTTCTGTCTCGTCCGATGAAACAGGATAACTGACTGGAAGGATGCCCTGCAGGACGCGCATATTGAGGTAAGATGGCGTATTCTTTAGAGATAGGGGTGCCCGAGCGCATTAAATAAAAGAAGCGAAGCGAATCTTCTGCTAAAGCGGCAAATGGTGTGGGAGAGATATTGAAGGGTTCACTGGCCTGGTCGCATACGTGCAATCTATAATTTGTCCCCACATTTTTAAATTGGCTAAATGATATGCTGTGGGTGTTGAAACCAGATAAATTGTCATACCCGAGAACGTTAGAATGTCCTGTTAGGACAATTGTTCCTGTCTCATCTTTTAGTTCCCAATTGATCGGGGTTTTGAAGGGGGAAGATATCGTAGCGCGTTTGTTTGCTGTTGTTTCATAGCCAACCTGATTAAGAAAAATTCTAGTTACATTACAACTGCTTGAGTTGTTTTCAGAACGTGATTCTGGGCTATTTAGTGCTGCTATCAAGGTTAATGAGAGCGCACCCATCGCAGAAATTTTCACTATATATCCTCCAATATCGTGCATTTTAAGAGTTTTAATACAGATAGGTGTTCTGAAAACTTCCATGCATCTTTATGACAACGTAGACAAATTTTAAATTTTTTCTACAAGATATTTTGAAAAACTAGCGGATTGAAGCTAAAAATTAGTGTAAAATATTGATTATAATCAATATTTTAAAAGGTATAACGTTGTCTTTAGGGCGTATTGTGGCGTGAAAATCACTATTTTAAGGGTATTTTACCTGCCAATTTCTGGCTTTTGCGGTGCATTTTAGTTTTTTTGTGGACAACGTAGGACAATTCTGGTTATCGTGAGAGCTGCCCAGGAAAAGATTCTTAAGAGATCACCTGCAGAGCAATGTCTTTAGGGAGGAAAAAATGCGTAAATTTGGCTTTACAAAACAAAACGGATCGGGGCGCGTTGCTGCCATATCAACAAATAAACTTTTGCGCGGGGTCTCTATCCTCACGCTTGCAACAGGTGTATGGGCGGGAGCTGCTTTTGCACAAGAGGCTGATACTGTTGAAGATGAAAGTGGTGATGAAAGGGTTTTTGAAACTATCACTGTCACGGGGATTAGGGGCTCTTTAAAGAGCGCGCAAGATCTCAAGCAGGACTCGGACGTTTTCGTCGACGCAATCACTGCTGATGACATTGGTTCTTTGCCGGATAGATCTGTGTCTGAAGCGCTTCAGAGGGTTCCAGGTGTCAACGTATTGCGTTTCGCAGCAGCTGATGATCCAGATCACTTTGCTGTAGAGGGGAGCGGTGTGGTCGTGCGTGGGCTTCCTTTTGTGCGTTCAGAGTTGAACGGAAGGGATGTTTTCGGTGCGGGTAACTCTGGTGGACTCGGTTTTGAAGATGTCTCACCTGAATTGCTGGGTAGTGTTCAAGTCTTTAAGAATCAGTCCGCTGATATGGTTGAGGGTGGGCTTGCCGGAACGATTGATCTAAAAACGCGTTTGCCGTTTGATTCAGCTGGGCGAAAAGTCGGCGTGTCTGCAGATTTAACTCATTCGGATTTGATTGGAAAACTCTCTCCTACCTATTCTGGTTTATGGTCTGACCGTTTTGAGACAGGGGCAGGAGAATTTGGTTTCTTGGTTGGTTACGCTAACTCAAGCTTGCAATCTCGAGCAGATGCTACATCGATAGCTGACGTTGCGCCTAATCTAAGAGATGGTAATGTGTTCACGCCTGTTCGCTTTGACGATCTTGCGAATGGTCAAACATTGTCTGATGGTGCGGGTAATTCCTACAATTTCAATGATGTCGAAGATGAGCTCTACTATATACCTCGAGGGGTTGGAATTAAAACGCAACTCTTTGATAGGGGGCGTGAAGCTGTATCACTTGCCGGACAATGGCAAAATAATAGCGGCACTATGGTAGGGAGCGTGCAGTTCTTACGTTCAGAAGCTGACCTGACATGGAGCGAAAAAGTCTTAGAATCTAATATTGATGGTGGATTAGGTCAGAATATTCTGCCGCAAGACGATGATTTTGTGTTTGAGTCGGACAGAACATTTTATTCTGGTTTGCTTTCAGAAAATGTTGGTTGGCGGGGCAATGACAATAATCTACCGTTAGATGGAAGCCAACATTTGTCCACGGCGCGTGAGCATACAGAGAAAGATGTAACAACTGACTTTGGAGTAAATTTCAAATACACGCCTAATGACAAGTGGGCGCTAAATTTTGACGCGCAATATGTAACTGCTGATAAAGATATTAAAGACGTTTCAGTGCATGGAACTTTTTTCTCAGCGTTTGAAGTCGATATGTCGGGTGAGGTCCCCAATATTACCTATAGAGCTCCTGTAGGGTCTGGTCAGTCTGACGCCGAATATTTTGCAAATGCTGATAACTATTTTATCCGGTCTACTATGCCTCATATGGAGGATAGTCATGCCGAGTCTATAGCGTTTCGTGGTGATGCAGAGTATGATTTTGACGGCGATGGTTGGTTGAAGTCTGTGCGTTTTGGTGCGCGCTATAGTGATCGTGATTCTTCTATTCAACAATCTCGTTTTAACTGGGGGAATGTTTCTGAGATATGGACAGGAAGTCCACTTCTGTTAGCTTCAGACCCAAATGTTGCTGCAAATATTGATGCGTTTTCATTTAGCGATTTCCAGCGTGGCGCAGGGCAGTTAAAGGGCGTGCCATTTTGGAATGGCCCACTAGCGGAAGACTACCAAGGCTATTTGAATGTTATGGGAGAGCTGCTTGCTACACATCCAGGAGCAAGTGCAACCTTGCTTGAAGATAGAGAAAATGTTGTGTCAGGGCGAGAGCCATTTGTGCCATCTGAAATTGTTGATGTAGAAAGAAAATCAACTGCTTTATATTCAAGATTGGACTTTGGTACTGAAGGTCTATTTGGTTCAGGCGTATCATTAGATGGTAATTTTGGTGTACGCTATGTGAAAATGGACCGCACCGTGGGTGGTACACTCGAGGTAGATAATTTATCTACTGCTATACCGGGGTTAGGACTTGATGGAACACGGGATACGGCATGTGGTAACCAAAATGGCGGATCACTTCCCGGTTTTTGTAGCTTAACTGATGCTGAGTTTGCAGCAGTTTCTACCTTTTTCGGCGATACAGCAGTAGCAACACCGCAATCTGTTGAAAATTCACGTGAATTTTTCTTACCAAGTTTGAATATGAAGTTTGAGTTTGGTAATGGTCACCTTGTTAGATTTGGAGCATCCAAGAGTATTCGAGATGCAAATCTGTTAGACCTAAGTGTGGGTGGTCGCGTTACAGTGGGGCCAGATAATGGTGGGCAATTTGGAGGAGTTATCTCTTCTATAGGTAATCCTAACCTTGCGCCTATTGAGTCCACGCAGTTTGATTTGTCGTATGAGTGGTATTTTGATGATACGGGTTCTTTAACAGTATCACTTTTCTCCAAAGATCTAGAAAATAGATGGGTTGGTGAAATGAGAGATGGTGGATCCGTGACCGGTGGGAACCGAGTTCCAGTTACCTTAACAAATAATGGTACATCAATAGAATCTATCGCAACAACTGTCTCAAATGCAGATGAAACTACCAACATTAAAGGATTTGAAGTTGCTTACCAGCAATTCTACGATATGTTGCCGGCCCCTTTTGATGGTTTTGGAATTCAAGCCAACTATACATATATAGACGCTGATGACTTAAATACTCTCGGTGAAGGCGCTCAACAGCGAGGACGTTTCTTGATTGATGCGGTTGGTTTTGAACGTATTTCAAAACATCAATATAATCTTGTCGGTCTGTATGAAAAGGGTTCGTTCCAAGGGCGGTTAGCTTGGAATTGGAGAGATGATTTCCTTTTGACAAAAAGGGATGTGATTTATCCATTTGCTTCTATTTATCAAGAAGCGACAGGACAGCTAGATGCGTCTTTATTCTATGACATCAATGATAATTTGAAGGTCGGTCTTCAAGGTGTAAATCTGTTGGATGACATTACCGAAACGAGTTCAACAATAAATCCAAACGGGCTTAGAGGTCCTCGAGCCTTTAACCGAAATGATAGAAGGTACTCCTTAGTTCTTAGAGCAAACTTCTAAGCGAGAACCTTTAAAATGGACCGAAGATCCTCCCGCTTCGGTCCATTCTTTTTTGTTAAGTCGTTTGAGAGACGGCTATCAATATGTGCATTCAAAAAATGGCATTGTGTAAAAATTGATAATGCTATGCTTTGGTATACCGCCTTAAAGGGGATGACTAAGTGTCCAATAGTAAAGTGAAAACTATCCTTATTGTAGGGGGAGGAACCGCTGGGTGGATGACGGCGATTGCTATTGCAAGCGTGCTGAAACAAGACAATGTACAGATCACATTGATTGAATCCCGAGAGGTTGGAATTGTTGGGGTCGGTGAAGCTACACTTCCGCATATCAGATACTTTATTCAATCATTAGGTATTGATGAAAGAGAGTTTGTAGCCGCTACGGATGCGACGATTAAATTGGGTATCGAATTTGTTGATTGGGGCTGTAAGGGAGATCGTTATATTCACCCGTTTGGTGAATATGGATTGCCAAACGATGGGATCGCATTTCATCATTTCTATAATAAATTCAAAGAGATGAGTCCTATATGTGATTATTCTCTGCCAGTTGTTGCCGCGAAGAAAGGAAAATTTTATCCGCCCTCAAAGAATCTATCATCTGTAAACTCTACCTATCAATTTGCCTATCAGTTCGATGCGACAAAATTTGCTCCTTTTTTGCGTAAGAAGTCCGAGAAATTGGGTGTAAAAAGAGTAGAGGGGAAAATCATAGATGTTAAAAAGCATGCAGATGGAAATATTGCGTCTGTGTCGACCGAGGATGGGCGTTGTCTTGAGGCAGATTTCTTTGTGGATTGTTCTGGGTTCTCGGGCTTATTGGTGGATAAAGCGCTAGGTACAAAATGGCAGAGTTGGGCTGAATGGTTGCCTTGCAACCGTGCTGTAGTAGCTCCCTGTGAGCACGCAGGACCATTATTGCCTTATACGCGAGCAACAGCCAAAGAGTTCGGTTGGCAGTGGCGTATCCCCTTACAAACGCGTACAGGGAATGGTTATGTTTATTCCAGTCAGTTTGCAAAAGATGTTGAGGTCGAAGAGCAATTTGCATCATCCTTAGAGGGAGACATGTTAGCTGACCTTCGTGTCTTGAGGTTTGAAACAGGTAGACGGGAAAAATTTTGGAACCGGAATTGTGTGTCTATCGGGTTATCTGGAGGCTTTCTTGAGCCTTTGGAGTCGACAAGTATCTATCTGATTCAACAAGGAATTACGTACTTTCTCGAATTGTTTCCTGAAGATGTGGAGAGTCCTATTCGAGCGAATGAATATAATCGTATGATGGATATGGAATTTGAGAGAATTCGAGATTTTCTAATCTTACATTATTACGCGACAGAGCGAGAAGATTCATCCTTTTGGAAACATATGAAAAACCTTAAAATACCTCATTCCCTCAGTGAAAAAATAGAGTTGTTTCGAGAACGAGGGTATGTCGAATCTTATAAGTACGGTTTGTTTTTAGAACCCAGTTGGGTAGCTGTGTATTATGGACAAGGCATTATACCCTGTAATTATGATAGCCGTGTAGATTTGTTTCCCTCCCATGAGATTGAAACTAATTTGAACAAGTTGCGACGTCACATAGAAATCGCAGCAAATAATATGATGTCTCATGATCGATGGCTAAAACAATATATAGAAAGCTTTTCTACAGGGAGGTTAAATTGAAAGCTGGGGTAGTGCGGTCGGTGTTGGTAAGGGGAGAGGGGTATGCGCCAATATTGGTTGCGTGCATACTTGCACGATTTGTTGTCCATGACCCAAGTCAAATTCATTTGCAGTCGGCACAAGCTCGTTCAGAGACAGGTCCTCTTTTTTTAAGATCAGACATGGATCATTTGCACCGCAGTTTAGGAATAGAAAGACAACATATTGCGGCCGTTTCCGAAGATCAATCTCCGTTTGGAGAGATCGGTTTAAAGAGGGGTGTGCGATTTCCTTTTTCCCCATATGGTGCTTCGCTTCAGGGGGTCTCTTTTTATCAAATTTGGTTGAAAGAGTGGTTAGGTGGGCAAGCAATTGAATTATGCCATTATAATCCGTCTTTTTCATCCTTGCATCAGAGCCAAGGTTTTTGGAGAATTGATCCCATCCGATATGAAAAATTGCTTCTAAAGGTTAGCAAACTCGCAGGAATAGGTAAATTTTTTTCAGATGCAGAGTCTGTATCGCTTTCTGATTATGAACTTGTTGTGGATACAGCAAACCATGAAGCATCAAAGGATGAAGCGTGCATTTCTGTGCAGATTGGAAGAAGCAAATTATCAGGCGTAAATCTATTTGAATTTGATCTCATGGTTTTACATCAAGATTTACTAACACTAATTCAAAATTTCCCACATGTTGATTTGAATAGGGCAGGGCAACAAGAATTGGATCGAAAGCTGAATTCCGTGCTGGCAAGCTTTGAAGATATGCAAACTATATTGGCGGATGATTTAGAGTCTGTCTCCCTATCTAATCGAGTGAAAGAAAGGATCAATGTTTGGTTGGATATAGGGCGGATACCTCCCTATGAAGATGATTTTTTTGCGCCTCATGAGTGGACAGCCATTATGCATCAGTGTGTTGGCATTCCTCAGCATTATTCACGTCTCGTAGACTCATTACAGCCAAGCCACATTTCTGACCACCTGGACAACTTGGTACTAAGTGAAGGTCATGAAAATGGATGACAGACATATTCGCAAGGTTCTTGTTGTGGGGGGCGGAACGGCAGGTTGGATGGCTGCAGCGGCGTTAAGCCGTTATTTGCCGCGGGGTAGAACTGAGATCACTTTAATCGAATCGGATGCAATTGGCACGGTTGGCGTGGGTGAAGCGACTATTCCGCAAATTGCTGTTTTCAATAGAATGCTGGGCATTGATGAGGATGAGTTTATCAGAGCGACTAGTGCCACGTTTAAGCTTGGGATCGAATTTCAAGATTGGGGAAATGTCGGTGAATCGTATTTTCACCCTTTTGGTGAATATGGATATGATATGGAGGGGGTTGATTTTCACCAATTTTGGACGCGATTGAAAGTTAATGGTGAGCATCACAGTTTGAATGAATATTCACTCAATGCTAAAGCGGCCTATGCCGGCAAGTTTATTAGGCCAGATGCTACTTCTATTGGTTCTGTATTGTCTAAAATGGGATATGCGTTTCATTTCGATGCGAGCAAGTATGCGCTTTTCTTATCAAAATATGCTCAATCAAGAGGTGTCCGACGCATAGAAGGCAAAGTTTGTGAGGTTAGAAAATGTGCTGAGAATGGTTTTTTGGAATCAGTAAAGCTTGAATCTGGAGACGAATTTGCCGCTGATCTTTTTATTGATTGCACGGGGTTTCGAGCATTGTTGATAAATGGTGCATTGGGTGTTGGATACGAGGACTGGAGTAATTGGTTGCCGGTGGACAGGGCTGTTGCAATTCCTAGTAAGTCCTCTGAGGAACCTAAGCCTTATACGATATCGAAAGCTCAAAGTGCTGGATGGACGTGGAGGATACCATTGCAAAATCGTGTCGGTAATGGCCATGTCTATTGTAGCAAGTATATGTCTGCTGAAACAGCAATTGAAATTTTACAAGATGAATTAATTGGCGCACCTCTCGCTGAGCCAAATCATCTTCGTTTTAAGACAGGTATTAGAGAAAAATTCTGGGAAGCGAACTGCGTCTCTTTGGGCCTGTCTTCGGGGTTTTTGGAACCGTTGGAGTCAACGTCAATACATTTGATCCAGTCTGGTATATCAAAACTGATAGCATTGTTTCCTGATCGAGATTTTAATCATACGGACAGAGATGAATACAATCGATTATTGTCGGTAAGTTGCCATCATATTCGAGATTTTATTATCTTACATTATGTGGCCACAGGAAGATCTAACTCTCCTTTCTGGAAGCAGATGCAGGTGATGGACATACCTTCTTCGTTGAAACGTAAAATGGCATTGATGCGGGATAGGGGGCGGTTCTTTCGCTATGATGATGAGCTGTTTTCAGTCGTGAGTTGGCTGGCCGTGATGGAAGGCCAAGGTATAGGCCCAAGGCGTTATAATCCTATTGCAGACATTTTGAGTGATTATAATTTGCAACAAAGCATGAAAAATATGAGAGAGCTTTTTGATAGAACGACTGCGGCCATGCCCACGCATCAACAGTTCATTGATCGATATTGTAAAAGTAGCGATACATCTTTGAGGAAAGTTCAATGACCGACTCTGCAATTACTAAAATCGTAATTGTAGGTGGGGGAACGGCTGGCTGGATGGCAGCGGCGTCCTTAGCGCATGTGTTGGATGCAGATCGAATTTCTATTTCGTTAATTGAGTCCGAGAATATTGGGACTGTTGGGGTTGGGGAGGCAACTATTCCCCCTATTTTGAAATTTAATGAGCTTTTGGGGATTGGAGAGCGGGAATTCATGCGCGCCACTAAGGCGACGTTTAAATTAGGAATTGAATTTTCTAATTGGGGAGGTGTGGGACAAAAGTATATTCATCCTTTTGGTGATTTTGGAACTGATATTGAAGGCATTCCAATGCATCAATTTTGGTTGTCTCAAAGGCAGCGAGCCAATTATCAATACAGTCTTTTCGACTTTTCATTGATGGTAAAGGCTTGCCAGTTGAGACGTTTTAAGCACCCAGAATACCGCAATCCTAAATCTGTTTATGCTGGTATTCATTATGCGTATCATTTTGATGCCGGATTATATGCATTATATTTGAGGCAATTTGCCGAGCGTAAAGGCGTTATTCGCTATGAGGGTATTGTTAAAGATGTCCAACTTGATCCAGAATCAGGGAATGTAAAATCAGTTATTTTAGATGCTCAGCGTAAGATTGACGGTGAGTTATTTGTTGATTGTTCTGGGTTTCGGGGATTGCTTATCGAAGGTGCTCTAAAGACAGGATATAATTATTGGAGTGAATGGCTTCCTATGGATAGGGCATTCGCGGTTGCGAGTGAAAAAGTCGAAGACCCTATTCCTTATACAAAGGCGATCGCTCATGAGGCGGGATGGCAGTGGAGAATACCGCTTCAACATAGAAATGGGAATGGTTGCGTTTATTCTAGTCATTTTTTAAGTGATGATAAGGCATTAGAAAAACTGTTGTCTGGTCTTGATAGCCGTCCTTTGGCGGAACCCAAACAATTGTGTTTTAAGACTGGGCATAGGAGAAAGTTTTGGAATAAAAATGTTGTTGCGTTAGGGTTGGCAGCAGGTTTTATGGAGCCGCTAGAATCTACATCGATTAGTTTAATTCAGACGGGTTTAGCTCGGTTGATGACCCTAATGCCAGATAAACGTTTTTCAGAAACGACAAAGTCTTTATACAATCGACGTACAATTCAAGAATATGAGCATATTAGAGATTTTTTGATCCTTCACTATGTTGCTTCAAAAAGGAATGATTCATTATTCTGGAAACATATAAGGGGTCTTAAACTGCCTTATTCTCTAAAAGAAAAGATGGCGCTTTATGAGGATGCAGGGCGCATCATGCAATATGAAGCAGGTCTATTTACGCCTTCAAGTTGGCTAGCGGTTTTGCATGGACAGGGCATTGTGCCTAAGAGTTATGATCCTTTAACCTTGCGTTTCCCTGTAGAAGATGTGCAGAAAAGGTTGGACGCGATGCGCAATTTAATTGCTAGAGCAGCGTCAGCTATGCCTATGCATATCGATAGTTTACAATAAACAAGTTTAGAGTCGTTAAGCTAGAAAGCGTATAAGCTGCAGTTATCAAATATATAAACACTGTGTACAGTGTCGATTCTATATTGAGAATCGGTATGAATAAATTGGTAAATGTAGCATGAGCAGACGGGGAGTTACAGAATCTATTGACGTATCTGGGCGTCGATCAACCATTGTTGATGTCGCGAGGGAAGCTGGTGTTTCCATCAAAACTGTCTCTAGAGTTCTAAACCATGAAGCTAGAGTTAGCGAAAAGACTCAAAAAAAAGTTCGTGAAGTTATATCTAGACTTCACTATCGCCCCAATCTTGCTGCTCGAAAACTTAGAAATAGTGAAAAAACTCTTATTGCGTTAATATGCGATAATCCTCAACAACATTTGAGCGGGTTCAATGCTGATTTACAGATTGGAGCGATGCGAGAATGTAATAAACAGGGGTATTTCCTAATTGTCGATGACTTTGGGTCACCAGAATGTGCGTTTGAGGATATTCTTAAGTATCCAGATTTAGCTGGCGTTGTTCTCTCGCCTGGTTTGTGCGATAATTTAAAGATTCTAGATGCGCTAGATAGTAAAAATATTCCATATGTAAGAGTTTGTCCGCAAAAGGAATTAGACCGCTCGTCGGGCGTAAAAATAGATGATTATCAGGCTTCAGTTGATCTTGTTAAACACCTAATCGATTTAGGGCATGAAAGCATTGGTTATATTCATGGGCATCCTGATCATATGGTCAGTGAAATTAGATATTCTGGATTTAAAGATACGCTTGATAAAGTAGGGTTGCGGGTAAACCCTCAACATTTGCAATGGGGATTATTTGATTACGATTCAGGACTGAAAGCTGCGCAAAACATTTTGAACTCTGATGTTTTGCCAACTGCAATTATGGCTGGAAATGATGATATGGCAGCAGCGGTTATAGCTATTGCGGGTAGTATGAGAATAAAAGTTCCTGAAGAGCTCTCGGTCGTCGGATTTGATAATGCTCCTATAGCCAGTTTGATATTTCCTCGTATGACGACCATAGATCAGCCGGCAATTGAAATGTCTAAGCTTGCGACTGAAATGCTCATAAAGGAAATATCGTCTCCAAACACTGTGCCCCATGTGCTGACAGTAGAACATAGGCTTATTTTGAGAGAGTCCGCTGTGAAACCGATGTAATCATTTTGTTGTATGCACTATTAGAAGTGGTGTTTATGAGTGCTTGATTTCAGTTTGTATCTTTTAGTTTTGAGCCGCAGCTTCAACTTCTGCCTCAGTAAGAGCCACCGTACTTAAACTCATCTTTGCTGAGCCATCTACAAGCTTTCTTGAATAGACAACATAGAGTATCGCGCGATTATCAAGATCAATAATTCTACGGACTGCCACATTCTTAAAGAAAAGACTTTGTCTTTGAGAGAAGACTTCTTCGCCACTTTTGCTAAGCTTTGCATTATTTAGGTTTATCGGGCCTGAACGCTGACAATCTATAGATGAATTGGAAGGGTCTTCAAACCAGTTTCCTTTGCCAAGACGATCCCATACACCACGATCAAAGTGTGTAAAATGGCAGACGACGCCAGGTATTTTAGGGTCACGTAGTGCTTCTATTTTAATTTCATTTCCAGCTAGGTCATTCTTAAATTCTCCCACTTCCTGGGAGTCGTTTCCGCATGCAGACAAACTGAATGTAGCGCACATTGATAGTATCACACTATTCAAATACTTTCTTTTCTGTCGTGGGAGCTTTTTTAGGGGCATGTGATTTGATGTCTCGCTTTAAGTTAATACATTTTATGTTGATTATTCTGATTTTAAGAAGGACGATATTATGAAAGAAATTCCTCCTCAGTCTGGGGTAGCTTTTGAAATGAAGGCTGGTCAAACACTGATTGTCACTGACATTGATGGTGAACAAGTTGGAGACTTAGTTGCTTTCGCAAAGCATGATAGGCGGGAATTTATGAGTTCAGGGCGAACCATAGATTACGCAAGTAAGATATACCTCTCCAGCGGAGATGCTCTATACTCTAATCGCAGCAACATTATGCTTGAGATTGGTAGAGACGATGTGGGCCGTCATGATTTTCTACTTGCTCCTTGTAGTGCAGAAATGTTTCGAAAACTGTATGGGCATGATTATCCTCACAAAGGTTGTTTTGGAAATTTGAGAGATGCTTTACATCAGTATGATATTGAACCTGATCAGATTCCGACTGCGTTTAATGTCTTCATGAATGTGCCTGTGGGTAGGAGCGGCGAAGTCAAGGTTTTACCCCCGCTAAGTAGACCTGGTGACCAAACGCATTTTGTTGCGCAGATGGACTTGATCATTGGTTTAACCGCGTGTTCGGCTGGATTATCGAATAATTTCAAGTTTAAGCCGATTGGGTATGAGGTTGTTTAAATTGGTATTTGGCAAGCTGGTTCTGAATTAGGGATGGAATGGACACTTCCAATCTGGCGGAACTTGCCTGCCTGAGTACTGGCGTGCCTCTGAAGCATGGCCATAATCTTCAAGCATGGGGTTTATTGAGCCGTTTAAAGCTTTGTCTCGTTCCCGTATTTTAGTTTTCATTTCTTCAAACCGTCCATCAGCACGTAATTTTTCGAACTGAATATGTGAATTGAAAACAAGAGTTGGGTAAGGGGCTTGGCGTGCGCGTCTGCTGCTCTTGGGATGCATACCAATTACAAAAAATGGATGGCCAGCGACGCTCATCGAAAAATCATTCTTTTCTGGCTGCTTTGAGACGGAAGGATGCCATTCCATTTCCAGCAGTAAGTCTAACTTGTAAAGCTGGCTCAACGTGCGCCACAACAGGTTTTCAAACCTAATTTCATCCATGTCCTGATCATCTTTGAATATGGCGACAAATGACTGCACGCGAGGGTCATCAAGTTTTAAGTCGTCAATATATTCCATGATATCTAAGTGCAGCGCATTCACGGAAATTTCTGATCCTAATTCTTGGTATACTCGGCTCACAACACTTTTCTGAGCGAGTGCGGCTTTTGCTCCCACACAGGGGAAAGGCTCAGATTCTACGAAATCTAAAAACTGTTTCAATATCTCAGCTTCGGAAATAGACGAAATTTGAGTTTGAGACATCATGGGAGAGAGCTTAAAACGTGTCTTGGAAGTTTTCAGCATGCACATTACCGCCTATAAATGTTGGTAAATAGGTTACGCCGGACACCCCTTTAAGTTCCGTGCTCTCTTGATTAAATTTAGCGTTGAATAAGGTGTGGACGATTGCTTCGTTAAACGAAAATGCCTGAATTCTCTTGGAAATGGATGATAGTGTGATTGAACTTGTGAGTTGGATTGGGAGCGGGACAGGCATGGCTGCGGCTATAATCGTCGCATCCAATATTAATGCGAGATGGACCGGTATCGGGTTTGTGATCTTTACGCTTTCATCCATTTTTTGGATAACCGCAGCCTTATTGGATGACGATAATCCATTGCT
The DNA here is from genome assembly GCF_042665075.1 of Hirschia litorea. NCBI lineage: Bacteria > Pseudomonadati > Pseudomonadota > Alphaproteobacteria > Hyphomonadales > Hyphomonadaceae > Hirschia > Hirschia litorea. The sequence continues at coordinate 43,970 of NZ_JBHTBR010000009.1, read as the reverse complement.
GGTTCAAAATGCAGTATTATTTTGTATCAACTTATTTGGGATTTATAGATATTTCTGGAAGCGTGTCGTCTCAAAAGACGTCGTTAGGGGAGATGGACCCACTTCGTAGAGATTTGTGATCGACTTCAGATTATACCATATTTAAAGAGAAAAATTTCGCCTTTAAATATGGTATAAGTCGTTGTTCTGTAACTTGAATTAGTATGTGTAATAACTGTTAATTTCGTTCAAGAAGCGTGTGTCAGCAAAATCGGGCCAATTGTCTTTATCAAAGCCCGGTGCATTTTCTAATCTGTCTTTTGCGACCTGCAAAACCATGCATTTATTATCCCGATCAACTTTTAATTGATTAAATGGCACTGCGAAATATTTATCACCCAAGCCTAAGAATCCGCCAAACGATAAAATTGCATACACGACTTCACCAGAGTTTGGATCGATCATGAGGTCCTTTATACTACCTAAATCTTCACCTTGAGTATTACGGACGCTATCGCTTGCGATTGAGCTTGAGGAAAGTAAGTAAGTCATGTCTATCTCCTTTATTACCCAGCCTAAAAACAGAACGAGTTTTTCAATTGAAAGTTCCAAACGATTGGGGATATACGTGAGGCATAATTTACACAGGAGCTGAGGTGTATACTTCTACGGCTCAATATTGGTGTACTGTTTGTATAGTGAGTTGATTTTCGATGCGATTGGCTTGCTCTCACGAAGTCGTCCGAGGTTTTTGTGAGTTCTTCTATTCATTAGTATCTAATTTGAGAAATATTATATTCTTTAAGGGGCATATCATCGACTGAGGGACCTTGCCGCACAGTTATGCGGCAAGGCGAGGGGGTTATTTAGCAACTGAGATATGAGGTGCGTCACCATTCACACGACTCGAAAGGCGAACCAGAATAATCCCTAAAATTACAATTATCGCGGAAATATAGGGGGTAGCGGTTAAGCCAATATGTTCGACAACTAATCCTCCAATCCATGCTCCGGCGGCTATACCTAGGTTGAATGCACCGATATTTAAGCCAGAAGCCACATCAACTGCACTTGGAGACACTTCGCGAGCAATCTGGACGACATAAGATTGAAGTGGGGGTACGTTTGCGAATGCAAAACCTCCCCAAAAAGCCATGATAGCAATAGTTGCGACGGGGTTTGTGAGCGTGGCTCCGAGCGCAATCAAAGAAATGGCAAGTCCAGCAAAGATAAAGGTAAGCGAACGCACCGCGCCGATGCGGTCAGCCAGTTTTCCGCCCGCGATATTACCTACTGCGACTGAGGCTCCATAGAGCAGCATTACTAGGCTAATTGCACCTGCCGATAATCCTGTGATTTCGTTCAACATTGGAGCAAGGAATGTGAAGGCAATGAAGTTGCCGCCATAGCCTATGGCTGTAATCAGATATACTAATAGAAGACGGGGTGAGGTTAAAACTTGTAATTGTGCTTTGAGCCCGGGAGAAGGCGTGTGGGTTAGATTGGCTGGTATCAGCAAACTAGAAGCAATAAGACCCACCACGCCAAGTGAAACGACACCGAGGAATGTTGACTGCCAGCCAAAATTTTGGCCGATAAATGTTCCCAACGGCACACCTGTTACCAGAGCAACTGTTAAGCCAAGGAAAACCAATGCAATGGCAGAACTTTCTTTCTCAGGCTCGACTAGGTCCGTGGCGATTGTGGAGGCTATCGCAAAGAATACGCCATGGGCGAGGCCGGTGATAAAGCGTGCAATGACAAGGCTACCATAATCTGGAGCGACGGCAGCATACGCATTGCCGAGCGTGAATAAGGCTAGCAAGAGCAATAACAATGTTTTACGTGGTACACGATCAGCTAAGGCGGTTAGCACAGGCGCACCAATGGTCACACCTAGTGCATAAAGGCTAACAAGGAGGCCTGCAGAAGGGGTCGAGACCTCAAGATCGATAGCGATTGTGGGTAGTAAGCCTACGATAACAAATTCTGTTGTTCCGACGGCGAAAGCGCTGATTGTCAACGCCCATAGTGCTAGTGGCATCGGGTATCTCCATTAGTAAAATGTTGACGCCATATATGCCTGCGGCTATCTGTTGCGAAAATAGACATGTTTGGAATAGACTATTGCGTAAAATGCATGAATTGCTTCGTATGGGGGACCTCGCTGCTTTAGTTGGTATTGTCGATGATGGTGGTTTCGCTGAATCCGCCCGGCGTAAGGGCGTTTCCGCCTCTACGCTCAGTCGTTCGGTTACACGACTGGAAGAGCAATTGCAGGTTACATTACTGCGGCGCACGACACGATCAATTGAAATAACGCCAGAAGGGGCGGCTGTATTGGTGGAGGCGCGGGAAATTCTCGATCGCAGTGAGACCTTGCAAGACATAGCGACAATCGGGCAGAAGCCCGCTGGACTTTTGCGAGTGAACGCGCCTGTTCCATATGTTCTACATGTCCTAGCGCCGCATTTGCCTCAATTTCGTTTGGCATATCCCGACATCCAGCTTTCAATTGACATGACAGATTCATTAGTGGATTTGATAGGCAGTCACGCGGATGTTGCGATACGGTTGGGGCGACTACCAGATAGTCAGATGCTGTATCGTCCATTGGGGCGCACGGCTTGGAAGCTTGTGGCGAGTCCATCCTATCTAGACCTCCACGGATGGCCTGAGACGCCAGCTGATCTCGAGCAGTTGGAGCAAGTACGATTTGCGATACCCGAACACATCAATACTTTGCGCTTTATGAACTATGATTCTCCCGTGTACGTTCCGGCTGCTTTAACTGCAGGCAATGGCGAAGCGGTGCGTCAATTGGTGCTCAATGGTTTGGGCATTGCACGTTTTTCCGATTTTATGATCGCTGAAGACCTAAGTGCGGGACGATTGGTCGAATTATTTCCAAATCAGCTCGATGCTGATCCGCTTGATATCTCGGCGCTATATCTTACACGTGCCTCAGGACTGCGCCGTTTGAGTGTTTTCCTAGACTGGTTAGGTTCAATTAGTGGAGGCTGAAACATTAGCCAGCTCGAGGGTGAACAGTTACCGCACTCAATTGTATTTACGTAGGGGTATGTCTGCGACCATTTCCTACGTTTAATTGGAAAATGAAGACGTCAGATTTACATAGTTTAGATATAAATTGCCGAGCGGATCGTAAAGTAAAAAACGCCACCTAGGACGTCATTTGCAGTGCCGATAGATGTTTTAGCCCCTTGTCTGTGAGCTTGAAGAATTCGCAGAGTGTTTAGATAGGGGGGGTAGGTATCTGGGTATTGTACAGTTTACCTACCCTTTGTTTTCTAATTCAGTTGGTAGCTGACCTCTACGTTTTTTGAAGGTGCGTTATAGGCGTTCAACACTCTAAAGTTTAGAATAACATCATTTTCTGGGAGGCTATCAGTTAATGTTAATTCTATTGAACTGTGGGCCGGAATAGTGACAAAATCAGTATTGTCAGAAAAGTCTTTGCTTCCGATATTCTCTAGGTTTAGAGGGATTGGACCGTCATTTTTTAGCAAGATTTGTACTTGCCCAGGGCGACGCATAGGTTTGCCAAGTTCAGCTTTCAAAACGCTTTTTACGACGCGTTCGACGTTTGTCGGCAAACCGATAAAAGTATTCTTATAGAGTGCTACAGTTGCACCTTCTGTAACGGCTTTTTTAAAAGCGTCTGAGGAGCGTGTTTCGGAAAGAACCAGTGTGACAGTGCGATGGTCTCCTGCAGCGATATCATAATCCTTGTCAATCAAGCCATGAATATCGGAGGTGCCAAGAATTGTCATTCCATAATCGATGGCTAACTGAAACGCAGACTCAGTATAGTGATCTCCATTGGCGACTTCTATCCCATTGATAAGGCCACGTTTAATTAAATCCTCTTGTTCCTTTGGTAAATTTACAATTCCATTTGCAGAATCTCTTCCCCATGCAGGGTGGTTCCAAAAGGTGAAGGCACCTTGGCGCTTGGCTTCTTCTAGAGCAATTGTTGCATTTTCTAGATTTGCTTCGGAGCGTTCTTTAATTGTCAGAAGTGGATTTGCATCTTCAATGAAAATTGCATTGACATGGCCTGGCGGAAGACTGCGCGTAATTTCGGCGCCTGGAATGATGAGTAGGGGTTTGGAGGGTGTGCGGTTTCTCGCAACAGCTTCGACAGCAATTTCGTATGAGCGATTTCTGTCGGGGTGTGGAATGTCGTCTTTATGCGGTTGGTGCTCTAAATGTTCAGTAATGGCCATGACATCAAGGCCATCTGCATATGCTTCCCATGTACGTACAGTTGGCCATACATGACCATCTGAGAAAACACTATGTGTATGTAAATCTGAGACCAAAATGTAAGATCCATCAATAGCCTTGGGAAAGGTGAGATCTCTCATACTTATTTTTTCTACAGGGATGTAGGTTTTAGCTGAAGTATGTGTGTGCTCTGTTGAGGCGGTATGCGGTATCTGTTGGTGATGGTTTGTGTGAACGCATGCAGTGGTAGCGAAAAGGCTAAATAAAGCTGCACTTGGCAGTTTAGCAAAGTTTTTCATTTGATGAACCAGATTGTTTAGGAAAAAGAAGGGAGGACAGAATGTCTGTCCTCCCAATGGGGTGTGCTGAGTTTTGGGATATTAAAACTCGTAGCGCAGCCCAACTCGGATGTTGTAAACAGAGCTTGTGTTGCTTTGGTATCCCGTAGGATCCGCATCAAAGTCTCTGTAACGGTAAAGGCAGCTGCCTGCTGTTGTACACGTTGTGCGTTGATTATCCCCACGTATTGAGGTGGCACCATCAACACCATTTAGGGCGACATCAGAAGCAGAGACTAAATCGGCTTCAACAAGCTCGATACGGGTATTCGTGCCGTAACGCGTTCCCCATTCGTCATTCAGCAGGTTTGCGATATTTTCTATATCGACAACAAATTTGAGTTTATTGCCTTCAAATCGCTTGATACCAAAGTCTGCGAAAGGTAATTCTTGTTGCCACTGGAAATCGAAGCGTGTGTTCCATGGGCCTTGACCATTTCCGCGACTTTGCACGCCAGATGTTAGGCCGCGTGTGGCGATGTATTCACCAAATGCATCTTGATCAAATGAGCTTGCAAAAACCACATTTGGATCGTTGAACTGGCCGTTACTTTGCGTTGGAATGTAGACAAGTGAATTGTCAGTTGCGCCTTCGCCATCTCCAACCTGCCCAAACAAAGCATTCCCATTATTGACTTCAAAGGTGTAACTAATAGGAGCGCCAGATGTAGCGGTTCCAAAGAGTGACAACTTTGTATTTAAGCCCTTAAAGAATTGTTTGTTGTAGGAAGCAAAGAGCTTGAAACTATGTTCAGTTTCGTAATTAGACGTTCCTAAAGACGGGTTGTTAAAGTCGCTATCAATTATTGCTCGGAAGCTAGATATCCCGCGTGTTGACGTACCGGGGGCAACACTTTGAATGTCCTGATATGCATAGGAAGCGTTGAAGGCAAATCCATTGTCATACTGTCCATTTAAAGCAACAGTAATTACGTCTGATTTGCCTTCATTTGTGGTTCCTAATTGGGTCACATTGAGAAGACCCAGATCATCAAGGTCAGCGTAAATGGGGCGCCCGTCGGGTGCAACGCCAAGGGGTTGGGTCTCGGCAAGGTTTGTTTGGGCTAGATTTGTCCAGATGAAATCATGATTTACTTCAGCATGCAGGTACTGGACGCTGAAATTATAGTCATCACCAAGCTGCAATGGGATACCAAATCGAGAAAGATCCGCACTAAAAGCTTGATCCAATTTCAGAGAATATTTCCAATCAGATGGCACCTCAAAGTCTGGTGAAATAACATCAATAGGAAGGAGTGTTGAAAAATCAGACGCTGCAGCCTGATCTAACAATTCCTGAGGAACTATCTTTGGATCAACTCCAGTAAACTCACCATCGACTTTGGCAACAATTGTTTGAAATGCGTTGGAAATCCATACTTTAGGGTCTCCTCCCGCAAAGAGTCCAAAGCCACCTGTAATTGTTGTATTTTCAAGCGGTTGGTATTTGAAACCAATTCGAGGCATAAGGATGTCTATGCCATCTAGGTTCTGGTTACTATCAAATCCATATTGGTTTAGGAAAGCTGGAGATTTTTGAGGTTCATCATCTTGAGTATAGTATTCATAGCGAAGACCATAATCTACAGATAAATCAGGACGAAGTTGCCATCTGTCTTGAGCAAATAATGATATTTTACCTAGCCCCCAAGAGGTGGCAACGTCATTGGCGTCATTGGTAACTGAGTTGCTATATAAGACTTTGGCATTTCCATTGATAAGATCATCAACGTTGTTGAAGATAAATTCCCCATTTGAACGATCTACAAAAAGATTGAAGAGTTCAAAATTTTCATATTCTGTTCCAAATGTAATCAGGTGTTCACCGAGGGTGTAGTTCCCGACTGCTGAAATTTGTAGACGTTCGTCATCATATGAGTTTGCGTGTCTGTAACGGTCACAAGATCCAGTTAGATATTTCTCACTTGTGTCAACAATGTCGTCGCCATCATCAATTAAACCTTCTAGGACTGTGCCCAAAATATCTGCTTCAGACAGACGGATATCGATTTCACCGTAAGTTGGGTTTCCACAAATTTGACCACGATAGTTTTCTTTGTAGTTCAAGCGAAGTTCAGTGGAAAGGTTTTGGGTCCAATCTGAGTTCAACTGTACTGTATAGACATCAATTTTTTGCGGTGCTTCATACCATGCGCTTGCAAACTCTGAGCTGCTGATTGAGCTTAAACCAGTATCTTCAATTTTCTGGTAAGTTGCACTTGCGCGGTGCGCGTCAGAAACATACCAGTCAAGTTTTCCAAGATATCTTGTGGTTGTCGCAGGCACTTGAATTGTTTGAGGGCGTCCGCCCATGTCAATATCATAAGTATCGAGAACGATTTGATTTAACGTGTCAAACAGTTCTTGAGTGCGGCCGCTATTTTTATCATCGATTGAAAAGTCACGGCCAGAACTTGTTTTGAATTCTTCGTAATTAGCATAAAAGAAGAGCTTATCTTTAAGTATTGGTCCACCTAAAGATAGACCATATTCTTCTTCATTGAAGGCTGGTACATCCACGTATTGTCCAAAGCGTGTATTTCCGACATAGTCTTCATCGCGACGGGTATAAAAAGCAGAACCTTTAAATTTATTGGTACCTGATTTTGTAATTGCATTTACGAGACCGCCACGAAACCCAGACGCTTTTACAGAGTAATCAGAGGCGACAACGGAAACGCTTTCGACTGCATCAAGCGAAATAGGTGAGCGACCTGAGTTTGTCGGCACGGTATTTGAAGATAGTCCAAAATCGTCTTGAATTAGCGCTCCATCGATTGCCAATCCGTTGAAACGAGGATTTGAACCGGCAATGGAAAGTGCACCTTGTCCAGTCTGCTGTGCGAGGGGATCACGACTAAGAGTATCTATAATTGAGCGATTTGCAGAAGGTTGTGATAGGATATCGTCGCTGCCATAAACCGATCCCACACCATTATTCAAATCTAGCATGGATGTACCCACTGAAACAACGATTGTATCTTGAGTGAGTTTGGGTTCTAGCGTGATGGTGTTTGATGATGGTTGTAGGAAGACATCTTCAAGTTTTGTTGTGCCTGCAGCAACAGAGTAGGGCCCACCGACACGAAGGCCTGTTCTGTAGAAAGTACCATTTGCAGAAGTTTGAGCAATTGCTTCACTTCCTGTGCGTTGGTCAGTTATGACGACAGTAGTATTTGCCAGTGGCTTGCCGTTTGCATCTAGCAGGCGACCAGAAATATCAGCAGATGTGGTTTGAGCAATAGCTACAGGTGTAAACGCGGCAGCTATAGCAATGCTGGCAGCTGTAAAAGCAAACCTTCTTTTGAAAAGCATATTATCCCCTAATTCGATTGATTTCCCGTTAAGTCAGGAAGTTCTAATTAGGAGCGGCGTGTGTCAGTGAATGTACAAATTTGGTAAAGATACGTGACGAAAAATCTGAAACTTTCAAGATATTTTGCAAGTCTAGAATTGGTATCTTATGTCTCGTTGTTTATGTATTACAAAACAAAGACTTAATGGATTTGATAGCGCTTTTCTATGAATTCTTTCTGTAGTTGCGTGGGGTATCTCCAACAATCTTTTTGAATGCACTGGCTAAATGGCTTGGTGAGCTAAATTGGTATTTTTTAGCAAGATCAGCGATACTTTCATTTGAGTGTGAAAGTTGGTTTTTAATCAGGTTTATTCGGGCATTAATGAGATAATTGTGTGGTGTTTGCCCAGTTGTTCTACGAATGCCAGAAGATAAACTTTCAAAGCTTAAATTCACCGCAGAACATATGTCTTTGAGTGAAATTGATGTTGTCAAATTAGCATGTATGAATTCAAGTGCCTTGTTGATTTTTTGATCATCTGATTTGAGATGATTTGAGTTGGGTACACCTCCTAAATTAGACCATCTGTGTAATGACCTTATAAGGATGTCATTGGCCACGAATTCTGCAGTTAGTTTACAGTATCTGTCTGGTGCTTTGAACATCGCTTGCAGAGCTGATTGCGCTCTATATATGGATGGCATTTTTTGAGGTAAATCATAGTCAACGAAGTTGAGTGAGCCTCCATTTGTAAATTCACTCGCATATGTTTCGAAATGACCAGGCTCAATGATAAGGGCTATCATTTCAGTCTTCGCTTCATTTTCTTTAGTGCGTTGGGATGTTCTTTTTAAATGACATCCTTTCTGAAAATAGGTGACTGTGTTTTCTTCAAAAGATTGTGGCTTCAATCTATCGCTATTGAGCGCTAAATTAGAGACGCTATTTGTGATGTTTAATTCAATGATATGGCCTGAAAAGGTATATTCCATATCAAAATCTTCGACAGTGATATGTCGAATGACCAAACCGTCCAAATCAAACTGTCGTCCTGAAAAGGGTTTGTTTTTGTGATCTACTTTAGCAAAGGTATGAAATGTATCATTTGCGTGAGGGATGTCTCTTAAATTAAGTGGTTGCTGGACATCAGGATGTACAGCGTTGCTGCGGAAATGATTCTGAGAAACAATAGCCATGATATAGTCCTCTAAGAATTATTCTTGGGGACTGAACTGCTACAGCAGGGCAGGGAATTAATTAAGTGAAGTTTTTGTTGCACACCCGATTGTTCACTTTACCAGTGCAGGACAGGTAGCGTTGATGGTATGCGATGAATAATGGCAGTCGTTCTGTCCTGTCATTCCTGCTCTCCCCAATCGGGAGATCTATGAAAGAAGCTGGGAGGGAGAGGTAGAATGAATTCAGAATACAAAGCTATGCTTAACTCTTGTGAAAGTTATAGTCGCGATGTTGAAAGCGATGATTATATCGTGGGCGAGCCCCAGTTTCTTTCAATGCGACAGAACCCTTGCTTCTTTGCGCTGAAAGATTTACCTACTCATATCCAGCAAATGTTTGAAGGTGTCGAGATTGTTAATCAGACTCAAAAGGATGCAAGGGGGCGGCGTTTAAAGCAGCAGCGCTTGTGGTATAAGCCTGATGAATATTATCGTCCAGAATCGCCTGTCCGGTTATTGGTTGAGGATGATGACCCGGAAAAGCGAAAACCCAAAAATGATCATATAGGTATATTGTTTCCCAAGACATTTTCTGAAATGTCAGAAGATGAGATTAGTCAAATCGGAAATGGAAATGGTTTTTCAACTTTAAAACAAAAACCAGTTTTTTCAGCAACTGCTCCACATACTGGAACGCTGAAAATACCGGAACCAGACCATTATCTTGATGTTTTGCGTAGAGACACAGCTGTTCGATCTCGTTTTTTGATCGTAAGCAAAAAAGCGCTAGATATCATTCAGAGGATTGTTCCGAGTGATGAATATTCAGTGAGTCAAGCGATTCAGTATGAAGATATAAACTGGTGTCCGCCTCAAGATTATTTTTGTTTCGATATTTTGCCAATTCGCCAGATTATCGATGTACCTAATACTTATACTTGTTGGGCATTAGTGCGCGGGGCTCCCGGTTATGTACTTGCTAAGACGGTTAATTGTGCAACTGAGCGGTCGTCTATTTTGGAAGAAGCGACTAATCTTGGATTAGGCCGTGAATGTACACAGCCTCATGAGTACTTTTGTGCGTCTGAATTGCTGCAAGCTTTCAAAGCCGCTGGCATTACGGGTGTATCTTATTCTAACTAAATTTTGTTTTAAGACATGGGCTGATTATGGGTGGTTTAAATCAACCAACACTAGGATTGGATGTTGTAACTAATGGGTGGAATCCTAGCGGTGATCATGGTCGTCGGAGTGATGATTCCTACGGCATGACACGCATAGCCTGAGGGCGTATTAAAAACGGATGTTGGGAAGATGAAGAGATTATTTTCCAGTCAAAGACTGAACATGAAACGAATAAAGAATATCACTTTGGCTCACGTATAGAGTTTTGGGATGGATATTTGTTTTTCTCCGTTGGTGACAGGGGGGAGCCAGAAAATGTTCAAGATTTATCTTGGCCAAGCGGTAAGATCCATAGGTTGCAATATGATGGACGTATTCCAAAAGATAACCCATTTATCGACGTAGAAAATGCTTACCCGTCTATCTTTTCCTATGGGCATAGAAATCCTCAAGGTCTCACCGTTGGCGGTCCTGATGGTGCGTTCTATATTTCTGAACATGGTCCAAGAGGTGGGGACGAAATTAATCGCCCTGAGAAGGGTAAAAATTATGGTTGGCCGATTATTACGCACGGTATGAATTATGATGGTACGCTCATGACACCTTTCACGGAGAAAGAGGGAATGGAGCAACCTATGAAATACTGGGTGCCATCCATTGCAACAGCCGGAATTACCTCGGTGCAAAGTGAAACCTTTCCCGAGTGGGAGGAAGATATACTGGTTTCTGGGCTACAATCTCAGGAGTTACATCGGGTTCGTTTTATTAATGGTGAAGCCGTTGAGGATGAAGTTCTCATCAAGGGAATAGGTCGTGTTCGCGATGTCACGCAAAGTAAAGGCGGTGATATTTTTGTTGTTATGAATGATGACACTTTTGGTCCAAGCTCTGTTTATCGGATTTTACCCATAAGTGAATAAATTTATTGATCAAACTCTATTCAAGTAATGATCGGAGTAACTGAATGAATATCGGGCTCTTAGTGAGCCTTCTGAAACTCTTTCTCGCGTTTAGGATGAAAGTCATTCTGGGGGGAGGGCTTGTACGGTGATGTATTTATTAGCAGTGTTGGCTAACTTCTATGAACTTTTAGGCAGGAGAGAATAGTTGGGGTAAAATCTGCGCTCGTATTTGCCATTGTTTGTTAAAGACGCCACCATCTGATCCTGTTTGAGTGTTTAGGATAGGTCTATGGACGGGTCTGATGTTGAATATGCCTCAGTTTCTAGAATGCAAAGATCACATAGCAGTGGGCGTCTCGTTGTTGCTGCACTAAAGGGGCGATCACACTTAAAACGTTTATTTGAAACTGATGCCCTGAAGCTACGTTTTCCCAAAAATAATATCACCTACGCCTTAGAAGGTATTCTCGTAAACACTGCGGGCGGGCTGGCAGGAGGTGACAGTTTATCGCTAAATATTCACGTCGAAAAAGGGGCCGACCTCACGATCACAAGTCAGGCGTGTGAACGTGTTTACAAATCCCTAGAGGAAGAGGCAGTCGTCGATCTTCGATTACGCGCAGACGCAGATTCTAATCTTATTTGGGCACCACAAGAAACTATTATTTACAATAATGCTCGCCTGACGCGCACGATAGACGTCACCCTATCTCCAAGTTCAACCTTTCTTGCGATCGAGGCTATTATTTGGGGACGTGAACTTATGGGTGAGCAAGTGCGAAATGGTGCGCTCCGTGATAGTTGGCGCATTAAAGTTGGCGACCAATTAGTTCATGCAGAAAATACTCGCCTTGAAGGTGATATTCATATGCAGATGCAGAATGGGGTTGTTGCCAAAGGTGGTAGAGCAACGGCAACGCTACTAATGGTCGGTGCAAATTGTGAAAAGCATTTACATGCTTGCCGTTCAATTTGCGCCTCTGCAAACGGTGTCGTAGGCGGTGCATCACATTGGCATGTGGGTCCATACGCTAAATTACTTATACGGTTGGTCGGTGACACCAGCTATGATTTGCGAAAGTGCGTAGTTCAATTGGTCATGCAGCTGTCCTCGAACGGTATTCCACCACGTGTGTGGTCCTTGTAAATTTGTAGCGTATAGGATGCGACATGTTACTGACCCCCCGAGAAAAAGATAAGTTGCTTATTTCCATGGCGGCGAATGTCGCACGACGTAGATTGGAACGCGGCGTGATATTAAATCACCCAGAAAGCATCGCCCTTATCACAGATTTTATTGTTGAAGGCGCGCGCGACGGACGCAGTGTATCCGAGCTTATGGAAGCAGGGGCGCATGTTTTACGTCGTGATCAGGTGATGGAAGGTATCCCAGAAATGATCTCAGAAATACAGGTCGAAGCAACATTTCCCGACGGGACAAAGCTGGTCACTGTTCATAGCCCTATTCGTTAATTGGAGACAGAAGTTGAAACATCTCATTAAGTTGATCGTCTTGGCTCAAATTCTTGTCGGTGCCCCAGCGCTCGCGCATACAGGTGGTCATCATGGTGGGGTTAGTGAGCGGATCGCATTTCACGATTTTATGGAGGGTCTACAACACCCTTTTGGCGGAATGGATCATTTGCTGGCTATTATTGCTGTTGGTGTAATATGCGTGCCTGCTCGCAAAGCTCATTTAGGTTTGAATATGTCTCTGTTGGCAGGGTTCGCTGCCGTGTTAGCGCTAGGTTTTGGGGTGAGTAGTGAGGGGCAAAATTTAGCTATTGAGTGGGTTCAATTTTCCTTCATTGTTTTGTTCGGAATGCTTATTCTTTTTCACAGATATGTGCCGAACTGGGTGAGCTATATTGTCGTGATCACATTTGCATTTATGCATGGTCAAATGATGCCTGAAGTGGCGACAAGTTTCGCGATTGGATTATGGCTCGCAACGACAATATTGATGGTTACGATTGCGGAAATTTACAGAACAACACTCACCAAATTGTCGATGAGTAGTCGGGCCCAACTTGCAAAGCATTTAGGTCAAGGTTTTTTGGTCAGCGCAGCGCTTATTGTGTGGGTGCAATAGGGGACCGTCATGCTTCCAGGTGAAATTATTCTAGCTTCCGAAGAGATCGAGATAAATGCGGGTCAGGAGACAATTAGTCTTAAAGTGGCCAACACGGGGGATCGGCCAGTCCAAATTGGATCGCATTACCACTTTTATGAAGCAAATCCATTTTTGATATTTAATCGTGAAAAAGCACGGGGTATGCGTCTGGATATAATATCCGGCACGGCAGTACGTTTCGAGCCGGGGCAAGCACGAGATGTAATTCTCACCCCATTATTAGGCGCAAGAAAAGTCTTTGGTTTTCGCCAGCAAATCATGGGCGATTTATAATGTCTGTTACAGTGCCTCGTTCTGTATATGTGTCTATGTTTGGACCCAGTGTTGGAGACAAAGTGCGTCTTGCAGACACGGAACTCTTTATCGAAGTTGAAAAAGACTTTGCAACGCATGGAGAAGAGGTCAAGTTTGGTGGTGGCAAGGTATTGCGTGATGGTATGGGGCAATCTCAGATTAGTCGTGCAGAAGGTGCCGTGGATACTGTTATAACCAATGCTATAATCGTAGATTATACAGGCATTTATAAAGCTGATGTGGGTCTCAGATCCGGACGTATTTCTACAATTGGTAAAGCTGGTAATCCTGATACTCAGCCCAATGTTGATATTATTGTGGGTCCAGGAACAGAGGTCATTGCGGGTGAAGGTAAGATACTTACCGCTGGGGGTATAGATTCCCATATACATTTTATTTGTCCGCAACAAATTGAAGAAGCCCTGATGAGCGGCGTCACAACGATGGTGGGCGGTGGAACAGGCCCAGCGCATGGGACACTGGCCACAACTTGCACACCTGGGCCATGGCATATTGGCCGAATGGTCCAAGCTGCAGATTCCTTTCCTATGAATCTCGCGTTTTCGGGGAAGGGCAATGCATCTCAACCTGCAGCATTGGAAGAAATGATACGCGGGGGCGCAGCGGCGTTGAAACTGCACGAAGATTGGGGAACGACGCCGGGGGCGATCGATTGTTGTTTAGGTGTGGCCGATGAGTTTGACGTACAGGTGATGATCCACACCGATACGCTGAATGAGTCAGGCTTTGTTGAATCTACGATTGACGCGATTAAAGGGCGTACCATTCACGCTTTTCACACTGAGGGGGCAGGTGGTGGGCATGCGCCTGATATTATCCGTGTGTGTGGTTTAGAAAATGTAATTCCATCGTCAACAAACCCGACGCGACCCTATACTTCTAATACTGTCGTGGAACATTTGGATATGTTGATGGTTTGCCATCATCTAGATCCGAGTATTGCAGAAGATATCGCGTTTGCCGAAAGCCGTATTCGAAAAGAAACGATTGCAGCCGAAGACATCTTACACGATATGGGGGCATTTTCTATCATTGCATCTGACAGTCAGGCAATGGGCCGTGTGGGAGAAGTGTTGATCCGCACATGGCAATCTGCAGACAAAATGAAACGTCAGCGCGGAGCATTGCCTGAAGAAAAAGGCAATAATGATAATGAACGTGTGAAGCGCTATATTGCCAAATATACTATCAACCCCGCCATAGCACAGGGGCTGGACCGTGAGATTGGTTCAATAGAAATTGGAAAGCGCGCAGATCTTGTTTTGTGGTCACCAGCCTTTTTTGGTGTGAAGCCAGATATGATTCTTATCGGTGGTTCGATCGCGGCTGCTCCTATGGGGGACCCCAATGCGTCTATTCCCACGCCACAACCTGTTCACATGCGCCCAATGTTTGGTGCATTTGGGAAAATGCGGACACAATCGTCCGTAACCTTTGTATCACAGGCTGCCATACATGATGGTCTAGCTGAAAAGTTAGGCGTCGAGAAGAACCTCGTCGCTGTCAAAAATACTCGAGGAGGTATTGGTAAATCTGCGATGAAGTTAAATACCTACAAGCCACACATTGAAGTTGATCCTGAAACTTATGAAGTGCGCGCCGATGGTGACTTACTAACCTGCGCGCCAGCCAACGAGCTGCCAATGGCTCAACGCTATTTCCTGTTTTAGCCATGCAAGCATCAACAATCATACGAGATTTTGCTGAGTTTTCCGATACGATCACACTAGATGAAACCGAACGATTTCGCCGTCGTGTCCGCATGGTGTCTGATGGCGGTATATCGTTTTATCTTAATTTGCAGACGGCGCGTTTGCTGCGTCATGGTGATGGCTTGGTTTTGGAGGATGGTCGGATCATTCAGGTTCAGGCCACCAAAGAAGACCTTTATGAAATAACCGGGTCTGATCCTAAACACCTGTTGTTTTTAGCGTGGCATATCGGCAATCGTCATTTGGCAGCGCAAATAGAGATTGATCGCATATTCATTCGTCAGGACCATGTGATTAAAGATATGATTGAGGGACTTGGCGGTCTTGTGAAGGAGGTAAAATCTCCGTTTGATCCAGTGGGCGGGGCTTATGATGGCAAAGATGAGCCATCTGGCGAACATGCAATGACAGGCCACCACCATCATCACACGATTGAGACACATAAATGAATGCTTTTGCTTATAATGATAAAAGTGTGATTGCATTAAACCCGCATGCATTTGTGCGTCTACAAGCATGGCTGTCACCAGCTTTTCCAACGGGTGGGTTTGCCTATAGTCATGGCCTTGAGCAAGCCTATGAATGTGGACGGATAAATTCAGTCGATGAGCTGACGCAATGGCTTAAAGGTATATTGCATAATGGCGCGGGCAGAAGTGATGCAATCATCTGTGCGCATAGTTGGAAGGCTCATGCTGATCATTTCCAATTGTCAGAAATAGCTAGTTTATGTGAGGCAATGGCGAGTTCATCCGAACGTCATTTGGAAACGATGGCCCAAGGTGATGCGTTTCTGCAAGCTGTTCAGGTTTGGGATAAAAGCATTGATTTAAATGGTGGTTTTCAAAAGCCTCTTTCAGTTGCCGTTGGTGCAATTGGTGCGCGTATAGAATCACCGATCATCGCGACCGTAACGGCCTTCTTGCAAGCCTTTATGAGTGCATTGATACAAGCGGCGCAGCGTCTGGGGCAGATTGGACAAAAAGCTGGCGTGCAAATTCTGTCTACACTTGAGCCTGATATAATTCAGACTGCAAACATAGCTGCCAGCGCACCACTCAGTGAAGTGGGAGGGAGTGTATTTATGTCTGATATTATGTCTATGCAGCACGAAACGCAGCATTCAAGGATATTCCGCTCATGAGTGAACCCTTTAAAGGCCCTTTAAGAGTTGGGATTGGTGGACCTGTAGGAACAGGTAAAACAACGCTTACTGCCAGTTTGTGTAAGGCTTTATCGCCTCAAATGTCTGTGGGGGTTGTCACCAATGACATCTACACAAAGGAAGATGCCGAAGCTTTGATGCGTATGCAGGCTTTGCCTTTAAGCCGTATCGAAGGTGTCGAGACAGGTGGCTGTCCGCATACAGCTATTCGTGAGGATGCGTCGATAAACCTGCGCGCGATTGATACATTGATAGGCCGACATCCCGATTTGGATGTGATCTTTATTGAATCGGGTGGTGACAATCTAGCAGCTACGTTTTCACCGGAATTGGCTGACATAACGCTGTATGTGATTTCAGTGTGTCAGGGGGATGATATTCCGCGCAAAGGTGGACCGGCAATTACGCGTTCGGATCTACTGATTATTAATAAGACAGATTTAGCTGATGCTGTTGGGGCAGACCTTGATCGCATGATTGAGGATACCAAAAAAGTGAGAGGTGTGCGTCCGTTTGAGCTGACAAATCTAAAGCGAGTGGATGGCAGTGAGGCTGTTGTGCAGTTTTTGCGTGAAGCCGGGGGGATTTAAGTCGCGTTATGAAGCTGTCACTTTTTTCTCTTTTGTCACTTATACTAACTGTTTCGAATGCATCGGTTCATGCTGAAGAAGTGAAGGCGCAATCATGCCGCATGGCACTTTCCTATTCCGGTAAGGATATTGGTGATCATCATATTGTGAATTTTGGCGTTGAACCTTCCAAAATGTGTGGGCCGGCTGAGACGCCATGTGAACCGGTATTGACGACGCATAGCTTTATCTATGGAGAGCTTATTTTAGCTTATAGCGACAGATCAATCACATTAGGTATTACACTGGAAATTCTGATCGAGGATGCAGGTTATATCAAAGAAGGTGATCCGGCGATATCTAGTGTTTTTTCAGTGGATACGGCGAATATTGGTATTGGATTGAGGGACCACAAATTTATTCGAAGCACACTGAATAATCAGTCTGATATTTCCATTGGTTTTGTCAAACTAGACCAGAACGATACCTTAGTGTCATCTTCGTTTACACGTCCGTTTAAAATAAAACGCATGGCGTTGCCGACGCCAGTATTTTCGTATTCACATTTAAACAAATTTGTTATGCAGGATACGAGCATAAAGCAGCATACAATTGCAACGTCTGCTCCATTCCGTACTTTTATCAGGTTTGAAAATAGTGCAGGAAAATATACCGATTTTGGACCGATCGACTCCCAAATTGATGCTTTATTAAATGTGCATTTTGATGAGCACAACGCTGCCCTCACAGCTAGCTCAAACGGTCATTGCCATTCTTGAATCGTGTAAATCTAAGGCTTGTCTGGTCTGTTATATCAAATGCTACGTCATTTGACCCATAGCGAAAAAGTAAGCGGCTTCTATGTTTTGTTTTTAAGAATTTTAATTTTGGGAGCAAGAATTATGGGTTTGAAAAAAGTCCTACTAGGCGGTGCGTTTATGGCAATGGCTGTGTCTCTAACGCCAGTCGTCATGTCGGTAAACGCACAGTCCGCACCAGCAGAAGCTGTCGAGGCCGAGGTTGAAAAAACGCCAGCTCCTGAGTGGCTTGAAAAAAAGATCAAGAAACTCCCAGAAGAAAAAAAAGAATTCTTGCTTTCTGATAAGTCTCTTCGTTTCGTTGGTGGAACCAAAGAAAAACTTTACCAAAGATTGGAAAAGAAAACCGGAAAAGAAATCGAAGCCATGGTCGATGCCATGCAGTATGTGATTGAAGAAGGCAAGTTTGACCCAGAAACAGACCTTGCTGCTATTCCAATGAACACCGAAGCCACAAATTATAATGGCTGGAAGGTGATGAAACCTAAAGAGCTCAATCCTAAGCGTGAGCCCGGCCCATTTACAGTTAGCAGATACGCCAATAGTCGCGGTGGTATAGCCACTTTCGCCGGTGCACCTATTGCCATGTACCCAGAGGATTTGATCGCTGGGAATGTCGATGTTGCGATTGTGGGTGCTCCACTTGATATGGGGTCATATTATCGTGGTCAGAAATTCGGGCCTATGGCGATGCGGAATTCATATGCAACGAATGCGCGCATTGATATGAACACAATGGTCAACCCAACCAAAGAGCTTAACATTGTTGATTATGGTGATATCGCCATAGACAATATGAGCACGGAACTTTCAGTACTGCACGTACGAGATCGTGTAAGAGAAATTGCTGAAACAGGCGCTATTCCTTTCATAATTGGTGGTGATCACAGTCTCGAATATCCAGATATAGCTGCTTTAGCTGATGTCCACGGCAAAGCAAGTTTTGGTGTAGTGCATTTCGATTCTCACTTCGATGCAGGTAAAGACAGCCCCCATTTCTTATCGCACGGGCAACCGGTTTACCGCGCTGTAAAAGAAGGCCATGTGCTGGGTGAAAATTATATTCAAGTTGGATTGCGCGGTGGATGGCCTGGTCCGGAGGGATTTGAGTGGATGCGCAACAATGGTGTCAGGTATCACACCATGCCTGAAGTTGAGAAAAAAGGCTGGGATGCTGTTATGAAACAGGCGCTCGCCGAAGCCAGAGAAGATGGAAAAAAGCTATTCATCTCGTTTGACGTCGATGTACTTGATCCAGCCTTTATTCCGGGAACTGGTACACCTGTTCCAGGTGGTTTGACCATGCGTGAAGCTATTCCAATTGTACGTGGTCTGTGTGCCGAAAACGATATGGTCGGCTTTGAGCTTGTTGAATTGGCACCGGAACAAGATCCAACTTATCGCTCAGCACTAAATGCAAACTTTATCATGCATGCCTGCCTAACGGGTATCGCTATGCGGAAGAAGGGCATCACAGATGGCTCATATCTATCTGAGCTGACAACTGAGCACATGCAGCCTGAAGCTGGTATTAAGGCTAAAGAAGAGGGGTTGAATGAAGAGATTGATCCTAACTATGGGCAAATGCGCAAGTAAGAATTGATCAAAGAACACGGCTAAGTAATCTGGTTTAGCCGTGTTTTTTTGCAAAAAATAACGGATCAAAAATTTAGATCCTTTGTGCGCGCATGGTTAGATCAGAAGCTATAAGTCTGGCGTGATGTTGAGCAGTTCCCTACAAATTTAGCATGACATTGTACCAAATTATATCAGAATGTTGCCGTGCGCCATTTTCTACATTTCAGATTTTACACAGACGATTTTAAGCTGTTCCTAAGGGGGGCATTTACGATTTTAGCTGTTGGACCAGTTTGGAAACAATCGATTGCTTATGTGCCACTTCTCTAATGCTATGATGTCACGGCGTGAATCTCTGTGAAAAATAGCGAATATATCGTCCGCGAAAAGCGCCTGTATAACAAATGGGTTGCCAGCCAGAGCATGGAAGATTTTGCGCTGCGTTACACCGCTGACCGTGCGCGAAAATGGACAGCGGGACGTGTTGCAAACACAGCCATTGGTGCTTCTGCATTTTTAGCGTGTGAGGCAATCGGGGCGAGCATCACGTTAAGTTTTGGTTTTCAAAACAGCGTGGCTGCTATCTGCTCAGCGGTCGTCCTTATGTTTATGATTGGGTTGCCCATCGCCTATTATGCTGCCAAAGAAGGTCTGGACGTTGATCTCCTTACGCGCGGCGCTGGATTTGGATACCTTGGTTCGACGATCACATCTCTCATCTATGCATCATTCACTTTTTTACTTTTTGCGGTTGAAGCAAGTATTATGTCGGTCGCCATTCAGGCAATGCTCGGCATTCATCTAAGTCTTGCACATATTATAAGTACCTTATTGGTCATTCCGATCGCATTGTTTGGCATGAGTTCGATTACGCGATTTCAGGTTTGGACCCAGCCGATTTGGATTGTTCTTCAAATAGCACCCATTGCATTCATTCTATGGAAGGGCGGGGAGGCTTTGGACCAATGGCAAAATTTTGGTGGTCTCACCAATGAAAGCGGAATGAACCTCTATTTGTTTGGGCTGGCTTTTTCCACTTTGTTGTCCCTCTTGCCCCAAATAGGAGAGCAAGCGGACTATCTGCGCTTTATGCCTAACTATAAAAAAGAGAACCGGTTTAAATGGTGGGCAGGGCTATTGATTAGTGGTCCAGGTTGGACAATTGTCGGTGGGGTCAAATTACTCTTAGGCTCTTGTTTAGCCGTTTATGTGTTACAAAATGGTGGCAGTGCGCAAGATGCATCCAGCCCCACAACAATGTTTCACACAATCTTTACTGACATGTTTACCAGTGCCGAATTTGCACTAATTGTGACAGGTGTTTTTGTCATTGTTTGTCAGTTGAAGATTAATGTGACAAACGCGTATGCAGGCTCAATTGCATGGTCGAATTTCTTTTCTCGGTTAACCCACTCCCACCCTGGCCGGGTAGTGTGGTTGGTTTTCAACGTCCTTTTAGCGTTGTTACTTATGGAAATTGGAATTTTTGCTGCAATCGATCGCGTTTTGGTTCTTTATGCTAATCTAGCTGCCGGATGGATTGGTGCGCTTGTCGCTGATCTTATCATCTCTAAACCGTTGGGTTTGTCTCCTAAAGGTATCGAATTTAAGCGTGGGCATTTATACGACATAAATCCTGTCGGCGTCGGCGCTATGGCACTATCTGTATTGATGTCTGGTCTTGCCTATATGAGCTTTTTTGGTGAAATTGCACAAGCTTTTTCGCCGTTTATAGGATTACTCGTTGCATTTATTTCAGCGCCATTAATTGCGATTGCGACTAAAGGAAAATTCTATCTCGCTCGTGAACCAACCCTGCATGCAAACCAAGGGCGAGTGAAATGCACAATCTGCGAAAACACGTTTCAGTCTAATGACATAGTGCATTGCTCTATGTTCCATGCACCCATTTGTTCGCTGTGCTGCACTTTAGAAGTGCGGTGCCAAGACATGTGTAAAAAAGACAGCCGATTAGATCAACAAGTATCAGGTTTTTTTGAAAAATACCTTCCTAAGCATTGGGTGAAATACCTTAATTCAACAATCGGCCAATTTATAATGTTGATGTGTCTGACAATGCTAGCTTTGGCTGGGGTGTTGTATTTGATCTTCTGGTTTAACGGAGGGTGGAACCAGTCAATGCCCAGTCAATCTCAAGGGCTTATAAGGTCTGTATTTATCGTATTTTCTTTGATTGCAGGGGTTACGGTTTGGATTGTCATTCTTGCGCATAAGAGTCGTCAGGCTGCATTTCGTGAAACTGAGTTTCACATGTCAAAATTGCTCCAAGAAATTGAAGCCCATAATGAAACGGATGGGTTACTTCAAAAAGCGAAAGTGGAAGCGGAAGCTGCGAACAAGGCGAAAAGTCGATTTCTGGTCAGTGTAAGTCATGAGATACGTTCACCTCTAAATTCTATTTATGGATATTCTCAACTACTTGAGAGAGGTGGTGTAAAATCAGCTAAATCTGCTGGAAGTTATATCCGGCGAAGTTCTGAACATCTGACGGACCTTGTCGATGGATTAATGGAAATTTCCCAGATTGAAGGGGGCGTAATTAAACTCGAACGAGAGTTAATTCGTTTTTCTAATTTCCTAGATGATATTGTTGCTATGTTGCGTCCTAGTGCTGTGTCAAAGGGGTTGACGTTCAATTTCAATACTCATGGGATGATGCCTGAATTTGTACGTTCTGACCCCAAGCGTCTTCGCCAGATACTGATCAATGTTCTATCCAATGCGATTAAGTTCACACCAGAGGGTGAGGTCAATTTCGACGTATATTACCGAAATCAGATTGCACGGTTTGAAATTTCCGATAGCGGCGTGGGTATTGATCCCAAAGATTATGAACGCATCTTTGAGCCATTTGAACGGGTTAATGCCGCCAATCCCGGAATAGGGTTGGGGCTGGCGATTATACGCGCGCTTACCCACGTTATGGGCGGCGATATTTCAATCAAAAGTCAGCTTGGAAAAGGGGCCAAATTTACCATCAGATTGATGTTGTCGCAACCAATGCAAGAAGAGATAGACCGGACAAAAACCATATCATTTGAAAGTCAAATGGGGCTCGGTCAAAAAATTCTGATTATAGATGATGATAGCAATCAACTGACTATTTTGAAAAGCTTTTTAGAACCAATGGGATATGACTTGGTAACATGTCAAAATGTAGATGAAGGGCTAGTGGTGGCCCGATCTTATTCACCTGATTTTGCGTTATTGGATGTTAATATGCCTGGGCGGTCCGGTTGGGAAGCAGCTTCTGCATTGCGTGAGATGTTTGGCCAACGCATATTTATTGCTATGATTTCTGCGGATGCTTCAAGCGCGAAAATACATGATCCACAACATGTTTTGCATGAGATTTTCTTACCCAAACCATTCAATTTTGACTCGCTTCTATTAGCGTTAAACAAACGAAAAAATGTTCAGGCAGATGCAATGTCTGAGGATGGTGTGCAGGACAATCCCAACCAATTTGGAAATGATGTTGAGATAGCTTTAAGTGCTGCATCTCTATTGGTGGCGGAGGATATTTTAATGGCTGCGCGTTCAGGACATATCAGCGGCGTTCGTAAGGGGATTGAGCGTCTGGAAGCAGATAAGTTCTGTGATCAAGATTGGGTTAGACATTTAAAACAATGTCTTAGCCACTTTGATTTGTCGGAAATTGTAAACAGTGTGGAGGCGAAGAAGAAATCAAATGGTTGATGCTTTTTCCAATGAAAAAATTCTCATCGTGGAGGATAATATCGAGTCTCTACAATTCCTCACCGATACATTAGAGGGCGTTCAGCTAAGTGTACATATTGCCACTTCTGGGGAAAGAGCCATGGAAATGTTAGAGAATTTCGTTCCGGATTTGATACTCATGGATGCGGTTATGCCAGGTATGGGCGGGTTTGAAGCGACACGTCAATTGAAGCGTAGATCAGCGCTTTCAACAGTACCTGTGATCTTTATGACTGGCTTATTAGAGAGTGAACATGTCGTTGATGCGCTGGAGTCGGGCGGCGTTGATTATGTGCGAAAGCCTGTTGTAATTGATGAATTGCTTGCACGGATAAAAGTGCATTTGTTGAATGCGCGTCAATCTCAATCTAGTCGCGGAGCGCTTGATGCTATTGGCCGTTATATGATGGCAATTGATAGCAATGGCAAGATTCTATGGACGACACCGGAAGCTGAAAAACTAATAATTGAACTGGACAAAGATTGGTCACTGCAAGAGGTATATGCACCAGAAGTTCTTAGGAAAATTGTGGTGCAGAAAGGTTTGGCACCGGGTAATTCACGGCAGATTGAAACGCAAACAGGTATTATTGAAGTGCTGACTGTCAGCCTTGGGACGACGGACGAAATCATCCTTCGTTTAAAAGAAGTGAGGGAGGGAGCAGAAGCTGAACGATTGAGCCAACAATTCAATTTAACCCAAAGAGAAGCTGAAGTTTTATTATGGGTAAGCTTTGGAAAACCAAACCGTGTGATTAGCGATATTCTGGGAATTAGTCCGCGTACTATCAACAAACACCTTGAACATGTTTTTGAAAAAATGGGTGTAGAAACACGCGCAGCAGCAACCGCTTGTGCCGTACGTGCGTTGGATGGTTAGAAATAGTGTCGAGTGAGTCGCGGTATGGTGCCTAAATTCTAACGATGTTAGAGGCATCTTCTGCGGACATATTCGCGATATCGTCTTGAAGTATTATTTTGCCTTCCTGCATGGCTGTAAATTGATCAGCAATATTCCAGACAACTTCAATACGCTGCTCCACCATGAGTACCGAAACTTTCAATTCAGTTTTAATGGTATGAATGGCAGCTTCAATTTGTTGAACGACATTGGGTTGAATACCTTCTGTGGGTTCATCGAGCAAAAGCAATTTGGGAGAGCCGGCTAGGGCACGACCAATGGCTAATTGTTGCTGTTCGCCGCCCGATAAAAAGCCACCATTGCGAGATCTCACATCTTTGAGTTTTGGGAATAGATCAAAGATGTATTCAGGAAGCTTTCCATTGCCTCTATCTCCACGCGCGGAAAGTCCGGTTTCAAGGTTTTCAAGGACGGTTAGGTGAGGGAAGATATGGCGACCTTGAGGGACGATAGCGATACCGGCACGTGCACGTAAATGTGCCGGTAAACTCGTCACATCCTCACCGTCGAAAATGACTGTGCCACCGTGAACTTTGTGTGTGCCCATAATGGTTTGCAACAGCGTGCTTTTGCCAACACCATTGCGGCCAATCAGACCCATGGCGTGATTTGGTAAAAGGTTAAGGTCAATGTCCCATAAAACCTGACTTTGCCCATAAGCGGCAGATAGGTTTTGTAATTGAAGGATCGGGTTTTGAGACATCATGCTGATTTTCCTAAATAGACAGCAGCGACGTTTTCATCTTGTCGAACAGCTTCAATATCACCTTGAAACAGAAATTTCCCCTGGTGCATGACCGTGACACTGGCATTTAATTGCTCCACGAAACTCATATCGTGATCAATGACTAGCACTGTTTGGCTGTCGCCTAGACTCTTGATTAGTTCGGCTGTGCGGCGTGTTTCAGCTGGACCCATGCCTGCAGTTGGTTCATCTAGTAGAAGAAGCTTGGCGCCGGTGGAAATAACCATCCCGATTTCAAGCCATTGTTTTTCGCCATGGGATAAAAGACCTGCTGGTTCATTTTTGCGGTGGGTAAGCTCAATACGTTCAAGCATGTCTTCAACAATTGTACGTGTTTCTGCTGAGACACCTTGGCGAAGACTTTTCCACCATTGATATTGGCGTTGTGCGGCCAGCTCTAGATTTTGTGACACTGTTAGTTCTGGCAAAACGCCTGGGGCTTGAAATTTTCGACAAATGCCTTGGCGCACAATGTCTTGTTCGGCCATTTTCGTGATTTCGACATCTTCAAAATAGATGTGGCCTTCAGCGGGACGAACACGGCCAATTATCGTGTCGCATAGAGTTGATTTTCCAGCACCATTGGGCCCAATCACAACACGGGTTTCACCTGAATTGAGGATGAAGCTAAAGCTGTTGAGCGCTTTAAATCCATCAAAATCAACAGTGACACCATCGACACTTAAGAGGGGGCGGTTGGTCATGATGCATCCCTCTCTTTCGTTGTTAGCTTTTCATATAAACCTGCCAAACCTTTGGGCAAAAAAGTCACTGACAGAACGAAAAGAGCACCAATAAAATAGAGCCACAATTCGGGGAAGGCGCTGGAAATACGATCTCTTGAGAAATTGATTAATATCGTTCCTGCTATGGCACCAATAAGACTAAAACGTCCTCCCAAGGCGACCCATATGATCATCTCAATAGATGGAATTACGCCCACAGCAGCAGGAGAGATATTGCCTGCGTGCAGAGTGAATAATGCGCCGGACATACCTGCAAGCATTGCGGCAACGCTAAAGGCGAATACTTTGATAGGGGTGGGATTATATCCTAGGAATCGTACACGGTTTTCGCCGTCACGGCTGGCACGTAGCATCACGCCAAATTGGGATGATAAAAGCCATTTTAGGCCTAAGAAACACAGGCATAAAATGGTCAGCGTCGCCCAGTAAATTGCATAATTCATGGATGCGGCAGATAGAGGCTGGCCAAGAAGTGTGGAGAAATTTGTAAGCCCGTTAAAGCCGCCAGTCCAATCCTGACGGCTGACCAAAAGCGTTGCAAAAGCAAGTGCCAATGCCTGACTGATGAGTGCAAAATAGGTTCCACTGACGCGGCGATTGAAGACGAGCCATGAAAAGAGCGCTGCAAATACACCGGGAATCAAAACAATAGCAAGCAATGTGAAAATTGGATTTTGAAAGGGTTGCCAAAGGAGGGGGAGTGTTTCAATGCCGCTCCATACCATAAAATCTGGGAGTTCACCTGATGCAAGGTCGGCTAGTTTTAGGTGCATTGCAATTGCATAGCCCCCCAAACCAAAGAAGACACCCTGACCTAGGCTAAGAATTCCACCATGTCCCCATATCAAAACCAAGCCAAGTGCGAGGATTGAGAGAGAAAGAAAACGGCCGAGCAGGTTGAGGTCGTAATCTGACAATAGAAAGGGCGCGATAGCCGCTAGTAGTATAATGGCGGGTAATATGTAAGGCGCATATTTCACAAGTGTTTGAATATGCGGGTTTTGGTTCATTATCTCAGAGAAACGCGCAATGCGGGCTCTGGCATTGTCATCAATAACTTTAAACATCGAGCGCTCTGGATTTCTGGGCGATGACACCCTGTGGTCTAAATTGGATGAAGATGATCACGAAGACGAGCAAGAGGACTTGAGCCATGGATACATCGACGTAAATTTGAGCGAGTGCGGAAAAAAGACCTAGCATGAGGGCAGCTATTGTTGTTCCAGCTATTGAGCCTAAACCACCCATAACTACGACGAGGAAGGCAGGAACAATATAACTTTGGCCAACGCTTGGTGTGACAGGGCCAAGGATGGCTAGAACAACGCCGGCTAGTCCGGCTATCCCGGATCCAAGACAGAAAATAATCAGATCAGCACGTTTAACTTCAATGCCGGTGGCTGCTGCCATCATGCGATCTTGATTAACGGCGCGAATGAGTAATCCGATACGTGTATGGCGGAAAATAAGGGTTAGTCCAATAAGGACAAAAATTGCGACCGCGATTATGAAAAGACGGGTAGCTGGAAGCGAGACTCCTGCAAAGATACCTTCGGTAATTTGAATGCCGCCATCTAACCAGGTGGGGGCTTGGACTTCAACGCCGATCGCACCGAATATGTCACGTGAGGCTTGTTGGAGGATTAAACTGACGCCCCATGTCGCCAGCAATGTATCCAATGGTCGTTTTGCGAGCCGAGAGATGAGGGTGGTTTGCAATAGTCCGCCTGTTGCAGCTGCCCCGATAAAGGCAACTGGTAGGGCAACGAGCAGACCCATTCCACCGGGAATGATCTGCATCGTTAAAAAGGCAAAATAGCCTCCTAGCATCAACATCTCACCATGCGCCATGTTGATCACACGCATGAGGCCAAAACTAAGCGCCAAGCCTAGCGCTGCTAATAGAAAGATAGAAGCAACGCTAAACCCGTTGAAAATTTGGTTTGATATCAGTGCAAAGGAGTCCATCGGTGGTGTTCCAATTTGATGATGAAACTAAAGTTCACAAACCTTGCCGGGGAATGTCAGTGCATCATAAGGTTCGGGAGAAATGGCATCTCCTGAATCTGCAATGATTTCAAATTGACCGCTGGCATCGAGCTTACCAATGAGCGCTTTTTGAACGAGGCTCTGGTTGTCCGCGAAAGAAACCATGCCCATTGGTGTGCTGAAGGCTTCTAATTCAACCACAGCTTCACGTACTGCATCAACGTCAAATGTCCCCGCTTTTTCCGCAGCAGCCTTCCAAGCATATACATTGAGATATCCGTGAACCATAGGGTCGGTGATCGCAGCACCTGCTCCAAATTTAGCTTTGTAAGCATCTACAAATGAGTTGTTCTCAGCTGTTTCTAATGATTGGAAATAATTCCAAGTCGCGTAACTGCCTTCTACGAGCGAAGGACCCATGGCTTGTGCTTCTTGCTCTCCAATGGAGAAAGACATGATAGGTGTCTCGGTTGAGGCAATTCCAGCAGCTTTTAGCTGTTTGAAGAATGCAACATTGCTATCGCCATTTAGCGTATTGAAAATAATGTCTGGTTTAGCAGCTTGTACTTTTGCGATAACACCAGAGAAATCTGTACCGCCTAATGGGACATATGCTTCGCCAGCGAGCGATAATTCTTTGTTTTCAATATGTTTCTTAACAATCAGATTGGCTGTGCGGGGGAAGACATAATCAGATCCGATGAGGAAATAGTTTTCATATCCAGCGTCGACAGCCCATTCAAAAGCAGGCAGGATTTGCTGGTTTGGTTGGGCACCTGAATACATGATGTTTGGTGAACATTCATTTCCTTCAAACTGGACAGGATACCAAAGAAGATTATTTGTACGTTCGAAGACAGGCAACATGGCTTTACGGCTAGCGGATGTCCATCCACCAAAGACTGTTGCAACATTTGAATTTTCAATCAGTTTAGATGCTTTTTGTGCAAAAGAGGCGGGGTCTGATGCGCCATCCTCTACAATTGCTGTGATCTGTTTGCCTAAGACACCACCGGCTGCGTTGATTTCTTCGATTGCAAGAATTTCAGCGTTTTTAACAGTGATTTCACTGATCGCCATTGTGCCTGAGAGTGATTGAAGGATGCCAACTGAAACTGTGCTTGCATCTGAGGTTGTAGGCGTTTCAGATGTGCTCGGCGCTTCACCTGAACACGCAGAGAGCAATAATGCACTTATGGCTGTCGCCGACAAAAACCGACCAAAACTAGACGTGCGCATATTATTTCCTTCTGTTTTACAATGCGAAAGGCAATAAGCCTTTTATTCCTGCAAAATCTCGATCAGACCTCACGTCTAAACACTAACCAGTGCACGTCACGAAAAGTTATGCGTCATTTAACGTAGGTTTTGATTTGGATAAATTGGACTAACTTTCAACGTATTGATGAAAGTCGCTCAAGTCGTGCGGCCTTTTTTAGTTTAACCGCCATTTTTAAAAGTAAGTATCGTGATGCAGATAAAGTCGAGAGAAGCATGAAAACGTTCAAAGGCTTGAAAATAGATTCATCCGTATATTTTTTTCTGATCGCAGCGCTTATTTTCATCGTGCATGCCGTCATTCAAGGTAGTGCAAATGAGTCGGTCAAATTGACGTCAGAGGTGCGGGACCGGTTGGTTGAAAACTTTGAGATGCTAGAAGGGCGCAAGGCCCAAACAACTGATATCCAGAAAATCGAAGATGATTTTATAACTGAAGAATTATTATTCAAAGAAGCTCTAAATCAAGGCATTCATCTGACAGACAGCACAACACGAAGCAGTCTGCTGCAAAAAATAAGATACAAAATATCAGGTGTACCTGTGACGCCCACACCTGAAGAAATGCTCGAATTTTATACAGAACATCTTGAGTATTATACGACAGAAAAATTCTATTCTGTGCGGCAGGTGTTTTTTGAAGAAATGCCCGATGATATAGAAGATAAGCTAGCGAAACTGAATGCTGGGGAAAGCATTGAAGCTGATACGTATTGGATTGGAGATTATTTTCCTGGATATGGACTAAGTGCACTTCGCAGCATATTTGGAAATGACATTTCTGCTTCCTTTGATGGTTATACAGATGGCGTCTGGGAAGGGCCTTTTCAGACACAACGGGGATGGCATTTATTGCGCGTTGAAGAACGGTTTGAGCCTAAAATTCTGCCGTTTTCAGAGGTGGAGCAACAAGTAGAACGTGATTATCAGCACACAAAAAATGCTGAGACACTCGACACATATATTCAACAGCTAAAAGAGAAGTATGATGTCGAAATTGAAGAGTAAGATTTTCGGTGTTTGTACGTTTTTATTGTGCTTTATCGTGCAGCCAGCATCGGCAGATATATTCAAATCTGCTGAGTTTGAAATTGCACATGATGAAGCAGAATTGACTTATGTTTTTTCAGCAGAACTTGCCACGAATTTGGCTATTTCAGAGACGATTATTTACCCAAATTTTTGTAAAGAAGTTTCGGTGCAAAGCAATATAATCGGGCGTAGAACGCATTTAGTTTATACATTTACATGTGAACAGGCTTTGAGCTCAGGTGATCAATTAACAGCGCCATGGGCGTTGGATGGTGCACGCCTTGATAGTTTTCTAGGTGGTAAGCATCAAATTATCAGCTTGATCGGAGAGCAATCGGCAATCGCAATACCGTTGGATGGTGAAGCGCCACCTAAACGGGCATTAATAGATGTGATGAAAGACTTCCTCTGGCAAGGCGCGCTTCACATAGCGGGGGGGTGGGACCATTTGGCGTTTGTGTTGTGTTTATGCCTGATTTCCAATGGTCGACATTTAATCGCGCTTGTAAGTACATTTACGCTAGGACATTCTATCTCTTTAGGACTGTCATTTTTCAATGTCGTGCAAGTGTCTATACCACCTGTTGAGGCAGTTATTGCACTTTCAATTGCGTTTGTGGCGCGTGAAGCATTGGTGAAATCATCACAGGAAGAACAATCAATCTTTAAGTTTGGGGTGTTGATTGCGGCTTTTGGTCTCTTGCATGGCTTGGGGTTTGCGAGTGCTTTAGGCGAATTTGGTGTGCCACCGCACGAGAAATGGCCAGCATTGATATTTTTCAATCTTGGCGTGGAATTAGGTCAACTCATTTTCGTGCTTATGGTTGTATCTATTTTCTTTGTTCTTCGTCGTATCAGCGCGGCCGGACCAGCGCGTATAGCTTGTTTATATGGTGTTGGGATTGTCGGCAGTTACTGGATGATTGAGCGTGTTGTAGGTTTCGTTGACATCTGATCGCTTTACAAAAATGGAAATGCTTGGAAATGGATCTAAACGCACAGCATTTGAAAGCGGCACGGCAAGCTGTCAAAAATGGTCAATTGGTAGAATGTGCGTCTTACATCGACAAGGTTCTGATATCTGAACCCGAAAATAGCGAGGCATGTTTCTTAAAAGGGATCGTGTTAGTAGAGGCGCGCCAATATAAAAAAGCACTGGTTTTTCTGCGTGAAGCAGTCAAAAAAGCACCTAAGAATGCAGAATATAACGCGCATTTGTCACGCATTCTTTTAATGCTACGTGAAGAAGGTGAAGCTGAAAACTATGCGCGTATTGCAGCCCAACATGTCGAAGAAGATGCGCTGACTCTGGATACAATAGGTTGTGTTTTTGCGCGTTTAGGTGATCATGAAGCAGCACAGAAAGTGTTTGAAAAAGCGGTTGTTTTAAATCCAGATAATATAGATTTCCGGTTTAACCTTGTTGCCACTTATGGCTTCTTTGGGAAGAAGGATGAGGCTAACTACCAGTACGAGGAAATTTTGAAGCGCGCCCCTTTACACGGCAAGTCTTACTTAGGGTTAGCTGCTCTCAACCGCCAGACACCGGAGTCAAACCATATCGAGCAAATTGAAGCAGCGATCAAATCGGTTGAGGATCCAGTTGAAAAGCTTCGCATTCATTATGCTGCGGCAAAGGAATATGAAGATCTGGGTGAGTTCGACAAAGCATTTGAACATCTTCATACCGCAAATACTCAGCATACGCAGCGATTGAAGTTTGATATCAAGGTTGATGAGGAGAATGTCGAAACGATAAAACGGTGCTTTGCAGATTCGGCATATTTGAATTCACAATCTCAACTCGAAGCTGCGCCAATATTCATCGTTGGTATGCCTCGGACAGGGACATCCCTCGTTGATCGTATACTCTCAGCGCATTCAGATGTTGCATCTTTAGGCGAGTTACAATCCATGCCATTGGCTGTAAAATATGTAAGTCAAACCAAGTCTCGCTTTATTCTGGATAAAAACACGATAAAAGCCGTTGGAAATGCGGGCGCTCAGGATATCGGGCAATTTTATCTAAAGCATTCGAAGCAATTTAAGGGCGCATCAGCGCGGGTAGTTTTGGTAGATAAATTACCCATGAATTTTTTATATTTGGGCTTTATAGTTAAAGCACTACCAAAGGCTAAAATCATTTGCTTGCGACGACATCCGATGGACACGGTCTGGAGTAATTATAAAAACCTATTTGCGACAACATCAAGTTATTATGGATATTCATATGATTTGATCAACACAGCACGATATTACGTGTTGTTTGATCGTTTGATGGCATTTTGGCAGGAGCGATATTCCAACCAGATATTGCAATTAGACTACCAAAAACTTACGGCTAATCAGGAGGTTGAAACACGTTTGTTGCTGGAGTTTTGTGGTCTTGAATGGGCTGATGAATGTATGAATTTCTATCAACAAAAGCAGGCGATAGCGACACCAAGCGCACTTCAAGTGAGGGAACCTATTCATCAAAAATCCGTTGGTAGATGGCGTGATTATGAAGACAGGCTTCAAGAAGTGCTTGCCTATTTTTCCGCCAACGGGATCTCTGTATAATTCATTCTTTTAAGATGAAGGCAGCTGCGTTCCACTGCGCGTGAATTGTCGCGTTTCAGTTGAAAAGAAAGACCGCAGCTCTTGCCGCTGCGGCCTTCCATACATTTCTAATCGAGAAGGGTGCCGATTAGAACTTGTATTTCATTTCGATGCCGACTTTTCTAGGTGTCAGCACATTGCGTGCATAATACCGTGAAGCAACATCGTCGTTTAGGAATGTTCGACTTAGGTCATTGCCTACTGACGTGATCGCGTATTCGTCGAATAGATTGCTAGCGAAGAGAGATACTGACCATGCATCTTGTTCGTAAGTTATCGCGGCGTTGTGGGTCGTGTATGCTGGTAGTGTTTCCCCAAAAGCACGTGCTCCAACACGGGTAACTACGTCCCCAGTATACGCAGCTGTCCAACGTAGAGATAAGTCGGCCTCATCAATAGGAATTATATATGTCGCGCCCAATGCGCCTGATTCTTTGGGAGACCCTGGTAGGCGATCACCCGCGAGAACATCTACTTTACCGTTTGGGCGATCTTGCAATAGGCCAAGTACATCGGCTGTTAGTGAAGCATCTGTATACCCAAAACTACCACTGAAAACGAGATTTTCGATGGGTTCAGCCTTGAAGGACATTTCAAAACCCTCTGAAACAGCCTCCGCACCGTTAACTGTAATACCAATAGCTCCATTTACCGTTTGACCTGCGAGCTGAATGCCTTCCCAGTCAATTTGGAATAAAGCCATGTTAAAAATCAGTTTGCCATCAAAAGTGGTTGTTCTTAGTCCAATTTCTTTGTTGATAGTTTCATCAGGCCCGTATGATAGTTCATCTGGAAGGGCACACAGATTTTGACCTGCAGGTAAAGGAAGGACACAAGGTGCCACTCTATTTACGCCCCCAATACGATATCCTTTAGAATACGTACCGTAGATCATGATGTCGTCTGTAATATTGTAAGATGAGTTAAATTTCCACACAACACCGTCATCCGCTGTATCACCAGCGCGGCTTCGGAAGTTAATCTCTGGATAGTCTTGGAAGAATGGAAGTGCTTGTCCACCTTCTACTTCTGCAGTGTATTCAAAGTAACGTGCACCAGCAGTAATTTGGAAGGCGTCCGTAATTTGATATGTTGCTTCACCAAACGCGGCGACTTCTTCAGTTGTACTATCAACAAATGATGCATATTCGATCTCGTCGGGGCGATCAAAGCCCGCCCACTCCGGATAACCGGGAAGAATTTCAAAATAAGTCGAGTCAAACGTCAACTCATTGTAAAAACCACCAATTACCCAACTGATAGGACCGCCATGGTCCGAAACAAATCGAATTTCAGCATTCAATTGTTCTCGGTCCTGATCCGAATCTGTGTAGCCAGAAAATGCTGGGAAAAGTTCATAATCATAGTCCAGATCAAGCAATAGATCTGTGACATCTGAGGAGCTTTCTACTGTAGCTTCAGTGCGAGCGATTGTTGCAACCATATTGGCAAATGATCCAACTTCAACATTAGCTTCTAACGCGAAAAGCTGAGATTCACGTTCAGATGGCTCTAAATAGCGCCAAGGTGCATCATAATCACCTAATCCAAAGATAGGATCACCAACCGCTTGACGGCCATTTGTTTCGGTTTTTTGGTAGGCATATGTGAAATTTAGGTCCATCCAGTTAGTAGGATAAAACCCGATTTGGTTGCGAGATGTAATTGTTTTTTCAAAGTTCACATCTTCATCAACATAAGTGTTTTCTGCTAAAAATTCAGCAGAACCCAAATTATAATCTGCACCAATTTGCTGTGGTTCAGATACGCCGGGTTCTTTGAGAAGTCTTGTGTAGTCGATAAAACCAGCTTCTTCATAAATTCCGAGCGTCGTTCTAAAAGCTAATTTATCTTCGATGATGGGTATATTGATCGCACCATCACCTACAAAACTAAGATCGTCACTGTGTGCTGTGTGAGATGTCCGAAAGTGAGCATAACCTTCGATAGCTTCAGCATTTGGGCGTTCAGGGATGTAACGGATTGCGCCAGCTAGTGTACCCAAACCATAGAGAGTACCTTGTGGACCCAATAGAGTTTCAACTCTTTCAATATCAATCAGTTTAAAGTCCAGATATAGAGGTACTTCTCCTAAATATGTTGCTAATGCATTATCTGCGTTACTTCCGAAACTACTTGTATCATCTGCTCCCAAGCCGCGTAATATTATTGATCCGGAGCTACGCGGACCTGTATCTAGAACCGCTAATCCGGGAGTAAATGCTGCGAGGTCTCGGATATCATCAATACGTTCACTGGCTAAATCTTCCCCGGATAGAGCAGAGATATTTATTGGTACATCTTGGATTGAAAGAGCGCGCCTTGTACCCGTTACAATTATGACATCTTGTGTCAAATCGGCTTCAGCGGCAGCTTCAGCCACTGCTAAATTGGAAGCTTGTTCAGCATAAGCGGAAAGAGAACTAATAGTACCGAATGCTGTTGCTGACATCAGCATTGTACGAAGTATTGAAAACTGTTTCATCTAGAATCCCCTCGAGTTTGTAACAGTATTTCCTACCCTTAAATCGTTTTGGTGCACGCTCTGTCGGCGCAATCATAAGTTATAACCAATTGAATAAATTATATTTTTTAAATACAATCTATCGATCTACACTTATGTTAGGGAGGAGAGATTTTTTCTCCATGGGGTATTTGACTTACCTGATGTGGGGAATTGGATTTTTAGTTTGCAACTGGCTTTTAATGGAGGGGTAGGGCTGCTTATGAGCTATTATCACTCTTTTAGACAGCAAGATGGGTCAGACCGTGTCATCACTTTTTGTGAAAATTTCAATACTGTCAGTTTATTAAACCGGTTGGTGACATAAGCTTTGAAAACGTCACCTTCGTGATCATCAGCTTTCTAAAGATCGTGAAGTTCGCAGTTGACCTTCACAAAAATGCCTTTGCCCGTAAATACGGCTTCACTGATATCGAAGGATAACAGCGCCTTCCTGCGGGTGAAGCAGCAGCCGGAGCAGGGGTGATTGACGGAGGCTTAGGTAGCTTATATTTGTGGGGAGCCGATTGCTAAATTCTAATAAATAAATTGCTGGCCATATTTTACCGATTTGGCCAGCAATTTATGACATTGACATGAAAATCTATACTGGAATTCTATTATTCATTATTGTTGTAGCAAATGTAGCTATGAAAACAGAACATTATATAGAAATTGTTGCAATTTTTATTATGTCTTCCATTTTCGTTCTTTTGCTTGAATTCTACAAAAACCAAAAAAGGTAGTTCAGTGAAATACCTTTTTTGTCTTATGCTAGCTGGTCTGCCCCTTGAAGAGTGGTCCATGTATTGAATCAGCTCTGCCTTCATATGAAGTGCTTGGCTTAGGTAGTCCATCTTTGATGGAGCGAGATAGAAAGCCTGTTAAAGAGATGTGCGAGCCGATTGATAAGCCGGATGTTGCTCCCTTCACTCCTGACCTGAGACTGTTCCTTACACCTATGCTAGCACAATTTTGATCTAAATTGAGCCAATAGTATGATTAAATTAAAAATAATAAATGCTGCAATCCTTACAGTTGCAGCATGTGTGTTTATAATTAGTTTTGCATCGTCAGAGCAACCAACAACTTTTAAACAATCTGCACAGGTTACAAATATATTGAATAAATGTAGCCAAAGGGGCGTGTATTACATAGATGACATTGTTTGTTTGAATGATTCTATTACAGAAAAAACACCTCACCTGATAGAACCGTATCTTATGAGAAATCGTATTGTTATAATCAATAGTAGCGGTGGAGATGCGACTGCAGCTATGCAACTTGCTGAACTTTTTATTAATTTCGAAGTAAACGTATTTTTTTCTGAAAGGTGTTGGTCTAGTTGCTTTAATTACATTTTGCCTGCACTAAAGCGAGCATATCTTGTGAAAGGTACTTCACT
Organism: Hirschia litorea; assembly: GCF_042665075.1. Lineage (NCBI taxonomy): Bacteria > Pseudomonadati > Pseudomonadota > Alphaproteobacteria > Hyphomonadales > Hyphomonadaceae > Hirschia > Hirschia litorea. The sequence goes on along the minus strand of NZ_JBHTBR010000009.1, from coordinate 7,645 downwards.
CTTTGGGCATGGCTGGCTACCGTACAAAATGCAAAACCCAGCGGCTCTTTTTTGCAAATCATTGGAAAATGATAATCGATACCAAGATTGTATCGATAACATAAATTTAGCCATGAAAAAGCAAGAGAAATTCTTTAAAAAATTCGATGTAAGCTTAAAAATCAGAGACGATTACATGAAGCATTATCTCAACCATGTGAAACCCGAGCTGTGCCGCGGACCAAATAGATGCGATAATAGAATATATTTAAATGAAACAAATTCTTATGGCTACCTTCCGGAACATGTGTGGATATCGGCCGGTGAAACTGTAGAAAATCAAGATATTTGTGCAGGAGTAGGTGTTTTCGTCGCCAAGATGGCGCAGACATGTCTCATAGTAGACTGATCCACTCTAGAATCATTCCACTATATATGGAACCGTCAGCCCCACTAGAAATAATAGATTTCTAAAGTAGAAATTTTACGTTTTATAAAACGACCGTTTTTCGGTTTACCGATAAAGCAGCTGACGTGAATGTGTATACAGCGAATAGTTACTAAATAGATACATATTTAGTTTTATCATGAGTTTTCATAGCATATGGATCATATACACCTTATACATAATCGTTTATTATGTTTTGGTTACATGTTAAAAAAACGTATATTTTAGCCGAACTACCACCCAAGCAGGATTTGGAAACTAAGGCAATTTTACGTGCAGTAGCACAGGCGTACCATTATCTCGCTGAGATGAAGGGAAAAGCCAGTGCTATACCTATCGAGGTATCTTAATGCAAAAATTATCGGTTTTTACCTGTTGCACATCACTGTTTATTTCTGGGTGTGCAGTAGGGGCACCATCTGATACGAAGCAGAACAATGTAGTCAAACTATCTTCACTTGATGAAATTATTACTATCGCTACTAAAACATGCGGTGCAAAAGAGGCTGTTCAGAAAGTATCCGAAACAGGGTTCGTTTGTAAACAATAATTGGAAGTGAACACCTTTAACTTTGCGCTTCCCACTTGGTCTGCCCCATTTAGGTGATCCACTTACTAAGTTAGATCTGGCATTAATTGAAGTGCTTAGCTTCGGTGGTCCAACTTCGATGTTAAAATCCAGCAGCGATTTTGACCTTACCGCTATGGCATAGGTCGGTGTTGCGGGCAAAATAACTGTGGAAGATCCGCAATTTAAAGTAGATTTTTTAGTCGTATACACCCAGCGAGCTCATGCGCGGGGCCCAACCGTGCCTTGTTGGGTCATCGGCTCAAGCCTTTTTCCTGATCGTGAACACTCCCTTGTTCGAAACGTGTGATACGCGGTGGTTCGTGGAACAACAATATAGACTTTCGCCTCGCCAGTACGTTTCCGTCTGATTTGAATGAGATGTCTTTAAGGAGTATCTTAGTATGTCTGTGAAGCGTTCAAGAGTGTTTCATGCGTATATTCAGGGTCGCCTGAACCATCTTCTGTCTTGCCAGACCTACGAACCGGGACAGAAGGTGGATTTACTTAATGAAACAGTATTTGACAGCCATGCATCATACTTAGTATGATAACTGCATGATACGTAAAACAATTACACTTCCCGAACCCATGGATGACTGGATTAAGTCACAGGTAAATTCTGGTCGCTATGGAAATGATAGCGAGTACCTGCGTGAACTTGTTCGCAAGGACCAAGAGCGCAATGAATTGAAGTCTATGATTGAGACCAGCCAGAAAGCATTTGAAAGCGGCGAATATAAAAGTCTAGAAACCAAAGAAGACGTATCAGCCTTTATTGAAGGCGTCTGGACACGCGCGAAGAATGCCTCGACTGATAATAACTAAGCCGGCTGAACGGCAACTTGAAAATATTGCTGAATGGACATTGAAAAACTGGGGTGAAACTCAAGTTGAAATGTATAAGCACGACCTCAATATGGGGTTGATGAATATCCTTGAGCATCCCCGGATTGGACAAGATGTCAGTGACCTCAAAGCAGGGCTGCGCAAACTGCCAGTCGAAGAACATTTCATCTACTATGAACTCAAAGACGATGCCGTGATTATTCACGCTTTCCTTCATGGGCGGCAAAATCCGGAAAACCATTTATAGGTCAGGTTCTGTCAGAAAATTGCATGGACTCTTCTCATGTCATCCCAATTTTGGTGATGGCTGTTTATTGGAGATCATCAATGAAAAACCGTCAGGAATTCCCAGCCCTAAACTGTCCAGACCATGAACAAAGTGCAAATCACCTTGGAAGGCTAACCGGACAAAAACCAGCTCTTAAGATGAAAGAAGTATGGGCAATCAGAACACGCCTTGAAATGGAAAAGAATATCCGAAATTTGGCGCTGTTCAATCTAGCCTTGGATAGCAAACTAAGAGGCTGTGATTTGGTTCGTTTGACAGTGGGAGATGTTGCTTCAGGCGGAGAAGTCAAAGAGCGTGCAACAATCATTCAAAAGAAAACTGGACGGCCAGTCATATTTGAAATTACCGACAACACACGAAAATCTATCAAAAAAGTTCTGATAGACCATCGTCTTCAATCCAGTGATTATTTGTTTCAAAGTCGTTTGTGTACTTCAAAGCGTTTATCGACACGGCAATATGCTCGCATTGTGCAGCAATGGGTCGGCTCCATTGGCTTAAATCCATCAACTTATGGAACGCACTCACTTAGAAGAACTAAAGCAGCCCTCATTTACCGAAAAACCGGAAACCTAAGAGCTGTTCAGTTGTTGTTGGGACATACAAAACTTGAAAGCACTGTTCGATATCTCGGTGTTGATGTGGATGATGCACTTGAGATTTCTTCAGGGATCGATCTTTAGAGAAAATTTACGCTATCAGACTGGGTACAGATTTGTTTATGTGTCCAGTTTGTGGTTCCATTCTGCCTGATGATAGAAGTTGTTCATGAGACAGAAAAGGGCCAATTATGCCATGATGAACGGGAAGAGTTTCGCCAACTATGCCATGATGAACAGGAATAGTTTCGCCAAAAGCAGTCATTGAAGCTCTGCATCGTGCCAAGTTTTTTGAATATAATGCCTTGCATCGTCTAAATCGAAGTCAAAACACCCACTATTTTCAGATGAATGTTTCATAACTACCCCAACGCTACGTACATAAAAAATGTTTTTTTTGTTTCCTGTCCGACCTCTACCAACCTGGCCAATCGCATCAGGAAAGCACAGTTTTTGATCTCCCAAATACTCTCCAAAGTAGTCTCCTACGTTAACATCCTCAGAAGAATAACCACCCCAAAAATTCACAAATAATTCTTCAGCTTGCCTTCTACGCATCGTTCCACCTGCTGTATCAAGAAGAGCCAAAGCCTCGTTGTAATTGAATTTATATGATTTATTTTTTTGACCTATTTCAGCTGCTTCCAACAACCCTACGACCCGTTTAAAGGCACTAACTTCATTATCATTTGGAAACACAGTCGCAAAATATTTTCCGTCCCTCAGAATTCTGAAAGCTCCGGAGGCCATATGAGATTTAGTTATGGTTTCCGATTTTTTAGTTTCATTCGGATAGCTGCAACCCAACATAAGAGCCACAGTTAATGCACAACAAAAATAATGCCTCATTAGCTTTCCCAACCAACCCTAAGAGATAAAATTGTATTGTATTTTGACAAGAGTGTGAAGAGGCAGCTTAGGGCCAATTATACCAGCATGAATCGGCAGTCTCTCGCCAATGATTGCCTCATCTCGGCTCCACTTAATTGTCGTTGACTGTAATTATTTGATAGTAAAATCAATTGTTAAAAAACGATCGTTTTTTATACTCAGTAGGCATTTTCAAAAAATTCGATGCATTGGCACGGTGGCGTCAGACAAAAGCTAACTGGTCTCTGATACTCGGCTTTCGACGTTTCTTTAGCCGCCGCCATTCGCTTAATGCGACGTCGCGGTTTCTCTTAAAATTGTATCTTGAGTAGAGATGTCTCTCCAGATTGAAGTGGTTGTGAATTGACGATTGAATGGCAATAAATTTTTGCAAGCTCTTGGTCTGCCGGAATTTATTCATGATCTTTTCTCGTCGTCGGAACGGCTAGTGAGAATTCTCACATCGGTTGTTCAACCAACGTCCTGTCACTTGTCTATCAGCATTTCCAATGTCCTTCATTGCTGCACGATATGAACGCAATTTATCAGTAACTATATTGCGAGGAGGGCCATACCGTTTCATCGCTTTACGTAAAAACTTCAATGCTGCTCGTTTGTGACGGCGTTTGGTAACGTAAGCTTCACTGTAAGTTTGATGATTTCGGGCGATGTTTTGAAATAACGAAAGATAGAGGTTTTCATGCTTGCAGCTTAGCGAAAGCTGGCTAAGTTGGAAATGAGACGTTTAATCTGACAATGCCAATAGGAGCAAGCCGCCTGGACCTTTACCAGAAGCAGAAGGTAGCCCTCATTCCATTCCTCAAGACGATGGGGGATATACAACTCACGGTGAAACTAATGAAGATGGTCAATCTGTTGAAGGTAAACAATATCGACCTGGACCTGGTAAAACACACGGAGATGTTCCAAGGCCAAATGTGAAAGAGTGGAAACCTCATTCTGCGCCTGATGGAAAAACCTATCTAGGTAAACCCCAGGTAAGACCACCAGAACCAGATGAACATCATGATTCGGAATAGAGGCAATATGACTAAATTAAACGTTCATTCTTGGCAGATTCCTGAGCCACGCTACCCTCTAACAAATGCTTGTGATTTGTGTGAATCCGTTGGTGATATACTTACATTTTTGAACTGTGAGATAATAGAGAAGAATGGTTATATATATTTAAATAGATTTTCGAGTGAATTATTGGTCCCCAAAAATCAGTTTTGGATAAATTCTATTTTCGTATCATCGCTGATAACATACTCGCCAGAGAGTGAGGCTTCAAATGTAGATCAAGCCTTTGATAAGCTATGCAAGGCTTTAGAAATCTCGCTGATTAAAAAAATAGATGCTTTTGCACCATCAGAGAAACACAAGGTGATAAAAAGCATTGATGATGAATATGATGAAGTAGCTTTCTCTGTGATTCGAGTTGTAGACTAATAGTACAAAGACAAAGAACGGTAAGGTATTTTAAAAAATATTTATTAATGAGAGAAATCGTGTCAGGCTGCTTTGAGGTCCAAGTCTGCCTGATAGTGCTTTCTGTTCATCAGTCGGTTTAGGGCCAATTTCACCAGTTCGTAAGCAGGGCATTTATCGCCAATAACGGACTTTTACCTCAAATGCCGGATGACCGGAATGGAAGCAAACCGGACATTGATGAACTTCCTAATATCTAATTTAGCGAGAGAGTTTTTGCATCTCCAGCAGGTAGTACATTGGGCTTCGGCGAAGTTGCTTATCCTTTTCTGTGACGCTCAGCTCGTGGTCAGTGAGTAACGAGAAATATTTGTCGCCAAGTTGAGCCAGCGCAGCTTGTTCGGGCATCATCCAGAATTGTGGTCTCAAGAGGTTTCTTAGAGGCAAAATCAATTGTTTGTGCCAGGGACGGTTTTCGCTTTCGGCGAATTCTCTAAGCTCGATTAGCAATGGCTGAACTTCAGTTTCGACGATGAACTTTGCAGCATTGCTAATGGCTTCAGCTTCTGCTCCGTCTTCTATATGTTGGCTTAAAGTCTTTGCCATTCTAAGTATGGCCAGTCGAAAGCGTTTGACATGAGGTTTCATTTCATCTCGAAAGTCCAACAGTTCCGAAAAGTCTAACTTTGGGATGCTAGGTAGCACAAACTGGATACACTCAACGGCAAGCGCTGAAGCAAGTGCCGATGTGTTATGCTTCAGAGAACCCGCATCGAGTTTGGGCATTCCGAGCATGGGTTCATCATTTATAATGGGTAATCCTTTTTGCGCGGCATAATTTAGTGCCGCGGCCGAATATACGTAATCGCCTGGGTAAATGATGTTGCCAGAATCGGACTGTCTGGGTTCAGGAGAAACGCTAAAAGTCCGAAATGTATCGAAGTAGGGTTCAAAGTTTTTACGAGGTGGAAATGTAAGGTTGTAGACCTCTTCGGTCGCGCCTGCGGGTATAGATTCTCCCACCTTCAATGAATCTTTAAAAGAGTGCGGAAAGTAAAGGAACTCATTAGCCCATTGTTTCCAGTGCGTGAAATCCAAGGCGATAATCATGGTCAACGTATTCTGACCAATCGGCTTGTGCGCCTCCTTTTCAAACAGATTAATTAGCTTGGCGCGTCGTTCATCAAGCTCCTCAAATGAATACCCTTCATCAGGTAGACTAACATATGGAAAGTGAATTTTGTCAAATATCAAACCTAGAAGGGTTAGCGCTTCACTGGATCGTGGAAATGGATGCGAGTAGTAAACTGCTTCAAGAATTGGATCGTCCAATGCATAGCTCCTCATGGTTGTCTATCGAGTTGTCCTGTTTAATCGGACCTTACAGAACACTCCAAGTCTAATATCCGCTTCTGAGATGAAGCCGCCGATCAGTCTATTAATAGGGAATGTCCATTTAGGGCCAACTATGCCATGATGAACAGGAATAGTTTCGCCAAAAGCGGACATTTCCTCATCACTGAATTTAGGCTGAAAAGTAATTCATTGAATGGCTATTTTTTAGGTTGTGACTCGTGCCTTCAAGATTCAATGCGATTGAAGCTTTGATTTGAATTCATAGCAAGGTGATTAAAAAAGCGATTTTATCTTTTGGAATGTCATTGAGGTTTGGATATTTACTCAAAAACCTATCTTCCAGCATTGATTGAAACGCTATATGCGGCAATTCATATTCTGGATAAATGTCGGTCAACAAATCAACTATATGTACGACGTATCTATATTGTTTCTTCTTGAGTTTATCTTCTAAAACTAGGCTTGCCAGAATTGCTGTTGTTTGTTTGGGCGAAAGTGTTTTGAGGTACATGCCATTTGCAATAGCTTTATCTGTCATATGAAAATGATCGCGCATCAGTGCTTAGGCACCCTGCTAAAACTGCCGACTTTGTGGCACAACGGGCAGGTGGTACCCCACAAGACATACAGAAAGTTTCTTCTGGCTCTCATACTGGACCGGATGGTACAACATTTGAAACTCATGCTTTTAGGAATGATGCAACAGGTGAAATCATTGAACCAAAGACTAAAATTACCAATGATGGAAACAAATAAAAAAATCTGCATGCAATATTTACTACAAAAACAGGATATAAATCTGTTAGATCATTTTGATGACGGTTGGGCTGACAGAATAGAGATGTTGGATAATTTCCGGATCAAAAACTCAATTCCTTTACGCGAGAAGGAATGGTTGGTGATTTGCGATTTAGCAGATGAGCTCATGCCGATACCCAAATTTAACGGCACTATACAGCTTGCTGATGAATTTCAACAAGAATTGAGCAAAAAGAAGATTGAGTTATTTAAGTTGTATCAAAGTGATCTTTCATTAGCTAAAGAACGCTTACTGTCTCAACCTAACTTATTTTCATCTGAATAAAATCAGACTGAAATTTCGATCCGTTCATCAGCCGCCTTAGGGCCAATTATGCCATGATGAACAGGAAGAGTTTCGCCAAAAGGCGACATTCAGCTTAGGGCAGTTTTCTGGTTTCCAATTGAGTGAGCTGTTCGGCCGAAACGATATTCATAGCTCGAGTTGACGTGGGAAT
>NZ_JBHTBR010000008.1:0-6807 GCF_042665075.1 Hirschia litorea | reverse complement strand
CATAATTTTAGCGTCGCTAAACCTTGATGTTTTCATGTCAAATCTCCTCGTTTTATAAAACGTGAAAATTCTACTTTTGAAACCTATTAATTTTAGGGGGATTACAGTTTGCTTGCAAACCACTACCGGGCAATAGGACGCTCGCCAACACCGTGAACTTTGCACACGTGAGCTGCAGCCTCTCGTTTTGCAGCGGGCGTTACCACTTTTTTGAGTTCACCTCTTTAAGGATAGCAATATCGAGAAGTTGTTCCGCCAGGAGCTTCTTGAGACGTGCATTCTCATCTTCAAGAGACTTCAGCTTGCGTGCGTCTGAAACTTCCATGCCACCAAATTGGGCCTTCCATTTGTAGAAAGAGGCTGTGCTTACACCATGTTTGCGGCATACCTCTTTGGTCGGAACACCGCTCTCTTGTTCTTTAAGTATCCCAATTATTTGTTCTTCGGTGAAACGTGATTGGCGCATTTATTATCTCCATATGTTGAGACGAATTCTACTCATTTCTGGAGGAGTTTTAAGGGCGCAGGTCAATTAACTTAAGAGTGATAATACTTCTTGGAACCTTTATAATAAAGGCTATCATAATAGGAGCTTTTACCTGGCGCTTTGGGGTCTACTTTATTTAGAGCTATACCTAAAATATTAGAGGTCGTGCTGCTTAATTGATGAATAGCTGATGCAACCGCCTTGGGGTTAGTTTTCCCCCATTGTGCTACGATAATAACTGCATCTGCATAAGTGACTATAACACGTGTCTCTGCTACGGCGAGTACAGGTGCACAATCGAGAATAACTAAGTCATACTCTTGAGAGAGCGATTGAACTAATTCTTCCATAGCTTGGGTGCCAAACAAATCTCTTGGCGTGAAATGCGTGTAAGAAGCGACCGGAATAACATCCACATCAGATTGTGGATCTTTTACAACTACGGATTTCCATTCTGCCTGATTAGATAGTACCTCTAGTAAGCCATTGCTCGGAGTTAATCCCATTAACTCATTCATAGATTGGCGTCTAATATCGCAGTCAACAATTATGGTTTTCTGTTCCGAACTGGCGGCGATACGCGCCAATGCAAGAGATGTTGTCGTTTTTCCTTCACCTGGCAAGGCTGACGTCATAGCGACCACCTTATTGGGACTACTTGATGCTGAGTATTTCACAGATGTTCGTAGAACACGTAAAGCCTCTGCATAAGCCGACATTTGTTTCGTCAGAACATAACCCGCAGGATTACGGTTTACTCCCCGTAGAGATTTAAAATCTTTCTTTTGCACAACTGGGATTGAAACGATTGCTGGATATCCAATCAGGCGTTCTACATCTTCTGGAGAAGATAGGACATTGCGAAATTGTTCTAGAAAGAAAGCTAGGCCAAGACCTAATCCCAAACCCATAAATAGAGACAGAGCGCTTCCCAACTTTATGTTGGGTGAAGAGGGAGTACGAGGGCGCTGGGCGGCTGACACAATCTTGGCATCAATTGAGGATAACTCACCTTGCTGAGAGACTTCATGAAAGCGTGTTAAGAAACTTTCGTATACAACTCTCGCAGCTTTTGCATCTGTTTCCAATTCATTTAACCGCACAAGCTCTTTATTATTGCTGATCAGATTCTTTCGAACAGACTGTAGGTTGCTCTCTAATGTGTTTAAGCGGGTGCGTACGACATCGGCTTCATTTTTAAGGTTAGACGCAATCCTTGATATTTCTGCCCGAATTTGAGCGTTGAGGTCTTCACGTTCCTTTTTTACTTTTTCAACAGCGGGGTAAAGTGGACCAAATTGATTTTCCAACTCTGCTTGGCGTTGAATAATATCTGTTTCCTTTACACGTAGGTCTCGAATGACAGTGGAATTGAGGACGCCTGCAATACTATCAGCTGACCCGCCTGAATTAATGAGTTCAACGACTTGTTCGTAACGTGCCATTTTTTCTGCATATTCAGCTCTAGAAGAGACAACAGCCGATTGAACATCGGCAATTTGCGTTTCTACTAGACTTACTCCCTCAGCTGTCAAAAGACCTTTGTCGGCTCGAAATACTTGCACTGCCGCTTCTTTAATTTGCAGCTCTTGCTTTAATTGCTCTAAACGGTCAGAAAGCCATACATTTGCGTTATCTGCAGATGCAAATTGTGTTTCCATCTTTGTGCCAAGGTAGAGGTTTGCAAGGGCATTAGATATTTTAGCTGCCATCTCGGGGCTTTCCGAGGTTACCGCGACTTCTATGACATAAGTTTTTCCTTTAAGTGAAATAGAGGTAGCGTTTTGTACAGCACTTACAATGCTGTTTAATAGGTCATCACTATTAACGGGTGAATTTGTCTCTTTCGAAGTTGGTAAAACTGAAGAAATCATCTGCCTTATGGCTGATGGTGTACGTAAGAGCGGGTTCCATTCAGGTTCATCAATTAGGTTGAGCTCCTCAACCATTCTTCTTGTTAGAGCGGGGGACTTCAAAACTTCTATTTCTGAATTAACGAATGTGTCGTTAGGAGCTATGTTTCCAGATAATGATTGCGTGTCTGATACAACATTATCCTGATTTGGGCTGATCATTAACAATGATGTTGCTGTATATTTTGGTATTTGCGTCATTGTTATTGCTATACCAATTGCAGATACAACAATGAAAACAGATAATATGACTTTTAATCGACGCGCTATTAGAGCAAAAATATCTGCGACACTGATTAATTCCTCATTTTCTTCTGGCGCATTTGGTTGTGCGTTGGAAGCATGCATTAGGTGACCAAATTTGTCATTAAATTGAGATGGATGATGCTGGTTCATATTTTTACTCAGTTTTAGCAAGATCAACTAATGCAGATTAGCGACGCAGTCGCAGGCCAAATGAAACTTGATTAATATCAAAATCTTTCCCGCGGTTTAGGCCATCGCTTGATTGTGAGCGTCGACTTATGTCGGTAAAAAGAGCAACATTTTTATTCAGTAGGTATTCGCTACCAAAAGTGACGCCCCAACGGGAATCCTGCCGATCCAAATCTTGATAGTCATCAAGCGCGTAGTCAGTACCAGCGGATATTATTATGTTTCTACGAAATTCATAATCAACACTGACACCAATGTTTGAAGCCAGATAGCCAAAAGCGTTACTTACGGCTGCATCTTGAATACCTCTGGACGCATCAAAGTTTACCGTAATCAATTGATCTGCAAACCATTCAACACCCGCATTGAACGCAAGTCCGCTAGCATTTCCACCGGCAACGGCGTCGTAGTCTTGATTGAGATATCCAATACCAATCTCGCCCCGCATTAAGTTCGAAATATCAAATTTAGAGCCTAGTAGAACCTCATAACCTTGCGAGTCTCGGTTTAGATCTCCAATGGTCTCATTGACGGAGGGGTATGCGCGGCCATTCCCTTTAAGGTTCACAAAGAAGCTGGTATCGGGAGAGATTTCATATTCAGTTCTGAATTCTAGATTTGTAATATCGTTATCTCGAGCTGATTGAGAGACCTCGGTTCCGTTTTTGGTAACGGCGTCACCATATTCATTGCGTGCCCATGAAGCGCGTCCGGCAAGCTGGACCCTATTTATGCCTTTGACAAATCCAATATTAACATCTGTTGAGTTTGTTTTGATAGGTTCAGCCAAGTTTGGAAGAGGGGCGTTTGCTAAAGATTCAGCAGAGTCTCGATAACCAGCACCACCCGTAAAATATAAGCCACTATCAATATCTAACTGACCATTCGAGTTTGCGTAAAACGTATTTGTATTGAGGTCAGTTTCTTCAGCATATTGGTTGAACAAGCCTCCAATATTTGTGGAAAGGCTGTGATTGGACCAGTTTGACTGTATATTAATTGCTGGTGCAATAGTCGCAACAAAATCTTCAAGTTCATTGGTTTCTGTTATAAATGTGTTGCTGTCATATTGTGCGGAAATATCTAAAGTTGGATAAGCCCGAAAAGCACCCATTGGTACGCCATTTGGCGCAAATTCTGGTTTTGGTCTTTGTTTTACTGATACGTTCTTTTGCTGGTCTTGTGCAAATGCTGGCGAGACCAAACCAACACCGATAGAAGCGCCCAACACAACGCGTGAAATTAACGAACCCATAACTATCCCCATAAGTTAAAGTGTGTTTTAAAATCTATTTTCAGTGTTTAGCCACAACACATAGCGCGCAGTTTTAGTGCTAGCTCAATTTTTTTCTGTGCTGTTTTGAGAGGGTTTTGAATTTGTTTAGCAGATCATAGTGAAATATAATCTGCTACTCTCTATCTACGATAACCCGTCAGTGTAGCCGCTTCCGCCACCACCACCAGCAGAACCTGATCCAGCATTGCCGCTTAACCCACTACCTGCATTACCGCTGCTGCCTGCATTACCTGTAGAACCGGTATTACCTGTAGAGCCGGTGTTCGAGGCTTCTGACGTCGCTTCGCTAGTCGAGTTTGAAGGTGAAGTGTTTTTTGCTGCGGCAATGGCCGTTTTTACGTTCGTGTTGGCAGTTGAGGCAGCAGATTTTGCAACTGGATTTGATGCTAGTTTAGGAGAGGCCGCGACGGCTTCAAGTGCCTTCGCAACGACAGCAATATCAGCGTTAGCTGTAAGCTGAGCTATGATGGCTGTAGCTTCAGCTTCTGTTGTTGCTTCTGCAAGCAAAGCTTCAAGTTGTGCAATGAGTACATCAACCGCTTCTTGGTCTATGATTTCTGGTGTTTCAGTTTCGGCAACTTCAGTTGCTTCTACTTCCTGCATCGCGATGGCGTTAGAGTGACAGATAAAAGCTGCAGTAAAAGCAATAGCGGAAATAGTGGTTTTACGAAAGCGCATAATAAAATCTCCTCAGCAATATAAAAAATAAAATGAGGAATAAATCCCCCCAGACGGGAGTGGCTTTACCCGATAGTCAAGAATGTGTCTACCACTTGAGGTGGTGCGTTAGGGTTTTGTTAGCACTTTTTTACGGATGGATCATAAAATAGCAGAAATTTGTCAATTCGCTTGTTTTGCAAGCAGTGCTGGTCTGCGCCATTGAAGATGCGAATACGCAGCCAATGCTATCTCATATCAATGTTGGAACGGGTGTTGATTGCACTGTTGATTGCACGATCCGCGAGCTTGCTGAGACAATTGCCAAAGTTACAGGTTGTAAGGGTGAGTTGGTGTTTGATGTGGCGAAGCCAGCTGGCACGCCACGTAAACTGATGGACGTATCTCGTCTTGAAGACCTTGGTTGGCAATATACGATTTCATTAGAAGATGGATTGCGTGAAGCGTATGCGTAGTTTGTGGATAATCACGCGACTGCAAGAAGCTAATTCACACTCTAATAGAGTTGGTTTTTATTGGATAGAAGCACTCTAACCATTTTCAGGTTAGGGCGCTTTTTCAATATAGGCTTTGCGATAAGATATTGAATTTAGACCTGCTAGAAACAACATAACTTTATTGATAGCAAACACGTTGTTGAGGTCGGATTCAGTTATCGATGATAAAAGCGTTACACAGCATATAACGGCAAAAAAGCTGGCTGTGAGGTCTTGCTTTGAGACCCAGTTTTTTATGACACGATAGATTATGAAGGTGAGGGGGATTAGCATGAAAACTAAACCTAAAATACCTAAATGGACCATTATTTCAAGGTAAGAATTGTGAAACGAAAAGCGTGTGCCTTGTTCTTTTCCCTGATCCATCATGATTGACTCTGCGTCCCCTCGACCAATCTGCCAAAATCCTTCAGCACCTAAACCAATGACAGGATTTTGAGATATAAGGCGACGCGCATCTTCCCACAAAGTCGTTCGACCAGTGAGGGTAGTATCTTTATCTAGGGCTTCTAATACTATGTCGATAGGGCTTTGTGTGAGAGACAATAGTAATAGCGCCAAAATGAGGGTCATTACTGTTCCAAAAACAATCATGATAAGACGGCCCGATTGAATTTGTCTAATTTTAGTCCACAAGAATGTAACTGCACACAGGACAACAGTTGTAATGATTGCCAATATGAAATTGGTTGTCGATTCAACGACAAAAATTGAATAGAAACTCGGGATTACTAAAATACCGGCTAAGCTACGTTCTAAGATATGACTCTTCTTATCTAGAAGAATATAAAGGCTTGCGGCGTAAAGATAAAAGACACGGTTACCCAGCATGTTTTTTTCTGAAAAAGCATCTGAAGAATAACTTCTATCGAGTTCTGGCAAATGCATGAAGACAAGAAACCCGACGAATAAGTAACCGTAAAATAGCGCTTTAATGATTTGCTGCGGACTTAGGCGTAAGGCGATGTATAAGATCGCAATAATGTCGACTGCGTGCATGAGGCCAAATCGCAATGCTTGTCCCGATGGAGACCACATTGAGGATAGGATAACCCATGCCGGAAATAAGAGTAAAAACCATAACGTCCTGGAGAAACGTAGTAAATATTTCCAATGATAGGCGCTGCTACAAATAAAGGTTAGCAGGCAGGCATATCTTAAAAGCTCTAATCCAGGCATGAGGGTTGCGGTTAAAGCAAACCAGATTGCAACGAATGCAACCTCCCAATTTTGGGCCTGAGCAGGTAGTTTGATTTTTGCTATTTTTCGTCTTGGCTCATTAAGGGGAGAGGTATCCCAAGATGCTGTCGTCATTTTCGTGTGCCAATATAGGATAGAAATTTCTAATATTTCATTTCAGATACAGGAAACATGCCTAAAAGACATAAGAATTACTTGAGGCTGTAATCCCCCCATATTTAACGGGGTTTGATAGTAGAATTCACGTCACCATTGTTAACTTCATGGCGGGTGTTATGCCGCCAAGGCCCATATGAGGGC
>NZ_JBHTBR010000007.1:64164-83897 GCF_042665075.1 Hirschia litorea | reverse complement strand
TTCCGGCAAACCAAGAGTTTGCAAAAATTCATTGCCATTCAATCGTCAGTTCACAACCACTTCAATCTGGAGCGACACCTCTACTCAAGACCAAATTTCAAACGAAATCGCGACATCGCATTGAGCGAATGGTGACAGCTTTTCACTGGCTAAAAAAACGACCGCCCCAGTTACTCAGAGACCGGTTAGCTTTTGTCTGAAACCATCGGCAGTTCGCTTTCACTCACTTTCATCCAACTTAGTCACACGTATGTTACATAACTTTGCTAAATTGAATTTTACTCATCCAAAATTCAAAAATAATTACACTAAACTCAAAACACTATAAAGAAGGAAAGATAATGCTACTTCCCCAAACAATTGCTAAACTGCTAGTTATAAGTTTGGTAGCAATCTTAAGCTTCTACTTTATCAAGAACACAAATCAGACTTCTCTATCTACAGATGGCTCAATCTCTCATCCTTATCGAGTGATGTTAATACCTGCTGATGGGGGCACAGAAGACGGCACTAGAGCCGATTTCAAACCTGTCTTTGACGCTATTACTCAAACAACCGGCATTCATTTTGATATAAAAGTAGGCCAAAGCTATGCCACAGTAATCGAAGCAATTTGTTCTGACGTCGTAGAGATCGCTTGGTTCGGGGCAGCCTCCTACTTACCAGCAAAGCAGCGTGGTTGTGCAGAACTGTTAGCAGTCGATGTTAAGGACAATAGCACAAGTTATTTCTCAGGTATTTATGCACTCAAAGAAAGCAACATCTTAACCGTTTCCGATATTCAAGGCCACTCTATTGCATTTGGTGACCCCAATTCAACATCAAGCTTTGTATATCCAGTCGCTATGATTGTTGATGCTGGCTTAGATCCTGTGAAAGATCTCGGAAAAATTCGTATCACTGGCAGCCATGCAAATAGCCTCAAGGCACTATCTGAAGGTCAAGTTGAAGTCGCCGCCGCTTCGTTTGATAGCTTTGAAAAAGCGATTAACCAAGGAATTATTGATGCCAACGCTGTTGTCGTAATCGGCAAGTCTGCCCCTATTCCTAACCCTCCTCTCACAATGGCAACTAAATTGCCCGAAGAGGTAAAGGCAAAACTGCGCTTAGCGTTCAAAAACGTACACAAATCTCCGAATGTCACTCCCGAAATGATCCGTGGTTATGGAGGCAATCAAGTTGACCGTTACGACACAGTTATAACTGATGAAATACTAACGCCTGCACTTGTTGTAATTTCCAACGTCACAGGTGATATACGTGCTGCAATTCTCGCCAAGGCTAATAAATAATGCCAACAGCATTGCAATCTCGATCCTATTCGCCCAATCCTACAGAGATACCTCACCTAGTCTTTGACAGTATTCGTAAGCAATATTCCGACGGGGCAATTGCCCTTGAAGGTGTAACGGCAACGATAAATAGAGGTGAGTTTTGCGTCATTTTAGGGCAATCTGGCTCAGGAAAATCTACTCTGCTCCGGGCGATAAATGGTCTGACAGACTTATCATCTGGTGAACTAATTTTCGACAACAAAACACTTAATCCATCTTCGCTCCGCAGCATTCGCCGAAGAGTCGCGATGGTCCACCAACACTTTAATCTGGTGGAGCGCGCCAGCGTGGCAACTAACGTACTAATTGGCGCAGTTGCTGAAGTCAGCTTTTGGCGCGCTATGTTGGGATGGTATCCGGCACATTTACGTAAGCGCGCCTGCCAAGTTATTGCACGCGTTGGGCTTGATGAAGTTCATTCAAAACGTCGCGCCTCTGCACTTTCTGGCGGGCAACAACAACGTGTCGGCATTGCAAGGGCTCTATTACTAAACCCTGAAATAATATTAGCCGATGAACCCGTCGCCAGCTTAGATCCGGCAATCAGTAGAGAAATACTAAGCCTTATACGCACCGCAGCCCAAGAACAAAATGCGACTGTTCTATGTAGTCTCCATCAGATTGACCTTGCACGCGAATACGCCGACCGCATAATTGGCTTACGGAAAGGACGCATCGTATTTGATGGTCCAGCAGCAAATTTCGACGCTGAAGCAGAAGCCGCTCTCTATAGCAAAAATCATCCTCCAATTTCGACCAATGAAACAGCGAACCCCGAGCATGTTTGATAACCAACCATCCGACAATAATCGCTTCTCACCCCGTACACAGGATTGGCATCTAAAAGCGCCTTATAACTGGCGCACTGCTCTCGCAACTTTAGTTGTCGCTCTAGTACTGATCTGGTCAGGGAACCGCATGGAAATCCCTAAAATGTTGGGGCTTTCAACTGAGGCCATGCTGTCAACCATTGGATTGGAAGAGGAAAGCCAAGTCGGCAAAGGGCTGGGAAGAATGCTCAGTGAATTATTCCCTATTGTTATAGAAAATCGACAAGAAATATCTCGCCTTCAGGATTTCGACAGAGATTCACTTCCAATTTTTACACGGATCGAGACTGCGGAAGTCACAACCTTTCGTATAAACTCAGAGACACTAGAAGCAGAGCCACAGATAGACACAGTTGAATACTTGGTTCATCCTTTTGGCTATCTTTTAAATGTCATAGGCAAAATGGTCGAAACGTTTGAAATAGCGATCTGGGCAACAATCATAGCGGTTATCGTATCCATACCCTTGGCAGTTTTAGGGGCACGTAATTATACGCCAAACAGTTTCACCTATACCGCTAGCAGAGGGATAGTCAGCTTTCTAAGATCAATGCCAGAACTCATTGTAGCTATGTTCCTCGTTTTGGGATTTGGGTTTGGCGCCATAGCTGGATACCTAGCCCTAAGCCTGCATGGAATGGGATTTCTAGGTAAATTTTATGCAGAAGATATTGAAGCTTCAGACACAAAACCACAAGAAGCTCTTAGAGCATTAGGTGCAAGTAAATTACGCGTCTTGCGGTCCGGTGTTCTCCCTCAAGTCGCGCCCTCATATGTTGCTTACACTTTATATGTCCTTGATAGAAATGTACGTATGGCGGCAGTCATAGGCCTCGTCGGCGCTGGCGGCATAGGTCAAGAGTTGAAAGGACGTTATGATACTTTTGAATACGGCCATGTTGGTACTATTCTACTTGCAATTTTCCTCACAGTTTTAGCACTAGATCATATCTCTTCTCGAGTACGTGCGCGCCTTATAGGCTGAGGTTAGATTGCACTCGGTAAATGAAAAAATTGGGGAGAATTACTTTCCCAGTGTGACTGCCCCCCTTTTAAGGGTGAAGACGACAGTATTCTTCTCAAATTTTACAGGAGACTTTTTGTGACTCCGACTACTCATGCTCTGTTTCCGACACCGGTCATGGTCGTACATAAAATTCTGGATAAGTTGCAAGTTGCGCAAATAAACACCGATATTTCGCGGATGGACTTTTCTTCAAATGCAAAATCATCGGCGCTTGCGCATTCAAATTCAGCAATTGGGCCTCTCGACCCAGTTCTTCAAAAAGCCTTTAGTCCTATAAAAGGTAAACTTGTTGCGTTTGGCCAAGAACTGTTCGGCGAAGAGCTAAATTGGACCATTAAAGAAGCTTGGGTAAATATTCTTGAAACTGGCGGTCATCAGGCCATGCACTTACACGCCAATAGTTTCATCTCTGGTGTCGTTTATCTTACAGATTCACATCCTTCTGCAAATCTCATATTTCAAAAACCAGAATCGCATACCGGATTTGTATTCTCAAACTTTAATGCGCGCTCCGAGCTAAATCCCTTCACAGCCGCACGATGGCAGGTGCCGGAAATCAAAGCTGGAGACTTAATTCTATTTCCTAGCTTTATGATGCATGGTGTTGCTAGCAATGAAGGCGAGCAAAGGATCTCACTCGCCTTTAATGCAATACCCGATAAATTAGACTCTTGGGGTTATTCAATTCGATTTAACCCCGATTAACATCAGCCCTCAGTATCGTTTGAAATAAGAAAACCTATTCCTGCTAAATTATTTCTTTTCAGCACTTATTGGTGCTGTCAGCGAGAGAGAAAGGCTTTTTCGTCCACCAATTTGAGTATTGAGCACATCGAAAACTAAAGTCACTTGCTCACGTTCATCTCCCATACGAACCTGTAGAGGAATGGTTGAATTACGCTCAACTCGAACAACATCACTTGCATTCTGAAACGTCTCTTCTGAAGTATTCTTTAAAATGAAATTCACCGGACAATCATTTCTAACATCAACGCGCAGCACACTTGTCTTCACTCCAAATGTACTGGGCTCCAGAGAAAGGCATGCCTCCACCAACTTGCTCACATTGTCCTCGCGGCCAAGTAAATCATCATAATTCCAAGCGACTGTTTTTCCTTCAAATAGTGCCTTCTTCAGCGCCTCTTCGGATCTCTCTTCTGCCAACACGATCGTCATAGGTCGATGGCCGCCATGTCCAGCATTGTGCGTCCAATCCACTAAACCATGTATATCTGAAGTCCCAAGAACTGTTAGATTATAATCCAATGCAATCTGAAGCGCATGCTCTGAATGTCCGTCAAGCGTACCATTCGCAACTTCGATACCGTGGAGCAATCCTTTTGAAATCAGATCCTTGTGCATTTCAGTAATACGGGCAACTCCATCTGGAGCCTGCGGAATCCAGTTTGGGTGGTTCCAAAATATAAATGCACCCTGCTTTTTTGCCGCTTTAAAGGCATCGATAGAATCCTTGACCAACAAAGCATTTGCATCCTCAAGGAACACTGCATTCACATGCCCGGGGGGCATATTGCGTGAGACTTCAGCCCCACGGATTATCAACAATCCATTATATCCGGCACTTACTAGCGACTCTACAGCAACATCGTATGATCTGTTGCGGTCAGGGTTTGGGATATCTGCAGCCTTAGGCTGATGCTCAAGGTGTTCTGTTATTGCCAATGCGTCCAATCCATCACGATGAGCTTCTTCCACCCGTATAGAAGGCCACACTGCACCATCAGAGAAAACAGTATGCGTATGAAGGTCAGCAGTGAGCAACACTCCGCCATCTGCGGTATTTGGAAATGAAATTGCACGTTCTTCGGAAATTGCTGGCATAGCAAGGCCAGCAAATACCGCAGCAGCTGTAGAAGCTTGCTTTATATACATAATGTTTCCCCTTTGGATTATCGTATTTTCGGATTGATAAATGTTGTCGTCGTTAGATATCGCGCACTCGAATTTCAGTATCAGTTCCAACCTTCGATGCACTATCACTCGGGTTAGCAACGGTACGGTAGGTTGACGTCCAATTTTGACTGTCAGCTACACATCGAAGATATCCGCGCTGTTCTCCGTTTACATAACTCACATGCGGGTTTGCACTTTGCGCCTGCGCCACAGATGGAGACCATGAACATACAGAAGAGATGGATGTCGCTGCGAAGTTATGAGCAACTCTATCTGATTTCGCATTTTCCGGATCTTTGTGGACGGTCATTGCACTTGCACAATGCCAATCCCCACTCAACACAATAGGGTTAGACACTTCATCTGCCATTGCATCAACGAGACGCTGTCGCTGCAAAGGATAACCATCCCACTGATCCATATTCCATTTCCTAGACGCGGGATTTTCGGAATATCTGTAAGGCGCAAACCATGTTTGCTGGGCAATAACATTGTATTTTGCATCCGAATTTTTAAGCTGATCAAGCAACCATTTTTCTTGATTGATGCCAGTCATACTCAACGCGGGATTTTCTAACGCATCACAAGGAAAATCAGATGGAAAGCCCTGTCCGCATACTTGATCGGAACGATACTGACGCGTATCCAACATGTTTACACGCGCGGGACCAAACTCATAAGCACCATATATTTGAAGATGCCCCGCTAATCCATTCAAAGTCGGCGGTTGTTCCAATGGCATATGTTCATAATAAGCTTGGAACGCGGCCAACTTACGGACTGCAAATTCTAGAGAAGTCTGTTTGTCTGGATCTTGAGGCGTACTTCCTGCCCAATTATTATCGACTTCATGGTCATCCATGGAGACGATCCAAGGCGCAGCAGCATGCGCTGCCTGCAAATGTGGATCGCTACGATATAGAGCATATCTATTCCGGTAATCATATAATGTTGTGATTTCACCGCTATTATGTTTACGAACAACTTCATACTCGATTTGAGTACCAGCATTTGTTCGACGGCGCACGCCAAGCTCGCTCGTACCGCCTTCATAAATGTAGTCTCCCAAATGAATGACACAATCAGGTGCCCACTCAGCAATGTCACGGTAAGCTGCGTAATGTCCGGTTTCCCAAGCCTGACAATTGGCAATCGCAAACGTCGCTGATGTGGCCTTTGGGTCCGTTGTTTTCGTTCTACCAATTGGGCTTTCGTCTTCTCCGAAATAGAATTGATACCAATACTCACGCCCAGGCTCTAAGCCATTCAGTGTCACATGCACCGAATGCGCTTTTGCTTCAGATGTCATAGCGACACCTTCCTGAACGGTCCGCCGCATGGCGTCATCAAGACATACGCGATAACGCACCATGACAGCGCCAACCGGCATACCGCCGCCATTTAGAGGGTCAGGTGCTAAACGCGTCCATAGAACAACGCTTGTGTCGCGGGGGCTACCCGAGGCCACTCCCAAAGTGAAATGATAATGACCACTGTGCGCGTTGGCACTTGCTGGCACCCAAAGTGTTGAACCTGCTGCAGCCAAAAAAAGACGCCGAGAAAACATGAGCTAACCCATCCATGTACTTATGTAAGATTTTGAGTAGTAAAGAAAAAGCTGCAAACCGTAATATTACGGTTTGCAGCTTTTATATTGGCTAGAATGCATACTCGTATTGGATCCAGAACGATTGAGGCTTACCATTCCAACCATATTGGCGGTAATACGCGCTATCGTTAGGTCCGATTTCACCCCGAACAACGGCGCGATCTCTTGAATATCCTGAGCCACCAGAAGCACGCTCGAAATAATCTTCATCCAGAAGGTTCACGCCGCGCACCAATATGCGGTGCTGCTTTTCATCACCCCACTGATATTGCATCGAACCATTCAGCACAAAGTAGTCACCGAAATTCATGTCCTCAACAACACGATTGCCATTCTCGTCAACTAAGCGGGCAAGTGAAGTACCTGCGTAAGCCCATTCAGGCCCCTGGAAACGCGGGTTCAATGAAAAAGTCCAATTTTCCGTTGGAGTATAACTAATCAATCCAGACAAAGACCATTCAGGACGTTCTGCAGATTGACGCTTCACAGCGCTTCCCGCGTCTCCAGGGACAACAAAATCTAAATTCTCTGTTGTTCCATCAAGTCTGGCAAGCACGCCATACACTGGGTTATTTTCCAGAGACTCCATTTTTGTGAATGTGATATCCGCATTCCATTTATCAAAGTCAAACGCGACATCCACAGTTACACCAGATATGTCCTGCTCATTCTTGGTGTTCACAGCCACAGATGCAGAATCTTCCAACCCTAAAGATACAGCAGTTGAACAGAATGAGTCTGGAGGAATGATATTGGCACGATTTCGTACAATCGCATCCGTACTATTGACCAAGCCCGTCTGAATTGGGGTAGCAAGATCATTTGCGTATTCAAGACATACCGAACCAACAGACCTACTCGAGAACAGATTATTGATTGTCGTATCAAAATATCCCAATTCGATATTCATAGTACCGCCGAAAAGGTCGCGGTCGATACCTACACCTACGTTCAATGCTTCGACTTCCTGTGGATCAAGCCCAGGGTTTAGATTCGCATTTGAACCAAATGCACCAATCTCATCGATTTTCGGCAAACTATATGAAGTTCCTCCGCTTGCTCGCGCATAAACACCAGCTCCGAAGTCCTGACGCAGACCAAATTTGTAAACCGATTGATCACTAAAGCTATCGTTGAAATCCTGACGTGCTGCAAATGATGTACTCAATCCTGCGAGTACGGGAAGAGATAAACGCAAATCACCATAAACACCCGTGCTAGAGAGTGTCGTATCCTTCACTCCAAACTGAGCATCAGAATTGTCTCTATATGTTGTGTTTTGTACACCACCAACAATTTCTACATAATCATTAATCGTATATGTGGCACGGGCGTTAATTCCCATGTCTTCATATCCACTTGTACGCTGATCTGTTTCACCAAAACCTTTCGTCAGACCACCATCACCGAAATTAGCGGATGACTGAACCACATATCCAATCGGAGCACCAATAGGGAAAGGGTTTTCTTGCGTCCCATAAGCTTGATTGAAGAATGGACTATTCGGGTCATTGTTTATGTAGAAACTACTTCCCCCATTTAAGTTGTCGTCACTAGCACTACCAGCTGCGCCATATGGATTGGTTACACATCCAGCTGCAAGGCCAGGTACAGTCGCAGCAAACGCTTCAAACTCTGCAGCGGTGGAAAAGGATGTAATCCCTCCTGCTCGCGCCTGAGCTTCGATATCTGATGGCAAATCTGTCAAACGCGGAATCTGACATATTTGGGCATCAACTTCACTATTTTGCAAACGCGGGTCTTGGTAGTGTCCTTCGATTTCTAGCTTTAGCTTTTCATTGAAACGATGCTTAAAAGACGCATTATAAATCGGGAATTCAGTATAATTTGGCTGAAAAACAGTCGAGTTCGGAAATGAATCACGAAAATCAATCGTGGCGTAACTGGCACCAGCGCGAAACTCTGTGTCCTCAGCAATTTGCCAAAGATATTTTAGTCCTAAACTGTTATAACTGTAGGGAAATTCATGCTTTCCCCCAAGTGCGAGCACGTTGTCGGAATAAGCTTCCGAGCTGAACAACTCGTGCGCATCTGATTCATATGAGCGTCCGGATACGAGTACACTATGCTTTCCTGCCTGATCTAATGGAAATGAAAAATTTCCGTATAGCTCTCGCGTTTCAAAAGACCCGAAGTAGAAACCTAATTCACCTTTTTTTGTGCCATCAGGCTCTTTAGTCTTTACACTTACGACACCTAACCCACCATTTGATCCAAAGTATAAACTGTTACCACCACGATAAACTTCAACGCCAGAAATCATACGTGGATCAATCGCAGTTGCAGGCCACAAATCTTCAAGTGGAGAACTACGGTCGAAATACGGCACACCATCAACCAAAAGTAAAGTGTCCCGGTCTGTCCCCCCATCAATACGAACCGTGAACTCCCCCTCATCCGGCGAATATCCAATGTTAGCACCACGGATAAGACCAGCTGCTAGCTCTCCAAAGTTTGTGAAACCACCCGTTTCAATTTCTAAGTCACTAATGAGTTGGACTTGTGTACCAAACTTCACCATATCCAATGCGATATCACTGACTTCAGTGTCTATTAACTGGCCTTCAACGCGGATAGTTTCTTGACGCCCACTATCGTCGGCATCATCTGCGAAAGCATTTAGTGGCAAAGCCGTCGTCGCTAACAATGCCCCCACTCCCAAAGCAATGTGCTTCTTAAATTTGTATGTGTTCGATTTCATAGCAATAGTCCCTCTGTTGCCCCTTTGAATCCTGCGACCTCAGCATCTCTCGACACTTAACTTCACTCAAAACACATGGCCGCAGTGCCGCAATTACAGGGATTACATGACGCTCCGATGTTCTTTTTGTAAAATTTATGTGAATATAGCTCAATTACAAAGCGCTTGCATCTTGAGCTTTACTCATATAGAAGACGCAAGCATCAAAGGAGGGACGCAGATGACAAACGGAGGTGATCAACACCTAGGAAAGGAATGCAAACAAGCTATTCTTGAAGCCAAAGGTTATCTAGTGGATTGGGATGGTTGCTGCGCTATTGAAAACAACTTAGTGCCTAACGCAGAAAAATTCTTGCGATTCAATCACACAAGAACAGCAATTGTTTCCAATAACTCTTCAAACACAATCACTGAGTTCCAGCGTGTACTTCAAAAATCTGGCATTCATATGCGAAGCGAACAGATAATTTTAGCCGGCATTGAATCCATCAAACGTGCAGTAGAACTAAAATCCAAACGTACACTCATACTCGGAAGTTTAAGCATGCGCGCAGCCGCGCGGGCGCATGGATTAAATTTAGAAAACGAGAATGTAGACCTTGTGATACTTATGCGTGATACACGCTTTAACTACCAACGGCTGGAACGTGCTGTAAATGCAATTTTAAACGGAGCGCGATTAATAATTAGCAACCCTGACCTTACGCACCCCGGGGTTGATGGTCGCGTCAAACCAGAAACGGGTGCTTTATTGGCCGCTCTAGGCGCATGCATAGATTTATCATCAGTGGATTTAGAAATTATAGGTAAGCCTTCTCAGATTATCTTCGACAAAGGGTGCAAAGCAATAGACTTAAAATGCAATGAGGTTGTTATGTTCGGCGACAATCCGATAACAGATATCGCTGGTGCGAAAGCATTTGGCATGCATTCAATTTTAGCATCCCCCACCCCTTCCATTTTTTTTCAAAATATACTCGATACGCTCAAAATCTCTTAATAGATAAAACTTCTGAGGTTTGCCGCAATACGTTGGTGGCCCGCTCATAATCATCCAATGCAAGCGCGGCAATAAGAACATCAAGGATACAAAGCTGTGCAATTCGGCTCGTCATAGCTTCGGAACGAAATTTTGTTTCTCGCGCCATCGTGTAAAGTTTGACATCAGCATAAGCCTGCAAAGGAGAGCTAGCGAAATTCGTTATAATGATTGTTTTTGCACCAGCGTCTCTAGCTAAGCGAGTAGCTGCCAAGGTTTCATGTGTAGAGCCAGAATGTGAAATCGTAAGAACTGCGACATGTGGCCCTGTTCGTGAAGCACTTATTGCTTGAATATGACTATCGACAACGACCTTCGCATCAAGTCCAATACGCAACATTCTATACTGCGCATCCTCAGCGATTGGAGCGGAAGAACCAATACCATATATCTCTACGCGATCTGCAGATCGGATGACATCAACAGCCATAGAAATGGCATCTGGGTCTAAAATTGAAAGTGTCTCTCGTAACGCCTCGGTACCTGCATGAAACATTTTTTGACAAACGGTAAATGTATCATCGCTTGGCTGTAGATCCTCGTGAATAAATTGAACAGGCCGCACGACCTCTTGAGCCAAACTAAGTTTAAGTTGCTGAAATCCAGATAGTCCCAATTGTCGGCAAAGATTAATAACGCTACCTTCACTAGTACCAGTCGCCTCAGCTAGCTCTGTTACAGACATTCCCACAACAGCATTGGCATGACCTAAAACATAATCTGCAATAGTCGATGTACTTGGCCCCAGCGAATCTTTACGAATACGGATACGACTGATCACGTTACCTACGAAAGCATCACCTGCTTTGCGCGCACCTCGTTTAGTATGTTCCGTAGACAATAATACCTCCTACTTCGAACTAAAATTATTAGAATCACAAAACCCAAAGACCAGTGAATGAAATTTACTCAAATTACAACTCAAAAATAATGAGATTCAAAGGCATTGTCAGATTAAACGTCTCATTTCCAACTTAGTCAGCTTTCGCTAAGCTGCAAGCATGAAAACTTCCATCTTCCGATACTTCAAAACATCACCCGAAATCATCAAACTTACAGTGACGCATATGTCACTAAACGACGTAACAAACGGGCAGCATTGAAGTTTTTACGCAAAGCGATGAAACGATATGGTCCTCCCAAAAAACATTTTGACCGACCGTTTACGCTCGTATGGAGCTGCAATGAGAGAAATCGGAAACGCTGAAAAACAACGTATGGGCCGCTGGCTAAACAATAGATGTGAGAATTCATATCAGCCATTCAGACGACGAGAAAAGATCATGAATAAATTCCGGCAAACCAAGAGTTTGCAAAAATTCATTGCCATTCAATCGTCAATTCACAACCACTTCAATCTAGAGAGACATCTATACGCAAGACTAAATTTCAAACGAAATCGTGGCGTCGCCCTGAATGAGTGGCGGCAACTTTTTGTCGGCTAAAGAAACGTCGAAAGCCGAGTATCAGAGACCAGTTAGCTTTTGTCTGACACCACCTTTGTAAGACGGTCCTGAGCATCATAAAGATAATTTGCGAATAGGGTTAAACCATTTTTCTTGCCTAGGAATTGATATTTTTCAAAAACGATCGAGGCCACACGCTGGTCAACAGAGTTAATTTCTATTTGCTATCTTTTCAAAAACAACCTGTATACCGACTAATAAAATTAACACAGTTAAATACATTAACGCCAGCACAACAAAAGTTCCGAAATTTATACTTTTCTGCATAACCAAAGCAATTATCATAACTGGTAATGCATAATACCAATTGTTATTATGTTGCTTTTTAAGCAGCCGAATTAAAGATGACATATTATCAAACTCATTTTACTTTCGGTATGGTATCGTAGCATCTTCTGCCCAAGGTAATCCTTCACAACCTTCTCCATTCTCACCGCAACTTTCTTTGGCATTGTCAGATTAAACGTCTCATTTCCAACTTAGTCAGCTTTCGCTAAACCGGAAACATGAAAACCTCTATTTCAAAACCTCACCAGAAATCATCAAGCTTGCAGTGAAGCCTATGTCACCAAACACCGTCACAAGCGAGCAGCGTTGAAGTTTTTACGCAAAGCGATGAAACGATATGGTCCTCCCAAAAACATTGTGACCGACTGTTTACGCTCGTATGGAGCTGCAATGAGAGAAATCGGAAACGCTGAAAAACAACGTACGGGCCGCTGGCTAAACAATAGATGCGAGAATTCACATCAGCCGTTCCGACGACGAGAAAAGATCATGAATAAATTCCGGCAAACCAAGAGTTTGCAAAAATTCATTGCCATTCAATCGTCAGTTCACAACCACTTCAATCTGGAGCGACACCTCTACTCAAGACCAAATTTCAAACGAAATCGCGACATCGCATTGAGCGAATGGCGACAGCTTTTCACTGGCTAAAAAACACCCTAACCCGCCAATTAGAGACCAGTTAGCTTTTGTCTGACACCACCAGTCTAAGACTGCATTTTTGAACTTCTGTATTTTACCATGTTTATCCGCATATCGCCTTGCTCCATAAGGAGGTTCAATTCAAGTTTCTCATCAGATAGCACATTTGAATTAACTCCTTCGCACCCCTGATATTCAACGACTTTGACCGAGTTCAACCAATGCTCAACTTCCCCCCCCTCAACTTTTATCTCTAAACGTTGCCACGCACCTTTTGAGAAAACCCGCTTTCCAATAACAGTTTCATTTAAATTTTTAGCTGCAATAGATCCACGTAGAGCACCCATTTTCTGAGTATCTTCAACGCCCTCATTCTCGGGACTTTTATCGTCAAAAATACGGTATGATGCAACGCAACTAACCGATTTTCCTATCTCATTTTTATATGTAATCGGATAGAGAACCTCCCCAGCACTTCCCTCAGTTAGCTGAAAATCCATAATCACATGATAAGATGCTGACCCAATTGCCACCGACGCAATTGCATCACCGCTTCTGCTAAGGGACAGCATTGGGATAGAGCGCACTTCTCCGGTAATCTGGTTTTTTCTATTCTTGGCCGTCCATTTCGCCCCTGTTGTCTGTGAATTATTTATAAGCATCCAACCCTGTGCCTTTTCAGACGGGCTCAACTCGCTCCACAAATAACTCTCGGACGCTACAGTCAAATCATCTGGGGTGTAAGCCTTTCGCTTTGGTGCATCTTGGATGCGAACATTTCTCCATAAAGTGGGTTTTCCCGCCCGTTCGGGATTTGTCCCGATGGAATGCACCTGTAATCCTAAATACCCCTCCAATAAGGTTTCATCATAGACGTAGGCACAGGGCGTATCATTCACGAAGGTACGCAATTGTGTGCCTTTTGCTTCAATCCTCAACTTATTCCACTGAGCATTATTCCATGCTGCGCGACACGCATCGTTCTCGATCACCGGATATTTCCAAACTGCCAACCCTTCTGTGTAAATCCCTCCCGTCCAAAGACGGTCTGAATGATCAACTTCCAGCTGGTAGCCATTTAACCCAGAATAAAACCACGTCCCGATTTGTGATCGAAACTGAATGCCAGAATTTGCCCCCTCAGCATTATTCATCTCAGCTTCGAAGATGAAATCACCATAAGTTTTTTCGCTCGTTAAATAGCGAGTCGGAACACCCGAAACGGTCTTACCGACAATCGCGCCGTCCACGACTTCGAACGGATCGTCTCCGTTTACAACTGTCCATCCATCAAGTGATTTTCCGTCAAATAGCGACTTCCATTCAGCTTTTTCCAAAGGGTGCATGCTAGTGGAACATGCCCCCAAAGCTGCAACTAATGCGACAATCGATGTTCCTGATACGATACGCATTAGATCGCTCCCTTTTTCATTTGTTCTGCCGCATAATTGGCGGCCCGTGCCGTGAGCGCCATATAAGTCAATGATGGATTTTGCGATGCACATGACGCCATACATGCTCCATCCGTTACAAAAAGGTTTGGTACATCGTGAGACTGGCACCATTTATTCAACACAGATTTTTTGGGATCAGCGCCCATACACGCCCCGCCCATTTCGTGTGTTCTTGTTCCCACTTGAATATGCTTATTAGGATCAGCAACATAGCTCTGAACATCTATGCATCCGCCTGCAATCAAAATGTCTTTTGCATCTTTAGCCGCTTGCATCATCATTTTACGCTCATTCTCGCGACCATATGCATCTATATGAAGTTGAGGAATGCCCCATTTATCGGTTTTAGTCGGATGTAGACTGACCATATTGTCGTAATATGGAAGAATTTCTCCAAACATTCCCATAGCAATACGCCATGGTTGAGGCGTTCCCACTGCATCCTTTACTGCAGCGCCAATGCCGGCAGACTTCGCTGTATTGCCCTTTCGTGGCCGTTCAGCTCCGTGCCCCTGATATCCAAAGCCACGCACAAAATCGACATCATCAGATTTTTCATGCCTGAAATTAGGAACATAAATATTTGTGGGCCGCCTCCCGAAAGAATAACGGTCCTCAAATCCTGGTACGGTCCCTGAAGCACCTGCGCCGCCGAAATGATCCATAATATAGTGCCCAAGCATACCACTTGAGTTCCCAATACCATTGGGGTGGACCTCAGATTTAGAATTGAGCATTATTTGCACAGACCCCAGCGCAGATGCACATAGAAACACTGTCTTGGCGTGATAGGTTTTCACTTCGTTGGTGTTATGATCGATCGTCGATACACCAGTTGCTCTGCCTGTTTCCGAATCAAATTCTACTGACGTCACAATTGCATCTGTTACAACCGTAAGATTTCCAGTGCGACGCGCAGCAGGCAGCGTTGAAGAAAGTGAACAGAAATATGCTCCAAATGAACACCCTTGCGAACATTGGTTTCGCGCCTGACATGGCCCTCGCCCTAGCTCGGTATGCACATCTTTTGCTTCTGATAAATTTGCGCAACGTCCAATAACCATGGCACGATCGCTGCCGCTAGCCTTCAAATTATCGGATACAAACTGCTCAGCACAGCTCATCTCCCATGGCTTCAGAAACTCGCCATCTGGTAAGTTTTTTAAACCGTCTTTATTGCCTGATATACCCGCAAATTTCTCAACATAATCATACCACGGCGCAACATCATCATATCCAATTGGCCACGCTATACCATGCCCATCTTTTGCATTGGCTTCAAAGTCTTTAGGCCCCCAACGATAAGATTGACGCCCCCACGTAATTGAACGCCCGCCAAGCTGATATCCTCGCGTCCACATAAAAGGACGCGCTTCAGGATTTGAATATGGGTATTCTTTTTCATCTACGAAAAATTGAGATACGTGAGACCAATAAGGATAAGACTTTTCTTTCAGGTCACGATAGCGCTCTTCTTCATCATATATTTCAGGCATCATTGCCCGGTTATATAACTCCCAAGGTAGCATCATATCGGTGTATTCTTCACCCTGATGCTCAACATCGCGGCCACGCTCAACAACGAGGGTTTTAAATCCCTTTTCACAAAACTCCTTGGCTGCCCAACCGCCGGTAATGCCGGAGCCAACGACGACTACATCAAACTCATCGGCCATATGCATTCTCCTGCATGAGTGTTTCGTATTCACTGAGTGTTAGATTTCCAGCATAACGCCCTGGCACAGGCACATAGTCTTTGCTGGCTTGTTCGGAAGTGTAATACACATGGAAGATGATCTCTTTGAGATGACGATAACCCGCGCTATCGATTGCCTCTTCATTTGAAAAAGCCACCTTGTCGACATCCTCAAGAATAGAAAATCGTGCGTCTCGGGGCAATTTTAGAAAATCTTTGTTGTAAGCGCCACGGGCCAAGCCATCAAATGCTGCCAATTGGTCGCGAAATAGTGCTTTCGTAGTTTCGCTAGCCCAAGAGAGCATTAGCGCATCTATCACTGCTGCAACCTGAGCATCTTTAGCACCCGGTGTGGCAGTTACGGGTATCATCAATTCGGACACATCATGAAGCGTTGTGAGCTCCTTGGCATTGAAGAACTGGCCACCCTTTGCAATGTGCTCCACATCCCCCTCATCGCTAGCACACCCGACTAGCCCAGTTGCACTTACGACAAATAAAGCCCCTCCAATAAAGAGGCGTCTATTTATTTTTATCTCACTCATAATTTTCTCTCAATTATGTTTATAGATTGGGTGGTAGTTTATGGTTTAGCCAAAACAGTACCGACAATATCTGTGTCGAAGTCTTGGAAATGCGTGTAGCGACCTTGCATCCACAACAGTACTTTATACCCCTCGCCCGTTACGATGATTGGTCGGATATTGCGCTCTTCAGAGCTGGTTGTTACAGGTATCCACTCAATAGTATCTGTAGAGTCATCCGACTCTATTCTCGCCATATAAATCTCGTGTGTTCCTGTTGGAGAACCACCTTTATTTGGATCAACATTTGTCGAAATAGTAATATTTTGAGGGTCATCAGGATCAATCGCCAACAGACCAGTATAGCTTGCCTCGACCTCATATAAATGCGGGCCAGCGTAGGCGATTTCTCGATCATTCCAATCAGAACCAGTCCATGACGCTAAACGGAAACGATTGTCCTGATTGCTATTGTAGAGAGAGTAGCCAATATGAGGGTTGCTTTGTCCATCAACCTCAACATCTATTGTCCAAGCTGCTCCCGGAACACTGCCAAACCCGTCCGGCTTTAGAGCAGACTCACTTCCCTTAAAGACTTTTTCTGCAATAGATGTTCGCAAGGGGCCGCTGGACAGATCATTTACCCACTCCCCATTTGCAGAAGAAAAAGAAGTGCCATCAAACTCAGCATAGTAAAGGCTGTTTCCGTAGTTACGCGGATGTGCATCAGTAAAGGAAACACCGATTGTATCCTTATCTACCTGCACATATCGCGCATAGGGGCGCTGCGTTCCATCTACTTCATCTGATAGAAAGTGCGTAGGCCTACTCCAGCTACTCCCGTCATCATCCGAAGTTATGAAATTTGGATTGTAATCTGGCCCGTTCCTATAGAAGTTATAGACTTTATTTTGAGCATTTATTTCGTATAAATTCATATACGTCACGCCACCCCATTCAGAGCCTTTTGGCAACTCAAATGGATGCGTAAAAGTCTGCGTCTCGCCCCAGTTCAGATAGTCATCTGGTTCTGAAATAGCGTAGTAATGTTCGGTTTCTCGCCCGTGTTTAGCCCACATAGCCACAAGACTATTGTCATCACGAATATGGAAGACTGGCGCATCATGGTCATCAATTTCAAATTCAGGATGTAGAGTTGTTTGTCCCTCAAATAGGCCTGTTTCCAAGTCATAAACCCCAACCTTAACATCTCCATCAATGCCACTAATACCACCAACAATTAGTTTGCCGTTTGATATCACAACGCGAGGATCTTGATACCAACACCACCCCGCATCGCTTAACAATGTTGTTGCTTGAAACATCTCAGGCACATCGCTCGCCGTTTTATGGGCTTCGAAATGGGTCCGACATCCCGATAGCAACACGGCAGATATTGCAATTTGAAACGAAACACGTGCAACTGTCCCAAGGGATGGTCTCATATTGTCCTCCTCCATAGCTCTGAATTTTTTGTGCAATTTTTGCATTGCCTTTTTGGTCAGAGTTAAGTCTTAATCGAGGGCAAACGACTCAGAATTGGAAGTTAAAAACTGATATTTAACGGTTAAAGAATAGATGTAACAAATTGAAAAAAAACAACTTTAATGATATTCAAATCCGCAAATATTTAGATGAACTCATCGCTTCTGGCGCGATTGGCAATGCACACACTTATCGGCAACTTTTGTTATATCTCGCCGAAAAGGCTTTAGACGGTTCAACATCCACTCCCAAAGAAGTTGAAATTGCACAGGATGTGTTTGGAAAGACGGACTTTTCACAACCCACAGATTCTTCAGTGCGTGTCTACATTCATAATCTAAGAAAGAAGCTAGAGACTTATTACGCTGATACTGAAAATTCTTCAGATATCTTCTTTTACATCCCCAAAGGTAGCTATTCCCTCAAATGGCGAAGGGGCAACGAGAAAGCACAAACGAGCACAGCACTCAAAATTTTGAGATGCCCTACGTTTCGGTACTTTGCAGCTGCCTTTCTAATCGTTCTTGTTGGCGCAATCGGCTATAGCTTTGGTACCATTAATAACAACACATCCATGTCCACTACGCAAAGTCAACATCCCATCTGGGGCGGTATTCGTAAAAACAAAATAGATACAATCATCGTAATTGGCGACCTATACCATTACACTGAAACAGATACGCAAACAGGCCATGTTCGGATGGTACGAGACTTTAGCATAAACAGCGATCAAAGTGTGGAAGCACTAAAACAATCAACAAACACCTCCACCGTAAAGATAGATATCTCGCCCTTAAAATATTTTGGTAAAGGAAC
The DNA here is from genome assembly GCF_042665075.1 of Hirschia litorea. NCBI lineage: Bacteria > Pseudomonadati > Pseudomonadota > Alphaproteobacteria > Hyphomonadales > Hyphomonadaceae > Hirschia > Hirschia litorea. The sequence goes on along the minus strand of NZ_JBHTBR010000007.1, from coordinate 65,051 downwards.
TGTTTTTTCATTGCCCTTTCTTACCAAAGAACTTCAGGGACACACACGCATAACTTTGAAAATGTCGTCTCAATTGACGGCAGACGATATTCGTAAAAATAACATCGTTTATATAGGTCTATTTAAATCATTAGGCACGTTGCAAGACATATATAAAGGTACCCCTTTTCTACTTTCCGACAATTATGAGTACCTAACGGATATGCGGGACCAACAAAATTATACCGTCGAGGGCGATGCAGATAAAACCCATACCGATTACGGCATTTACACCCAGCACAAAACGGCAAACGGAAACATAATTATAACTCTAGCTTCCTTTACCGAAACAGCATTACTACAAATGACAGAGCAATTGACATCGAACAAAACAACTTTTGATCACGAAAGCACATCAAATAATATTCAAGATATGGCGCTCTTCTTCTCAGTTTCTGGTTACAATCGCACGAACATAAAAACAAACCTCATTGCCCAGACACCTTTGGATCAAACCCAAATATGGCATCAAGCTCAATGACTCAACATGGCGTTGTCAGGCATTGTCAGATTAAACGCCTCATTTCCAACTTAGTCAGCTTTCGCTAAACCGGAAACACGAAAACCTCTCTCTTTCGCTATTTCAAAACCTCACCAGAAATCATCAAACTTACAATGAAGCCTATGTCACTAAACGCCGTCACAAGCGAGCAGCATTGAAGTTTTTACGTAAAGCCATGAAGCGATATGGCCCGCCTCACCTGTTAGTCACGGATAAATTGAAATCATATCGTGCAGCAATGAAGGACATTGGAAATGCTGATAGACAAGTGACAGGACGTTGGTTGAACAACCGATGTCAGAATTCTCACCAGCCGTTCCGACGACGAGAAAAGATAATGAATAAG
>NZ_JBHTBR010000007.1:0-64154 GCF_042665075.1 Hirschia litorea | reverse complement strand
CAATGAAGGACATTGGAAATGCTGATAGACAAGTGACAGGACGTTGGTTGAACAACCGATGTGAGAATTCTCACTAGCCGTTCCGACGACGAGAAAAGATAATGAATAAGTTCCGGCAGACCAAGAGCTTACAGAAATTCGCTGCCATTCAATCGTCAATTCGCAACCACTTCAATCTAGAGAGACATCTATACGCAAGACTAAATTTCAAACGAAATCGTGACGTCGCCCTGAATGAGTGGCGGCAACTTTTTGTCGGCTAAAGAAACGTCGAAAGCCGAGTATCTGAGACCAGTTAGCTTTTGTCTGACACCACCCGATCATTACTTGAATAGAGTTTGAACAATAAATTTATTCACTTATGGGTAACATCCGATAGACAGAGCTTGGACCAAAAGTGTCATCATTCATAACAACAAAAATATCACCGCCTTTACTTTGCGTGACATCACGAACACGACCTATTCCCTTGATGAGAACTTCATCCTCAACGGCTTCACCATTAATAAAACGAACCCGATGTAACTCCTGAGATTGTAGCCCAGAAACCAGTATATCTGCCTCCCACTCGGGAAAGGTTTCACTTTGCACCGAGGTAATTCCGGCTGTTGCAATGGACGGCACCCAGTATTTCATAGGTTGCTCCATTCCCTCTTTCTCCGTGAATGGTGTCATGAGCGTACCATCATAATTCATACCGTGCGTAATAATCGGCCAACCATAATTTTTACCCTTCTCAGGGCGATTAATTTCGTCCCCACCTCTTGGACCATGTTCAGAAATATAGAGCGCGCCATCAGGACCGCCAACGGTGAGACCTTGAGGATTTCTATGCCCATAGGAAAAGATAGACGGGTAAGCATTTTCTACGTCGATAAATGGGTTATCTTTTGGAATACGTCCATCATAGTGCAACCTATGAATCTTACCGCTTGGCCAAGATAAATCTTGAGCATTTTCTGGCTCCCCCCTGTCACCAACGGAGAAAAACAAATATCCATCCCAAAACTCTATACGTGAGCCAAAGTGATATTCTTTATTCGTTTCATGTTCAGTCTTTGACTGGAAAATAATCTCTTCATCTTCCCAACATCCATTTTTAATACGCCCTCGGGCTATGCGTGTCATGCCGAAGGAATCATCACTCTGACGGGGGGCGGAATATGCAATATAAACCCAGCCATTCTTTTCAAAGTCTGGGTGTAATTTGACATCCATCATCCCGCCCTGAATTTTATGCCAAACGTTCGGAGTTTTCTTGATTTTCGTGACTTTTCCATCTTCAGAAATATGTAGCAATGGGCCTTTGCGGTCAGTCGCGAAAAATGAACCATCAGGTAAAAACTCTATTCCCCAAATTTCTTCTTTGGAGCTATAGATTAGTTCTAACTTAAAATCTTGGTATTGAGATTTATAAATACGATCAGGAGAAAACTTAATCTTCGTATCAGCTCTGTTTTTTGCGAGAGCTTTTTCTTCAGCAATATAAATCACCAAAGATCGTATGGTATCCTCAGACAGAATTTCAGAAAATCCTGGCATTTCTTTTTCAGGGTACCCGCTAGAAATCGATTTCATGATTTCTGCATCTGTTTGGCCATTCGTCCAAACTTCATCAATAAGTGATGGACCAATTCCGCCTTCTAGAGTCTGACCATGGCAAGCTGCGCAATTGTCTTGATAAATTTGTTTCGCAACCCCTTCACCACTTGCAGCTTGAGCACTTGCAGGCAAACAAAAAAATGGCGTCGACAAAAGTATTACCGACAGAGCTGTAATTGAACATGCTTTGTTTCTCATTGAAAATCCCTTTTTGGAAAAAATCAAACGCCAGAAAAGCACAAGCAAAAGTATAGTCCGCCTCCTAATCACATAAAGACGAAGCAGAGCCAAACTACTCTATTTGATCTATTCTCCCACCATTATTGAACAAACGAAAGAGTATTATCCTCTACCTTCATTCATGAATGATCACATTAGATGGGAAATTTCAGAAGATAATCGTACCATAGGATCCGCTTGCGTTCGTAAATCTCTAATTTTCAAACGGGTATTGTCAGATTAAACTGTTCATTTCCAACTTAGCCAGTTTTCGTTACCAAACGCCGTAACAAACGAGCAGCATTGAAGTTTTTACGCAAAGCAATGAAGCGACATGGACCTCCGAAACATATAGTGACAGACCAATTGCGTTCTTATGGAGCAGCCATGAAAGAAATTGGAATCTCTGATAAACAAGTCACGGGACGATAGCTAAACAACAGATGTAAAAACTCTCATCAACCTTTTCGACGACGAGAAAAGATCATGAATAATTTCCGGCAAACCAAGAGTTTGCAAAAATTCGCAGCCATTCAATCGGCAATTCACAATCCCTTCAATCTGGAGCGACACCTCTACTCAAGATACAATTTTAAACGAAACCGTGACGTCGTTCTGAACGAATGGCGACAGCTTTTCACTGGCCAAAAAACACCCTAACCCGCCAATTAGAGACCAGTTAGCTTTTGTCTGACACCACCCTTGGAAGGACTAAGTTCTGGATCATTTCGCTGATAAAAATAGTCGTTATTTGATGCGTTTTACAGTTCTAGTTCACTTGAATACCTAGTTATTAACTGCAAAATGGCAGTTGAGATAACAAATTTATGTCGTCTGGATTGAATTCCAAGTTTTCTGGATTGCCATATAATAATGCTTGCCCCTTTAGAAGGAGATGTGTGTTAGCTATTGTTTGAACTGCGTCATGAGTTTGTGCATTCCCCTCTAATATAAGCGTTGGATTGAGTTTTTTAAGGGTGGGAATAGAAGGTACCCAAAAACGATGTCGAGCTCTATAATCAATAATAGGAACCTCATCTGAGAACCGTAAATTTCGTTTCACGCAACTAGGTTTAGTCCTTAGGTCTGGTTCGAATAGCCAAGCAGTACTAATATTATTTTCTTCGAAAAAGGATATTTCCGGCTGTACAAATTCTTCATGTATTCGTTTTAATTGGCCTTCATTTAGAAGGCCATTTTGAGTGCCTCTCATCGCTAAACTAGTAGTTGAATGATGAAACCCCAGAATGGAATTTGATTGTATTGTTACTAAGTCAGTTCCTGCAACGAGAAAAGTTGCACATGCAGAAAGACAATATCCTTCAATTATCAATCTTATTTTATATTCATCTAAGTACTTTGACAAACTTATTGCATCTAAAATTTGTCCCCCTTCAGAGGTTAATAGAAGAGTTCTAGTATCTTTTTCATTCTTTAAGTATTGTAACAATTTATAATCAATCAATCCACAATGTCTTATTGTGGAGGTCTCTTTTATAAATTGCGTACCGCAGTTAAATTGATTTTCCAGTTGGCTGTCTTGAGTTGATTTGTCCGCTACTCCACAAGCGCCACTTAAAAAGAAAGCAATACAAATTACTAAATATGCTGCGGGTCTCATTGAACACTTCCTTTTTAAGCATAAGTTACTGTATATTATTTGTTATTGCAGATGTGTTCGGCCATTTGCTGAATCACTTACACTACCCGAATTGTAACCTCGGGAAATGGAATTGTTTACGCTGTCTATGAAATTAAAAACTCCCTCTTCGTGTTTGTTTTGAACGTCACCGCTAAAATTATCTATATTGTTACGTATATTTTCCAATGCAGATTGAAGACTATTGGCGTTTATATTTTGTCCAAACTGATGAGCATCTCTTACCAATTCGCTTAGATTAATAGTTAGTGTGGCATTGTCAGATTAAACGCCTCATTTCCAACTTAGCCAGTTTTCGCTAAACCGGAAACATGAAAACATCCATCTTCCGATACTGTGAAACTTAGCCTGAGTTCCTAAAGCTTACTCTGTAGTTTTGCGCTTTCATTGAGAAATGCAGATGTGTCTAGTCATGAATGTTGGCGCTAATTCCGTTTAAGAGAAGTCAGTTAATTCTAGCCCCCCCCAAAAAAAGAGGGCCCCGCATAGGAGCCCTCTTCAATCAGATTAATTTGTACGGCTTTTATCCAATATCCCATTTGAAACGAATACCGATCGCGCGCGGCGGAGCGATGTGAGTACCAAAGCTTCTGACACTGGAGCCAAGTACAATTTGGTTAGATAAGCTAGTCGATACTGCACCTGTCTCAACATACTCATCCAATAAGTTGTTTACATACAAAGTTGCCGTCCACGGACCAGCATCATAAACGGCAGATGCATTCGCAACACCAAAGCTATCGAGCGTAAGACTGCTGCCGCGTGCCCCCGTACGCGTCAATACATCACTCTGCCATGCATAACCTAAGTTGAATGCTAACTCGCGTCCGCCTGAAAGCTCCACACCATAGGACCCGAAGACTGAGAATTGATGCTCAGGAGATCCAGGTAAACGGTCACCTGCTTTACCATCTTCAAAAGCACTGCCAAACCCTGGGGGTGTGATTGTGCGGATGAGAGACGGCACATCAGAAGTTAATTCAGACTGCGTGTAACTATAGCTACCGCGTATCCGGAAAGCATCCGTGACGCGCCAGTCACCTGAAAGTTCAGTTCCTAATGATTCCGCACCTTCAGCATTAATAGTAATTGGAATATTTGCATTCACTGTCGCAGAAGATAGCTGTGGGTCAGTCCATTCTACAAAATATAGAGCTCCATTGAGAGTTAAGTCCCCATCTAGCCACTCAGACTTCATCCCTATTTCGTAATTTGTTGTTTGGTCTGGTCCATATTCACGCTCATCAAATAAAGCAACGTCATCCGGATTAGGCCCAAATTGCTGCCCTGGTGCTAACGCACAAGCACCTTGGCTAGCTTCAGGATCGTACACATCACATTGTCCAATACCGTTTGAATCACCAATGCGGTAACCTTCAGAGACTGTACCATAAATCATGATGTCATCATTGATGTCATATGAAATGTTAAATTTGTACAAGAAACCATCGTCAGCTTGGCTTAATTCAGTCGCAGCGTTTCCGATTTGATCAATTGATGGAGCCACAAAATCTGGATCAAAGAGAGGGAAATCGACCGCGCTGAATGACTTCAATTCATAGTCATAATAGCGACCACCAACAGTCACACTCAAACGATCCGTCAGGTCGTACCCAATCTCACCGAAGAAAGCTGACTCAACTAGCTCAACGCGACTTTGAGAGAAGTACTCAAGGTTATCTGGACGATCAAACCCAGCAAACTGAGCATACCCTGGCGTGAATTCAGCAGAGAGTGCAGAAGCATCTTGCTTATTGTAGAAACCACCAACAATCCAGTTAAGTGGACCATCTGTTTGAGAGACCAAACGGATTTCTTGGTTGAATGTATCTGTTTCACCAACTTCGTGCGTAAAGGCTGTGAATGTCGGGAATGTTTCGTAGCTGTATTCGAGAGAAATCAGGAGGTTTGTTTGATCGCGCTGACCATCATCAGCGAACTTTGATCTACCTGTCGCGGATGTAAGTTCTGCAAATCCAAGATCTGCGGTTACCTCAAGGGCAATCAACTCGTTTGTAATTGTGTTTGGCTCTTCAACACGGGAGGCAACATCATATTTGCCCGCCGGAATAACAGTAGAACGTGCAGCGGATGTATTACGACCGCCAATATCAGCTTCTTGGTAGTAATAAGTCAGATTGGCATCTAGCCATTCAACGGGCTGCCAACGCGCCGCGAGACGACCAGAAATAGTCTCTTCACTGTTCACATCCGTTTGTGGATTTAGGTTAGCGGCAACGTCAGCTGGATCTGAGAAATCAGGATCTGGGTTTGACACCCCAATAGTCTGCACAATAAATGGCGCATCCATATACCCAGAATCGTTTGAAACATCAAAAGATCCTCTCACAGCGAAATTGCTTGCGATCGGCATATTAAAAGTAAAGCCAACATCATGGCTCAGTGAATCTGCTTCAGAATACTGATACGCATCTGCGCGTACTGATAGAAATTCGTCGTCAAAGTCAGGGCGATTTGGAATATAACGAATTGCTCCACCAAGCGTTCCTGCACCATACAAAGTTCCTTGAGGCCCCAATAGAACCTCAACACGCTGCAAGTCATTTAGTTTCAAATCAACAAAAAGAGGGATCTCTCCAAGATAGGTTGCAACCGTTCCGCCACCATCATTGTTACCATCTCCAGAACCAATCGGGTCTGCATTCAATCCACGTACAATGATCGGGTTACCTTGTCGCCCACCACGGTCAACAATGTTAATACCCGGTACGTATGCCAACACATCAGACAGCTCGGCTAAGCCCTGCTCCTCGATTTGAGCTGCACCTAGAGCTGCAATATTCAAAGGAACATCCTGAACCGTTTCGTTACGACGCGTAGCTGTTACAATAATTGTATCTGAAACCAATTGACCGTCTTCAGCAGCAGTTTCTTGTGCCCCAGCTGGCTGACTAAGAACTAATCCACTAGCAAGCAATGCAAACGCGCTAGACGACTTTAGAAACATTTTTCTTTTAGACATTATGCTACCTTTTTTCGTGATTTTTGCCATTGCACTCTTTGATGATTTAAAGCACTAGCAGACCTTATTAGTTTTTATCTCGGCTCAAGGATCAAACTCAATTGCGTGACATAGAGGCATCATAGTGTCTAATTTAATGTACTTATATGCATCAAAACGGGCGTTATTTAGATGCAATACATCATTTTGTATCACTTTGATCGTTCAATCTTTACGTATTGGATGATGATGTACGGTGTTTCGTAAACAGGAAATATGCTATTATGGTTGAACAAAAAACCAACATGCTAATAATTGAGGCAGAGCGACTATTATCTGTGCGAAATTATAAAGCAGCTCATGCAAATTGCATCGAGGTACTCAAGCTATCCCCCAACGCACACGCACCGTTTTACCTGTTAAGTATACTTACCTTCGATCACGGAAATTTAGACAAATCACTCGAATTAGTAGAAAAAGCAATTGCGCTTAGCCAAGGTAAGACAGGTAGATATCATGCTTGGCATGGTAGATTACTCACCAACCAACATCAACGCGATCTTGCGGTTAATGCTGCACGTGCAGCAGCAAACTGTCCCGATAACTCAGCACAGACTCTAGATACTATTGGCGTCGTATTAAGCCGATCCGGATACCATTCCGAAGCCATTCAACACTATAAACAAGCAACGGACTTAAGCCCGAAAAATGCAGCATATTGGTATAATTTGGGAGCAGCTCAACAATTTGTCGGAGATATGAAGGAAGCTGAGCTGTCTTATACACGCGCTATCGAAATAGACCCAACCTCACACAAAGCCTGGTCGTCACTGGTTTCCTTGACCAAACAAACTAAGGAAAAAAACTATCTTTCCGAGCTAAAAACGCAATTCGATAATTTAAAAAGACCAGATGAAAGACTGAATATAGGACATGCAATAGCTAAAACTTATGAAGATTTAGGCCAAGTCCAAGATCAAATGCATTGGCTGGAAAAAGCTAAAAAGCTAAAATTTGAGGCGCAAGCTTACGACATTCAAAACGACATTCCACTTTTCCAAGCAGCGCAAAAAACACTTCATTTTTCTTATTCGAAATGCAATACCTCTGAGGCTGCGCCAATTTTCGTAATTGGCCTCCCCCGTTCCGGCACGACACTTGTTGATCGCATATTAAGTAGCCATACAGACGTTGAATCTGCAGGCGAACTAACTGACTTTGCTTTAAAACTAAAAAAGGCGTCCGGCACGTTATCTCCATACATTCTTGATGAAGAAACTTTGTTAGCTTCCCAAAGACTAGACCTCGGCCAAGTTGGCCAACAATACCTGCAAAGCGCTTCCAAAATCGTCCCAAATGCGCGAAGAATTCTTGATAAAATGCCTTTGAATTTTTTCTGCGCACCGCTGATTTTGCAAGCCATCCCCAATGCCAAAATTATTTGTGTGCGACGACACTTAGCCGACAGTGTCTTGAGCAATTACAAACAACTATTTGCGACGTCTTTTTCTTATTATAATTACAGCTTAAATTTGGAAGATACCGCAAAATACTGTGTCCAGTTTGACAAGCTAATGGCGCAATACACCTCAAATCTACCTTCAGAAAAATACACAGAAGTTTATTATGAAGATATCGTCGCTGACACGACTAAAGCCGCGCGAAAGTTAGTCAATTTTTGTGATTTGGAATGGCAAGATGCTTGTGCATCATTTCACAAAAACTCTGCCCCAGTTGCAACAGCAAGTTCTGCGCAAGTGAGGCAACCAATTTACAAATCAGCTCTCGCGCGATGGAAAAAATACGAAGCGGAATTAGAACCCGCACTGCGCATTTTAAAGGAAGCCGGCATCCAATTAGATTAGCAGCTAATAAGGCATTCTCAGATTAAACCGCCAATTCCAAACTTATCCAAAGCCTCCTAAATTGGTAGCAGGAAACCACCACTTTCCGATACTTACAAAACTCCCCCACGATCATCAATTCAACCGCCGCCATTCAATCTTACGTGGACTAGGGGAAGCCCACGTAATCGCCACAAAGCCGCACCCTCAAGGAGCTGGCAGGGAAACAAAAGTAGAATGATAGAGGCTAAACCCGTTAACAGTAGCCGCAACAACATCAACTGCACGGCCTTTCAACGAAAATCCGCTCATAGCATGCAGATATGCTTCGGTATATTCCTGCTTACCAATGACTGGGATAAATGTCTGATTATTAAGCTCAGGAAATTGTTGGACGGCATCTATAATTTCTGCCCCAAGAAAAAGACCATGCGCGTATGAAGATGTTTTTTCTTTATCCAGAGCACCCGTCATTACTTTTGCACGCACACCGAACAACTCTCGACCTAATCCGACCGGTCGTTTTTTAGTCGACAACAAACCACCCCAAAAAGCATCATCCAATTGAGGTTGATTTTTCATCAGTGCCGAAAGCAGACCTTTATCTCTCAAGCTGTCAAATAATTCACCAGACATGGATGTTAAGAAATCAACAATTTTACCATTTTCCAGTTTCACCCACTTTGAATGCCGACCAGCAAGAACAATAAATTTAGTCCCCTCATTCAAACCATCAAGCAGATTTAATGCTCCAAATAACTCAACCTCTTCGCCGCGCATCACATCTGGTCCGTGGGAACTGTTTGTCACACAAAGCCCAGGAAGTATGGAAACATCAACATTTCCTATCGAAGCTGAAAGAGAGTTGCTCGCCAATTTATCGATCGTGGATGGACACTCACAATATGGAACTTTCTCCCACCCCATGTCTGATCCAACCATGCCTGCCAAATAAAAACCGGCTGTTGGTTTTAGGGTCTTGTTTGCATGCACTATCACGTCTTCCATATCAGCGCGGGTAAGACCAATAATCCCTCTATCGTGGCTTAGCTGGTCAATAACAGCTGCATCTTCATTCACCAGAAACGCACGAAAATAATTGCTCGCCCAATTGGCAGCAACAAATGTCTTTGAAGTCATTTGCAATCTTTCACTTGTAAATTTCTTATAACGGAGACGAGATATTAGAGACGCCAATGCGGACCATCTGACGTTCGAGACGAATCAATCTCTCTCACCAAATGGTGCTTATATAGCAACGACAACTAATGTATACATTACTCAATTACGCGACAGTAATAGAGTGATATTCCACCAAAATTCACTTTTTCTAGCAGCTTGCCACTTCAACAGAACACAGTTTAAATGATGGCTCTGATAACTTAAAAGCTTGATCGTCCACACATATGAAAACGCCGACAAAAAAAAAGAACGCTCAACCCAATCAAAGTCTAATTGATGGGATAACAACACTTCAAGCTTTAGCAACTTCTGATCGCCCAGTGGGAGGACGAGAACTTTCAAGACGCTTGGGATTTGAACCTACCCGTGTCAATCGGCTACTCAAAACACTGGCATATTTAGGAATAGCTCGACAGACATCTGATCGGAAATACACATCCGGTTCAGGTATGCACGTTTTGGCAGCGCAAGGGTTATTTGCTTCAGGGCTTGTGCGTCGCGCAGTTCCCGCTCTTGAAGAATTACGAAGTTATAATCTAGTTGTTGCAATGGGTGTCTTGTGGAAAGATGTTGTCAGTTACATCTATCACGCCCCTCCCGGTATAGCTTCCTCTGAAGCATTAGGGCGTGTCGGCATCTTCCCAGCAACACGCGGTGGAATTGGCTTATCTCTTCTGGCTGATTTAGATGATGCCGAAGTCTCTCAAATATATAATGGGAAAGACATTCCAAATTTCCCAAACGGGGTAAATCAGCTATTGGAAGAACTCAACAAAATCCGATCCAATGGGTACACTAGATATCTTGTTAAACCGGATCAAAACCAACACACTTTAGCTATAAATGTAGGACAACCAACGCATTCAGCTATTGCACTATCTGGCTGGATACCTGAAGAAAACAATGCACAGCTACTCTCTGCACTTGAAAAAGCCAAAACCAGCATCAACGATAAAACGTCATCTGCACAATTAAAATTCGATATAATAAAAGACCGCGAAGCTATTTAGTACAAAATTTCATGTTATAACTGAAACCAATAGAGCCCTTTTAATTCACTCAATACGCTCTATCGCTAAAAATACCCACCCAAAAAAATAGCTACGAGAGATAACTCCCGTAGCTAAAGTTTGAGATAAGCTCTCTACACTGGGAAGTGTGAGAATTACTTTGGAGAGCTAAAATTGAGCTCTTAAGCCCAATCTGAAAATTCTACCTGTATTATAGAGTAGCGCCGTGCGGTGCTTCGGAGCTTCACCATCCAAAGCATTTCCTTCATCAAATGCTACAAAGTCAGTTGTTCCCAAAGCATCGGTAGGAAGTTCCAATTGACGACTCGTCCAATACTGACGCAAAGGCTGCTCCAAAATATTCGACGCATCAAATGTGAGCGAGAAATTTTCACTCAATTCATATGAAGCTGAGAAATCCAGAGTCTCGCGTCCCTCCTCCCAGAGCGCACCATTATCATATGCACGGTTCAAAAGAACGTCAGACGCACCACCATACGCTAAGCGCACTTGATGCCCGCCATCCTGCCAATAGGCTGTGACATTGTAAGAATGCTCAGGCGTGCGAATAATCTGGAAGCTTGGAAGAACTTCTCCTTGCACCAAATTAGACTCTTCCGCATCAAATGAACTGTCTTGATAGGTGTAGTTCGCTGAAACACCTAGCCCCGACCAAATGCCGGGTAGGAAAGAGTAATTTTGAGTATATTGTAGTTCCATTCCCAATATTTCGGCACCCGCAGCATTGCGGACCTGACTCGCATTAAACCTTGCACAGTGTTGCTCTGGACTACCGAAAATAGCATTTGCAACATCCTGCGGATCCCTGCTGACTTGCCAACTCCCAGTGATGTGAGCAAAACAATTGTCGTGCGTTAGTTCATCAGCAGATAGAATTAAGCCATTCCCATCTACCGCCTCACCATTCTGAATTGCACCTTTTATGTCTGATAGATAGACAACTTGTTCTTCGGTTTCTTCTAAGTTCGTAATATCTTTGTAGAACAACCCAAGAGATAGCAATGCATCTTTCGCAAAATACCACTCAACAGATGTATCAATGTTGATAGATTCCAATGGATCTAGTTGAGTATTGAACAAGTTTACTGTGCTAAACTTAGTTGCCGGACTCCCCCAACCATTTTCATTTACCTGAAAACCCGGCCTCAAACTATCAATGTTCGGACGTGTCATAGACTTTGATGCAGCAAAACGCAGAATAACATCATCGGTCACCGCCCAATTTATATTCATGCTTGGCAAAAACACATCATACTCATGCGAACCTGCAGTAGGTACTGTATGGATAGTGTTGTTAATGCTGGTTAGCGCTTCAGCAGGGCCGCCTGGGTCGGTTACAACAAAACCAGCTCCGTTGGATGGGTCATCATCAAATGTCCAAAAATAGTTATTTGTGAAAAATGCATTATTCCAACGAAGGAGAGCATTACGCCCTTCATCACCTGCCGCCAAAAACGTTTCAGCATTAGCAAGAAGCGGCTCAAAACATCCGCCCTCCGGAACCAAATTGTCAATCCTAGTATCGTCTAGGAAAGAAACTGTACCCTTTGTATCAACTCCCAACCCATCAATACGAGAATACCTATATTGGTCAAACGTATTAAGTTGAGCGCCTTCATAAATGGGGGATGCCGCACACTCTGGTTTTGATGAATCTGATAGGCTTCTTAAGACCCCTAAATCAAGCACACGTTGGTTACGTCCAAAACTTTCATTGAACGCCCGTAGACCACCCGCACCTGTCGTCTCAACTTCGGTTTTAACATACCGGACACCAATATTACCGCTCACACGATCGTCATAAAATGAGAAGTTTTGTTTAGCGTACAGCGCTATATTCTCAAAATCAGCACCGCGAGTAGCTGAGTCATCAATATCAATCGCTAAGTTAGGATCGGCAGCGACAAGATTGAAAACAGATTCAGCGTCAAAGCTAACGAAGTCATCTGTCAACGCATTGCGATTTAGACCTAGACTTGCCCACAATCCATCACCACCAACTCTTCTTGAAAAGCCGGAAATAGGTGTCTGATCTAAATTGTTTCCTACAAGCACCTCCCGCCCCGTCTCAGGGTCGACAACGGAAACACCAACTTTGGTATTTGTCACACTGCCTGTTTGTGCGTCGGTAAACTTCTCTCTTTTTGTATACTTCCCTCCGAGCTCAAGAGTAGTTAGCCCGAATTTATTAAGATCATAGTCTAAATCAATGAAGGCAGTCGTTTGCTCGTCTTTAACAGCCGTAACTGTTTGAGATAGGCTGTTAATTGACTGCGCGAAAGCATCATCTGGATTGTATCCAGTCAATGACCTATTATCACTACCTCTGTTCGTTACAGAATTGCCAATTACGCCAACATAACCCTCAGCCGCAGCTTCTGCGATTTCCTCCGGAGTTGGTTCATTGATATACCGACCGCGGTCAATAAAACTTGTACCAACAATTGGCTGACAAAGCCCTGAACTACAGTCCGTACCGACAGGCTCTATACCTCCAGGTGCCCCAACTGGGCCGGCTGCGAATCTAAGATAATCAGGGTTCTCTCGAGACTGCACACTCATCCAGATTTGCTGGTCTGGGATTCGTTCAACAGACTGGAGACTAGCCCCCAATTTTACACGCAAATTATCTGTAAACTCGTGATTCAATTCAGCAGAAATAGTTTTGCTTTCATTTTCAAAACGAGCAATGGAGGAGTTTAGATCTGCCGACTGGAAACGATTTAAAATTTTTGTATAAGTGCGAGTATCCGTATCAATAGCATACCAATCAGCTTGCGGATCAGAAAAAGTTGGCGCAATACCAAAGACATTCCCTGGAGCGCTCAAAGGGTGTGCAAATATTGGTGCCATAATTGGATTATTATCGTCATCCAAACTTGGTACCAAATCGCCGTCATCATTCTCAACGTAAACTTGCCGCATAGGCACATTTCCATTTTCATCGAGAACAGCCCTAAAGTTCATATTAGTATTTGACTGGGGCGTACGAATACCAACTTCATCCGTAACATTATCTATGGTTTGCGATGCATAACTCACATTTACCGTTAAATCGGTTTTCTCCGTAATTTGCCATTGCGTACCAATATCAAGGGCTTGCCTATCGCGCTTCCCGTTAAAAATGCTGTATTGCGAACGCGTTGGTGCAATACCCCATATCGCAGTGTCATAAGGGTTACCTACTGCTGCAATTCTAGAATTGTAATCCGCTATCTCTTCTTGAGTAGCGCCAGCTCCAGGCATTGTTAAATCATAGTCTGCCAAATTAAAGCTGTTTGTAATGAAGTTGCCATTTTGATCAGTCGCCCCCCATGTATTATGCGCACGGAAATCATCATTGCGGATCTGATCACGTCTAATTGAGTTTGTCTCATCAACTACAGAAACAATTACACCCAATTTGTCATTGAAAAACTTCTCAGAAACGACGCCTGAAAGTTTATAATTCGTCTCATCAGCCAAGTCATTATATCGACCTTGGACAGAAAAACTTCTAACGTCCTCATCGATTTCCAGTGGTTTGCGGGTCTGCAGATTAACCAAACCACCGAGAGACCCCTCTTCATCATCTGCGGCTGGAGTTTTGATAATCTCGACTTTAGACAACACGTCTGCTGAATAGCTAGACAAGTCTACAGCTTGCCCAAACTCGGTAGTCCCCAAAGCGGCACCATTCAAAGTCACGACGGTTTGATCTGGGCTAGCACCACGTATCGAGATCAAAGCCCCTTCACCGTCAACGGATGACATACTTACACCAGAAACACGATTTAATGCTTCAGCAATATTCTGGTCTGTAGATTTACCGATGTCTTCAGCATTGATGGTGTCTACGATTTTAGAAGCGTTTCTCTTGTCTAAAACAGACTGCGAAACACTGCCCGCAATCCCTCTAACGACTATGGTATCCAGAACTTTTTCACCACCATCATCATTTTCAACGCTTTGAGCGTCCTGCGCAGCCACTACTGGAGCAGTCAACGCATATATTGCTATTAATGACGCAGCAGACAGCAACTTATTCTTATGTAAATATTTCATTTTATTCTCCCCTAACCATGCTTTAGCTTCAAACCACCCCTATGGAATGAAGCATAAAATACGGTTTTATTTTTTATTTTCATGTACTTAATTCAGCAGTAGAACATCGTAACAATGCTGCAGTACCAAGCTCGAACTCGACCTTATTCGTCGTTATTGATCGAACTTAGTATGTGCTATTATAGCAATAAATAAATTATGCAGGTTGTCAATTGCACGTTGCAATTATTGATGCGGCGAAATACGTTGAAAACTTCGGTTGTTAGGACGGAGAGTTTTGCGCAAGCACGAGAATTAAAAAAATTCCCGCACAGTTTGACCGTGCGGGAGCCCCGATTTCCATGAATAAAAAGACCCAAAGTGGGAAACTAGCGCAGTAACTCTAAGGCCGCGGCTTCTCCAGCATTTCCAAACTCATCCTTTGAATGGATTTCAGCCCTCAAAACAGTAGACAAATCTATGCCTTCAACAATTGCAAACTTTGATTGTGCGATATTCACATCAAAAACTTCACGACCTAAATCTGAATAGGTCACGACCTTGTATCCTGTCGCACGATCTACCGGCTCCATCAAAAGCACAGCCTCACCATCCGCATTGATCAAACTAGCATTCTTAGGAGGCAAAATACCGTCACTGCCAAGAAGCTCTACACGGTATTCATCTGTCCACTCACTATCAACGCGTCCAGTTACCAATCGACGTAGTTTAAAATAATGAGGCTTACCGATTTCAATTGCTGGAATACGCGTGGCACCATGCGTCTCTATTAGGTTTGTTTGCGTATACTCTTCCGAAGCTAGTCCATACTTAATTTCGTATCTAAAATCATTGCGTTCAGAAGAATAGCCAATGTGAAACGCATCTATTTTGCCAGAAATATCCCACACAACTGGTGGCAACTCATCATTGTCAGTGGAGACTGTCGCCTCAATAACTTTGGCAGGCGCACTACGCCCTGCTTGGTTAACACCAACCAGTTCAAGCTTATAGTGGGTATACGGATTCAAACCAGTGATTTCCGCAAACTCATTGATTGTCAGGCCACTCGTGAACACATTCCCCGCCTCGTCGGTCAATGTCAGCTCATGTTCAATCGCATTTTCTGATTTGTTAAATACCACACGGATTGTATCAATCGATGAGTGGATAGCCCTTATAACGGGACTTTCAGGAACAATCTGATCGACACGGTCATAAAGCACTTCATACCCCATCGGATCAATCAAGCTCACAATAGCGCTCGCGTACTGACTTGGGAGGTCGAAAGACAGTTTAAAGGCATCATCACCAGGAAAGATTGGCGGTAGTTTTTGAATGCCAGCATCAATTAAACTGCCATCAGCGGCACGCGCTTGCCAAACCAAACTATACTCTCGCATTACATGCGCGGGGAAAGTATTCTTTCCTCGTGGCTCTACACTAACGTTGAGTTTTCCAACACTGTCTTCAACTCGCAAAGCTTGTACAGGCGCATAAAACTTTTGAATTTTATGAAATCCACGTTTTGGCTCTCTATAAGCAGTTAATACACCCCAACTTCGGTTCTCAGATTGAGGCGTTGTCCATGTTGGTTTGGAATCTTTCCAATTGCTACGGTAATCACTGAAGGCAAAAAACGACGTTCCGATCAGATAAGGATATTTGCGCAAATCTCCCATCATCTCCTCTGGATCCATCTCAGAGAGATTTGGATCTTCAGAGTCTAGTTTCGTACCAATTTCAGAGAAAAATATTGGCTTATCAGGATGATAGCTGCGCACAACTTTCAAGCGTTCTTCATGGTCACTATACTTGTTAAACATAATGATATCGGAAAACTGCGCCGGGTCGTTTTCCTGAAAATCGGCAGAATAAGAGATATAAACCCCCAGACGAGAAGGATCGAGTTCTTTTGCGTGGGCAATTGCTGTTTGAACATACTCATTTGCCAATGGATTCTTGTTCAAATCGCCAATTTCATTCCCCACACTCCACGCAACTATTGAAGGGTGATTGTAACGCGCCTCAACCATTTTTTCGAGCCATACTTTGGGTGTCGGGTGGTTTGGGTCTACCATCCTGTCCTTACCCCATAAACCGACCTCCTCAACGAGAAGGAACCCCACCTCATCAAGATAATCTAGGTACTCCTTTGGTAAGTTTGGGCCAGACAATCTCGCAAAATTAGCATTCATCGATTTAAGCAAATCGACATCTTCCTTAATACGAGACAAAGGCAACGCATTCCCGTCAAATCTGTCTTCAGGCACCATATTAAAGCCGACTAAACGAACAGCCTCTCCGTTCAAGTAGAACTGGTCTCCTTTTACTTCGACCTTCCGAATTCCAAATCGGTCCGTCAAAACATGAACATCATCGTCATTTTGAATTATTTTTGCTTCGATATTATACAAGTTAGGGTCATTAAAGTGCCATAGCTCAACCAAATCAGATGGCAAATTGATAGACGTCGCTACCTCCAACTCACCACCAGCATCAATCGTGTGAGTCCCTTCAGCGACCTGCTCAGCAATAACCTCACCATCCCGCAGAACGGACAGTTTTACAGCAAAGTCTTCGCGTATCTCGGACGAAGAAATCGTGGTTTTTACGTTTAATGTCGCGCTGCCAGTGTCTAAATCCGGATCTGCAAACACGTGAACACGTTCGATATGAGTCCGGGGTGTTATTTCCAGATACACCGGACGACGAATCCCTCCCCAGTTCCAAACTGCACCACGTTTAACCCGATTATTCACCTTAACTACGAGTGAGTTCTCTCTTTCAAGAAACTCGTCAATTTCAAAACTAAAGGGAATGAACCCTAAATTATTTTCTCCAAGCTTCTCACCATTCAACCAAACCTCAGAGTCGTGGTAGACGCTATCAAAAGCCAAACGTACGCGTTTATCGCTCCAAGCAGGGTCAAATTTGAATGACGTCCGATACCAAGCATCACCTGTATAATCATGGTATTCGTCGACAACATCCCACACCCCAGGTACATCCATCATGTCCCAAGTCATCGTGTCCAAATTGGCATTCTGCCATCCTAATGCCTCTCCCTTTTTATAGGGATCAGTTTTAAAGGCCCATTGGCCAGACAGGGAATGCTTATGGGTAGATGTTTTCGCCGTCTGACGAAGTTGGTTGTCTTCTAAACTGGCTATCTCAGCTTGGGTATTCATCTTAGTAAGTGAACTATGCTGACAAGAAGCAACCGCCGCTAAGCATAAACCCAAACTACCTATCCAACGCAAATAGCTCCCCATTTTCTTAGATTCAATCATCACTTCAATCACTCCCTAAAACTTGCAGCTCAACTAAACGAACAAGCCACAACTCTCCTTTTTGCATCTTTAATAGCA
The DNA here is from genome assembly GCF_042665075.1 of Hirschia litorea. Taxonomy (NCBI): domain Bacteria; kingdom Pseudomonadati; phylum Pseudomonadota; class Alphaproteobacteria; order Hyphomonadales; family Hyphomonadaceae; genus Hirschia; species Hirschia litorea. Next base: position 46,260 of record NZ_JBHTBR010000007.1, on the reverse strand, counting down.
ACAATATTGCTGATGTAAACTCATGAGGAAGCAGTGGAGAATCAGATTCACTCCCTAAAATGATGTTATTAATCGCTGAGTAAAAATTAACATTGACAATGCAAGACGTTTCTAAATAACTTGATATTGCTATAATTGAAACAAAATACTGAAAAATTCGACGCAAGCCACGTTTTGGAAGAAAAACTCTTTCGATGAAAATTTATTCAAAACAACAAATTTTGCAGATCGAACTTTGGATATGAAGAACCAAAATGAATAAAGATTTTTCTGGCGTTCTGCCTGTTGTGCCTACCCCTTTCACTGACGACAATAAAGTTGACCACACTTCACTTGCCAATGTTGTGAAGTTCGCAATTTCCGCAGAAGCAAGTGCACTTGTCTATCCTGGCGTGGCCAGCGAAGACATTCAACTATCGGCCGAAGAGCGTGCAGCGTGTATGGCGACGGTGGTTGAAGCAAATGAAGGACGTCTGCCTATCATAGCCGGCGTAAATTCGAATGACGCACCAGTAATGGTCGAAATGGCTAGCCTGATGAGTAGTCTTGGTGCGACAGGTATAATGGCAATGGCAGTGCCTTCAATGGCCGAAAAAGGGTTTGAACATTGGTTCCAGAAAATCTCTGATGCAACGGGCGGACTTCCTATCGTATTGCAAAATCTATTCGCCCCGCGTGGCGCTGACCTGTCAGCAGAGGAAATGTTGGATCTTTCAGAGAAGGTCGAAGCAATCCGCTTTGTAAAAGAAGAAGGCATCCCGTCTGGCCCCAAGGTTACAGCGATTAGCAAAGGCGTAGGGAAGTCTATTGATGCCGTCATCGGTGGTGGCGGGGCGCGCTATGTATTTGAAGAATTGGAACGCGGCGCAATCGCGACAATGCCCGCTATTGAACTTCTTGAACTACACGTGGCACTCGTAAAAGCGTATCAAGCTGGCAAAAGAAATGAAGCCTTGGCCCTGTACGGGAAAAGCCTCCCTATCCTTCTCATGCAAGCGCCCTACCGTATGAGACTAACAAAACTAATCCTAAAACATCGCGGCATTTTCCAGACAGATCATGTAAGAGAAAACTTGCCAATTCTGGATGACATTTCAAAAAAACTTATTCTCGAAATGTACGAAAATCTAGAACTGACAAAGGACACAATTGATGCATAGCGCCATATCTAAAATTGAGGCATATGTATTTGAGCGCGAACCGAATGACGCCTATCTTGGCGACCTTTCTGATGATGACATTATTCTCAATGAACATCATTTCGTTCGCGCTTTTAACGGAACAGTCTACCCTCAACGTGACAGATCTGTTGTTGTTAGAATAGAAGATAAAAGTGGTGTCGTCGGTTGGGGCGAAACTTACGGTCTTGTTGCGCCCAAAATCGTAGCTGCGCTAATAGATGACCTTTTCGGCCCCTATCTAAAAGCGCTCCCCCCCCAATCACCTGACAAAATCTGGGACGCTTTTTATTTATTGCAAAGAAACCGTGGATATTGGGGCGGCTACCTCGCGGACACATTTGCAGCAATAGATATAGCACTCTGGGACTTACACGCCCGTGCAAATAACCAAAGCATTCAAGCGGCTTTAGGAAAAGCGGGCTCAGGCATAATTAAAGGTTATGTTTCAGGATTGCCGAAAAAGACCACAGAAGAACGCGTTGAACTTGCTCAAGCATGGAAAGAAAAGGGATTTGACGATCTCAAAATCCCAATAAGCGCGACAACAAAAGGTGATGTCGTCGGTGAATTTGAAGCTCTCCGCGCTGGACTGGGAGAAAACCACAAAATTGCTCTCGATATGCACTGGACCAAATCAGCTCCAGAAACCATTGCATTGGAAGAGTCAATTCGCCAGTTCAATCCATGGTTCATCGAAGCGCCAACCATTCCAGAAGACATTGAAGCCCAAATCGAAATTGGTACGACTATGAAGACACCATTAGCGATAGGCGAAGAATGGCGTACGGAGTGGGATTTCAAACAGCGCTTAAAAGCTTGTCAAATCATCCAACCAGAAATGGGCCATACAGGCATTACGCAATTTGTTCGAATGGGGAAAATCGCTCGCGAAAACAACATCAAAATAATGCCGCATGCTACAATTGGGTTGGGGATATTTATGGCAGCTAGCCTGCGCACCTCAGTTGTTGTCAACGCGGAAGCTCATGAGTTTCAACACACAATATACCATCGTAATGGCGCATTATTGGACGGCGTTGCACCCACGGAAAAAGGTAAATTCTTCGTTCCTGACACACCAGGACACGGCGTAGAGCCAAATAAAGACGGTTTGAAACATCTGACACTTCTTGAGGTTTAAAATGTTAGAATCTGAAAACACAAACTCCCCACCAAGTCACGCCTCGGACGTTGAATGCGTGTTCAAATCGCATGCATTAGTTGGTGAAGGACCGGTATGGAATAACAAACGGAAAGTGCTGCATTGGGTTGATGTAATTGGCCCCCATATCCACACTTTTTCTCCAAAGGAAAGCACGCTCGCCTCTTACAAACTCCCTCATATTGTCAGTGCTGTTTTGCCAACAGCGAACGGTCGGCTAATCGCGGTGACAGAAAAAGGAATTGCGCTACTAAATGAAAATTCTGGAGAATTAGATTTCATCTCAAACCCAGAATCAGCACTTCCAAACAATAGATTTAATGATGCAAAAACTGACACAAAAGGACGTATTTGGGCAGGTTCAATGAACCGCAAAGCAAATGAAGACACAGGCTCCCTATATAGATTTGATACACCCTTTTCAGCATCACGAATGGATACAGGCTTTAAAGTCTCCAATGGCTTAGGCTGGTGCCCCAAAAACAAAACCATGTATTTTACTGAAACTGTATCAGCAACTATTTTCGCTTATGAATTCGACAAAGAGACGGGCGAGATCAGTAACAGACGCGAGTTTTTAAAATTTGACATCCAAAACGGCAAGCCAGACGGCATATGCGTTGATTGTGACGGCAATATTTGGGTTGCATTTTGGGATGGTTGGCGTGTCTCAGGTTACACTTCCAAAGGTGAATTAATCCGAGATATTATGGTGCCTGTTCCTCGAGTTACCAGTTGTTGTTTTGGAGGTCGCGATATGAAGCGCCTCTATATTACAACTGCCTCAGCAGGTCTAAATGAAGAGCAAATGCAACAAGCTCCCCTTTCCGGGAGTTTATTTGCGATAAATTTAGATACTGAAGGACAAAAGACCCATGAGGTAAGAATGTGACTTCGTCTTACCTAAATTTCAAAGGCAAGCATATCATCGTTACTGGGGCAGCTTCAGGCATTGGAAAATCAATAGCTTTAGCCTTTGCTGCTCATGGCGGGCAAGTCAGCGCTTGGGATATTAATGAAAGCGGACTATCTGACCTCAAAAAAGGTCAACCCAATATCACGTGTTTTGTTTGTGACCTCACTCAAATCGATCAAATTGAAAAGGCCTACACGGACTGTATTCAGCAAAATGGTTCCCCTTCAGTCCTTGTAAACAATGCTGGTGTTGATCGCCGAATACCACTTTCCAGCCAGTCATCTGAAGATTGGCAATGGATGATGTCAGCCAATCTCAACCATCAAGCTGCTTTAAGTGCCTTAGCGGCGAAAAGCCTAGAAAAAGCAGGCGGTGGTGCAATAATCAATTTAACATCAACAGCTTGGATGAAACTCGCAGGCAACCTAACCGCGTATCATGCTGCAAAGGCCGGTATTGTGGGTCTAACGCGCGGACTCGCACGTGATTTAGGCCCTTCAAAAATCAGGGTAAACGCAATAGCCCCCGGTCGGATTTTCACCGATAGAGCAGCTGCTCAAGTGAACAATGACTGGATAGAAGAAACTAAAAACCTTCAGTGCATTCCTGAGCTTATTCCACCCGAAGCAATTGCAGATGCCGCACTTTGGTTAGCTTGCGATGCTTCACGTTTTATCACTGGGCAAACAATCATTATTGATGGCGGCGTCGTCTAGAAAACTTTGCAGATCATTGAATAGTTAAAAACCATTGGCTTCTTCAAGGGGGGGGTAACTCTGCTCAATCCTTTTGAGGCGGCTCAGTATAAAATCTTTAAGTTGGATGTTTTATGAGCCAGTTTGATATTATCGTCGCCGCCCTATTCAGCATTGTTGTTCTTGCTGCAGGACTGGCCTTCGCCAAACTAAGCAGTGGCTCGGGAACAAAATCTTTCTTTGCTGGTGGCGGAGCTGTACCTTGGTGGGTGAGCGGCCTTTCCCTGTATATGAGCTTCTTCTCTGTTGGGACTTTTGTCGTGTGGGGATCAATTGCCTACACAGACGGTTTGGTTGCTGTGGCCATCCAATCAACCATGTGTCTTGCGGGTGTAATAATCGGGTTCTTAATCGCGCCTCGTTGGAACAAGACCAATGTCATGACGGCTGCAGAATATATTGGTGACCGTTTAGGAGAGAATACCAAAACTATATATACAGCGCTATTTTTATTGAGTTCAATGGTGGGTATGGGCGGCTGGCTCTACCCTGTTGGTAAGATTGTCGAGGTCTCAACCGGCGTTCCTCTAGAAATGGCCATTCTGTTCCTTGCTGGCTTTATCCTACTTTATGCAGTGGTTGGAGGATTGTGGGCAGTTCTTGTGACAGATATACTCCAATTTGTTGTTCTAAGTGCAGCTATTATAATTGTGGTTCCCCTATCCTTCGCTCAAGTCGGTGGCATTAGCGGTTTTGTTGAGCAAGCACCGGAGCGATTTTTTAACCTCACAAATTCCGAATATAATATCGGCTTTATGATCGCATTTCTGATCTATAATACAGTCTTTATTGGGGGCCATTGGGGTTATGTTCAACGTTTCACAACAGTAGATAATCCTAAGTCTGCCCAAAAGGTTGCTTGGCTATTTGCAGCCCTCTACTTGTTCAGCCCGATTGTATGGATGCTGCCTCCCATGATTTATCGTATTATGGAACCAGACCTCTCCGGCTTGGCGAATGAAGGTGCCTATATGCTGGTAAGTAAAGCTGTTCTTCCCGCAGGCATTTTAGGGCTTATGATCACCGCAATGGTTTTCGCTACAGCAAGCTCAGTGAATACCGTGCTAAACATTTCAGCTGCGGTTTTCACGAATGATATTTACAAATCCTTACGCAAATCAGCCTCAGAAAAACATCTACTGACCGTTGGTCGTATTTCCACGGCTGTATTAGGCGTGACAGCTATCGGAAGTGCCTTCCTGGTTGAACAACTCGGAGGCATCGTCAACATGATCCTCTCTATTTCTGCAATTATAGGTGGCTCCCTATTTATGCCGCCTATCTGGACGTTGTTTTCACGTCGTCAAACAGCATTCAGCATCCTAACTGTGACGTTCATTTCCTTGAGCGCAAACATAGGACTTAACTTTATTCCGGAAACGATTATCGGTTTATCTTTAGATCGATCGTCTCAAATGCTTTTTGGCGTGTTCTTTCCAATGGCGTTGCTACTTGCTTTTGAACTTCTCTATATATTTCAGAACCGAGAAGACCTTCGTATGAAACACTATGACAGCATCTACAAAACAAAACACGATGAGAAGCTAGCAATTGTCGAAGAGGCATCAGAAGAAAATGCAGATAACCGCGCAACAACAATTATAGGCACGAGTATTGCCGTAGTTGGTGTTCTGATTGTTGGCCTTGGACTACTTGCACCGCACTCCCAAATAACGGTCATATCCACTGGAAGCATAATTATTTTAGCCGGAGCACTTCTTGTCGCACCTACGCTAAAGACCAAATTCAAGTAAACACTAAGAATCTTCGGATTGAAGCGCTCATATTGAACAACAGATGCGAGAATTCTCATCAACCAGTTAGAAGATGAGAATTTTCACCTCGCACACGCCTAGACGAATACTAGAGTCTAGTTAGTTTTTGTTTAGCATCATTCATTTTAAAATTACTTCTCAGAACGATCAAACCTATTGCTAAGAGAACCCCAACAAACACCATTAGCTCTCTGCGGTTTTCTTCTGTTAACAGTGCAATAACGATCATGATCGCTGCACTCACACCCAATGCTATCACAACAATCCATGCCGGTGTGGAATCATAAATTGAAGCAATTGGTCGTGTTTCTATTTTAGGCTCAATTGCTTCGACCCGCCGCCATCCTTCATCGACACCTTTAGATCGAATTTGCAAAATCGACATAACAAATATTGGGAGCACGACGCCTATTAAGATATCCACCAATCGCTGGGAATTCTGAACCCAATGACTAAAGTTCACGAGATACTCCACCTCAGCTAGCAAGCCCCCCTCTAGGAAAAGACCTTTCAGCACCACTCCGACAAAAACACTTGTTCCAGCCACAACCCAAACCGACCGAGACGAAATACTAGAGCTAAACAATCCCCAAACTGCTGGCAACATTAGAGGCACGACTATCAAAATTGCTTTGGAAATAACCACTTTTGCCGCGCCGCCGAAATTAGGTATCAGTAACGCAATACCGATTAAAAGCGCACCGATGATAACTGAAGCAAAACGACCAACCCATATCAGTTCCGCTTCAGAAGCTGCCGGTTTTATCCGCGCCTGATAGAATTGATATGTCAGAGCGCCGGCAAACACATTCAACTGAGAACTCACCATACTTGCTGTAGCTGAAAACAGCGCCGCAGCCATCATCCCTACCATCCCAACGGGAAGAACCGTAATGCTTGCTAAGATATACGCTTGCTCAGGGTTCGCATCCGGATTCACGATACGATAAATCAATGTAGGTGCCAGCCATATAACGGGACTCACAAGATAAAGAGCACTAATTAGGTAGGCACTTTTCTTAGCTTCACCCACATTTCGTACACTAATAAAGCGCTGGGCAAACGCCCACTCACCACCCACCGTAACAAAATTGATCAAGCACCAAGCTACTAAAAAATACCATGTAAATTCATCATTTACCAAATCAAAAAACTGCGGTGGTGCACGTTCAATAACAGAATTGATGCCACCAACATCGATCAACAGAAGCACAACAACGAAAACAACTGACAAGCTAAGAATTATGAACTGAACAACATCGGTCATCAACACGGCCCATAGTCCGCCCGCCATAGTATAGAAAACAACGATCAAACCGAGCAGAAAAATAGCCCATTCAACAGAGAGAAACCCTGTCTCTTCACTTTGCAAAATATGACCATCACTTAGAGGCATGAGAGGCACGAGCAAAACTGCTAATCCATACAGAGAAACAGCTGATCCCACTATTCGGAATGCGAGCATAACCCAAATGTAGAACTGAACAGCTGCATCTCCAAAGCGAAGTGAAATATATTCTGAAGGCGTATCAACCCCCAAAGCCTTCCATCTGCCTGCTATAAAGTATCCCGCCGCTAAAGCAGCGATGCCATAGCACATATTAATTGATAGCGCGACAATACCATGCTTATAGGCCAAACCTCCCCACACGACGAATGTTGCCGCCGAAAAAAGTGTCATAAATCCACTAAGTCCGGAGACCCACCACGGCGCTTCTCCCCCTGCAGAAAACATGTCTTTAGACGTTTTATTTCTAAAGTAGAAAAATGCCCCTAAACCGAGCGTTCCCAATAGATACAACCCAAAAACAATATAATCCAGAAAACTCATAAATAGATCCCCTCAGTGCGCATGGCATACTCAAAAACAGAGGCGCTGCCTTAGTCCGCAACGCCTCTTGCTTCGAACGATATTTAGAAAGTTCCGCGAACACCAAAAATTAGGCTCGGCCCCGTTTCAGCGACACGATATCTACGATCTTCAAACATCGAGTACTGATTAACTTGTGTATCCAAGATATTCACGGCATCAAAAGTCAGAGCCAAATTGCTTAGGATATTATAACTACCGGAAAGGTCGAGTTGACCACTACCTTTTTGGAAAACAGAGCCACCCGTGGCGACACTCTCCACCACTTCGAGAAACTCACTCCGATAATTGTAAGCCGCACGTAGTGAAATTTTGTCAGTTTCATAGAAGCCAACTAAATTATAGCTATGTTCCGACAACCCTTCCAACCCAAGAGGCGTCCCAAAAACCAAAACATCTGCACCTGATGGTAAAGGTGCTAACCCTCCATTTGTAGTACTAGGGTCTCGGTTTGGCTCTCCTCCATCTGCATACGTGTAGTTGGCGATGAATCCAAAACCACTGTCGAATGTTTTTTGAGCTGCTAATTCCAGTCCGGTAATCGTTCCCGGCGCTCCATTAGTAGGACGAGAAACCGTGAATACCCGCTCTCCCAACCCCGGAATGGTTTCTTGAAAATTGCGTCGTACTAGAAATGACTTTGACTCTTTTCTAAACAACGCAGCTGACAGCATGCTGGTATCATCAATATACCACTCTAAAGATAAGTCATGTGCATTCGCTCTAAACGGATCTAGCGAAGGGTTGCCACTCGTAGCGAACCCGTTGATCACGTCCACACCAAAGGCTGGTAAAAGATCAAAAGTAGGTGGCCGAGACATAACCTTAGAATAAGAATACCTAAGAGCAATATCATCTCTAAGGTCAGCTTTAACGTTCAAACTAGGCAAATAGTCAGTGTAACTATTATCAAGGTTCAAAGCAGCAACAACACCAATTGCTGGTGTCTTTGCAATGAGATCCGTGTTTACTGCACGAATACCGACATTACCTGAAACAGGTATCTTCGTTTCTATAGAAAAATTGGCCTTCAGATACGCAGCCATTGATTTCTCATCTAACACCACAGCTTCATTGAGGCTCTCAGTCAAAGCTGAGGGGTTCAATGCTGCAGCTGGTCCACGACCAACCCCCTGCCCACCAGATGCAGATGGTCCGAAAATAAATTGCGGGTGCTCTCCAAACACATTGCTAATCGACGCCACTGGATTTATTTCACTAGGAAAATCGGCCAAAGTCGTACCTGACGCGCCACTGAATGACGAACGAACAGCACTTCTTTCAAAACTCGAGGATGAATATCTCATCCCAAGTTCAATTGAGGTAAGTGGCGAATTATTGATCTCGTAATCAACATCAACACGCCCGCTAAGCTCTTCGTTTGTATAGGTACGTATACTGTTGAAACCAACATTATTTCTGAAATTTAGTGGATCAAGAATATCAAACCCAGCATCTAGCAATTGAATAGACGGCACAGTAGGTCGAAAATCAACACCAACCCTTGTCTGCGCTAGAGACTGAGCACGTAGGAAATTTTGATCTTCAATTTGTTCAGATTCACCGATTGTGAATTCCGTTTTTACGTTTAACGCGTCTTGAGAGAATTCAGCACCTGTTACAAAAGAAGCTGTATGGGAGCTGATATCATTTTCCTCCCCATTTCCCTGAATAAGCGTGTCATACTCAGCAGCTAATAAGGACCTATTGTCAGATATTACTTTATTATCAAATGCTTCAAAATTTGGTCCCTCGGATCCGCCACCATAACGAACTGACAACCAATTACGGACACGCTCAATACCAAATTCAGCGTAGAAACCATTCAAATATAACTCTAATGCATCAGTTGGCTGCCATTGAAGCCCAGCGCTGAATGAAGTCCGTGTACGATCTTCGTTCAAATCCTGCCATCTTGATTCATTACCTACAAAGAAAAAATCTTCAGTGTTCGCGGAATCCGCACTTCCGATAACTTCTGTACCACGCGTATAATAAACGTCTTCTTGCAATTTTCGAACGTCATGGCTCGCGCTAAACAAATACCCTAACTTTCCGTCAAGAACAGTGTCCGCAACCAACACAGAACCTCGAGGACTGAACGCATCAGCTGCTTTAGAATAAACGCCCTCAGCTGTGTAAGAGACAGTGAAATCATCAAATTCTAGGGGCTTCCTTAAGTGGAGCTGCACATGCCCCCCAATACCACCTTCAATTAGATCTGCTGTAGGGGACTTCGCTACTTCCAACCCAGAAAACATCTGAGATGGCAGAAATTGCAAAACATTAAATGTACTTTCATTGGGACCATTATTACGGCCGGTCGGGTTCACAAGTGTTGCCCCTCCGACTTCAATTCTATTGTCCCTTAAACCTCGAATGGCAATTGCAGCCCCTTCACCATTCCGACGTCTAATTTGCACCCCATTTATACGCTGAAGCGCTTCAGCTACATTCTGATCTGGAAGCTTACCTATATCTTCAGCCGAAATGACATCAACGATAGAAGAAGCATTTTTCTTCATTGAAACAGCATCTGACAAACTCTTGCGAATACCTGTAACAACTATTGTTTCCAGTAGAATTGGATTTTCCGCTTCCACATCCGTTGGCTCTACGCTTTGAGCATTCGCCCCGCCCACTCCTAAAATAGTTGTCGCAAGTCCTGCAAACAATGACTTTTTAAAAGAACGTGTTTTCATATTATCTCCCCTTGGCTTTTTTAGTTTTTGCACTTCAGAAACGGAGACAGTAATGACTCCACTTTCTGTAAGGCCGCCTTTAAGAGAAGTCCCTTCGAGCAACGCATTTAACGCCTCACTCACAGTCATTCGTCCATTAATTGCATTTGTTCGAACAGTCTCAACATCATCTGTTTGGAAGAGAACAGAATGCCCCGTACTATAAGAAAGAGATTTGAAAGCTTCAGGTACCGGCGATGACGGTATACTTAGCTCGTACCTCTCTTGTGCAGTGGCCTGAAAAACAACAGCCTCCGCCAGTAGAATGATGAAAAACAACACCCTCCTTATAGTACTAAACAGACTAGATTCTCCCCGTTTTATATTGTTTCTATCGAACAACTTACTTCTTTATAAGCGACCTTAATATAGTAGACGGTCGCAACGTCTTTTCCCTCCATGTATACTTATTTTTTATTTCAAAAAAAACAAACGAAAAACCCAAAATCACTCTAAAAGCTATCTTTATTTCTATTCTTTTCTAGAAATCACGATGCTACCATCATCAGAATTGACAACTTTTAGATTGAAGGAGTACTCAAGCGCTTCAAAGAAAGCTTCCGTCTCTCCTGCGCGAAAAACGCCGCCAAACGTGAGTTCGCCGAGTTGCTCATCTTCTAGCTTTATATTTTTTGGGGTGTATCGTTGCATTTCCGCGACGACGTCAATCAAAGGTTTTTTATCAAATTCTAAAATCCCAGCTCGCCACGCCAACTGCCGAGACATATCTTTTAAAGTTATCTCCTCAACGACAGGCGTACTCACTACATTTGAGATATGCAATTGCTGCCCAGCAGTGATCAATTTATCATTGGGACCTCCTATGGAAAGTCCAGATACAGAAGGCGTTTTTCCCTGCGCCTTCGTTGAGGAATACAACTCACCGACTCCCAACAAAACCTTCCCTTCAGAAACCGTCACAATTAGCTCATTATTCGTTCTACGAACAGCAAATGCAGTACCAACAGCAGTGATGCGCCGTCCTTCCACATAAACGGAAAATGGTTTGTCAGGATTATGAGCTACATCAAAAAACACTTCCCCTTTATTCAGAAGCACGCGTCGTTCATTCCCTTCAAAATCAACTTCGATTTCACTATTAGTATTCAGCTTTACAGAACTACCATCAGTGAGAGCCGCCTCCTCTACTTGGCCAACGACCGTCGCAATTTGGTAGACTTCATGCGGTTTATTGAATTGATTTATTGAAAACCATATGAGTGCGCAGGCACAAATGCTTACAGCTACAAAAGCACCACCCCGCCCCCGAACACCGACCCGCTTACTTCTCATAAAGGATGACTGTTTCTTTTGAGACGAATTCAGATGCCCCGCCAAATCAGCCAACACATTCACTTGTCTCGATAATTCCGCCGCTTCACGGATCTCAACATAATGTTTAGGGCTACGGCTAATCCACTCCTGAAAGGCCGCTAAATCTTCTGTAGAAAGCTCACTCGTCTCTAATTGAGCTATCCATGAAAAAGCTTCATTCCGAATATCAGAATCAACGTACAAATTAATTTTATTCTTCATGTTTTGTATCCCTAGATACAAGCACTTTGGATCGCGAACCTAAAATCGGGGCTGCCGTAGAAACTCGCCGGACCTTACTTGCGTCTCTAGCATTCATAAATTCCCGACACCTTTTAAGTCCTGCAATCGTATGTTTTTCAGTTGTACTAATTGAAATTCCAAGCTTCTTGGAAATATCTTTGTGAGAATATCCATAGACTTTCTTTAAAACAAAGACCTCACGGCATTGTTTGGGGAGAGAGGCAACAGCTTCGCCAAACAAATGCATTCTTTTCCGACTATCTAAAATTTCTTCAGGGGTTGGCACATCTTCAGCTTCAATATCAGGCGCATAATCATCAATAAATTCGATAATGGACCTAGATTTTCGATCCAACTCATCTTTAACGAGATTGCGTGCGATCATGAAAAGATACGCTTTAGGCTGCTCAATCTCATTCTCTTTCTCAGCATGAAGTGCACGCATTATTGTTTCTTGAGTAATGTCCTCAACCTGCTGCCTATCAGGCGCTATTCTCTTGATTAAACGCCGTATAACGGGCTCCGCTTCTAAGAATGCCCCCCAGATTCCGCCAGCCTTATCCGTCTTCGCGCGAGTGGAGTTTAACTTGCTCACAAAAACACCCCTCCACGACCAATATTATATCACTAGCTTCTTGTATAAAAAGCCTTCTCAATTGAAGTAGACGGAACGCAAAACAAAACCCGCTATATAAATTGCAGAATAATTAAAAAAATTACCAACTAACCTTAGCAGAGGAAGCTGAGACGTTGCAGGCTTTGTCTGATTCCGCCGCCGATTTCGAACTTATCCAGTTTGCACCACGTTGGAAGCAGGAAACCCCTACCTTCCGATACTTTTAGACTTCACCCGCGACCATCAAATCAGCCACAACAATGCGCGCTAGGTCCCCGCACTCGACGAAAAAAGTGGATAGTCTTCTGCATGAATTAGTTTCAACAGACAGAGAGTTTACAACAAATCATTGCGTGTCAGACTTAGAAAAGAAGTCCTACATCCGCCACCTCACATAATGTTCATCAGTTTCATTGGAGCACTCCATTTCCTAGTAGTTTAACGGTCTAGGATTCCAATTTTCATTCACCTCCGGAATAATCTCTGCGGGAATGTCAATTTTTTTGTCATCGGCACCGCCTGCAAAACGACTTATATTGTAGCTGTTTGCTTTGCTCCAATCTACTTCGGCGCGACCATCCCCCAACACAATCTTTCCTAGCTTTTCTCGGAACCACAAAGAAAGCGGTAGATATTCTTGTGTGTAGGCGACATTTTTGCGTTCTAAAGGGTCCGCCCTTAAATCGTATAAAGCCAAGTCCACATTCATAGGGTCGGTTTCCAGAGCCCAAAGCACATTATCGTTCAAGCTTGGAGAGGCGGCGATCGTTCTACGGTTGCGCGTGCGCATTGAAAAAGCAAAATGCTTAGTGCGCATGAAAGCACGATGGCCATGAACTAAATTCATTTCACCGAGGATGTAATCTCTTTCAGTATTGGAATCATTTAGAACTTCCGCCAGATCTAAACCATCAAGATATTCATATTCTGGCTTTTCAACATCTTCTCCGGCAGCTGAGAAAAATGTGGGCGCAAAATCGACGTATTCGACGAATTCGTCGATAATTTTGCCGGCAGGCCAGCTCTTTTTGTCGGAGGAGACAACAATGACAGCCCCATTTAGCGATTGCTTCCAAGGACCAAACTTGGCCATTATACCTTGCTCTCCGAGGTGCCACCCATGATCTCCGACGGTGTAAACAATCAGCCATTCTCTCTCTTGTTTTTCAGAATATTCTTTGAAGGCTTCAACTGCTTCACCAATCAATGCATCTCCATACGCTGTGAAAGCATAATAATCTCGAATAGCCTGAAGCTTTTCGTTATCCTTCATCGCATCGGTCTTGGATTCATTGTAAGTTTGAAGGAGTTGACCAGGCCATGTGGACAATTCTTCAGTATCAAATGCAGGTATTTTATATTTCTTGTTTTTGAATTGATCGCGGAATTTCTTAGGAGGAAGAACAGGCGTGTGCGGGAGGTGAAAGCCTAAATTCACAAATAATGGCTTATCGTTATTTGCGCCTTCCACCTCTTTACCCCACAAAGTTTTATAGCTTTTGCCGGCATGAGAAAGATGGTTTTTGAACTCCTTTACAATGCTTGCATCTATCGTTTCTCCCGCAGGCCTGGGGTTTTCTCCACCCAATATTAAGCCTGTGTTTATCCGGGTATACGCACGCAGAATATCGAACTCTTTTTCCACTTCCGCTTTAATTGCAGTTTCTTCTTCGGTGAGGAGGCGATCTTCTTTGGTGAGCACATATTCTTTTACTTCACCGGTAGGATAGAAAATCGTTTCTGTGGAATCTTTGCGCAGCAACACGCCATCCTTCAATCCATAAGCGCCTGTTGAAACGAGATCACCGATGCCATTTCGTTCCAGATCACGACTAAAATCCAATTCGAAATCAAAAATATCTGAACGGAGCGTTTTATTGTTTTCACGTCTTTGTTGAATATCTTCTGGAGAGTTCTGCCGGAATTTAGATACACCGTGGTGAGATTTGCCGATGAGAGCCGTACCATATCCTGCCTCACGCATTGTTTGAGAAAGTGTGGGGCGTGAGATGTCTACTTCTTGGTGCATCGCTTCCCAAGCGTATTTGCCGCTTCTGAAAGGGTAACGACCAGTATGCATGGAAGCTCTTGATGGTCCACACGCTGGTGACTGATTGTAAGCTTGTGTAAAGAGCACTCCCTCAGCGATCAGTTTGTCAGTAACAGGAGATGAGACATACCCTAAAGGACTCTCGCTTTGTCCTGTCATTGCCTGATTGTAAGCCCGAATTGAATCAGGGCGATGATCATCAGTGACAATCCACAAAATATTTGGTTGGCTATTTTCTTGTTCAGCAAAGCTCAGGGGCGAGATTACAAGAGCAAGAAGGCTTGCGAGGCATGTGCCAAAGATTGTTTTCATAGCTTCCACCTATTTCTATGTCTTTCGTTTCAAGACGCAAAACGAACAACAACACACATCGACACTCTTCAATTAATCAAGTTTAGGCCTAGAGTTGCAGGTATTCTTTAGGCAGGATTAACTCGGGGTACGTGTTGTTTTGTGGAATACTGGATAGAAGACCATTGAAAAATCCACGTAAAAACAGTTAGTTTTGGTGTAAAAATTTGTTTATAACAGGTGATTTATGGATGACGCATCTCAGATTATAAAAGAAGCGGAAAGAGTCATCCAGAATGGTGGAGTTGGAAAAGCTCGAACTTACAAAGACCTACTTCTATACCTTGCAAATCGTGCATCTGAAAACAACGCAACTTCCCCCAAGGAAATAGAAATAGCACAAGATGTGTTTGGAAAGACTGGGACGTCTTCACCAACAGATTCCTCAACTCGCGTTTACATTCATAACCTACGAAACAAGCTTATTGCTTATTACTCCCAACCCAAAAACCAATCGGACTATCAACTTTCCATCCCTCACGGGGGATACTCAATCGAATTGTCAAAACCATCAGTAATTTCACAAACTGAACAGCATTCCGAGAGGGGTGATAATAGCCGACTGATCTCCTCGTGGTTCTCTTTCAAAAGCACTCAATTATTCTCAGCTTTTCTGATAGGTGCATTGTTGGCAGTGATCTCGTTGGAATTATTTAGCAAAACCGATCAAAAAACTTTGCAGAGTTCTGACAACTTGTTCTGGAGCTCTCTTCTTGAAAATGAAATGCCGATATTGATCGTTTCTGGCGATACCTTTTTCTATGTAGAAGATACGGGCGTTAAAGAAACAACGCGTGTGATATATAATCTGTATATGGACACGTATGCACAATTTACCCAGTTTATTGCCAATTCGCAGTCGTCATCACATGACGTCATAAATAGGTATCCAGATTCCATTCATTTTGTGTCTCGAGGAACGCTAAATGCAGTGTCTATTCTGACAGAAAAATACAATAATGCTCGTCCCCTGGAGTATAAAATAGCTTCTGAAGTGACGGCGAATGATATCCGCAATAAGAATATTATTTTTGTCGGTCAATTTCGTACGCAACAGAATATGGAGCCGATCTATCGAGGCCTACCTGTAGATTTCCAAGAGAATTATGGTGGCTTCACTCTCACAACCACCGATCAAGAATTTAAACAAATCGGCAAAGCCTCAGAAGTACATAAAGACTATGGTTTGTTTACCCAACACACTGGCGAAAACGGCAATAGGGTTGTTACTTTTGGATCTATCCAAGATACGTCACTGGCACGAATGGTCAGATTTGCTACGAGTAATGATAGTTATTCAACGATTGGAAATACCAAAAATGATTGGACTGATCTTGCCGCAGTTTTTGAAGTTATGGGTATTGATCGTTCTGATGTTAAAGCTGAGTTAATATATCAAACTGATGTTATCGGTCGGCAAAACATAGAAGATCCGTCTCGCTAAATATCGAGTACGAACACTCCATTCATTCTGGACACTTTGCCCATGACAACCTTAAAAATCGGTATAAATACGCCCCGCCCTCACCACATTGGGACTGGCAAATAAAGCCCCCAAGAAATTATTCTCGGGAGCTTTGTGTATTTACCCTTTTCACTTAAAAGGGGTTGCATCAATACCTTTTAAAATACCTTCAGGCATTTGTGGTAACTCAAAGGCTCGCACCTGAGCATTGGGGCGCGAAATAGCATAAACAATTCGAGCCTCATTAGGGTCAAACGCAAAAGCTTGGCCTTCAGCCTCTATATTTATTGTTGCAATATGAATAAGCTTAGGCCCCATTGTTGGCTTCGCTAAAACATACATTTCTTTGCGATCATGCCCCATCATATACAAAAAGCCGTCTTGGCCCAAAGCACCACCTGACGCAGCCTGAGGGGCCATTAAACTGACAAGCGTATTGGGAAGCATCCAACCGCCCGTTCGCCGCCACGATGCATCATAGGTGTGCACACCAGCATAGGCATTAGTCTTAAATGGTAGTCCTGTTTCATCATTATAATGTGCAAATCCAACAATCCAGCCGCCTTGATAATGGTCAAACCAGACCAACGACCCTTCATCCATCAGCCCTAAACTATGGCTATCAATATGCTCGAGACTAAGCGCATCAAACACTTCAATTGAACTACCCATAGGCACTTCAGGATGATTGGAGTTCGCACACACTAAGCGCTTCCCCTCGATCAAACATGAATTAAGATGGCGTATCAGACCTTTACGTGGCCCGATCCAGCGTGCTTGCAGTTCTTTGCTAATCTTATCATAGCGTCCAATGACATGATTAACGATCGCGTAAATTGATTTGCTATCACCTGCTGCGCCCTGACGCGCCTCAACTGCATCCCAACTTCCCACAAGCTTAGCATCCAATACAATTGGCTTTGGCGCTTCATATACAGGAATTTCCTTATACTTTAGTTCTGCAAACGCCGGCGAAATGGTGAGTGCGATCATCGCACCCACCACCATAAGAGGCTTAAAACCTAACATTGTTATCCTCATTAGAAACTCGCTGTTAGCCCGAGCCAAAGCGTACGCCCAAAGACGGCATCTTCTTGCAGGTACAATGCGTCTGGCCCTGTGAGTTCACGCCGCCCAGAACCAGTCAGGTTTTGAACTTCCCCTACCAAAGTCATATTTGAATTGATGTTGAAACGCGCTTGTAAATCAACCTGCTCACGCGAATCCCAATACTCATCTGCATTGATATTATTCGCACTAATCGTATCGATGAATGTATCCGTGAAATTATAGCTGGCACGCATCTCGAACACTTCTGTGGCATAAAATGCAGTTAGATTGTACGCATTATCAGGTTGCTGGAAAAAACCTGTCACACGACTTGAACCATCCGCCAATGGCACAGTAAATTCAGTGTCCAATAAAGTCATGTTTGCCGCTACACCAAGACCATTCCACGGCGCTGGCAAGAAACCAAAAGTCTGCTGATATTGGGCCTCAAAGCCGAATATCTCCGCACTCTCAGCATTTTCCGGCTGCGTAAGCGCGTCATAAGTAACACCATCAACGGTGACAGGCCCAGCAGTTGTAAGTGTGAAAATCTCGTCTGCTATATCCTTATAGAATACGCCCGCCGCCAAAATACCGTCTCCGATATACCATTCAGCGGATACATCAAAGTTAGTTGAACTACGTGGCTTTAGGTCAGGGTTAGACCGAGAGATGGTATTGTCCGCTGTATTGATAGACACACCTTGGGTCATCAGGTTTAAATTTGGACGCCCCAATGTACGAGAAGCCGCTGCGCGGATCACCACATCGTCACGTACATTATAACGCATATTGATAGATGGAAGCACATCAGAATACTCACCTGACACAACCTCACCACCTTGCGGCAAACCCTCAAACTCGGTTTGCTCAAAGCGCAACCCACCCGTTACATTAAATGGCCCGCGATCCCACGTACCCATTAAATATGCTGCGGATGTCTCCTCACTTGCTGTTGAGCCACTCATTGTTGTGAATGAGCTTACAAGGTTCCCACTTTGGGCTATTGCATCAGAAGCCTCAATAGAAATACGTTGCGGGAAACTATAGCCCCCCTGATAGTCAACTTCTCGAAGCGAAGCCTCATTGACCAACGCTAATGTGTAGTTGAACCCTGTATCCGCAATAAACCGCTCAAATGTAAAACCTTCTGTTTTTTCACTCGTGCGAAACAATACACCTGTTGCAAACTTCCAATCCGCAAGAGCTGGCGCATCCCAATTCAAGTCTGCTGAATATTCTTGAATTTCATCGTCGGCGAAACGATCCAATACACCTCGGTTTTGAAAGGCATAATTTTCAGCATCGTAAAACGCGACCGGATCAAGTGGTTGAACCGAGTTAAAAAATGAAGACGTATCATAACGTGCCCCAAAACTCGTGTCAGTCGAAAACCCTTCTGTCACTTCTGGGTTTGAAAGTTCAGCGGTCGTGTATACAGCTTGTACATCCAACTCCCATCCCGGAGCAAAACGCCATTCAGCGGCAGAACGCAGATTGATAATTTCACGATCCAACACGAAGCGGCCAATCCCGATTTTGTTGTAACCTGTATCTGTAACACCGCTTGTCGCTGTTTGATTGGTAATCTGAGCTGGTTGGTTTGAACCACCGCCCGTGCCTAATTCATAAATCTGCTCGTCGCGGCGTTCGTCATCATTATATTCATTGTAAGATAGAGCGATTTCAGCCTGAAATGCATCGCTTGGCTGCCACTCACCTTTTGCAACGACGCCAATTCGTTCACGCACATTATTGTAAAAAAACTGCCGTGTATTTGTCGGTACAACAAGACCATTTCCATTACCGAGGCCAACATTAACGCCTAGATCATCAAACTCCGTGTAATCAGCGTCATCTACTTCAATTTGTGGGATGTTGAAGTTCAGTATGGAATAATCCAAACCAAGCACCGCTCCGAATTGATCATTTGGACCAAAACGACTGCCTGCCGCTAAATTCGCACGCCATGTTGTCTTTTTATCATCACCATCTAGTGTCGTTCCCTTGCCGGCTTGCTCATAATCTCCAAGGTAAACGCCGCCTACAAGAAACGGTGTTGAATCATCAAACGCACTGCGCGTTACAAGGTTGATTGTCCCGCCAATAGCATTGTGATCCAGATTTGGTGTGATGGATTTTTGTACTTCGATACGCGATACAAGAGACGCAGGAATGAGGTCCAGAGGCACAGCACGTCCCAAACCACCTCGCTCTGGAGACGCAACAATACCGCCATCAATTGTCGTGCGGTTATAAGTTGCATTTAATCCACGAATAATAGGGAAACGCGCTTCACCTTGGTCATTTTGAACTGCTGCCCCCGGAATGCGCACAAGCGTCTGGGCGATGTTCAAATCAGGTAAACGCCCGATATCATCTTGCGCAATAGCATCCAGAATAATATCTGAATTACGCTTTGTTTCAATTGAACGCGCTTGGGATAGTGCCTGCCCGTACACAATGATAGTGTCACGGCGTTGTGTTGAGTTGAGAGATGCACTCTTATCAACGTCCTGCTTGGTCGCAGGCTTGGTTTGAGGCGCAGGCTTGGCAGGTGCTGTATCCTCAACAACCATGAATAGACCACTTGGGCTGCGCTTTAGAGAAAGTCCGGCACCATCCAGCAATTCGTTCAGACCGTCTTCTGGAGTATGAACACCGGAAAGCCCTTTGGATTGTTTGCCAGCTGTTAAATCTGCTGAAGCCACCAGTGTCACACCAGATTGCTCTGAGAATGCAGTTAAAGCCTCTGCAAGCGACTGGCGTTCAATGTTAAAAGACACCTTGCTTTCAGTCTGCGCATAAGCGCTCTCTGCTTGCACCAAACTTACAAGCGAAATAGCAGAAAATAATCCCGCCCGAATTTTACCTGACATCGTCATATGAAATACCCTCATCCATTGCATCTCCGCCTACCCGCAAATTCAGTTTGCAAGCTTACGGACATTCAAAAGACGCTGGGGTGTTTCAGTTTTTGCAGGCCATTAGTCTGTTTCACCAAAGCTTCATATTCACAATACTTAGAAGTAGAAGATCACCCTATTTACGCGACAAAATAGTTACGTCTTCATAATTGGCGACCTCTAATCCATGCACATATACAACCCCTTCAAGCATTTGGTCCGACTGTTCTATGTCGAATGAAGTGGTGAATAATAAGTCGCCAATGCTCTGCTCAGATAATACAATCTTATTATCTCGATATTTGTTTGCATCAATTATGATATCTTCCAGACGCGCTTGAGAAAACGACAAATGCCCTTTTGTCCATCCCGTCTGTTTGTCCTTATCAAATGAGCGTACTTCTTTGAGTGAACCATCTATTTTTGCGAGCATCTGTTTGCCAGGCAATAATTGAACCAAGATTTCATTGCTAGGGTCTTTGGCTTTAGACACATCCACGACCCCTTCCAGAACTGAAACCCTCACATCATTCACGCTCTTACGTATATCAAATGCAGTTCCCTTAACTGTCACAAGATTTTCACCCGTATCGACAATAAAGGGCCTAGCTTCATCTTTTGCGACATCAAAAAAAGCGCGGCCTTTTAGTAGATTCACATATCGCTTTTTGTCACTAAACGTAACAGTCAACTCAGACTCTGCATCGAGTTTTACAAGCGACCCATCCTCAAGCTCAATGTTTTGAATTTTTCCTGTAAGTGTCGCAAATTGTAAAACTGCCCCTGCGGTAGCATTCAGACTCTCAGTCTCTTCATTGCCAAACCCATCAAACAAAGAGCCCGTGGAAATTATAACACCACACCCTATTAGGAAAGCAGCTGCTGTCATGGCACGCGCACCCATCAGCCAATTAGCAGCCCCCCTTCTCGGAGCTTCCTCCGGCTCTACAGGAAGGAAGCTCTCGATATCCTCGACAAGATCAAGGCTCATCCATAGAGCACGAATACTCTCAAACGCTTGTTTATGTTTAATGTCTTGCTCAAGCCATTGATCTAGTGCGCGATATTGTTGCTCACTTGCACTTCCAGAATTGATTAGCAGAAACCATTCTTGCGCAATATCCTCTGTCGTTTTATCTTTTTTACTATCAATAACAGTCATTTATATTTATTTCCGACCATCTTCATTTTCGGCCAAAAACCGTTTTAAATTATTTAGAGCACGCGCTAAATCACGAGAGACACTAGCCTGGCTACATTTCAAAATTTTGCTTATTTCCAAATAAGTTTGACCTTTAAATCGACTTCTCAAAAGCACGTCTTTCTGCCGAGCTGGAAGTTGAGAAATCGCCTCTTTTATCTTGGATAATTTCTCGCTCTCTTCTAAGACGTTTAAAGGCGTCAAATTTTGCAGATTTTTTTCATCAATCAAAACAATTTCTTGTTCGAGATATTTACGCGCGCGCATATTCTTGCGTTTTACGTCTAATCCGACATTCATTCCAAGGCGGAATAAATATGCTCCGGGCATTTTAATATCTTCGGAATTGTTTTTTTCTATCAATTTTTCAAATGCTTGCTGAGCTAAATCTTCAGGGTCTGGGGGCCCATCACCAAATACGCGTCGCAACCGATTGCAGAGCTTCCCCCAATGCTCTCGATACAATCTATCAATGGTAGCAGGGCTTTTCATTCCTTCTATATCGACATTGGAATTTACACGATGCACAGCTTTGTATGTATCCAAATGTACAATCTTTTGCGTATCGCTATTTGTTTTCCGCATTATATTTTCACATCCAATACAGCACATCACTTCTACAAATGTCGGTAGAGAAAATCGCACCCTTTTACCGTCGCGTAATGTTAGGCGAAGCATTGCTTGGCAAGGTCAAAATATAAATTTAATAAAACTGTCATCACGACAAATATTCGTGAGCTTAAAAATAACACCCCTTGATGTATCAAAGACCGGTCAGCTTTTGCCTGACACCACTATCACGCGGTCTTGCAGTCTACGGCAGTCAAATCAGCCGTGAGGAAGCATGTCCCGCTCCCACGCTTGCTTACAAAAGTGGAAGGCTCGCTACGTAAGCAGGGAATTGTTACACACATGAAGCCGCGCGGATTGGACGGGATAGATTAGGTCTCTGCTTCGGTTAAGCAATTTGAATGAAGCGCGCCAGATTACCGCTCAGCTATAAATACCCCTCATCACTTCTAATGCTTATAAAATTCAACCAAATTTCACAGCGCTCATTATCGTGATTTAACCCAATTTTGTTGCAGCCAATGGAGGAGGAGCAAACAGGTTTCGACTCAACCATTTGCGGACTGGTGGGTCGATAAAACGAGCAATAATATAGGATAAAGTGACTGCGACTAATAAACAAACCGGCAGAAGGTGGTCTGCCCCATTTAGGTGATCCACTTACTAAGTTAGATCCGGCATTTAATTGACCAACATCATGTTGGAGTGGTTTTAAGGTATTGCCATTGAGTTTGTTTTGGCAAGATGGTTTGTGGTGCTGGTGGCTTATATCCCAGAGACGAATGAGGTCGAAGGATATTGTAATGTTGTCGCCACCATTCAATAAGCGTTTGGGCCTCCTTTAAGGAATATAGTATTTCTCGGTTTAGAAACTCATCTCGAAGTTTGGAATTGAAGCTCTCACAATAACCGTTCTCCCAAGGTGACCCTGGAGCGATATAGAGTGTTTTGACATCTAGACGCTCTAACCACTCACGTAGTTCAGTTGCTATAAATTCGGAGCCATTGTCTGATCGAATGTGATCTGGAGGCCCATATTTCACAAATAGATCGGCCAATACTTCTAAAACGATTTTGGAGTTTAGCCGTCGTTCCACGCGTATCGCCAAGCATTCACGTGTGAACTCATCTATCACACATAACATGCGATAGATTTTACCATCATGTGTACGATCCTGAACAAAATCATATGACCAGACATGACCTTGGCATTCTGGGCGTAGGCGAACACATGATCCGTCATTTAGCCATAAACGACCACGTTTAGGTTGTTTTGTCGGGACTTTCAGCCCCTCTCGTCGCCAGATCCGGTACACACGCTTGACGTTTACATGCCAGCCATCTCGATTAAGTAGAGCTGTGATACGTCGATAACCATAACGACCATATTGCTCCGCAAGTTTGATGATAGCGCGCGTAAGCGCACTTTCATCATACCTGCCAATCGGTTTCTTACGATGTGTGGACCTGTGCTGGCCGATCACGCGGCAAGCCTGACGTTCAGAAATGCCAAGTTCACTGATAACATGATCGACACAGGCGCGGCGTCGAGAAGGGCTTAGAAGTTTCCCTTTGCTGCTTCAGCAAGGATCATCTTATCGATCGTTAGATCGGATACAGCGCGGCGAAGGCGCTGGTTCTCTTTCTCCAACTCTTTCAGACGTTTGGCTTGATCCATTTTCAAGCCGCCATACTCTTTGCGCCAGCGATAATAGGTTTGTTCTGTCACACCTATTGCACGAACGGCTTGTCCCATGGATTGGCCTTGAGATGTGCGAACCTCAACTTCTCTTAGATGTGAAATAATTTCTTCGGCTGTATGTTTCTTACGGGCCATTTTCTAGCTTCCTTCATTGAAGCCAGATCTAATTCAATACCTGGACCACTTTTTAGGAAGCAGACCACAACACTCAAATAGAAGAATAGTTTCGTGGGAGACGAAAACCATTACGACAACGATGTCTCTATTATTTACCGTTCACAGCAAAACCTGTCAAGCAGAGCACTCAAAAACGCGATAAATCTACAAATAAAGGACAGATAACGATGGACACCACTTTCGGTAAATCATGATTAATTAAGCCACCCCAACGCATATTGCAGATCCAAAAAACTCAAGGGCAGTCAGATTTATTTGCCGTACCCGCAACCCAGTCAAACGCGTTTTTCATAAACAAAGCGTAGTTATTATTTTCATAATTTTCGTACCCATGCCCTATAGCAGAATACACCGCCCTCCCCGCCCCATGACACGACGCCCACGCGATAGGGTGCTGCTCGGGAAGGTCACCCATTTCTAAATTTTCCGGCCACCGATCAACCACCGTATTTTGGGGGGAATAACTCCCCTCATCCAATCCTAGCAGAAGCTTAAAACGAGACTGATCGGGCACTTTATCGAAGCTATACCACTCATCCGCCACCTCCCAACCGCTTTGCACACCTTCTAGAACTGGGTGCGCCTCCACCAATGTATGGATTTTTGCATTTTGGATTTGGGGGGCCATAATATGACCGATAAAATCAGCCCCAATAAGCGCGTCATGATACCAATCCCAGCTACCAAGCCTCTCCGCTCCTGAACCGTGAAGTCCAATCCACCCACCACCCGCTAACAACCACACCTTAAAAGCCTCGCGTTGCGAAGTATTGAGTACCTCTCCCGACACATTATTAAAGACGACAACATCAAACTTAGCCAAATCATCCCCGTTAAATACGGCCCCATTCGACGTGGTGAATAATCCATAACCCCTTTCTTCACTTAGCTTTGCAAAGAATAAGTCTGCACCTGCAATTCCCTCATTGTGACGCCATCCCATTGTTTTCGAAAACACCAACACCGAAGGCGCTTTCATATATTCTGTAATCTCCGGCGGTCGCTCATCATACAACTCATCAACCCCTTCTCGCTGCGCACATCCCGAAATCAAAACAAGAAAACTCACGCCAACTCCTAAAAGATTGAGCCGCTTCATATCTGCCTACCTTCCCTGATCAATCAAAAAGAACTGCCCTAATTCTATCATCTTTTTTGATCCACCAACGTTAAATGAAACAACACAAGATTCAGCGCCTAAACCCATTTGAGCACTACCCTTAATTTCATATAACGCCCACTCCGGCCCGATGCTGATCTGACCTTCAAGAGCTGCCCCATATGGCTCCCCACTTTCTTGAACACGTACTTGAATATTTTCGACAGATTCATTGGATGAACGCGCCCAAAAAGCTAAGAGCAATTTATTGCCCTTCACAACAGGGCGATAAACACCGCTATGCACCGCAACATCCCACAGATTGCTCTGGTTACGCTTTACACGCACCTGATAGGCAACACCTCCAGCTATTTTATCTGTCTTCACAGTCTTTGTTTTAAAGTCCGCTCCGTTAGCTTTATACTCAGGGGCTGCGGGATTATTCAGCAACTCCCCCGGCAAAACAGCATTCAATTCAGCGATATACTCTAATTCAGCCGCTGAAGGTTGAGCGTTAACCGGCAAGCCACTCTCGACGATTACACTCAACGCCAATCCACACACTACTCCTCTTGCGCCACACAGCCTCATGTCTCGCTTCCTCCTATTTTATTTATTAATCAACCTTTTGCCACGCCAGCCTCGATCGCCAGCTTTCGCGCAAGTCTTGCTTTGCGTTCGCTAATTTCTCGCCCATTTAACGCGCCCAACACACCTCTTACATCTTCAGGCAAATGCGCGCCCGCATCATGAGATTGAGAAAAGACAAGTGATTGGAACATTTGTTGCCACGCATATTTATAGCGATCAGGCAGCCCCTTAATGGAAAGCAAACTTAACAAGAGCGCATCAAATGGGGAGGACAAATCCGCTTTTGCATCGCTCCACCAGTAATTAATCATTACATTAATTGGCGCAGTAGATTTCACGTGATGCCACCAGAAATAAGGCACATAAAGCGCATCCCCCTGCTCAACCTCAGCTATAATCGCTTTCGACTCCGCCTCTTTATATCGCGGATATTTTTTATAATCTGGCGCTTCAACATCCACCAAGCTTACCGGCGGCCCCGACAAAGTGAACTCTAGCGGCCCAAGATACAAATTTGCCGTTTGCTCTGGCGGAAATAGGGTGAATTTCTTAGTCCCCTCAACCACACAAGCCAGATTATCAGATAAATCAAAATGGGTTTGTACGGTGAGCGCATTACCGATCCAAATTCGAGGCTCAATTTGCGGCGGCAAAATACCGATAGGGTTTTCTTGAGCAAGCCCCTGAAAAAATTCATTCACAGATAATGATTGTAAATAATATGTTGAACCACCTTGGACTTTCAAATTCTCCAAAATTTGATCCAGCACATCGGTAACTAACCCCCTTTTTTTCTCAAAATTCAGTTCTTTATAACCCTCTTTATAAAAGAATTTGCCTTCAATTTCCGGCCGACCAGCGAGTACATCGACTTCCTTTTTGCTATCAAACTTCTTTAAATACCCAAACAAAGCATGCGCATCCTTTGCTTGACGCACAATTTTCCACTCACTCACAAACCCCTTTAGCAATTTAGGAACAGAGGCCCCCAAAACCTCTCGCCTAAACTGATCAACAGATTCGATTTTCAACTGCTCGACTGTATTTTTCGTATTCAGCATTCGACCTCCTAAAAGCAATAAAGGACTGCAAGTTTCCCAGCAGTCCTAAATTGCAGCAAAATGAAGCCCTCTTTAGAAATTAAATCGCGCTGAAGCTGTGAAGCGGCGATCATTTTGGAACCATGAACGACCACCTCGTCTACCGTCCGAGTTCGGCAAATAAGATTCCGTAACCGTTATCTCATTCAACAAGTTGGCAGCTTGCACACCAATTTTTACGTTCTCATTCAGAGTGTAGTAGAACGATCCATCCAACTGACCAGAAGCCTCCTGGAAGATTGGATAAAATGGCGTGATCACATCGCGAGCTGTCACAAGATATTCATCGCGCCAGCTATAAGCCAACCGTGTAGAAATTTTATCTTTCTCATAGATCAGAGCAAGGTTTGCATTGTTCTTAGACAAGCCCTGCAGAGGAAGCTCTCCCAGATCAACAGTTGCCTGATTTGAAGCCGGATCACCAAGTGTATTGTTCAACACAGATGGATTTACACCAGTACTTTCAATGTAAGTATAAGTCGCTTGAACACCTATACCATCAAACGGAGACGGAAGGTCATCAAAGAATTGGTTATATGCCAACTCAAACCCTTTAACTTCGGCTGTCTCATCTGAATTTGTTGGTTGGTTTGTAACAAATACATCAAATGTCTGGCCATTGTTTTCTAAGGTTATATCCCCCGAACCCGCAACGATGATGTCATCAATTTCTTTATAGAACGCTGTCGCTGTTATTGAACCAACATCATCAAAATACCACTCATAGGATAAATCATATTGAGCAGATGTAATTGGGTTTAGGAATGGGTTTCCTCCAGATGTTGTAAAGCCAAAGAAACCATTTGAATACCCGTCCGGAACCCCAACACCTGGATTGCGAGGATCATCCTGAGTTTCTGCTCCGACAGAGAATGTACCACGTAAGAAACCTATATCAGGACGAGACAAGGCTTTAGAATAGGCAAACCTGACGATTTGAGTATCTGTCAAACCAAGTTTCAAATTGAATGATGGGAGAATTTCTTCGTAGTCATGATCACCGACATAATCAATCGACGCCCCATCCAAGAAGTCATAAGCCGCCTGGCGTTCAGTCGGAGAAAGCTCACAGAAGAAAGACACTTCTTGTTCTGCCCTATCCGGAATACAATCGCTTCCCGACAAGTTAGTTGAAGTTCCTAAGCTCCCATCGTCTGGAAGCGTTGTTGCAGGCATGAAGGCAGCGCCACCTGTCGTAGACACGTCCGTCTTCACATACCGCAATCCAACGTTCCCTTCGACCGTCATACCATTACCGAACGGAGCATCATGCCCAAAATTAATCATGGCATAGAAGGATGTGTTCTGCTCTGTAGAGTCTGTAATCTCACCCGGCAGGAATGGCGTTCCAGCAATAACACCTGGACGATCCTCAAGACGACGCCAACCATTACCGCCCCCACCAGCGACAGCGCCTTCACCAAGCCATGCAGCGACAACAGAGTCAGCAAAATCACTTGCCTCACCGTAATTAACCGCTGGATTTAACTGGAAAAATTGTCTTGGGTCAGGTGTAGTGACGTCGCTACGCTGAAAGTTGTCCCAATTGTAATTTGCAAAATACCCATTGTCTTCTTGTCCAGTCTCATCAAACCACACTGGACCACCATTACCCCAAATTTCAGACAACGCCCCCCAGTTGAAGGCGGAGAAACGTGTTGTTTGCTCTCGATCTGAATAACGTGCACCGAAACGAACTGAACGTATCCAATCAAAGTCATCTTCTAGATCGTATTCGACGTCAGCGCGGAAGGCATCTTGCTTTCCCTCACTTTGCTGCATGTGATCCATCGCAGCACGCCAAAAGCTATTTGAAGGCGCACCAAAACTATCATTTGGAGCATTAAAGTAATCCGGACAATTGTTTGAAATGCCACCAGAACAGTCGATCAGATCGCCCGCATTTGTCGGAGCAAGAAACTTAATTTCAGGAATATCACGTCTCAAATCAATAGAAACATCCTGAAATGAAGATGCCCATATTGTGTGATCGACCACATCTGTTGTGGATTCTACGTGCTGATAGTCAAAATTCAAAGAAAGACGCTCAGTCGGAGTCCACTTTATATTGAAAGAGGAATCCGCCGTCATTGTCTCAGTTTCATTACCACGGTGGATATTGTTTGATTGCAGACCGTAAATAGGCGTTCTTGGGTCAGAAAACTGGTCATCTCTCCAGCCGGTTGGGGCAGAAATCGTACCATGGGTAAACAAATCATCCCCACCAAAGCCAAATTCAGTGCCTGGCACAAGGAAAAAGGCAGTATCACCCACATTATCCGTCGCGATTTCACTTACGTACTCATCCCAAGAAGTAGATGCTTCTGAACGCAAATACTCAACCGTCGCTAGGATTTTCTCGTCTTTGCTCTCCCACTGAGCGGATGCAGAATACCCCGTACGATCACGGTCATAGTTCTGAGTTCTCAAAACCGCCCCCTCAGGAGCCCACACTCTTCCATCAGCTAGATCATCTCTTGGCTGAAAACTAGAAATTTGAGATCCATCAGATCGAGTTTTCAACTGCGAATGAACGCCACTCACAAGAAAACCTACGCGACCGATTTCTGTATCCCAATTATTGCTATAAAGAAGCGACGCAGTAGGAGAAGCCGCCTCTCTAAAGTCGGTATATGCTCCCTCAATAGATCCAGCGATCACTTGCCCAGTTTTATCAAATGGTTTGCGGGTCACCAAATTCACAGAACCAGCAATCCCACCCTCGATCAAATCCGCAGATTGGTTCTTAAACACTTGAACAGAGCCAAGCAGCTCTGGAGAAATATCTGAAAAGCTTAGAGCGCGCCCATTGTTAGCCGTAAATGCATCGCGACCATTGATTTCAGACCGAACAAAAGTCAAACCACGCACAACAACTCCAGACCCTTCAATAGAGAAGTGATCCGGATCATCTGCCGCAGCAAAACGACTAATTGCAACGCCCGGCACGCGAGACAATGCTTCAGTCACTGACCGGTCAGGTAGAGCTCCAATATCTTCAGATGTTACCGCATCGACAAATGTGTCCGAGTTGCGTTTGATATCCTGCGCTGACGCAAGAGAGTTACGGATACCTGTGACAGTAATCGTATCCAACACTTTTGCATCTTCTACCTTTTCTTCGGCAACCTCAGATTCCTGCGCCCAAGCAACCTGCCCAAAACCCAACGCCGCCACTGAAGCCGACCAAAACAAAGCTTTCGCAGCCCTTGTTGATATTCTAGACTTATTTTCAAAGTTAACCTTCAACATATAAAATTCCTCCCGAACATATGTCGACCAAGGGTCTACTGCCCTTCCAGCCATCTTAACGGCACCAAAAAGCGCCTAATCTTCAAATGAGCACAGCACATTTACGCAATCAACAAAAAAAGACAACGTTAGACGTATCTCTTGCCTCAACACCAATGTCTGGTGGGCTATTTCCACTTCTTGTGACAAGAAAAGCACACAAATACCCAAACACACACCTAGAATTCGATACGACAATGCTCTTTTATGTTATACCAATGGCGAAAAACAACGAATCCAATGAGACAACGATAGGACATCATTTTGAGAATTGTTATTTTAGGGGGAGGAACAGCGGGATGGATGACAGCAGCAGGCCTTTCACACTTCCTCCAAGATAGTGATGCACAAATCCACCTTATAGAGTCTGATAAAGTCGGCACAGTTGGCGTTGGCGAGGCTACCCTGCCTCACCTGAAATTCTTCAATCAAACCATTGGAATAGACGAACAAGAGTTTATGAGAGCAACAAATGCGACCATAAAGCTTGGAATAGAATTCAATAATTGGGGTCAAATCGGCCAATCTTATATCCATCCATTTGGCGAATACGGCCCCAGCACAACCCCAATAAAATTTCACCACATCTGGCACCGCCTATTAGAGAAGCACCCCGACCTCAGCTTACAAAACTTCTCAGCCGGCGAAATGATGGCGAGAAATTTTAAGTTTCAGATCCCTCAGCTCCCAGATGATGACGTTTCCACCACCTACTCTTACGCCTACCATATAGACGCAGGACGTTACGCAAAATTTCTCCGCGATATCAGCACAAAGAAAGGGGTCACGCGGCAAGAAGGACTGGTTGAAAACGTTTCACTAGATCCTGAAAGTGGAAACATCCTCTTCCTCCGCCTCGAAGATGGAGACACAATATCTGGCGATTTGTTTATAGATTGCTCAGGCTTTCGATCAGTTCTTTTAGGACAAGCGTTAGGCGAAGCGTACGAAGATTGGTCGCACTACCTCCCCTGCGATCGAGCAATCGCTATCCCGAGCACACACACAACACCAGAGAAACTCCCCCCCTATACCCAAGCAGAAGCTCATGGTCATGGGTGGACCTGGAAGATTCCACTCCAACACCGTAACGGTAACGGATCGGTCTATTGCAGCGAATACACATCAGATGACAAAATAGAAGCACTTTTGATGAGAAAGCTAGGAACAACAGCTTTAGCCTCACCCAATAAAATTAGATTTAAAGCTGGTCTTCGGCGCAAACAATGGAAGAAAAACTGCATTGGCGTTGGTTTATCGGCGGGATTTCTAGAACCCCTTGAATCAACTAGCATTTATCTTATTCAAGCAGCAATAACTACACTGGTAGAACTCCTTCCGAATAAGCGAATAGACCCAGTAGATATCAAAGAATTCAATGATGTAATCAACGTAGAATACGAGCGCATTCGCGACTTTCTAATCTTGCATTACGTTGCGACTGAAAGGAATGACACCGAATTTTGGAGATATATCCAAAACATGCCTCTTCCACATAGCCTCATCGAGAAAATATCAATGTTCAAATCTCAGGGTTTTGTGCCGGAGTACAAAGATGGCCTATTCTTGTTTCCTAGCTGGCTGTCTGTTTTTATCGGTCAAGGAATAATCCCTCAAAATAGAGACCCACGGGCGGACGCTCTTTCTCAGGCAGACTTAGACAGACACCTCAACTACGCAAACACGGTCCGTAAATTTGTTGATTCCTCAGAAACTCACACAGAATTTCTCAACAAATATTGCCGACAAGGAATGTCTTAAATGAGCACCTTGATCAAAATTAACTTGTTGGGAAATTGTCACCTAACTTGGTATCTCGCACTACGATTGCGAACAGCACTCTCATTTAGCACACACCAGATAGAGGTCTCGCCGCAAAACATAGATGACAACAATATACCGCCGGCATTCACCCTACGCCCTGAAATGTTGCGCGTACTGGAAGAAATAGACCTGACAGAGCAAGAGTTGTTCGCAACTTGTGACGCCAATTTTTTACTCGGGGTACAATATCGTTACTCGCGCAATAACATTTCTGACTTCACCAATTGCTTCTCGAAAACTGGGATTAGCGCGAACGGCACAGCCTTTCACCATTATTGGGCTAAACTCAAACACGCCAACCTCGCAAAACCCTATTGGATGTATAGCCTAGGCGCGGCCTTATCTGAGAAATGTAAATTCTATCACCCCAGCGATAACCCTCGCAGCATTAATTCTACTTTTTCATATGGTTATACGGTAAACGCCTTGAAATTTAGAAATGTTTTGAAAAAACTCTGCCTAAGCAATGGTGTCACCATCAAACCTAACGAAGCGACTCTCGATATGCCCACGTGGGAAATCAACTGCTCGCAAAGCATTCCAGCAACGGGTGTAAACTATCAAGCCACCTCAATCCAGCGCACCAAAACTAAACCTATCGCTACGTTAACCCTAAATCCCGACACTATCAAAAACACAGCCTATACAACATGTCATGAGTTTGTGGAAACACATCCTCTTCTGCCCAGAGATACAAATAAATCTACTCCAGCAGTTTGGACTGGTAAAACAATAGACTTGGGCGGTGTATTAAAAAAATATTCTGGATTTCAATCTACAAATTTCACCGTCATTGAAACTGCGTGCGAAACTTTCTTAAGCACCCTACACAGCCCTTTGGACAAAAATGACTCTCTAATTCGTGCATTCAATAATGTTGTATCTGATACGATAGAAAACACTGACTTATTCTTAGAATTACACCTACTGGAAAATCAGCCCCCCTCCCAAGTCCCATGGGAGAAAAAAGCATCACCCAAATTACAGCGAAAAATTGAGCAATTTCGACGCAGAGGCAGAGTAGTTATGTACGATAACGAAACCTATTCTGACGACGATTGGATAACCAGCATGCTGAGCCTTGGCATAATTCCAGAAACAAGCTCGATCGGCGCGCAAGCTGCGCCAACCAATGCATTAAATGCCTTTTACTCCAAACATTATGACCGAATACAAAAACAGGCCACAGCCGCACCAACGCTAAATGAATATCTCGACCATTTGCTCGAAAATTCCAAAGCGGAGCAAATCACATGACACAGCACTCAAAAGACCCAATAAAGAACATAGTCATCGTAGGTGGTGGAACAGCGGGTTGGATGACCGCAGCGGCGCTATCGCGCCTCCTTAATTGCAAGACAACAAGCATTACCCTAATCGAATCTGATGAAATCAGCACAATCGGTGTCGGGGAAGCCACTATTCCGCCCATTGTCAATTTTAACAAAATTCTTGGCATCAACGAAAATGAATTCGTCGCAAAAACGCAAGCGACTTTCAAACTAGGCATTAAGTTTGAAGATTGGCATAAGCTAAATACCTCCTATTTACATCCATTTGGAGAGTATGGAATGGCGATGCAAGGCGTAGCATTCCATCAACTCTGGCTCAAATACAGAAATCACAAAGGTGTTGGCTCTCTGGATGAATATTGTCTATCAGCGATGGCCGCCTTGAAAGGGAAATTCCTATCTCCTGGCCCTGACCCTCATGCCATTTTATCAACTATTTCATATGCTTATCATTTTGACGCTGCACTTTATGCCAAATTTCTTCGCAGCGCGGCTGAAAGCCAAAATACCAAAAGAATAGAAGGAAAAGTCAAACAGGTCGTTCAAGATTCGCAAACAGGCTTCATCGAAAAAGTAGTCTTGGACAATGGTTACTACATAGCCGGTGACCTCTTTATAGACTGCACGGGATTTAGAGGATTACTGATAGAAGGCGCACTGAAAACAGGCTATGATGACTGGTCTGATATACTACCATGTGATCGCGCTATAGCCATCCAAACCAAATCCGATACGCGGCCCCCGCCTTACACAATTTCTACTGCCAGACAATGCGGCTGGCAGTGGCGCATCCCTCTACAACACAGGAATGGCAATGGGCTTGTATATTCCAGCCAACATATTTCAGATTCTGCTGCGAGCGATATCTTACTTAGCAATCTTGACGAACCAACAGTCAGCTCCCCTCTCACAATTAAATTCACGACGGGCAAACGCAAAAAAGCATGGAATAAAAATTGCGTCGCAATCGGACTATCAGCAGGCTTCATTGAACCGCTTGAATCTACAAGCATTCACCTTATTCAATCAGGTATCTCACGGCTAATCGCGCTTTTTCCAGACACGCAATTTCGGCCAGTTGAAATTGACGAATATAATCGTCAAACCGACCTCCAATATCTTCAGATACGTGATTTCATCCTATTGCATTACATAGCAACCCAAAGAGATGATTCCGACTTCTGGAACGACATAAAATCAATTCCCCTTCCAGACTCTCTACAGCAGAAAGTTGACCTTTTCAGCAACAAAGGAAAAATCGTTAGACACGACAAAGAACTGTTTGCTGAAACGAACTGGCTAGCCGTCTTCTTAGGTCAAGGAATATTCCCCGCTACTTGGGATCCATTTGCTGATGCTATGCCCGAGGAAGAAACACTAAAGGCAATCAAAAGTCTACGAGCAGCGATTGCGGACCTATCCAACAAATTGCCAACACACCAGCAATATATTGATCGCTACTGTCGCGCCAACAGCTTTTAAATGGACTGTCTTGATGACCAATAAACAGATAAAAAAAGTACTTATTGTGGGTGGTGGCACGGCTGGTTGGATGACTGCGGCAGCCCTTTCCAACACACTCAAACCAGACTACTGCGAAATTGAACTCGTTGAATCAGAGCACATTGGAACAGTAGGTGTTGGCGAAGCTAGCATTCCGCAGATTAGAACATTTAACCGATCACTGGGGATAGATGAAAGCGAATTTGTAAAGCGTACCAAAGCAACTTTCAAACTTGGCATCAAGTTTGATGACTGGGGAAAGCTGAATGAAAGCTACTTCCATCCGTTTGGCCCCTATGGACTCAATATGAATGGCATTTCGTTTCATGCCTTCTTTCAAAAGTTATATACAAAAACTATAAACAACAATGCACTAGAAGAATACTCTCTTCAAGCCATGGCATCACGGGAAAACAAATTCATGCGCCCCGTAAATGCAGGAAACTCCCCCCTTTCAAACATAGCATATGCCTACCATTTCGATGCGGGATTATATGCACAATTCCTCAGAAATTTCGCAGAGACACGCTCCGTTAAAAGAACAGAAGGACTGATATCCAAAGTCCACCAAAACGGTGAAAATGGCTTCATAACAGGAGTCTCGTTGGAAGGCGGCAAACTCATTGAGGCAGACTTATTTATAGACTGCTCTGGATTTAGAGGTTTACTGATCGAACAAGCCCTAAAAACGGGATATATTGATTGGTCGCATTGGTTACCAATGAACCGTGCAGTTGCAGTCCCCTCCCAATCAGACAAAAACCTTCCCCCATACACGCACTCCAAAGCCCTAAGTGCGGGTTGGAAATGGAGCATTCCACTTCAACACAGAGTTGGAAACGGTCATGTATATTGCGACGCGTTTATATCTAAAGACAAAGCCACAGCCCAACTTATCGAAGAGTTAAAAACTCCTGCAATTGGCTCCCCAAACCACTTACAATTCACAACAGGCCGTCGAAAAGCTTTCTGGAATAAAAACTGTGTTGCAATAGGGTTGTCTGCTGGTTTTATCGAACCATTAGAATCCACCAGCATTCATCTAATACAGTCAGCAATTGGCAAACTTTTACAAATGTTTCCGGACAAAGACTTCCTTCCAGCCAACATTCAACGTTTCAACAAAGTAACTGACTATGAATATGAAAGAATTAGAGATTTCATAATTCTTCATTACCACGCAACGTCGCGCAATGATTCTAAATTCTGGGACTATGTTCGCACAATGAGCATTCCAGATACGCTCAAAGAGAAGATAGATTTGTTTGCCGAAAATGGTCGCATTTTCAGAGAAAATGAAGAACTTTTCAATGACACAAGCTGGTTTTCAGTTATGATCGGACAAGGCCTACGCCCCTCAGGGTATGACCCCATTGCAGGCGTTCAATCTAACGAAGAAACCGCCCAACGACTTCAAAGTATTAGAGCTACGATTGCCAAATCCGCAGAGGTAATGCCTCTTCATTCCGAATACCTTTCGAAAAATGGACTAATTGACAATCGTCTCTAAATTCTGTGCCAATCAGGAATGGCTTATTCAGCCATTCCATCAATTGTTTCTATAGTTCCGTCAGCACGATGCGTTAGTTCCGCGACCTTAATACTACGCAAATGCGTTACGCCGCCAGATAGCTTACTGTCATGGTGGAATAGATACCATTTACCGTCCACTTCACAGATGCTGTGATGAGTTGTCCACCCCACGACAGGCGTGATGATAACCCCGCCATATGTAAAAGGACCATAGGGATTATCCCCCACAGCATAACAGATTAGATGCGTGTTACCTGTGGAATAAGAAAAGTAGTATTTACCACCAAATTTATGCATCCAAGCAGCCTCAAAGAAGCGCCTATTGTGATCCCCCGCCTTTAGTGGTTCCCCTTTTTTATCAAGGATAACAAGGTCCCGCGCACTTTCATCAAACTCCAGCATGTCCTCTCGCAGGCGCGCAACTTTGGGGCAAAGCGCCGGCATATCATCTTCAGGTTCGGAATCATCCTCTTCATAAGATCCTGTCTTCCAACGCTGAAGCTGCCCCCCCCAAATTCCGCCCCAATACATATAGTGCGCGCCATCATCATCTTCAAAAACTGCAGGGTCTATACTAAAACTTCCCTGCATCGCCTGTGACTGAGGAATGAACGGGCCTTCTGGCTTATCACTAACAGCCACCCCAATGCGAAATACATCGTCATAATCTTTAGCAGGGAAATAGAAGTAATATTTACTTCCTTTCTTAGCTGCATCTGGTGCCCACATCTGGCGTTTTGCCCACGGAACATCATCAACATGAAGTGCGACACCATGGTCTGTCACCTCGCCATCAATCTTATCCATCGAGAACACATGATAATCTCTCATATCAAAGTGATCGCCATTGTCGTTGAATTCGATACCCCCCTCCACATCGCGTGAAGGGTAAATATAAACTCGACCATCAAACACATGAGCAGAAGGGTCTGCAGTAAAGATATGCTCTACTAAATGTCTCATATTAGTCACTTGTCTCGTCGTCAGATTGCGTCAGTGAAATGATTTCCGCTACAGCGGGTTTTGCTTTGTTTGCTCGATCAAACAGCAATGGATAATCAGTGCGCCCCTCCATGGGCCAATCATTTCTCCATGTTGCACCATCGGTTACTCCCCACATCGTAACGCGATCTATTTTGTCCTCGTGCTTAAGAAACAATGCAAACATATCTTTGTACCTTTGCGTCAATTGGTTCGACACATCAGCAGGCAACTTATCTTTGTAGGGATTAAACTCATTTTGGAACTCAACTGACATAGATACCTCAGCAGTCAATTCAGTCCCCGGCCAAGGCAATACAGTCACATCAAGCTCAGTGATCATGACCAGCCCCAACTCAGCTAAGCGTACCAAACTTGCCTCATACTCATCTATTGTCGGTCCTTCGAGGCTAATATGCCCCTGCATACCCACCCCATCCACACGGATACCTTTTTCTTGCATTCCCTTTACCAAAGCATGCACGGCTTCACGCTTAGCAGGGATCGCCATTGAATAATCATTATAATATAGTTCAGCATCCGGATCTGCCTTTTGAGCAATCCGGAACATTTGCTCGACCCAGTCCTCCCCAATAATCTGATAGAACTTACTCTGACGCATCGTTCCGTCATCAAGAACCGCTTCATTGACAACATCCCAACCTTTTACCTTACCTTTATAGCGGTGCATTATCGTGGTAATGTGGTGCTCCATCCTCTTGAGCAGCTCTTCGCGTCCAACGTTGTCTCCTTCATCATTAAGAAACAACCATTCTGGTGTTTGCGAATGCCAAGCAAGCGTATGCCCGATCACAGCCATATCGTGCTTTTCACCATAAGCTATGAATGCATCCGCCTCATCCCAGAAAAAACCACCTTGGTTCGGGTGAATGCGTTCAAACTTCATACAATTTTCAGCAACAATTGAATTAAACTGCGTACGGATGATTGCATCTATTTCGGCATTGCGCTGATATATTTGATCCTCGTTTAGCGCTGCACCGATTAGAAAATGATCCTCATATGCATGTGCTAACGTTGCACTATTTGAAGCGGATACTTCACGCGTTTGAGCACATTGCGTCAAACCTAAAGCTGCTATGGCAGCCACCAATACATTATATTTCATCATAACCATCCGTATTTTGAACATCACATAAAAACAAAGACTAAGTGCTGCGCCGCGCCTTCAGATCTTGCTCTAACCGCTCTTCCATCGATTTATCGATTTTATAGAAAAACAGCAGACCGCAAGCGACCAAGAACGGCACTGCCGCCAATACACTCACTGAAAAACGGATACCGTTTATTGCACCGTCACTCTGCTGCTCAAGGCCCGCCTCATAGCCAATAACTCCAAGCGCGACAGTCACTAATGATTGACCGAAAGCTAACCCAAGTTTGAGACCAATCATCATAGCGGAGAAAACTATCGCAGTAGCTCGTCGTCCGGTTTTCCACTCAGAATAATCGGCAACATCTGCAATCATCGCCCAAAGGATAGGAATCGTAATTCCCCAAAAGAAACCATGTATGGCCTGCATCCCAAACACGAATGCAACAGAAGACCGCGAAGCAAAATATATTGAGATAACAAATAGAGTTGCCAGAAAAATGGCTCCGCCAAAAACGTCGCGTTTCCCAAACTTATCCGCCAAGCTCTTGGAAAATAAGATACCAATGATCATCGTTATGATGCCACCGCCATTGAATATTCCAAAGGCATAAGCGGAAGGGTTTTCCAACTCAGAAAAACCAACACCGGAGAGGAATTTCACGATAGCCTCTTCGCTGATGTAGTTTTCAAAATAGTATATATACAACCCGCCTTTCAGGGCCAAAGCTAAGAAGACCATTGTCGTCAAGACCAACATGATCACCCACGGCTTGTTGGAAAACATGTCCTTGGTATCTTGAAGAACACTCGACGCTTGCTCAGGTTTTGGAACAACGCGCTCTTTAGTGGTGAAAAAGGTGACAAGCATTAGCAAGGAACCAAACACCGCAAGCGTGGTCATGACCTTACTAAATCCAGCTGCCGCATCGCCATCGCCAACAATCAAAACCAGAGGATACATGAAAACCTGGACGATAAACTGAGCAGCCATCACAGCGACAAACCGATAGGCAGAAAGGCTATTTCTTTCGGACATGTTACCCGTCAAAACACCACTCAATGCCGCATAGGGAAGATTGTTTGCAGCATAAATAGCAAGCAACATTGTGTAAGTTACAAAGGCATAGATGACCTTTCCCTGCTCACCCAAATCAGGAGTTCTAAAGGTCAAAATAGCAATGAGGCCAAAAGGAATTGCGGTCCACAAAATCCAAGGGCGGAACTTCCCCCACTTTGTATTCGTTCGATCCGCGATCAACCCCATAATGGGGTTTATCAGCAATGCAGCACTAATCCCCACGGTTGAAATAATCATGGTGGAAGTTGCTGTTGGTAAATTATATATGTCTGTATAGAAGAACGCCAAAAACGTCATCAGCGTCTGAAAAACCAGATTCGCCGCGAGATCCCCGGTAGCGTACCCAACTTTTTCGACAACAGACAACTTATGATCTGATTGCTCTTTCATATCCTCTCCCCTTTAGAACCACATTGCATAAGATTGAGCGATAACTTTCTTCGAAGCTTAAGAATCCCAATCAGCAATATGAACGCACGCGGAGCAGACTAGCTCGGCACGTCCATCGTTGTCTCTAACATATACAGTTTCAGTAAAGCTTCAACAAAAAAGTTAAATTCAATGGTTTCAACTATTTAGAAATATCTGCAACAGAGTCTCGAAATACGACCCTATAGTTCAGCATTACGCGCTTAACTTGCGTTTCGCTGGGGAGGACGTCACGAATAAGCAGTTCAGCGGCAACTTTAGACATTTCAGCTACAGGCTGATTCACAGTGGTCAATGCCGGATAAATCGAGTTAGAGATTGGCGCATTATCAAAACCAACGACAGACAACTCCTCAGGCACTTTAATACCTTTTTTCGCCGCAACCGCAATCACAGCAGCAGCGACTTCATCATTTGACGCAATTATAGCCGTAGGTCGCTCCTTCATACTCAAGAGCTTTTCCGCAGCCTTCAGGCCTGATTTAAAATCATACAAACTTGGCAAAACATAAGCGGGGTCAATCGTTACGCCAGCCGAAATAGCTGCCTCAACAACACCAATATATCTAATCTCACTCACCAAATGGTCTGGGTGCCCCTTAATGACACCGATTTTACGATGCCCAGCATCTAGCAAATGCTTGGTCAAATCCCGCGATGCCCCCCTATCATCAATAGAGACGCAAAATGATCTCTCAATCTCACTTTGTGGTGCAATCCTTACATAAGGAATATTGCGCTCTTCAAAAGCCGCAATCATTCCAAGGTTATCCGACAAACCAGGAGAAACAATCACACCAGCCAAATCCGAATTGTCGACGATTTCTTCATACGCACTCTCAGGCGATCCGTAATCATCAACGATAAGATAATATCCAAGTTTGTTACATCCACGCATCGCGCCAATTTGAAGGTCAGCGTTAAACGAACTCATATGCCTGCTGGGGTTATCAAGCAGCAGTGCGATAAGCGTTGGACGATTTAAACGTAAGTCCCGTGCTGCCTTGTTTATTTTATAGCCCATCGCCTCCATGATGTCGCGAACCCGCTCACGCGTTTTATCACCAACTCCCTTTTGGTCGTTGAGAACACGCGACACGGTTTTGACCGAAACGCCAGCCTCACGGGCCACATCAACAATAGTTAGCCGGCGACCACTAGTGCCTTGCACTTCTGTTATACGCCGTCTTTCCATTATGACTTAACCCCTCGAACATTCGACACTGCAGCAAGAGGTGCTAGCGTTAAAACAGTACACTAGCAACAATTGAACAGCGTCAATTCATATCGCTGCAATAGGTTAGCTTGGATTCGATCGCTCTTATAAACAACTATAAGATGTAATAATTACATTCTCAAGACTTAGATCGCCACAAACGGCGCATTCACACTTATGTTTCAGCGTATGAAAATGCACTAAAATCAGCATGTAACCCAATTCCAGTCACATCATGACATGCCATACCAACAAACGCGCCTGTGAAATTTGCACCCTCTCCCTTTCCCGCCTCATCAGACAGTGCAGATGCATCAAGCGTTGGGCCAATACGTGTCCAGTCGCCCCCATCCAGAGACCAATAAAAAGTCAAAACATCAAACTTAACATCAACTTTCATATGAATGGGTACGCCTTCAGGGATCGAAACGGGCTTCAAACCCATTGGCGCACGCGCATGCAAACTCAAATCACCTGCACAACTCATCACCTGCAGGGTTTTGCCATTTTCATCATCATAAGAAATAAACAGATAATGGAATTTATGCTGATTGTAATAGGCAATTAAACCAGCCATTTGCTGAAAACTATCAGGATCAAACTCAATAATCGTAGTTGCCTGATAGCAATGCTCTGTTTGCCGCCTCGCCACAATTGATTGCTCAAACAAACTCCCTGGAGATTCGCGTCCAATGAGCCTCAAACACCCCTCACGCGCGGACAAAGAAAAAAGACGCTCCGGATATGGCGTCCTCAGCCATGCAAAATCCGAATGCAATTTCTCGCCATCAAAAGAATAACGGATTAATTGCTTCTCATCCTCATTGAGAGATTTTATCTCAAATGCAATGTCGGGATGCCTCAGCCTTATCCATCCATCATCATCAAAGTAAACTTCTTGAATGGCGGTTTCTCGCCCCATCGGACTAAGTCGCGTTCCAGGGATTGGGCGCGAACAGAGATGAGTAAGAAACCATCTACCCTCAGGTGTATCCACCAACCCGCCATGCCCCGTCCTTTGGATGGGTTTTCCAGCTTGGCCTTGCGCTGTAATGACATGCATTGCGGGGTCTATCTCATAGGGACCATCAATCTTATCTGATCGACAAACCGAAACCGCATGATTATATCCGGTACCGCCTTCAGCTGTAATAAGATAATACTCACCGTTTATCTTATACAGATGTGGTCCCTCAGTATAACCAGCCTCACTTCCCTGAAAAATCATCTTGCGTGGCCCAAATACCTTCCGCATTTCGACCGAATATTCTTGCAATACAATGCCTTTAAAATAGCTATGATTATGCCTGTGATCCCAAACCATATTCACAACCCATTTGCGGCCATCATCGTCATGAAATAAAGACGGGTCAAACCCAGATGCGTTTATGTAGATTGGGTCGGACCATTCACCATCTATCTCTTCACAAGTTGTCAGAAAATTTGGAGTGTCTTTAAAATCCCCGTCAAAACGTCTGACATTCGTATAAAGTAGCCAGAATTTACCATCAGCATAAGATAGAGCCGGAGCCCACACTCCGCAGCTATCAGGCACCCCGCGCATATCTAAAAGTCGCGCACTATCCAATGGTCTGGAAACCAATTTCCAGTCTTCTAAATCCGTTGATGCAAATATCTGCACCCCAGGAAACCACTCAAATGTTGAAGTGGCAATATAATATGTATCTCCAACCCGACATATGGATGGGTCAGGGTTAAAACCACGGAGAATTGGGTTCCTAAGAATTTTCTTCTGCACACACTTTTTCAAAACACTATTCTCCGCTTCATAAGCCTGCGCCAAATAAATGATCCACGACCAAAACCACGCGTCCGCAAGAGACAACACGATAAATGATATCGCAATCATTGCAAACAAAGTTTCGAAAAACTCTCACCGCATACAACTAATAAATTGTTTTAAAACAACAATTTCAGGATGAGCACGACAACAATCGCTTTACCTCTAACCTATAAAGTCATCAGGGCTCAGGAAAGCCGCACTAGATTTCATTGGGATCGCTAAAATAAATTTCTTTAATTTACCCCATTCTATTCACGCATTCCCACTGGCTAAAAAAGACGAATGAATCACAAAACAAAAAAAGACACTTGCAGCACCGTAATGATAACGCTATCATTGCAAGAAAAGCGTTATGGCTGGGACAATTCTTCATGGTTGCAATCCCAAAGCCCAATACGATTAGGGAAGAAAAGCGTCTCCAAACCCAAATGGAATACGCACCAAAGCGAGCAAATCAAACAATGTTTCTAGGAATAGATATAGGTACGTCCAGCGTAAAAACTGTCGTAATAGACAACGATGGAACCCCGATAGCACAAACCTCTGTAGATCTCCCCATTTCCCGCCCCAAACCATTGTGGTCGGAACAGAACCCGGCAGACTGGTGGACATCCACTAATATGGCCGTTGCTCAATTAGATGTAGAGCTCAGACACAAAATCAGAGCGATTGGT
The DNA here is from genome assembly GCF_042665075.1 of Hirschia litorea. Classification (NCBI taxonomy): domain Bacteria; kingdom Pseudomonadati; phylum Pseudomonadota; class Alphaproteobacteria; order Hyphomonadales; family Hyphomonadaceae; genus Hirschia; species Hirschia litorea. The sequence continues at coordinate 2,683 of NZ_JBHTBR010000007.1, read as the reverse complement.
CTTTCAGGCCAAATGCATGGAGCGACAATTCTAGACGCCGACGATCGCATTCTAAGACCAGCAATATTATGGAATGACGGCCGATGCATGGAAGAGTGTGAAATTCTTACCAAAGAACAGCCCGACTACCTCACCAAAGGTGGCAATTTGGTAATGCCCGGCTTCACCGCCCCAAAGCTCCGCTGGCTAGAACGCAACGAGCCAGAAATATTCAAACAAATCAAAACGGTCCTTCTCCCAAAGGATTATGTCCGCCTACGCATGACAGGTGAAAAAGCGACAGATTTATCAGACGCAGCAGGCACACTCTGGCTAGATGTCGGCGAACGCCGTTGGTCCGAAGAGCTTCTGTCCCCGTGCGGCCTTTCCACTAGCAATATGCCAAAGTTATATGAAGGCCACGAGGTAACAGGCAAACTGAGACCTGAACTTGCCGAAGCTTGGGGCATGCAACAAGTTCCTGTCATCGCGGGTGGCGGAGACAATGCGGCAGGAGCAGCCGGTGTTGGCGTTATAAATGATGGTGAAGCCCTTCTATCCTTGGGTACATCTGGCGTCATATTTCTTGCAACAAGCGCATTTCGCCCCTCTCCAGACAAAGCAGTCCACGCTTTTTGTCACGCACTCCCAAACCGCTGGCACTTAATGTCCGTTATGTTGAGTGCTGCAAGCTGTTTAGATTGGGCCGCCAAACTGACTGGAGATGGCAATGTCGCAAATTTCGTAGCAAAAGCGGAAGAACGCAACCAATTCGCTTCAGACCTCCACTTCCTACCTTATCTCTCTGGAGAGCGAACGCCACACAACAATCCGAATGCAAAAGGCGTGTTATTTGGCATAGGTCACGACACAGATGAAGCCTCCCTTGCCCAAGCGGTTTTAGAGGGCGTTGCTTTTGGCATGGCTGATGGCTTCAATGCCCTCTTAAAATCCAAAGCAGAAGTGAGCAATGTTTCCGTCATTGGTGGCGGCTCTTTATCTCTCTATTGGGGGCGCATCCTTTCCGCAGCAATCGGGCGACCGCTCGTCTATCGCGATGGAGCCGCAACCGGTCCAGCCCTGGGCGCAGCCAGACTTGCGCGCTACGGAATAGAAGGCGGCGACATCAACGACATGTTCCGCGCCCCTGCTGTCGTCGACATCGTAAACCCACGCGACCAAGACATCGAAGCTCTCAGCCCCAAATTTGAGAAATTCCAATCCCTCTACAAAAATCTAACGCCAGAATTTGAAGGAAACTAACTATGACTACTTATTTTGAAGGTGTTGATGCCGTCAAATACGAAGGGCCAAACACAACCAACCCATTCGCATTTCGTTACTACAACAAAGACCAAGTCGTCCTTGGCAAAACAATGGCCGAACACCTGCGCATGGCAGTATGTTACTGGCACTCTTTCTGCTGGGATGGAGCAGACCCATTCGGCCAAGGCACGTTTGAACGCACATGGCACAACGCCTCTTCAGTTCAAGAAGCTACAGACCTTAAAATGGATGCAGCTTTTGAATTCTTCACGAAACTAGGGCTTCCATATTACTGTTTTCACGATGTTGATGTTGCCGGACATTTGGAAACACCAGACGAACTATCAAACGAATTAGCGCGCGCAGCAGACCGCCTCGCTCAGAAGCAGGAAGAAACTGGCGTCAAACTACTTTGGGGAACCGCTAACCTCTTCTCACACCGCCGCTATATGGCTGGTGGGCTCACCAACCCAGACCCAGAAGTGACCGCAACGGCTGTCCGTCAAATCCGTGAATGTATGGACACCACGATGAAGTTGGGTGGAGAAAACTACGTTCTTTGGGGGGGACGTGAAGGCTATGACACACTCCTAAACACCCGCCTGAACACAGAGCTAGAAAACTTTGGTACGTTGCTGCGTAAAGTCGTAGAATATAAGCACAAAATTGGCTTCAAAGGTAAAATCCTGATTGAACCAAAACCGCATGAACCTTCTTACCACCAGTATGATTTTGATACTGCAACAGTGTTCGGCTTCCTTCAACGCTTCGGCTTAGAAAAAGAAGTTCACGTCAATATCGAACCTAACCACGCGACCCTTGCCGGCCACTCATTCGCACACGAAATCGCAACAGCTGTCTCCTTGGGCGTTATGGGATCAATCGACATCAATTCTGGGAACTACCAAAACGGTTGGGACACAGACCAATTCAACGTAGATATCAAAGACATCACATTGGCGTTGATTGAGCTATTGCCAAGCGGTGGTTTAGATACGGGTGGCTTCAACTTTGATGCGAAAGTGCGCCGTCAAAGTTCTGATGCAGTTGATATGCTCCACGGCCACATTGGCGGCGCAGACTGCTTAGCGCGCGCCCTTCTCGCCGCAGCCGACATTATAGAAAAAGGCGAAATCGAATCCTTCAAAGCTAACCGCTATAAAGGATGGGAAGGTACCCTAGGGAAAATGATCCTTTCAAAAGAAACATCTCTTGCTGACATTGCCGACCACGCAAAAAAAGAAGGCATAAACGGCACTCACAATTCGGGGCGTCAAGAACACCTTGAAAACCTGATCAACCTAAGCATCAAATAGGCGGAAGTTTCTGATGAAATTTTTTGTAGATACAGCAAATGTCGATGAAATCCGGGAGCTTGAATCCTACGGTCTGATTGATGGGGTGACAACAAACCCTTCACTCATCAAAAAATCAGGAC
>NZ_JBHTBR010000006.1:0-2042 GCF_042665075.1 Hirschia litorea | reverse complement strand
TCGCCAAAAGGCGACATTCAGCTTAGGGCAGTTTTCTGGTTTCCAATTGAGTGAGCTGTTCGGCCGAAACGATATTCATAGCTCGAGTTGACGTGGGAATAATATTGTTTCTAGCAGGTAAATCTTTCGGTGTTTTTACGTTTCGAGCGAGCCCAACAAATTTAAGTAAACAGATAAAATACCACCCAAGATCAATTTGCTCGGGATATAATCCATGCCTCGCTGAGCTTGGAAACGCATGATGGTTTCCGTGCCAGCTTTCACCCATTGTAGGAATAGCTAGTAATGGAACATTATGGGCTTGTATAACAGCACCTTCAACCTTCCAGTCACTAGGACCTCGGGTGTGAGCAAAGTATGATATTGCCCAATGCATCGTCGTACAGGCTGCAACTCTTACAAAAACACCCCACACTAGCCACGACATACCACCCAAAGCATATAGTATTCCAGCTAAAGGCAGTTGGTGTAACATCCATGTTTTATCCAAAAATTTGTAAAACCAGTCGTCTGAAATCCCTTTTCCTGCATCAAATTTAGGTGGGGCGTCTAAAACCAGCTTTCCATGAAGGTAGAGCAATCCATCTTTGAGAAAACCATGTTCGTGACGAAGGAATGCATGACAATCTGGCTGTCTCTGCGCCCAATCTCGGCTGTCATGAAGTTTGATAGTCCAGATAGGACCACCCATTCCGACAATCGTTCCCATGTAAACGAGAACCCGTTCTAGCCATTTGGGACAATCAAAACTTTTATGGATAAGCCTTCTGTGAAAACCTACTGAGTGGCCTGCACACAAGGTGACCGATGTTAAAACAAAAAACATGAAAAGAGCCGAGATATTGAAGTATATCGGAGCGAGAATTATCGCTCCCAAGAATATCCCAGTATTCCAAATAGAACGCGGAGCATCCCAAACAACCCTTCCTGCAACGGGATCGGCATTTTCTAGATTTGATAGAGAATTTACCTTGAATGCGCCTTCGGCAGCATCTTGAATAGACTTTGACATTACATTGTTTCTCTTAGAAAAATGGAGTTAACAAAGTAATCTGCGCTCTGCTGAACAGCATACTCTTGCATAGGCGCAAAATACCAAGCCGGATCAAGCAATCGCTCATAGGATATAGTTAAGGAGATTTTTGTTTGACCATTTGCTAATGGCTCAAACTCGATATCCGTTCCTCTAATTTTTAGATATTTCGACAAATAGCTTGTGTTTTTAACAACTGAAGTTTTGACATGTTGATCACCAACTTCATCAATTTTTAGATGAAATTCCCCCTCATGAGTATTCGTAAAAAACCATTTCTTATAAAGGAATTTTAGCTTATGAATGTCTCCATCTTTCAGTGATCCTGCTTGTGCTTCTACCGGAAGAGGAAAAATAGAGAGAAACCATTGCCGTCTTTTGGGTAATTCTAACGGCAAAGACATATTAGATTTTAACTTCGCAATATCTAAATCTACCACCACCTCATGATGAACGTAATTTTTACGTTCAAAGCTCGTTGACGGGGATAATCCTTCAATTGCAAGAACAGCAACAAAGATTGGTATCATGCTAGATTTGAGAGTGTCTTTTTGAGAATTTCGTTGTTCTGACCAATCTGCAAGTGCAACAAATGTATATCCAACAATCACAAACAGATAATAAATGGGTATAAAAAACAGTACACAAATAAATCCTTCGAACAAAAATGCAGATGTTCCTAAAAATATTACCGTTGCCATTTTTAAATGGAGCATAAGCCGACTAAATTTGCTCGAATCTTGAGGGCTAGGTACAAGATGAAAAATGAGAATAGAAACTAGAAATGGGACAGCCACATACAAAAGTGCAGAATTTCCAAATCGAGAATCGAGTATAACTCTGATCCCAATGCTGCATATTCCCATTAGGAATAGCACGTAGACCCACTTCGGTGGTTTTAAAGAAAACATTGTATAGCTACCCCCAAACTCAAATTAGGTTTGCATCATTTCTAAGTAGTCTACAATTGTCTATATGGCCGCATTGTTCATCAGGCAGCTTAGGGCCA
>NZ_JBHTBR010000005.1:1284427-1286445 GCF_042665075.1 Hirschia litorea | reverse complement strand
GTTGTGAAATTGCCGCTCACTTTAGATGGTTTGGCAGCCTGTCAAACCTTCTCCAAGGAAGGCATCAAAACCAATGTCACATTGTGTTTCTCTGCAAACCAAGCATTGCTCGCGGCCAAAGCAGGCGCAACGTATATTTCACCTTTCATTGGCCGCTTAGATGACATCCACATTGATGGCATGGAGCTCATTCAAGAAATCCGAGTCATTTACGATAATTATGGTTTCGATACTGAAATTCTTGCGGCTTCTATCCGCAGCCCAATGCACGTAAAAGAATGTGCGTTAGTGGGTGCCGATGTAGGTACTGCTCCAGCAGGTGTTATCAAGGCTTTGGTAAAACACCCTCTGACACAAGCTGGCCTCGACCAATTTGTCAAAGACGCAGCAGAGGCTGGCATCAAGGTGTAAACCAACTGACATTCACAATTTAAAAGCGGGGCTAATTTTCTAGTCCCGCTTTTTTTATGCATCTAACGGCTGAACATGCGCAGTCTTCCAGCTGCAAGCAAACACGATAGCGCCAAACCCAGCCCTGCCCCAAGGCAGGATTACACCTGCCCACAACATCGCCGCCAGCAGGCCGCCATCAGCCACCCAGCACGCTCACAGGTGGAGGGTGTGGAATCGTGGGGTGACATCAATTTCTTCACCTCAACAAATGAAGCACCTCAAAAAAAGTCTTTCGTTGTCTTAATCGAGATAATAAACCGCATAAGATACACTTTTTATTACCTATGACACACCATAAATAGACTATTTCTCTATATAAACGGCACAAAATGACAACGATATACTCTATTTTAAATATTTAAAAATCAACAACTTATAAAATTTTCCACCGTACAAAAACAACTATCGCACGCCTCAGTATGGAAAACACCAGAAATATTGGCTAGATTTCCTCCAAAATGAGCAAAAAAATCCAATCATAAAAATACGACCTAATAAATGCTGCCTCCAATTGAATTGATCATTCTTTGTTGGAAATCAGGCGCAAGTCACGGAGGAAAAATTATGGCGCTAAATCCACCCCAAACAAGCCTAACGCCACACTCCTAACACCCATCCTCAACAAACAAGCACCAGCGCAATGCAGCTCAAACCCCGCACCTTCAGTCATTTGCGGCACTTACAAATACCGCCGAAGCCTCAACACCGACTACGGCAAAAAAAAACAACGCCAACCAACATTTGAATAACCAGCCCAGCTGGATAGGAGACAAAATAGTATGTTGAAAAAAATACTAATCGGAACTTGCTCAGCGATCATTTTGATGGGCTGCACAACTTATTTCGCAACATCAACTGCAGAATTGCCAGAAACATCCAGTTCTCAAGTTTTGAGCCCAGAAACCATGGTGTCTCAAATGACGATTGACGAGAAATTGGCTCAAATTAGCTGCATCTGGAAAGACAAAGCCAAATTCATTGAAAAAGATGGCAGTTTCAATCCTGTAAAAATGAAAGAGCACTTCCCCCACGGTGCAGGCTGCATAGCACGACCTCAAGATACTGTGGGTATGGAAGAGCCAACTCCAAGCAAAGATTTAAATGATGCAACAGTTGTAAGAAGACTATCTGGCCGCTCCCCAGAGGATACAGTGAAACTCGTCAATGAAATCCAAAAATGGATGATTGAAGAAACCCGAATGGGTATCCCTACGCTCTTTCACGAAGAAGGATTGCATGGCCTTCAAGGATTACACGCAACTTCCTTCCCCCAATCAATCGGCCTTGCAGCGACGTTCGATCCAGAGCTTGTAGAGCAAGCTTACTCTATCGTTGCAAGAGAAATTAGAGCACGAGGTGTCCACCATGTTTTATCACCCGTCGTGGATGTCGCGCTAGATCCTCGCTGGGGACGTATTGAAGAAACCTTTGGAGAAGACCCATTCCTCGTGTCTCAGATGGGAGTTGCAGCTATTAAAGGCTTTCAGGGATCAGATGATTTATTACCTGAAGATAAAGTCCTCACAACACTTAAACACATGACCGGTCACGGCCAGCCAGAAGCC
>NZ_JBHTBR010000005.1:1283509-1284417 GCF_042665075.1 Hirschia litorea | reverse complement strand
AAGTTTTCTTCCCCCCATTTGAGGCTGCCATCAATGCTGGAGCCGCATCAGTCATGGCAAGCTACAACGAAATAGATGGCATCCCATCCCATGCAAACCCATGGTTATTAAACGATATCTTACGCGGAGAATGGGGTTTTGATGGACCTGTTGTTGCTGATTATTTTGCCATCAACGAATTAAACATTCGCCACAACGTTGTTAGCTCTTTGGCCGGTGCCGGAGCGTTGGCGCTCGAATCCGGTGTTGATATGGAACTGCCCGATGGCAGCGCCTTCTACAGCCTAAAAGAAAAGTTAGAAGCTGGAGAAATTGATGAATCAATTCTGGACCGCGCAGTTTTAAGAATCTTACAGCTCAAACAACGCGCCCGCCTTTTTGATACGCCTTACGCCGATGCAGCATATGCAGATAAAATCACTGGCAACAAAGAAGCAAGAGAACTAGCCTATCAAGCAGCCATTAAAGCCCCCGTACTCCTAAAAAATAAAAACAACACTCTGCCAATAGCACCCTCAGACTACAAAAAAATTGCTGTCATTGGACCGAATTCAGATATTGTTGTTTTAGGCGGCTATTCAGACGAACCGCGTCAGGTCGTCAGCATTCTTGATGGCATTAAAGAACGTTGGGGTAATGAGACACAAATCATTCACAGCAAAGGCGTAGAATTGACCAGTAATCGTTCTTGGTGGGACGACAATGTATCCCTAGCTGACGAGACTGAAAACCTATCTAAAATCCAAGAAGCTGTCCAAAAAGCTCAGGACGCCGACCTCATCATTCTTGCCATTGGCGGAGATGAAAGCACCTCGAGAGAGGCTTGGTCAGAGACTCATATGGGTGATCGCAATGATATTACCCTAATAGGGCAGCAAACCGAATTGGTTGAAGCGTTGTCCAGCCTT
>NZ_JBHTBR010000005.1:1211062-1283499 GCF_042665075.1 Hirschia litorea | reverse complement strand
TCGTCATTTCTGGTCGCCCACTCTCACTTGAAAATGTAGAAGATCATTTCGACGCTTTACTATATGGCTGGCTATTAGGACAAGAAACGGGTTACGCCGTTGCCGATCTATTGAGCGGGAAAGCCGTTCCAAGCGGCAAAATGCCCGTTACAGTACCAAGAAATGTCGGCCAAATCCCCGCCTTCTACAACCACAAACCTACAGCGCGCAGAGGGTATGCCTTTGCAGATGCATCCCCATTATATGCTTTCGGTCACGGCCTGAGTTACACCAGATTCGAGTTTGGGAACGTCTCTCTTTCCAAGGACACAATATCTCCAGACGGCAACACAACAGCATCTATTACGGTAACAAACACCGGAGAATATAAAGCTGACGAAGTTGTTCAACTATATATTAGGGATGACGTTAGTTCAGTTACCCGCCCCGTTTTAGAACTCAAAGGGTTTGAACGCATTACTTTAGCGCCAGGCGCCTCCAAGACTGTAGAATTTACAATCACGCCTGAGCACTTACAATTTTTCAACCGAGACATGAAACGTGTTGTAGAGGCGGGCACATTTACGATCATGCTCGGAAATAGCTCCCAATCACTCAAACACACAAAGCTGACTGTTGTTAAATAGCTAACCGACACACCCGCAAACAGCTTTACGGCGTATTTAAACTCCACCCGCAATCAAGGCCACATCACTGATTGCGGGTGGAGAAGCTACTCTTTAAGCTCAGGCATTGAGCAAAAAACCAGAGCACACAGCACTCCCTTCCCCTAACAAACTCCTTTCTTCCTACCTGATTGAGCGAACACACCATGAGGACACCTCCCTCATGGTGTGTTCGCCCAATCACGCAATATATGACCCCATCGCCTCCCCGCAGACCACGCTACACGTCAAATTGCTACCTCCCCGACTCAAACAATATTCAAACTCAAAAATTACGTGGCCTTTTCGGGTAAGAAATACGCAAAGTGATAATTTTTCTCGCATCCTCACGTTACGAAAATCTATTGTTTTCATTTTTTTGCATACTCTGCAAAATAGACAAATAAAACGGAAGTTCTTTGCAAACTCGGAGTAATTTGTGCCAAAATTGGACTTTATGTGACTTTTTCACACCACAAATTAGATTCACATGCCGACCACTGGACATAATTTTCATATTATGCAAAAGTTTTGCATGTTTTTGCATTGGGCGCAAAATCGAACATATAAATTGGGAGGAATACATGCCTAAAGGGGTCAACCTAAAGCAGAGAATGCTTATCGGCGCAGCATCGGGGGCGATGCTCATTTTAGGTGCACCAAGTTTCGCACAAGAAGCAGCTGAACCAGTTGAAAAAACTGAAGGCGAGCAAAAAGTCTTGGACGTTATTACGGTCACCGGTATCAAAAGTTCGATTGAAAACTCTCTAGCAACAAAGAGAGAATCCAACTCAATCATTGAAGCAATTTCTGCTGAAGATATTGGACGCCTTCCAGATTTATCAATCGCAGACTCCCTAGCACGCCTTCCTGGCGTAACGGCCCAGCGTGTACGCGGGCGCTCCCAACAAGTTTCTATTCGCGGTTTGGGACCAGACTTCTCTCTTGCACTTTTAAATGGTCGTGAAGTTGTATCTGCCGGTAACAATCGCGGTGTTGAGTTTGACCAATTCCCATCAGAACTTGTCGCGAAAGGTATCGTATATAAATCACCTGATGCACAATTAGCAGCAACAGGTATCGCCGGCGCGGTTGACCTTCGCACTGTGCGCCCACTGGACTACAACGAACGTAAAATCAACGTATCGGGTAAGTATGTTCTCAATGATAGTGGAGAACTCAACCCAGATTATGAGGACACTGGTTACCGCTTATTTGGATCTTATATTGACCAAAACGAAGATGGAACAATTGGGTGGTCTCTAGCTGCAACACAGCAATCCAACCCGACACACTACACAACCCGCGAACTTAAAACGAATGGCGGCCAAACAAGCATTGATGATGTCACTGGCCTAGTTTACCCGTCAGACAACCCACGCACAGGTGTTGTTTCTCGTGAGTTTGAACGCACATCAATCGCCGGTGCTTTGCAATTTGAACCTACAGACAACTGGCGCACATCTATCGACGCTTTCTACACAGACACAGAGGATGCCGGTATCTTCCGCGGCGTAGAAACACCAATCGCATCGTGGTCGGGAGCGAGCTTTGATAGCGCAACAGGAAGCAACGGATTCGCGGATTCCGCAACTTACACAGATGTTTCTCCAATCGTTCGCACAGACACCGAAGGCAACACAGCCGAAATTTGGGCGTTGGGCATCAACACACAATATGATGTGTCTGACAACCTAACTCTAACGCTTGATCTTGCCCGCTCAACGCTTGAGCGTAACGATATCGACTACGAATCTTATGCAGGTATCGGAGCTGCCCGCTCAGGCACACTCGACACCCTAAAGTTCAATTTCGATCCAGATGGCGAATACAGCATTGATCACGATGTTGACTATACAGATTCTGCGAACGTTCTTTTAACTGACCCAGGTGGTTGGGGCCAAGTTGGCTTCATTAAAGAGCCAAAAATTGAAGATGAACTAGACCAAATTCGTGTTGAAGCTGAATACTTCTTAAACTCTGGATTTATTTCCTCAGTAAAAGCTGGTGCTTTCTCAACTCAACGCGAGAAGAACTTCGATTCAAACGAAGCATTCTTGCGTGCAACAGACGCGTTTGGAAATGGCCTTGTACTTCCAAGATCAGCTATTCGCGGCATCACAGACAGCGGCTCAATCGGCCTAGATATTCTAGCATATGACCCAGCAAGCTTAATCGCAGACGGCACATATGTTGTGGAGCCCGCAAACGGCACACGCTGGACGCTTGAAGAAGATCTGATGACATATTTTGCAATGGCCAACATTGATACCCAATTGGGTTCAGTGCCAATGCGCGGAAACTTTGGTTTCCAATATGTCGACACAACTCAAGAATCGACCGGAACTTTGAACTTTGGTGCAAACCAATTTTCTCAAACTGTAGAAGACTCCTACAGCAATTTCCTACCTAGCTTGAACTTAAACTTCGAAGTAACAGAAGACACATTTATACGTTTCGCAGCCGCTCAAACTGTGACGCGCCCACGCCTCGATCAATTGGCGGCAAACCAAAACTTGGATAGCAATCCAATCTCATGTGTAAGCACTGATGGTGATCAACTTCCAGACGTCCTCGTGACGTTTGATCCGCCCGAAACAGTTTGTTTCACACAAAGCGGTGGTAACCCATTCTTGCAACCATACAAATCAACTGCATTTGATCTTGCATTTGAGAAATACTTTGACTCCACAACAGCTCTATCTGTTGCCCTCTTCCACAAAGAATTGTCTGACTGGGTAGTAGACCGCAACACGATGATCGACGGCACACAATCACTTATCGCTGGTGGGCATGGTGACTTCTTGGCTGCAAACCCTGAAGTATCTCAAGTACGTTTGTCTGGTCCTGTAAACTTTGCTGAAGGTTCCATTACAGGTATCGAAGCAACATTCCGCATGAACTTGGACAACATTTTGCCGCCTGCACTTGAAGGCTTCGGCTTCAATGCGAGCTATACATATGCAGACAACGGCCTTGAAACGGAAAACGGCGATGAACTTCCAATTCCAGGATATTCTGACACCGTCTGGTCGGGTGATTTCTACTACGAGAACTATGGCTGGCGTGCACGTGTTAGCGCGCGTTACCGTTCAGATTTCTTGTCTGAAGTACAAAACTTCGATGGCTCTTTAGCAGGTGCTCAAGCACTTGAAGAAACGATCGTAGACCTGCAAGTTGGATATGAATGGGACAGCGGAAAATTGGAAGGTTTGGCTTTGAATTTCGAAGTCTTCAACCTCACAGACGAGCCATTCGCTACCTCTAACGATACAGCTTTGGACGGCGTTTCATATATCAGTCGCCACGAGCAATACGGTACAACTTATAACTTCACCGTATCCAAATCTTTCTAGATTAGGTTTCCTCCCTACCTTAATCTTAAACTTAGCCCGCATGGAAACGTGCGGGCTATTTTGTTCCCTATTCCTCTGCTAGAGTATTGCCATGACTAATACGCAGATTCAGAAGATTGTCATCGTAGGCGGCGGTACTGCTGGTTGGATATCGGCTGCTGCACTCGCTAAGCTCCTGCCCCCATCAATCTCCGTGACTTTAATTGAATCAGACTCAATTGCCACAGTCGGAGTTGGCGAAGCCACCATACCGCAAATACGTCGTCTAAATGGTATGTTGGGGCTGAATGAAAATACGTTTTTAAAAGCCACTAAAGGCACAATAAAACTCGGCATTGAATTTTCTAACTGGGGCAAAATTGGAGAAAGCTACCTTCACACATTTGGCGATGTGGGCCTCAACCTTTCCAACCTCCAATTTCATCACTATTGGAAGCGCGCCCAAGAAGAAGGTAAACAAAGCTCTCTTTGGGATTACTCACTTCACCACAAAGTGGCCTACTCCAATAAGTTTGACCGTTTAGAACGCATTGGCAAAACTGGAATGACAGGGCTATCCTATGCCTTTCATTTTGATGCTGGATTATATGCCCGCTTCCTTCGCAATTTTGCAGAAACGTCAGGTGTCACACGCATTGAAGGCTTCGTAAAACAAACAGTACTCAATCCCCACACCGGCTTTATAGACCATGTAAAACTTGAAAACGGCCCCCAAATTGAAGGTGATCTTTTTATTGATTGCTCCGGTTTTCGCGGCCTTTTAATAGATAAAGCCTTAGGCGTTAGCTATCAGGACTGGACCCATTGGCTCCCCTGCAATCGTGCTATCGCAGTCCCTTCTCAAAGCACCCGTCCGCTCGTCCCTTACACAAAATCCATTGCGCACACCGCAGGCTGGCAATGGCGCATTCCTCTACAGCACCGCACAGGTAATGGGCATGTCTATAGTGATCAATTCATGCAGGATGAAACCGCCCTTGAAATTCTATTGTCGAACCTGGACGGTCCTCCCATTGCAGACCCCAACCACATCCGCTTCACCACCGGACGACGTGAGAAGTTTTGGCACAAAAACTGTATTTCAATTGGCCTGTCGAGTGGTTTTCTTGAACCCCTGGAATCCACATCAATCCACCTCATCCAATCAAATATTTCCCGCTTAATTGAATTATTGCCTACCCAAAAAATGGAGCCGGCCAATATCAATGAATACAATCGCCAAGTCTCCAAAGAATATGAATTAATACGTGACTTTATAATCCTGCACTATCATTGCACCCAGCGCGAAGACTCTGATTTTTGGCGCTATTGCAAAAATATGGATATTCCAGACAGTCTAAAACAAAAACTGGAGTTATTCTCTGCAACAGGTCGCATCCATAAAGAACCAGAAGATTTGTTTAGAGAAGCAAGCTGGGTTCAGGTCATGATTGGCCAAGGCCTTATACCCCAATCCTATCACGCAATGGCAGATAGGCTATCAACCGACCAATTAGAGAAATTCTTAGCCGATATTGACGCAATTATTGCGCAGGCTGAAGCTCAACTTCCAAGCCATGAAGACTTCCTAACGCGCAATTGTCAGGTAGACTTACAATAATTTTCAACATAAGTGCGATGATCGGGCATCACTTTCAATGCGCTTTGCATTGCTGCCTGCACTTGAGAAAAACGCTCTGACACCGGAACTTGCATTCGGTATGATGTGAGTGCCGGCGCTCGCTTGGGTTTAATTCCCTGCCCCAAATAGACAGCTATCCAGCTTGGATTGTGAAACAACTCCCTTTCATCGGAAACCAAGATTCCGTTTTCACGAAACTGTTCCATTTTATAGGCTAGTCGATCTGGAATCGGCATGTTCGCGCAATATTGCCAAAATGACGTATCATCGCGCTCAGTTGCCTTGTAATGCAAAATCAAAAAATCACGAATGCGTTCGTATTCCGCAGAGGTCAGCGCATTATATTCGTCCGCCAATAAAGGAGACATATCCGCACTGGGAAAAAGCGCGAGCAAACGCATTATCCCATATTGGATGAGGTGCAAACTCGTCGATTCAAGTGGCTCCATAAAACCAGCAGATAGCCCAATCGCGACACAATTTTTGTTCCAAAACTTCTTTCGTCGTCCCGTCACAAATCGAAGATGACGCGCATCGACCAACGCATCCCCTTCTATTGATTTCATCAATTCGTCTTCAGCTAAATGCGGGGCAAGATGCTGGCTGGAGTAGACATAGCCATTACCAACCCTGTGCTGCAAAGGTATCCTCCACTGCCAACCCGCAGCCTTAGCAGTCGACTTGGTATAGGCTAGCAAAGGCCCTTCAGCAGCATTGCAGGCTGCAGCCACGGCACGATCACATGGTAACCAGCGCGACCAATCCTCGTATCCTGTCTGTAACGCTTTTTCTATAAGAACACCATAAAAGCCAGTACAATCAATGTACAAGTCAGCCTCTATTGTCTCGCCGCTCTGCAATAGTATTTTTTCAATATCACCCGTTTCGGCACGCAATTCAACATTGACCACCTTCCCCTCAAGCCGCTCCACTCCTCGTAGCTCACTATATTTCCGTAAGAAACGCGCATATAAATTCGCATCGAAATGATAAGCATAATCAAAGGTAGATTGTATTTTCCGCTTATCCTTTTCTGGATGCTGAAATTTACCCGCCTCCGACATTTTCCAAGCCATGGAAAACATGTCGATAGATTGGGAAATATCCCCCCGTATCGCTTCGCGCATCCAGTATTGATAAAATGGGGTTTGATCAAACTCAGCCCCATACTGCCCAAAAGGATGGAAGTAAGACTGATTTTTACCAGCCCAATCAATAAATTCTATTCCCAGTTTAAACGTCGCATTGGTTTCACGCATGAAACTAGCTTCATCTATACCCAATTGTGCATTGAAATATTTCACCGGTGGAATGGTCGCTTCACCCACACCCACCGTCCCAATTTCTTCGGACTCCACCAGTTTTATCTGACAGCTTTTTTGAAGCGCATTAGATAATGCAGCAGCCGCCATCCAACCAGCTGACCCGCCGCCAATAATCGCTATCGTTTTTATCGGAGCTGCATTCATCTCAAAGCCATCTTTCGTTTTAAGCTTTCCAATATGTATTATTTATCTATTTGAATGAAATCATTATTTTGTTCGCAAGCAGAATTGGACGTGCTATTAAATACATCATGACTGATACGCGATTTGAAATCCACCGCTTTGGAAAAGAACAAAACCCCATTGTCGTTATCGACGATTTTTCTTCGTCCCCAGACACTTTATTAAAAGCCGCGCATTCATCGCAGTATGGTCCTGCCGGACGACATTATCCTGGCTTACGTGCGCAATCATCTCCCGCTTACCTCCAAGAACAAGACGCTCTCCTAAAGCACGTTCTAGCTGACGTTTTTGCATTCAATTCGGGTGCACATTTCATCGAGTGTAATTATTCAATCGTTAATACACCGCCTGAAAAACTAACCCCAATTCAGCGTATCCCGCACTTTGATGGGACAGATACAAACACGATCGCCCTACTTCACTATCTTTGCCCCGAACAAGACGGCGGCACTGGTTTCTACCGACACAATTCCACAGGATTTGAGCATCTATCCGCGGATAGATTGGGGATATATGACGCAAAACTCAAGCAAGATGTTGCAATTCACGGCCTACCCAAACCCGCCTATTTTAACCAATCAGATGCCATTTTCGAATGCATTGGCACGATCCCCGCAAAATTCAATCGTATGGTGATATACAAAGGTATCAATCTTCACTCCGGCCTCATTAAACGCCCAGAAAATATCGGGCAACGCATTGAAAATGCACGCATTACCCTAAATACTTTCATGCGAGCACGGCCCTAAACTATTGCATCTCCACACCAATAAGCACGCGATTTCGCCATGGCTCTAAAGACCATTCCTGCCCATTGGCAACTTCTACGAATTCACCACTAAACGCATCCTTGTAAAGTCCAGGCATAATAGCGTCCTCAATCTCAACTTTTGCGGCCTCTGCTGACATATTGAAAATGCCAATGACACGTGACGCTTCATTACGTCTTATAAATGCAAATATCTGAGATTTATTGTTATGCTTCAAGCCAACCATACGCGCACCGGATTTTCCGTTGTGCAACGCTGTTTGTTCTGTTTTCAGATCAATTAAACGTTTAAAAAGATTAGCTATTTCATGCGCCTGCCATGCAATCGGATCACGCTCAAAGAAAGCAAGCATACGCTCATTAAAAGCTTCTTGACCGTTATAAATAAGCGGTATGCCTTCGCTCAGAAATGATAAAACAATCGCATTTTCATACGCATCACCATACATAATAGGCGCAGCTTCATCCCATGAATTTTGATCATGATTGGATGTATATAACATGCGGTAAGCATCATCAGGCCACAACCCTTGGTTCTCGAAATAATACCATTCAAATGCAGAAGCATCCGCATCGCCATGTGCTATTTTCTGCATGGTTTCTTTCCAGCCCCACGCATAGGTCGCATCAAATGCCTTTGCATGCACATCGCGCTGCTCGTATTCAGCAAGCATAAATACAGGCTTAACCTTATCCAATTCCGCCCGCACTGTTTCCCAAAAATCTAGCGGCACCAACCCAGCCACATCGGCGCGAAAACCATCCACACCGACATCCTCAACCCAATAGCGCATAGAGTCTGTCATGTATTTGCGCAGACCTGCTTGGGAATAGTCCAGATCGATAATATCGGACCAATTCACCCATGGTGTAGGCTCCAGCTCACCGCGCAAATCACGCTCGTACCACTCAGGGTGTTCGGTGACGAGGTGATTGTCCCACGCTGTATGATTGGCCACCCAATCTAAAATCACATGCATATCAAGCGCATGCGCTGCATCCACGAAAGCTTTCAAATCTTCAAGCGTACCAAATTCAGGATTCACAGCACGATAGTCCTTCACGGCATAGGGAGAACCAAGCTCCCCTTTCCGTTCAACCTCACCAATAGGGTGTATGGGCATCAGCCAAACGATATCAATCCCCATTTGCGCCAATCGCGGTAGTTGCGCCTGCGCTGCTTTGAAACTTCCCTCCGGCGTGAATTGACGCGTATTGATCTGATAAATCACCGCGTCCCTTGTCCATTCTGGATGCTCAATCTGCACATAAGGTTTGGGGGTATAATCAGGCGCAGCAACATCCTGCGTCATCTGAAGTTCTTCTTGACCGCTTGTTTGATCAGAACACGCCATTGCGCAGACACTAAACGCCAATATCAACGCAGCCCGTATCATGACGCCACCTCTTCTTGCGAGGTCTTGGTAACAAACATCACTGCGATAGCTGCACAAGCAAATGAGGTCGCAGCAATCGCAAACGCCCATATGGGCTCATTGCTGAAAAATGTCCGGATCAAAAAGCCCAACAATGTCGCTGCTACAAGCTGAGGCACCACAATGAAAATATTGAATACTCCCATATAGATACCCATTTTATTGCTAGGCACGGAACTCGCCAAAATCGCATATGGCACGGACACAATCGCTGCCCACGCGATCCCGACCCCTATCATTGGCACAACCAGCATAGCCGGCGCTTTAAACAAAATAAGCCCAGCAAAACCCAGCGCACCACATGCCATACATACAGCGTGCAATTTGCGATTATCCATTTTCGTCGCCAACCATATTATACCCAGCGCACCCGCAGCAGCGACTCCATTGCGAACAGCCCCCAGCAAGGCCCACCAGTTACCTGCCTCTTGATATAGCGCACTCTGCGCATTTGTGGCTCCATAATGAAAATCAGCGATTGCGGGCGTGCCGTAAATCCACATCGCAAATAGCCCAAACCACGAAAAAAACTGAACCACAGCAAGTTGGCGCATAGCGAGCGGCATACGGAATAAATCGTTCACCACCTCCACATACCCATTGTGCACTTTGCGTTGTGCCGTCATTGCTCCTGCTACAAGCTGAATGATTCCAAAAACCGCAATCATTCCAGCAAGCACATAGAGGTCTTTTCCAAACTCAACATTCCCAAACCATTCAGGGCGCGCTTCTTGACGGCCAGTAAAGAAAAACACCCCCAGCAAACTACCAAGCACGAGCCAGATTAGACCGCCCTTATAAAAATATTGAGCTTGCTTATTCTCAACAGGCTCAGGCTCGACCCCGCCTTCTTCACTGCGTTTTGCCTTTTCAAACGCTTCCATCTCTTCGGGTGAATACTCTTTGGTCGTCAAAACAGTCACTAAAACCGCAAGAAAGAGCGCTGCCCCCCCCACATAAAAAGCGATGTGAACCGTAAGCGGTATCTGTCCTTCTGGCGCAGTATTTTCAACACCCCATTGGGTCAACAACCAAGGCAACGCCCCCGCTAGCACAGCCCCAATACCAATGAAGAAGCTCTGCATCGCATACCCCATTGTACGCTGACGACTAGGCAACATATCACCAACAAAAGCGCGCGTTGGCTCCATTGTAATGTTTAAGGATGCATCAAGTATCCAAAGCACACCCGCCGCAATCCACAAATTGGGGCTGTTTGGCATCACAAACAATGAGAGGCTCGCAAGTATTGCACCAATCATGAAGTAAGGACGACGGCGACCAAACCTTCCCCATGTCTTGTCTGATAAATGCCCAACAATTGGTTGTATCAACAACCCCGTTAGCGGGGCCGCAATCCACAAGATGGCAAGCGAGTCCATTTCCGCACCGAGGGTCTGGAAAATACGGCTCATATTACCGCTTTGCAGGTCAAATCCGATTTGAATCCCAAGGAATCCAAAACACATGTTCCAAATTTGGCCAAAACTTAAACTAGGCTTCTGCATACTCGCTCCCTCAGCGCTCCGGAATTATTAAATCCGGTTTTGCCCCTTATTTACATTTAATGCTGCGCACTATTTTCCCAAAAGAAAGATCAACGGATCTTCCAGCCTAGCTGCCCAACTTGCTTCATTATGGTCTGCGCCATCATACATGCGGGATGCATAGTTTTCCGCGCCAAAACCACGCTTGGAAAAATAACCATCCATTCGCTTTTGGTATTCAGGATAATGCGCATCCAAATTCAAGGTACCGTGATCAAACCAAAAGCGATGCTTGGATGCATCTATACCACCAGCACTCAAACTTTTTTGGATCGCTTTGATTGCCTTTTTAGGCTTCACACTTTTTGGATCAACAAGCGGCCAATGCGTAGAAAGTCCCGCTGCTGCACCAAAAACATCTGGATATTGAGACACAGCATAAAGCGAGATTAACCCACCCATAGATGCCCCCATCACAAAAGTATTTTCTGCCCCATCCAACACTCTAAATTCAGCGTCTATTTTAGGTTTCAGGTCTTCAACAATAAAGGAAAGATAATCATCTGAAAAAGGCGTTTGCGATTCATCTTTCACTGCCAGCTTCAAATTTTCCAAAAAGGCTTCCGGAGCATATTCACGCCAGCGTTCTTGCCCATGCTCAATAGCAACAATAATTGCAGGTCTCACCTTCTCCTCTGCAATTAATCTCGCGAGTGTTTCATCAACCTTCCACTCATCCCCTGTAACCGCACGCCCTGGTTCAATTAAATTCTGCCCGTCATGCATATAAATAACAGGATAACGATCATCAGACGCATCATAGCCGGCAGGCACAAGTACTGTCACATCACGTTCTGGAATATGTGGTGCACCAAGATTCTCTAGCACTACTTTTTTCATTGCAGGGACCGGCTTCAAAGACTCAATTTGAGCTGCCTCAACAGGCACAATACGAATTGCAAAACCGCCACCCGCAGCAAGCTTTAAACCAAGTTTTGTTTGAGACGTGACAATACGTTTATCAATCGCAATATCATAAGGTGCAGTTTCCCAATTTGCTGAATCGCCATCTCTATAAATTTCAGCCCGATATGTGCGATTGGCATCCAAAAATGCGAAATCAAGCTTTACCTCACGCGCATTTTCGTCACTCACAGCACCAACATACCAATTTTCTGCGCCGCGCTCTTGGCGCGCCATCACGACGAAATCACCAACCTCACCCGCTAATGCAATCGACTGCTCCCAATCCGTGGGCACATCTTTTATGAACTGAAACGCATTTGGAAATTTCTTATAGTTTTCAGGCAAGTCTGCGGCCATTTGAATAGGACTATAAATCGTTACATACAGCGCCAATTGTTTGGCCAATGTCGAGGGCACACGATTTTCGTCATCTTCACCATTTGGCATGAGGTCAAAAATACCGGGTGTAAAATCAAAAGGCCCAGATAGCATCCGCGTAAAGGGTAATATCGCCTGATGTTCGGGTGGATTAGGCGGCGTGCCCCAAGCATTAAATTCCATCCCCCGCGCACCCTCGCGTGAAATCGCATTTGGGTATGTGCGACGCAATCCCGTATCCTTCACCGGCTCATGTGCATTCACAGCAATACCATGCTCATGTGCACGTTTTAAAACATGTAAATCGTGCACGACGCGTTCTTGGCTGGCATGCCAAGTGTATCTTGGATGCCCTTCTGCATCTATGAATTTAAGATCGCTGCCATCAGCCACATAACCTGTCTTTACCGCAGGTATGCCATTCGCCTCATAAAGATCGAATGCCGCCTCAAGCTGGTTCTCATAATTGGTGATATTACCAGATGTCTCATGGTGCCCGATTATGTGTACACCTCGCTCTTTAGCATAGACGCTTAGCTCTGGCAGATTAAAGTCTGGATAGGCTTGGGTGAAGCTAAATAAATCACCATTATTAAACCAGTCCCCATCCCATCCAATATTCCATCCTTCAACGAGAACCCCGCTAAAACCATTTTCCGCCGCAAAATCAATATAGGCCTTTGTGTTTTCAGTCGTAGCACCGTGCTGTGGGCCGGACCCCCAAGTATATTTATTGATGTGCATTCCCCACCAAATACCAATATACTTGCCCGGCTTAAAATATGAAACATCACCTAACTTATTCGGCTCATTCAAATTGAGATAAATATCCGATCCATTGATCAATCCGGCAGCATCATCCGCTATCTGAATAACACGCCAAGGTGTATCAAAAGCTCCCTCAACACGTACTTTTACACCATCATGACGCGGCGCAAGGTCTGCTTCCAGCACACCTGCCCTACGTTGATCTAACCACATGCCGGAATAATCAACGAGCGCAGCTTCATGAATAGCGACATGTGTATTTGAGTTAGGAAGTTTCAACGTAAATGGAGTATGCGCACGCTCCATTTCATTTAATGGTGTAGTGCGATAAATATACTCATAACGATTAAATTCTCCAGCAGGTGTCCACCACGCAAGAGACGCAGGATCAAGACTAAATTCGGTCAACTCATCAACAATTGCCCGCGCGCCAGTATCTGGAACTTCATAACGAAACCCTACACCGCCATCAAATACGCGTGCTCGTAAATTAAATTGCGGCGTTTGGTCTTTTGCTGAAAGTAGTGTCACCAGTACTTCAGAGTGCTTATCAACGACGAGCCGCTTTTCTCCCCATGGTTGTTCCCATGTTTCATCCGAGATATTTCGGGATACGTCGCCAATTATAAAATCAGTGTCCAAATCTTTACCGGACGCAAACCTCAACCCCAATCGAGACGGGGCCAGAACAACCTCACCGGATTTTGAAACCGAATAGATTAGTTTTCCATCTTGAATTTTAAGCTGAAATTCTATTCTTCCATCAGGTGAGACAAGCGTAACGCCATCACCCTGTTTGCGCTCAGTGACCGTGGCGACATCAGCCGACTGGCTCTGCGCAAACGCAAATGGACCAGCGCCTAAGCAGGCAGCTAGCAGAACTATAGCCTTTGACCAGCTTGTCATATTCATTTTCTCTCCCCGATGTGTATATTTTTGCAACAAACCTACACATTTTGCTATTTTTTGCAACACACATGCAAAACATTTAGGTACATAAAAATGGCTAATTACACGTTATTACGTAAGAAAATCGGCTGTATTCGACGTTTCGCTAATGATTGAGCCATTTTCATTCTAGACAAAATAGCAATTATTTGCATAAATTTGCAAAACAAATATACCAACGACCAAACTAGGAGGAAAACAATGCAGCCCCCCCCAACGGGACAAAAGCTCCCCAAAAGCTTACGTCGCCTATCCACACTCTTAGCGGCTTCTGTTTTTCCTCTTTTAATACAATGCAGTACAGCCGAACCAATTCAGAATAATTATAGCGTTGCCTATTCTGATCGCACCCCCGCTGACGAAATCATCTATTTCGTCCTCCCTGACAGATTCGCAAATGCCGATCCCCAAAACGATACCGGCAACATTTCTGGCGATAAACTAACCCACGGGTTCGATCCAAGTCACAAAGGATTTTATCACGGCGGAGACCTGAAGGGTCTCACACAAGAACTTGATTATATTCAAGGTTTGGGTGCCACAGCGATATGGCTCACCCCCATTTTCAAAAACAAAGCCGTACAAGGTCCGCCTGGCCTAGAATCTTCTGGGTATCACGGTTATTGGATCACCGACTTCACCGATATTGACCCTCATTTGGGAACCCGAGAAGACTTCAAGGAATTTGTAGATGCAGCCCACGCACGCAACATGAAAGTCTATATGGACATTATCACCAACCACACCGCCGATGTAATAAAATATGAGGAATGTCATGGGGTTAACGCCCCTCAAGAACTAAAAGAAACAGGTGAATGCCCCTATTTACCTTTAGCTGAATATCCTTATACGACCAAAGGTCACTTCACCGGTGAAGCCACCAATACCGGCTTCTTGGGAGATGATCCCATTCACCAAACGGAAGAAAATTTTGAGAAACTAACAGATCCAAATTTCGCATATAACATCTTCACCCCAGAAGAAGAGAAAAATGCTAAAACACCCGCATGGTTGAACAACCCCATATATTACCACAATCGCGGACATACCACGTTTAAAGGTGAAGACGCAGTGTATGGTGATTTTGCTGGGCTTGATGACCTAATGACGGAGCATCCCGTTGTTGTGCAAGGATTTATCGACATATACGCTCAATGGATCCGAGATTTTCATGTCGATGGATTTCGCATTGATACGACAAAACATGTAAATCCAGAATTTTGGCAGCAACTCATCCCTGCGCTTGAAAAAACGGCCCTAGAAGAAGGCATTGAAAATTTTCATATATTTGGTGAAGTGTACGAATTTGATGCTGGACAACTTGCTGTATTCACAAAACGCGACAAAATCCCTTCTGTTCTTGACTTTGCTTTCCAAGGCGTTGTGACCGACTTCGTTCTTAAAGGGGCTCCCGGCGAAGAGCTCAAGCGATTATTTAATGCTGACCACCTATATGGCGAGCAAGCACGTAATGGACAGCATCTTCCAACCTTCCTAGGGAACCACGATATGGGTCGTTTTTCCGGCATGATGCAAGATGAAATGCCAGATATTTCACAAGAGGAAAAACTAGCCCGATTAAAACTTGCGCACGCCTTATTAATGCTCAATCGCGGCGTGCCAACAATATATTATGGGGATGAACAAGGTTTCGTTTCCGATGAAGGAGACCAAGGCGCTCGTGAAGATATGTTCCCGAGTAAAGTAGCATCTTACAATGATAACATCCTTATCGGCTCAGATGCACGCACCTCCTCTAGCAATTTTGATAAGTCTCACCCTCTATATTATGCAATTTCCCAAATGGCGGCCATTCGTACGCAACACTCCGCACTAAGAACAGGCACTCAAATCGTTCGCCTTGCCGATACAGAAGAGAGTACATTTGTTTTATCTCGATTTTCTCCGAACGACGGCCGAGAATACGTAATTGCCTTTAACGCAGAAAACACACCGCGTACCCTCACCTTTCCTGTCGATGGGCACTCCAACCAATGGGAAGCCCTCATCGGCACCTGCCCCAAATCAAGCCCTGCAACAGGCGTTCTTTCTCTCACCATACCAAGTTTGGGATATGCTGTATGTAAAGTTGCCGATGGAGTACAGTAGATGAATGCCTCAACCACACTCGCTAAGCCAAGCGTACACCCTCACACGAATTCACAATCGTTTTGGTGGAAAGGCGCGGTCATATACCAGATATACCCGCGCAGTTTTCTCGATACAAATGATGACGGCGTTGGAGATTTAGCGGGCATACTAAGCGGATTGGAATATGTCGCATCACTTGGAGTTGATGGTATATGGATTTCTCCATTTTACACATCTCCGATGAAGGATTTTGGCTATGATATTGCCAATTATTGCGACGTAGATCCCATTTTTGGAACGCTTGCCGACTTTGATGCAATCATAGAACGCGCTCACGAGCTTGGCCTAAAAGTCATTATTGACCAGGTGTACTCTCACACTTCAGACCAACACCCTTGGTTTGAGACGAGCCGAAAAGACCGAACAAATGAGAAATCCGACTGGTATGTTTGGGCTGACGCTAAACCAGATGGCAGCCCCCCATCAAACTGGCAGTCTGTATTTGGTGGCCCTGCTTGGGAATGGGATGCGCGCCGGAAGCAATTTTATCTTCATAATTTCCTGACTGAACAACCTCAGCTAAACGTCAACAATCCAGAAGTACAGGCCGCTCTGCTTGAAACCACTCGCTTTTGGCTAGAACGCAATGTTGATGGCTTTCGGTTGGATGCCATCAATTTCTCAATGCATGACACTCAATTGCGGGACAACCCCCCCTCGAACAAACCAATAGAAGCGATAACGCGTTCTTTTGATATGCAATTGCATACATACAATCAGTCCCAACCTGAAATACCTGCATTTCTTCAAAAAGTGCGCACACTTTTAGATTCTTATGGTGCAAAATTCACCGTTGCAGAAGTTGGAGGTGATGACCCCATTCACGAAATGAAAGCTTTTACGCATGGCGAAAAGCACCTTAACTCCGCTTATAATTTCGATTTTCTGTACGCTGAAAAACTCACAACAGAAGGGATTATGAAATCTGTAAATATGTGGGATGGAAACTCTGAAGAAGGTTGGCCCAGCTGGGCTTTCTCAAATCATGATGCTCCACGCGCTGTCTCTCGTTGGATTCCTCATGAAGAGCATCCCCAAGCATCCCACACTTTAATGATGCTGCTCATGTCATTGCGAGGCAATCCAATTATCTATCAAGGTGAAGAGTTGGGCCTCCCACAAGCCCATGTTCCTTTTGATAAACTTGTCGACCCAGAAGCAATAGTAAACTGGCCGCACACACTAGGACGAGATGGCGCGCGCACGCCGCTTCCTTGGCATCATGACAAGCCTCATGCAGGCTTTTCAAACGAGGAACCTTGGCTGCCAGTAGACGATAATCACTACCCTTTAAGTATAAATCAACAGAATCAAGACAACTCATCTTGTCTCAACGCCGTTAAAAAGCTTGTAAAATTAAGAAAAACCATCCCAGCCCTAAGCATTGGGGATCAGACTTTTATTCCACAAAGTGACGGGATATTGGTTTTTATACGTAAATCTGGACAAGAACGGATACTATGTGGATATAATTTGACGGATGAACACGTCTTTATTGATATCCAAGAAAATTTGGAGTTAATAGCCACTGAAGCTGGTCCAACCTCTCCGAATAGTCCGTTTACAAACAAACTGGCACCTTGGAGTGGTTTTTGGGCGAGGCTGATCACGCAAACAGAATGAGGAATTCTACTATATGGGTGATACACCTTCTGCACGCCGCAAAGCCACACGTTTAGAAGATCTTGCGCGCTCGTCAGGTGTCTCTGTCTCAACAGTTTCCAGAGCGCTAAATGATAGCCCGGCAATCAATCGGCGCACGAAAGAACATATATGGCAACTCGCACGCCAAATGGACTATCCTTTCCGACAGTCCATGCCATCAGGCCCTATTGGGGCTGATGCAACAATCGCTATTGTCGTACCGCAACCTCAATCAAGAGATGCGCACCGCTCCGATCCTTTCCTAATACAGTTATTGGACGGTGTGTATTCAGCCGCGCGCGACAGAGATTGTGATGTTCTTGTCAGCCATATCTCGCCGAGAACCTATGACGACTTAGCATTCGCCATGAAAACAAGCCGCGCAGACGGCATTATATTCATTGGTCAAAGCGCACTTCGCTCTGACTTCAATGCGCTTAGCCAAGAGGATAAGAGGTTTGTTGTATGGGGAGCAGAATTTTCTGATCAAGAGTATTGCTGTGTAGGAAGTGACAATCCGGAAGGCGGACGGCGCGCCACCGCCCACCTCATCAGACTGAATAGACAACGCATAGTTTTTCTAGGGGATACACAAGCACCGGAGGCGGCCCAACGCCATCGTGGATATATGGATGCACACGCTCAATCAGGCTTATCTATAGATGATAGGTTGATTGTCCCCGCCCATTTCGAATTAGAATCAGCGGAAGCCGCGATGGAAAGTCTAATTACATCTGGTGTGAAGTTTGACGCTGTAATTGCAGCAAGTGACGTACTTGCATTAGGGGCAATCAGGGCTATTGGAAAATCAGGCCTAAAAATTCCGGAAGATATATCCGTTATAGGCTATGACGATATCCCATTTGCAAAATTATCCTATCCCGCCCTGACAACCGTTTCCCAAGATACTCGCAAGGGCGGACGATTATTGGTATCCAAACTACTTGATGGTCGCGGCCACGCCAGCCGCTCGGAACGACTGCCAACAAACTTGATAGTTCGAGAAACATGCGGCGGCTAAGCGAAGTAAGTTTGTCCACCACCTTTGTTTAGCCGGTACTTTTTTGAGTACCTTTATATTAGCGGTTTAACTCACCAAATTCTCTATAGCCTCAATAAGGCGTTTGTTTTTAGCAGTGTCCAAAGCATCCGGATGAGGTTGAGCAAACGACTTGCGATCATTGTCGTAATAACGCCCTGACGCATTCATAAATTCCTCACTCAACGCCGCACGAGTGAGGATGTCCGCTCCAATACGAAGATCATTTCCTTCACGTCCATACGCTTCTTTTACCATCTTACTGCCCAAGAAAGATGCTGGATTAACAGCGACGATCATAGGGCCATTCGCATCAAGCACTCTTACCATTTCAACTGACCACATAATCAAAGCAAGCTTACTTTGCGCATACGCCTCACCGTCGGAGAAAGTGCGTTTGTTCAAAAAACCGCGAACATCCACAGGCGACTGCGCCGCCGAAGATAAATTTACAACTCGCCCCTGATCCCCCAATGCCGGAAGCAAAGTTTTTGTCAAAAGATAAGGTGCTACAACATTTACAATAAAACGTGCATCATAGCCTTCATCTGTAAGAGGGTTCGTCAACTTGAACACGCCTGCATTATTAATAAGAACATCGATAGATTCGAAACCTTCTTGCACCTCTGCAGCCAATGTTCTCACGTTAGATAAAATAGACAAATCAGCACGGTAAGTCTTGATTTCACCAGCACCAGATATTGAGCATACAGCTTCAGCAGCTTCGCTTAACTTATTTGCATTGCGCCCATGGAGCAGCAATGTGTGACCGCTTGGTGCGATCATTTTCGCTGTCTCTAAACCTATGCCATCGGTAGCACCAGTAATCAAAATCGTCTTGGTCATAGTTTATCCTATCCAGTATTTGTGGCCCTAAAACTTCCAGCGACCTTCTAAAACGGTGCAAACTTGTCAGGTTCCACGCTGGGTTTCGTCCAACGTTGATGTGCAGTGACATGCTCATGACGCGGGGCGTATTGATGCGGCACCTGCCCCCCTTCACCATAAAGCCATAATACGAAATTATGCCGTTCACCTTCGGTGATAGGCTCAGACGCATGACCGACATTTCCGTGGTGGATCAACGCTGTCCCTGGATCAAATGTTAAACTCTCAACCCTTCGGCTTATTGGGTCTATAAAACGCACGGCTGAACCAGAATATTTTTCATCCGGCAAGTTCAAATTTATATTGAGGGTTACACTTGATGCGTCTGTGTGCGGGCGCAGGGTTGTATCTTTCCCAGCCTGCCAAGCGATCGAGAAACCAAATGTCTGACTATCAAACCCATACACATCTGGAAATAGAACCCTAGAGATTGGCCTCATATATTGATTCATCAAATTCCGGTAAAAAGATTGAAAAGTGGGGGCAGCTAGATATCCCTCTGAGCGAGGATCGAGCATCGCTCCCCCACGGTTCAAAACAATCCCGTATGGCGGGCGCAAAGGAATTTCCGCATCTGACACGCGCCTCATATACTCTCTCAAGATGTAGAGCTTCTCAGGGTCGAAAAACTGAGCCTTATACACATTTGGAAATACTTCGGTCCAAATGTCTTTAACCAAAACCTCTTGATGAGGGTTTTCCCAGCTCTGCTCAATAGCGTGACGAAGTTTGGGCGCATAAAGGGAATCATCCAAACGGATTTGGCCATGTCCACCTTTGAGTTCCCACTCAGTCCAAGCCTCTTCAAACACCTTTTTATTTTCGTTCCAAAAACGATGAACAGAAGCATCTCTTTGAAGCATGGCTTCTCGTGTTGGGCGAGGCACATTACGAACTTTTTCGAGTAAGGTTAATGACATGATTATATGCCTTTCATTACTTCTGAATACCGGACAAGAGTCCGGCTCTCGATACTTTTGCGAGGAACAGTCACGTGATGGTCGTTTGGGAGATCCAACGCGCTATGCGCCAAGGAAGGCCCCCCTCTATTGTCAAAAATGTTAAAAATAATGACTTCGTCAGGATTCATCTCTGACTGATAGAACCATTCATGGTGTGGATTGACAGTTACACCAAGAATTTGACCATGACGGTCTGGATAGATCAGCTCGATATCTATCCAATCTTCAGAGTTCATCGACACGGGGCGAATGAAGCCAAGTGGCGATGACCGGATAATATTCTCGACCGGCCGCCAGACATTCACAAATCCATACCCTGACTTTTTAAACGTCTGTGCCCGCTCCTCACCAACCAAGTCGATGAGACGTTGCTCTGCGCCAGCTCTATTGTAATCACTATGGACATTTCGAGCGGGACGACGAGGAGCTGTTGGGTCATCAACACGAACCGTATGGTCAAATACAATGACCTCCTGAGCGCCAATCTTTGCTTTCAACAGATCACTCAGCTCTTGATCATAAATTGTCTGCCAGCCATCATCACATTCAAATCGCTTTACGCGCGATGGGTTATAAATAAACTCGATACCATCGCGATTGAATGTAGGCTGACAGTCACTCTTGCGTAAATTGGTGACCTTTATATCAGTCGCGACAAGCTCTGGAGACACTAAATTCCCCAAAATTCCGTCCACGTCAAATTCAAAGGCCTGCGGTAAAAGCTTTTTAACGTGATAGTTTACGCTAGCATCAATCTGCATGGTTCCATTCCATTTCGAAAATGAAGGCCGATACAGGCCTGTCCGATACATCCTATTTATTGATTTAATTTCATATATAAATGCGGTATTGTATTATTCAGTATTTAGAAAATGGATATAATGATGGACACAGAAGCCTTACGACTGTTTGTAATTTCAGCTGAACTCCTGAATATCAGTGCAGCAGGTCGACAGCTGGGATTAGCACCGGCGGTGGCTGGAGCACGCCTTGCAAAGCTAGAAAAAGAAGTCGGTGCAGACCTGCTTCATCGATCTACACGTAAAGTTTCCTTGTCATTGGAGGGAAAAGAATTTCTTCCATTCGCAAAAGAGATTATAGCGCAGGAAGATGCTGGGCTGGTTGCGCTAGGTAGAGGCAATCCGGAAATTTCAGGGACACTTCGTTTCGCCTGTTCTAGCACATTCGCCCAACTTTATATCGCACCGATACTTCCAGAATTTTTAGATCGCTATCCAGGAATTAATCTCGACCTTCGTTTTTCTGACACTCAGGCCAAACTAATAGAGGGGGGATATGATCTCGCCCTTCGAAATTTGGCTATTGAAGACAGCACAATGATTGGACGAAAGCTTGCTGATGATAAACGAGTGCTATGTGCATCACCTGCTTATCTAGCACGTTACGGCACGCCAGAGACGCCAAACGACCTTGCAAACCATAGGTTGGTAATCTTCGGAGATTTGAAACGTGACTTAACATCTTCTGAGGCACAGCTTTTTCAATTCCCACCTCCCCACGCTAAAACTCGTGTCCAATGCGACGACGGCGCAAGCACACGTCTAGCAACACTTGGCGGCATAGGTATCTCGATGGGCTCTATCTGGAGCCTCCACAAAGAATTACGAGATGGATCACTAGTACGAGTCCTACCAAACTATGAGGTAAATGATGGTTCTGCAATATGGTTAGTTTACCCGAAGTCAAACGTGCTGACAGGAAAAGTCCGCGTTATGATCGATTTCTTAATCGAAAAAGTTGGCTCATCTCCAGCATGGTTGACTTAAAAGTTATATTGAAATTCTAAATACTGAATATTTACCAAGGCCACTTATCTCCAAAAACTATATTATGTAAGTACCCCTCATGAACAATTAATGAGGGTCCACCATGAAAGCCATGATCTTAAACTCCTACGGGAATGACGCTAAATTCGAACCTGCCGACGTAGCGGAGCCTACCGTTTCTGCCGGTCATGTGCTCGTGCGTATTGCCGCTAGCAGCGTAAACACAGTTGATACTATGATCCGCCAAATGGGGCAGGAACAATTACCCCTTTCACCAGATTTACCTGCCATTCTTGGTATGGACTTCTCTGGTGTTGTCGAAGCTGTTGGTAACGGCGTGACAGGTTTTACTCCAGGTGATGAAGTCTATGGATGTGCAGGTGGCCTCATAGGTTTGCAAGGCACTTTAACAGAGCTTATTAACGCTGATGCCCGATTAATCGCGCACAAACCCAAAACTTTATCAATGCGCGAAGCGGCCGCCCTACCCCTTGTTGGTATCACTGCATATGAAGGTTTAACACGCGCCAATGTTGGTCCTAACCAAAAAGTATTGGTTCAGGGTGGCTCTGGTGGAGTCGGCCATGTTGCTGCTCAGCTTGCCAAACATTTCGGTGCAGATGTTTACGCAACTGACACCAGCGACAAACGGATGGACATCATTAAAAGCTATGGCGCAACACCAATCGACTTTAAAGCAGAGACTGTTGCTCAGTATGTTGAAAAACACACTAGCGGAAAAGGATTTGATATCATATTTGACACCGTAGGCGGAGCAAATATGACAAACTCGTTTGAGGCTGCTGCGCTTAACGCTCAAATAGCAACGACGGTAGCTTTGCTTGAGTTAGACCTCAGTCCTGCTCATTTCAAAGGCCTGTCCATACATGTAATCTTTATGCTCATTCCAATGCTGCATGATCACAATCGTGGAAAGCACGGTGAGATATTGAGCAAACTTGCAGATATCGTAGATGCAGACGCACTCAAACCTTTGCTTGATGATAATCACTTCCAACTTTCACAGGTTGGCGACGCCTATGAACATCTGATGAGTGGTCAGGCAATTGGTAAAGTAGTGGTTTCAAATTAAATAGTCACAGAGCAAATATATGACATTTTCAAGATTAATTTCTACCTTCTTTCTATCTCTATCTGTGGCGGCATGCAGTGATACAAGTCAGCCTTCTTATAGTGCAGAACAGAAAGAAAGCATTACTGTCCTAACAGCAGATGAAGTGTCTTATCAGGCGCTCAACCCTGCCAGAGGAGATGCCAGCCCTAGAGCTGGCATCCTTTGGGGAGATATCACCAAAGATGTTCCTTCGGGTATATTATTGAAATTTACTGAAGGCTTCTCCTCGCCCCCTCACATCCACAACATCACCTATAGAGCTATCGTTATTAGTGGTGAAATCCATAATGACGACCCTGACGCGGCTAACATGTGGATGGGGCCGGGTGCATTCTGGACTCAACCAGCTGGTGAAGTGCACGTAACTTCTGCCCGCCCAGGCGTAGGTGGTACAGGCTTCCTTGAAATTCTGGAGGGCCCATATCTTGTGCAACCCAGTGAGAAAGCTTTTGATAATGGGGAACATCCCCTCAATCTCATGCATTCAAACATGGTTTGGATGAGTACGAATGAAATGAATTGGATAAACACCAATGACAACACATCTGGACCTCAAGCAACTTTGCTATGGGGTGATTTATCAGATGGTGCATTAAGCGGCTCAATGATCAAACTGCCATCAGGTTACCACGCGACACTTTCAACGAATGGCGGTGACCTGAAAGCCGTTGTTATTCAAGGTAAACTGTCACATGTTGTAGAAGATGTTACTACTTCAAAAGAAATCATCGCCGGCAGTTACTTTTCATCTGCAGAAGGCGTCCCCCACTCCCTATCCTGCTCAACTCAAAATGAATGTATGATATATGTTAGAACGGACGGGCAGTTTTCAGTTCAATAACTCTTGAATGGTGCAACTCTTATATTGCCGCGTTCGCAGGCCTAATAGGCCTGCGAGCTACATTAGCAAAGCCACCTACTCAAGTGAACAAAGATACCCCTCTATTATACTTTGTGTTTGTATAGCTTTGTTGTCACTCGCCTTAATTAATGAAAGTCTCGACTGGGCGGTATAGCACGTACATTACGTGGGTGACGGGCTGTGTCAGACTTCAACACAAAGCCACCCCCAGACTTACCCTCACCTTGAATATATTGAGAGTCTTCAGCCAAAAATTCCAAATCAAGTGTACGGTCTATGATTTCTTCAGCCAAAATATGCGTCACATTATCTGCAGTTTGAACACGTCCTTTTACAACAATCAGATAAGCGCCCATCACAATGGGACGAAAACGTTCCATCACTTTAGGCCAGACAATAAGGTTCGCGACACCCGTTTCATCTTCCAACGTTACAAATACAACTCCAGAAGCTGTTCCCGGACGTTGGCGAACAAGCACAATACCGCCAACCATAACACGTGATCCACCGCGCAACTCATATATTTCCTTGGCCCTACGAATACCCATTCTTGAATATCGCTTTCTTAGGAATGACACTGGATGGGCCTTCAAAGATAATCGTGTCGCATGATAATCTTGGAGCACATGTTCAGACATTGGCATCTCAGGGAGTTTGACCTCTGGTTCATTTCCCTGCTCTTTAGCTACAGAACGCGCAAACAATTCAGTGGGAGCCTCCTGTGTTTGCCCGCGAATAACCCACAAAGCCTCACGTCTATCTAACCCCATAGAACGAAATGCATCCGCTCCTGCTAATCGTTCTAACACGCTACGTGGCAACCCTGTCCGTTGGCGTAAAATTTCAGGTGTATCATATCCTTCTTGACGCAAATCCATCAGAATTTGCATATGTGTTTCGCTTAAACCTCCAACCTGTCTAAGCCCTAGGCGTACAGCGAATGATCCATCCTCTTTGGGCTCTAAAAGACTATCCCAATCTGCATAATTTACGTCAGGGGGGCGCACCTCTACATTATGCTCACGTGCATCCCGAACAAGTTGAGCCGGCGCATAAAACCCCATAGGTTGTGAATTTAAAATTGCTGCGCAAAACACCTCTGGATGATGGCATTTAAGCCATGATGAAATATAGACCAGCAAAGCAAAACTCGCCGCATGGCTTTCTGGAAAACCATAATCCCCAAAGCCTTTGACTTGATTAAAACAAGCCTGTGCAAAATCGGGCTCATACCCACGTTTGATCAGACCGTTTATAAACTTGTCTTCATATAACCCCATCGTGCCATGGCGTCGAAACGTAGCCATAGCTTTGCGTAAGCCATTTGCTTCATCAGGTGTAAACTTGGCAGCATCAATTGCCACCTGCATAGCTTGCTCCTGAAACAGTGGAACCCCCAATGTCCGCTTCAGAATATTCTCTAACTCATCCGGCGGACCATGCTCAGGTGCCGGTGATGGATAACGAACAGTCTCAATGCCCTTCCTACGTCGCAAATATGGATGCACCATATCCCCTTGAATAGGCCCCGGCCGGACAATCGCGACTTCAACCACTAAATCATAGAAAACTCTTGGTCTTAAACGTGGCAACATACTCATTTGCGCGCGACTTTCGACCTGAAACACACCGATACTATCAGCCTTACACAGCATGTCATAAACAGCTGGATCGTCCTGCGGCACAGTCGCCAGATTATAATCTAGTCCCTTATAGAGCCGCAGCATATCAAAGCATTTTCGGATACAACTCAGCATGCCCAACGCTAGAATATCAACTTTCATTATACCGAGTGCATCTATGTCGTCCTTATCCCATTCAATGAAGGTACGATCATCCATAGCCGCATTACCAATGGGCACAGTCTCCACCAAAGGCCCCTGTGTCAGCACAAAGCCTCCAACATGCTGAGATAAATGTCTGGGAAAACCAATTAATTGCCGCGTAAAATGCAAAACACGTTGAATAGTTTCATTGCGCGGATCAAGCCCACTCTCACTCGCCTGTTTATCCGAGATAGTTTTGCCATATGCTCCCCAATTCGTTTTAGCGAGGGCTGTTGCAACATCCTCACTCAAACCAAAAGCCTTGCAGACCTCTCGCACAGCTGAACGAGGCCGATAGCTAATGACTGCCGCAGTAAGTGCAGCGCGGTGGCGTCCATACCGCTCATAGACATATTGGATGACTTCTTCACGGCGCTCATGCTCAAAATCTACATCTATATCGGGTGGCTCTTTGCGTTCACGAGATAAAAAACGGTCAAAAAGCAAATCATTGACCTTGGGATCCACACTCGTAATTCCCAAGCAATAACATACAGCTGAATTCGCTGCAGACCCTCTCCCCTGACAAAGTATGCCCTGTTCGCGCGCCCATTTTACAATGTCATGCACAGTCAAAAAGTACGGTGCAACCTTCAACTCTCCTATGAGGTCCAGCTCGTATTTTAGTGTTTTTTGTACCTTCTCAGGCACACCTTCTGGGTAGCGCCATTTCGCTCCCTCCGACGTCATATCAATCAAATGCTCTTGAGGTGTTTTCCCTCGTGGGACAGGCTCATCTGGATATTCATATCGTAACTCATCAAGAGAAAACTGACACGCTTCAACAATCTTCTGCGTATTCTCAATTGCATCTGCAAACCCACGGAATAACCGCGCCATTTCTACTGGAGACTTCAGATGACGCTCGGCATTAGGTTCTAGCAAATATCCCGCTTCCTCAAGCGAAACATGCTCTCGAATACAGGTAAGAACATCCTGCAATGGCCGCCTATTCGGAACATGATAAAGCACATCATTTGTCGCGATGAGAGGCAAACCATGCTTAGATGCCAAGACCGCTATTCGTGCAAGCCTTTCACGGTTTTTACCACCATGTTGATAAATAAGTGCCATAAAAAGCTTTTTATCGAGGGACGAATTAGGCTCCTCGAAGGAAGAACAAAGTTTTGCTATTAATATTTGCAATTTTTCTTCAAAAACAACATCTGTCTGCATCGGCGGAATAACAATAAAAAACTGCCCTTCCGCATGCGCAACCACATCATCCAACGATATATGACATTCCCCCTTCGGAGCGCGCATTTTCCCTTCCGATAATAAATGCGCCAAACGCCCATAGGCAGCCCGATCTGTTGGGTAACACAAAAGACTTATACCATCTGTGAGGTCCAACCTTGCACCAATAAGCAGACGTACATCATGTTCTTTTGCCGCCACATGCGCCCGTACAACCCCAGCCAACGTATTGCGGTCTGCTATGCCAATCGCGGATATGCCCAACATTTTGGCTTGCACAACGAGTTCCTCAGCATGACTGGCACCTCGTAAAAAAGAAAAATTCGTCGTAACAGAAAGTTCGGCATATGGAGGCGTCACGCAAACACCCCATGCATATACCATTGGGGTATCCCACCGCGATTATCATCGTAAAGACCATTACGATAAATCCAGTAACGATAGCCCTCTTCATCTTCAATGCGGTAATAGTCGCGAGCACGCGCACCTTTTTCTGAAAGCTTCCACCATTCTGGCGCAATGCGCTCTGGTCCATCCGCTTTCACAATCTTACGCATGACACATCGCCATATAAGGCGCGCAGGTGGACCATCTGGAACCTCCGCCATAACTTCGACATGCTCCGGCACCTCAAACATACGCAAGGGACGCGGCCCCATAAAACATGGTACGCTCTGCACCTTCATCAAATGCGTTGCAAAATTTGAAAAACCTTCAGATCGCTCCGGCACATGGCTCTTATAAGACGCCGGCATTTGCACTGCTTTTTCACCTAAGCGGACAACAAGTCTATCTGCCAGACGTATAAATGCCTCCCCGTCAAATCCCCCCATCATGTCAACCGCCAGAGGTCTCGCATCATGGTCTAAACTTTCGGTACGTGCCGCTGACAGCATAAACAGATCAATTCCAAAGCCCGGATTGATCGTTTCAACATGCTCTCCCAACAATCGCCTAATATGCTGTGCATCACGTACAGCACTCGCGGATGATGCATTGATTTGCGAGCATTTAGCATCAACACCAAACGCATAAAAACAAAAGTCACGCGCACCCACACCATGCATGTCCAACTTCTGACATAGTTGAGGAATGAGCTGATCCAGCGCATACTCAACCCCCTCTTGCGCTGCCACAGGCTCTGGGCATGGCAAACGCACGACCCATTCAGGTTCAGCTATAACGGGTTTAAGCGGCTCATGACGCAGGCCCAACGCTTGATCTAGCCTTAAGACCACAGCATCAACCGCTTCGCGCGACGCAAACCGTCTCATCAACGCTTTTCGCTCTAGCCCATAAAGTTGATCTATACGAGTGAGTCCAAATTTACGTAATAGTTGAACTGTCTTATCCGATAACCGCAAAGCCCCAACTGGAAGGCCCGCCAAGTCCTGCCTTTCCCGACTAGGTTGAGACACAAACACATCGCCAATGTTACAATATCGTGCAAGCGCATTCGCCGCCCCAGGAGTACCCGCTATCGCAATTTTGGATACATATCCATTTGTCCGCAAACACGCACTAACTTGTTCAATAAGTTTAGCTTCGCCACCAAACAAATGATCAAGTCCTGTTGTCTCCATAATAAGAGCATCATCTCCATCGATACTCACACTTGGCGAAAAACGCACCATCCAATCTACTAATTTAGATAAAGCCCGCGCATCAGCAATCCGATCTATTTCTTCGAATACTAAATTAGGCACGCGTGCACGCGCATCGGTAAATGCTAAACCCGCATGTACATTCTGACTTTGTGCAATTGGATTAGCTGCAACAATTTCAACACCATTCCTACATTTTTCAACTAAAACAAAAGGGACAGATTTAGGCGGTTTCTCTAAAATTGATGGTCTTGCCTGCAATTGCTGATATTTCGCGCGGCGCAACCGATCCAGCGGCCATGCAGGGAAGTACACGTAAAGATAACGCTTCATCATCATATTCCAACTCAAACACCTCACCTGATTGTCTTGGCGCAGATCGACACCGCTCCAACACAGCCCTCCAGCGAGGTGCACCCAGCGCTTTAGCGTCATAAGAATTCAAAGCGGAAGGCTGAGCATTAATACGCCATCGCGCATCACACGCACTAATACCCCCTCGTGTGTACGGCATAAGCAAAACAACAGGCGTACCATAGCGCGCACTCGCTAGTTTCAATCGGCGTGTTGCAGTAAAATCGGCATCTTCAAGCTCACCAATGACAATATCTAAAGTTCTAGATTTTATTCCTTCTTCAATTGCCCACAATGCATCCATAGATTTAGAAACAGTGACGTGTAATTTATGTGTTTTATCTCTGCTAAATAGCTCAAACCCACTTGGAAAAATAACACCATGTTCTTGCATGAACTTATGTTGCCTTACCCATAATATGGCATTCTTAGGTTTGATATTTGCCAACACAAATCCAGTAAGCGCGCTCATATCTCCGTGTTTTTTTTCAACGCATTCATGCAAACCTTTTTGCCCCAAGCCAAACGGAAAAATCGCTTCTTCCCCCCTTCTGAAAAGCAATGCTCTCGATGGCTCCAAACGGCCAGATATCAAAGATGCCTCGGTCATATGTTCTTATTTTGTTCTCTGCGCGATTAAGAGTCAAGTCTCAATCAATAAGGCATCTAGAAATTTTGGCGGGAGTTATTTTTTGAAACAACAAACTCGCCATTCATAGAACAGAATATATCTTTAGCAGTTGGCAAAAATACTGGCACGTAGCATTCTACAGCCCTAAATGTAACCAGCACAAAATATCCATACTCCAGTATAAAAAGCACCTTGCTAGGATAGAAACATGTCGCTCGACCTTAAAGACAATACGCTGCTAAAGACACATGCTCTTATCGATGGCCAATGGGTAAAATCATCGGATCAAACAACATTTGAAGTTTTAAACCCATCAGATGGAAAAATCATTGCCAACGTATACTCAAGCGGAACACTTGAAACATCAAACGCAATAAATAGCGCAGAGTTAGCCCTAAAAAGCTGGCGTAAACTCACCGCAAAACAACGCTCTTCTCTCTTAATGAAATGGTACGACCTCATTGCTGAGAATATCGAAGATCTAACGCAAATCCTAACTGCCGAACAAGGAAAGCCTTTAGCTGAAGCTCGCGGTGAGATTAAATATGGTGCAAACTATATCAAGTGGTTCGCAGAAGAAGCTAAGCGAATTTATGGAGATACCATTCCTCATACCCTACCTGGAACACGCATTTTAGTAACCAAACAACCTATCGGTGTGGTAGCATGTATCACGCCATGGAATTTCCCCAACGCCATGCTTGCACGCAAAATTGCACCCGCTTTAGCAGCGGGAAATACAGTCGTTTGCAAACCGGCAAATGAAACGCCACTCTCAGCTCTCGCTTTAGGGGAACTCGCTCATCGTGCGGGTATACCAGCTGGCGTTATCAATATTGTTTGTGGAAAAACAACAGAGATAGGTGAAGAATTAACATCGAACCCTATCGTAAGAAAACTAACCTTTACAGGATCAACTGCTGTTGGAAAAAAACTAACTGCTGACTCTGCACGCACAATGAAACGCACATCTATGGAGTTAGGCGGGAATGCGCCATTTATTATCTTTAACGATGCTGATGTGAATGATGCAATTGCAGGATTAATGATCAGCAAATTCAGAAATGCTGGACAAACTTGCGTGTGTGCAAATCGTATATTTGTACAAAGTGGAATTTACGACCAGTTCGTCAAAGCTGTCAAAATAGCGATATCAAAACTAAAGGTTGGAGACGGTACAGAAGCTGGTACCCAAATAGGCCCCCTTATCAATGAACGTGCCTCCAAGAACGTACGTGCTCTTATCCTAGATGCGCACAAAAAGGGAGCAGACGTTCTCACGGCAGAGGAAAGTCCAACTGGCAACTTCATTGCTCCAACACTACTCTTAAATACGTCTGACGACATGCGCGTATTCAAAGAAGAGATTTTTGGACCCGTTGCGCCAATTATAAAATTTGAAACTGAAGAAGAAGTAATTCGTGCAGCCAACAATACCCCTGTAGGACTTGCTGCTTATTTTTACGCTCGCGACATCGGCCTGATTTGGCGCGTATCTGAAGCACTGGATTTTGGCATGGTTGGGGTCAACACAGGCACGATCTCCGATGAGATGATTCCCTTTGGCGGGATGAAGGAGTCCGGGCAAGGTCGTGAAGGCTCAAGATACGGGCTGGATGATTATTTGGAAATGAAATCTCTTACAATTGGGGGAATAGACAAGTGACACATGCCATCTATAAAAAGCAAAAAATTACATACGCTTCTTGAGAGATGTGACGCTATAACAGCGTCACTCCGCTACACTTAACGACTATTTTAAAATATATTTTACATATATTACAACAGAGTAAGACGTTTACCGAAACGCCTTAGTCTCACTTGGAAGGTTCTTAACCACAGGAAGTTGAATTTCTCGTACCAACCCTTTTTTACGGTCAATCGCCCAAATGATAGACTGTTTTTTATCAGGAGAAAAAGCGAAAGCTTGCCCTTCAGCTTGAAGAGAAATCGTTGCCACATGTACTAAAGTTGGCCCCATTACTGGCTTGGCCAATACATACATTTCAGGTTTGTCGTGCCCGAGGATATACAGCAGTTCATCCGGCCCCAACGCACCGCCAGAAGCAGCATATGGAGCCATGGCATCGGATACGTTCTTAGGGAACATCCAACCACCTGTACGACGCCATTTTTCATCAAAAGTGACAACACTAGAGTATTCATACCCTTTGTGTGCGAGGCCACCCTTCTTAGAATAGTGAGCAAAACCAGTGATATAACCATCACTCAACTCATCAACCCAAGTCAAAGAGCCTTCATCCCGCATACCCAAAGAATGGGATTGAATGTGATGTAAACTCGCGGAATCAAACACCTCAATGGAGGAACCCATTGGTGTTTGGGAGTAATTTGAATTTGCGCACCAGATTTTCCCGTACCGCGCATAACAGGAATTCATGTGTCGAATCAGCCCCTTATGAGGCGATGTAAAGCGGGCAACAATTTCACCCGTATCACGGCGATATTTTCCAATCACCGTATTATCAACAGGATAAAAATACTCAGCATCCACAGCTACCCCCTGATCAGCTTCAGGAGCGGTATATTCCCTTAATGTGGTTGCCTTCAGGTACTGCACTGGTGGCGGTGTGTATGTGCTGATCTCATCCAGAGGTGTAATTCTGGTCTCAACGTGATGCACACTTGTTGGCGTCGTGCATGACACCAGCGTGCACACTGCTAAAATTGCGAGAACATAATGCATGGCGAACTCCAAATATGAACCACCCCACCCTTGGATAAGGGTGGGGAAAATGGATTGAATGAAAAAGGTTTGATTTAGAAACCGTAGCTCAAACCAAAATATACAGTCCGTCCGACATATTCCGCTTCAGTGTTGCGGCGCTCATTTCTACCTTGAAACTCTGTCGTTGGTTCATCATTGAGGTTCACGCCCTCAACAAAGATTTTCAGATTATCCATGACGTCATATGAAACCTTTGCATCCCACCGTCCAAATGCACCTTGGTCTAGATTCAAGTCTGAATTTGAAAGATTGATACCGGTTGCAAAGCTATCATTGTAAGCATAGCTGATAGATGCATCCACTCCGTGATTTTGATAGAAAGCGGAAAATGCATAGGAGCGCTCTGCTTGGTTAAGCAAAGGCAGAGTTTCACCATTCACTTCAGTTTCACCATCAAGGAAAGTTGCTGAAACCGATGCACCAAAACCAGAAAGAGATGCTGGTAAAAAGTTATCAAACTGAGTTTGCGCAATAAGCTCCAAACCTTTTAATTCACTTGAGCCTGCATTTTGTGTGGTTGAGATATTCAACTCTTCAAGGCCAAGCCCATCAACATCAACAGCTCCCGTGAGACCACGTGCAGCCAATGCGCTTTTTATATCAGATTCACCATTATATTGCTCGGAAAGCCCTACAATATCATTTGAAATATCCTTGATGAATACCGCAGCTGAAAGCAAGGTTAACTCATTTGGATACCATTCAATAGAGGCGTCATAATTCCATGAAACACGCGCTTCCAAGTCTGGGTTACCTATATTTAGCGAGCCTTCCCCAAATTCCTCAGAGAATGAAGAGCGCGGCGCTATTTGATCATATTCTGGACGCCCAAGTGCGCGGGTCACAGAACCACGAAGTTTAAGGCTGTCCGTCACATCCCAATTTGCAAGCAAAGCAGGAAGCACGTTGATGTAATCGCCACCATCATCGACTTTTTGCGCACCGCCATCAACGAAGAGATAACCTGAGCTATCAATATCTGTCGCCTCAACACGTACACCTGCGATAATGTCTACTGCGCCAAAGTCATGACGTCCCATAGCAAACCCGGCAAGGATGCTTTCTTCGATACTGTAATCAGATGCAAATTCTGAGGAAAAACTATCGCTAGTGTTCAACTCAAAAAAGTCTGCATTTCCACTATCAGCAAGAAAAGCATTCATCGCATCCACATCCATGAGGATATTTGGACGACATCCACTATCATTGCAGTTTGTAAAAGCACCTTTTGTGAAGGCATCAGACGACCCTAGATCTAGGTCCAAAGCACCTCCATCATACCGCGTTCTGCTGTAATCCCATGATCGATCGGTTGTACGGTATTTCATACCCGTTTTAAGCTGTGTTTGGTCATTCAAATCCCAAATCACATTGAACTGTGCAGCCAAACCATCTTCTTCCATTTTACTGTTTTGGAAACGTGCACGACGGAAATCAAAGAGGCTTGGTTCTTGGCGGTCAGGCGTGCCTGCATCTGGAGTGATAGACACAAGCCCCTCACCATCAATGGAGAATGTGTTGGGGCCAAATATTGCCGCTGAGCGCCATTCCCAATATGAATATGGCTCGTCGATACTGTTGGAGTTCGTGTTCACTTCATAATCAATTGTGAAATTGTTGATTAAATTCTCACCGCCGACCGCGAATGTGAAGATTTCTTTTTCTGGCTCCTCAAGACGGATATTTGCTTCAATTCTGTTTTCACCAGATGTTCCGGCATCCGCTGAAGAGAAAGCGATATCGCTAGTGAAGTTTTCAGAATAACGGTTGCGGTGCTGAAATTCTTCCCAAGTTGCATAAAAACCGCGAGCGAAATATTTTGCGTTATCAGTTGGTCTAAATTCGAGCACACCGTTTAAGTTTAGGCGTTTACGTCCGATAACATAATAATTGTTTTTAACAGCCTCGGGTGCATATCCACCCACAGAATTTGTGGCTGTATCTGCTTCATAATTTACCCAGTCATCTTGGTAAAAACCAGGAGCGATATACTCACGGTCAGAAAGTGAACCAGCAACAAGCCAGCCAAATTTCTTATCAGCTGTTTTACCCGCTATTGTTGCATCCAAGCCATATGGGTTGGAGCCACCATAGGCACCACTTATTGGAGAAATTTCTTCAAACCCGTAACGGGCATTTACATAACCATAAAA
The DNA here is from genome assembly GCF_042665075.1 of Hirschia litorea. Lineage (NCBI taxonomy): Bacteria > Pseudomonadati > Pseudomonadota > Alphaproteobacteria > Hyphomonadales > Hyphomonadaceae > Hirschia > Hirschia litorea. The sequence continues at coordinate 1,248,636 of NZ_JBHTBR010000005.1, read as the reverse complement.
ATTCTCATCGCGATCAAATGGGGATTTCGTCTCAACATTGACTGTCCCCCCAATACCTTGCGCATCCATATCGGGTGTTGGAGCTTTGATAACTTGAACTGCCCCTAAAACACCCCCTGCGATAATATCCAATGGAGCTTGGCGTCCGCCGCCTTCAACTTCTGGAGAGCCAAGGTTTGCACCGTTAATTGTCACATTGTTCAAAGAAGGATTGATACCCCGGATTTGAACATAACGCCCCTCACCCTTCTCAACGAGCATAGATACACCCGCTAACCTATTTAGACTTTCTCCGACATTTTTATCTGGAAGCTGGCCAAGTTCATCTGCGCTAAGTGCTTCAAGAATTTGAGACGCATCACGCTTATCCATAATGCCTTGCTTACGTGATAGAAGAGAGCCTTCAATCACAATCGTGTCCATTACGGCTGCGTCTTCTTCCGTATTGCTTTCTTGCGCTATTGCCGGCAATGCCAATGCTGTTGTGAGCGCTAGAACAGATGTTTTAATTCGTGCAGCCTTCAAGACTGAATTTGTCGTAGTCATAATACCCCTCATGGTCCAACTAGAGCGGATCAAGCGCGCTCCAACATGTAAGACGGAAGGGATTTCGCTGTGTGTTTGACAGTTTTATGAAATGAAAAAGTTAGAAACCATAACTAAACCCGACATAGATTGTCCGGCCCACATATTCATGTTCAGTGTTCCAATCTTCATGACCACCCTGAAATTCTGTAGTGGGTTCGTTATTCAGATTAACACCTTCAACAAACACCTTTAAATTATCATTGAATGTATAAGAGACTTTTGCGTCCCACCGGCCGAAATCTCCTTGGCTAAGGTTTTCAATAGAATTGTCATGATCAAACCGTGTGAGATAACTATCATTATAGGCATAAGATATTGAAGCGTCTGTGTTTTTATTCTGATACAGTAAGGATAAAGAATAGGTTTGGTCTGCTTGATTTAAAAGCGGGAAAGACTTTCCATTTATAAATGTCTCACCATCCAAAATGGTGGCATTTGCAGCCACGCTAAACCCACTGAGATAGTTTGGCACCGCAAAATCTAAACTTGCATTAAGCCCCACCTCTATACCCGTTAGCTGGCTCTTTCCCGCATTGATAAAAGAACGAAGCTCTAAGCGCGATAGCCCTTCAATTTGATTTGATGTGAGTGTGTCTAGACCGTGCGCACTTAATTCTGCGATGATCGCTTCGTTGTCATCAATCACTTGTGTGACTTTCACGATATCATCTGAAATTTCTTTGTGAAACAAGGTGAGATATAGCAATGACAATTCATGCGGATACCACTCAATAGAGGCATCATAATTCCATGATACACGCGCGTCTAACAATGGATTGCCTATTTGCAGTACATTATCGCCCTCATCCTCATAAAAATGCATGCGCGGTGCGATATATTTATAATCTGGTCGCCCAATGGCACGCGAAAGGCTCGTGCGTATCAATAGAGTTTCCTGAACATTCCATGTTGCAATTAAACTCGGAAGCCAGTTGAGATAACGCGCTTTACGTTCTACTCGCTGGGCAGATGCCTGAGTGATTTGATAACCCGCCGCCTTAAACAGAGTTGATTCAACGCGAAGCCCAGCGACTAAATCAACATTTGAAAACGATTTGCGTCCCATGAAATAAGCCGCCAACACATTTTCATTTATAGAATAATCTGAAGCAAATTCAGATCTAAAGCTCGTCTCTTGGTCGAGCTGAAAATGGGATGCATTTGAAGGATCAGCATAGAAGGCTTCCAAAGCGTCCACATCCAGCAAAATATTAGGCGCGCACAGGCTCTCATTGCAATTTTCAAATGCTCCCCGCGTGAATGCAGCAGCAGTTGCTAAATTGAGAGCCGAGCTGCCTGGAAGATATAAAGGCTCAGAAAAATCACGATCTCGTCGTGTCGATCGATATTTCATTCCAAACTTGAGAGTATTGTCGGGCGCAATGAAATGCTCAATATCGAAACGAGCTGTCAGCGACTTCTCGTCCATTTCACTTTCTAATCGTTCGACATTTTTAAAATTATAATATGATGGAGACTGACGGTCTAAAGAGTCGATATCCGGTGTTAAATGCACGATACCAGAAGAATTAATCGCAAAGCTTTCTGGCCCCAGAATAGGAAGCGTTTCAAATTTCCAAAACACATTCGGTTCTGAAATCCTGTTTTGGTTTACATTCACGCTGTAATTTAGAAGCAGATCTTCAAAGTGATGCTCCGCGCCGCCAGAGAGAGAAAATATCCGCTTTTCGGGTTCTTCCAATCGTAGATTTACATTTGCCGCAACATCAACAACTTGTCCCGCTTGAGGTGTGTTGAACTGAATGTCTGATCCTAAGACTTCTTCAAAACGATTGCGATGCTGAAACTCATCCCATTGCGCCCAAAACCCTGTCAAAGAAAACGTATGCGCATCATTGGGTCGGTATTCGAGAACGCTATTTAGGTTCTGTCTTTTACGACCTATCACATAATAATTATTCTTAATCAGTTGAGGAATAGCACCAATACCAGTGCCATTTTCGATAGGGTATTCCGCCCAATCATCTTGATACACACCAGAGGCAACATACTCTCTGTGTGAGATAGCGCCTGCAAGCAACCAACCCCATTTTTGATCTAATGATTTACCAGACATAGTGCCCTCCACCGCAAAGGGGTCTGAACCACCATAGGCGTTATCAAGCGCAGACATTTCCTCCACCCCGTATTTGAAAGACAATTGCCCTTCAAAATTTCCACTGCGATCGAAGGGCGACTTTGTTTCGATATCAAGTGTGCCGCCTATACCTTGCCCATCCATGTCAGGTGTTCGCACTTTACGTATAACCACACCATCCACGACGCCTATAGCAATCATATCTAAAGGCGCTTGACGTCCGCCTCCTTCAGTCTCAGGTGATCCGATATCAGCTCCATTGAGGGTAATGTTATTGAAGGTCGGATTGATGCCTCGTATTTGAAAATAACGCCCTTCGCCTTTCTCCACGAGCATGGAGACACCCGGAAGACGATTGAGACTTTCTCCTATGTTGTTTGAAGGAATTTGACCAAGTTCGTCACTAAAAACACTCTCGGTGATCGTTTCACTCAAGCGTTTGTGCCGAAGTGATCGAATGTTTGAAAGCCGACTACCTTTAAGCAAGATTGCGTCGAGAATGAGTGGTGCTCTATGGGACGTATCGGTCTGGTTATCGGTTGACCGCTTTGCGGTTTTTTTTGAATCTACCGTAACCAATGATGGTGCAATTTTGCGACGTTCATCGGATAATACATCAATAGTATAAGAGCCACGCCTATCTTGATGAAAACATAACCCCGCCCTAGATAGGACGGCTTCCAATGCTTCCTTCGTCGTATACTCCCCTACGACATATCCATTGGTTTTATTCGCGGTGTCTTTATTCCTAAAAACAATATCAACATTATATAATTTTGCGATATCAAGAAGCTGTTCAGACACCGAGGCAGGCTTCAAATTTACCCACATGGCTGCCTCGGCATATGCAGATAAACTCATCGTCATACAAACGGCACTCGCCGTCAGAATAAAATTCCGAAACATGCAAAGCCCCTCTTACATGCCTCTTAGTATTCTAGAAGTGTGTCAGTTATTTATCACTTGGGAGTCTTCTTGAAATTTCAATCTCACCTGTTGCATTTTTCACGATGTCGAGATCCAAGAGCTCACTCAATGTCTGCGTGAACGCTTCAGGCGTCGAGATTTCATATACACCCGAGATTTTTTCTGCTGCCAAATCCTCATCACGGATGATTATATCTACATCAAAGTAGCGATTAAATTCCTGCGTTACCTCATGCAGCGCAATATTATCAAAATAGAGCTTATTTTGTCGCCAGAGCGCCATCTTAGCATCATCCATAGTACTCAAATCTAATTGATAGGTTGCCAAATCAAATGATGCTTTTTGCCCCCGACGAACAGTTTTAATTGCATCACTAAAATGGATTTCAACTACACCCGTCTGGACGCTTAGTTCTACCTTTCTTTTTTGTCGATCTACTTCAAAGGATGTGCCTTTAACGACGAATTGAACATCCTCTGAATTCACAATAAATGGCTTAGATTTATCATGTGCGACATCAAGAAATATGCGACCTGTTTTTAAAGACACCAGACGGGAAGTCTGCGTTTGTTCAAAATCAGCTTGCGCACCTCTATCTAGCCAAATTCGACTTTCATCAGCCAATTGAAAATCATCTATTCGCTTTTCAATGGCTGCTAATTGTATCGCAGATTGTACCTGCTTCTGACTGTCAAACTGCGTGCCGAAGAAAACAGCAATGGCCAACCCCGCTGCGATAAGTGCGCCCATTTTACTGTATTTAGACCAAACATGCGGCTTCTTAGGCAAAGCAATAACTTTGCTTGTTGTATCAGCTCTTTTTTCGACCAAACGCATCAATGCGTAATGTTGAGCCAGCGCTTCGGCTGCTAGTTCTTCGCGCGATACCCATTCTTCAAACTGAGCTTGCTGATCCGCATCTAACCCACCTTCAAGCAGACCCGCCCACTCTACAGCTTGCGAAATCACATCTTCTGGGATGACCGTATTGCTATTATTTGTCATGATCATCCCCAGACATAATTTATGAGTTTTGAGTGCGATCTTTTGATCAATTTTCTAACGCGCGCGATCGAAACATCAAGTTCATCAGCGACTTGGGACAGAGTTTTAGATTGTACACGATGAAGCTCAAACGCATGACGTTCATCCTGTTTCAATTTACCTAACCCCTCTTCAAACCTTCGATAGGATTGCTTACCATCCAGCGTATCTTCGAGTGAAAGGTCATCATTTGCGAGACTAAGATCATAAATCGGAACATGCATTCCTATCTGTCTTGTGTGAGAAGCCCTGAACCAATCTGCTACCAAATTGGAAGCCATTGCGAATAGATAGCCTTGGAGGTTCCCGCGTTCTTCATCATTGGAAGATGTCAAAACGCGCGTTGCGAGATCATTCAAACAATCTTCCGCATCTTGATCCGTGGGTAATCGTGATCGAAGGAATTTTTTTAATGCGGGCCGCAAACTTATATAAGATCGCATTAGATCATTTTGAGGTTTCATCCCATGTACTTTCTTTAGTTAGGGGATCAACCAACCCGCTCTGTTTGAAAGGCTTGTTCAATATAATCTCGCCGTTTCAAACCTCAAATGATGAGATAAAAGTACAATTCACAAAAGCTTCACACAAGTAGTCAGTTTTCATCCGTCTTATTGTTTAGGTGTAGTTTTCTCCTACATCCCCAGCACTCTAAACCATCCCCAAGCATCTGAGTTGCAGAGGTAGGTTAACTGAAGATTCCCCCTCATGCGTATGCTTTCTTACCCATAGGATTTATGCCCCTAATCAAGGATGTATTGACAAAGCTAACACTTGTATTAAAAATAAAACAAGTTGGAGCACTGAGTGCAGATCCAATTCATAGCCTTATAGCTCCGCACCAAGGACTTTAAGCCGTTAGAGGGGAAGAAAATGAGCAGTAAACCAGAAATTCGCGGCCTCTATGAAAGCTGTATAGGCGTGCCAAATCTAATTGATGCAATTCGATTTTGGGGACAGTTTGGATACAAAATTGTCGGCCGTGGCGAGTTATCACAGGAAAAAGCCGCCAGCCTCTACAACGTCGACTCCAACCTGCAATCTGTACGCTTGCGCCATCAAAATGCGGATCACAGCTTTATTAGATTAATGCAGTGGGACACACCCAAAAACTATGGAATTGGACCGACCTCTACCTTTCGCCAAGATGGTGGTCGCTGGGGCGTTTTTCTAACCCAAAGCATCTTAAATATACTCAACCATGTCGAAGACGCCATCGCCCAAGGAGAACCTTGGAATACAATTTTTCCTCATTGGCTCCAAGTCTACGCTATGGACAAAGGCGAACCTTTTTTCGATCCGCCATTGGGCGTACGGGAAGGTATAGCGTGTCATCCGTTTTGGCGTCTCGCCATCTTTGAGCGCTATAATTATGAGAAAAAAACATACGGCAACATAGACGAAACCAGCTTTATGAAAGCGAGCCAGTTTACCCATCACGGCATCTTAGTTCGTGCCGACTCGGCCGATGCTCTCAAATTCTACGACCAGACACTTGGGTTGATGCGGCAAAAAGAGCAAACCTTAGGCGGCAAACCCACTTGTTCATCTGGAAACAAAGAGACTTTTGCTCTGTCGGATGATGAAATCTATCACATCCATGACTTCGATGACCCCCGCTCTTCTCTGGAGATTTCTGGACACCTATCAGGAAGGCTTAAAATCGTCCGCATGGAAACCACATCTGACATGCCAGATGTGTATGAGAAGAGCAGCCCCGGCGCATTGGGTATGTCACTTTATACATACCAAGTTCGCGACATAGAAGAATATCGCAAACGCGTAATTGATGGAGGCGCCACTAAAGTTTCCAACATTCAAGACAATGAATTTGGCACCCCTAGCATCACTTTCACTGCGCCAGATGGAAACATTTGGAACCTTGTTGGCGATCTATAAAAAGGACAAATACTATGATGCGAGCTGACCCACATTACCTTGCCCTTGCGCTGCAAATCTCATGTCGCGCAGTCAATGGACTCAGCTCGCGTGAAGCTTCCGAAGAAGTTATGATGCGTACCATTGCGCATGTAGGAAAAGCTATTGCAGGCGCTGCGGGTTTCCATGGAGACCTCGCGCTTGTCGTACTGCCTGAGTATTTTCTAACTGGGCACCCTGCTGGAGAAAGCATTCCACAATGGCGAGACCTCGCTGCTATATCTATGGATGGCCCTCAGATTGAGGCATTGGGAAAAATAGCTGCAAATGCCAACGTTTATTTAGCCGGAAATGCATATGAAGCAGATCCAAACTTCCCCAGCATCTACTTTCAAACATCTTTTATCTTAAACTCATCGGGAGATTTAATCCTCAAATATAGACGCTTGATATCTATGTACACACCGTCACCCTATGACGTGTTGGACCGATATATAGATACATATGGTGAAGATGCTCTATTTCCCGTTATAGATACGCCGCTAGGTAAATTAGCGGCGATAGCTTCCGAAGAGATACTTTATCCTGAAATCGCGCGATGCCTCAGTATGAAAGGCGCAGAGCTGTTTACGCACTCTTCATCAGAGGCAGCTCTAAAAGGGTTATCTCCCAAGAACTTGGCCAAGCGCGCTCGTGCAATGGAGAATATGGCCTATGTCGTGTCAGCAAACTCTTCAGGTATAATTGGCGGGCCAATGCTACAACACTCCACCGATGCCTGCTCTCAAATTGTGGACTATAATGGCCGCGTTATTCTTGAGGCTGAAAATGGAGAGAGCATGAACATCGTGACAGAAATTGACATGGCATCTCTACGTCGTGCTCGGAAAAGGGTTGGAATGAGCAATTATCTTGCGAGACACCCAACAAAGCTGTTTGCCCAGATTTATGCCAATTCGCCTTCATCACAACTCCCCAATGGCTTTATGTCAGAAGATGGAGAAGTGAATGTTCCCGAGCGATCTTTCTTTCGCTCAAGGCAACAAAATGCGATTGAACGCCTAGAAAAGCTCGGTGTGATTTAATTGCAAAGACAGGTATCAAATTAGTGTTTTGGTACCCAAATCATCTTTCCGGTTTCGTGATCTCGTTTAAATGAAATGCCGTACTCATACCGCTCGGGGTGGTACAAACTATCCTGACAATACACAGGCGTACCATCGGGAGTATTAGCGACACCACGCATACGTAACACGGGCGACCCTACCGCAAGCTCAAGGAGGTCAGCGCACTCTCCTTCCGCTAAGCTGGCGGACAGGGAATATTCAGAATTATCTGTGACATATTCAGTGTCATCAAGCCTACGAATGATGAGCTTTGAATCATTGCCTTCTTTGGAAATCAATTTCCCCACATGCGCTGGAAGATAAATTGATGCATACGATATTGGAAGGTTGTCCAAAAGCCGTACGCGGCGGATTAGCAAACACTTTTCACCGCGCCTCAATGCCAATTTTTTTCGTGCAAATTCAGATGGCGCTCTTTCCTCCCACAGCAATGTTTTCACCGTGAATTCGACGTTTTGCGCCACAAGGTCTTCTAGGAAGCCACTCAATTTGTTTTCGTCTTGGCTGAAAGTGTCATCTCTCTGAGCAACGATTGTGCCTTGACCTCGATGCTTTATCACCAAACCATCTTCGACCAATTTCTCCAAAGCGCGACGGACGGTTACCCGCGACATTTTATAAATATCAACCAGTGCATTTTCCGATGGAAGCAAGTCTCCCATAGGGTATTTTCCGCTCTTTATCCCTTCAGATAACAAGACATATAAACGGTGATAGGCTGGCAGAGCAGCGTTATGGTGTTGAGCAGACCCTGCCCTTGAAACGGATTTATCTTTCATGCGGCTCGTATATCTCACTGATTCTAGTTGACGCAAGTTGTTTTATATTGAATACATGTTGTAGTGCCGAAAAACATTTCGGAGATATCATTCTTATGAACGCCTCGTTATCACAATCTGAGTTCAGAGCGTATGAACCGTCAAACAACTTTGACGCTCTTGTCGATGTGAGATCTCCAGAAGAGTACGCAGAACAGCATATTCCAAATTCAATAAACATCCCTCTTGCCGACTTATCAGATGCCCTGCCTCAGTTCACGCAAGGAGCCAGCATTCTGTTCATCTGCAAGAGTGGGCTGCGAAGTATGAAAGCCGTATCCTTTGCTAAAGCGGTAGGCTTCAGTAACACAAAAAGCCTTGAAGGCGGCATCGCCGCTTGGAGTAATTATGTCTCTCAATAGCAAGTTGCCCTATCCGTCGCCAATCCGTGCCTGGACAATGGTGGTTATTCTCACACTCGCATATGTGCTTTCCTTTGTGGATCGATATATTCTGAGCCTATTGGCTGAACCCATAAAGGCAGACTTAAACCTTTCCGACACGCAAATGGGGCTTTTATTAGGACCGGCATTCGCAATCTTTTATGCACTCGTTGGGCTGCCACTAGGTTATCTTGCAGACCGCAAACGCAGAACATGGATCGTCGCAATCGGCATAGCATTATGGTCCTTAGCAACCTCCCTCTCAGGTATCGCGCGTAGCTTCTTTCAACTCTTCATCGCCCGCATGGCCGTTGGTGTAGGTGAAGCAGCACTCAGTCCGTGCACGATGTCTCTAATAGCTGATAGCTTTGCGCAAGAAAAACGAGGCAAACCCATTGCACTATATTCTACCGCAATCTCGCTAGGCGCAGGCATAGCGCTACTCGCAGGTGGTGCGGTCATCGGTTGGGCTATGACAGCTGATCCTATTTCAATCCCCTCTTTCGGTGAACTAAAACCTTGGCAGCTAACCATGATAATAGTCGGCCTGCCTGGGCTTATACTAGCTCCCCTCCTTTTGCTTCTACCAGAACCAAAGAGACGGAATGAAAACATTGCTCCAGGAACATCCCAGCCTACTTACGCAGATACGTTTAAATATATTCTCGCGAGACGTAACTTCTTTCTATGCTTCATATCCGTGTTCTGCCTGATGACAATCATCGGCTATAGCACCTCATGGGGCGCGCCAATGTTCACCCGCACATGGGGATGGTCCATCGTTCAATACAGCCAATGGGCTGGTATTATGTTTATCGTCGTTGGCCCAGTAACTGTAAATTTTGCAGGATGGCTGTCCGACTTTCTGTACAAAAAAGGCATAAATGACGCCCCCATGCTTATCGCTATGGCAGGTGTGCCAATTATGAGCGTTAGCGGTTTTATCTGGCCACTTATGCCAACCCCAGAACTCGCAATCTTTGTCTTGGGCATCACGATGGCAGGCGTCGCACTATCCTCAGCAACGGGAGCGACTGCACTTTTGAACATATTGCCTGCAAACATGAGAGGCCAAGCAATGGCGATATATTATGTTTGTATAAGTTTTTTCGGACTGGGTTTTGGCCCAACAACCATTGGTTTGCTAAGTGACTTCGTCTTCGGAGAAGCACAATTACGATACTCCATCGCAATGTTATCTATCATTTATGGAATTCCCGTCCTCATCCTCATGCCATGGACCCGAAAATCATACAAAGCAGAGTTACAAAAAGTACGTGAATTACAACTCACGGCTCAATCCGATCAAACGACATCAGAAGGCACTTCATAATGATTTCTCTACGTGACTCATTCCCCTTATTGGCTCGCCATGAAGGTATTTGGGAAGGCTGGTACAGATATATTGATGTGGACGGCAATCAAATTGATGCCCACCGCTCTCGTCTCATATGCCGCATCCCAGATGACACGCCAAACATCTACCACCAAACCAATCATTATACTTGGGAAGATGGACGCACCGATATACGGGACTTCAAAGGACATGCAGAAGGTGTGCGTCTTATTTTTAACAATGACATCATCAAGGGATGGTCGGCAGAAGAGCCATTAGACGAGCACCGCCGCACTATGATGTTACATTGGACCAGAGTCGGCGAGCCCGAAATATATCTCTATGAAATGATCCAACTTTCCGATTGCGGGAATTTCCGCACACGCGTTTGGCAATGGCTCAAGAACGGCAAAACTGTTCAACGCACGCTCATTGACGAAGAGCGCATTTCCCACGAATGGCGCGGCGAATAAATATTTCGTCGCCTCACCACCTATAAGCGGGCTTTGAATTAGATGATGAAGAACGTCCCAGAAAATGCAATTTTCTTTTTGAATTCAAAAGAATTGACCAGCCACACACACGCGCTTGCGTGGGGATTGCCATCAAAAACGCTTAGACAAAACAGTGAAACCGGTATTGCGCTAGAAGTCACATTTCCGGAGCAATACAATATCCAAGCGGAGAATGTCGAATTTAACAAAGCAGTTGAAATTTTTCTATTGGAAGGAGAATTGCAATTTCAGGATATTACTCTCAACGCTCGGGATTTTATCCAAATACCTGCAGGAGTCTCAATCCCCCGCCCGGCAGCTAGCAAAAACGCAAGATTTCTTATGTTTTTCGAAGAGGGTAATATTGAATACAAATCAACGGACACTGCCTTGCCACTTATAGATGCCTCTAAATGGCTTATCGTACGCGATGATGAGAATCCTTGGGTTGCAGGAGAAGCTATGAAAAAAGCCGGACGAGATGACGTCCCACTACTTATTAAGCATCTAAAAAATGACCCGCTTAGTGGCGCGCGTTCTCATTTGGTTAGCGTAAAACCAGGTGTGATTGTTCCATGGGAAATGCATCCAGTTGCAGAAGAGGCTTATATAATTGAAGGTGATTACACGCTGGCAGAATGCTTGCCTACCGGTTCAGTTGTCGGAGAATATCTTCAAGGTGGGTATTTCTACAGACCCAAAGGAATTGCGCATAGTGGCCCCAAATCTGGCACTAAAACGGGTGTAACAATGCTTATCAGAACGCCCGGTCCATTGGAGGTGATTTTACTTGAAAATTGCCCATTTGACGAACAATGCCCTCAATAAAACAAAGCTTAAGCGTAAGCGTATTCAATATAGCTACATTCGCTTTTGCTCATCTGAGCCCTCACAATAGAGCACATACTAAGAGTGCTCCACCGTTTAAGAGCCACCATAAGCCTTAACTGCATTGTCTTTGATGATCTTAATCATACGCAAAACACATGGTCGCTGAATACCTTGTCGCCGAACCCCGACATACCCTGTTCGCTTAGGTAAAATTAGTGAATGGGGCAATGATTGTATCAAGCCATTATCTTTAAAGGGACGGAAGCAATTTAGGAGAAGAAAAGTCACAAGCAATTTCGGCGGTATTGTTCGCGCAACCGACATCTAAATTTGATGCCAAGCTTCGTTTATTTTATCAGCAAGACGACGATGGCCCCGCTGCTGCGGGCTTTATCCCTGGACGTTTGGCAGACACTTGCTCAGGCACTACTCGGCAAGGCTTGGACGATCAGGGAAACTCAGTCATCCTAAACCCAACTGGTTTTGTTTGTGGTGATGTTCCCGAACTGGGCAATCTCAACTTTAACCCAATTGATTACAACACAAGCTTGCGCCTGCAAGCATTTGCAGGGGGAAATGCAGATTTCCTCATTAACAATCTATTGAACGCAAATACGATTTCTGGCGTCCCCGAACTAGATCGGTTTGGTTTGCGCCGTGACATGTTTAGGGCATCTCTTAAGACAAACTATGAATTCGAAAACAACATGACGCTCTCAATGTCAGCGTCATACAATGAGAGTCAGGGAGCTTCCCTTCGTGACCTAGATCTTACACCTACAGAATCTTGGTACTCTTACAACGCACGCAAAAGCGAAGACAAAGGTATAGATATATCTCTAACATCATCCGATGGTGGCCGCCTAACTTGGCTTGTCGGCGCAAATTACTACGAGCAGGAATTTCTCACGAGTGCGACTGGAGGCACATTTGTAGCTGCTTGCCCTATCGCTGCTTTCTGCCCTCTCTTCCTCCCGACTGGAAATGATGGTGGAGATTTCGCAGACGTTTCCAGTATATATGGAGCAGCCTCATTTGATATAACAGACAAATTAACCTTAGGTATTGAAGGACGCTTCCAAAGTGAAGATCGGAATGATGGAATATCGACCATCACCCAGAGCTACGAAGAGTTTTTACCTCGCATAACCGCATCTTACGAGGTCTCAGATGCACTCACACTATACGCAAACTGGTCGCAAGGCTTTTTGCCAGGTTTGACCAATGGTGTAATCATCAATTGTAGCCAGCAAGCATATACATCTCCCTTCATTGACCCAAATACAGGTCTTCCAAGTTCACTTTCTGAATGTGATCAAATGCGCGCAACTCTGGGAGCTGATTTCAAGGAATTTACAGACACCCAAACGTTAGACTCCATTGAAATCGGATTCAAAATTGTTGGATTAAACGGTCGCCTAAATCTTAACACGGCTGCCTACTCCTACGATTGGAGCAATCAGCCTAGTACAAATTTTGTGACAGTCTATAGAGATGATGATCTAAATGGCGTTCCAAATGCAACACCCAATACAGTTCAAATTGCTTCATCTGGTAGCTCAAAATCACATGGAGTAGAAGTCGATGCATCCTATGTCGCGACAGACAATCTGCGATTTGATGGCTCTTTGTCCTATAACTCCAACGAATATACAAATTACCTTGGTTTGACGACATTTGCGCGCGCCAATGGTGGGTCTCGAAATTTCCAAGGCAATCGAGCCCCGCGCTTTCCCGAGTGGTCAGGTAATATATCCAGCACATACACTCATCAATTGAATGCTATGTGGGAAATGTTTGTCCGTGGAGATATTGTCTATCAAGGAGAAACTTTTACAAGCTCAGCCAATTTAGCAAAAATTCGACCTTTTGCACTCGCTGATTTTCGTATGGGCCTAGAAAAAGATGATCTTCGATTAGAAATATTTGTGAAGAACATTTTTGATGAAACATCTTGGCGTGGCGGTTTAAGTTACTTTGATGTTGGAAACCCAGCGGACCCAGGGACTTTTGATTTCAATAACCTCGGGGTGACAGTAATCCCACAAGAAAAGCGCACATTTGGGATCAGAGCAGAATTGTCATTCTAACAACTGCACACAAGTAGTAGCCCGCTACTAAAGCGGACTACTATTTCTCACCTCCTCAAATCAAAAACCACATGGATCTCAGGCATCAATTTCAATTCAGAACTGACCTATTGATATCCCTCCCCTTTCAACCGCATACTGCTTGAGTAGAACGTTTCACATTGACTAAATTAATCGACAAAAAACTCTCACGACGCTCGCTTATGCTCGGAGCTAGTGCTGCCTATATCCTAACGATTTCGGGCTGCATAAATACGTCTACAATTGAGGTAGATACGCACAGGAACGTGCCTCCTCAAACATTTGTTTTAGTTCATGGAGCATGGCATGGTGGATGGTGCTGGCGGGAAGTAAAACAACTATTGGAGAGAGATGGACATACCGTATTAACCCCAACTCTATCAGGGTTAGGAAATCGTGCCTCCGAACTCACCCAAGACATTGATCTCGAAACTCATATTTCAAATGTCGTTGACGCAATAATTGCCGCAAAACTCAAAAATTTTGTTCTTGTGGGGCATTCTTATGGCGGCATGGTGATTACAGGCGTCGCTGATCGGCTCCAAAAACAAATTACTCACATTGTGTACCTAGATGCAGCCGTACCAACTGACGGACAATCCATGCTCACAGCTGGGCCCACTAAATCTCATGATGTGCTGGATGCAACCAAGAATGCTTTGTTGTCACTATCTGATGACAATGGGCTATCCATGCGGGTATTTCCTGCCCACGCGCTGGGTATCCCAACGGATCACACCTCTTACAATTGGGTCGTTGAGAATTTAACGCCCAACCCTATGCGGCCATGGTTTTCAACCATTAGATTGGAAAATGGTGGAGCCAAAGACATACCGAAAACTTACGTCCATTGCGTAGCCCCTGTGTTGGAGCAGACGAGCTTCCCATATTTCGCCAAGGTCGCGCAAAGTGACAGTCATTGGAACTATTTAGAAATACAAACAGGACATGAAGCAATGATAACAGCGCCCGAAGAAGTCCATAAAATTCTTATCGAAACCCTATTGATAAACAGACCACAGACTTAAGAATTTCACGTACTCAGTCCTATCAGCAGTACGAGATTTTTTGATATAAAACCACAGCAATGACGAGCTTTTGGTTTTGCAGATCCTAGGGATTAGCAAAACCAAAAGCAGTCAATTTTAAAACTGAACTTATAAAATTTCTTAGCCCAATTTTAGATCAGCAACTCCGGAATATTTCCTGTGCTGTCTGCAAATTTATCTACCGGTGTACCAAGCTGCTGTAGCAATGTAAGCAGAAGGTTAGACATTGGGATATCTTCTTCAAAGCGCTGGTGCTTACCATGCTTCAATCCAAAATTATTTCCACCGGCCAACACTAACGGGAAATTACGAGGGTTATGCTCAGTACTCGTACCTGAACCAAAGAGTATGATCGTATTATCCAACAAAGACCCTTCGGCAAATGGATCATCCGTTTCATCCATTTGCTTCAAGAAACCAGCAAAGCGCTGTGCGAGATATTGATCATACCGTCCCCAACGTTCGTATCCACCTTCAGAATTGAAGTCGTGGGAAATACTGTGGTGATGAGGAAGCCCTAAAGCTTCAGGAAAACGACATGCCACAGCACCAGGTGACTCTTCAACCAAGGCATAGGACGCAACCCGCGTACTATCAGTCACAAAGGCTGTATGGATCAATTGGAACATTGAGTCGATAAATTGTGTTGGACCATCTTTTATCGGATCAACGTCGAGAACAAACTGACTTTCCGGTACAACAGGCTTTGGTACGTCCAACCATGACTGCGCACGCGCAATACGGCTTTCCAAAGACCGCACAGCCGTTGCGTATTGCTCCAAACGCGCCTTATCTTCTGAGGGCAGAGAAGCATTTAACTTCTTCAGGTCAGGGACCAAAGAATCCAATATCGATCGGTCACGGCCATATTGGCGCTCTATAGCCTCACGTCCTGCATTTTGCACACTAAATAATTCATTGAATAGTCCACGAGGCCCTGCAACAGAAGGGATAGGCTGCCCCGTACCGGAATATGACATGGTGTGAGGTTCACGAAAATCACCAACCCCTCCCTCTGTCGACATGGTAATGAATGGGTAGCGAGTCTCCCCCCCAATGTGGTTGGCATAGACTTGGTCCGCAGAGATTGAATTCCCACCTGGGGCCTCAGGGTCAGCCGCGCTTAAAAAATACCCCCCTGTAGAGTGGGAATACATTGTTCGGGTACGAGGGTGGGATAAGCCTGAAAGAACACTTAGTTTGCTTTTATAGGGCTCAAGTGCCTCCAATGATTTGTTAAATTTATAATCACTGCCCAATTGGTGGGGAAACCAATGCCAATCCTTATGTGCAACATGCCCTTCTGGTGGCAAACTAACTCCCATACCAAAGAAAACGAAACACAAGCGCTTTGGTGGTGTGCCTGCAAGACTACCTGCTTCAGATGACCCAGTATTCTTTGCATATGCAGGATATGCCAAAGAAGAGAGAGCTGGCAGAAGCAATGACGTACCCCCAGCTTTCAAAAAAGATCTACGATCTGAAAATAATCCTCTACTCATGACTTGTTTCTCCCATAGTTTGTTCAGCTTTCTGCTTTTCTAACGCATGCTGATTTCTGTTCGTAAAAGCGTCTGTTTGTACAATGGCCTTAATTAATTCCGGTATTTTGTAGCCAGATGCTCGGAAAGTCGTTGCGACCTCTTCCGCTTCTTGCTTGTCCAAAATATCGAGTTCGCGTCCCAAGGAATACGTCATCAAATGTTGAACGATATTTCCCATGAGAACATCTTCTTTGCTGTCGAGAAGATAGGCTTTAATTTCTTCAAAGTGAGCTATATGCGTTCCATCAGGAAGCACACTGCTTGCATCAACTTCACGCGGAGGGCTCCCCTCTTTAACGGTAACAGTATCTCTCCAACGTCCTGTCGCATCAAAGTTTTCGAATGCTACGCCCCATGGGTCGATCTGTTCATGACACCCAGAACACGCACTGAGCTGACGGTGATGCTCAATCTTCTCTTTAAGCGTCATATTCGCTAGCAACGGATTGTTGGTATCAAGATCTGGCACCGAGGGAGGCGGAGGTGGAGGCGGATCATTTAACGCCCTCTCCAGCAACCACACACCTCGTTTAATAGGGTGAGAATCTTGACCATTGGAGTTCATGGTTAGGATACTGGCATTGGTTAAAATACCAGCACGCTCCGGAGGGTCACCAACATGCACACGACGCATGTCACCACCGACAACACCTTCGACACCATAGTGACGCGCCAATTCTTCATTCAACATCATATACTCTGACTTAAACAAAGAACGCGCGTCTCTTCCATTTTTCACGACATCCACAAAAGTAGAACGCGTTTCTTCAACGATTAACTGAGCAAACTCTGAGCTGTAATCGGGATAAATTTCCGGTGATACACCCGTGTTTGCAACTTTCTCCAACTGCAACCATTGATCCGCAAACGTCCTACTCATGCGAAGAGATTTGGGGTCATCTAACATCCGCTCAACTTGAGCCGCGAGTACTGCAGGGTCTGTTAATTTCAGATCAGCCGCCAATTGCATCAACGTTTCATCCGGCATGGAAGACCATAAGAAAAAAGACAAACGAGATGCTAAATAATTATTCTGACGAATTTCTTCTCTATCCACCGCATCCGCTTCAATCCGTGCTGCTGGATATCCTATGTATAGAAACTCAGGTGAAATCAGTGCTGACGCCATGGTTTCTTTCAAAGCAACTTCAAATCCATCGCCGCCTTCGTTTAGTTTTCTGAAAAGATTCTCGTAGTGTACTAACTCCGAAGGATGCACAGAACGTCGGAATACGTAGGGTAAATATTGTGACAATACCTCCCGCACTTTCGCAACTTGCACCTCCACCTCATCGCTAGCTGGTGGCTCAATGACCCAACGAGACTCAGGATTGGCTTCAGTTGGCGTTATAGAAGCTTCTACAGCATCCAATTTCAAATAAGGAACACCGCCTTCTTTCCACTTTGCTAAACCAACTTTTTGGTATTCAGCAGCGGCTTCTGCTTGCTCTCTGTACGGAAGAGCAACAGTGGCGTATGATGGCAAATATGGGTCTACTTGACCATAAATCGACCCCGCAAGCGCACCCTTTTCGTGGCGTGCATAGTTCGATAGCACCAGCAACAACCATCTATCTTCACCTTCAGGATCATGGCGCGCTTTTTCAGGAACGATAACGTCCTCTAACCTGAATTTAAATTCAACAGTTTGTGGAGCATCTAAAGGCGCAGTAACATCCTTCTCCCCAATTACGGATACTCTCAAGCTTTGAATTTTACGCCAGCCGGCTTCCAGCTTTAGGCGCGGAACACTTTTATCACCATTTTTACCCGGTATCATGGCAGCTTTTACTTTAACAGTAACCTCACCATGGGTTTGCTTTGTTCTCAGCAACATAAACTGCTCGTGAAGTCTAGCAAAGCCTCTTCCCTCACCCACACCACGCACATCTCCTGTGGGAATCACACCATATGGCAATGGACCATAAACTCGATCACGATATATTGGTGTTTTACCTTCTCTAGCCTGCTTTATAGCTTTCAGTTCTGATGCTGAAATTGGAGAAGGAGCGCGATCATAAGATAAATTATCACCTTCTAAGCGGCCGTAGTGATAGACATCCTCCATCTCAACAAAGAAGTGCTCAACATTATCCGTCCGATCGCCTATTTTCACATAGCTATTCACCGCTTCTCTTGCGATATCTTGATAGAAACGAAGATCGGACATCGCGACCATCAATAGGTCCGCATCAGTATCATACCCGTGCTCTGACTTAGGATCTGATGGCAAAATACCCGAGAAATCTGATCCCACATTAAAAAGGTCTTGATAAACGTGGTTGAGCTCCCGCTTACTTAAACGACGCAAGGGTGCATTCGCACGATCAGCACGACGCGCTAGCGCATGCTCCTTTAGGGCGTCTTGAATCCAATTGATTGCTTTTGCTCTTACGGGACCATTGGGTTGTTTTGCTTCAACAGGTGGCATCCGGTGAGATCCCAACACTCCCAATACTCTATTCCAGTGATGCTGACTGTCGTGCGCTTGAAACGTCGGATCAAAATCTGCCAGCTTTACGTTAGCTTCTTGCTTTCCATCGCCGTGACAGCGAGAGCAATAACTACCAAAGAAGCTACCAACATCTCCTTGGAAACGATCTATAAGGTCAGGAGATATTCCTGTGCCGTCATGAGATACTTGTGCGGTTTGCGTAGTTTCCTCGCCAACATGCGTTATCAATATTGGGCGCAGAAATTTTGGTGCGTGGTCTGCCAAATAAGTAGGTCCATGAACCATCGAACCACCGTCATGAGCAGCAAGCCCCATCAAAGCAATGGAAATCCCTAAACATGCACGGTATCCAATTTTCAATTTTGTATTTTTTACAAATATATCAGTATAATAAATTGCTGCAGCAAGACATGCGAGAATAGCTACACCTATTCCTCGACCGCGATGTCGCTCAACCAAATCTCCTGCATGTCCTTCATTCGACGCAAGCAAAATACCCAGAATTACAGTCGCACAAGCAGAGAGAGCCGCAAGCACTAAAACAGGCCCGACAAACTCAGAAAACTTAGCCGTTTTTTTATTTAACCTCGTAAGTTCCAGTAATCCGGCGAGCACTAAAAAAGCGACTGGGAAGTGTAAAATAAGTGGGTGAAAGCGCCCCAAGAACCGCCCAAAACCTGCTCCTTCAGCTCCGTTTAATGGAGCTAATATCGCTGTAAACTGCACACCTAGCACGAGGCCTATCGTGATTAGCCAAATTAGTAATATGGGGCGACGCATCTTTTTCCTCAAGATTTTTGTTAATTGTAGACAATATTACATATATTTAATAATTTTTCAACGCGGAAAATCCGGCATTCGCCTCTCAAATTATTGTGATGTAAAATTGCCATTCACGGCGCAGCTGTAATCATTCTAACACTTCAGCTGCACATATCCTCTACTCCGGCCAATGAAAAACTTTCGACCATCAAATCAACAGGATAAATCTTCACTACTGAATCCGACCCATGTGAAGTTCTACAAGAGTAAAACCCCACATGGCTCAGAGGCTATAGACTAAAACTTAGCCCGCAGCCCGACATTGTAACGCGCACCATATTGTTCAGCACTCAATAGCTGCTCTCTATAGCGACCGTGACGTCGAGTCGTTTCATTTGTGAGGTTCAAGCCTTCAATAAACACCGTGAAATGATCGTTTATTTCATAGCTCGCATTTGCATCGAATTGCCCATAAGCTTCTGTGAAGGTTGGTTCATTTCCACCTTTTAACAGAAACTCATCACGCCAATTATATGCAATTCGCGCTTGGATACCGTTTTTATCATAAAACGCTACCAAATTCGCTGAGTCACTTAACCCAGAGAGCGCACGGTTTCCATTAATCTGACGAATGTCATATTTTGCATCAGAATCCACCAACGTATAGTTGGCAATCGCGCCAAAGCCGCTATCGCCAAATATGTGCTGGACATTAAATTCCCAACCATCAACTTCAGCAGAATCCAAATTCTCAGGCGTAGTAAATTCAAAATTCAATACTGGTTGATCTGCACGGTTGAAACATGCAGCCGTAGGAATAGTCGCGTCTGGACACAATGCCGGATCAGCGTCCACGCTCGGGTCAGTAAGAGGGTTACCATTCGCATCTTCAATAACACTTAAAACGGTTGTCTCACCAATAAAGTTGTTTACGTATTTCTGGAAATACCCCACAGACACATAGCTTGCTTCATTGTAATAATATTCGACTGAAAAATCGAAATTATCAGACTCAAATGGAAGCAAATTTGGATTCCCCTGACGTGCAAGAGCTGGATCCCCAGGACGAACCTGCGTAATTCTCGTGGATGGGAACATTTTGTCCAATTCACTACGCGTCATGGTTCTTCCATATGAAAAGCGCCCTACCAATTGGTCGGTGATATCAACCTTCACATCGAAATTAGGTAGAATTTTCTTGTATCCACCATAAAGAGTCTGCGCGACCGGAACGCCATCATAAATTACAGAAATACCTTCTAGGTGATTGTATTGAAGATTCTGAATTGTCTCCAAAACTGAATACGCTGAAACATTTGTATCTTCAAATCGAACCCCCGCATTAGCATAAACCGGCATTCCATTAAATTCAGTTTCAAATTCTGCGCTCACAAACGCCGCGAGTGTTTCCTCTTCCACACCATCTGAAGAAGGCGGAGCTTGGAAGAATAGTCCTTGCTCATCGGCAAGTGAGATGTATTCGCTCGCAGAATATCTTGGAACAAATGGATAAATAGTTGTGGCATCTCCAAATTCACTCAGAGCATCGCCTACAGGTTCAAAATCCAAACTTAGGTCATCAAGGGCCAGCGTGGTAATGAAAGCAAAAGTTCCAAATTGACGCGTATCAACTTTATATGACGTTTTTTGAAGTCCAAAGTTTACCGCTGTTAACGCACCTTCGCCAGCATTTTCCCATTTACCAGCGAAACGGGCTTGTTGAATTTGGTTGTCAATTTGATACCCATAAGTATGAAATAAATCGGGTATAATATTGGCCTTATCGTATGCGCCATTTCCTGGAAGTGCTGAATCGTCCACTGTTACTGTTGGAATATCACCCGAGAAGTCAGCAGAAAAATTCACCAGCTTATTGGCAACGCCTTCTAGCACACCCTCTTCGTTAAGTTCATATATGCCATTTGCCAGATTTGTGCGGTGCTCAGAATTGGTGCCATTCGGGTTAGATTTAGATGTTGAATCGTGAAAATCAAAAGTAAAACTCAGAGTATCTGTTGCTTGCCAGTCCAAGTTAAGACCGACAGAGTCCCCTTCTGTTTTCTCATAGAACTGCCATGCCCAGAAATTCAACTCATCCGTTACTTCTATAGGGTTCACCAATGTACCATTTACATCCGGCACACCTGTTGGCTCATCAAACCATAGTCCCTGACGATTCATGTTAGACGTTTGTTCAAAACGTTGGGCAGTATAGTCAATAGTAGCTGTTAAGCGATCAGTAGGTGCAAACTGTAATACAAGCTGCCCATTTTGACGTTTTCTTTGTGTATCAAGTAAATCCAGATCGACTGTCCAGGGCGCCCACCAAGATCCAGTACCATTATCTATGTTGCTAGTATCAATATTCTGGCCACGGTTACGTACCCAACCTTCTGTGCCCACACGGTCCGTATGACTATGGCGCTCAGATTGTGACAACGCCAACAATATCCCTACTTTATCATCTAGGAATTTATGGCTCACCAATCCAGAAATCTCTGGGGTAATATCATCGCCCGTCTCGACGCTTCTATCGATCACTCCCTTTACGCTTCCAAACGCAGTGAAGCCTTGATAGTCAAATGGACGAGCAGTTTTCACATTGATTGTGGAACCAATACCGCCAGAGTCCACATCAGCACGCCCCGTCTTATAAACCTCGACGCCTGACACCAATTCCGATGATATTTCTCGGAAATTAAAACTACGCGTTATACCTTCAGACTCAATTGAGGATGAGCGTGGCATTTGACGCCCGTTCAATGTCACCATGTTGAAGCTTGGTCCGAAACCACGAACGGTAACTTGGTTACCTTCATTATTCGAGCGATCAATAGATACACCCGTAATACGCTGCAAGGACTCTGCAAGGTTGGTGTCTGGAAATTTACCAATGTCTTCTGCTGAAATCGCGTCAACAACACCTTGAGCTGAGCGCTTTATATCCATGGCATCTTTCAACGATCCACGAATACCCGTAATAACAATGGTATCTAATGTCCGATTTGCGTCAGCAATTTCCTGTCCGCCGGCACCGTCCACCACCTCAGCATTTGTCCCCGCGTCACTCGTTTGCGCGTAAGCTTGCTGATTGGCAAAAGACAATGCCGCCGCAGCTGCAGCCCCCATTAAAGATTTCCGAGTCGAATTGTTCACTTTTTTTTCTCCGCCTAAATACGGTAGAGTAGATGGGCGAATAAGTATGACATTGTAGTCAGTCCTATGCGCCTCTAATTCATGCCCCTCTAAAACTTTAGCTAGAATTTCATCCACCGTACATTCACAAACGAAACCACGAATATTTGTGGTTCCAACGATCTCCGGTGAAAATAAAAGAGGGATATCAAAACGTTCCGCAACCAACTGCAAAGCCTCGGCAACACTTACCTCAGGCAAAGTAAAGGAAATTGTCTTTCCTTCGGAATGTGCATGCTGCAGAGCAGAAGCGTAAATAGCTATGCACAGCCACATATGGTTGCGTAATATTCTTATCCCAATTTTCCTCCCGAATATGTGCTCAGTGTGCGGATTATTGTTCAATCACTACCGAGCACGTAAAATTGTAAACAATTGACAAGAAAATATCCTCCATCCCCTTATCAATTTTATTTCATTTATTTTGTATTTCCCTCTCCTCTCTTCTTCAGCAGATTCAAAATAATCATACTCAATTGCGATCAGGTTTCAGCCTTAGCCCAATGCAAATAATTGCTTCGCAATAAGGCATGGGTTGAACGCGCACCCAGCAATTACAATTGTGTTATCTTGCACAAAATGTTTACAATGAACAATACACCAAAATTAAAAGGCTGACTAATCGCCGCAAACTTAAGATCATCATCGGGGAGAAGAAGTGAATAAATTTATCGGAATATCCGCCATATGCTTGGCCGCAGCATGCACATCCCAACAGGGCTTCAATAAGAGCAGCCCCCCCAGTTCCAATCAAACGGACACAATCCAAAACCCAACAATTGAACGCCAATCGCCAACTAACTTCACATATTTATGGGATGGTGAAACTTTTGACGGCTGGCAATTTGTGGACGGAAGTCAGGCAACGACAGACCGCTGGATTATTGAAGGCTCAACACTTAAATCCATCAAGTCCGACACAAAGCGCGAAAAAGACTCTCAGAGCATTTTCACAGACAAATCCTATTCCAATTTCGAACTTATGTTCGATTTCAAAGTTGCCGATGGTGCAAATAGTGGTGTAAAATATCTATCTAAACTTGGAGAAAAATCATTGCCTGAATACCAAATCGTATTCGCGCAACCTGATAAACCATCGTCCAATACCGGTCTCGGAGCGTTCTTCGCTATCGCTTCTCCCCAATACCAACACGCGCAAGGAAGAGATGCCCGCCAATCAAATAGCGAATGGCAGAATGGCAAAATTGTTG
This sequence comes from Hirschia litorea, assembly GCF_042665075.1. Classification (NCBI taxonomy): domain Bacteria; kingdom Pseudomonadati; phylum Pseudomonadota; class Alphaproteobacteria; order Hyphomonadales; family Hyphomonadaceae; genus Hirschia; species Hirschia litorea. The sequence goes on along the minus strand of NZ_JBHTBR010000005.1, from coordinate 1,224,784 downwards.
TGAAGGATAAAATAATTCAGCATTGGTTGAATGGAGTGAAGATAATCGAAATAAATCGCTGCAGCCCAGAATTCAATGCGCAAGTTGCAAGCAGTATGTTCAAAGAAGAAAATAATTTTGGAAAGCGCGCCTCAGGGAAAATAATGCTTCAGTACAATGATGGAGGTGTGGATTTCAGAAACATCAAAATCAAAGACCATGGTGGAGCAAGCAAAGCAGAAAACATCTGCACCCAATAATATCACCAATCAAACGCCCCATGATTGGCAGCAAAAGCGCGTTGCATTTCAAAAAAATGCAACGCGCTTTTATTTTTTAGAATTATTCGACAGCGTCAAATCGATCCATTACGTTATATACGGCATCGCGGATCTGCTTATGCAGCTTGCCATCATAAGGCAAACGTTGGGTCATAATGACAACCGCAAGATCATTTGTTGGGTCCACCCAAAAATTAGTTCCGGCTGCCCCTCCCCAGCGAAACTCGCCAACATATCCAAAATTATCAGAATCACTTTCTGGCGGCAAAAGACGGACGGTAAACCCTAGACCAAACCCACGCTTGCCAAGAAAACTTGTATCAACAAGCCCCGAAGGAAGGTGATCATCACTCATCAAACTTACCGTCTGCGGCTTTAGAACACGTACACCATTTAACTCACCGCCATTAAGCAGCATGAGCGCAAATTGAGAGTAATCATCAATAGTAGATACCATCCCCAAACTGCCCGGCTTCATAGCGTGCGGTTTGCGATGCAAATCATAAGTGAATTGATCTATATTTTTCTCCAACACCCCCTCTTCATTCATCGTGTAAATGGTAGCGAGACGATGTTGTTCGCCTTCAGGGACATAATAAGTTGTGTCTTTCATTCCCAAAGGATCGAACAACACTTCTCTTAGATACTCCTCCACAGGCTTTCCAGATAAACGCTCTATCATTAGAGACTGCATATCTACAGCCCAAGAATATCTCCACTGCGTACCCGGTTGAAATAACAATGGAAGGCTTCCGCCTGCCTCAGCCATTTCCGAGAGAGTATTCTCCAAGCCAATCTCTTTTTGCGAACCAAAAATTTCTGACCCTGTGTCAGGACCACCCCAAAAACTTTCTGGTAGCCCTGCTGTATGGCGGAGCATATCCAAGACAGTTATAGTTTTTTCAGCTGGAACAAATATTGGCTCTCCGTCTTCTCCTTCACCTGCATAGACGACCATATTGCCAAATTCAGGTATATGTTTTGAAATTGGGTCATCCAATTCAAACAAATCTTGCTCATACAATGTCATCAAACCAACGCTAACTATTGGCTTAGTCATTGAGTAAATGCTGTGAATAGTATCACGCTGGATGGGCTTTTGACTTTCTAAGTCTGCAAATCCAGCTTCACCATAATAAACCTCTTCGTCATTTTGGTACACGACGACAGAATATCCTGCGACATCTCCACTTGCGACAAAATCGGAAATTACTTTATCCACAACTTCCGGCTTGGTAATATGTTGCGATGCGGCTCGCTGAGGGTTTGTTGAGTCTTCGGAAAGAGCAGCGTCCGGCAAAGGCGTCGTAGCACACGCGCCCAAAAGAATCGCTGACACTGAGAGTAAGGCTAACTTCATATTTTCCTCCACATGGAATAATCTAGGAATCTCACGAAGGGCACTACCTCTCCATTCATCATGGCGAGCGTTAGTAAAATGATTTCAACATTAACCGCTGAAACACCATACTCCTCGAAAGCTTCAACAATCGGCAGAGCACTTTCCGCTACTGACAAAATGCATTTTTCGAAAGGGGATCATCGGTTTTGATAAATTTCTCCATGTTCTTGAAGACGAAAAGCTTCAATACAATCGAAACGTACAGCACCTATTTTCACTCTTCCCAACACAAATTGACACGCACCTAAAATCGCTTCGGTACAGGTTTTTTTGTTTATTTTTACACCTGCCGAATTCTGCCGACACACTCACTAAATCAAATATGTATACAATTGACAATGTGTATTTCCATGCTCATGGTTCAGGCAATTAAGGAGAGGAAGTCATGAATAAAACAAACAAAAACCTCAAAGTTAAAATCGAGGCTGTATAGTTATGCTAACAGATAAGAGACAACGCACACTATTGCTCGCACTACTGTTTTTTACAGTTGTGATCAATTATATGGACCGGATAAACATATCCGTTGCTGCCTCCGCCATTAGAGGCGATTTAGGCCTATCCAAAGAGTCTATGGGGATTATTTTTTCTGCATGGGCATGGACATATACAGGCTTCCAAATACCTGGCGGCATCGTTGCTGATAGGTTTAAAGCACGCGTACTTTATCCAATCCTACTCGTGGGTTGGTCATTAGCCACAATTGTCCAAGGATTTGTATCTTCCCTAGGCGCACTTGTCGGATGTCGCGTATTTGTAGGTGCTTTTGAAGCCCCTTCATACCCAATCAACAACAAGGTTGTGACCCAATGGTTCCCACCAAATCAACGTGCGTCAGCAATTAGTATTTATACGTCTGGTCAGTTCATTGGATTGGCGTTTCTCGCACCCGTTCTCACCATTTTGCTTGTAGAGTTTGGATGGCGCAATTTCATGATTGCAACTGGGATCATGGGCGTTTTATGGGCCGTTGTTTGGTTTGTACTCTATCCTAAAACAAAGGAAGATAATAAAAAAACCAACGAAGATGGCTCACAAGAAGAAGTTGTCCAACGCCCCCAAGCCAAGATAGACCTCCCCCTAGCGTTTAGTCATTCTAAACTATGGGGACTATACATTGGGCAGTTTGCTATTGGATCTGTGTTTATCTTTTTCCTAACATGGTTCCCTACCTACCTTACAGACTACCGAGGAATCGAAATTGTTAAATCTGGCTTTATGTCAGCAGTGCCCTATTTAGGTGCTTTTGCGGGCGTTCTCTTAGCCGGCTTCTCGTCTGACGCGATGTCACGCAGAGGAATTTCTGAAGAAATTGCACGTAAAGCTCCGGTAATGCTCGGGTTGGTTTTCTCTACAGCTATTATTGGGGCCAACTTCACAACCAATAACAATCTAGCGATAGCCTTCCTTACAATCTCATTTTTCGGTGTGGGTTTAGCCTCAATCACATGGGTTTTCGTATCCCTAATTGCACCTGATGAATATGTTGGAATGATCGGTGGGGTGTTCAATTTCTTTGGAGGAACGTCCGCTATTATCACTCCGTTCCTTATCGGAGTATTGATCTCTGACGACAACTTCGCACCCGCCTTTTTCTACATAGGAACAGTCGCGGTATTGGGCTTTTTATCCTACCTATTCATCGTAGGAAAAGTTGAGAAAATCGAACTCAAGACAGATAAGCCTCTCGAAGCATAATTTGAGGCATTCACTTATATCTTAAACTTCTCCATCACAGCCCCCTCTAAAACTCTCACGGGGGCTGTGATACTTTAAACTCCCAAACACCAATGTGGGCCACAAACTAAACGCAACAATGCGTACGCACACACTTACGCGGTTCGCCGATTAGCCTTACCGCTATAATCCGTGCCCCAGTTTGAAAACACTGCTTTATACTCCCCCCACCCAAATTAGCAGAACAGCATAAAAAAAGGGGCACCAAACCTTGGCACCCCTTCTTAGATATCACCCCCCTAGCTTAAGACTAGGAGGCACTCGTCACGGCTAAAACGCCGCCCGTACTCCAAAGGCAAAGCGTGGACCAAGTTGCTCCATGCTTATGATCTGATCAGGGAAACGCCCATGAGACCGCGTTGTCTCATCAGTAATATTCAATCCCTCAAGGAAAACAGAGAAATTATCATTGATCTCATAGCTAGCACTCACATCGAACTGACCATAGCTCTCTACGAACACCGGCTCCCCAGGACGCTGAGGCTGCGTTAAGGACAGCAAGAAATCATCACGCCAGTTGTAAGCCAATCGGGCCTGCAACGGGCCTTTCTCATAGAACCCAATAATATTTGCAGAATCACTCAAACCTGTGAGTGCGACTGTTTGATCAATATCATACACATCATAAGCAAGGTCACTTTCAACTAATGTGACATTCCCAATGATACCAAACCCAGTTTCACCGAATGTATGCTGGATGTTAAGTTCCCAACCATAAACTTCAGCATCCTGAATATTATCTGGCTGAGCTATACTAAATTCGATGACCGGATCAGTCGGCATTGAGAAACAATCCGGATTCCCCCCCTGAACTTCATCAGGACATCCAGGACGCGGATTTATACTTGGGTCTCTTAATGGGTTTCCGTTGATATCAGGGATACTTCCCACAACTGTGGATGTACCAATAAAGTTCTGAACATACTTATGGAAATATCCCACAGACGCATAACTTGCATCGTCATAATACCACTCAGCAGTGAAATCGATATTGTCGGAGGAAAGTGGAGACAGATTGGCATTCCCCCGCGAAGCATTAAACGGCCCACCAGGACGTGCATCTAAAGCCAGTGACGGGAACATAGACGACAAATCAGGTCGACTAATTGTACGGCTATAAGAGAAGCGCCCCACAACATCTTCCAACACATCCATTCTAAAATCTACATTCGGAAGGAGTAAGGAATAACTATTATTTTCAGCGACCCCAGTCAGCTCGTCTGAGAAAATTTCAAAGAACCGCCCCGCTGTATTCACGTAATTCAGCGCAATAATCTGGTTTTGCAACGAGCTTGCTGTCACCTGAGTATCTTCGTACCGAATACCCGCATTCAAACTCACAGGCATTTTGTTGAATTCGGTCTCAACATCAAAAGACAAATAAGCAGAAATAGTCTCTTCATTCACAGCATTGAAAGTCGGATCATTTTGCAGATAGAACCCCTGATCCTTAGCCAATTGCAATGCTTCAAGCGCATCATATTCCGCCAAAACAGGAAACAGGTTTTGGTCGCCACCAATATTGCTACCAAATCCATCTACCGGTGAAAATTGAAGGTCCAGCGCAGAAATATCAACCGGCGCAAACACCACTGTTCTGCGTCTCAAGGTATCTATCTGATAATCCGTCATTGCAGCACCAAAATTGATGCCTCTCAACGCTCCATCGGATAAGTTTGCCCACTGACCATGCAATTGTGCTTGTTGAATATTGTTTTTGATTTCAAACCCACGGGTTTGAAACAGGTCAAACACTATATTTTCACTACTAAAAGCATTGCCTGTTGGGAATCCAGAATCATCATACACAATATCTGGACGACCGCCCGGACGTGTAATCAACCCAATATCGACATCACCTTGAGGCAGTGTTGAGGGGTCATTGTCGTGATCGCGACGCGGGTTTTTCAGATTGATAATAGTCTCAGAACTTTGTCCATCTGGCTGCGCGTGAGATGTAGAATCGTGGAAATCAAATTGTAATGAGAGCGAATCCGTTGGCTTCCAATCAACGTTGAAACCAACAGAGTCGTTTTCTGTCTCAAACAGATTATGGAAAGACCAGAAATTCAACTCATCATTCGCACGCATAGGATTTGTAACTGTCCCATCGGCATCAGCATTTCCACCTGCATCTGTGTCAAACCAAAAGCTTGAACGGTTCAGACGGTCAGTTTCCTCGAACCGAGACAGCGTATAATCGGCTGTCATCGTCAGGCGGTCAGTAGGCGCATATTGCAGCACCAACTGTCCGTTTTGGCGCGTACGCTCCTGCACATGCTGGTCAACATCTATAGATAGCGGCAACCAATGTGTTTGGTTTGGATTATTTGAAGTATCAATACCGCTTTTATCAACTTCAGTACCGCGATTGGCTGGCCACCCTTGAGACCCCACCCGTTCCCTGCGCGAGTCACGCTCAGCATGAGAAACAGACAGCAATATGCCAAGCTTATCATCTAGGAAGGTTTTGCTAATCAATCCAGAAATTTCAGGCGTGACACTGCGCCCCTCTTCAACACTTGTATCCATATTACCCTTTACCGTGCCGGCAAATTTAAAGCCGTCATAGTCAAAGGGTTTGGCAGTTTTAATATTGATTGTGGATCCTATGCCGCCCGAACTTACATTCGCACGACCGGTTTTATAAACCTCTACTCCCGATACAGACTCAGCGGCCAACTCACGGAAATTAAAACTCCGGTTAATGCCCTCTTCCAATAATGTAGAAGATGTCGGCATTTGACGGTTATTCAATGTCACCAAATTAAAGCTTGGCCCAAAACCACGTACCGTAACTTGATTACCTTCCCCATTGGAACGATCAATCGACACACCAGTAATCCGCTGAAGCGACTCAGCGAGGTTTGTATCTGGAAACTTACCTATATCTTCTGCTGAAATGGCATCCACGACGCCATCCGCATTGCGCTTTATGGCTGTCGCATCAATAAGTGATTTACGGATACCCGTAATTACAACGGTCTCCATAACTTTATTTTCGTCTTGTACAACAACTTCATTCGCTGCTGACGTAAGCTCTTGCGCTGATGCAGCCCCCGCGCCGACAACGACTGACGCCGCGCCTGCCATTAACATTCTTTTGAGTTCAATACTTGTCAATTCTGAGTCCTCCCTCTTGACCTTGCGATCACGTGAGATCGTTACGATCCCGCTTGATGTCAGACCGGCAGAGAAATCAGTGCCTTCAAATATAATCTCTAGCGCTTCGCGAACAGTATACTTTCCTTCAATTGGCCGAAGCCCAGAAGTGGAAGCTAATTCATATGGAAAGATGAGTTGCACGCCCGTTTGCTGCGCAAACAATTCCATGACTTGAGACAATTGAGACGCTTCAATTTGAAAATCAAAACGTGCGTTCTCATCATCCTCCGCTATGGCGATGTTACTCGTGCTAATAATAGTACCCGCAATTATAGATATAACGACAGTACGACCTAGCTTGGCGTTTCCTCGACCTATGAATTTCTTCAATTTATTATTGTCCGCTGCATTTTCTCTAGCAGTCTATCTGTGAGACAGACGAAGCGATTAAACCCGCAGCTTAGAAGATGTCATTTTTGACAATTGTTTACAATAATCTCAAAAAAATGATCTCAACCTACCTTTCAAAAAAAGGGAGGCCACACATTATACAGCGCGACGGATGTGCACGGTATTTTCATCTTGATATTCAATTTTCAGATCGAATGTCTGCCCGATTGCCTCAAGCAATCCATCCACATCACCAGCTTTAAAATAACCACCAATGGGCAACTCGGCGATTGCTGGATCATCGACGATTATGTCAACATCCGTATAACGCCCAACCTCTAAAATAACTTCAGATAACGGCTCGCCTGCGAACGCCAGCAGTCCTCTCCTCCAAGACATTCTACGATTGAGTTCAGAATTAGATAGCGGCTGCAATAGCTCAACTTTAGCACGCACAACGCGCGCATAATCACCTGCAGCCAATTCTTGGCCGCCGCCCACACTCTTAGAAATGTGAGTATCACCAATCTCAAAAGGTTCAACAACCTTCACACGTCCTTCTGTAACCGTCACCTCAACACTGCTTGTATCAAGCTTTACAGAAAAAGCGGTTCCTACAGCCCTCACGACACCATCGGATGTATGCACAGAGAAAGTGCGCCTCACATCCTTCGTCACTTCAAAATGCGCCTCACCAGCCAACAAAAACACATCCCGCCCGCTATCTGTAAACTCTACAGACATCTTGCTTCCAGTGTTTAACGTCACAATAGAACCATCGGCCAAAGTCACATCCCGCTTCTCGCCTACTAAGGTCGAAAATTGCTCATGTTGCATGGATGAATTTACTTTTGGAAATACACTACTTGAAGTCCCATCCACCAAATTGAAGCCAACACCGACCACCCAGATGGCTGCGACTGCCGACACAATGCCTGCGATGACTTTAGATACTTTCTTTACATTGGAGGGGCGACGAATATCATCAAGATAATTCAACTCATCTAATATATCTAACTGCCCCCACAACGCGGCAAGCCTTTCAAATTCCTCTTCATGCGCAGAACTCTGAGACAACCAAAGGCGCAATTCATCTAAACGCTCGGCACTTAAAGGACGAGATTCGCAAATAGCCACCCAAGAGGCGGCTTCTTCTCGCACCTTGCTGCGATCAGGGAATTTCACAATATTCGTTGAATCAGTCATCTTTTAATTCCCGACCGACCTTACCATCATTTGATAGACTTTCTGACTTAGGGATTTTCTTCCCATAACTACGTTCGCCCCTACCATAGTCCTCAGGATCATACCCACGCTCACTCAGATAATCTTCACATTTCAAAATGCCGATCGCAATTTGCTTCTCAACAGCGCTGACCGAAATACCCAATTGATGCGCAATCTCTTTGACTTTAAGCCCTTCAATTTTGCGCAAAATAAATACTTTTTGACACCTTGATGGTAGGCTTGCTACGGCCTCAGTAAGCAGCACTAATTTCTGCTTGGACTCATACCCCACATCAACACTATTCTCAAACCAAGTAGCGCCGCACGCCACATCAATATCTTCAACATTATCAGTCGTCGTATTTGATTTCTTGACGAGTTCGTTCAGGGCTAAATTTTTTGCTGTCTGGAACAGGAAAGCGCGCGGTGCATTTATCTTCTTGGATCTATTCGCCATAAATGTCCGTAAAAACGCTTCTTGCGACACATCTTCTATGTCTTGCGTTCTGGATAGGTACCGCCGAAGAAACCTCTGCAAACTATCCTTATTTTCGATATATGCCTTCAGCAATGGCGTCATTCTAGTTCCAATCAGCGCCCAATCGTGCAGACACTTCGTCTTCGCACAAGCAATCCTCAATGCTTAGACATCTCAGCACCCAAAACCCGCATATATATAATGCTATTTTATTTCATGTACTTTGTCGAAGAGAAGCATACATCTCTCTTCGACACTGATAAACGACAACGCCTAATTAGATCGACAGGTTCACCACTCCAGCTTCATCCATGCAGAAACAGTTTCTTTGGGCTGCAACGCGATCATGCCTGGCGCCCCCTCAACACGCGTCGCATCAATCTGATGAGACACGGGCTCAAAGCACACAATATCGCTAGGCCATGCAGGTGTGTACATCATGGCAGTCGATAGGTTTTCTGACGCTGTCATTTTTACGGACGTAAAACGCTGCCCCTGCTCCAATGTGGCAACGCGGTCCCAGCCTGTAAAATCATTATTGATATATTTTTCAGTCTTGGGGATGACTTTACCTTGAGAATAATCCCAATACGGATTTTGCGCGATTGGAATATACTCATCAGGCATATCCATCTCATTTTGCAGTCCGACCTTATCAGCCTTAAAGGTCAATTTTGTATCCTCATCACGCGGAAACCATGGATGAAAGCCAAACCCGTAGGGCAATTCGATATCAGCTTCATTCGTAATAGAAAGCGTGATTTTCACCGAATTGTCCGACAATTCAAACTTTTGCTTGGCCGAGTACTTAAAAGGCCCATTGCTCCCGTTTGGCAGTACGATCTCAGCAATATTTCCAGATGTTTCGGATATTTGCCACGGCCGCTGAAAAGCATCTCCGTGCAAAGGAAGCTCTGCACCTTCAATATTCTGCGGAATATCGTAATGCTGCCCCTTCCAGACAATCCCATCAGTCAATCGGTTCGTGAACGGTATTAGAATAATAGATGCAAGCTCAAATGGTCCGTCCGCTACTTCACCACTCCATGGTCGCAGTATCGGACGTTCCCCCATTGATAGCGAACCAATTCCTCCGCCCATCTCTGGAATAATCGTCATTTCTGCATCGCCACTTTGAAGGCTAATCATGACCACATCACCCCCCGATCCCTCTACTAAGTCTGTTTGATTGGGCGCACTCATATCACGACACGAGGCTGTTAGTGCAAGGCTTGATCCAGCCAATACAGTTAAAATAAACGTCCGGCGTTTCATCTCCTCCCCCTATGTTTAATAATATTATTTTATACGTCATATTAATTGCAGACAGCTGTCAAAGCAATCGCTGACTGGTCAGATCAATCCCTTTCCTTAGTGCGCGCCCAAATACATCCGACCTAAATGTATACCACTTCAGCTAGACCCACATACGAAAAGTACCAACTATACAACCATACAACGAAAATTGTTTCAATATTGCCACACCAACACACATAAACCCAATTGGTCCTACCAATTAAAACTATATTACAGCATTATTGGTTGACTTATTGGTAATCACAAATAATTGTGTACTCACCACTCTTCGCATCAAGACGAAGACAGAAACAAAAACCCATTGGGAGGGATAAGCCGTGCCGACACATCACCGAGAAGAATCCACCAAGCAAAAGCCAAGACAATTCTTGCGCGCCGCCTTACTGGCTGGCGCAGCCTTTTCCTTTGCTTCCCCTGCCATCGCGCAAGACAATGCCGAAACAACTGTCGACGAACAGAAAAAACTCGACACAATCGTTATCACTGGCATTAGAAGCTCACTCGCAAACGCTCTAGAAGAGAAACGTAGTGCAGCCAGCCTAATAGAAGTCATCAACGCCGAAGATATTGGTAAACTACCTGACCAAAACCTTGCTGAAGTCCTAGAGAATGTAACAGGTGTCCAAATCACGCGTACTGCTGGTGTGGGTACAGGTGTGCAAATCCGTGGTACAAACGCCAACCGTACAGAAATCAACGGTGTATCTACTGTTGGAGCTGGTTCGGGGCGTAGCGGTATCAGCTTTGAAGATGTTCCAGCTGCCATGATTGCGGCTGTGGAAGTCACAAAGTCCCCAGAAGCTAAAACTATTGAAGGGTCTGTAGGTGGTACGATCAACCTTAGAACAATTCGTCCCCTTGACCTAAATGACCGCGTAGCCAACATCCGCATCCAAGGTGAAGACAGCAGCCTGACAACAGACGGTATCACACCAAGAGTATCCGGAACTTATGGGGACAATTGGCCAACTTCAGTTGGAGACTTCGGTGCAGTCATCAGCTTAAGTTATGCGGAACAAGATGCGACTGCTTTCCGCCCTCGTGTAGACCGCGACAACCTCATTGCATCAGACAGTGGCGCAGCAAGCGCACAAAACTTTGACTTTTTACCCATTCAATTCCTGATTCAAGATTACGACAATTACGAATCCCAAACAACGAACTTTGCTGGTGCATTTGAATGGGCACCAAACGACAGCTTAAAATTCTACCTAGACGGTGTGGTGAACGACCAAGAACGTCGCCAAGAAAGCTCTCGCATCCAAGCATCTGGTATTTCTGATGTAAGAGATATTGCAGTTCCCAGTGAGTTTGAAACAGTAAATTTTGGCTCCCTTAATGGCCAAGGGCTTGGCAGTATCGACGCAGCAGTCAAAGGCATCCTGCCCGTAGACACTGACGGCCTTGATGGTAACCTGCGCTTCTCTGGTGACACAGGATCACGCCTAACTGAAAGTCAGATTTTCAGACTCGGCACAGAATGGAATAGAGGGAATTTTTCTGGAACGGTTGAAATAGCAACCTCTCAGTCTGACACAACTCGTCCAGACTTCAGCACGACCTTAAACTTCATCAACCCAAACTCACCAACCAATTCATCAAATGAAAACGGTACTCCATTTGAATACGACCTTACTGGCGGTTCACTAACATGGGGAATTGCACAAGGCGCTGCCGGTGGCCCAACAACAGCTCAATTGCTGGACCCAGCAAACATTGTGCTTCGCGATGTGAACATTTCTCAAGACAGATCAGAAAATAGCGAAGATGCTTTCCGTACTGACATCTCTTATGATTTAAGTGAAAACAACATTTTCCTGACTTCAATCGATGCTGGATACCGCTACAATAAAACAACAAGCCTTCGCGACGAGATCACATCAAGCGTTGGTCTTAGAAACATGGCCGATAGCCCAACTGGGGATCTGTTCGCAGATATCCTTGTTGCTGGCCCTGATAATTTCAATGCCGCTGATGGTAGAGAATTATTCGTTCGCGACTTTCTCCTAATTGATCCAGAGCTAGCCGCTTCAAACCCTCAAGCTGTGCTTGATACGCTAAATGCAGCAATACTTGCGAATAACGCAATCACAGGCTCAACGCGTGGACCGATCAGCTCACCCACATCCAGCCAAAGTGCATTCTTTGACATTGAAGAAAAGACACATGCGGTATACGGACAAATTAATTTCGAGCACGGCATTCTACGCGGGAATGCGGGTCTACGTTATTTAGAAACAGAGATTGTCTCTAAAGGTAATGCTATTCTTGACGGCGTTGCTTCACCAACAACGACTACGAGCGACTACCAATTCTTGTTGCCACGTCTAAACTTGGCTGCAAACATTACAGAAAACCTAGTTGTACGTGCAGGCTATGGTAAGGACATCCGACGTCCTGACTTTGATGATTTGTCTACATCATTCACATTCGGCACGAGCCCAAACTCATCGGTTAATCTGGGTAATCCAAACTTGATACCTGAAGAAGTTGAATCTTTCGATATTTCAGCTGACTGGTATTTCGCTCCATCAGCCGTTCTGAGTGCAGGTTTCTTCCACAAAACGCGTACAGGCTTGTTTGTTGACCAAAATGAATCTCCATTCGAAGATCCTGTAACGGGTTTCCGTGATATTGTGGGACCTGACTGTGAAGACGGCGGTATCTTCAACCCAATCGCAGACATCAACGTGTTTGGTCCTGTTGGCCGCGGTGTGTGTGTTCCATCATCACAAAAAGTCAACGGCGCGGGTGAAAACACACTATCAGGTATCGAATTGGCCTTCCAATACGACCTTTCAAGTTTTGAAGACAAGATTGGTTGGGCTTCAGGCTTTGGTGTACTTGCTAACTTCACCCATCAAGAATTTTCTGGTGGTGAGGAAGTCTGGACACCAACATCTCGTGCTGAAGCTGTTTTCGCAGCAAATGGCGCAACAAATGTTGAGCTTTCAGTTTCAGAGATCGACCTGTCTGAAAATGCATATAACGCGACGCTCTACTATGAGAAATATGGCCTTTCAGCCAGAGCGCGCTACACATGGCGTGATGCATACCGCTCAGAAGACTTTGGTAGCACATCAAGTTACCCATGGGGCTTCCCAGTTATCCAAGAAGCCAGAGGCCAGCTCAATGCAAGCATCAATTATGATGTAACTGAAAAGCTGAACATCGGTATCGAAGCTGTAAACCTTACAGAGTCTGAAGTATCACAATCCTGTGTAAATGAAGGCGCCCTACTGTGTTACCAAGGTCTAACAGACCGCCGTATTACATTTGGTGCAAACTACAATTTCTAAAAGACCTTCGTCTCATTAGAATGACGCATAGAAAACGCCTCACATCTGTGAGGCGTTTTTTTTGTGCAAAGCATACCAACTCCAGCCAATACGCCGAACGCTCGCCCCAAATTACCTGCTGAAAGATGTTATTTTCGAAGACGACGTCCCTTGCCGACATCTCAGACCATGATAAACCAATCTGCATAAACAGCACACACGCATTTAGGCATCGGGAATACCTTGAAAACCTGATCAACCTAAGCATCAAATAGGCGGAAGTTTCTGATGAAATTCTTTGTAGATACAGCAAATGTCGATGAAATCCGGGAGCTTGAATCCTACGGTCTGATTGATGGGGTGACAACAAACCCTTCACTCATCAAAAAATCAGGACGTGATTTTGTCGAAGTCATTACAGAAATCTGCTCCGTCACAAACGGTCCGGTTTCTGCTGAGGTCATCGCACTTGATACAGAAGGCATGTTAGCTGAAGGGCGTAAGCTGGCAAAAATTGCAGACAATATC
>NZ_JBHTBR010000005.1:0-1211052 GCF_042665075.1 Hirschia litorea | reverse complement strand
ACTCATCAAAAAATCAGGACGTGATTTTGTCGAAGTCATTACAGAAATCTGCTCCGTCACAAACGGTCCGGTTTCTGCTGAGGTCATCGCACTTGATACAAAAGGCATGTTAGCTGAAGGGCGTAAGCTAGCAAAAATTGCAGACAATATTGTTGTGAAATTGCCGCTCACTTTAGATGGTTTGGCAGCCTGTCAAACCTTCTCCAAGGAAGGCATCAAAACCAATGTCACATTGTGTTTCTCTGCAAACCAAGCATTGCTCGCGGCCAAAGCAGGCGCAACGTATATTTCACCTTTCATTGGCCGCTTAGATGACATCCACATTGATGGCATGGAGCTCATTCAAGAAATCCGAGTCATTTACGATAATTATGGTTTCGATACTGAAATTCTTGCGGCTTCTATCCGCAGCCCAATGCACGTAAAAGAATGTGCGTTAGTGGGTGCAGATGTAGGTACTGCTCCAGCAGGTGTTATCAAGGCTTTGGTAAAACACCCTCTGACACAAGCTGGCCTCGACCAATTTGTCAAAGATGCAGCAGAGGCTGGCATCAAGGTGTAAACCAACTGACATTCTCACTTTAAAAGCGGGGCTAATTTTCTAGTCCCGCTTTTTTTATGCATCTACCGGCTGAGCATGCGCAGTCTTCCAGCTGGAAGCAAACACGATAGCGCCAAACCCAGCCCTGCCCCAAGGCAGGATTACACCTGCCCACAACATCGCCGCCCGCAGGCCGCCATCAGCCACCCAGCACGCTCACAGGTGGAAAGTGTGGAATCGCGGAGCGAAGAATAAACGCATGAAAATATTTACAATGTTTTCAACGTTTCAAAATCTTCAAAACATCTCCAACCAAATTTGGAGCAAGAATTCTCAAACACACAAAATGAACGAGAACCCCCACAAAAACAGACAACAATAATGCCAAAATCGGTGACATATCCGTTAGAAAATGCGCCTGAAATACACTCACCGCCGCAAACATAACCCCAGCACTAAGCAAGCTTTCCCAGCCAATGACAAACTGAGAAATCGCTGCATATCCAAAGAGTTGCCTAACAACCACCGCCCCCGCTAACCACGTTATCCCTCCCCGTACAAGTATCGCCCCCACGATTGCTGACACGCCATAAGGTGCTGCTAAAACAACCAACACAACAGAAACAACCAACCCCAAAGCAACAATACTTGCCTGCAATTCCGGCCGGCCCGCGCCACGAATAATGCCCCCATTAAACGAAGCGGTTGCCGCCCGCACACCCATGAGCATCATCAGCTGCATAGGTAAAACTGCTTCGCCCCATTCGGGTCCAAAGAAAATTGGAACCATCAGTGGAGAAACCGCCGCCGCCCCAATGAAAAATGGATATGCAATTGCGGTGGAAAGGCGTGTGCCTTTTGAAAGAAGACTTCTTAAGACATCTGGATCTGATTGAGACTTCGCAGCAAGGGGTAACGTAATTGCTTGAAGAGGTGCTAAAAGTATGGACGATCCCTGTGTAAATATGCGCGTTACAAGATTGAATATGCCAAGTGCCTGCGTCCCAAGTATAGCACCAATTATAGCCCCGGGGAGAGAAGCGTCCAATTGCCCGAGAATTTTTGTCGCTATAGAATAAGCATTGAAGTGAAATAAGTCTTGGAAATGCGCCTTTTTTAGCTTTTCACCTCCATCAAAACGAGGCTTCCACTTTGCGATTAAACAGAAACTGAGAGTTCTAAAACTACGTCTGGTCAACTCCATGAACACAAGTGACCAGACACCATATCCCGACAGGGCCATCCCTATCCCCACCAAGGATGCAGATGCTGTCCCACCAGCGTCAATCAAGGAAATCTCTCTGAACCGCATATCTCTTTGCAACAATGCAGCCGGCACAGACCCCAGCGCAGATATAGGCAAAACAAGCGAAAATACAGGTAATATTTGGTTCAGTTCCGCCTGACCAAAAAATTGCGCGACAAGCGGCGTCACGAGCACAAGCAACCCACTTAATAAGAAAGCTAACAACACATCTGTGATGAAAGTTGCAGCCTCATGCCCTGGCGCTATTTGCTTGCGTTGGATCAAGCATTCGGCCAAAGGCCCACCCACAATCCCAAACGGAATTGCAAGCATTATCAATGCCATACCAAACAGGCCGTAAAGGTCTGGCCCTAGAATGCGCACGAGCACAAACAGCGAGACTAGCCCTGCAACAGCATCAAACCATTTGCCAAGCGCAGACCAAATGGCAGCCTTTCCCGCTTGCGCAAGAAGCGATGCATCCGCTGTATTCTTCACTAGATTAGATCAGTCTTCTGCAATTTTCTCGATGCAGCCAGCCTGTCACGTTCATATTTTTTTGCCAACATGGAGGCAAAGAACTGCGCCGCTGGATAGAGAAAACTTGCCATGCGCGTGCGAAATCCCCAACGCCCTCCAAGCAAAGGAATTTTCTTCAATGCAGGCTTCAAAACGCCTTCGGGCAAACGCCAATCCATCAAAGTTCTGCGATGCGCAATAAACCCACTTGAACGCAAACCCCATTTTTCTTGTATACGGCGAATAGAGCGTTCTTCCCAATTTTTGGACCAGCGCAACATAAAATATGGCCAATCAATCAAACGAACTGGGTATTGGCCATGCGGATATATAAAGGTCACCACTGATTTAGGCTCTGACCAAATTTTTCCACCTGCATTCAACACCATGAGACAAAAATCCAAATACTCTTTTATGGAAATCACCTCAGTGTCTAACGGCCCCACTTTTTCCATAATGGACTTACGCACGAGCACGCCATGAAACTCTAGAAAACCTGTCTGTTTGCGTACCAGCTGATCGGCAACTTCTGTTACCTTCTTGCCCTGCAACCCTATATGCTCTTGGAAGTCACGCTGGCCCATCGGGGTTTTGAAAAACGTCTCTGGGTCGTAAAATGATCCATCAAAAAAGTGAATTTCCTCATGCAAGGGAAATCCCTGACATGTCAGCGGGTTCACAACATCAGCACCGGTCTCTTCTGCACATTTCACGAGCTCGGACAGCCAGCCCTTTTTATACATCACATCATTTTCAGCTAGAAACACATAAGGGGTTCGGCTCATTTTAACACCCAAATTGCGCGCCTCATTTGGACTTAAAAAGCGGTCATGAGCAACATGCTCAAACCCACGCCGCATGGCCTGACCATCTAGCCATTCTCTAAATTTCTTAGGTGCACCACCTGTCACATATATCAATCGAAAGGGTACATCTGCTGTTTCATATAAGCTATCTAAGCACTGGGATGACAGACTCAGCCTATCGCGTTGCATCATCACAATCGTTACAATAGGCTTGTTAGAGGCATCGCTTGTAGAAGGGGTTTTCAAGAGTTGCGTCATAACATTTATTCCTCCACTGAAATTGCACTAAGTGACAACATCTTTTTATAAGCCACTACCGTTCCTGCAGTGGCCGCTTTGATGGAATGGTGTTTTAGAATATGTTCTCGCCCCTTTTGGCCCATTCCGGCCCAGTTATTTCGTTGTTTTATGAGGCGTCTAATGGCTGCTGCAATTGCTGCGCCATTGGCTTCTTCAACCAACTCACCAGCACCAACACCCTTCACAAGCTCTGGAATACCGCCATGATCCGTCGTGATGTAAGGACATCCGCTAATCATTGCCTCCTTCACGGTATTGAGCGGCCCGTCCTGATCGCCATTGGACGCAGTCGTTGAAGGCGCGATAAATAAGTGTGCGCGGTCAAACTCTTGTGCAATTCGTTCATGCGGTGCTGGCCCCGCAAAATCGATGCGATCAACTATTCCAAGGCGTGTCGCTAAGGCACGAAGCTCACCCTCCAAAGGTCCGCCTCCCAGTATCACAAGCCTTATGTCCACGCCCTCTTCATGCACGACTTGTGCAATGCCTTCGATAGCATAGCGAAGCCCTTTTTTCTCCACCATACGCCCAACGAACAGCATATTGAGCGGCTCCCCCTCATTCCACGACCTTGAAATAAACTTAAACTTTTCAACTGCCACACCACATGGAAAAATAGAAAAACGCTGTTCATCAGCGCCTAGCTTCACAGCTCTTTTTTTGAAAAACTCACAATCCGCCCCAAAGCCATCTGCTTTAGAAAGAATGTCTGCATAGACATCCTCCCCGCGTTCTTGAATTACATTGGAAATGTCATATCCACGAAAGTGGATGAATACTTTACCAGAGATCAAACCAGCATCCCGATGACGCATTACAATTTCAGCCAACGTGGCAAACTGACAATGAAGCACATCATATTCCCCCATATCGGCGAACAAAGCTGCTTCATGAAGCGCTATCAATGACGGCGCATCTGGCCCAAAGTGTGATTTACGAAATACATTAAACGCCTTAAAACCATGCGCACGAAACACTTTGAAAAAGGCTTTAGGTGCATCAAGCCAACGCTTTTTGGGGCGGTGCTTGCAATCTAAAATTTTTGCGCGTTTTTCTAGTCCGTAATCAGACACAAGACTATGACGCCCATGCTCGACCGGGCCTGCGCCATCTAATGCAAAAATATCGACATGATGGCCCTCATCTATAAGCCCTGCTGCAGCATTAGAAATAAACGCTTCTGACACGACAGGAAACCAATGAACAAAAAAAGCAATTCGCATATTCTACATCCGCTCCTTGTTACTTATCTGAAGGTTTTACAAAGACCATATTTGGGCGAGACGGCTGTAAATGAGGGCTCTGCATTGCTCCCCTAAAGGCAGCCCAGATTAGTCGCAAATAAATACGCATGAGGCGGATTGCTAAGGCGAGATCAAACTTCAAACCTGCTTGCTTAATCCGCCACTTCATCCCATTGGCAATATTGTAAATTATCGAACTACCCAGAGGGGAAGCCTCTCCGATTTCAGTAAATCCTGAAATGACATCTGAGGATCTCAATATGTCTTCACATCCATATTTTGAGCCAGTAAGACGTTTCAAAATTGCTTTTTCAGTCGCGGTGAGCTGACCTAATTGCGTCATTTGAGAGACGCGGGTGATATCTAAAAATGCTTCATTCCAAAGCTTTTTGCGTCCCATAATACAGGCGCGCTGAAGCAATGCCTGACGCGCCATATTCCATGTGTATCGGCTGATGTTTCGCGGCAAATAGTCTGAAACTGGAAGCTGATGTCTCAATCGACGGAAAATCTCTTTATCCGCCTCGATCCAGCGCGCTTCTCTTTGAGCAACTTCAAACCTGTCGCTGTCTGCCCCTCTATCTCCATCATGCAAGCGCTGATGAAAGGAAATACCTTTGCACAAAGCCCCCTTGAAGCCGCATGCAAGACGCACAAGCATGTCATAATCCTGAGAGCGCTTTAACCCCTCGTCGAACAGGCCAAGTTTTATATATGCATCTCTGGAGACGAGCATTCCGGGCTGATGTGCAAAAAAGTCCTCCATCGTCGCCAGATGGAAATCAACATCTTCACACTCAACCCAATACCCCGTGTCAAAATATTCTATACCGCCATTGTCCAAAGTCCGGAAACGGTCATGCTGGCTATACACAAAATCAATATCGCCATTGTCAGCGAGTGTATTTTTTAGTCGTTCAAGCGCTGTTGAGACCACTAAATCATCATCATCCACAATCCAAACCCACGGATGGGTTGCCGCTTGTATAGCGACATTTAAGGATGCAGCCTTTCCTTTATTCTCATGATGTATGAGCTGGATATCTTGCGTGTAGGTTTGGACAATTTGTTGCGTGTCATCGCGTGAACCATCGTCCATGACGATGACCTCTTGAGGCAATACTGATTGAGTGAAAACAGCATCCAGACACTCCCTCAACAGGGCCGACCTGTTAAAGGTTGGGATAACAACAGTTACGCTCGCATCTCGTATCGACTCAGCCATTCGGCGATCTCAATTCTTTAGCTCTACTGCCTACCTACTGTGAAGGCGCAGTTAAGCTAAGCAATCATCATGCCATATACTTAAATCAATACTTTGGATTTACTCTATTTTACGCCTATTTTACTCCGTTCCAGTATTTCCTTGGAGGCTTTCACGCATGCCTCAACCATGGTCTGACTCAACTCACCATCTTCGGAAATTTTCTTATCAAGATCGCCTGTTAATGCGGCTAGATCAGCAAAACCCAGCGCCCCTGATATGCCTGACATTTGATGGCATGCCGTCTGAACCGACAATAAATACATTTGGTCTTCGACCTTAGGCTTTATGGTCAAATCCTGAACGAAGGCATGAAGCTGGTAATAAAAACCATCGAGAAGATCTTTATCTTTTTCAACGGAGTCCGTCTCGGGAATAGTCTGCTCTGAGGCATTGGGAAGCCATCGAATAATCGTTTTCAGTAAGCCTTTTCTGGAAGCAGATTTTTCAACAACATCATTCATCCCCGCATCAAAATAGGTGTCGATCTGCGAAGAAATGACATTTGCTGTCAGCGCGATAATTGGAACATCAGCAAGATTTCCTCCCAAGTCCCGGATCGCTTTTGTCGCTGCAATACCATCCATACCCTGCATGCGGATATCCATGAGGATGATATCATAATTAGCGTTCTGGCTTGCTCGGATTGCAGAGGGACCATCAAAAGCGGAATCGATCACACATCCCAAGGGAGAGAGAATTGTGCGTATCAGCTCATGGTTCAGCTCCAGATCATCAACGAGTAATACGCGCCGCCCTGAGAAGCTAGCAGCTTTATCCTTTGAAGGCTCCACCTTAACTTCTTCAGACTGTTGGGCTGTCTGAACAATCTCCAAATCAAGGTCAAACCAAAATGTCGTACCTTCTGTTTCAGAGGATGTGACTTGCAATTGCCCGCCCATCAATTCCACAAGGCCGCGACAGACAGACAGACCTAACCCCACACCCGCAGCGAGCGTTGTGCTTTCACGTTCAACCTGGTGAAACTCTTTGAAAATATGCTGTAACTGATTGGAGGGAATACCTTCCCCTGTATCCTCAACCTTAAACCGAAGTGTTTGCCGCGCTTCATCATTGACCAGCGTATCAACAGACAGACGTACACTCCCACAATCTGTAAATTTTAGCGCATTCCCAACAAGGTTAGACAAAACTTGCTGTAGTCTTGTTCGGTCAACAATATGGTTTCCGGCAAGTCCACCTGCAATATTGACAGTAAAATCTAGGTCTTTCTCATTGGCCTTGCTTGCAAATAAATTTTCTAGGTCTTTTGCTAACTGCCCTACATCAACAATAGCGGGTCTCAAAGTCATACCCTTGGCTTGCATTGTCGTGACATCCAAAACATCACCGACCAAGGATTCAAGCATTTCACATGATCTAAATATTAGATCGACATGGTGACGCTCAGTAGAAGAAAGGTTTTTACTTTCCTTTAGAATTTCAGCGAACCCACCAATATTATGAATTGGTGTTTTAATCTCATGACTGATTGTCGCCAAAAACGTTGTCTTTGCATCATCGGCCGCCTGCGCCACTTGATAGGCTTTCTCCAACGCTATTTCGATACCCTTACTTTCAGAAATATCATGCGACATGCCGATGATACGTATAGGAGTCCCTTGCTCATCTCTTTGAATTTCTACCGTACTTCTCACCCATACCGGATGCCCTTCAGCATGAAGGAAACGATGATCGAGATTTACCGGAGGTCCACCAGCCCTATGTAAGTTCCACGCCTTTTTTACAGCCTGCACATCATCTTTATAAATGAACCGCCAGATATCACTAAGCACCTCTTCCCCCTGAGGAGGACGGCCCAAAAAGTCAGCCAAATTTGCAGAATAGTGGATAGTCTGACGCTGAACATCGACCTCCCAAGCAGCAGAACCTGACAGTAAAAGCGATTGCCGCAAACGCACTTCGGAGGCTTTCAGCGAACTAATCATTTCCTGTTCGCGCGTTACATCCTCCGTATAAATAACAATACCACCAACTTTTTGGTCATCATCATACCAAGGCCGAATTTCAAAATTGAGATATTGTGCACGTCCATCTGCGCGCATAAATTTATAATTACGTTGGCGCTCAATAGCCCCATTCAAACATCTATTATTGACCTCTTTTTCCTGCTCACTAACTTCAGGTAGCGCATCATAATGTGATTTTCCGATAACTTCATAAGCATTCAGGCCATAATCAGCCGCCCAACGCGGGCTAAGCGCAAGATACCGCATCTCTTTATCGAGGAGCGCCATAGCACTAGGTGATTGCGTAATAAAATTGACCAGTCGCGCACCAGCACTCTGTAATTGAAACCAGCGTCGGCGCTCTTCCATATGCTCAACAAGGATCTCAGCCAAAACCTTCAATTGATCCAATTGAGACTTTGTAAATCGTACCGGCTTTGTATGAATGACACACAATGTCCCGATTGCATGCCCTTTTCTCGTAATCAAAGGCATACCAGCATAGGATCGAATTCCAAGCTCACCTGTTACAAGTGGGTTTTCATTAAATCGGGGATCTTTTGTTGCATCCTCTACTAGAAAGTGTGTCTTTCCTTCAATTGCATGCGAACAAAACGCAACATCACGTGGCGTCTCCCCCGCATTCAATCCAACAGTAGACTTAAACCATTGGCGATCACGATCGACGAGAGAAATAAGAGAGATAGGAACGTCACATATGGCGGCAGCAGAACGCGTTATTTTGTCAAAGAACGGTTCCGGCGGTGTGTCGAGCAAATTGAAAGCAGATAATTCTTCTAACCGAGAGGTTTCAGCAGACATGTCATTGGGATCAGTCAATTTGCGGCATTCCTTAACTTCATTTCGCCCTTCAAGTAAGCTTCAACTTTTTGCTACTCTTTAGGCATAATCTGACGGGCAACCAATATTGCTTGTGTACGATTTGATACACCGAGTTTTTTATAAATAGCGGTGAGATGACTTTTCACTGTTGCTTCTGCAAGTTCTAAATCATACGCGATTTGTTTATTTAACCGCCCATCAGCAAGCGCAGCTAATATCCTCACTTGAGCCGGTGACAAACCGTCAATCAATTTCGATTGTCTTTGAGTTTCTGCATCTGCATGGTCGAAATTGGGAAATATAACTTCCCCCCACATAACTCTTCGCAATTTACGGATCATTTCATCCATCGCCAAAGATTTACCGATAAATGCATCTGCACCCGCCGATTGCAGCGCACGTACAATGCTAGGCTCTTCTCGACCTGATATAACAACCATTTTGGTTTCATCAGGTAATCGCTTCTTTAACGCCAGAAACCCATTCAACCCATCCGTATCTGGTAACATTAAATCCAATATAACCATCTCAGGGAGACCGCCCTTATCTAGGTAAACATGGGCGTCTGTTGCAGTTGTCACAGCGTTGACCTGTGCTTTGGGATTTATGCCTTCAAGCGCCAACCTTAAAGCATCACAATACAAAGGGTGATCATCAATAATCAAATAGCGGTCAAACATTTATTTACCTTCACACAACTACAGGGCACTTATTTAAAGACATGCATTTTTGAGTATAGCCTGCGCTAACGGTCTTAATTTCCACTTAAATGCGTAAACATAGCTCATACCTTAGTATGCATGTTCCCCATACGTTCACGTTTCCATATTGCTGATTTTAACCATAACAACAGCAAACTTGAAAATACAGTACTGTTTTATAACAATTTATTTCTCAACCTTACGCTGCACCCATCCTTTATCCTAAATCTAAATGAGAAAAGTCAAGGATTCCAATTCAGAACCCAGAAACCGCCAACCCCAATACTCAGGGTAGTTGAATAAATAAAATCACAACTCGCGGAGAATGGACATGCGTATTTTATATAAGACACCCAAGTCAGCTCTACCTCTCTTATGCTCAACCATCCTCATGGCAGGTTCGGCACATGCGGTAGGAACTGATGCTGGTAAATCTGTCGAAAACACTTTCACATTGGATTACCAAGTTAGCAATGTAGATCAGGGTACAATTACTAACGACCCCAACTACACTGCTGAAGCTGGTGACCCTAGCCCTGTCATCAACCCTGCTGGCCCAACCAACTTTACCGTCGACCGTATGATCGACCTAAGTGTAACAGCTAATAACTCCAATCTTATTGTGCCTTCCAATGCACAAGACCGTGTACTTGAATTCTCAGTCACCAACCTTGGAAATGATTATCAATCATATTCATTTAGCGTTGCTGATGTTGCAGGCGATGATTTTGACGCTACAGACCTTCAACTCACTTATTCTCGTGCAGCATATGACCTAAATGGCGATGGCGACACATCTGATGCTTGTGAGGGCGAAG
The DNA here is from genome assembly GCF_042665075.1 of Hirschia litorea. Taxonomy (NCBI): domain Bacteria; kingdom Pseudomonadati; phylum Pseudomonadota; class Alphaproteobacteria; order Hyphomonadales; family Hyphomonadaceae; genus Hirschia; species Hirschia litorea. Next base: position 1,200,800 of record NZ_JBHTBR010000005.1, on the reverse strand, counting down.
TTGTTGACGCTGCCCTAACAGCGACTGTCGTTGGAACAGCCGCAGGAAGCGCGAGTTATACTTGTGACATTCCAGCTGACTTGCCATTTACAGTGAAAATCTCAGGCGACATCCCGTCTGAACTTGGCGAGCAAAGCGTAGACAACCTCGTTCTTGTCGCGGAAACACGTAACCCTAGCCAATGGGTATTTGAAGGAAGCGCCCCAAGTGTTGGTGGTGTTTCAGCCAAAGATGGCGATTCAGCTAACACTATTGATGGTGTTGCTGAGAACGTATTTGCCGATGGTTCAGGCTCTTCAGAAGAAGCAAATGAAGACGGTCTTATGTCCGCACCTTCCAGCTATGTCGTAACATCTCCAGACTTGGTTGCCGAAAAGCGTGTATGGGTTTTAGAAACAGACTCAGATGTTTCTGGCTGTAATGCACTTGCTATTCCAAGCTCTGAGCCAACCACTGAATACCCAACACCTGGCGCATGTGTGCTCTACACAATCGAAGTGCGTAACACAGGTGAAGTAGCAGGTTCGGATGCAGAAAACCTAGACATCGTCGACTTGCTACCATCCGATATAGCTTTCGTGTCAGCTACAACCAACGGGTTTAGCACACCAGGCACACTCACTTACAAAAAAGCCGATGGCACAACCGATTGTGATGGCGCAGCAGCTGAAGACTGTACTGTCTCTCTGATCGCCACATCATTGGATGCACAAGTTGGAGCAACAGACACTGTCGCTCAACTCTACATTCGAGCACTCGTTAGGTAACGAGGCTCGGATCAGAAGAGGTCGTTTTGTCCCCCCCAACCAGAGACGACCTCTTCGCTTTTTTCACAATAATCACAACAAGCCATTTCAATTGGCGGAAGCTGCGAAAGAATTTATGATGTTTATCAAGGCAAAAAAATCTATCACAAACATCGCTGCAGCATTCGCTTTCTTTGGCTTCAATGCATCCGCAGCATTGGCGCAAACAACGCCTCTTGGCACAGAAGTCGTCAATCGCGCGAGCCTTTCATACGACCACTCAAGTGGAAATTACACATTCCCAACGAACGACGCGACCTTCACTGTGACCGCGCGCCCGTCACCGTCAGTTATCGAGTTTTTCCGTCAAGCTCCCACAGCTCCAGACGCTGAGTTCATTTCGTTGAATGGAAGTGATTACAGCTTTGATGGAACAAATACGCGCGGCAGCTTCCAACCTATTCCACGCGATTCAGCGTCAATGGGCATGCCGGTATCATCAGATAAACCCGTCCCAATCATTCCAGCAGAATCTTTCTTTGCTGGTGAAATGATGATTGTGCGTGTTGTAGACAAAGGTCAAAATGGTGACCCAGACCTCATCGAAACAGTTACATCGACCATTACAACAAAATCTGGCGACAGCATCGTTATTCGTTTGTATGAAGACACACCTGATAGCGGCATTTTCTACGCGTATGTGCCGTCTACATCTGAAAACTCCACAACAAACGACCCCGTTCTAAGTACACCTGATGCAACATCCATCAAAGCTGAATATGTTGATCCTTTCGATGCAACAGAGCAATCTGAAGATTCAGTACTTGTAGACCCTTATGGCTTGCTATTTGATTCATTGACTGGTGAGCTTATCAATGGCGCTGAAGTTACGATTGTAGACGCTGATACATTACAGCCCACCCAAGTTTTCGGTATCGACGCAATGTCTGCATACCCATCAACACTTCTAACAGGAAGTGTCGTCACAGACGCGTCTGGCTTGGTATATGACTTAGAAGATGGCCAATTCCTATTCCCACTTGTGTATCCTGGTGAGTACCGCCTTTTAATCACACCGCCACAAGGCTACATCTTTCCATCAGGCTTTGGTGCAAGTGATTTTGAAGCGCTAAACAATGGCCCATTTGAAATCATTGATGGTTCTTACGGCCTCACATTCACTGTTGACGCTTCTGGACCACTACACTTTGACGTTCCTTTAGACACAACACGTGGCCTCACTGTGACGAAAACAGCAGGCAATGTGCAAGCTGCCCTTGGTGACTTCGTCACTTACACAATCAAGGTAAGCAATGACAGCGAACACCTATTGCCGCTTTTGATTAAAGACGAACTTCCTAGAGGTGTGCGTTATCAGGACAATTCTGCACAAATGGGCGGTGAGCGCCTTCCAGAAGATGCTGTAACAGCGAGTGCAGACCTCATTATTTTTGATGCGGGAGATATCCAAGCTGGTCAGTCTAAAGAGATCAATTATGTGGCTGCTATCGGCGCTGGTGCACCTAATGGTGAAGCCATCAACATCGCGTCAGCTATCAATCCTTATGGTCGCAAAATCTCGAACACTTCAGAAGCTGTTATCAACATCAAAGAAGACTTATTGCGTTCAGAGTCTACCGTAATTGGCCGTGTATCTGAAAACGCCTGTAACACGGATGATGAATGGACACGCGACATCCAAACAACACCGGGTGTTGAAGGTGTACGCATCTATATGGAAACAGGTGAGTTTGTGGTCACTGATGAGACTGGTGCATTCCACTTTGAGGGAATTGAAAAAGGCACACACATTCTTCAAATCGACCCTGCCACTCTACCTGCTGGCTACACACCTATCCAGTGTGAGGAGAACACACGTTATGCCGGCAATGCTGCGTCTCAATTCATAGACATTATTGGCGGCGGCATTTGGAAGGCAAACTTCTACCTTGAACGTACAGAGACTGTTGCAACAGAAGAAACACAGTCACAAACTGTCGCAGCTCAAGAATACCTCGCATATGATGATGCATGGTTGAACACACAAAACGCTGACACAGCTTGGGTGTATCCAGACACATCTTTCGCACCAGCAGGACGCAGCCTTAACATTGGTATTAAGCTTCCAGCTGGCAGCAAAATCGACCTAAATTTAAACGGCCGCCCAGTTGAAAAAACAAACCGCCAGCCTCGCTTGCTTTCAGCCGACCAAAAAGTCGTTCTGAAGCGTTGGAAAGGTGTAGATATTCAATCTGGCCGCAACACAATTGAAGCAATCATTACGCATAAAGATGGTCGCGTTGAAAAACTGAACAAAGAAATATGGTTTGTTGAGCAAGGTGAACGCGCGCGTCTCGTAGATGACCAATCAATTCTCGTTGCAGATGGACGTACGGCTCCAATCATAGCGATCAGACTCGAAAACTCTGAGAAGCAACCGGTTCACGCTGGCCGTATCATCGAAGTTGACGTGACAGCGCCATACAAATTGAACACAGAAAACCGCCTTTCAGACATAGCTCCTGTAGATGTGGGTATTGTTGAAGCACGCGGTATCAGCATCAACCGCGAAGGTATCGCAATGGTTGAGCTAGCGCCTACACTTCGCACAGGTAAAGTACGTGTGCGCGTACCGCTTACAGATGACCGTTATGAAGAAATTGAAGCCTATCTTCGTCCAGAAAAGCGCGACTGGGTTGTTGTTGGTCTAGCTGTTGGTGAACTCGCTGAAGTGAGCTCAAACGATATATTTGCAGACACAACAGACGGACAAAGCAAATCTGGCCGCATTGCATTCTTTGCGAAAGGTCTCGTAAAAGGCGACTGGTTGCTAACGCTTGCGGTAGACACAGCGAAACGCCGTGGACGTAAAGACGATGAATTATACGATGCAATTGATCCTAATGCTTATTACACACTCTATGGAGACCGCTCAGAATCCGGCCATGAAGCACAAAGCCGTTACCCGCTTTATGTAAAGCTTGAAAAAGATACCACAAAAGTTCTTTTCGGTGATTTCAACACAGATATCGCAGACTCAGAGCTTGGTCGCTATGGACGCCAGCTATCAGGCTTGAAGGCCGATTATGAAGGTGAGAATTTCTCGCTTACTGGTTTTGCTGCGGAAACAAACCAAGGCTTTGTAAAAGATGAAATTCCAGCGGATGGTACATCTGGCCCATATCAATTGAGCCAAACCAACCTTGTGCGCAATTCAGAAACAATCATCATTGAGACACGTGACCGTAACCGTCCAGATCAAATTCTATCTAGCCGCTCTTTGCAGCGCTACACAGATTATGAACTTGATGTAGACACAGGTGAAATCATTTTCCGTTTTCCGGTGAATACAACGGATGCAAGCTTCAATGACAATGTGATTGTTGTTGACTATGAGACATTTGCCGATGCAGACCGCAACATCACTTATGGTGGACGTGCAGAAGTACGCGGCTTTGATGACAAGGTTGAAGTTGGTGTAAACTTCATCAGCGAAGACGGCGCATCAACAACATCAAAAAGCGCTTCACGCCTAACATCTGTTGATGCCAAAATGGACATAACAGAAAAAACGCAACTTGTTGCCGAATTTGCTTCATCAAACAACGCCTCAGCTGAGGAAGGTCAAGATGACGTAGAATCTAATGCATACCTCATAGAATTGAGACACGCTTCTGACGGTGTATCAGCGCAAGCTTATATAAGAGAAGAAGAAGCAGGTTTTGGTTTAGGCCAAACAGGCAGCAACACTAACGGCATTCGCCGCGTAGGTGCGCAAGCGTCCATTCGTATCAGCGAAAAAACTAATGAAGAAACAGGCAACCGCCTTATCCGCCGCGTAGAAGGTCAAGCGTACCGCGAAACAAACCTCGGTACAGATCAAAACCGCACAGTTTCTGATATTGCGCTTATCCAAAACGGACACTCTTTCACAGCAGGCGTAGGTCTACGCTCCGTAAAAGAGCACCTCACAACTGGCGATCGTGAGTCTTTGCTAGCAACTGTAAACGCAAGCAAGAATTTCCAAAAAGCTGGCGTCACAGTTCTCGCCTCTCACGAGCAACCAATCAGCAGCGATAAAGACCAAGTGTCTACATCCCCTGAGCGTACTATTCTTGGTCTCGATAAAGCTTTTGGTGAGCGCGTAACGCTCAACCTCCGCCATGAAATCACCAATGGTGCAGATGCATCTGGCAATAACACACTTGTAGGCGTGACTGTTCAACCTTGGACAGGTGGACAAGTCGTGACGGGATTGGACCGCATTACGAAAGATGCAAGCTCACGTCTTGCAGCTACAGTTGGCCTAGATCAGTCATTCCGCATTTCTGAAAATTGGAGTGCAAGCCTGGGTCTTATGAACCGCAGCCGCATTGATGGAGGTGACAACCCAGTAGATCCACTTGCAGATGATGCCATCTCCCCTATCGCGGAAGGCACACGCAGCGCCCTCACAGAAGATGACTCATATACATCTGGATATGTTGGACTTGGTTACAGAAATGAGGGGACCGCCGCATCAGGTCGCTTTGAATACCGTGACACTATTTCATCAACACGCACTGCATTCATTTTAGGTGCAGCACGCGAGATGACTGAAACAATCAGCTATGCAGCCAGTGCTCGTCTTCAATCTGATGAACAAGCCAATGGCACGACAGACAAACTAATAGCGAGACTTGGTTTTGTGCGCCGCCCTGAAGATGAGTCTATCTCAATTTTCAACCGCTTAGATTTCCAAATGGAAAGAGCTGACCTCAATGGTGAGTCATGGAAAGTAGTCAACAATCTTGGGATCAACATGGCACCAACTGAAAGATCTCAGCTCGCTGCATTCCACGGCATCAAATATTCTGAAGCTAACCTTTTAGGCCAACAATATTCGGGTTGGACGAATTTGATCGGAGCTGAATACCGCTATGACGTTACAAGATATGTTGACTTGGGTCTGCGTGGATCGGTCTTAACATCCACAGCAACGTCCACAACTGAATACCAATTTGGACCGAGCGTTGGTTTATCTCCAACAAAAAACATATGGATTAGCGCGGGTTACAACTTTACGGGCTTTAAAGACAATGATTTTGACGCCGCTTTAGATAGTAGAAACGGCATGTTCATAAAGTTAAGGTTGAAATTAGATCAAAACGACCTTGATGGCCTTTTGGCTTGGGTTTCGCCAAAAGAGGGGAAATAACATGATCAAGAAAATAGTTCGCAAAACGGCCAAATATATTATTGCCATTTCCTCTGCAACAATCGTTGCAGCGCTAAATGCTTGGTCTGAGCCCGCTCCCAATGGCGCACAAACATGTACGGCCCTAACAGGAACGTGGACGGGATCGGGCAACACATGGACAGCGACCACATCTAGCGGCGTTGGCGTCACCGCGACTTTATCCGCGCAAGCAGGTGGGAATTTCACAGGCGGCACTGACGTGCTGAACTCAGTTCCTGCTTTTAGCGAAACATCCGCTCAAGGTGCGCCCTCTTTATCTATGGTTTTCTTTTGGGATACGACAGCGGAAGCCACGACACAATCAAGCGTTGATGGCGTGAGCGGCAATATGGTTTTGACGTTCGACCGCCCTATTCTCAACCCGATTGTTCACTTTGACCGTGTTGGGGGTGTTGACGGCACGTCTTCAAACTCAGCCTATATCGAAGTGGTAACGCCTGGTGCATCGCTCACACGGCTTGCTGGTTTAACTCATTTTGAAACTGAGACGAACCGTCTCTTCAGAACAATTGGCGAGTCTAGTGCCGGCGCAGAATCTTCTGCTATATCATCTCAAGGAACTGCTGCTGGTTCTGTCATGGTCAACGGTTTCCATTCTGAAGTTAATTTTGAACTCACAGGCGGCGGTCTTGAAGGCGCTGGAGGTGATGGATTTGAAATCAGCGTGTGTGGTCATGAATCAGACTTTGGTGATGCCCCATCACGATATGGAACGCGCATCGTTAATCAAGGACCAACCCACCAAATCACAACCGGAGCAGCCAGCCTATTTTTAGGTACAGGGGTTGATGCAGAAACCAATGCAACTGTTTCTTCCGGTACTGCTTCAGATGACACAGATGAAGGCGTCACCCTACCTAGTTTCAAGCAAAATGTAGAGACACTTATCCCTGTATCCGTTGTTGGAAACGGCTATCTACAAGCATGGATAGATTGGGATGGAAACGGCACATTTAACTCAAACGAAGCCATAGCGGTTGATGTCGTCGATGGTGGATTGGGTGATGCCGATGGCGTGGTTAATTCTCAAATATCTATTGCTGTCACACCACCTCAATCATCCACGACAGCATTGACATTTGCGCGCTTTCGCTGGGCCAGCACAACGGGTCATGGCGCAAAAGGCGGCGCACCTGATGGAGAGGTCGAGGACTACTCCTTCACGATAGAACCATCCATCACGCACAACTGTACCACAAGCTCATCAGCCACAGGGAGCGGCTATGCCACATCGGGTACAGGTGGGTTCCGCAACGCTATCTGGTGGTTTGATTGGTCTTGCGGCGGAAGCGTTTTTCAAGCTGGAGACATTGTAAATAAAACTTGGTCCCTGCCCGCAGGCATAACCGTACAAGCGCAAGTATCAAATATTACCCAATCAATTCAATCCTACAACTCTGGCGATTGGAGTGGAGACATTTGGCCCAGCATGTATGGAGGTATTAACCCCGTCGGCCTGCGCAATGCAATCGTTGGAGATGACCCTCGATTTGATATCGAATGGAGCGCAATCCAAAATGGTAGCCCAATTTCACTCGATCTCATATTATTTGAAGCTGAGGATTTGGATGGTGATGAGATATTATCTGCCGTAACCGATGGTGCAAACTGGGAACCTATTGAATATCAAGGAGAAGTTTCTGCCGCTTTCCCAATGGGAGGTTCGCAAGTAATTGAAGTTGACCCAGCCAATGGCGGCCCCGGAACACTCCTTGTTCTTTCAGAAGATATAGCAAACTTAAACGTTGAACTTACATCCAATGGAATTACAGCCGTTGGAATGGGTTTCTTACTGCCCATCGATATTGGTGATGCCCCTAACAGCTATGGCAATGGCGGCGGTCACTATGCGCAGCACACAGTATCTAGTGCAGCTATTCAGCCAGCTGCAGTTACGCTTGCTGCAAGCCTTACATATTCAGCCTTAATACCTGACGCAATTGTGTACATGGGAGTGGAAAAACCTGACTCCGATCCCTCTTCCCTCGCTTCCGCTGACTCTACGGGTGATGATGCCCTTGGGAGCGCTGATGAAGACGGTGTAACAATGCCAGCAATATCCCCGAGTGCTTCGCTATCATTTCCTGTCTCTGTCACAGGGTCTGGGGGGTATTTGCAAGCTTGGGTCGACTGGAATGGTGATGGTGACTTCCTAGATGCCGGTGAACAGATAGCGACCAATGCTCAGGATGGAATTACTGGTGTGAATGGACGTACGGACGATAGTGATGCAACGGCAAATACAATTACTATCTCAGCAACGGCACCGGAAACACTCGTCATCAATCAAACAAGTCATGTACGTTTTCGCTGGTCCACGCAGTTAGATCTAGGACTTAACGATGTAGCGCCCGATGGTGAAGTAGAGGATTATTCTTTCACTGTGTTAGGTTTGAATGCCGAACTCACTGGCTCTAAAACCATATCAGTATTTGACCCAACCAATAGCGGTGATGTTTACGCCCTTCCCGGTGAAGATGTGATCTATACTTTAAATGTCGCAAATACAGGGGATGGAAGCGTCGACACTGATACAGTTCTTCTGATTGATCGACTTCCTGATGAAATTGAATTTTTCAATGGGGATATAGATACAGATGGACCCAATACCTATGCAGGTAGCGATCCAGTTGGTTTTGTTGATTCAAGTTCAGGACTAACCTTCACATATAATAGTGATGTTGGTTTTTCTAACCAAGCACAACGCCCAGCTGACTTTGCCGCTTGCAATTACGTGCCAAGTGCGGGTTATGATTCAAACGTAACGCACATTTGTTTTAACCCCAAAGGCCAAATGGCAGCAGGCGATCCTGACCCTAGTTTTGCGGTATCTTTCCGCGCACGCATCAAGTGATACCAACGATTTTAATAAATTTGCCTCTAATTCAATATATGGAGCTCTCATGAAACATTTTATTTTGCCACTCATCATTAGCATGGCTGCTATCACGCAACCTGCTTTAGCTCAAAAGTTTGAAGCTGAACAAACCGTTGAAAAACAAGTTATTACTACAGATGAAAACGGTAATACTGTTGAAAGCTATGAAGAAGCTATAGCTGTCGCGCCTGGAGATATCGTTCGCTATTCTCTCGATTATAAAAACAATTTAGCGCAACCTGCTGATGGCGTTGAATTTGTTATCCCTGTGCCAGCTCAAACTATATTTGTAGCAGGTTCCGCGACTGAGATTGGCGCAGCAACAACTAGCTATTCTATGGATGGCGCTGAAAGCTTCACAGCTGACAACAACGTTTCCAATGACCAGCCTGATGCGATCACTCACGTGAAGTGGACATTCACCCAAGCTGTCGCGCCGACAGAAGCAGGAAAATTATCATTTCTTGCGCAGCTTCAATAAGCTCTAGTTTTTATATGGCAAACAACTCTCCAGCTAAGTGAACTAAACTTAGCTGGAAGCTTTTTTATTTCAGGTGCTCGCGTTTATTAAATCTAGTAAACGCTTATTCGGAACAAGCTTGCTTGCCAAAAGAGATGCATTCCGCTGGACAGTTCTTTGCGCTGTCAAAAGTTCATTCTTTTCTTGTTCGGAAAAGCCCAAAGGTCTTTTTTGTGTTTTAAATCCCATGCCATACAAGACATACTGATAGCTAGCGATTGGAAACGGTTCATCAACTCGGTCAAACTCCTTTGCTGAAGGCGCTTGGCACGACCAAAATTCCATATCTTCAATCAACCGAGAGGACATACTCTCTCTGCTTGCACTCTCTCGCCAGAACGCCTCCTTACGATCAGATAAAACATAGTGTAATTTCAAAAAATCTATGATGCGCTGCCAACGATAATGAAAACGCGCGTTAAACTTCTTCGATACTTTATCCATCGCTGCACGCGTCACCGGGAAATGATCAGCGACAAAATTTGCTGACGCCTCAATTATCATCATGGCAGACGCTTCCAGTGGCTCTAAAAATCCTGCTGACAACCCAATTGCGACACAATTTTTGTGCCAAAACTTCTCTCGATAACCCGGCTGGATAACCAGTTTGCGAGGATTTAAATTACTAAACTGCGGTTCCGACACCCCCAAATACCGTTGCAATTGCTGTTCAGCTTCACCATCGGTGATGTGGGCTGAACTATAGACATGCCCTACGCCTCTTCTATTGGATAAACCTATATCCCACACCCAACCCGCTGTTTGCGCAGTTGAAATCGTTGCTGATTTTATGGGCACTTCCTCAGAGTATGGGACTTGAACAGCAAGCGCTGAATTGATTGGCATTTGCGCACTCTTATCAACAAAACCAACCCCTAGCGCTTCCCCTAACAACAAAGACCGAAAGCCAGTACAATCTACGAAAAGGTCCGCCGATAATTCATCGCCCGTTTTCGTTGTTACACTAAGAATATCGCCGTTCTCACGAATATTCACACGCGTCACATTATCTTGAATAAGCTCTACGCCTAACTTTTCTGTGCAGTGCCTTTTCAAGAATTCAGAAAATTTTCCTGCATCTAAATGGAAGCCATAATTACCAACACCCGCATATTCAGGGGAGCTCATTAATTTGGGAGATAAATCCAATTCGCATAAATGCTCTTGAACACAGCTCGCTTTGGAAAATGATTGTTCTTGGTCACCTTCTAACCAATATTGGCTTACATCCGCATCATAGAATTTCTCTGGTAAATCAAATGGGTGGTAATAGAAGTCCTTCTCTCCACCCGTTTTCCACCCTACAAATTTGGAACCTTGCTTAAAAGAGGCATGGCACTCTTTTAAGAAATCCACTTCCTTTATTCCTGCATTGCGAAGCGTGTGTCGCATGCCGGGCCACGTCCCTTCACCAACGCCAACAATTGGAATATCTGGCGCTTCAATCAGTCGAATTTTCAGCCCTTCACCATCCGAGCTGTGGTGGTGCTTAGACGCCAAGATAGTTGCGGTTAACCAGCCAGCGCTTCCCCCTCCAACGATGAGAACAGAACGAATAGCACCGGATAGATTAGACATCGTCAATGCCGCAATATTGCTTCAAAAAGTCTTCATGACGCGGCATCCCTGACACTGTTTTCCCTATATTCGCTTTGAGTGTTTCCAACGCATGCTCTAATTGAGCTTGCGGCAGCATACGTCCCATTAAATGATAGCCATCACTTTCAAGTCCCTGCCCCCTAAATACCTGCATCCATGAATCGACACGAAACAAATCCAAGCCATCTTGGTAAGCGATCGCGTTATTTTTATATAATTCAATTCGATGCCTTAGCGTGTCAGGGATATCCATAGCTGCACACTCTTTCCAAAAATCGGAATCGGTTCGTGTGTTAAGCTTGTAGTGAAGAATTAGAAAATCTCGAATACTTTCAAGCTCCTTCTCACTGTGGAAATTATAGTGGCGCTGAATAGCCTCATTCACCCCACCAAAAGGAAACATTTGGATTAAGCGTGTCACTCCTATCTGGACGAGGTGAATACTCGTAGATTCCAGCGGTTCTAAAAAGCCACTAGATAAACCAAAAGCTATACAATTTTTTGTCCAACATTGTTTGCGCCGGCCAGTTGTGAATTTTATTGGACGAGGATCTGAAACCATCTCTCCGTCGATATTATCCACGAGAATTTTATAGGCATCATCATCCGACATATGCGCACTTGAATACACATGACCATTGCCTACGCGATGTTGCAGCGGAATACGCCATTGCCACCCGGCTTTTCTCGCAATTGAACGCGTATAAGGTACTATTTTACCTGAAGATTTTGTTTGAACCGCAATGGCTCGGTTCATCGGAAGATAATGGCTCCAATCATCGTAACCAACTCCTAAAGCATCCCCAGTAAGCAGGCTACGAAACCCTGTGCAGTCTATAAAAAGATCACCTTCAATACTTTGGTCATTATCTAAATCCAGCTGAGTGATAAACCCGTTTTCAGGGTCCACATGCACATTATTTATTTTACCTTCGATCCGCTTTACGCCACGCTCTTCGCTGTATTTTCTAAGAAAACCAGCATAAAGGCTAGCATCAAGATGGTAGGCGTAATTTATGTTTGCTTTCTCAGAGGTGGCAAATTTACCGGCCTTAGCCGCTTGTAATTCAAAGCAATAGTCATCTAAGTCACCGCCACCACCTTCAGCCTTAGCTTGGTGCCACATGTGCTGAAAATCGCCCATCCAAGTGGATTTTCCAATTTTCCCAAATGAGTGAAAATAACTATCCCCCAGCTTGCCCCAGTTTTCAAATTGGATACCAAGCTTAAAACTAGCACGTGTTGCACGCATAAAAGCTTGCTCATCAACGCCTAGAAGACGATGAAAAGCTTTGTGCGTAGGGATAGTAGCCTCGCCGACACCGACAGTGCCGATCGCATCACTTTCAACGATTGTGATATCCAACAAAGCCCCTAATTGGCCCGACAATGCGGCAGCAACTGTCCAACCGGCAGTGCCACCACCCGCGATAACGACTTTTTTGACCCTCTGTTGCATACCGCCTGCTCCCCTTGTGCTCATTATCTGTTGAGCTTGTGTATTATCTTCGCTCTAAGTCTGCGCGCTGACTGCTCTTCAAGTGGAGCAAGCATGTTTTGAATATGCTCTGGTAGATGTGCAATGGGTGCCTCTGGCCCATTGAAAACATAGTAATCGAGCACATGACGCCATGCCTGACGCTCGTGTTCTGGTCTGTCTCGCAAACTCAATATACCCTGCAACATTACATTGACTGGGTCATCAAGATAAGCTGGCACATTATTCCACCAATAATTCAGGAGCACATTGAAAGGCTCCAATGCCTCTACTTGATGCCACCACATTGCTGGATAAACCAGCACATCCCCGACATCCAAATCCGCAATTTGTCCTTCTTTGATCGCGAGAGGAAAATGAGGGAAACGTTCCAAATCAGGCTCTTTAAAATTGACCATGCTCACCACCTGACCACCGGGCGTTGGCTCCAAGGGTCCAGGATAGAGATTGGCAATTTGGGATGGCGGAAAAAGTGTGAACCGACGTTTGCCAACCATGCAAGCTGCTATGTTGTTTGACATATCATAGTGACAAGCCGTCGTCGTCTGATTGCCCATCCAAAGACTTATCATAGGCTGACGTGCTCCAGATATATTTTGAGGAAATTGGAGCTTCGATCCATCTATCAAGTTAGGAAAAAAATCTCCTACATCTGCTGAACCGACATAATGGGCTGGCCCATGAGGTTCCGCCAATATTTGCTCAAAAATTTCTTCAAGTCGAACTCTATCAGTTCTATAATTGAACCCATCTAAGGTGTCGTTGTAAAAGAAACGCCCTTTTATTTCAGCTTCAGCTTTAAAATGAATAACGGGCCGCTGATTATAATACGACAAGATAAGGTCCATCGCGGACTTGGCAGATGTATCTGCCGCCTTACAAAGTGGAGACTCGCGCAGAACTCCCTTAAGAATGACAGGCTCACCGGCTTCAATTAAAGCGTTGAAGTCGACATCCTCAAATGAAGCATTCTCGATACATTTGGTTTTTCGATCAATCTTGTAATCAGACGCCAATTTATAGCCTCCACCCTATGCAGACTGATGCCTTTTAATTGTTTTCAGCTCAATTAAACGAGACACATTGCCTGCCGAAGCCATGATTGCATAGCAATGCTCTAGCAGGCCAAGCGAATTCAATTTCGCAAGATCTTCCCCGCTTAACGAAGCCATTTTCTCTCGGCTTATCGTGTAAACGTCAGGCACTGTATATTGCTCGGAGTCAGACAATTTGATTTCGAGAGTTATCGGTTCGATCAATTTCATCTCATTAAGAGATGTAAAAAAAGCTTTCGCAGCCCCCGCCCCTACGTGAATACGTTTAAGTACGTGGGTCACACTTTCCAGATATGGGGAGTGACCACCATGCGGTAGGAACACACTCTCCCCGCCATTGGCACAAATACGAGGATGCTCCATATCTACATTAATAAGTGGCTCAACCTGCATTTGACCGTCCACTTCATTTTCACGCAGGCTAATGGAGAAAGGCCCTCTTTCTTGGATTGCTGGAATATAACGCGCATTCCAGCCCTCCTCACTCAAGAAAAGGTTTTCATCTCGATCCAACCCTAAAAGGACAACAGCATAAAAATCACCATCATCAGATTTACGGATTAATATCGGATATTCCCGCTGCAATTCCATGAACTCAGTAGGAAATACCAATGCCTGATTCACACCATCCCCAAAGGCTTCAGAGTGTTGAATATTCACCCGCAAATCTTGGTGAGCAACATTATCTAGCAATACAGGCTTAGCCATGGAAACCTCTCAATCAGAGCGCCATTCTTTTAAAGAAATACATGATCATCAACGCATTTATGCGGTGGATCAGCAAGGGAATAAATACAAAAAGGAGCTACACAGAATGTAGCTCCTTTCTTATCGTTCTAAAAAAATCTAGAACTTGTAGTTTATACCGAAGTAGTAACGCGCGCCGTTTTCACGGAGGAAGCGCACTGCAGATTGTGAACGTTGGAACGTACGAGAACGCTCTTCATTCAAGTTCACACCTTCAAACGATACTGAAAGATTATCATTGATTTCATATCCTAAGCTCAAATCAATTTGACCATAGGCTTCAACAAAAATCGGGTTTCTGTTTCCATCGTTTGCGCTTTGCAGGAACTCATCACGCCAGTTGTATGCCAAGCGCCCTGAGAAACCGTATTTCTCATAAATCAACGTCGCATTCGCTGTGTCACTTAGACCAACGAGCGCAAATTGAGTCACGTCTGGATCTCCAAGAATGTCAAAGCCGACATCCCCTTCCACCATTGTATAACTTCCAGCTAAACCAAATCCAGTGTCACCAAAGAAGTGTTGTCCTTGGATTTCGATACCATTGATTTTCGCTTCACGGTTGTTCACCGGTTGGCTCAATTCAAATGTCATCAATGGATCTGTGGCGTTTGCAGCCAACTCAAAGTTAGTTTCTAGGCGCAGATATTCATCTTCATCAATGTTTCCATCAGCATTTTGGTTTGCGATGAAAGTTGCTTGAGCAGCGGCAACATCACCACCTGCTTGGTCAACATACACTGAAGCAGCAAAGAAGTTATCTTCGTTCAGTTCAACGCCAAGGTCTTCAAGAATACCTAAGGCAGCACCTGAACGTGTACCCTCAGCACCCGAACTTACATCGCGAAGTCCAAACAGGTTTCCTTCGACAGTTTCTGTACCCACAAAGTTACGAACACGCTTCTCAAATGCACCAATAGATACATAGTTAGAAGCCCCGTAATACCATTCCCATGACACGTCGAAGTTATCAGCCTCTAGTGGCAATAGGCCTGGGTTACCTTTACTTCCGTTTGGAAGGTTACCATCTGCCAATGCTGTTGGACCAGACGGTGTTCCAGCTGAGTCACTTGCGAACAGATTGTTGTAGGTCGCACGTGCGATAGTACGGCTGTAAGATGCGCGCACTTTCATATCGTCAGTAACATCAACCGCAAAATCTACATTCGGCATAAAGTTGTCATAGCTTGCAGTAGATGAGTAACCAGTTGCAGTTGAAGATGCAGCCAATGCAAAGTCGTTATTACCCTGCCAAAGCACACCAGCTGTTGGTGAAGATTGTGTAGCTGCGCTTACATCTGTTGATTCATAACGCAAACCAACATTTAAAGCCGCATCACGATCAGCGATTTGGAATGCTGTATCAAATTGCGCGTAAATCGAGAGGACATCCTCTTGGATTTCATCAATCGCACTGCTTGTTGTGTTCAATGGACGCGGAGGCGCACCATTGTAACCTGCAGCGTAGGCAGCACTCAACGCAGCAAATAGCTCAGCAGCATCACCGCGAACACCTTCAACATAAGGGTTTACAGCGCCGCCTTCGCTTGTTGCACCACCAATTGAGTGGTCTTCAAATTTACAAGACATACAGAAAACTTCTAGAGCACCCGGCGCTAGCGCATCTGCATCACCTGGGTTTTCAGCACCCCAGTTTCCCAAAATTTGCTGATATTGCGTTTTATCAGACAGGTTTGTTTGAGTGCGGTAGTTACCACCAAATACGAGGTTTGAATTATCATCCAACTCCCATTTGGCATGCAGATCAATTTGATCAACTTCATTCTTCTGAACAATTGTCTGAATTCCATTGGCAACCTGACTTGCAGCCAAGCCTGTATCTACCACTGTTGAACCAGAAACTGTTTCGATGATCATCACAGGGATATCACCGCTATAGTCCACCCCGTGAGACACGGAAGGACCATATTTATGGTCAAGACCGACGTTTATTTCAGTAAAGCCCATAGGTGCATTTGGAGAAACTTCAGCTTTTGAAGAATGTGCGTCCAAAACAATTGTAAGCTTATCTGTTACGTCAAACTCACCATTTACACCAAATGAGTGCAATTCATCCTTCGTCATGCGAAGGGTTTGTTGCATTGCTGCACCTTTATTGGTGGTTGGCTCTTTTAAGAATACCGCAGTTGGAACGGAACTGTCATCGAACACGACTTCGGAAAATGGTCTGTTAAACCAGTTTGAAATCTCAGCTTTGTCTTCGCGACCTTCATTCACAGCAAATGTGTAATCTGTTGTGAAACGCATTCTTTCAGACGGTGCAAATTGCAAAACCAACTGCCCGTTCAAGCGTTCGCGTGAAAATTCAGAGAATTGGTAACGGCTATCACGTGGAAGCGTGATAAGTGTTGTTGGATCAGTCGGTGCGTTTTCAATCACCGTGTCATCATTTGTGAGACCTGCAAATTCAGAATAAGGGATGACTTCCCAAGCTGCTGAGTTTGCCCCTGCTGCCGCGCTGTGTCTCTTAGAATAACTACCAAACAAGCCAACACCAAATGTTCCGGCTTCATTTGACCAGTTCATTGTACCAGCAAGTTCCGGCGTGATTGAATCACCGCGGTCTACTGTTGTATCGTGAACACCTTTGGCTGTGATTGAGCCTTGAAATCCAGCCTCTTCGAGTGGACGGCGCGTTACAATGTTTACAGTCGCACCAATCCCACCGGAAGCAATGTTTGCGCGGCCTGTTTTATATACTTCCAAGGCGCGCACACCTTCAGAAGCGAGGTTTGAAAAGTCAAATGCACGCCCTGTTGCACCAGATGCATCTCCACTAAGTCCAGCCCCCACAAGAGGTACATCCGCAGTTGGAAGACTACGTCCATTTAGTGTAACTTGGTTGAAGCTTGGCCCAAAACCACGAACTGTAATCTGACCACCCTCACCATTCACACGGTCAATCGACACACCTGGAATGCGTTGAAGTGATTCAGCCAAGTTTGAATTGGGGAATTTACCTATATCTTCCGCATTAATGGCATCCATAACACCTTTAGCTTCACGCTTCATGTCCATGGCGTCTGTCAGCGACTTACGAATACCTGTAACAACAATAGTATCCAAAGTCTTTGTTTCTTCTGACGTGACCGTTGCCACCTCATCTGCTTCCTGTGCAAATGCAGGCATGGTCATCACTGTTGATAACGCAACCAGTGACGCGCCGAATTTTAGATGCAGAGAACCAGCCCCGCTCTTATCGGATTTTTTCATAATTTTCCTCCCAGAACCTTATTAATCAGTTCATTTAGACATCGTTGTCTAAATTGAGACTTATCATGCAAGCTACAAAATATGCAACTCCTCCCACCACAGATTTCCGAATTTCTTGTTTTTTTGCCACATCTATAAAGTCATGTGGTGGCGTGAGTCCAACAGACTGAAGGCACAAAAATCCCCCAATTTAAAAGCATAATGCGAAAAATTTTATGCTTAAATTACACCTAAAATACTCATCCATGCCTCAAAAATATGATGTGGGCCTTCAACGCCCATTAGACAACCTTCAAGATATGATGGAGAAAAGTGCGCTTAAGATTTGCTTTGTACAAACAAAGACATCGCATTTGATAAGTTAAACCGATGATGCCCCCCCTAGATGCGAGGTTGGTTTTGGATTCGAAAAAATAGACCAATTTGCGTAGGTATTGATCTATTCAAAAAACAACGCGAAAGGTCAAACAAAACGCGCCCGCTCAACAGCCCTATTCTCACCAGCAGAGCGCGCTTAGTTCTTACGCGAATGTACCGAGGCCGACTGGGAGCTATTGGGCGCGTTTCAACTCCCAAACGTAAAAACTAAAGAGCGTTTTTATACTCTATGAGTTTGCGGATATGCCCCATAGACGACAACAAATGATAGCTTGCCTGCAAATATCCCTTCGCGTGCAGTTCTTGCAGCGGCCCCGCATCCAACTTTGCAAGCTTTTCTTCATTCACCGTGTACATGCCATCATAAGATTTTTCTTCACCATTGTTGAATGTTACATTCAACTTAATCGGCTCAACCAACTCATGATCTATAAGAGATTTTATGAAAACCTCAGTTGCCTTTGACCCCGCAACCATATTGGATAGTAATTGCTCAACATCTTTTAGGAATTGGGTTGGCTCTCCCTCTTCCGTAAAGAGCGCTTCACCCGCCTCTTCTTGAACACGTGGACTATCCATATCTATTGTTACAACCGCGTTTTCAGTCTCTCCCTCTTGTTGCGAGAAACCGACCATAAAGGGCTGGCGCCTAACATTTAATGGCACATAGGAAGAGGTCCATTTATCTCCTTGAAGAAACAAATTTTCTCCCGCATCAAACCCTAGAAATGCGTACAATCCAAATTGTCCCGTTTCACCATCCTTCAAAAGGCAAATAGGGAAATCCAACACGAGACTTCTCAGCTCTGTCGCGAGTACGGGCACAATATGCACACCCTCCCCATACTGGCTCCCCCGATCAGTTATCACACGTGTTTTCAGGTGCGTGTCTTTACTGAGCATGACTGAGTTTGGCATTTTGATCTCCCCTTTTCGCGGCCTATTTAGATTTTCCTATGTCCCGCGATATTAGATTACACTTTTTGAAGTCCGTACTTATTGATTTTCCGAATAAGGTCTCGGTTTTTCGGCAATTTTTGTTTCAAATCCTCGGACATATTCAAGTTTCTTGAAAATTGAGAATAAGCAAATTCTCGACGTGGATCAGAAACACCCATTCCTAAATCATCTGTTTTAAACCCCATCCCATACAATACATATTGATAACTTGCGGCTGGAAAAACTTCCAAAGCGCGGTCAAAATCATCATGCCATGGGGATTGATTTTCCCACAACACAAGCAATTCTTGCAGGCTATCTGGAATTGAACGAGGATCACGATTATCAATCCAAAAAGCGCTGTCAGTACGTGAGCTCGCGACATAATGTAACTTTAAGAAATCAATAATGCGATCCCAGCGATAGAGAAAAGTCTCGTTGAAACGCTTTGAAATGACACTCATCGCCGATCTATTGACGGGAAATTGTTCCGCGATGAAATTGGCGGATATTTCCACCAGCAACAAAGCCGATGCTTCCAATGGTTCAAGAAATCCAGCTGCCAACCCAATCGCCACACAGTTCTTTTCCCAAAACTTCTCGCGATGCCCCGGATTGATAGGTATTTTTCGAAATTCTAATTCCGCAACGTCTTTCACAGATGCAGATAGATAATCTCTCAATTTTTCTTCTGCTATTTCCTGTGTCGTGTGTGCACTAGAATAGACATGACCAACCCCTCTGCGGGTAGGCAACCCAATATCCCAAATCCATCCAGCATCTTGTGCCGTCGAAATTGTATGTGAGGCAATCGGGCTATCTTCATCCTGATACGGCACTTGTATAGCTAAGGCCGTATCAAGAAATAGCACATCTTTGCAGGACTTGAATGGAACATTAAAATGCTCTCCCAAGAGCAAAGACTTAAACCCAGTACAGTCGATGAAAAGCTCACCCGATATATCCCCACTCTCTTTGGTCTGCACCGAAGAAATATCACCATTCTCAGCAGAATTTACTCCAGTCACATCATCGAGAACATGACGCACACCAAGTTCTTGCGTGCAGTGGTTTTTTAAAAACTCGGAGAATGCACCCGCATCAAGATGATAGGCGTAATTCGCAATCCCAGCATATTCAGGTGTCGTGATTAGCTTTGGAGCCAATCCATTTTCACACAAAACCTCTTGAGGACACACTGCTTTGGAAAATGACATACCGCCATTATTCTCCAGCCAATGTGGGACTAAATTCTCTTCCATATAGCCCTGAGGCAGCATGAGTGGATGATAGTAATAATCATCCTCTTCACCTGTGGCCCATTTCGCAAACTTTGCCCCCTGCTTGAACGAGACATTACATTCACGGATAAAATCTGTTTCTCGAATACCCATTTTCATGAGTGTTTTGCGCATAGTTGGCCACGTTCCCTCACCAACACCAACTATCGGCACATTAGGAGATTCCACCAAAGTGACAGACACATCTCGCTTAAATTCTGCGCGGAACCTTGCAGCCAAAGTGCCCGCAGTTATCCAACCAGCGCTCCCGCCACCCACAATCACCACAGAAGTCGTCAATCTATTCATTTTCGTCTCCGTCATGAAGGCTAAAAAGAAATCATACACCTACCAACGCAAAAGAGGCCACCACAGATGTGACGGCCTCTTCAATCGCTAACTTTACAAAAGCAAAACTAGATCTAGACCAAGATTAGAACTTGGCGCGCACACCAAAGTTAATGCGTGGACCATATTGTTCCGCAGAGAGCAATTGCTCTTTGTAACGACCATGTGTTCGCGTTGTTTCATTTGTAAGGTTTAGACCTTCAACAAACACAGTGAAGTGCGGGTTGATTTCGTAGCTCGCATTCGCGTCGATTTGACCATAAGCCTCGGTGAAAGTTGGCTCATTGCCACCAGCCAACAAGAACTCGTCACGCCAGTTATACGCAATACGTGCTTGAATGCCGTTCTTTTCATAGAATGCAACCAAGTTCGCAGAGTCACTTAGACCTGTCAAAGCACGGTTTCCGTCAATTTGACGAATATCATATGCCACATCTGCATTAACGATCGTGTAGTTAGCGATCGCACCAAACCCTGTCTCACCAAACATGTGCTGCACGTTTAGCTCCCAACCATCGACCTCAGCAGAGCCTTGGTTTGTTGTTGTGGTCGTTTCAAACATGATTACAGGTTGATCAGGACGGTTCAAACACGCCTCTGTTGGGATCACGGAACTTGGACATCCCGCACCTGGATCAACACTTGGGTCTGTAAGCGGGTTTCCAGCTGCATCATTAATAGTACGCAGCTCTGTTGATTGACCAATAAAGTTATCAACATACTTTTGGAAATACCCAACAGATACATAGCTCGCATCATTGTAATAGTATTCAAGTGAGAAGTCGAAGTTGTCGGATTCATATGGAAGCAATCCAGGGTTACCCTGACTGGCTTTGAATATGTCACCTGGACGTCTTTGTGTAATAGTTGTCGATGGGAACATGTTCCCTAAACCACTACGTGTCATAGTTTTTCCGTATGAGAAACGTCCTACTAGCGCATCAGTAATGTCAACTTTCATGTCGAAGTTAGGCAACATACGCTTGTATCCACCGCTTAGACCCGCAGGGACATCATCACCTGTTACCAGCTGAATCTCTTCTTCATGCCAATATTGCAAGTTTGTGATAGCTGGCTGCACTGAATAGGCTTCAACATCAGTGTCTTCAAAACGCACACCAGCGTTTGCGTAAATTGGCATGCCGTTGAATTCAGTTTCAAAATCGGCATTCACATACATAGCTAATGTTTGCTCTTCAACACCATTCAAGCTTGGCGCACTTTGGAAGAACAAGTCTTGCCCCTTCGTTAGCTCGATGAAGCCTAAAGCGCTATAGTTTGGAATGAATGGGAATGTCTGTGACGCATCTCCAAATTCATCCAATGCATCTCCAGCATTGTCAAATGTCAGCCCAAGACCTGTAAGGTCAAGCGATGTCACAAATGCAAATGTACCAAATGTCTTCGTGTCGACTGCGTATTTAGTCTTCTGCACACCAAACTTCACTTGAGTTAGCGCACCATCGCCCGCATTCTCCCAAGTACCGCCCAATTTGATCTGCTGAACGTTGTTATCAATCTGATATCCACGCGTTTGGAACAAGTCAGCGATAATATTGTCTGCATTATATGCACCGCCAGTCAAAGCTGAATCGTCTACATCTACAGTTGGAATATCCCCTGAGAAATCCGCGCTATAATTCACAAGCTTACCAGGGTTAGCCAAGTTAGCTAATTGCTCAGAATTCACGCCATTCGGATTAGATTTTGATGTTGAATCATGAACGTCAAGTTCAAAAGATAGCGTGTCTGTGGCCTGCCATTCGAGGTTCAAACCAATTGAATCGCTCTCTGTTTTTTCTTCAAATTGCCAAGCCCAGAAGTTCAACTCATCATTGGTTTGGATCGGATTTACCAATGTACCATTTACATCAGCAGCACCTGTTGGGTTATCAAACCAAAGACTTTGACGGTTCATCGATGTCGACTGCTCAAAGCGTGTCGCTGTGTAATCCACTGTCGCAGTAATATCGTTTGTCGGCGCAAATTGCAGCACAAGCTGTCCATTTTGACGTGTGCGCTCAGTATCCCATGAATCCAAATCAACTGTCCATGGTGCCCACCACGAACCTGTTCCGTTATCAACCGCGCTTGTATCAATATTCTGGCCACGATTACGTACCCAACCTTGTGTACCTGCACGATCACGGTGACTATCGCGCTCAGATTGAGATAGAGCCAAAAGCACACCAAACTTGTCGTCCATAAATGTGTGACTAATAAGACCTGAAATCTCAGGCGTCACGCTGTCACCATTTTCAACACTCAGGTCAGCGATGCCTTTAAGGCTTCCAAATGCTTGAAACCCTTTATTGTCGAATGGGCGCGCTGTTTTCACATTGATTGTAGAACCAATACCGCCGGAATCGACATCGGAACGACCCGTTTTATATACTTCAATGCCTGAAACAAGCTCTGATGATAGTTCACGGAAGTTGAAACTCCGTGGAATACCGTCAGTTAAAAGAGATGAAGAACGCGGCATTTGACGCCCGTTCAATGTCACCATGTTGAAGCTTGGTCCGAAACCACGAACAGTAACTTGGTTACCTTCATTATTCGAGCGATCAATAGATACACCCGTAATACGCTGCAAGGACTCTGCAAGGTTGGTGTCTGGAAATTTACCAATGTCTTCGGCTGAAATCGCGTCAACAACACCCTGTCCTGAGCGTTTAATATCCATCGCGTCCTTCAAAGAACTACGAATACCTGTAACAACGATTGTGTCTAAAACAGCTCTATCTTCATCAGCAGCTTGTTGCGCAGTCGTTTCCACTGCGGCTTCCTGCGCAATGGCTGGTGAAATCGCTATAGCACTCAATAGAGCGACCACAGCTGATGAATTTCTTAGGCCTGATCTCATTATATATATTCCTCCCAATTTCAGAAAAACAGCTGTCCACTTATTGAATTTTGGCAATTGGCATAAAAATGGGGCACCAACAGCTGGTTACCAAACATCGGAGCACACACTCCCTCGTCAACGCGCAAGCTCAGACTTTAGTAACGGGGGGGCAAACTACGCCCAATCTTTACATTGTCAACAATACACAATCAGCAATATGGTGTTTTACGTAGGAAGCGTTGCTTTAAAGCAGCACTTATAATTCCAAACAAAAATATAAACGAGCAGAACGCCTGTATGCGTTGCCACCTCCTCCATACAATTCATAGGAATAAAATCGAACTCAGCTCCTCCCGGCAAACCAGAGCAGCGACCGATGGAGATGAGATCTTTAGGGCAAATAACTTAGTGGGGTTGAAAAGTTTCTTTCATTCTCTCTTCGCTAAAAAATTGCAAAACTAACGAAAGAGGTTGAAAATTAAATCAAGGTCACGTGCTCATTCAACTTCCCCCCCACTTCCTCTAATGGTACGCGCTTGCAATCTAAATAAAGCTGCAAAGCCCTTGGAGGGAAATTCTACTTTTTTCAACGTCTACAAATAACGCAGTAACGCATTCATATCCGGCTGCATCATCACCCGCACGATACGACTGATTGCATGCATTTTTTCACGCTTAGAGGATATGTCACTCACAACATTTAAAGCTTCATCCAGCTTTCCATGCCGCGCCATCCCCCATGCAAAATCACGTTGTGCAGCACTCCTCAATGAGGAAGTCGCTCTAAAGGGCACATCAGGAATTTCATCCAGCAATGCATTTGCAATTTCAAACTCACCCGCAAAACCAGCCGACGGTGAAGAAAAAGAGATTGCATACACGTGGACAATACCTCAAGCACCGCGCATCGGCATCAATCTCAAATGGATGCTCGCCAATTGCTTTCAGGTCTCAAATGAAGACGTCACGCCCTATTTCAAGCATGAACCTCTTCTCAATCTAAATGATGGTGTCGCTAAATAATAGCGATAATCCTCTTCCTATCGCCTACGTCCCATCATTTAGCATCTAGCCCGTGAATTCATTTTCACGGGCTCTTTTGTATGCATTATTTCCAACACTTCAGAAGCTATTTAGTTTAGTTCTTAAACCGCAAACTTACTCCAAATGTGCGTGTTTCTCCCGGCATATAGCGGTCTTCACCAAACGCGTAATCAGCCCGTTCCGCGTATAATTCATCAGTGAGGTTACGAATAGAAACGCCTAAATCTACATTCGAATTAAGCGCAAAATTAGTTCGTAAATTCAAGACATTATGCCCCTCATAACTATGAGCATTTGCCGCATCGGTGTAGTATTCATCCAGTGAAACCCACTCTAGCGCGAGCCCTATACTATCATTCACCTGCCACTGCCCACGCACATTCGCACTTAAACGAGGCGCTGTATCAATATCATCTCCAAATTGAATTGATTCAAACTCATTTCCTGTATCGCGATCAAAACGATAAGTGTGACGCGCATAAGATACCGCCGCTGATAAAGACAATGATGAACTAAGTCTAAATTGGGTATCTAGTTCAATTCCCTGATGGCGTGTTTTTCCATTGCTAACATTAAACCCATCCGCATCACGGAAGAAAAAATTAGACTTATCCATATGGTAAGCCACAGCCTCAACCCGTAAATGCTCATGAATATCAGCCCGCATCCCCAACTCGAAAGCATCAATCTCTTCAGGTTCAGCTGGATTGTCAGCTTGTCTTATTTGCAAGCGATACAAATCTGCTGTTTGCGGCGGCCTCGCCCCATGTGAGTAATTAACATATCCCGTCACATCTTCACTAAAAGCATGCGTAAGTGATAATTTGGGACTTACCGTGACGAAATCATCATCCCGATCATCAAGTCTCAAAAAACGACCTACTATCCCTGAATCTGTCTGATTGTCGTATTTGTAAGCTGTATTATCGACACGAACAGCTGCTTTAAGTTTTGTTTTATCAGTAAACTGATATTCACCCTCAACGAAGGCGGAAGCAGAGAAAGCTTCTACCTCATAATCATAATGCGTGCCTTGTGTGTAAGAGAAAACACGTGGAATAGATTGAACCTCACTAAGCTCCCCCTCTGTAAGCTCCAAATCCAAACCAGAGAGTATAGATACAGCCCCATCTTCATACGAGAATGTTGATTGCAGCCCAATACTTTGATGCGCGTTTTTCTCAACAGCTTGGCTCGGTAAAAAATGTTGCAAGAACTCCATTTCGTTCCAGCGATAATAAGGTGTAATCTGCGCACGAACCTTATCGGAAACATCAAACCCAATCGTACTTTGTAAATTGATTGCTTTTGCATCGCGATAAGCATCTTCAAACTCATTCTCTCGGCGCAAATCACGGTCATTCAAAGCATCGCGTCCGAAAATGAAACCCGCAGTTTCTTGGTTCAGATTGTATCCAGATAAAATGGTATCAATTTCAACACCCGCCCCATCATATTGATGGCGCAGCGTAAATTTTTGCTGATCGAGCCCCGCATTCTGTCGATAGCCGGCCTCCGTAATGCCAGAAGCCGCAATCACAAAACCATGTGCACCAGAACTATGTGTCGTCACAGCTTGCATTTTATATCTATTTTGTGAGTCTCCGGAGACCATCACACTATCTTCAGCGGATGCATCCGGTGTGATGACATTGATCACGCCATGAATGGCATTTGCACCATAAACCGCACCAGAGGGTCCGCGCACAACTTCGATACGTTCAGCAATATCATAATGCGTATCAAACAGCCCATTTACATTCGCAAAACCAGCCGAACGCAAAGCAACACCGTTTTGTAGATACAGAAATGACCCAGCCCCCGCGCCGCCCGTTAATATTGGCGACCGGATAGCCGTTAGATGCTCCGCACCAGATCCACGATGTAAATCTACACCGGGCACAAGTGCCAATGCTTCAGATATATGATCAGCGTTTTGAAGGTTTAATGCACTTCGATCTAGAACAGAGATACTCTGCGCAATTTGATCGAGAGGCTCCCCCATGCGAGATGCCGAAACGACGATTACTTCTTGCTGTTCAGCTTGCGCCCAAGCAGGCATAGTCAACGCGGCACTAATGCATGACGCGAAGAGTGATTTTAACGTTAAACGCATAAAAACTTTCTATTTTTTATCTTAGTCGACAGGCAAAAGGCGATACACGACACTCGGCCCTCGGCGCTCTTCATTCACCACAGCATAGATATGGCCATCAGCACCTTGGATCACGTCACGTATACGGCCCAATCCTTTAAATAAGATTTCATCCTCTACAACGCGGCTACCATCAACACGTAGCCTGTGCAATTCCTCGGACTGCAAGCCAGCTGCTAATAAATCTCCGTTCCAATCTGCAAAATCTTCACTTTCCACAGACGTCAGTCCAGCTGTCGCAATGGATGGCACCCAGTAATGTAATGGCTGCTCCATCCCGTCTTTCGCCGTAAGCGCAGTTACAGCCGTCCCATCATAATTCATGCCGTAAGTTATAACCGGCCAACCATAATTTTTACCGCGCTCAGGTCGGTTCAATTCATCTCCACCACGTGGCCCATGCTCAGTTGTATATAATGCCCCATCAGGCCCACCAACTGTCATCCCTTGTGGGTTGCGGTGCCCATAACTCCATATTGATGGATATGCCCCTTCAACATCTACAAATGGATTATCCTCTGGTACGCGGCCATCATCGTGAAGCCTGTGTATTTTTCCGTGAGGCCAATCGAGTAATTGAGCCTTGTCTTGGTCACCACGCTCACCGACGGAAAAATACAAATACCCGTCAAAAAACTCGATACGTGACCCAAAGTGATGATTAGGTGCTGTCGCATGCTCAGGTTTAAACTGGAAAAGTATCTCCTGATCTTCCCAACACCCATCTATTACGCGGCCACGAACAATCTGCGTCATGCCGATATCTGAACCCGCGCTATTTTTGCCCGCCTTCACAGCCATAGACAAATATACCCAGCCATTCTCTGCATAATTTGGATGCAACTTCACGTCCAGCAAACCGCCCTGCCCCTTGGCCCAGACTTTAGGTATTTTCTTGACGCTTTTCGCTTTTCCATCCTTGGAAATTTGCAGCAATTTTCCCTTCAACTCAGTCGCAAAAAAGGAACCATCAGGCAAGAATTCCATGCTCCAGATTTCACCTTTGGTTTTAATCACAGGCTCAAGCTTAAAATTTGCATATTGCGAGCTATAAACATGATCAGGTGACACTTGCGTTTTGGTTTCAGAACTCTTTTCCGCCAGTGACTTTTCTTCTGCCATATAAATTACAAGAGAGCGGATCTCATCATCCGACAATATCTCTGCGAACCCTGGCATTTCCTTTTCCGGATACCCTTGGGCAATACTGTGCGTTATCTGCTTGTTTGAGTTTCCGTGTATCCACACCTCGTCCAATAAAGATGGGCCGATCGCACCTTTCAGATTCTCCCCATGACATGCAGCACAATTTTCTTGATAAATCTGCTTAACAGCACCGATTCCATTATTGACTTGCGCAGACGCCATTGGCGCAAGACACACACCAGCAAGAAGGCTTGTAAGCGGCAGAAAAAACTTAGCTTTAGGCATGTTCATAATCCTTACGTCCCCAAATAGGTTTCTAGTTTTATTTCTCAAACACAGTTAACGGTAAAGGGCTTGTGGTAACCACATTGCAACACTCGGCACCAACGCAACTAACATCAATACAATAACCAGTGGAACAAGAAATGGCATAGTCGCGCGCACACAATCTTCAAACCGCACTTTTGCAACATCCGATAGGACGAACAAAACCATCCCCACAGGCGGTGTAAGCAAACCAATCATCAAGTTCAAAATGATGATTATTCCCAAATGCACAGGATCAATGCCAACCGTTTCTGCTACAGGCAGCAATACAGGCACAAGAATGGTAATCGCCGCGATTGTTTCCATAAACAACCCTATCAACAAAACCATTAGCATTATCAAAAGCAGAACCACGGTTTTGTTATCTGAGATACTCAAAAGAGTATCGCCTAAAATTGTGGCCGCTTGGTTGGCAGAAAGTATCCACGCAAAAATTGCAGCCGCAGCTACAATCATCAAAATTGAAGCTGTCGTTTCAACTGTATCGACACAGACGCGAACCAAATGCTTCCAATTTAACGAGCGATAAACAAACAACCCCAGCGCAAGCGCATAGAAGACGGCAGCCACAGCTGCTTCAGTCGGGGTGAAGGCACCCGTCGAGATACCACCAATGATGATGCAGGGGGTAAGCAGAGGCAGAGCAGCGGCCTTGAAGCTGGTCCACACATTACAATAATCAAGCTTGGTATCACGCGGATATCCGCGCTTTTTTGATATCCAAGCAACCATAACCATCAAAGATATGGCCATCATCACCCCTGGAACGAGCCCAGCAGCAAACAATTCCCCAACGGACACCGACGCCATAACACCATATATAACAAGGGGTAAGGACGGTGGAATAATTGGCCCGATAGTTGATGAAGCCGCAGTTACGCCAACTGAAAAGTCAGTATCATACCCCGCATCCTTCATGGCCTTGATTTCCACATTGCCAAGCCCACCTGCATCAGCAACAGCAGCCCCAGACATGCCCGCAAATATCACACTCGCACCCACATTCACATGCCCTAACCCACCCGGCAGCCAACCGACTAATGCTCTAGCAAAATTGAATATTTTCGTCGTAATTCCCCCAGTATTCATCAAATGACCGGCCAAGATAAAGAAAGGAATTGCGAGCAAGGGAAAGCTATCAATACCATTAATCATGGTGTGAACCACAACGACTTCTGGCATTCCCACCACTAAAATATAAGCTAAAGATGCTGTCCCCAAAGATACTGCAACTGGCACACCCATAAGCAGCAAAAGGACTAAAGGTATAAATAAAACAAGGAGTTCCATGATTTACCTCCCCTATATATGCACATCAAGTTTATCGCGCGCCACATCTTCGGCGCTCGCACGATAAAGCGATATAATACGGATGAGAGAAAAACTTCCCATCAAGAATGCCCCAGCACTCACTACATAATAAATGATGGATTTGGGCAGATCGACCGATACCATGTTTTGGCCGGACGTCTTATCAGACAGCTCCAATGTAAAAATTGAGAAGCTGTAGAAAAACAAAGCTGTAATACACTCAGAACTTAGAGCTAACGCTTTGATTTTATTTCGGGGAATATATCTATAGAAGAATTCCAGAAAAATATGTTTGCCCTTTCGGACACAAGACACACCACCTAAAAAGCTCAATATTATCAGACAGTAACTTGCAATCTCTTCCGTCCACCCAAGGCTATCATTAAGCACATATCTTGTGAAAAACTGGACCGCGACCAAGACAACTAACACCACTAAAACGATTAGGGGCAGCGCATCCATCCAATTAACGTCGGAGATATCGTCGCCAACATCCAGCCCATCCAAATGAATATCCTGTTCGAATGCTTTGTGCTCGGTATCACTCATTTGCCTCACCCCCTATTTCAAAATCTGGAACCGCCTGCAAACGTGCAAAGATATCTGACGGGAAAGGCATTCCCGGTTTGCTAAGTTCTGGTAAAACCGCATCACGAAATGGCTTAGTATCAACTTCATGGATACTAATACCTTGATCTTTAAACCAATTTACCATTTCTAATTCTGTTAGTTCCACCTGTTCAGTTACCCAGTCAGCACTGGATAAGAGGTTTTTACGGACAATATCTCGATCAACCTCTCCAAGCTCTTCTAACCTCTTGCCAGATGCAATCGTGAGCGTTGAATTGATGATATGGCTGGTAAGACTAATATGGTCACGTACTTCAAAAAAGCGTTTAGCTTGAAACACTTGCAGCGGACTCTCCAAACCATCTACAACCCCCTGCTGAAGCGCGAGATAGGCTTCAGAGAAAGCTATTGGTGCAGGATTTGCCCCGACGACTTTGGGAAACATCACATAAGCTGGCGCGTTAGGAACGCGAATTTTCATATTCTTCATATCTTGGGGTGTCAAAATGGGCCTATCAGCCAACATTTGACGCGTCCCAAAATAACTAATAGCAGCGACCTCATTTCCATGTGTTGCGGACTTGTAGCCTTCTGAAAGCTCTTGAAATAAATCACTATTTTTATAAGAACGCCAGTGATCTAAATTCCGCAAAGTATAGGGGAAATCGGTCATTGATATGGGACCATAAGAAGATCCAGCAAACCCGGTGCCCGTATAGATAATATCAACAATACCCAGAGTCAGCGCTTCATTCAAAGCCGTTTCTTTCCCCAGAGATGAAGCTGGAAACACTTGGATTTGAACACGCCCACCACTTTGGGCAGCGACATCCTCAGCGACTTTCAAAGCACCTTCATGCAATGGATGCGCGACTTCATAGACGTGCGCAAAGCGTAATATCTCGACATCATTTTGCTTTTTTGAGAATATGAGACTGCCCAGCCATATAATTACAGCAATAAAAACAGCTACATATACCCAGAACAGGCATTCTTGCCGTTTTTGAGTTCCAGTCATAATGTCCGGATTGCCTCCCCAAATTATTTTTATTGAGCAACCTTTATTTGTAAATTGTATACAATATATACGCGAATGCAATCTTTAAACGCTGTGATCTCGATTTATCTGGCTATTCTTCCGCTTAATAAAAAAGGGAGGTGCAAACACCTCCCTCAATCAATAACTCAGCCATCTGCTAAGCTCCTGCTTAGCACCTGCTTTGGCCCCGCTACCCGATTGCCTCCAAAGAGCAGTTAATCTGTTAGCGTTCTTCTTACAGCTTGCTGCCAGCCTGCAACCAACCCGTCGCGTTGCGCCGTATCCATACGCGCTTCAAACCGCGTATCCAACTTCCAGAGCGCCGTAATTTCATCAAGATCACGATAAATACCGCTTTGCAGTCCAGCCATATAAGCAGCTCCTAAAGCTGTCGTTTCCATGACCATTGGACGCTCAACAGGAGTTTGCAAAATGTCAGCAAGAAACTGAACCATCCAATCATTTTTCACCATACCTCCATCTACTTTCAACGTATGGGAGGCAACACCGTCTGCATCCATAGCCTTCATTAAATCTAATGTTTGGTAGGCCACACACTCCAAAGCCGCGCGCGCCAAAGCTGCCTTGCCTGTTCCCCGCGTCAAACCAAATACAGCACCTCGCGCATCGGCGCGCCAATGCGGCGCACCAAGCCCCGCAAATGCAGGCACGAGATACACACCTTGATTGTCCTTGATGGATTGAGCCAGCGCCTCCGTCTCACTTGCATGTCCAATAATCTGCAATTCATCACGCAACCATTGCACAGCAGCGCCAGCGATAAAAAATTGATCCCTCAATCGCGTAGGAGGTTTTACCATCTAACCCATAGGCAATCGTGGTGAGAAGATTATTATCAGAAAACAGTAAGTCTTGTCCGGTATTGGCTAAAACGAAACACCCCGTTCCATATGTGCTTTTAATCGCCCCAGCCTCAAAACCCGCTTGCCCAAACGCAGCTGATTGCTGATCCCCAATCACCCCACAAATAGGGATAGGCCGTCCAAAAATATCACTTTCGCTTTGCCCATAATCATCGGCGCATTGCTTCACTTCTGGCAATAAACTGGCAGGCACACGGAATATGGAAAGCAATTCATCATCCCAAGTTAAACTACGGATATTGAAAAGACTTGTGCGGCTCGCATTGGTGACATCCGTTGCGTGCACCTTTCCGCCAGTAAGACGCCAAATCAAAAAACAATCAATTGTACCACACGCCAACTCGCCTGCCTGCGCACGCGCACGTGCACCCTCAACATTGTCCAATATCCAAGCAATTTTTGACGCAGAAAAATATGGGTCTAACAATAATCCTGTCTTCTCTCTGACAGTTGTTTCCAACCCATCTTTTTTCATTTTTCCGCAGACATCAGCTGTCCGCCGATCTTGCCAGACAATCGCATTGTAAATGGGCGCGCCCGTTTTACGATCCCAAACAACAACTGTTTCACGCTGATTGGTGACTCCAATTGCCTCAACCTTTGCATCCAATGCCTCCGCCTTTTTCACGGCAGCGCGCGATACTGTTAGCGTCGTACTCCAAATCTCTTCTGGATCATGCTCCACCCAACCTTCATTTGGATAAAATTGTTCGAATTCGCGCTGCGCATCAGCCACAATGCGTGAATGATGATCGAAAACTATAGCTCTTGAACTTGTAGTTCCTTGATCTATCGACAAGATATGAGAAAAATTATCCATAATTTCAATGCTCTAGTTTTTGATTGTTATTGTGTCTTAAAATTTTCGCTAACAATATATTGAATTCGAATTCAAACATAGGTCAAGTAGATAAATCTCATTGCTTTCGGAGTTGAAACATTGGACAAGCTTTCAGATCGCCAAAATTCAATTCTTCAACTCGTTGAAGCTCAAGGCTTTGTTGCAACTGAACGCCTCGTGGAAGCCCTAGGCGTCACGCCTCAGACAATTCGCAGAGACATAAACCAGCTTTGCGATCTAAACCTGCTTCAACGTTTCCATGGCGGCGCTGGGCGCTCTGCAACAAGTGAAAACCAACCCTATTCAGCGCGCCGTGAAGCTGCCTCTGTTGGAAAAGAACGCATCGCCCGTATGGTCGCCAAAGCTATTCCTGATGGGGCATCCCTGTTTTTAAATATCGGCACAACGACAGAAGCTGTTGCAGAAGCGCTTCTTACTAAAAAGAGCCTCACAATTGTAACTAATAATTTGAATGTCGCATCTACGCTGGCCCGCAATGAGAGTTTTGAAATTTCAATTGCTGGCGGCCTACTTCGCACTAAAGATTCCGGAATCGTGGGTCATTCAGCTACCGAATTCATGAACCGTTTTAGATTGGACTATGGCATTATTGGCGTGAGCGGCATTGAAACGGACGGCTCATTACTCGATTTTGATGAAAGAGAAACACAAACCGCACGCGCAATTATTAAAAACTCAAGCCAAACCTTTCTCGTTGCGGATCACACAAAATTTGGGCGTCGCGCTATGATACGGTTTGCTGATTTAAGCGAAATAGACACCGTGTTTACAGACGAACAACCAAGCTCTGAGTTTATATCTCTTTGCAAACATGCAAACGTTGAGCTTCAGGTCGGTAAATAAAAAGGGCTTTTTGTATTTTCACAAAAAGCCCTTCTCTTCATCTATTTTCCATACCGCTCGGAGTAGATTTTAGCGTTAAATTCTTTGGCTGCATCTACAAGCTCAGGATAAGGAATATCGGCAACATTCACAAAACCGATATTGGCATTTTCACCATCATAAGCGCGGCCCGTAACCGGTTCATCCATATATTGGAACCAGTGCGCCCCAACAAAATAGGGATTATCCAACACACTTTGCATGTATTGCTTATACATTCTGGCACGATCTTTTTGATCATGAGCATGCACAATACCTGGATTATACAAACCTGAATCAGACGTCGTTCCAATATGGAATTCACCAATCACTGTTGGCAGGTCAATCTCTTCTAAAAATGCCCAATTCTTTTCTTGAACACCCTCTTCATAGATATTGAAACTCAAAGCATCCGAATACTTGACCGAGGCCTTGATAATCTCTGGAGGCATACCCCAATTGGCCATTCGAGCACCCATATATAGGTGGTTTGGTAGATATTCTTCCAAAGTTCCGTGTACGACTTTAAAATACTGCTCACCCAACATTTCAAGCATTCCTGATAGGTCAGCAACATGCGCATCTGTATAGGTTTCAAAGCGCTGGCTCGCTTCAAAGGCCGTCCAATCAGCGATGTTTGTATTCCACGCAGCATTTAGCGCATCAATTGTGTCGTACTTGTCTTTTAGGTGGGCTGTAAATGCCGCTTTCGCAGGGCTGTCGGCTGCATCTTTGGAAAGCGCATCTGTGATCACACCATAACGCGCCACAACACTTCCCTCTAACTCACCCCAAGCTTTTTCATTATCAACAAATATACCCGCACACCATGGGGAACCCTGCACTTCTTCTGCAATCACAGAAATGGTTGCCTTTGCTCTCTCAGCAAACACAGGATCAAAAAAGTCTGGCATTGGACTCCAGCGCTCAACACCTGGCTGAAGGGTTTTAAAGTCCCCAATAATCCATCCGTTTGCGAAATATGGCACCTGCTCGTTTGGATAGAATGCTGGATCGACCCAATTTCCAAAAGAGGTAAAACCCCAGTCCTTCATGCGATCCAGAGTGACCTCTTCCCACTTCTTAATGTAGGATTCAGGCTCTTGCTCACCATAGCGGCGCTCTAAATTTGCGCGGTAGAAACTATAGGTCTCTCCATGCGCAACCGGCCCCATATGCGTGGATCTGCGGTAAGAATAATGCTCAGCCAAAGGATCATCATAAGCTGGCAGCCATTCGAACATTTTATTACGCTCAGGCGATGTCACGTAACGCGATTGACGTACCTCATCAGAAACTTTGATAATTCCCATCGAGTCTTCTGGTGTCACCTCATCAGAATTAATGACGCGCACACTATCATCTTTAAAATCTATACCCGTTGTGGTCGTCATATTCGCCATACGTACATTGGCGGGACCGTGCGAGAAGAATAGATAGCCTTCAGGATCAACCATCCACCATTTGCCATCTACTTTTTCAACGCGAAAATACCCGGTTGCTTCAAGTTTGGGACCGTCTTTATAGCCACCAAATTTAGAGCGGTCTGGCATGCCTTCACTTGCAGCCAATTGGGCCAATTCTGCATCAGCAATTTTGCGCAATTCTTCATCAGACTTAACTGTTAAAGGCCCATTGTCACGTGTGTTTTGACCGTATTTATCAACCAGATTTTCAAGCCAAGCAAATGTGCGCTCTGGGTTCTGACGTATGCGCAAATTATCAATTTTAAGATTACGCTCTTCCAATATACCCACAGTCGCAAAGTCCAGTTTTGCGATTTTATCTGTGGTGATCTGGTCTTTCTTCTTAGAGCGCCACACCATCATTGAGTCTTGCGTTTCCCAAGGTGTCGGTACGCCCCAAAGACCATCTTCCGAGCGCGCTTCAGGACCAGTAATTGGAAAGAACACCGTACCGTCAAAACCTGCTGGCAAGCTGATTGAACGGCTCTCACCAGCTCCCGCAACATCTTCAAGGTTCACATAAAGCTGCGTCGATGTAGTGGCGAGGTTTTGTACATCAAACGCAATATTGTGGTCGCTGAAATTTTGCAAATCCCAAGGTGAATCTGGCTTGATGGACACTGTATCAGTGTTAATCTCTGGGGAAAAAGAAAGCGCAATTTTCTGATTGCCATCAGCTTCTGTTACAAACGAGAACGCATTCTCACGCTTGGAGGAAATCCAGCCCTTTTGCGCATCCGCGTCAAAATCGACCAACACGGTTTCACTCTCAGCACTCACAGCCGCTTCGGACTGCACATTCGCGCCCTCATCATCGGGCTGGCATGCACCGAGCAGGATAAGACCAAGCGCCGAGCACCCACACATGAGCAAGTTACGTGTAATGACTTTCATATTCTCCCCTCGGCAATCAACGAAAGCGAACGCTTCACTATTGCCTGTATATTTAGCGAAGCTTCAATCTCGCTTTTGTTTTGAAAAAGTTTTTCAAGGCCTAAAAGTAAGGTCTCCAACTTAGTACAGACCATCCACCGTGAATTATATGATCTCGAGTCTTTTTGTCAATTGTATACAAAAATAGGCGCGCAGCATTTTCTTCCAAAACTTCCTAATCATAGAGGCACGCTATATTGTCAGTTTGACTTGCAATATTGATTTATGAATTGCTGATGCGTCGGCATTTGTCGCGTTATTTCAGAAACAGCGTGACGCAACTGAGCCATGGTTTGGGCAAGCTGTCTTTCGTCCATAGCATCCGCTAAAGGACTGTAAATCTTTGGCGAAAAACCCTGCCCATCCATGACTGCCAGCCAGCTATCTAACCAAAACAGATCTTGCTCATATTTTACGTAATGCCCAGATTCGCAAAGCAACCGCATTCTATGCTCCAACGTTTCTGGCAGTTCTATCGCTTGGACATCTCTCCAGAAAGGCGTGTCGTCACGTATCGTTGCGACATAGTGCAGAAGAATGAAATCTCTAATCCTTTCATAACTCAACCCCATCACCCTATTGTATTCTTTAGAGTTTTCAGCGTTGAAATTCATATCAGGCATCAATGCAAGCAAACGCACTAAGCCTTCTTGTATGAGGTGAATAGAAGTTGATTCTAGCGGCTCTAAAAAGCCAGATGACAGCCCAAGAGCTACACAATTCTTGTTCCAAAATTTATTCCGGCGACCCGTTTTAAAAAACAATTGCTTTGGCTCTGCCAAAGGCTCACCAATGATATTGTCGAGCAATATCTTTTCTGCCTGTGCCTTATCCATATACTTGCTTGAATATACATGGCCATTTCCAACGCGGTGCTGAAGCGGAATTCGCCAAGTCCATCCGGCGTCTCTCGCTGTGGCGACAGTATAAGGAGGAGGATCACCAACTTTAC
This sequence comes from Hirschia litorea, assembly GCF_042665075.1. Taxonomy (NCBI): domain Bacteria; kingdom Pseudomonadati; phylum Pseudomonadota; class Alphaproteobacteria; order Hyphomonadales; family Hyphomonadaceae; genus Hirschia; species Hirschia litorea. The sequence continues at coordinate 1,163,941 of NZ_JBHTBR010000005.1, read as the reverse complement.
TTGTCGGAACAGCTAGCGCCCGATCCATAGGCAAATAGTGGCTCCAATCCTCATAACCCGTTTCCAAAGCCCCCTCGATCAACAACCCTCTAAACCCGGTACAATCTAAGAAAAGATCACCTTCAATTTTTTGCCCGGAATCCAAAGTAACACCAGTCAGAAAACCATCCTCAGCTCGCTGGTGAACCTCAATTACCTTGCCTTCAATTCTATTTGCACCATGACTTTCCGCAAACTCACGCAGGAATTTAGCATACATACTTGCATCCAGATGATAGGCATGGCGAATACGAGACGCCAAGGATGAGGGGTCAGCAACAGGCCTAATAAACTTTCCCGCCCGAGCGGCGGCGATGTTCATGGAATAGGCCTCCAAGGGAAACGTTTCTCCCAATGCCTTCATACGTCCCCAATAGTGGTAGAATTGAAGACCGTTCATCTCAATGCCATAATCCCCAAATGGGTGAATGTAGCTTTCTCCTTTTTTGTACCAGTCGACAAAATCAATCCCAAGCTTAAACGTAGCATGAGTTTTTTTCATGAAGGTTGCTTCATCAATTCCCAGTAGGTGATTGAAGTTTTCAAGATGCGGAATTGTCGCCTCACCGACCCCGACAGTCCCAATTTCTTCGGATTCAATAAGAGTGATTTTCGTACTCTTTGACGGCATATATTTGGACATTAAGGCACCAGCCATCCAACCAGCAGTCCCACCTCCAACGATAACAATATTCTTCAATTGATTATGATGCATGAAACCTACTTCCGCTTTGTTGGACATCACCAAACTACAGTCAGTTCAAAAACAAGACTTATTAGAATGCCTTACCCTTATGGAGCAAAACCAACCTGAAATTAGATATCTTTGCGACAGGCTTTACCATCCATACCCCTACATCAATCATCCACAAATATTGAAATAATTCAATGGCTTTATGTCGTATTATCCATATAATCAAAGAAGATATGGACGCAAAAACTGATAAGAGGAAATCATGCCACAAGCATTTTTAGGAACAGATACGCTCGATCAAGAAAATCAAAAATTTGATCAAAAACCTCTTACAAAACCTGTATTCATAAACAGTATTCCAAAGAGCGGATCACACTTGCTTCGCAATATTCTGCGAATGTTTGTACCCGTTGAACAACAATACAAAGATCAATTCATTCAATGGCCAAATATAGCCCAACACATGGCAGCGTTTGATACGCAAAAAAACTACCTTGTGTCAGCTCACCTCCTCTACACTGACAAATCCGCGATGCTTGCAAATCGCACACGTAAGTTCACGCTTATACGTGATCCGCACACATGGGTTATGGCGCAAGCACGCTTCTTTGTATCGGATGCATTCAAGAGCAATTTCGACAATATCAAGGATGGTAGCCTAACGGTGAATGACTTACTTAACTTGATGATCGTGGGTATTTACCAGAAATCCCCGCCAATGAGAGATCAGTACAATTTGTTCGCAGTTTCATGGATGGGAACCGGCACTTATCTCGTAAAATATGAGGAGCTCGTGCTGCACGCCAATAATCTAGAAACAGACGCTGCTGAAAAGTATTTTTCAAATCTACTTGGCGCCGCAGGCATCATCAAACCCTCAGATTGGCGTGAGCGCGTAAAAATCGGGGCAGACAAAAAACAAAGCGGAACCTCAAGGGAAAACATCAATTCGCAAAAATCAAAGTTTAACTTTCCAGATGAGCTTCCCGACACTCAAAAACAACTTATCGAGTACCACGCTCCCGGGCTACGCAAACTTTTAGGTTACACTTAATCTATCTAGAATTTTTCTTCGCCTCCTCCTTAAAATACAAACTGCAACTTCCATCGATGAATAAAAGTTTCTCTGGCGATATTTAGCCCCACCTAAACTACTCAACCGTCCACAAAACAAAACAGCGGCCAATAACTAAATTGGCCGCTGTTCTTATTTGTAAGTTCTAGATTTCTATATTCTAGAATTCAGCACGTAGACCAAGACGGAATACACGTCCTGTATTGTACTCAGCAACGGTACGCCCTTTGAACGCATCGCCGTCTAGCGGGTTACCCTCATCATACGCTACAAGTGCGCCACCGCCATCTGTTGCATTTTCAGGCAACTGGATTGTGCGACTTGTGAAGTAGGTTCTAACCGGCTGATCTAACAAGTTGGCTGCATCAAATGAAAGCGTGAAGAAATCATTCAGCTTGTATGACGCAGAGAAATCGAGCGTTTCACGCCCTTCTTCCCACAATGCACCCCTTTGGAACGCACGCTGAACCAACACATCAGATGCCCCACCATATGCTAAACGCATTTGGTGACCATCTTGCTGCCAATACCCTGTTACGTTGTATGAGTGCTCAGGAGTACGGTCAATTTGGAAGCTAGGAAGAATTGTTCCTGGTGCCAAATTGGATGTTTCCTGCTCAAACGAACTGTCTTGGTATGTGTAGTTTGCTGTCAGACCAAGACCTGAAAACACGCCAGGTAGGAATGAGTAGTTTTGCGTGTACTGAAGTTCAACACCCTTAATCGTGGCACCCGCCGCATTACGAACTTGGCTTGCACGGAATTGCGCACAGAGGAACTCTGGGTCATTTCCGAAGATCATTTCTTGAATATATGTCGGGTTATACTCAAGCTGCCACTCACCCAAGATTTCAGCATAACAATTATCAATGGTAATTGTATCTTCAGTCAGAATTAGACCATCAGTAGAAACTGTGTCCCCATTCTGAATAGCTGACCTCAAATCTGTCAGATATACATTTTGCTGCTCTGACTCTTCTAGGTTCGTGATATCTTTGTAGAACACACCAATTGATAGCAATGCATCTTTTTGGAAATACCACTCAAAAGAAGTATCAATGTTGATAGACTCCAACGGGTTCAACTGCGTGTTGTACAAGTTGATAGAGTTCAAACGTGTTGCTGGATCACCCCAACCCGCTTCACTCACGCTGAAACCAGGGCGAAGTGAATCGATGTTTGGACGTGTCATTGATTTAGATGCAGCAAAACGCGCCACAATATCGTCTGTCACCAAGAAGTTTAAGTTCATGCTTGGCAACCAGACATCATATTCATGCTGTCCTGTTGTCGGAAAAGACTTGATCCTGTTGTCGCGTGTTGTAAGCGACAATCCGGCAGCATCTGTCGTTACAAAACCTTCTCCGTTTGATGGATCATCATCAAACACATAGAAGTCATTGTTTGTGTAGAATGTGTTGTTGTGACGTCTCAGGATTGTACGGTCACCTGCTTGAACGTCAGCAATATCACCCGTCGCAAGCAATGGTTCATGACACGCACCCTGATCAGCAATACGAGTATCATCCAAGAATGTAGCCGTACCTTTTGTATCCACACCCGTACCATCAATACGGCTATAACGGTAAATGTCACCTTGTGCGACTTCACCGTCTGGATAGTTCCAAGCATCAGGACACGCTGGAAGCGCTGTATTTGTCAAACCGCGAATAGTACGCAAGTCCCAAATACGCTGGTTACGTCCAAAAGCTTCGTTGAAAGTCTGTAGACCACCGAAACCTTCAGTTTGAACTTCAGTCTTCACATAGCGAACACCAATGTTACCAGTTAAACGTTCATCAAAGTATGAGAAATTCGTTTTGATGTAGCCCGCGAAGTTTTCGAAATCAGCTCCACGTGTTTCAGCATTATTGATCGTAATCGCAAGGTCTGGGTCACCTGTTACAGCATTGAACAATGCTTCTGCATCAACTGACATAAACCCATCAGCGATGTTGTTCTCACCGAGGCCAATACCATCAAACAATCCATCAGGTGACACACGTCGCGCGAATGACTGCAGTGGTGTTTGGTCCAACGCGTTGGAAACCAACACGGGCTTACCTGTAATCGGGTTCACAATCGTAGCAGCAGAGTTCAAGTTTGTGACTGTGCCCGCTTGGTTATCAACGAACTTCTCACGTTTCGTGTACTTACCACCAACTTCGATAGAAGTTAGACCAAACCTATTCACATCGTAATCAATATCGATGAATGCAGTCTGTTGCTCATCCAAAACTTCACGTTTTGTTTGAAACAAAGACCCTAGAGATTTAGCAAGCAAATCATCAGGGTTCACACCCGTTAGTGAAACGTTATCGTCACCGCGTGTCAGAATCGGTTGACCGATCACACCTGTCACACCATCAGCTTCAAGTTGAGCAATTTGCTCAGCAGACGGTTGGGTTATCACGTCACCCAAATCGACAAAGTGCGTACCCGTAACTGGTTGACAACGTCCACCACGACAGTCGAAACCAATCGGCTGCAACAATTCAGTCGGCACGAAGAATTTGTTTGATTCCGGCAATTCACGTGCAGCCTGAAGATTTGCATAAATCTGCAATTCAGGGATTTGTTCAGCTTTTTGGTAACTCGCACCCGCCTTAACTCTCAAGTTATCTGTAAACTCGTGGTTAAGCTCAAAAGAAGCAGTAGAGTTTTCGTTAGAATAGCGGTTTGCAGAAGAGTTCACATCACCAGTATCAAAACGTTTTAAAATCCGCTCCCAGGTGCGTGTGTCTGTGTTCACAATCTGCCAGTTGGAAGGGTCAGCATATATTGGAACTTGGTTCGTTTCCTCAAGAGGCAAAGTCGTAGGGTGTACGGCCGAGAACGGACCAAAGTTTGGTGAACGAACTTGGTCATTTGAACGAACTGTGTGCTCATTCTGAATATTATCGATATCTTGCTTTGCAAAGCTCAAGTTCACAGTTAAATCAGTTTTGTCTGTGATCTGCCACTGAAAAGCTGAATCGATAGCTTGACGGTCACGTGTACCTTCAAACAGACCATACGCACTTGATTGTGGCGCAATACCATAAATGGCAGCGTTGTTCGCATCATAACTGTCGGAAGTGTAAACATTTCCATTTTGGTCTTCAGCATTAAATGAGCGGAAGGTGTTGTAGTCACGGTGCTCAACATAGTCACGACGCAAAGCACTTGTTTCATCAACAACAGAAACCAAAACACCAAAACGGTCATTGAAGAACTTTTGTGAAAGCGTACCGTTCAATTTACGATCAACCACATTCGGCTGTTCACTGTAACGCCCCTGAACACCAAACGAACGGATATTGTCTTCAATATCAAGTGGCTTTCTTGTGATCAGATTCACAAGACCACCCAACGACCCCTCTTCGTCATCAGCAGCGGGAGTCTTAATGACTTCTACCTTTGCTAAGACATCAGCAGAATAGCTAGATAGATCAACAGCCTGTCCAAACTCTGTAGAACCAAGAGCAGCGCCGTTCAATGTCACAATTGTTTGGTTCGGGCTAGCACCACGAATAGAAACTTGAGACCCTTCACCATCAACTGTTGAAATACTGATACCAGATACACGGTTCAACGCTTCAGCAATATTTTGGTCTGTTGATTTACCGATGTCTTCAGCATTGATTGTATCAACAATCTTACTTGCTTCGCGCTTATCTAATACAGACTTACTAATACTTGCGCGAATACCTGTCACGACAATTGTATCAAGCGTTTTTGTATCTTCCTGCGCGCCTTCAGCTTCTTGTGCGTATGACGCACCAGCACCTGCAGATGCTACCGCCAAAACCGACGCAGCCGAAAACAGCAGTCTTTTTGAAAACCTATTCAATTTAATTCCTCCCAGTGTATTGTCTTCCCTAGCCGTGAAATCGCCTTGATTTTATCTCTTAGGCGAAAATTACGACTACCTCTCCCTAACTCGACGCGACTATTTTATTGTCTTTCGCAATCAAGTCGAAACGCTACTTTCAAGGAAATATCCAAATTGTCAACAATCTTCTATATACAATGATAGTGGCGCACCTCATTTTATGCATATATGCAATCAATGCATGCAAATATGACACAGCTCATTACGCTAAAACTCTACAACCCCATGCGCGTGCTGATGCTGTCGGCAGCGAATCGCACTGCGCTGGTGATATCCACCTCGCGCCTTTTTGTGGATATGCTAGACGTTAGACCCGATACAGCAACAGCAGCAAACAATCCGCCCTCCACCTGCCCTACAAAGGCTGCGCAATCAGTCACACCTACAGTTATTTCGCTCACCCCCATGTAGAAGCGATCTTCTAAAATTTTTTGCAATTGGACTTCCAGTAACTCTCTCTGCTCTAGCGAAGTCTGCGAATACACCTCGTCAGATTGCATAATATCTTGGCGCATCTCTTTGGACATATTCGCAAGCATTACGCGCCCAGATGCCGTCGATAAAAGCGGAAACAATGTCCCCTCAGTAATTGAAAGCGAGACAGGCTCTGAACTGCGCATTTGGCTTACAACCATCAATCGACCTTCATAAAGAAGGCTCAAATGACACGACTGGCCTACCGCCTCTGCTAGTTCCCGCAATGGAAGTGCCGCCGCTTCCCTTAAACGTTCCACGGGTGAATGCGTATGCGCAAGAGAATACAGCTTCAATGACAAACGGTATTTTCCTGATATCTCGCTCCGCACAATATAACGGCGCGCCTCTAGCCCCACCAAGACGCGATAAATTTCGTTTGGAGACTTACCAATACCCGCCGCAATATCCGCTTGTGATAGAGGTTCCGTCTTAGAAGAGAGATATTCCAAGATATCCAACCCCTTCTCTAATGCTGGAGCCGCATATTTTTTTACGTCACTCATAATCACTCCATAAAAAGCAATTGACTTACATCATTGTTTACAATTAACAATAGTGTTTATAAGTGAATACGACATTCATATATAAATAACAACCAATAGCGAGCCAGCACATGATCGAACTCAAAGGCATTACGTGGAGCCACACACGCGGATACGTTCCGATGACCGCGACAGCACAACGCTTTGAGGAGCTCAACCCGGGCGTACGTATCAGCTGGAGCAAACGCTCCCTACAAGCCTTTGCGGATGAACCTATCGACAAACTGGCAGAGAAATATGATCTTCTAGTCATAGACCACCCTTGGGCAGGTTTTGCAGCGAAAACGGGCGTAATTTCTTCCCTCACCAAGCTATTGCCCGCTGAGTTTTTAAAAGATCAGGCCGAAAACTCTGTTGGACACTCGCATGAAAGTTACAGTTATGATGGTCAACAATGGGCACTTGCGATTGATGCAGCCACACCCGTAGCATCGGCACGCATGGATTTGTTACAGGCTGCCGGAGTGGAAATGCCGCAAACATGGGACGAGCTTCTTAGCCTCGCGAAGCAAGGCAAAGTTGCTGTTCCATCCATTCCACAAGACACATTGATGAATTTCTACATGCTGTGCTCAACAATGGGTGAAGACCCCTGCCAGCAAGATACACATATTGTCAGCCAAGACATCGGTATAAAGTCCCTCCAAATGCTACGTGAACTGTCCAGCTATCTGGATCGCAATTGTTTTGATTGGAACCCTATTCAAGTATACGAAGCTATGACGCAAACAGACACGTTTGCGTATTGCCCATTCGCTTACGGCTATTCAAATTACGCCAAGCCAAATTATGCGCGCAAATTGCTAAAGTTTGCCGACACCGTTCGCTTGGAAGGTACGGATCGTCTGAGAACAACATTGGGCGGAACGGGCCTTGCAATTTCCGCAAGCTCTAAACACAAAGACATAGCGGCAAAATATGCCGAATATGTCGGAAACCCAAACATGCAAAAAGGCTTCTTCATCGAGTTTGGAGGTCAGCCCGGTCACCGTGCAGCATGGGAAGCGGAAGCTGGGAACCTCGCGACAGATAACTATTTTAACGACACCCTTCCAACACTCGACCGCGCTTTCCTGCGTCCGCGTTACCATGGCCACATGTACTTTCAGGATAATTCAGGCGCACCCATCCGCGAATACCTAATGAATGGCGGCGACGAAATCAAACTTCTTTCAAAACTCAACGAGACCTATGTAAAATCAAAAAGCGTAACTCTATGACTCTACCATTAGACGGTATAACTGTTCTTGAATTCAGCCAATATTTGGCAGGCCCCTATGCGGGGCTTCGCCTTGCTGATTTGGGTGCGCGTGTCATTAAGGTTGAGCGTCCCAATGGCGGTGACGCTTGTCGTCAACTTGCAACCAAAAACCTATGGGCGGATGGTGATAGTGTTCTATTCCACACCATCAACCGTAACAAAGAGAGCTTTGCTGCCAATCTCAAAGACGCTGATGATGTTGAGCAGGTAAAAAAACTCATCACGAAAGCGGATGTTATTACGCACAATTTCAGACCGGGAATTATGGAACGTCTCGGCCTCGACTATGAGAGCGTCAAAGCTATCAACCCGACAATTGTATACGGTGAAGTCAGCGGTTACGGCTCTAAAGGGCCATGGAAAGATAAACCCGGTCAGGATTTGCTCGCCCAATCCTTATCTGGCCTCACATGGGTCACAGGTAATGGTGATAAACCTCCTACTCCATTTGGAATTGCCGTAGCCGATATGATTTGCGGAACTCATTTGGCACAAGGCCTATTAGCGGCATTGGTAAAAAAGAAGCGCCAAGGTGTTGGTAGCAAGGTAAATGTCAGCCTATTGGAATCTATTGTCGACTTCCAATTTGAAGGACTTACAACCTTCCTCAACCACGATAATGCACTGCCAGAACGCGGCCAGATTGCAAATGCACATCCCTATTTGGGTGCGCCCTATGGCATATACGAAACCCAAGATAGCTACATTGCGACCTCAATGGGCAAGCTACAAAAGCTAACCAATGCAATTGGATGCGATGGGCTAGATGAATACGCCGACGCAAAGGCGCAGTTTGAGCATCGAGACACCATAAAAGCAAAACTAGCGAACCACTTTAAAACCAACACCACAGCCCATTGGATTGAACGCTTGGAAGCACAAGACTATTGGTGCTCTCCCGTTCTAAATTACGACCAGCTTACCCGAGAAGAAGCCTATAAAGTGCTGGACATGGAGCAAACCGTTAGTCGTCCAAATGGCGTTTCTGTCAAAACAACACGCTGCCCCATCCGCATTAATGGAAATGTTCTTAAATCCACCAAAGCTTCGCCACCGATTGGCAATGCAAACCCTTATCTATTCAAGGAGCTGGGCCTATGAGCAAACCCCTCGAAGGACTCCTTGTCATTGATTTCACCCAATTCCTATCTGGCCCCTCTGCCACATTGCGACTGCATGATTTGGGCGCACGAATTATAAAAGTCGAACATTTTGAACATGGTGACATTACCCGCAGCCTGTACGCACCGCAGCTTAATATCGGCAATGACTCCGCATTCTTCCAAGCCATCAATCGCGGCAAGGAAAGCCTTGCGGCCGATTTAAAAAATGAAAATGATTTGACCCTCATTCGCGCTATCATCGAAAAAGCCGATATTCTCGTGCACAATTTTCGACCTAGCGTTATGGATCGTCTCGGCCTTGGATACACGCATGCCAAAGCTCTGAACTCCAATATCATTTATGCTGAAATTAGCGGATATGGTACGCAAGGCCCATGGCGGGATAAACCTGGACAAGATTTATTACTACAGGCCGTTTCTGGGCTAGCTGGATTAAGCGGTCAAAATAGCGATGGTCCCCTTCCTATGGGGTTGGCAATCGCCGATAATATTGCGGGCGCTCAGCTTACTCAGGGCATATTGGCTGCTTTGATTGGGGAAGATGGAGCGCATGTTGAAATTAGCATGCTGGAAGCCGTGTTAGATTTTCAATTTGAGCCACTCACCCTGTTCTTCCAAGATGGAGAACCCATTGATCGCGGGACTGTAAATGCAGCGCACGCTTTGGTCGGCGCCCCATACGGCCTCTACAAAACAAAAGACGGTTATATAGCCCTAGCCATGGGGGCTATTCCTAAATTGGGTGAATTACTCGGATGTGAACCGCTTCTTGAATTTACCGATTCAAAGCAATGGTTTGCGCGACGAGATGAAATAAAATCCATCATTGCTAACCATCTACTCAACCACACATCTCAGCACTGGCTCTCCATTTTAGAGCCTGCTGACATTTGGTGCGCAGAAGTTTTAAATTGGCAACAACTCATCGCGCATGAAGGTTTCAAAGTCTTAGATATGCTGCAAACTGTATCAAATGCGTCGGGTGAAAATTATGTGACGACCCGATGCCCCATCAGGTTTGACGATCAAGTGCTAAAATCTGACCTGGCAGCCCCTAAAATAGGGCAAGATTCTCAAACCATCCGCGCTCAATTTAGCTAATCACCAAAGGAAGACATTATGCCCTCAGATCTTGTGTCTTATTCCGTCAAAAAGCGCGTTGCGTATTTAACGTTTAATCGCCCTCCAGCGAATGCCTACAATCTGGAATTTATGACATGCTTTCGAGAAGCTGTTCAAAAAGCTGACGCTGCCAAAGATGTTGGCGCAGTTATTATCAACTCATCCTCACCTAAATTCTTTTGTGCAGGTGCCGATATAAAAGAGTTTCAAAGTAATGATACTGCCAGCAACCAATTGATGGTGGACCAAGCAAATGCAACGACACAAGCCATGGAAGCCAGCGGTAAAATCTTTATCGCACAAATCGAAGGCCATGCACTGGGTGGTGGATTAGAAATCGCCTTGGCATGCGATATTCGCTTTGCTGCAAAAGGTAGTTACAAGCTTGGTTTACCCGAAATCAAACTTGGCCTTATCCCCGGTAATGGCGGCACCCAACGCCTTGTTCGTGTAGTCGGTGTAAGTCGTGCACTTGAAATTCTCTCCACGGGTGATGCCTTCAATGCAGACCAAGCCACGCAATGGGGCATTATAAATCGCCTTACGGACACTGATCAGCTTGAGAAAGCGTGCTTTGAATTTGCGCAAACTATTGCGAACGGCCCCGCTTTGGCCGTTGCAGCAACAAAAAGAGCTGTGCGTCAAGGCAGTGAACTTAGTCTTACAGCCGGCCTACATCTGGAAAAAGAACTCTGCGCCCCACTTTACGATTCACATGACGCAAAAGAGGGCTTTTTAGCCTTTGTTGAAAAGCGCTCGCCCATATTCAAAGGCGAATAACGCCCCCCTTACACATAGCAATAACAAATACTATTCCGGAGGAAACCATGACAGAGACCAACATTCAGCATTATCCGTGCTATATTGATGGAGCGTGGGTGAACGCCTCCAATGGCGCAACCTTCGATGTGGAAAACCCCGCAAATGAACAAATCTGGGCGACGGTTCCCGATTGCACAATCGAAGATGCAGAACGCGCTCTTCAATCCTCGCTCGCTGCTCAAAAAGGATGGCAAGCCCTCCCCGCTATTCAACGCGCCCGCTATATAATGGCTATCGTTGAAGGCTTAAAGCCAAAGCGTGACCTCTTTGCCAAACTCCTTGTTCAAGAGCAGGGAAAAACGCTTCCTGAAGCTTATGGTGAATTTGACGATACGCTCAATTATCTAACCTATTCAGCCGAAGCTGCCCGCCGCATTGAAGGACAGATTTTCCCGTCTGATAATCCAAATGAGCAATTATGGATTCAAAAAGTTCCCTATGGCGTCACAATCGGAATGTGCGCATATAATTATCCCCTCGCCTTAATTGGGCGCAAAGTGGGGCCAGCATTGGTCACGGGAAATACGATTATCCTCAAAGCTCACGAAGCAACTCCTGTCACCGCATCTGAATTTTGCAAAGTTGTCGAAGCTGCAAATATTCCCAAAGGTGTGATCAATTTGGTCAGCGGAAAAGGTATCGACGTCAGCTCTCACCTCGTCACAAGCCCAATCACAAGACTCATCTCTCTCACAGGGTCAACACGCGCTGGACAGGCTATATACAAGTCGGCAGCAGACAATGTAACAGGCCTTGTGCTGGAGCTAGGCGGAAAGGCATCATTCACTGTGCTGAAGGATGCCGACCTTGAAAAAGCCGCCGATGCAGCCGTCATTTCCAGATACGCAAATTGTGGTCAGGTCTGCATTTGCAATGAAATGATCCTCGTCGAAGAAGAAATCGCAGATACATTTACCCAAATGGTGTTGGAGCGTGTTGCAAAGCTCACCACTGGCGATCCTATGGGTGATTTCAACATGGGCCCTAGCGTTACTGGCGTTGGAATATCCCGTGTAAACGAAATGGTTCAACAAAGTATCGCAATGGGTGCCAAGCTAGAAATAGGCGGCAAACGTCCAGATGGGCCACAATATGAGAAAGGACATTGGTACGCCCCGACCGTCCTAACCAATGTCACGCCGGATATGCCAGTTGCCAAAGAAGAAATTTTTGGTCCTGTTCTCCCTATCATTCGCATCAAGAATTACGAAGAAGCTGTCGCAATTACCAACGACCGTGAAGAGGCTCTATCTTGCTATATCTTCACAAAAGACATCAACAAAATCATGCATGCAATCAATGATTTGGAAGTTGGAACAGTCTTCGTAAACAAACAAATTGTCGGTTATATTCAAGGCTATCACTCAGGCCACAAGCGCAGCGGAATCGGCGGCGAAGATGGTGTTCACGGTATCGAAAACTACCTTCAAAAACGCGCTGTTTATTTCAGTTATGATGCATAAATAACAATAAAGCCCGCCATCTCATTGACAGCGGGCTTTATTATATTCAATGCCAAATCAAAACACTAAGAATTCAGACTTTGATTTTTTAGTTCGTGCATTTTGTTTATATGTCCTATGGAGAATTGAAGCAGATAGCACGCTTGGAGATAGCCATTTTCACTTAAGCCTTTTAACACAGAGGCCTTAAGCCCCATCAGCTTAGATAAGTTGACGGTATGCAGACCGCCATAGGACTTATTTTCTCCATTCGCAAAATTTGCATCTAATTGTAATTGTTCCAATAACCCATTATCTTCCAAGGATTGCACAAATAATTTTGTTGCCTCAGTGCCATTCACCATATCTGCAAGTAATTGCTTGATTTCATTTAAGAATTGCGTTGGGCTTCCATCATTATCAAATAATGCATAGCCCTCACTGCCTCCCATTTTAAATCTCGGACTGTCTTCGTCTATTGAGATAATTGCACTTGGATTGCCATCCTCGTCTTTTTTCTTTTCTGAAAAACTCACAGTAAATGGTTGGCGTTTCAAATTGAGTGGAACATTGGTAGTGGTCCATTTATTCTCTTTCAGAAATAAGTTCTCACCCGCTTCAAAACCCAAAAGAGCATACAATCCAAAAGCACCACTTTCAGCATCTTTTATTAGACACAACGGAAAGTTTAAGGCGAGATTTTTCACTTCTGCGGCGAGAATTGGGACAATATGAATATTTTCACCATAATCTGCACCATGTGCTAATACTACTCTCGCTTCTTTATGCTTTTCATTATTTAATAGCACAGTATTTGCCATCTAATTCTCTCCCTTATCTTGAACGCCGTGACGACCTACATTGATCATCTCATTCGCAGAAACATTCGAAATCTCTTCCGTTTCACCATCACGCCAGCGCACCTGAATTCCATCAATTTGAGCTGCATCCGCTAAACCAAAATGTGCGATATTCAACACGCTTTGAGAGTGTACCGCACCTGCAGACCCCACACGTCGCACATATGTATTGCCGCCCGCTGTCACAGTAATTTCAGCCGCTAATGGGTCTGTTCCCTTTGGAGAATACCCAACGCGAACCAGCGTGTAATTGCGTGCCTCATCGGGAGCCAACTGATTTTTATATAAGTGCCATTTCCCATCATCATCATCACCGCTCAGAAGATCAACGGCGCCGTCAAAATCATAGTCGAACGCCGCTCCCATATCGCCATGACCGCCCTCGCCCAATACATTAGCACCATGGCTTATATTGGCTGCAAATCCTTGCGTACCTTGGTTTACCAACAAAACATCAGGAACACGCTTTCGCAACTCCCCAAAGCGATACACAAAGAAGTCTGTTTGGCCATCATTGTTAAAGTCACCATTCGTAACTCCCCAATTATTATGCATGCTTTCAGCGGGTAGCTGCGCACTTACATCGCTAAACACTCCCCCGTCATTTCGCAGTAAAATATCAGGCACATCCAAATTTTGAGGCGTCCAATCGGGTAAAACCTTCTCAACACCAGAGATGGATCCACGAATATCCCAGGCGAGGTTGAAATCTAAATGCCATTCCATCCGCCATTCACCATCGCCGACATAGCCTAAATACCATCCATTCTCGCCAAAAACTTCCGGAAACCCCTCCGCTTTATCTGCTGAAACTTTTGTTGGAGCGGATGGAGTATCTGTAGTGATCTTCCCACCATCTCGGCCAGAATCCGGTGCATTCACGACTTTTAACTGCGTTTTATTACTGCCTAAAAAAACAGGAAACGTCAGATCTTTGCCACGCGCCCAATGCGAAAAGTCAGATAACGTTATTGTATCGCCCGCTTTGAAACTAATACCGTCATGGCTTTTATTTCCTTCATCTCTAATATCGAGACGCTGCGTCTCACCATTATATGAGACTGAATTATTCGCGATTTCATAATAGGTCTTACCGCGCGCCACATAGAGATCAAAATCGCCATCATTATCAATGTCAGCATCAGCAACAGCGCTAATAAATTCAGCATGCTGATATGCTTTTGGAAGCACATCGTCCGTCACATCTTTAAATGAAAAATCTGAGCCACCCTTCCAGATAGCAAGCGGAGAAAACGTCACCAAATCGGTCACGTGATCACCGTCAATATCGGTTAGTAAAACCCGTTCAGCTTCCGTCTTCTCAAAAGCACCACCATTGCGATATTTAAATTTTCCGCCGCCAAGGTTTTCAAACAGGATATTGCGCGGCTTGTCCTCCCCAATAACCTGGCGCGCATTGATTTGCAGAAAGTCCAAGTCTCCGTCCAAATCCATATCCACCCAACGCACAGAACGTCCACGCGCACCTAATTGAGAAATACCCGCTTCTTCTGTGATATCTACAAATACACCGTCATCATTGCGCAGCATACGTGGCGGTTGCGGCGTAGATCCATTGCCGCCGCCTAAAGAGACAAGCACGTCATTGTCGCCATCTAAATCAAAATCACCTGCTGCAATGCCATGCACATCATTTGTGGCAATGTTTACGCCTTCACGCAGCGTCCCGTCAGCATTTCCCCAGAATGTTTGAGCAGGCTCAATGTGATGATTTGTCAGCAGAAAATCATACACACCATCACCATCAAGATCAGATACGGATGGTCCACCATATTTCCATGTTGGTGTTGATGTCAGACCTATTTCATCGGAAATATCAACGAAACGAATATCAGTTCCAGCGTGCTTTTCAGCGTCGCCATTTACCGTTTTCTGAACTTCTGTTGCGCATCCACCCAACACAATGAGCGCAGCACTACTCAATAACATCATTTTCAGCATATTATTCTCCTCACCCACTTTATTGTTAATTGTAAGCAATATTGAAGGGTGAGGAAATTTTGGCAATGCTTATAAGCAAAAAAGTCTAATAAGTTGCGCGTCCGCCTGTCATATCAAAAACAGCAGCAGTGGAGTATGAGCAATCCTCCGATGACAAGAATAATGCCATTTTTGCCACCTCCTCAACAGTTCCCATACGCCCCATTGGGATTTTCGAAAGCATGTAGGCGATTTGCTCTTCGGTTACATCTTTAAGCATTTCTGTCTTAATGACCGCTGGTGTAATTGCGTTCACGCGAATACCTGTTTGAGCCAGCTCTTTACCCAAGCTCTTTGTCAGACTCAAAACACCAGCTTTTGATGCAGAATACGCAGAAGCGTTAGGATTACCCTCTTTGCCTGCAACAGACGCCACATTCACAATACGACCATAATCATTCTTGCGCATGAAAGGCACAACCGAGCGACAACAATTGAATACACCGCCCAAATTGACAGCCATAACCTTATGCCACCATTCGGCAGGAAATGTTTCAACAGGACCATTCGGGCCAGCAATACCTGCGCTCGTCACCAATATATCAATACCGCCGAGCTTTTCAGCAGTTTCTTTTGATGCTGCTTCAACATTTTCAAGATTACTGACATCAACTTTCAAGCCGATAACTTTACCTTTAGAGGAGAGCCTTTCAACGGCAGCATTCAAACCACTTTCGTCAAAATCCCAGAGGCTAACTGAACCACCCTCTTCGAGCATCTGTTTAGCAATCTCATAACCCATACCACGCGCAGCACCCGTGATAATGGCTGACTTACTTTCAAAGCGGTTTGACATTATAGGTCACTCAGATTGATGACTGTTTGAGCTTGCGTACCAAGACCATCAATTCCAAGTTCAATTTTATCGCCAACCTTCAACCATTGTTGTGGGTCCATACCCGCTCCTACACCTGGAGGCGTACCAGTCGAGATAAGGTCGCCCGGCTCAAGCTGACAAAACTCACTCATGTAAGACACAATGGTTGCTACATCAAAGATCATTGTGCCCGTGTTACCGGTCTGGCAGCGCTTACCATTCACGTCCAACCACATGTTCAAATTGTTGTGGTCCTCAATGTCATCAAGCGTTCTAATAACTGGGCCTGTTGGACAGAAGTTAGGGAAGCTTTTTCCTTTTACCCACTGACCACTACGCTCCAATTGCCATGCGCGCTCAGATACATCATTCACAAGCACAAGGCCAAGAACGTGGTCCAAAGCCTCTTCTTTCGTGATGTTAAGAGCCTTCTTGCCAATAACGATACCAAGCTCAACTTCCCAATCCAGCTTTGTCATTTTAGGTGAGTACAAGATTGGATCGTTAGGACCACAATAAGTACCTGAAGACTTGTTGAACAAAATTGGCTCGTCGGGAATTGGCAAACCAGCTTCCGCCGCATGGTCAGAAAAGTTCAAACCCACACACCATATATTCTTAGGCTGAGCCGAAGGCGGAGCCAAACGCTTACCTGTTGCGTCGAACTCTGGCAGTGAAGAGGCATCTACGCCAGCCAGCTTCCCTATTAAGTCATCACCTATTGTCTCTGGATTAATATCAGACACGATAGAAGAGATATTCCTGTATTTACCGTCAGCATCTACAACACATGGTGTTTTTGCGCCGTCACGGTCTCCAAAACGAATAAATTGCATGATCTAATTCCTACCTATTTTTTCCACCAAGTGTTCTTCAAAGGCTCACCGCCTACGAATGCACCAATTTCTTTTTCTTCTTGAAGACGGATGCATTCATTCCATTTTGCCATACGCTCAGAACGCGTGAATGATCCTACTTTCAGCTGCCCTGCTCCCAAACCAATTGAAAGATGTGTAATGGATACGTCTTCCGTCTCACCCGAACGTGCTGACACAATGGAGCGGTAGCCAACCTCATTGGCAGCTTCAAATGTTTCAACAGCCTCAGAAACAGTCCCCGCTTGGTTCACTTTCACAAGAACCGCATTACACGCTTTGTCTTTGGCTGCTTGGCGTACAAGCTCTGCATTTGTAACGAGGTAATCATCACCGATGATTTGCACTTTATCACCAAAGGCTTTCGTAAACGCTTGGTTCCCAGCGACATCATCTTCAGCCAATGGATCTTCGATCGAAGCAATCGGGTATTTCTCAATCCATTTGCCAAGGATCTCAATCATCCCATCCGTATCAATAGCGCGGTCTTCTAACGCGAGTTTATAGCCGTCTTTATTTCCAAATTCAGAAGCCGCAATATCAAGCGAGATAATCACGCGCTCGCCCGGCACTTCACCCGCATCTTCGATCGCTTGTGTAAGTGTCTCAAGTGCTTCTTCATTGCTAGAGAAGACTGGCCACCACCCGCCTTCGTCTGCAACACCCGCCATGTGACCACGTTTCGCCATGATTTTTCCCGCGGCGCGATAAACGTTTGAAGTGATTTCCATTGCTTCATCAAAGGTCTCGGCTCCTGGCACCATGACCATGAAGTCTTGAACGTCAACACGGCGACCAGCGTGCGCACCACCACCAAAAATCTGAATTTCAGGCAGAGGCATAGTTGGCTTACGACCATAAGCAGAAGCAACATGCGCCCACAAAGGCTTCTCATTATATGCAGCGGCCGCATGAAGTGTCGCCAAGGACGTCGCGATCATGGCGTTCCCACCAATGGCAGACTTTAGTTTAGTGCCGTCAATTTCGATCAATTGAGCATCAATACCCTTTTGATCGAGCACATCACGACCAATCATAGCCGGCGCGAGTTTCTCATTGACGTTGGCGACAGCACCTTGAACGTCCATTCCACCAAGACGGTCACCGCCATCGCGCAAATCAACCGCTTCGCGCGTTCCACGAGACGCACCAGCAGGCGCAATCGCACGGCCCATAGCGCCGTTTTCAAGATATACATCAGTCTCAACAGTTGGGTTCCCTCTGGAATCCCAAACACGTCTAGCGACGACTTTAGATATTTTGGATGAACTCATGATAATTCCGTTTTGATAAGACCAATCAGGTCAGATAGTTTTGATATCGGATGAGAAATCAGCGGCATGGACACGAAACGCACTTGATCTCGTGCTTCATTTGAAAGGTATTCAACCGGAGATTTTCCATCTATCCGCGCAAGCATCAAAATAGGCACAAGCGCGCACACTCGCTCTTCTAAGTGCGCACTATCTTCCCAATCAATGAAGTCAGAATAAGCCCCCCAAAACACCTCAACCATGTCCAATATATTTGAAGCATTGGCAGGTGAATTGAATGCCTTGAGAATAAGATGATTTAAGCAGAAAGAAGGGTCAAAACTCGCATCCCCCATCGTGGCGCATTCAGCGTCCAAGATTATGGGACAACCATTCCTCAATATTATATTTTTGGGACTTACATCCCCATGCACAAGCACATCAGATTTTTGCGCTAAGCCTGTCTCAACCGCGTTTATGTTTTCAGCCAATACCGCATGTTTATTCGCCAAAAAACCCAAATAAGGCTCTAAGCGAAGTGCCTTGAAATCATCGTGGTTATTAAACTTGTGACGCACAAAGTTTGGTTTAGCCGAGGCTGAATGGATTTTCCCCAAACAAGCCGCCACTGCCCGCGCCGCTTCTGGGCGAGCCTGCCCCCGCAGCAATTCATCTTTCCAGAGATATACCTGCTCTCCAGATACAAACTCCATCGCAAACCCGCTAAGGCTTTCTGATTGCCCATATAATTTCGGTGCACATTCTGGTAAAATCTGACCAACAAAATTCAACCACGCATATTCAGCTTCATTGCGGTGGACGGGTGCAAACCACTCTTCAGAAACTTGCAGCTTCTCGCGCGCAAACTTCATGCAGTAAACATCATCACCAATTTTCAATGATGCAATATCAGACGCAACCCCACCCGTTAGCGGACGTACATCAGACACATCTTCAACAGCGCCTAATTTTAGCTCTGTCACGAGGGCTTTACACAGCGTTTCCAATTCTCGATCCACGCAATATCCTCCCCCGACCTTATTGTTGACAAAACACAATGTTCACGTGAACATAAATCGGCTTATTGCGCTTGTGTCAATGTTTTTTTCGCCATAGCTTGCCAAATAATCAGAGAGAAAGAGGTTCTGTGTGTCTACGAAAGTAACGATAAAAACGATAGCTGCAGATCTGGGCGTTTCTCACATGACAGTCTCTCGCGCGCTCAGTAGTCACGCAAATGTGCGTCCTGAACTGCGTGAAAAAATCCTAAAACGCGCCGAAGAATTGGGGTATGTACGCAACGCCGCCGCCCTCGCTATGCGAGGTGACACACTCCCCTCCATCGGCCTCCTTATACCCAATCTCCGTAATGAGTTTTACGCCCACTTTGCAGACGCACTCACATCAATCTGCAATGAGCAAAGCATCAACCTACTCATCCACCTCACCCATGATGATATCGCAAAGGAAGAACATGCGCTAACCTTACTAAAAGAAGCTCAAGCGCAAACAGTTATCATGGTGCCCTCTCCCGCGCCTGTTCATTACACATCCACGCACACATCTGGTTTAAACATTATCCAGTTTATCCGCACGCACCCACGGATAGATCAACCTTCAAACTTGTTGATAGACGACGCGCCCGCCATTTTGGAAGCTCTCCAACATTTATCACAGTCAGGCCATTCAAAGATTGCTTATATCGGAGCCGACAAATCCCTCGCTTCTGGGCAGCAGCGCTATGATAATTTCCTAAAAGCCGCGCAAGCATGCCAGATAGATATCACTACCTCCCCAATACTTACTGGCCCACCCACACGGGACTATGGCTATAACAGTGTGCGGCACATCCTCGAAACCAGCCCACAAACAACAGCCCTTATCTGCGGCGGATTTGATATTTCTGTCGGTGCAACAAACGCCCTTCTTAAAGATACAGGTAGTTTACCTGCTCATTTTGGGTTTGTGGGATATGGCGATCCATCCTTCTATCAATGGATTGGCAATGGCATTTCCGCCATCGCCTTGCCGATGGAATCCCTTGCGCGCAAAGCAATCGAGCATTTGATGACCTATAAAATGGAAAAACATTTTACACCTCTTGTATTCACGCAAACAGCTGAATTCATAAGACGAAATTCTTGTTAAAGCACACGACCCCACCTCTAACGCACGCAATCTACCCTTAATTAGCTATTGATTTTTTGTTCAACTTGAACGAATGTTGTTAATTGTATACAATATAATAATAAAAACGCGTCGGGAGGAAAATATGAAATCCAGCAGCATGTTGGCATTGTTAACAAGCATATCTGCGCTTGCCATGATATCATCGTGCGCAGCTCCGGTTCAAAAAGCGCAAACAACTCCAGAAACTCAAGATGTATCGACGCCCGCCGCTACATCGACGCCTGCCGCCACGACGCAGCAATCAGAAATTATATTGTTTGATTTTAACGCAGACACCATTCCAACGCAGGTTTCAGGCAATAATGCAGACCTTCGCATTACAGCCGATAAGAAACTATCCGTTCTCCTTAAAGGAGAAGAGAATATCTATAGCGGCCTTTCCTTCAAAGCGGATACGCCTTGGGATTGGAGCGAATACGACTCCCTTGGGATCGCGCTTGATATCGCAAACCCTGGTGACTATTCCACGCAAGTCTTTTTCGGCGCAAAAGACGCAACAGGAAAATCCTTCACGCGAAGCGTGAACATTCCTCGTGGTGACACAAAGACCTATTTTGCAGACCTAAAAAGCGCAGACATAGACCTTGATACCGGCCTAAGAGACAACCCATCCGCACTCGCCATTGATGCAACCAAATTCATTTGGATGTGGGGCGTTGAAGGTTTGGACGTCAGTCAAATTACTGAATTTACGATCACCACAGATAGCTTGTTGCACGATCGCGAACTTACAATTGATAATGTGCGCGTCATCGCTAACCCCAAAACAAATCCATCTTATCTCACTAAGATTGTCGATAAATACGGTCAGAACGCGAATATCGAATTTGATCAAAAAATACACGATGACAAAGAATTAAAAGCCGTAATGGAAGCTGAACTCGCCACCATCAAGGATGGAAAAATGGCAGACAGGTCCAAATATGGTGGTTGGAAAAATGGACCAAAGCTTGAAGCAACTGGCTATTTTCGCACCGAAAAAGTTGATGGAAAGTGGGCACTTGTAGATCCAGAAGGTTATCTCTTCTTCTCTACAGGTATTGCAAATATCCGTATGTCCAACACATCAACAATGACAGGGGTAGATTTCGATCAAAAACTCCTTGTTCAACGCGATAAAAACGATGTCACACCTGAAGACTCTAAAGGCCTAAATCGCGTTCCCGATTCAGCGCTTGCAGGAAAATTCATTTCCTCAACCCTACGCCACGACATGTTTAAATGGCTTCCTGAATATGGCAGCGCCCTTGCGGATCATTACGGTTATCGCCGAGACGCACACACGGGCCCTTCCAAAACAGGAGAAACATTCAGCTTCTACCGCGCTAACCTTGAACGCAAATACGGTGAAGCTACGCCTGAATCCTATATGGATAATTGGCGCGAAGTGACAATTGATCGTATGCTCGATTGGGGCTTCACATCATTTGGAAACTGGGTAGACCCAAGCTTCTATCAAAACAATCGCTACCCCTATTTTGCTAATGGTTGGATAATTGGAGACTTCAAAACTGTCAGCAGCGGCGATGACTTCTGGTCACCATTACCAGACCCATTCGACCCCGCATTCGTAGAGCGCGCAAATATCACAGCAGGTGTTATCGCCGAAGAAGTGCAAGGTAATGAATGGTGTATCGGTGTCTTCATAGACAATGAGAAAAGCTGGGGACGCATGGGTACGCCGCAAGGTCAGTACGGCATCGTCATTAATACACTCAGCCGCACAGATGCAGATAGCCCTACCAAAGCTGAATTTACCCGTATCTTAAAAGAGAAATACGATACAATAGACGCGCTCAATACAGCATGGTCTTTAGATCTTGCCTCATGGGATGATCTATCCAATGGGATTGATATCTCCGAGCACACTGCAGCGCGCCAAGCAGATTATGCAATCTTGTTGGAAGCTTACGCATCTGAATATTTCCGTGTTGTAGATGCCGCCCTAAACGATGTCTTGCCAAACCACATGTATATGGGGGCACGCTTTGCAAGCTGGGGCCGCACGCCAGAAGTCGTCAGAGCGGCAACGAAATACTCAGACGTAATGAGCTATAATGAGTACAAAGAAGCCCCTCACAAAAATGCGTGGACTTTCCTAGAAGAGATCGACATGCCGAGCATTATAGGTGAGTTCCACATGGGCGCACTTGATAATGGTCTCTTCCACCCCGGCCTCGTGATGGCATCAGACCAAGTCGACCGCGCACGCATGTTCAAAGAATATATGAACACTGTAATCGACAATCCTTATTTTGTCGGTGCGCATTGGTTCCAATACATCGACTCTCCAATCACTGGCCGCGCCTATGATGGTGAGAACTACAATGTCGGTTTCGTATCCGTCACTGACACGCCCTACAATCAAATGATTGAAGCGGCTCAAGAGGTAAACTCAAACCTTTACACGCGCCGCTTCGGAGAGACCTCCGAATAGGCACTTAACTTTCCTGTCCCGAACCTTAGTGCGGAAGCTTTTTCAAGCTTCCGCATTTTTTTGTCCAAATTCTAGACAGTATATTTGTGAATAACCGGCCAACCATCGAATTGTTTTCCGGTCTTCGGATCGGCATCCCAAGGCCAGTTTTCTAACACGAAGTCTTTCGTATCATGGCGCACTTTTATTATGCCATAACCTTCACTTTTAAGATCACGGTCGGCGATGAATTTACCCCATGTCTCATTGCCCGCTTCAAACTCAGCATGCGTAACCTTGGGATTGGAAACGGCTAAAACGCGCATTTTATTTCCAAATGTATCAACAAAGTTTCCGGTATTGGCACCACCTTTATATTGATTGTCTAGTTTGCCGCCGCCTTCAAACCATCTCTGCCAAAATGCAGCCGTGGCAGGCCCAGCAAAGAATAATGCGCCATCATCAAAATCATTTACACCTTGGTGTGCGACCATTCCTAAATGCTGATCACCCGCGATCACGAGCGCTTTAGCATCCGCCACAAGTTTCACAGCGCGCGTCCGACCGTCAGGCGGAAACCCATTAGCATCATAATCGAGTAAAGGTTCCCCTTTGTCATCTGTTTGAGGGCTACCCCATATGGAAGCAGTAATCACCACTTTGGGCAAACCAACGTCCATATCTTTCCAAGCCTTGAGAAACGCTTCTTGGCGTGCTCCCAACAACTCGCCACGTGTATCTAGTGGATTGGTGACATAGTCAGGTGGAGACTTAAATTTTCGATCTTCAACGACCGCAAAGCTTGTCCCACCATACACAAAACTCCCATACGTCACGGGAATATCATACTTTATCGGAGTTGGATCATATGCATCAGGATTGTGGCCATGCTGCATACGGTAAACCATACGCACAACGCTCTTATCCCATTTAAAGCCACCGTCTTCTTCTTTCGGCATTTCCGAAGCATCACCCGCATTGCCCCAGAGGTTGCCTTGCAGAACATCATGATCATCCGCGACCATAATGGAAGGACGATTGCGAATAGATTCCCTATACGTCCAATACCACAAATACCAACGATAAAGCGTATCTAACTTGGCATCTTTTGTGTGACTTCCCCTACGAACCGGATAGGTTTCGTAATATTGATCGCCACAAAAAACATACAGATCCGGCTCATGCCCATCACAATTTTCTACGACCTGCGTGTGCGGAAAGAAAATATTCTCAGGCGTATATCGTCCGAGAGTTTTCTCTTGAGGAATTTTTTTGGGAATCCCCTCCCTATCCAAAGCGCGTGCTGTTGGAATGATGCAAGAATAAAGCGCAATCTTCAGCTCTTTGGAATTTTGTGGATCAGCAACAATCTCACCTTCAAACAAAGTCTGATCACTATCTGGCCAAACAATCCTGTATCTGTAGTTCTTTGTGTAATCCCAATCATCCACCCTATAGAGCGCAACAAACCCATCTTCGATATCGCGTGTTTGTCCATTGCTCCAATTTGCGTCACCCTCTTTTTTATACTCAAGACGTGCACGCGGATATTTATCCAAATTGATTGGCATGAACTGAGCTGTCATCTTCATGACATTTCTATTCAGCGAATGCATGCACCCCATTAGAGGCTCAAGCCCACGAGATTGATCAACATCAATCTTGTCACCACCCGTGCGCACATCTGCAAAGGACCAGCGACTCCCCTGCGTGCCAACAGCACTAGAGGAGAGCAGCATCATACCGCCAGCTAACTGGTAGGACTCCACCCCCGTACGTACAATAAAGCCTAACTCAGCATCCGTTTTTGCGTCATAGGCGATGAGCCGAACATCAAATAAACCACCTTCAACTGGATCTATATGACAATCTAAAACAACCCCATTATCCCAATTTACAGCAAGTCCATTTGAAACATTTTCGCCAATAATTTCATATTTTTCATAGCTTAAGGTCTTCTCACTATCGCTAAAGTCCCGAAAACTGAGCTGCCCCTTATCGTCGATTACGGCCATAAAACCACCGCCCTCACCCGACACCCGATTGGCAAGTGCCGCTGCCCGATAATCTAGCCGCCCCGCACCCACACCTAGCAAAAATCCGGAAAAACCTTCACCTTCAGCTATGGGCTGAACGCGGGCAGATATTCTACCCGGTGAATGCGCGTTATTCAGTTCGCGCGTCAGCAATGATACTGTTCTGATTTCAAAGTCTTTTTCATCATTCAGACATTCAATCTGACCATTATTATAACGCCAATCTTGAAGTCGATTTCCCCAGTAATCAGCGCCTAAATATGTACGAATATCGTCATCTGTAGAAGGCGTTATAGGAGAAAGACCGGTCATATCTGGCCTTGAAGCCGCAAGTTTTCCGGCACACGAGGCTATTAACGCGCCCCCCATACTCGCCGTAGCTGCCTTTATAAAAGTACGCCGTCTCATATCTCTCCCCTTTATCGAAATTATAAACAGTGGAGAATCAGATAAATTTATACCGATTGCCTATTCCCCAATATTGATTATTGTTAACAATATGAGCGTTGAAAGCAAACATTTCATCTCTTATTGGGCGTTTTTATCTGCAATTGTTTTATTAATTGGCGAAAACACAGAAAAAATAGTATTATTCATCATACAAACCTTGTCGTTCAATCTGCGCATTACTACCATTAAGATGAAAACAATATACAAAATGACTATCCGCGGGATGCGTGTTTCTAACCACAGATGAACTACATATTAAAAGGAGCTTTTTACTAATGCTCAAAACGAAACAGGTTATACCAATTCGTGAACAGATCGCGAACCAGATCCGCACGGATGTTATTGCCGGCGAAATGGAACCAGGACAGAGATTACGCGAGGAATCACTAGCGGAACGTTTTGGTGTATCACGCGGCCCCATACGTGACGTTCTTCTTCAATTAACAAAAGAAGGACTGCTCGTTTCCAAAAGAAATTGCGGTGTAACGGTAAATGAGATGCTCTCACCGGCAACTCAAAACCTTATGATTACGCTGCGCAAAAACATTGAAATATTTGCTTTCCAAATGCTGGAAGACAAACTCGATGATCATGATTTTGAACAATTGGAATCATTGCTAAATGCGATGCAAAAAGCTTTAGCAACAGAACATTTCACTGAAGCTGCCGAAATTGACCTCGAGTTTCACAGATACTTGCTAGATAAAGCTGGTGGTGATGAACTTGTGAATTTATGGACTCCGATGGTGCTACGCATGCGCATGAACTATCAGCGCGTTTGTTCACCAGAGCAAAGCATGCAAGAGCATTTAGATATTCTTCAAGCTTTAAAAGACAGAGACATTCCTGCCGCAATCAAACACCTTGAAACTCACATCAAATAAAAACTGATAAAAAAAGGGCTGTGAACGTAATCAAACACTCACAGCCCCAGTTCACGGACATATCAGGGTTA
Organism: Hirschia litorea; assembly: GCF_042665075.1. Lineage (NCBI taxonomy): Bacteria > Pseudomonadati > Pseudomonadota > Alphaproteobacteria > Hyphomonadales > Hyphomonadaceae > Hirschia > Hirschia litorea. The sequence continues at coordinate 1,137,616 of NZ_JBHTBR010000005.1, read as the reverse complement.
AACTTCTTTCAAATAAACCGTTTTCTTTTCGAGATATTGCTCAAGACCATACTTACCGTCTTCGCCGCCCATACCTGATTGCTTCCAACCATTGTGGAAACCTTGGTGCTGCTCTCCCATTGGGCGGTTGATGTATAATTCACCCGCCTCCATGTCATTGATGAATTTCTGAACATTCACATGCGACGCTGAGAAAAAGTAAGCGGCAAGCCCGTAAATACTATCACTCGCCATAGCGATCGCTTCATCCAAAGTGTTAAAGGTCACAACCGGAAGCACTGGACCAAATGTTTCTTCTTCTACGGCAATATTTTTATGCTCTGTTTCAAGAACAGTTGGCTCATACCAGAAACCACCTTCATATCCTTCAACATTCGCGCGCTTACCGCCAGCAAGTACTTTTCCGCCCTGCTTCACACTTTCCTGTACGATGTGATCAATATTCTCGATCTCTTTGGCATTCACCTTCGGGCTAAGCGTTGTGGTTGGGTCCAGAGGATCACCAATCTTCAACGCGGCAACCTTTGGCAAGAATAGTTCAAGGAATTTGTCCTTAATATCCTCGTGCAGATACACTCGCTCCGCACACGTACACACCTGACCACAGTTTGTGAAACGCGCACCCACCAAAATATCGGCAGCTTGCTCAAGGTCAGCATCATCCATCACAACAAATGGAGCTTTACCACCAAGCTCAAGCATAACTGGGATCATATATTTCCCCGCAGCTTGGTAGATTTGCTTACCTGCGTAAGTTGATCCCGTCATTGTAATCATCGCTGTGTGCTCACTCTCACACAGATAAGATCCAATTTTAGAACCCGATCCATTAATGATGTTCAACACACCGGCAGGCACGCCAGCCTCATTAGCAATTTCACCCAATTCAAGCGACGACAAAGGTGTCTCTTGCGTTGGTTTAAGCACCATTGTGTTCCCAGTGATCAGCGCTGGGCCAATTTTACGTCCCGCAAGCGCCATAGGGAAATTCCACGCTGTAATCGCAACAACGACACCGCGCGGCACTTTGTGAATGTAGATTTTCTCGTCTGGGTTATCCGATGGTAGAATATCGCCTGAAATCGTCAACGCATTGTCACAAGCGTATTCGATAAAGCTAGCAGTCGCATCTACATCAATGTACGCCAGCTCAAGCACCTTGCCCTGCTCCAGCGTCACCATTTTTGCTAGTTTGTCCCTGCGCGCACGGATACCAGCAGCGAATTTACGCATAATCTCTTGGCGTTGACGTGCTGTCATCTTCGCCCAAGCCGGCTGAGCGGCTTTTGCTGCTAGTAAAGCCTTCTCGGCCTCTTCGACTGGTGAAGCTGGGATGGAGCCCAACACCTTACCAGTTGCAGGATTGAGAACTTCAATGATCTCATGCGTAGGCGCAGCGATATATTCGCCGTTTATAAAATTGAGATTATTCTTAAATTCCACGGGTTATCTCCCCATCCATCCGCCATCAACAAGCAATGTCGCGCCATTTACATAGGCAGCAGCATCCGATGCTAAGAACACAATCGGCCCCTTAAAGTCGTCTGGTGTTCCCCAGCGACCTTGTGGAATACGGCCCAGAATTGCTGCTGAACGCTCAGCATCATCTTGCAATGCCTGTGTGTTATCAGTTGCAATATATCCAGGAGCAATCGCATTTACGTTTACGCCTTTAGACGACCACTCATTTGAAAGTGCCATCACCAATTGCTGTACACCGCCTTTACTTGCCGCATACCCTGGCACAGTGATCCCGCCCTGATAGGACAAGAGAGACGCTGTAAAGATAATTTTACCAGATCCCGCCTCAACCATGCGTCCACCAATTTCACGGCTTAGTATGAATTGAGCATTCAGGTTTACTTCAATAACTTTATCCCAAAGATCATCGCCATGAACTGCCGCAGGTGCACGCAATATTGTACCTGCATTATTGACCAACACATCTATCTTAGCATGGTCAGCTTTCACCTTTTCGATGAATGCATACAGGCTTTTTCGATCTGAAAAATCACATTGATAGCTATAAAATTTGCGTCCAAGAGCAGTGACGGCCTTTTCAACGGCGGAGTCTTTTGCTTCCAAGCTCGCCGATACACCGATGACATCAGCGCCAGCTTCAGCCAATGCGACTGCCATGCCCATACCGATACCGCGCTTACAGCCTGTTACGAGCGCAACTTTTCCAGCAAGCGAAAAGGAAGAAAGAACGTTACTTGTCATTTTAGGCACCACACTTCACTACTGTCTTCATTCCCACAGGGCTTGTCGCCAAAGTGTGGAACGCTTCATCAATACTTGTCAGGTCAAATTCGCTGGTAATAAATTTGTCGATATCAACCTTACCAGATGAGACAAGATCAATCGCTTTCTCAAAATCGGCAGCTTCATAAACGCGTGCACCTACCAATTCGAGCTCACGCCAGAAGAATTTAAACAAATTCACTTTTGGTGGCGCAGTCGCTGGGTAAATCGCCACAATACAGATACGCCCGCGAACAGCCGCGATCTCAGTCATGACATCAACAGCCGGTTGCACACCCGACACTTCAAACACGACATCCGCGCCTTTTGTTCCGGTCCATGCGTTCACATAACCGACCAAATCTTGGTTTAGCGGATCAACAGCTTTAATGCCGTTTGCTTCTGCAAATGCACGACGATCAGCATTGATCTCCGAAATAACAACATCCGCGCCTTCAGCCTTCGCAACGGCTGCAACAAGCTGACCAATCGGCCCACCGCCCAACACAACAACATGCTCGCCCGCTTTCACACGCGCCATTGAAATATCGTGACATGCCACAGCTAGAGGCTCGATCAACGCACCTTGTCTCAGGTCGATAGTATCAGGCAATTTGTGGATTGTACGTGCTTTAACAGTCCATGAACTTTGGAACGCACCTACACTATCCACACCCATGAATTTCAAATTGTGACAAATGTGGCTGTGACCCGCATCACATGCTGGACAATCACCGCAATAATCAAGTGGGCGCACAACAACACGATCACCAACCTTTACATCAGTGACACCTTCACCAACTTCGCGAACAATACCAGATGCTTCATGTCCTGTCGTTTCTTTCGGCGCCACACGTTTATCCATCGCACCATGATAGATGTGCATGTCGGTTCCACATATCCCAACATAGCCTACATCTAAACGGACCTCACCTGCTTTAGGTGCTACAGGCACGGAGTCAGCGATACCAAATTTTGAGTCACCCAAATATTGTGCAGCGATCATTTTTTTCAAACCTTTACTATGTCTGCGAAATCAAATGTGGCCCAATTAGAGCCTCATCAAATACAACGCCTGTGCCGACATGGTTGGGCGCGAAGGCAAGGCCATCACGTACTTCCAGCGGACTTATTGTATATTTATCAATGGGGAAGGAATGCACTTCCAACATTCCCGCATGCGGTTGAGCAGCCAACAACGACACATGCAACTCATGCATGCCGTGGCTACAAATCTTCAGGCCAGCTTTCGCTGCCAAATCAGATACTTTTAGAAACCCTGTAATGCCCCCAATATTGGAACAGTCAGGCTGCAAATAGGCTAGTCCTGCATATTTAATGGCGCGCTCAAACTCTTCCACAATGTGCAAGTTTTCACCCATTGCGAGCGGCAGACCAGTTGCGTCGGCAATGACAGCATAATCTTCAAATTCATCAGGAGAAATCGGCTCTTCAAACCAGCCAATATCAAATTCTTTTACCGCTTTACCAAACTCAATCGCACGCTCAACAGTGTATGACCAATTTGCATCCACCATAAGCTTATTGCTGGCACCAAGGACTTCGCGGATCTCGCTCACACGGCGCACATCTTCAGCGATGTCAGCCCGTCCAACTTTCGTTTTGACCGCTGTATGCCCAATCGCTACATGTTTTTTAACAAGCTCTTGTAACTGCTCACCTTCAAGATGCAAATCAATGAAACCAGCATAGCATGCCGTTTGGTTTGATGGTGCGTTCAAGACTTTCCAAAGCGGCGCATCCAAGGCTTTACATTTGATATCCCACAAAGCGATATCGATGGCGGAGATGGCAAAGCTGAGCAAACCACCGCGCCCCACATAATGCAGGTCCTTCTGCATCCCAGCCCATACGCTTTCGATATCCGCGCCATTTTTGCTCAAGATACGCGGCGTCAAATCATCTTTAATTAGCGAGTAAATACCGCGACCACCAGAACCGCCAGTATAAGTATACCCCACACCTTCGACACCATTGCTTCCGGTAATCCGGCAAACAATTAACTCAAAAAATGTGTGCGTGCCATGACTGGCATCCACGAGAGGCTCTGCAAGAGGAATGTGATAATATTCAGTCTTCACGGATTTAATCGCAAAGGCTTCTATAGGGGCAACCACACCTGTATTCAAACTATCAGAACTCACAACGACACCTCTTCCATTTCCAAAGCATGCACACACAGCACGAAACCGTTTTGTATCACCTAAATTTTGGAAACAGTGAAAACTTCCCTATGCGGCCTCCCCTCTCCTCTATCTTTTTATTGACTTCAGGAGATAACAGTTTTGCCGCCGTTATTTTGTATACAATATACAAACAACATAGATGATGTAAAGTGCTAGTCTTCAATTTGACAACAAATATCACCCCCCATTCACTTACCTTTTGTGCCTACCAATTTGTGAAGCTACCGTCAGGCTTGTATCGCCTTGGAATCTCCCAGAATTTGAACGTCTGATCCTTTATAAGATCCTCACGCACATCCACACCAAGACCCGGTTTATCGCTAACCTCATAATAGCCAGCCTTTTCGATCGGACGATTGATAAACAAACGATCATGATCTGACTTATCAGCACTGTAAGGCGCAATTTCTGTCCAAGACAAATTAGGAATTGCAGCACACATATGGTTTGTCGCAGCAGAACAAATCGGCCCCAACGGATCATGCGGCATCACATCAATATAGTGCGCCTCCGCAATCGCAGCCACTTTCATAGCCTCAGTAAGACCACCCACATTACACACATCAATACGCGCAAAATTGGTCAAATCATTTTCAAGATATGGCAGAAAGTCCCACTTACTCGCCCACTCTTCTCCAATCGCGAAAGGTATATTGGTCATAGATCGCAACGCCTTATACGCACCGGGCGTTTGCTGACGAATAGGCTCCTCTAAGAAATCAATCGTACCTTCTGGCATTTTTTGACAGAAGGCAGCCGCCTCCGCCACGGACATGCGGTGATGCATATCAATACCGATAACAATTTCATGCCCCACTTCAGCGCGAAGTTGAGGTAAAATCTCAGTCGTTTGCGCAATCGCTTTGCGTACATCCCATTGCGCGCTATCACCTGCACCGCCATCGCCCACAGTGGCCCGCACGACAGTCCACCCCTTGCTCACAAGATCTTTCACATCTTTGATCAAGTCTTGCGTGTGATCAGCAGTTGATGTTGCAAAACAAGGTATTTTGTGACGTTGCGCACCACCAAGCAATTCATGCACAGGCACATCAAACCGCTTACCCGCAATATCCCACAGCGCGATATCTATTGCGGAAATAGCACCCGACAATACGCGCCCACCTTCAAAATATTGGCCACGATACATTTCCTGCCATAGTGCACCGATATGACGAGAATCCTTACCGATTAGAAAATCGCGAAAATGCTCTACAGCTCCCGCAACAGCTAATTCACGTCCTGAAACACCAGATTCACCCCACCCATAAAGGCCATCTTCTGTTTCAACTTTTACAAGGCATAGATTCCTGTGGCCCACCCAAACTGGATACGCAATAACATTAGAAATTTTCATGACACTTCACCTTAAACGAGGTCGTCAGTCTTACATAATTGTGCGGCAACACCTTGGTCTGCGACTATATCAGTCCCAGTAATGGCGTTGGATAAGTCCGAGATTAGAAAGGCTGCGACATTAGCAATATCTTCCACACTACTTACTTGCCCAGTGGCATGCATGTCGTTGAAAGGTTTAATTAAATGAGGCTTATCCACCGTGACCTGCTGCACAGCCTCGGTCATTGTCAAACCGGGTGATAACGTGTTCACACGAATGCCATACTTGCCTAAACTCCACGCCATAGCGCGCGTCATCGCAGAGATACCGCCCTTTGTCGCCGCATACATTTCATACCCAGACACACTGGCCACAGAGTGATTAGATGACACATTAACAATGTGTCCGCCGCCCTGTTCTTTCATGTGACGCGCCACTGCTTGGCTCATCAAAAAGACAGACCGTTGATTGGTTGCCCAAAGCATGTCCAGCTTCTCTAATGGCATTTCAAAGAAGTCACACTCAATCGTGATACCCGCATTGTTTACAAGCGCATCAATACGGCCATATTTTTCATGCACCGCCGCAACAAAGCTGGAAATGCTCTCAGGGTCAGACACATCCGCCCGCATAAACTCAGCCTTAAAGCCTTCTGCAACGAGACCATCAATCCTCTCAGCACCGCTTTCGCTGCGCTGACACGCAATCACACTTGCTCCCGCTTTCACGCAGGCTTGCGTAATGCCCCAGCCTATACCGGAACACCCACCCGTTACGATAACGATTTTGTCTTGCAGAAAACCCATGTCACACACATCCAAATAAAGTCACTCAACATTAGGCCCCTTTAAAAGTGGCCTCGATTTGCTCAATCGTTTTGTTTTTCGTTTCTGGCACCAGCATATAAATCAACACAGCACCCACCACGATAATTACACCGAACAACAAGAACACTGCGCCCGCGCCAGCACCTGACAACAAGACTGGAAACACCATCGCAGCCCCAGCACTCACAAGGCTCGTGACCAGTGCACAAGCAGAGATGGCCACACCGCGCACGCGCGTTGGGAAAATTTCAGAAAACAACACCCACATGATCGGGCCAATAGAGATATTAAAAGCGGCCACAAATCCCAAAATACAAGAGATCACCAGACCAGCATTAAGTCCCTCAACAGCTGTCTTGATCAGCACACCCTCAAACTTGCGCGCATCATCAAAACCCAGCGTGTCCACAAGTGCATTTTTAAAGGCAACATCATTTGCAAACTCGACACCCACCAACGACTTCAAAGCTTCTGTTGGCATGGTTGCGGCCAATACATCCAAATCAACCATATCAATCATGTAGTGCGCTTGAGAGAAGCTCCATCCAGCAATCAACATACAAGCAGCCGCCACCGCCAAACCACCAATCAATAATGGTCGACGCCCCACGCGATCAATGACAACTATCGCAATAGCCGTAAATGCCATTGCTAGGACACCAAGCCCAACCGACGATATAAACGCGGCGTTCGTGCCCGCTCCTGCCTGCTCAAATACAATCGGCGCGTAATACAGCAAATTATTGATACCTGTCAGCGGCTGCAATACAGCCACCAACACACCCACAAATAACGCCTTACTCAAATGGGTAGAGAATAGTTCCTTAATACCCTGCAAATTGCTTATAGTGCCATTGCCTTGCGCACTCGCGCGGATCTCTTCCATCCCCGCATCAACATGTTCACCTGGCATCATTTTAGCCAAAACATCACGCGCCTCAGCTTCACGCCCCACACTATAGAGCCAACGCGGACTTTTCGGGATACCAAGCAGCAGCACAAGCCAAATTATCGCAGGAATAATCTCAACGCCTAGCATCCAGCGCCACATTCCTGTCTCAACACCAAACATTGAAACAGTTGTCGCACCAGGCGCAGCCATTGATGCAATGGCAAGGTTCACCAAGAAAGCAACTGTAATACCGATACCGATGTTTAGCTGATTGATAGAAACCATTTTCCCGCGCGCATTTGGCGGAGCTACTTCCCCAATATACATGGCAGCCACGGACAAGGACGTAAACGCCATCCCGCCTAGCGCCCGCGCTACAGCAAGCATTACCCAATTAGTCGCCAACACCGACCCAACAGCCGATACGATATACATCGCAGCGATGACTATGAGTGTGTTTTTACGGCCAATTTTATTAGTGAGCGGCCCCACCAACAATAATACAGGCAACACACCCCAACCAGCTGCGGAAACAACCCAGCCAACTTGCGCATCATTGAGTAAAAACTCAGAGCGGAAAGCAGCAATCCCACCAGAGATCAGAACAATGTCCAACCCAAATATAAACCCACCAAACGCAACAATCATTGCGCTTAGAATTGCTCTGTTCTCAGATATTTTCAAAATTCACTCTCCACCCTAAGTTTCTGAGTGGACGCACAACGTCTGCAAGCTCAGCCTTACAACAAGGCCTCGCGCACGTTACGCACCTCCCGATCTTCTCTTTATATCTCGTATTCTGTGCATATTCGTCACAGCAATAAAGAATTGTCAACAATTGACATTTCAAAAATGTAACGTCAAACATACCCAAAAGAATAAAGCAGTATTTTCTGGGGAGATGGAATACACAATGGCATTCAATATGCGCGATATGCAACACACCCGCTCGGGGCATAAAAGTGCAGGCGTAATATTGATGACTTTAACACCATTTGTATTTGACCAACCTCATGGAAAAATTGAACGAAGTAATTTAACCAGAACTCCTATAAAAGAGGTGACGCAATGATAAATCGTCGCAAAGTCTTACTCTCAGCGAGTGCATTCGCTGCACTTACTGCTTGTTCACAACCCTCCTCAAAGGAGCCAGAAATGTCCGATACCGGCCACGGCGCACCCGATAATTCCACCCCCGCCAATTTTGGTGAAATTATTTCCTTGGACGATAGCTTCAGCCAACTTATCGCACCCGACGCAAAGCTAGAAATCATCGGCACAGGTTATGGTTGGACAGAGGGCCCAGCTTGGGATTTCAAACGCAATTGCCTCTATTTTACAGACATTTTGGGAAATAAAATTCATCGCTGGGATAATGATAACGGCATGACCGTATTCTTAGGCCCTGCGGGAGATGACCACGGTACAGATAGCTCAGCCGTTACACCCGGAACAAATGGCAACTGGTATAATATCGATGACACAATGCTCATCTGTAACCAAAATGCGCGGTCTGTTGATAAAGTGAATATGGCGACTGGCGAACGCGTTATGCTCACGCGTGAATTTGAAGGCAAAGTCCTCAACACTCCAAATGATGTCATTCAAGCACGTGATGGCAGCGTATATTTCACCGATCCACCATACGGACTAAAAGAAGCCTTCACCTCCCCTGTGCGCGAAATGGATTATCAAGGCATCTACCGCCTATATCCAGACGGCAAGTTGGAACTCATCTCTAAAGACATGATTGCTCCCAATGGTCTCGCGCTAACAGCTGATGAGCAATATCTTTATGTCTCGCAATCAGATCCCGAATTTCCAATTATCCGTCGCTTCAAGCGCGAAGCAGACGATAGTCTGACTGATGAAGGAAACTGGGTGAACCTCTCTCAATTTGCAGATGATGACCACCCTGGCCTTCCCGATGGAATGGCACTCGATACCAATGGCAACATCTTCGCAACGAGCGCAGGTGGTGTCACAGTTATATCGCCAGAAGGAAAACTTCTAGGACGTATCGTAACGGGTAAGGCAACATCCAATTGCTGTTTTGGTGAAGATGGTAAAACACTTTTCATCACAAGCCATGACCTCGTTTTGAAAATCAAAACTCAAGCCAGCGCACTTCACTGGCTGTAATTTTGAACGCGTGAGAACGCAGCACAACCTGCTCTCCTTGACGACCCCACTTTCCAAAGGACTATGCGATGAAACAGTTTAAAGCTTCAATCCTAGCGACTACAATTTTATCTTTTTCACTTCTTGCTGCATGTGATCCAGATGAAAGCAATGTTTCATCGACAGAAGTGACCACAGAAGAGTCTGCGGAAAATGCAGCTTTAAAAGTTGTCACAGATTTTGAAGTGGACTCGCTGCCTTCTTGGGTAAAAGCAAGTTATGCAGACCTCTCAATCGTGGAAGGTAAATCTGGAAAAGCATTACGCGTGGACTTTGATGAAAACGCGAAACAGTCTGGTGTAATCTTCACACCCGAAACACCTTGGAATTGGGCGCAGTTTGGCAATGTTAATCTCTCGATGGACATTGAAAACAATAGCGAGGTATCAACCCACCTCTTCGTGACCATCACAGACGTATCAGGCAAAAGCCAGCGCCGTAACATCGTACTAAGCACAGGGGAAGCAGGCACCTACATCGCCCCTATCACAGGGCCAGAAGTGCAGCTTGAAGCAGGCCTTCGCGCCAACCCTAGCGCCTTCCCTGAAGAAGCTAATGAAATGATCTGGCGCTTTGGAAGCCGCGAAACTGACATGAGCCAAATCAAATCAGTCGCTGTCGAAGTCTTTGGTGCTATTCGTCCCAAAAGCATCACCATCGACAATCTAGAAATTAGAGAGAACCCCGAACCGATTAAAGATTACATGGTCGGATTAGTGGATAAGTTTGGCCAAAATGCAAAAGTTGATTTTGCACGAAAAATCAAATCAACAGAACAACTTAAAGCCGCCGCAGATGCTGAACTAGCTTCATTAAACCCTGACGGCCTACCCGACCGGTCCCGCTTTGGCGGCTGGAAAGACGGCCCACAATTTGAAGCAACAGGTTATTTCCGAACACAAAAAGTCGATGAAAAATGGTGGATGATTGACCCTGAAGGGTATCTATTTTTCTCCAACGGAATCGCAAACCTGCGCATGGCCAACACGACGACGGTGACCGGTATAGATTACAAAGACCCATCTGTACGCATTAAAGACCCTAATGAGGTCACGCCTGACGATTCCAAAGACCCCGAAATCGCACCTCAAGCTGCCCTCGACACGGCCTATGTCGCATCAGACCTCCGCCGCGATATGTTCACATGGCTACCAGACTATGATGACGAGCTGGCCGAACACTATAGCTACCGCCAATCAGTCTTTATTGGGCCAACTGAGCATGGTGAAACATACAGCTTTTACCAAGCTAACCTCGAACGCCGCTATGGTGAGGAATATGATCATTCCTACCTAGACAAATGGCGTGAAGTGACGCTCGACCGCATGAAAGATTGGGGCTTCACTTCAATGGGTAACTGGGTCGACAAAGGCTTCCACGACAATGAAAAAGTGCCTTATTTTGCAAATGGTTGGATCATTGGTGACTTTAAAACACTCTCATCTGGAAATGACTATTGGAGTCCAATGCCAGATGCATTTGACCCAGAGTTTAAAAAACGCGCACAAGCCACAATCAGCACTATCGCAGATGAAATCCAAGGCACCCCATGGTGCGTAGGCGTCTTCGTTGACAACGAAAAAAGTTGGGGCGATCGCGATAGCCTTGAAGGACGCTATGGCATCGTTATGGATGGTATTTCCAAAAGCGCAGAAGAAAGCCCTGCAAAAGCTAAATTCGTAGAAATACTAAAAGAAAAATATGCAAAAATAGACGATCTCAACGCGGTTTGGGGAACAGATATTGAAAGCTGGGATGCCTTCTCTGCTGGCTACAAAATAGAAAACCTCAACGAGGCGATGGTGCCAGATTTATCTGCACTGTTTACAGCATTTGCAGACCAGTATTTCCGCGTTGTACATGACACACTCGAAGAAGCCATGCCAAACCATCTCTATATGGGCGTACGCATGGCGAGTTGGGGCATGCCACAAGAAGCTGTTGAAGCCGCCATCAAGTATACAGATGTCATGAGCTACAATGTCTATAAGGAAGGCCTTCAACCCAAAACATGGGAATTCCTAGAAGACCTTGATAAGCCTAGCCTGATTGGTGAATTCCACATTGGGTCACTTTCTGACAATGGCCTATATCATCCTGGATTGATTGAAGCACCGACACAAGCAGATCGCGCACGCATGTACAAAGAATATGTACAGTCGGTGTTGGACAATCCTTACATGGTAGGCGTTCACTGGTTCCAATACATCGACTCCCCTCTTACTGGACGAGCTTACGATGGTGAGAACTACAATGTTGGTTTTGTGACTGTCACAGACCAGCCTTATCCAGAAATGGTCCAAGCGGCAAAAGACGTGAACACAAATCTTTACCCGGGCCGCTATGGCTCCACACCAAAGTAACACCTTGCGAGACACCAAATACATGACCCAATCTTTATCTGACATTTTTGCAGACACGCCAATTATCGCGATACTTCGAGGCGTCACACCTGAAGAAGTGTTAGAAGTTGGTGCGGCGATTTTAGATACTGGTGTGCCAGTTCTTGAAGTCACAATGAATTCTCCCAACCCGATAGAATCCATCAAACGACTTTCAGAAAAATACGGCACATCAAAACTTATAGGTGCAGGCACAGTCACCACTGTGCAGCAAGTCCAAGACGTTCACGCCGCTGGTGGACGCATCATCGTCTCACCAAACACAAATGTAGATGTGATAGCTGAAACCAAGCGTTTAGGCATGTTTTCTGCACCCGGATGTTTTACACCCTCAGAAGCATTTGAGGCGTATTACGCAGGCGCAGATATCCTGAAAATGTTCCCTACGGACATAATTGGTTCAACAGGTATCAAAGCAATGCGCGCAACGCTCCCAAAAGAGGCATTAGTTGCCGCTGTTGGGGGGGTAAACGCTGGTAATATGGCCGAATTTGTGAAAGTAGGTACTAATGGTTTTGGTATCGGTTCAGCGATCTATGCACCGAACAAAAAACTTGCAGATATTAAATCTGGCGCAGAGGAATTAGTTCATTCCGTTCGCGCTGCCCTAAAGACAGTTACAAACTAGGAATACTACATTGGCCCGCATAATTTGTTTTGGTGAAATGCTACTCAGACTAAGTTCACCATCGCGCGAACGACTGTTTCAATCCGCTCAATTAGATACAAATTTTGTCGGCGCAGAAGCCAATGTAGGCGTAACCCTTTCGCGCATGGGCAATGATGTGTCCATGGTCACTGTGTTGCCTGACAACGCAGTTGGAAACGCGTGTTGTGATACGCTCCACCAACAAGGCATCGATACGAAAAGCATCGTGCGCCAAGGCGAACGCCTCGCTGTCTATTTCTTGGAAACGGGCGCAATGATCCGCCCCTCCTCAATCACTTACGATCGGAAATATTCAGCATTTTCTCAAGCAAAATCTGATATTTATGACTGGAAAGCTCTACTAAATGGCGCAGACTGGTTACACCTCTCCGGCATTACACTTGCCGTAAGTGAAGGTGCTCAGCAAGCAAGTCTGGAAGCTGCTAAGACTGCACGAGAAATGGGTGTAAAGGTTTCTTTTGACTGCAATTACCGCCCGTCTCTATGGACAGGACGTGAAGCAGAAGGTGTCAAAATCATCAAAGAAGTCGCCGCATATGCAGATCTCATTTTCGGTGGTGATAAAGATGTTCAACTCCTCTTTGGCATAACGCGCAATGGAGACAATCCTGCTGAAAGTTTCCAACGCGCAGCTCAGGAATTCTTCAAGCAATGCCCACACTCAGAATATGTATGTAGCACTAATCGTACCGTCTTAAGCGCAGACTCCAACACGCTCGCTGGCTTCATCGCGACTAAAGATAGCTTTGCCCAAACCAAGTCTTGGGACTTACACAATATCGTAGATCGTATTGGTGGCGGCGATGCATTTGCCGGCGGTGCCCTACACAAATTGGCTGCAGGTGCGACACCTCAAGCAATTATCGATTTTGCTGTCGCAACTTCAGCCATCAAACATACTATTCCAGGTGACTTCAACATCACGACAGAAGCCGAAGTTGAAGGCTTACTCAACCATTCTGGTGGCGACGTAAAACGATAGCTCAAACTTATAAAACTAATTCATATATACCCCGCTAAATTCGCTTTGGCGGGGTTTATTTTTGCTGCACTTCAAACCAAAAAAATGGCTCACCTCTTTGGAAGATGAGCCATATAGTTAGGACGTACGGGTAGAAAAACTAAAAAGTCTTACGAGAAGGCCAAACCGCCATTCACGTCTAGGTTTACGCCATTCACGAAAGAAGCTTCGTCTGACGCAAGATAAGCAACAACATCCGCAACTTCGTCAGGATGTCCTTCACGACCAAGTGCTGTCATGCCAGCAAGCTTCGCGCGCACTTCGTCTTTAGAGAATGTGTCGTGGAATGTTGTAGAGATAAGACCAGGGTCAAGTGCGTTCACACGAATACCTTTTGGTCCAAATTCTTTTGCCATTGAACGCGTAAATGTCATCACAGCACCCTTTGACGCAGCATAAGCCCATGCTCCGCCGCCGCCGCCATCACGTGCAGCTTGTGATGCAAAGTTCACAATTGAGCCACCTTTTGGCATGAATGGAGCTACAGCTTTGGTTGTTAGGAATGTTGAGTTGAAGTTCAAACGCATAACAAAATTCACGAAGTCTTCGTCCATCTCAGCAAGCGGCTTACGTGCAACAAGGCCACCTACAACATTTACAAGAACATGAATTTCCTTGCCGAAAGCTTCTTGTGTTTTGCTTACAAGGTCATCTACATCAGCAGATTTTGTCATGTCGCCTTGTACAAGAATTGCTTCGCCACCAGCTGCTTTCACAGCATCCAAAGTTGCTTGTCCATCTTCTTCGCTATCGAAATAGTTGATAGCTACTTTTGCGCCTTCTTTAGCCAATTTCAAAGAGATGCTACGGCCAATGTCACGTGCACCACCAGAAACGATCGCTACTTTATTTTTAAGTCTCATTACGAAGAGTCCTTTAGGTTTGTTAGAAAAAAATTGATATTTGAATTATTGAGAAGCTTTGGTTTCTGCCTCGAGCGGTTCAATATTCCCGCAGAGGAACCAGACGCTTGCCATGCTTAGAATTGCCAGAGCCGCCCCGATCAAGAATGCTGGTGCATAGTTTCCACCTTGCGTGAGCCAAGGCACGAGGTAAGTCAGCGCTGCGGCACCAAGCTTTGCTGCCGTTCCCGCATATCCAGCTAAAGATCCGACAGATTTACCGCCGTAAAAATCACTTGGAAGCGTTTGGATATTCCCAATAGCTGTTTGGAAACCAAATAGGATGACAGCCATAAGCAAGACAGCAAGAACTGGTGTTGCTGCGACAGACATCGCCAAAAGAGCCGGCAACATTAACAATCCACCAAGCGTGATTGTTAGCTTACGGGTTGCATTTACAGACCAGCCAGACGCTAAGCGGTTTTGTGCCAATAGTCCGCCAAACCATGCTCCGAGCATCGCGCCAACATATGGCACCCAAGCATATAGTCCGATTTCTTTCACATTGAACCCGAAGCTTTCGCTTAGATAAATCGGGATCCAAAATACAAATAGCCACCAGATCGGGTCGATGAATGCGGCCGAAAGAATCGCACCCCAACTTTGTCTACGAGACAACATTTGACCTGTCGTTGGGTTATAACCTTCTTGGCGAACGACTTCTTTCGCGTTTGAATCATCGCGCTGACCAGTAAGAATGAATTCACGTTCAGCTGGCGTAATCCAAGGGTGAGTTTCTGGATCAGATTTCATCAAAATCCACCACGGAATCAACCAGACTAATCCAACAAGACCAACCAAAATAAAGATTGCATGCCAGCTAAAATGTACGGATAGAAACGCGATAATAAGCGGCGAAACAATACCACCGATAGCGGCACCAGAATTAAAAATTCCTTGCGCTAAAGCACGCTCTTGAACAGGGAACCATTCCGCATTTGCCTTTGTCGCACCAGGCCAGTTACCAGCTTCAGCAACACCCAGAATACCACGGAACAAGCTGAAGGTGAGCACACTGTTAGCAACGGCATGCAAGGCGGTGGCCAGTGACCATACACCAATGGACATCACGAACCCCAGACGGGTACCTACCCAGTCGAAGAGTTTACCAAAAATGGTTTGTCCCAGTGCATATGAAAACACAAACACAACTGAGATCGTTGCATAATACTGCTTTGTTTCATCGGCACTTTTATCTGGCCAAATTTCTGTAGCCATATCCGGCCAGAGATAGCCAAGCGTACCGCGGTCAATATAATTGATAATCGTGGCAATCGCGACAAGGGTGACGACCCACCATCGTAAACCTGCTATTTTCATGATCTGGTCTCCCCTATGGTTTGGACCTTGGTGGCTTTATTGCGTGACATGAACTGCCCCACTCCACTCTACCTGCTTATTTTTATGTGATATTTTATGAGTTTGATCAGCTTGCGTATCGTCAGCAAGGTAGATGGTGACAACATCACCATTCTTCATGGAGACGGTGTAAGCCGTCGCTGTCTCAAGCTTATCAGTGCTGATTTGCTCAACAGAAGAACCATCGAAAACGGTGACTTCTTCATCATTGTCATAACGACCATGACTTTCATAAACCGAAACAAAGCCAGCATTATCTGCTTCAGTACGCAGGATTAACGCCTGCTCTTTCCGGAAATTATGGTTTGGGTCATTCGCACCCAATTCTGTTAAATAGGCTTTATATGGCCCATCAACGGCAAACGTCATGGTGTAGAATTTGTCACCAATCAACCATGACATATCCTGTTGCCCCTCTAGCTCTGGAGAGACAGCTCTTTGCCATAAGTGTTGGTATCCATTAGCTTTTCCGAACACATTCATCTGTGTTGTTTCATGCTCTAAAGGGAAATTGGTTTCAATCAATTGGCCTTTGTAATGCACAGGGAGGTCATATACATGCCCGTCCCCACTTTGACCTCGCAATATGTCAATGACATATGGCGCGATCCCATCTTCTCGTGGAACCATCGCGACAACACGCTGAAGATTTACACCTTCATAAGCTGTATCAACCTCTGCCGCAGCGACTTGGACACCATTGATATTTCCAAATTTCAATACGTCTGGGCTAAATTTTTGGGACTCTCGCCAATCACCATCATAGTGACTTTTTTCATCTACAACCAATGTGTTATGCGCGATTGTCTGCTTACCGTAAGAGTCATTTTCAGGTAGGTATCGACCGCCAAACTTAGCTTCGACATTCAAGAAGCGCACAGCCCCATAATCTGCAACGACTTCAGACGCATTGTCGTAGTACAACAAGCCCAGCTTATCAAAATGGCCATGCCCCAAACCTTGCGTTGTCGCTTTCATCACGACAGCCGAGGCGTCACTTTCTGGACCCGAGCGAAGCACCATCAATGCTCCCTCATCCCCATTGCGACCATCACGAAGTTCTAAAGATTTGAATTCAAACGGTTTTGCTTTTCCAGCTGCAATGTCGTCCAACAATTTGCGACCTTCAGGCGTAGGCACAACGCTACCGTCCTGCAGTTGCACAGCCCCTAAAAGGGTTGGGTCATTCGTCAGATCATATGCAACGGCTAACCCAT
The DNA here is from genome assembly GCF_042665075.1 of Hirschia litorea. Classification (NCBI taxonomy): domain Bacteria; kingdom Pseudomonadati; phylum Pseudomonadota; class Alphaproteobacteria; order Hyphomonadales; family Hyphomonadaceae; genus Hirschia; species Hirschia litorea. The sequence goes on along the minus strand of NZ_JBHTBR010000005.1, from coordinate 1,120,355 downwards.
ATTTAAGCTCGACTGTGTTGAGCCCTTTTTCTCGGATGGCGTCATTGATTGGAAAAAATTTTCCGGCATAGCTTTGCTGAACTGTCGCGCGGATCGCTTTTAAAACAATACCATCGCGATATTCAAATATTTTGCGCTCGGGTTCGTTTTTCTCAATCGCTTGTGAGAATAATACGAACGGCATCATTGCATAGCGCTGATAATAAGGCCCCTCAGCATAATATCCATCAGGCGAAAACAGCATATCCATCTGCTTTAGAAAGCCTGCTTCACCATCTTGGCTCAAACCAAGAAGCGATTTTTCAACGCGCTCTTGCTGCCCCAGCACATATCCAGTCATACCCACAGCTGCTGCGGCCCATGTGCCGTGGTTATGTATGCGGTCAAATGTCTGCGGAGATCCAATGGACAAGAAGTCAGCCATTGGGTTTAGCACGCCAGTTTCTATCTTCTCGCGCGCTTGCGGACTTAAGTCATCTCGAAACGTTTCATAGCCTTGAATAACATATACAAGCCAAACAGCTTCATTTAGCCCTTGCCAGAAAAGTTGCCCAGCTGTTGAAGGCTTATGCTCTGGGTGAAGGCCAAGCGTTGGGTAAAGCTCTGCGTAGTCTAATAGAATGTCGCGCGCAAAATTTTTGTATTTTTCATCTCCGGTATGCTGGTACAACATACCTGCTTCATAGATGGTTTTGCCGTTTTGCTTGTGTTGTTCATGCGTGTACCCACCACCAGCGTCAGCAGGAACAGGAACCGGCACGTCAGTCAGCATGCGGGCATCAATACTTGCCGCCAGCGCAGTCATCTGCGCATCGAAAGCAGACACAGACTGCGTTGAAATATCGGACTTTTCTGCTGCTTGCACAGTCTCGGAGCAAGCTTGGCTTAAACCTAAAGCTAAAACAGTTACCCCGGCTTTTAGCCATGATGATTTATATGAAAAATTGCTGATCATTTGCGCAAATCCTCTATTTTAAGGATAGTGTCCCCCTCATGCCCTATCCATGCATTGCCACTGAGGTGTGGCTGGGGTTTGCCTGTCGTTATTGTGAATAGCGCCTGCTTGCCGCCTGCTATGGTGTTGTCTTCAAGCTTCAACACCTGAACCCCATGGAGGTTAATTGCAGGCTCTTTTTCATCGCCGACACCATCAAATCCGGAGGACTTTATAACAATAGCTGGGCCGAATGTGCTTTCATCCCTACCGCCGCGATACACATCCACAGCGGGACCTTTCACATTCTTAAATTCGCTATTTTCAATCTCCAAGAATTCAACATTATACATGCCATAATCATCTGTTTCTGCATCCAGCTTCACCACTGAACCAGACACATCTGAAAAAGAGGAATTGAAAATTTTGATCTGGTGATAGAGCGTGCCTTTCGCGGCGCTCACAATTGAGAAACTACGGTTCACAACGAAGTCTGTGAATGTTGAGTTTGAAATCTGCAATAGGTGGTTGCTTCCTCCGCCTATAGCGCTTGTTGTGATCAAGCTATTGCCCACATTATCAGGCGCTTTGCTTCCCACAACATTCAGGCCGTCCAGCTTCAAACCACCCTGCCCAGACAACACAAAGAGGTTTCGGCGTTCAAATGATACGTTCACTTTGCCTTCAGCGCCTGGTTTTGCCCCGATTGTCACAGGTACACGCAGCTCAATTATTTTTGCTTCGTTATAATCACCCGCATCAAGCCATAAGTGATCACCAGCTTTTGCTTTTGCAATCGCGTCAAAGAGAGCATTTTCTCCAGCGTTTACATTAATATCACTGCCGCCTTCAAATGGAGATTTCGCTGTCGCCTTAGGATACCAATCGACGCCAGTCTCTTCACGTGCAACACCGTAATTGTCCACAGCGACCTTCTGGGCAAGGTCTGTTAGGACCTCAAACCCAGAAGATATCGCCTTGGGAGGCTCTGAATTTACTTTATTCCCGCTAAACTCAATTCCGCTCATATCATCGTGCAGCGTAAAAGGTGTTTGCCCATCAGCGTTCATGATCACATTGTTCTTAAAGGCCGAGTTGATTGGCACAGCTGAACGCTCAGCATCACTACCCTCGCCCAATTCAATTGCAGCAATATTTTCAAACACATTGCCTTCTATGAGGGCATTATCGACTTGATGATATCGGTTGATGGGTGAATTAGGTACGCCGTTCATAACAACAAGCGCACCCGAAAAACGTTCACCCGTTAAATCTTTAAAACCGTTATTGCGGATAGTTTGATCGCCATTGATAACGCGCACGCCACCAGTGTAAGGCGCGCCATTCCCATCAAATAAGTTTTTCTCAACACTTGTTCCGTTTCCATGGCGCAGAGTTAGTGTGCCCCGTGACTCAAAGAAGGTGTTGTTACGATATGTGTTACCGCCTGATTTATTTGAAATAATTTCAACTTCGCCGCTGCATCGGTCAAAATAGTTATACTCAACCAACGTATTTGAATTGGTAAGCGAATAATGGCTTGTACCGATACGGAATGTTTCTCCACCATTTGACCCCAGCACAGGACGAGGACCAAAATAGTTGTGGTGGACATGATGATTGTTGTCTTGGCTTTCTTCTGAATTCAAACGCACGACCATTGTTGGCCCCGAGTTTAGTTTTCCAGAAAGATGATTGTGGTCGAACTCGTTATTCTTACCATACATAACCACCCAAGAATCGCGCTGTGTTCGGTCTGGGTTGGAATAGTTTTCTATAACGGTATTCGTAACACGGCTAGAATTTGCAAGCGATTTACTATCGCGGCGAAAACTGATCACTTCATTGCGCGGGGTGTAGCCATCGCGGAACACTAAGCCCGACACAATCAAATGCTTCCCGCTGAGGCGAAGGCTTGATTGACCAGACAAAATAACACCGCCCGGAGTCTCACCCGTCAACCAGATCGGTTGCTCAGCACTACCCTCACCTTCAAGCACAGCATCAAAATCACGCCATACACCATCGGCAAGAACGATCATGTCTCCAGCGGTAACTGTTTTAACCGCCTGCTCAAACTCATCTTGTGTGTGAACGACAATACGACGAACGGAATCTACCGCCTCATCCACCCGCTCGACCGGCACGCTTTGTTGAGGAAATGCACAGGCAGATAGCCCCATAACACTTACCGCAATGCAAATTGCTCCTACCCTCATTTATTCCTCCCGATCGACATGTCTTTTTATGTTTTCAGTCATCCTTATATTCATCAGCAACATTGTCAACCAATTCAACAGACCAATTTTACAGAATTACTGAAAAGGCGTAGGAATTCGGTATATACACCCTGCATTTAGTGATAATATTGCAACACACACACCTCTAAATCCACAAAAAAACCGCCATTTCTCGATAAAGGTCCGCGCAATTGGTTGACACATCCGGTCTAAAAGTCATCCTACCAGCACAAAATAATAAATAATAATTCTACAAAATAAGTCTTAGGGAGAGACTCAAAGAATGACGATATTCAAAAAGAACGCTGGTGCCGCTACTCATAGTAAGGCGCGCCTTATCAAATTGGCCCTGTTGGGATCAGCTGCTCTTTCATTTAGCGCACCATCTATCGCGCAGGAGCAAACGCAGTCCTCGTCTGAAGCGAGCGATGAATCACGTACGCTAGATAAGATTGTGATCACAGGTTCTCGCGCAACCATTCAAAATACAATCGACCTGAAGAGAACCAACTCAAGTATTGTTGATGGTCTTTCAGCTAAAGATATTGGTGACCTACCTGCCCTTTCAATCGGTGAAGCTCTAGAATCTATCACGGGTGCCGCCTCGCACCGTGAAAACGGTGGTGCGACCGAAATCTCTATTCGTGGTCTTGGTCCTTTTCTAAGCTCGACGACATTTAACGGCCGCGTCGCAACAAATGGTACAGGCGACCGATCAGTGAACTTCTCTCAGTTCCCATCTGAGCTTATGAACAAGCTAGCAATCTATAAGACACAAGACGCGAGCCTTATTGAAGGCGGTGTCGCAGGTCTTATCGCATTGGAAACCCTCAAACCACTCGACTACAACCAACGCCGCTTCCAGTTTGATCTTAAAGGTAACTACAACCCCGATCAACAAAACATAGACAACACTTTGGCTGGAGATATTGGCCACCGCTTTACAGCAAGCTATGTCGACCAATTGGACCTTGGAGATGTTGGACGTCTAGGTTTCTCCATTGGAGGGCAAATAAGTGATATCTCTCAGCCCGAGCAAGAAATGCGCTCTTCTAGCCCGTCAGGCTCATCACTATTTGCATGTATAGCTGACGCTTCTGACCCCGACTCACGCGGGTATGCAGCAAGCAGCTCAGGCGATTGTGAAGACCAAGGCCCTAACCCAAGCAATAGAGATGGTTACAACACAACTATCGACCCAGAAACAGGCTTAGCCGTTGATAATGGGCTAGATTATGCATGGGCTGGTTCTTCTCGTGGATATCGCCAAAATGACACGAATGACAAAAGAGACTCTCTTTTTGCAGCATTCCAATGGCAGCCAAATGACCGCCTAGATATTAATGCAGACGTTCAATGGTCTGAGCGCACCCAACTTGAAGATCGTCACGACTTAAACTTCTCCAACATGAAGCGCAGTGTATCGGGCGACACGCTCGACAGCCTCATCTTTCAAGACAATGGCGTCGTGCAATCTATCACGACACAGTCTGACATTGAGTCAAATGGTGAGATTTATGAACGGACGGAAGAATATCTCGGTTACGGAATTAACGCGAGTTTCGACGTAACTGACAGATTGACAGTATCAGCCGACTACTCCCTATCGGAAACAACTAGAGACGAGCTTCAAGTTTCCTTACGCGTATCAAGTCAACGCGGACCAGGAAGTGGCGGGCGTGAAAACGTAAGTTGGACACGTGACAGTGACGGCTTTGTAAATTTCACAGTGCAAGATTTTGATGTCACCGACATCACAAACTACACTGATGGTGTGAGAGCACGTGTTGACCGCGATGCAAACCGCAGAAACACAGTTGAAGCCCTACGCCTTGATGCCGAGTATGACCTGAACATGGGGCCAATTACGACCATTGAAACAGGGCTACGTCTTTCTGACTTGGAATATGTAAGTTTTGCAGGAACACGCGACACCTACACAACCGGCGACTTAGACCCAGACAATATCCCTTGTGCATCAAGCTTTTCTGAAAGCGGCTTCCTAAGCAGCGCATCTGGCGGAATCGTTACGCAAATTGACGATGCTGGAAATGTTGTAAACACAACAAACAGCTGGGGCGTGTTTGATAACCAATGTCTACTAAACTACATCCTTACTGAAGAAGGCGAAGGTCCACTCGCCTACCCAGATAGCGACCCAGATGCTCTAGGCAACATCAATGTTTTAGAAACAACATTAGCAAGCTATATTATGGCGAGCTATGAAACATCACTTGCTGGAAAACCACTTACAGGTAATTTCGGTGTCCGTGTTGTTGATACAAAGGTGAAATCCCTTGGTAACCGTACGCCAGTTGTTACTGTCGTTGATCCAAATGATGGCACACTCTCCCTCGATACAGCAGGCGACGCTGTCGTTCTATACGGTAAAGGTGAGTACACAGAATTCCTCCCAAGCTTCAATGCAACGTTAGAGCTTCGCGATGACATTCTACTTCGCGCTGGTTTATTCCGTGGCATGTCACGCGCAGACCCGGGCGACATGAGCTTTGACCGCGACTTCAACGAAAACAATGAAGAAGATGCACCAACGACGCTTGAAGAATTGGTGACGGTTGAAGGTACAGGTAACCCAAATTTCCAACCTCTTATGTCTTGGAATTATGACTTGGCTGCTGAATGGTATCCAAACGATGACTCCATCTTGGCTGCGAGCGTATACTACAAAGACTTCACAGGCGGATTTGAGAATTCAACTGTTCTAGAAGACTTCGTGATTGACAACCAAACTGTCACGCTTCCAGTAAGTGTGTCAGCGACGAATGAAGACACGGCAGCTCTTTATGGTATCGAGCTAACTGCTTCTCACAACTTCTCATACCTTCCAGGTCTTTTGAGCGGTTTGGGTGCAAAAGTAAGCTTGAACCTTGCAGAATCTGACTTCGAATTTGAAGACAGCCTATATGGTGATCTTGGATATCGCGACGCTGATGGAAATTTTGTTCAGACAAATGTTGGCATCGTACAACCGGGCAACGTACCAGGCTTCTCGGACACTGTGTTCTCGGGTCAAGTTTACTACCAAAAGGGTAAATTCGACAGCTCCATCATTTACAAATATCGTAGTGAATACTTCCAGCCTTACACAAGCAATGGAACACGCTTGCGCTATGTTGGAGATGTTGGCGTCTGGGAAGCACGTGCATCCTATGACCTCACCGACAATTTCTCTTTAAACGTATCAGCGATCAATCTGTTTGATGCACCTAAAGAGCAATACTTTTTCACCAATGATAACTTAGGTGAAGTGAACTACTATGGGCCACGCGTATTCTTTGGCATCAAAGGTAAGTTCTAAGATCTAAGACCAGTCGCTCTGTTTTTTAGACACTTGAATTGGCATGACAAATTGGTATATCATGCTCATTAAGAGAGTCGAAAAACAGAGCTCACTGTAGATATGGCAGATTTAGAATAAATGGCTGATCAAAGATTATATAATAAGGTCGCGAATGAGATCCTGAAAATGATCGATTCCGGCATGTATCCCCCCGGCACACGTCTACCTGGCGAACGCGAACTTGCAACGAAATTCGATGTCAGCCGCGTCGTCATTCGTGAAGCCGAAATATCCCTCGAAGCCGTTGGTCGCGTGGAGATAAAAGTAGGATCTGGTGTATATGTCAGAGAACCCAAAAACTCACTTTTCGGCCAATCGCAACTTCCTTCAGTGAGTGCATTTGAGCTCACACAAACAAGGCTTTTGTTTGAATCAGAATGTGCAGCCCTCGCCGCCACGATGATCACAGATGAGCAACTTGTTGCGCTAGAAAACACTATTATTAAAATGGGTGAATCCGCGAATGGTCACTCACCTGATGGCGAGCAAGCAGACCGCGAATTTCACCATATTATCACGCAAGCGACCCGCAATAGTGCCAATGAATTTTTCATGGAGCATTTATGGCGGATGAGAACCGAAATTAACGCGGTTAAAAAAGTCTATGCCGCCGTATGTGTTGAAGATTCTGCTCATCGCGTGAATGAGCATGTTGAAATCTTAAATGCACTTAAATCGCGCGATCCTGATGCAGCACGCCGCACAATGAGAGAACACTTCTCTCGCCTATTAGAAGCCCTCTTGGATGCCTCAGAGCAGCAAGCCATTGAAGAGGCCAGACGCCGCTCCTCCGTAGACCGCGAGCAATTCCTGAAATCTGCAATACACCACCCTTAAAATGCAATAGAGCGGAGCGTTTCATACGCCCCGCCCTCGCTTTATCTGCAACCTTCCTCACCAATCAACAAATCAATGAGGTATGGTTTGCGGCTTATGCGGCCTCATCTGCAATTTTACTTAGCGCGTTGCCTGCAAGGAAAACCGCACCTGCAAGTAACACAATGTCTTTCAGCAAGAATTGCCCCGGCACGACTGAAAGCGCGGGAAAGCCTCCAAGGCTTGGCTCCCAACCCGGCGCCGTAAATAGGAAGCTAAAGGTTACAAGAAACGTCGCCACAGCAGCTAATGCACCCAATAAGGCAGCTTTCGGGAATTTAGCTCCAAATGCGATCAGTAACGCAGTTATAATTTCTGTTGTCCCGATCAAGTTTGATACCCCCTGCACAGACAACACGCTGTAGAGCCAACTCACGAGCGGACTAGATTCTACCAGACCTTTAATTGCGCCAGCCTCATAAGCTGTAAATTTCATGGCACCAATCCAACCCAACACCGTCACTGTTGAAAAGCGCAATGCATGCACACCCCAAGCACTTATTTTCGTTCCCAGATCAGCAATCTGTTGAACTGAATAGCCAGCAATTTCAGCAGTCGCATTTTCGTAATTTGTAGAGTTCGTCATTTTATTCTCCCATTGTTGACCTATCGGTCTAAAATTTGATACAGATGCTCTTGGACAGCGCCAATGAGACCTAAATATCAATAGTGTACCATTCGGTCAACAATAGGATTATCACGAATGCGTGAAGATGAAAACACAAGAAACCCCGGTCGCCCACGCGAATATGATGAAGATGAAACCCTTACAAAAATCATGTCTCTATTCTGGGAGAATGGATATGAAGGCACAGGGCTAAGCGATATTATTAAATCAACCGGCCTACAAAAAGGCAGCCTCTACAAAGCCTTTCAAAGCAAGCATTCAATGTATTTGCGAGCATTGGCGCATTATGAAAAACTCAATGTAGATACAGCCGTTGAATACCTACAATCAGACAATCCTCCTCTCAAGAGGATCAAAACCTTTCTGACAATTCCAATTGATGCGGCCTTTAGCGAGAATGATCGCCGAGGATGCTTTCTTTGCAATGCCTCCGCAGATCATGCCGCAAATGATCCTGAAACCCAAAAGCTTGTCCTGCGCGGCTATGGCAAAATGCAAAACGCTCTCACTCTACCTATCAGCGAACTTAGACCCGAATGGAGCAAGGAACAAACCCTGCAAACCGCGCAATTGATTTTGGTCATTTATTCTGGCCTGAGAATTATGGCGCGCTCGGCCACAGACAAAAATACACTCCTTGGCGCACGCGATACCGGTCTAACTCTCCTCGCATAGCTCACAAAAAAGGGCAGAAAACACACTGTGCCTCTGCCCTTTTTTATTCTTCATCTATAAATTAAATGTCGCTAGCATCATGGCGTTCCGCCACCTGTCCAGCCTCATCGCCCCATACGCGATTGACCTTGACGCCTCGCTTAACCGCTGGACGGTTAGCTATTTCCTCTGCCCAACGCTTTAGATTCTTATATTCGTGCACAGACAGAAATTCCGCCGCTCCATAGAGTTCACCAAGCACAAGATTTCCATACCAAGGCCAGATCGCAATGTCTGCTATCGTATATTCATCGCCCGCGACGTATTTATTTTTACCCAGCGCTTTGTCCAACACGTCTAGCTGACGCTTCGTCTCCATTGTGAAGCGGTTGATTGGGTATTCAAATTTTTCGGGTGCATACGCATAGAAATGGCCAAAGCCACCTCCTAGATATGGCGCAGATCCCATCTGCCAAAATAGCCAATTCATCGTCTCAGTGCGCGCTGTCGCATCTTTAGGAATAAGCGCATCAAACTTTTCGGCTAGATAAAAAAGAATAGACCCCGATTCAAATACGCGCGTTGGCGAACCACTCGTGTGATCCATCAAAGCTGGAATTTTTGAATTTGGATTCGCTGACACAAAACCAGAGGTAAACTGATCACCCTCTGTAATTTGAATAAGCCACGCATCATATTCCGCACCTTTATGGCCCAGTGCCAGCAGCTCTTCGAGCATCACCGTCACCTTCACCCCATTTGGCGTTGCCATTGAATATAACTGCAAAGGATGCTTACCAACGGGCAAATCTTTTTCACTGGTGGAACCAGAAATAGGCCGATTAATATTGGCAAACTTCCCGCCATTTCCCGGCTCCCATTTCCAAACCTTAGGGGGCGTATATGTATCGTTCTCAGCCATGTCTTGATATCCTAGTAAATTCAAATCTAGTCATATAGATCGACCTTAATTTGATCTTTTCAAGCTGAATTTTGTATTTTGACGATCACGGCTGCGTGATGTTTGGCTCCCACGGTCTCTCTTCGCTTCCCTCTTTCGCTCTTAAAAAATGTGCGTCTGTTTCTTGATACCATTCGAGCAATAATTGTTTCAGTTGGCGCACAGTGTCTGGGTTTTCAGATGCTATATCATTCGTCTCACCTACATCTTCTTCGAGATTGTAAAGTTGCACCTCTCCTGTTTCAAAATTTTGCAACAATTTCATATTACCAAGCCTCACCGCCGCACCCGGAAAACCACCTTGATTGCTGTAATGTGGGTAATGCCAGAATAATGGACGTGGCTCGGCTACATTATAATTTTCTTCCTTCAATAGAACAGAAAAATCCAGTCCGTCAGACATGCTCACTGCTACGCTTTGCAGACCATTCATTGCAGCTAGGCTTGGCAAAAAATCTTGTCCCGAAACCGGCATATCCACTCTAGTAGACGCGTTTGCTGCGTCAGGAAATTTCACAATAAAGGGAACCCGAATGCCGCCTTCATACAACCAGCCTTTACCCCCACGAAGTGGCAGATTACTCGTAGGCAAACCTTCGGCAGTGGACAAACCACCATTATCCGATGTGAAGACAATGATCGTATCATCGGCGACACCCGCATCATCAAGTGCCTGCAAGATACGCCCGACGCTCGTATCCATCACCTCTACCATTGCGGCATATTTTGCGTGATTTTGCCGGATTCGAACCTTACGCACTTCTTCCGTATCGGCAAAATATTGGATTTCATCGGCAAAATCGGCTTTGCCATCTTCTACCCATTTATTCTCATATTTGCGGATTAAATCAGCCGGTGCCTGCAGTGGCGTATGCACTGTGTAAAATGCCATATACATGAAAAATGGGTCTTGGTTTTTCGAGAATGTGTCGATTAAACTGACAGCTTCATCTGTCAGACGTGTCGTGAGATATTCACCTTCGGGACCATCTTCCAATCTTGGATTTTTATAAGGTGAGAAATATCCCGCCGCTGGGTGCCCTTTGGAAAATCCACCAATATTTACATCAAACCCCTGATGCTCTGGCCATACCGTTTCGTCTTCTCCCAAATGCCATTTGCCCAAATAAGCCGTTTGATATCCATTCTCTTGAAATACTTCGCCTATCGTCACCTCTTCAGATGCAACCTCTTCCTTCATCAAAGCCGCTTGAAAACGCTCGGCCCGATGAGGCACACCATCTGCGTGGAACCAGTCAGTAGCTTGCAGACGTGTCGGATGTTTACCCGTCATGATCGCAGCGCGTGAAGGACTGCAAACGGGGTTTGCTGCGTATCCATTTGTGAACATAACACCGCTTTGCGCTAAGGCATCGACATTGGGTGTTTCATAAAACGTATCTGGATTGTATGCGCCAATATCAGCATACCCCAAATCATCAACAAGAATGAAAACGACATTCTTCCGGTCAGGGGTTGAGCTTTCGACTTGCCCTTTTTCTCCACCCTCTTGGGCTGCGCATGCCGAAATTAATAGACCAGCAAAACTTGCAGCAATCAGTGATTTTAATGTTCCCGCCAGTTTGTCATTCAGCATATCTCAAAACCCCATTCATCATATCTTTGATATGTAGGCATAGGCAGAGGCGCTGAATTATACAAGTCCCTCGACACGAGACACACACAATGCCAGCAGATACGCACCAAAGGTTCGTCATATACGTATCAGGCAAGCACCGCAGCACTTGCATAGAGAAGGCAAAGACCCATCAGGATATAAGCGCAGCCATAGCACGCCACACTCTGTCGCTATTCAGCTGGAGTTTTCACAGACGTCGCGCTAATTTGTTCGCCCAGTTTACGCGTCACATCCCCTGGGGAACCTGTTCCCCGTGCGATTAGCCGATATGCGGTTGGCACAAGCAATAGCGTAACAACAATGGATGCCAGAACCCCAAAAAGAATAACAACACCAATAGCTTGTCTCGTTTCCGCCCCTGCACCACTTGATAAAATCAAAGGCAAGGAACCAGCCGCCGTTGTTAGTCCTGTCATCAAAATCGGACGAAAACGCGTCATTGCAGCCTCACGAAGCGCTTTTTCAAAAGCCACCCCTTCATCCCGCAATTGGTTTGCAAATTCTACAATCAGAATACCATTTTTTGCAGCCAAACCGATCAACATTATTAGCGCAATCTGGGTATAAATATTTAAGGTTGTACCTGTAATCCAAAGCCCAAATATTCCGCCGCCAATTGCGATTGGAACACACAGCATAATAATAATCGGGTGGATATAGCTCTCAAATTGAGCTGCAAGGACTAAGAATACGATCATTAATCCCACCCCAAACACAAACAGCATGGATGAACCGCTAGTTTGATAATCCAAAGATTGTCCTTTAAAATCAATGACCGCCTCCGTAGGAAGCACGTCTCTGGCAATGCGAGACATCTCATCGAGTGCGGTCCCTAATGAGACACCCTCCTCTAACCCAGCCTCAATAGTTATAGAACGAGAGCGGTTATACCTATTCAACGACGGACTATCAGCAACTTCTTCAACAGTAATCAGGTTAGAAAGAGGGATAAGTTCGCCCGACCTTTGAGACCTTACATAAATGTTCTGAACATCATTTGGAGAGTTTTGATCGCTTCTCAACCCTTCAAGAATGACGTCATACTCCTCACCATTCTCAATATAAGTCGTTACACGCCGAGACCCTAGCATAGTCTGCAAAGTGTTCCCGATTTCAGATACCGTTACCCCTAAATCAGCAGCGCGGTTATAATCGACCTGCAAACGATATTGGGGTTGGGTCTCTTTATAATCCCAATCAATATCAACAAGCCCAATATCAGCGCTCTGAAGTGCCTCGACAAAAATATCTCGCCACTGCGTCAACTCTTCATAAGAGGGACCGCCAAGCACAAATTGCACGGGCTTTCCAGTACCACCACCTAGCCCTTGGCGCATATTTGCAAACGCACGAATACCCGGTAAATCAGCAAGTTTCGCGTTGATTTCAGTAATAATTTCTTCTCCTGGACGGCGTTTCCCCCATCTGTCCAAAGAGATAATAACAAAGCCCTGATTGAAACTTGCACTTCCAAATCCCGGAGCTCGCAAAAGCAATCTCTGCACCTCGCCCGTTTCGGTATATGGCAACATACGGCGTTCAATCTCATCCATATATTTTTCCATATATTGATAAGATGCACCCTGTGGTCCCCGAACGGAAACGAAGATACTCCCCCGATCTTCCTTCGGCACATATTCACTCGTGACGTTCTGAGAAATGATCCAAGAACCAAAGATAGTCGCTAGAAATAGAATGGACATTAATAAGGGGCGCGCAACTGTTCTGTCGTAAAACCACCCATAGCCGCGCGCGACTTTATCCACTCCAGCAGAAAAACCGTTCAACAATTTCTGCAAACCGTTTGTATTTTTTGACTTTGGTTTCAATACCTTAGAGGCAAGCATGGGTGCAACAGTCAACGCAACCAAGCTAGAAAACGCGACAGCCGCAGCCATTGTGAGTGCAAATTCAGTAAATAAGCGCCCAACATCACCTTCCATAAAAGTGATTGGGACAAATACTGCGATTAGGACCAGAGTTGTCGCAATAACAGCAAACCCGACCTGACGTGTTCCCAAATAGGCAGCAACAAGCGGGGTTTCCCCTTCTTCGTCCATTCTTCGATGTATGTTCTCGAGTACAACAATGGCATCATCCACCACAAGCCCCACGGCCAGAACAAGCGCTAGAAGTGTCAGCAAGTTCACCGATAAACCCAATGCAAACAACACGATAAACGTTGCAATAATCGAAATAGGTACTGTAACCGCAGGAATAATAGTCGACCGGATACTGCCAAGAAATAAGAATATAACGACGATTACCAAACCGATTGATATGAAAAGCGTATTATACACTTCATCAATAGAAGCATCGATAAACACGGATGAATCGTAACTTTGGTAGATCCGCATGCCTTCTGGCATAGTCTCGTTTAGCTTCTGGGCAAGCTCTCGTGCCCCTCTGGCCACGTCCACCGTGTTGGCTGTTGACTGCTTGGATACACCCAGCCCCACCATAGGTATCCCATTGCCGCGAAACATGGTGCGGTCTTCTTCTGTCCCGCGCTCTACACGGGCAACATCACCAAGTCTGACAAGATACCCATCGTCTCCTTCAGCAATAACTAGGTTTGCAAAATCCTCGGCAGTGCGAAATGCGCGATCAATACGGACAGTAAATTGGCGCGTATCAGACTCAATGCTACCGGCGGGCGCTTCGATGTTTTCACTCCGAAGCGCACTTTCAATTTCATTTACAGTCAATCCCCGCGCTGCCAACGCACGTCGATCAATCCAGACGCGCATAGCATAATCACGCGCACCACCGACACGGACCCTTGCCACCCCGTCCAAAGCTGAAAATTTGTCAGTTAAATACCTATCCGCATAGTCTGATAATTCCGGCGTGGTTAAATTCTCACTGGCAAGGTTTAGCCAAATAACCACATCATCACTGGAATCTGCTTTTTCAATTTCAGGCGGATCTGCATCGGGTGGGAATTGGTCTAGCACACCCGATACACGATCTCGAATATCATTCGCGGCAACATCAATGTCCTGATCAACCGAAAACTCAACAGTTACGCGAGAGCGACCATCAGAGGAGCTTGAAGAGATAAACCTGATCCCTTCAACCCCAGCAATACGGTCTTCAACAATTTGCGTAATGCGTGTCTCAACAACGGACGCCGAGGCCCCTGGATAACTTGTATCAATGGAGACAATTGGCGCATCAATATCGGGATATTCTCGCAAAGGCAGACGGTTAAATGCAACCAAACCAAATACGATCAAAATCAATGCAAGAACGGATGCAAAAACAGGTCGTTTTACAGATATATCAGAAATAATCATTTTTAACTCGCGCCTGAAGCACGTGAATTTTCATCTTTAGAAACAATGCTCTGTGCTTTAGGTGAGTTTATTCGTGGGCTTAGCATCGCTTTGTCTTCTATTTTGATAGCACCGCCATCACGCACTCGGATTAGACCTTCTGTGACGATCAGTTGTCCATCTTCAAGCCCAGCTTCGATTTCCACCATACCATTGCTGCGCAAACCGGGTGTGACCTCGACGCGTTTGGCGAAAAGCGCACCTTCCTGATCATCCACAACATAGACAAAAGATAACGGACCGCGCGGCTCAATAGCCCCCTCTGGAACTGCAAGAGCGGTTCGCGGATTTGCGCGAAGCTCAACAGTCATAAACATCCCCGCCTTTAGTATTCTATCTTCATTGGGTAATGTTGCCCGCACAGTAACAGAGCGTGTGACAGGATTGATTGCATTATCAATACTTGTAATCTCGCCGGAAAAAGTTTCACCTGGAATATCAGCCGTTTCCGCTACAATTTGAGTTCCCAGTGTTAGAGACCTTAAAAACACAGAAGGAATAGAAAATTCCAATCGCATTTCAGAGTCATCTATAAGTGTCGCTATCGTATCACCCGCACTTACATAAGAACCAACACTTACACGGCGAAACCCTAATACACCATCAAATGGCGCAACCAACACACGGTCTTTTAAGCGTGATAATACAGCCGCTTTTTGCGCTTTAGCAGCGTTCGCATTCCGGCGCGCTTGATCTAGCTGAGATTGAGATACAGCATCTTCATTCGCAAGCTGTATCGCGCGATTGAGTTGCTTGATAGCCTCATCTTCACTTGCCTCTGCAGCTTCAACCAAAGCAACCTGTTCAGCTTGCGCTAGTGATAAAAGCGTCTTGCCTTTTTTAACGCGCTGCCCGTCTTCAAAATATAATGAGGTTACGCGATCTGCTGTATTAAGTGTTAGATCTACGCGCTCTTTAGGCTCTAACGTTCCCAACGCTTCAATATTATTAAAAAATTCAATACTCTGAACAGGCTCAACAAAAACATTGGCTGCAGACTGATTTCCACCTCTTCCAGATTGCGCATTTGCTGACGCAACTCCCAGAAGGCATAACATTGCAATACCGCATGCTTTTAGTGCAGTCATTTTACTATCCAGTTTTACTAACTTTTGAGGCACAATAGCTCTGATATAGAGTTCACCCCCAACTATACCACTTTTCGAATCATTCCGCAGCCGAATCAAGGCTCAAACGCCCCGCTCCAGATCACTTACACGTGAACACCTTGTAACTATCGCCTACTTGCTTCGATAGGATGAAGAATGAAAGAGTGTCTTAAAGGATTGTCTTTGTAGTCTATTAAGCAATTGGAGCAGTAGGGATGAGTGATATTAAAACAAGTGATTACAAGACACTAAACAAAGAAAAACCTATTGTTATTGCCCATCGCGGTGCATCTGGTTTATATCCCGAGCACACTATAAAGGCATATGAAACAGCGATTGAACAAGGTGCTGATTTCATCGAACCAGACCTGGTAATGACATCAGATGGTGTACTTATCATCAGCCATGATTCCTACCTTTCTGCCACAACCAATATAGCCGATCACCCTGAGTTTGCTGACCGCAAAACCAGCAGAGAAACCCCTTTAGGTGTACAGGAAGATTGGTGGGTTGATGATTTCACGCTCGAAGAGATTAAAACCTTAAAAGCACGTCAAGCTTTTAAAGGGCGTTCAAAAGCGCATGACGACATCTATGATATTGTAACTTTTGAAGAAATTATGGATCTGGCGATTCATCACGCAAACAAAGGACGCATTGTAGGACTACATATTGAAGCAAAATGGCCTAATTATTTTGCCTCAATCGGCCATGACATGGTTGATCCCCTTCTGAACGGAATTGAAAAGAAACAATTACAAAAACTTGGAATACCTGTTTTTATTCAATGCTTTGAGCCTAGCTTTCTAAATAAGGTGAGCCAGAAGAGCGATCTTCCACTTATTCAGAACATCGCCATTGAGAAAACAGCAAAGCCCATGGGTTGGGATATCAAGATTGAAGATACAACGACGACAGGTTTGGGCATCTATAAAGAATTAGTGCTCAATTCGGATGGTTCAACGAGTGATTATGTCGCCCGCGCTCATGCTGCTGGCCTCGTGGTACACGTCTACACCTTGCGTGATGATGCTGTGATGGAGGGGTATTCTAGCGTTGAAGATGAGCTGATCGCCCTCTTCAATGCGGGTGTTGATGGTGTGTGGGCCGACTTTCCCGCAACGGCACTTAAAGTTCGTGATGCACTCTAAAAATATGGGGAGGTTTTACCCTCCCCATATCTATTCAGTTACAAACTAGAAGCGCGCACGCGCGCCAAGTGTAAATCGTGCACCCGGAGATTCCAGACTTACGAAACGCACGTCTGAACGTCCTGTGTTACGTGAGTATGATTCAGTGAGGTTCGTACCTTCAACAAACACCTGATACCGGTCTTTGAAGTTGTATGCGATACGCGCATCAATTTGATCATACTGATCTGTATACACAGGCTCTAGACCCGCAAAGTTACGGAAGAAACGGTCACGGCTGTTATAGGCCACACGCGCTTCAAACCGCTTGTCATCATAGAATAAAACAACGTTTTGTGAGTCACCCAAACCAGGTAGAACCACATTGTTATCCTGACGTGTCACATCAAACTCATCCGTGCCTTTCACATATGTGAAGTTGGCATTGATCCCTGTGTATTGCAGGAAGCTTGGAAGGTAGTCAAATGTGTGTTGGAAGGAGAATTCCGCCCCATACACGCTTGTTGTTTCAAGGTTACGCGGTCTGTCGATAAGGAAGAAAATCTGATTTCCGCTAATGTTGGTGCGGTCTTCTGTAATCAAATCCAAATCATTTGGCTCTGGCACAGTAATCGCCTCACGTGCGCCTCCACGAACGATGAAGCCATCAATGTCTTTATTGAACAATCCCATTGAGAAAATTGTAGAATCTCCAAAATAGAATTCAGACGAGAAGTCCAAGCTTTTGGCAATATAGGGCTTCAATGCAGGGTTACCTGCTGTACCAGTCATGTTTGAAAGACGTGTCTCAAACGGCGTAATAATGCTTGGGTTCAAATCGCTCAAGTTTGGACGCGTAAGCGTTTCTGAATAAGCAGCACGTAAGATAACATTATCATTCACACGCAGACGCGCATTAATTGATGGTAGAAGATTGTTGTACGATGTGTCTTCACTGATCGGAGCTGCAACGGAGCGCGTTACATCCAACACATCAGGACGAGATGTATTAGGTCGGAAGTTAGCAAACCCTTGCGCATAACCAGCTGATGTTGCTTCAGTTTTTGTATAACGAAGCCCAGCGTTCACATTCAATTCCATCTCACCAATGTCAGCACCAAATTCTGTGTTAACAAAGAAGGATGTGATCGTTTCTTCAACCTCATATCCATTTGCAAGATCTGGAACAGCAGCCAAACCACCCACAAAATTAGCAGCAGTTGTACCCGGTGGAAGGCCATTCAACTCATCGCGCAAGGCGAGAGATTCAGGACGCTCAAGATATTCGATCACTTCTTCAACATCAAAATTCAGTGTTGCAGATGGATAGCTACCTGGAACGGCTCCAAGGAAGCCATCACGATGGTCAACTGTGAAGAAACTTGCCGGAAGTGGAATCTGCGCATTCAAATACTGTACATTGTTTGGGTTTGCAGTACGCGCACTTGTGTGGATTTTTTCTTGCTTACCGTGATAGGCACCCGCCGTTACAGAGCGCAAATATCCATAATCAACATTCCAAGCGAAATCACCTTTGATCTCCGTGATATCATCTTCGTCGCCCTCACCCGAACGTTGGGAATACCAAGAGTTTTGCTTGTTGATATCAGGCACGACGATTTGATCGCCTAAGACATAGTCATATTGGTCAACAACACCATCGCCGTTCAAATCTTCTGTGCTTGGTGTGAAGAGATAGCTTGTACCGATTGGAGCTGGTTGACCGGATGTAAGGTCGTTACGCAAGATCGCTTTTTCGCCTGCAACCACCACATAATAGTTACCACCAGCGGCATCGTTTTGCGCATGGGATTTGGAGACATCAAAAGTAGCTTTTAGATTGTCAGTGATGTCCCACTCAACTTTACCACCAATTTGGTAGAGATCTGAATCGCGATTATTTGCGATAAAGATGTTGAACGGGTTCCCAAAGTTATCATACCGCAAAATCACATTGTTTTCATCTGCGACTGCATTGTGGAAAGTTGCACGCTCATTGAACGTCATGTTGCTGACTGTGTTACCCGTCACCTGAAACTTAGTGTAGAGACCATCAACAGTGAATTTTAGATTATTGGTTGGCTCAAATTCTACCACACCAGATAAACCTAAACGGTCGCGATCTTCATTTGCGCGGATATAATTTGTTTGCGTTAGGTGGACATAATTGTCGACGCCTGGATTACCCACACCATTCGCAAATACACGTTTGCGCGTTTCCTCGTCAAAGAAATCTTCAGTGAATTTATTGTTTGCTGTCACCTGATCGTTTGATGTTTTACGGGTCTGATAAGAGGCCGACACCAACACACCAAGTTTATCATCAAGGAAGGTATTGCTTACGAAGCCAAATAATTGCGGCGCAACTTCTTCTGCCTGTTTGTCATAAACGCCCTTACCACTGACAACCGCTGAGAATTTGCCAATATCAAGCGGACGCTGAAGACGTAGATTGATGGTTGAACCAATACCACCTTCTTGCAAAGCGGCATTCGCAGATTTGTATACATCCGCACCACCGATAAGGTCAGCTGGCACGAGGTCAAAGTTAAACGAGCGTCCATTTGCATCTGATGCAATGCGGCGTCCATTCACCAAAACAGTGTTAAATTGTGGACCAAAACCACGCACCGTCACTGATTGTCCTTCACCGCCCTGTCTGTCGATCGACACACCAGAAATACGTTGAAGTGATTCAGCCACGTTTGCGTCTGGGAATTTACCAATATCCTCAGATACAATGCTATCTATAATATCTTTACTGTTTCTTTTGCGGTCCACAGCTTGTGCAAGACTTTGACGCAATCCGGTTATAACGATTGTATCAAGTGTACGTTGCTCATCTTGCGCTTCAATTGCCGCTTGCTCAGTTGTCTCTTGAGCATTTGCTTGTTGGTTCCCCAAAACTAGAGCAGCAGCAGCAGCCCCAGCCAACAAAGCTTTCTTTTGATTATTCGTCACGTTTCCTACCCCATTCTCTGACGGTGGGGTAATGCGACGAATGAGAATAACATTATATTCTGTTCGCCGAATTTCGAGGTCATGCCCTTCAAGAAGTTTAGCAAGCACCTCGTCCACCGTACATTCACAAACGAAACCATCAGTGGAGATGGTTCCAACTATTTTGGGAGAGTAGAGAAAAGGATAATCAGACTTCTCGGAAATTATCCTCAAGGCATCAACGACTGTCATTGGCGGCACATTAAAAACGTGCTTCATCCCTTCAGCCTTAGCTGTTTGGAATGCCAAAGTGCAGACCGTTACACCCATCAAGAATAGGTTCCTTGACCGTATAATAATCCTTTTACCTCCCCAGGTAACGCCACCTTTTATTGTTTTGATTGCGGCGTCTTAGTTGTAAACAAACGGCGGATAGATATCCTCTATTAAAAAGTCATACTTTTGCGATTTATATGTAAATTTATTAGTTTGCAGGCGAATTTCATACTTATCTTTTTACGGATCATTGGCAACAATCAGCACAAAAATTTTCAAGTATTATGAGAACATAACATGCTGAAATGTTTATTTTAATTTGAGCTCGTCAAATAAATCGTCTGATCATCGCGATGCTGTACCGCGATACCAAAACCTTGCTCTAGCGCATCCAAGAATGCGTCCGTCTGACCAATGGGAAAGGTCCCACCGATAGCTATTTCTTGCAATGCAGGGTCTTCAACAACGATCCTACGCCCTGAATAACGGTTATACTCTTCGACAATTTCCCGCAGGGGTTCGTTGTCAAATGTCAGCATACCTTTACGCCACGACATACGTCGCTCGACCAGAGCGATATCTTTAATCTCTGTGAGCTTGTCTGTCTCACTCTCAAACACCGCATAACTACCGGATGTCACGCGCCGCTTCTCTGAGAGTTCGATACTGTTATTAAGGTCAATGGAGACTTTCGCAACGGCGTTTGCCGTCATCTCGACAATGCCTTCCTCAACAAGCAATTCTACCTTGCCTTTGACCGACTTCACTGAGAAAACTGTTCCAATTGCTTGCACCACAGTTCTATTGCTGTGCACGCGGAAAGGTCTGTTAGGGTCTTTCGCCACATTAAACACGGCCTCCCCTTTCACAAGCTGAACGCGTCGCTCGTAAGGGGTATATTCTACAGATAGCTCAGTGTCTGTATTGAGCATCACTGTTGAACCATCGGCAAGCTGAATTGTTTCCTGCTCCCCAACATTTGATGCATAAAAAACGGGGCTCTCGGTTTTAGGGATAACGGAATCCATAAATCCGCCCGGCAGCATGAAACTGCCCCAGATGAGACTGGCCGCCAACGCTCCGCCTGTCGCCATCAATCCCCAATTTCTCTTTGCTGTTTTAAGCCAGCCAGCAAAAGAGTTAGACGGGTTACTTGCCGCCTCAAGGTCTAGCACAGCTTCGCCTACAGTTGATAATAGATCTCGGACCGCGATGAAATCGCTGGAGAACATTTCAAAAGCGCGTTTATTCTCTGGATGGACCTGAAGCCAACCACGTAAAGCTTGAATATCTTCAGACGTAGCTGACCCGCCATCGATCTTTGCGATCCATGCACAGGCTTCCATCTCTCTATCTTCAATACTCTTGGTCAAAATCACCTACATGGTCGTTTTGTATAAATACGTTTGCTCTAATGTTCGTCACGGTCAGGTCGCCCCTCATATCCCGACGCCTTCATGTGTCTGGATGTGATAAGCAGTGCTTTAGCAATGTGTTTTTCTACTGTGCTGGGCGAAATTTCCAGCTTCTTTGCTATTTCCTTATGTGACAAACCCTCAAAATGGCGCAAGAAAAATACTTCTCTGCACTTAGGCGGTAATGTTGCCATTGCTTCATTCAACGCTTTCAATCTATCACGCTGAAATAACTGCTCGGCATGCCCTTGTACATCTTCTGCAACACCTTCGCGCACAAAATCCTCTACTACAAGTTCAACTGATCTTCTGCGTTTTCTAGAAACATTGAAGGAAAGATGCCGCGCAATCTTATAAAGATACGCTCTTCCAAACTCCAATTTCTGATTTTTCTTCGCTGCATAAGCGCGTAAAAACACCTCTTGAGCGATATCATCAACTTCACTTGTCAGATGAGAATTCGGCAAAAGGCGAACAATATAACGCTTCAACTCTGTCAAAGAATTCAAGTATGCTGTCTCAACATTCTCGTCCGAAGAAATGATTTTTTCTTCGTCCTTATGGTCTTGTTGAGATGGCAGTGAATTATTCGACATCGTCGCCGTAATTTCCCAAAATAAAAAAGATGGGATAAGCCTGCCTTACTATTTCAATTCCGGCAAGAGGGCGCACAAGTCAAAAATTATTCCGTAAAGAAACAGTGATTTACAAATGTAAATGATTACATTTGTGTCATGAAAAGCACATCAATCTCTCTTACATCGTGCTTTTTGGTCACGAAACACACGCGAAATATTGCCTCTATTCTGAACGCTTTTTCTATGTTTATTTCGTGCCTTCTCTCCATTTCTTCAGGTAAGTTTCGACAATCTACACACCAACAATAGCAAAGCTTACCTAAGTAAGCCCTCCTACTGTTAGTGCGGATTGGGATCTTTGGGCGTTTGTTACATACACCCCAACTGGCTCAAACCCATTGCACACCAGTCATTTTTGTTTTCACGCGCAACATATAGTCATCGGCCGTTATAAATAAAGTTTGTCCGTCTTCTCCAAAACAGCAATTTGACGCAAACCATTTTGTACGGATGCGACCCAATAATTTTCCATCAGGAGTTAAAAGAAATATACCGCCTGGCCCAGTGACAGCTAAATGTCCAGATTTTGACACCGCCATTCCATCAGGATTTCCAATTGCTCCATCCACATAGAAAGGACGCGCATCAAACCATATTTTATCTTCTCCAAGCCCGCCATCGGCAAGCAATTCAACACGCCGCACAAAAGCTTCTGACTTCTCAGATTGCGCTATATATAGATAGCGCTCATCCGGCGACAGAGACACACCATTAGGGAAGATCATATCCTCTAATAGCAGACTAATCTCACCATTCACATCGACTCGATAGACGCCATTATGTGGTTGCTCTTTTAATGGAGATTGGTTCGCACCTTCTAATCCCGACACAGGGTCTGTAAAATAGACCGTCCCATCACTTGCAACGACGACATCGTTCGGGCTGTTCAAACGCTTGCCTTGAAATGTTGAAGCTATGGTTGTGCGTTTGCGCGTTTGGAAATCAAACCTTTCAACAGCGCGCGTCCCGTGATTGCAAATCATCATATCGCCATTGGGCAACACCCAGAGACCATTCGATCCCAAGCGTATTTTTCCAGGTGCATTTTCTTGAGCAACACCGCCCGGCGTTTCAAATGGCTTCACCCCTGCTTTAGTTGTCCACTCGTAAATGACATTGTCATTCACATCAGAAAAATAAAGTGCGTTGCGCGCCTGATGCCAAGCTGGTCCTTCAACCCAATTATATCCTTCACCAATTACTTCTACAGGCGAAGACACATCAATAAGGTCTTCAATCCCTGATGCCGTCTCCTCTATATATCCCCCCACGGGTAAAATAGGTTTGCTCGCAGAATTTTCAGATCCTTCAATATTGTCTTTTTCATTGGATGTGTTTGGCATTGAGCAAGCAGCCATCGAAGCTGCTCCAGCCAATAATATGCCACGTCTTGAATAGTTCATTTTCCCTGCCCTACTTTATTATTAGAAATAGCCACCAAAGGTCGCTTAAGTTTTACCGGTAGAAACCCACACATTCTCCTAAACGACCCCCGATATTATCGACTGTATACAATATCTCACATTACACTCTGCCTTACGGCTCTACGCACCGTGTTTAGTTTCCAACACCTAAAATGCTGAATATATGTAGGTATTTAACAGTCACATTTTTAAAATCATCGTTTTTGAAGCTAAACTTCACCTCAGAAAACTGAATTTCTGTTTGCACACTCAAAGATATGATGTTATCAAACATTAAACAATAGATACACGAATGCAATCCGCATAATCTCTGATATGTCTCGCCCCCTGCAAAAGCGTCGACCTATCTCCTGATTGTTATAAATCGCAGATTACCGTTTGCAGTGTACGCCGAAATAAGAATTGGGAAGTGAGTTCAAATGTTTGCAAAACAACCATATATCGACGGTAAGCTTGTAGATGCAGGCGAAGTTTTTGAAGTCATAAACCCCGCAACAGAAGCTCCAGTTGGCACAATCGTTT
Organism: Hirschia litorea; assembly: GCF_042665075.1. NCBI lineage: Bacteria > Pseudomonadati > Pseudomonadota > Alphaproteobacteria > Hyphomonadales > Hyphomonadaceae > Hirschia > Hirschia litorea. Next base: position 1,096,270 of record NZ_JBHTBR010000005.1, on the reverse strand, counting down.
TAGCCAATGCTGATGCGGCCCTCGCAGCCCTCGACGCTGCCGATAAAGCATTCCCTATGTGGGCCAACATGCCTGCTTCTGAGCGTGTGAAATGGATGCACAAGCTACGCGACGCAGTTATTGAGCATGAAGACCACCTGCGCACATGTGTTCACCTCGAAATGGGTAAGCCATGGGCTGCAACCAAAGACGATTATGACATGCTCGTAGATAGCTTGAACTTCTACGCCGACGAAATCATGGCGATTAAGGGTGAAGAGCTTAAAGACAAGGAAGGTACGCACACCCACATGCTCACGCGTGAGCCAATTGGTGTTGTGGCTGCATTCTTGGCGTGGAATTTCCCGCTGCTAAACCTTGCTTACAAACTTGGGCCAGCAATGGCGTCAGGTTGTCCGATCATCATTAAACCTTCAATGCAAACCCCATTGTCAGCCTATGCTGTCGGTGAGTTGTGCGCAAAAATCGGCTTGCCCGCCGGTGTCGTCAACATCATTAGCGGACATAATCGCGAGATCGGTGATTTGATCAGCGCGTCAACAATTCCAGCCATGTTGACCCTTATCGGATCTACGCAAACGGGTCTGCACGTTATGAAAGCGGGCTCTACATCTATCAAACGCTACTCTATGGAGCTTGGCGGAAACGCCCCTGTTCTCGTATTCGCAGATGCAGACCTTGATCTTGCAGCAGATACAGTTGTCGCGTTGAAATATGGAAATTCCGGCCAAATTTGTGTTGCGCCAAACCGCGTATTTGTGGCTGCGGAAGTGGCTGAAGCTTTCACACAGAAAATCGTTGAGCGCGCAAAAGCGACAAAAGTTGGTTTTGGAAAAGACCAAGATATTGATATGGGTCCAGTCATTGATGAAGGCTCTTGGAAGCGCATTGATGGGCTTGTTCAAGACGCGATTGCAAACGGCGCAACCCTGCTCGCAGGTGGTGGTCGCCCAGAAGGACAAGATATAGGTTCTTTTTACGCACCCACCGTGCTTTCCAATGTCACGGACGACATGCGCGTGTGTCGTGAAGAAGTTTTTGGCCCTGTTATCAATCTGATGCAGTTCACAGACGAAGCAGACGTTCTGGACATCGCAAACAACACAGATGCAGGCCTGACAGCCTATATCTTCACGCAAGACCAAGATCGCGCAGATTCATTCGCAGCCCGTCTTCGTTTCGGTGAAATCCAAATTAACGGCGTCAAATACGCAATCAACCTTCCTCATTGTGGTATTAAACAATCCGGTATTGGTGTGGATTGTTCTCACCTTGCGCTTGACGAATATCTTGCTCCAAAACGCGTTAGCCGCGCTATTATTAAGTAGGGCAACGCTATGAAAATCACAAAAATCCAAAGTCACGTCCTTCAATACGATCTGGAAGAAGAACTTGGCTATTCGCAACAATATTACACAAAGCGCACAGCTCACCTTGTTGAGGTAAGCACTGACGAAGGCATTACGGGTTGGGGGGAATGTTTCGGAGGGGGGAATATCGCCCTCGCCAACAAAACAATCGTAGAGCAGGTCATCCAGCCGATGATTGTTGGAATGAACCCGCTTGATCGCGATGTTATTTGGCATAAAGCTTATAACTTAATGCGTGACCATGGCCAAAAAGGCATGCCAATTCAATCACTTTCCGGTGTCGATATTGCGCTATGGGATATCGCAGGGAAAGCCTTAAACCTGCCTGTGTACCAGTTGCTAGGCGGTGCCTTCCGTACTGAAATTCCCGTTTATGGCTATGGCATGATGTTGCAACGTGTGCCTGACCTAAAAGAGCGTTTCGCCCGCGATAGCGCACAGATTGCCGATGGCGGTTTTAAAGCCATGAAGATGAAAATCGGCCTTGGCGTTAAAGAAGATATTGAACTCATCCAAATAGTACGTGAATCTATAGGTTCTGATATCGGACTAATGGTTGATGCAAACCATGCCTATACAACACGTGAAGCCATTCCAATTGGCCGCGCTTGTGAGCAATTAGGCGTGAATTGGTTTGAAGAACCCGTCGCACCAGAAGACCATGCAGGCTATCGCGAATTATGCGAAGCATTGGATGTGAATATTGCGGGTGGAGAAGCGGAATTCACCTCTTTTGGTTTCCGTGACCTTATCAAAAATCGCTGCGTAGATATTCTCCAGCCCGAAGTTTGCGCACTCGGCGGCATCACAGAATACCAAAAAGTCCTCGCAATGGCGCGCGCCCACTTTGTCCCTGTTGTGAACCATGTTTGGGGTTCAGCAGTTGCAGTCGGTACAAACATACACCTACTCGCCGCCCTCCCCGACTTTCCGGGCGCGGCGCATCCAGTGCAGCCAATGCTAGAATACGACACAACTCCAAACCGTTTTCGCGAAGAACTTCTCAAAGAGCCTCTAAAGGTCAAAGAACGCGTTAAACAATCAGGTGGCACTATCTCAATTCCAACCGGTCCAGGTCTCGGCGTCGATCCAGACCCCGCCTTTATCAAGCACTTTGAGGTCGGAATCTAACCAGTTTTTTTCCCGTAGACTTAGTTGTAACTATGTCCCGTAACTTGGCGCACCCAGCTCTTTTTGAGCCGAGTGCGCCTTTTTCTTATGTGAAATCAAAGCTCAAGCGCACTCACACCCACGGTCTAACACACGCGACAGTTGAAACTCATTTTCCTCATCAAATATACCCCTGTTTTGAGAAGTTTTTGTTACCCGTAAACGGGCAGCCACCATTGCAATTGCGACTATTTATTGGTGTTATATTGCAAACATATGATGTTTTTGAAAATATATAATAACATTTAGGGCGGATGGAAAATGTTGACTGAAAATGCCGAAAATCCGGCAACGCAAACACCCCCACGTGAAAAACCAACTCGAAAACGCTTTGCAATCCTCGCAATGATTTTCGTCACCGTGGTCATAAACTATATGGACCGCGCCAACCTCTCCATTGCCGCAACTGCGCTGAGTGGAGAATTAGAACTCAACTCCGAACAAATGGGCGCGATATTTGCCGCTTTTGGTATCACTTATTCGATCTCGCAAATTCCCGGCGGTGTTATTGTCGATCTTATGCGGTCACGCATTCTCTATCCCATTATTCTAATTGGATGGTCACTTGCCACCCTGCTGCAAGGCTTTGCCAATTCCGTTCTTCTCATCATGGGATGTCGTTGGGCGATTGGTATTTTTGAAGCCCCATCCTACCCGATCAATAATAAGGTTGCGACCAACTGGTTTCCAGAAAACGAGCGCGCATCAGCGATTGGAATTTACACATCAGGGCAGTTTCTCGGAATAGCGTTCCTCATGCCAGTCCTTACCCTCATTCAAGCCCAATATGGTTGGCGGGGTCTGTTCATCATTTCCGGACTCGTCGGCATTGTTTGGGGCGTAATTTGGTATTTCTTCTATCGCGATCCCGATGAACACAAGGGTGTAAATGACGCAGAATTGAAAATCATCTCTGATGGTGGTGGGTATAATAAAGACGAGGTAAAGCCAGCGACCGACAAGACCAAAGGAAAAGGGTTCAATTGGGGCGACCTGAAACAAACCCTCATCCACAGAAAGCTCTGGGGAATCTATATCGGGCAATTCTGCTTAGGCGGCGTAACCATTTTCTTCATGACATGGTTTCCCAAATATCTCGTCGATTATCGCGGCCTTGATTTCATCAAATCAGGTTATCTTGCATCCCTGCCCTTTATCGCTGCCTTTATCGGCATTTTGTTATCTGGGTTTAGCTCAGACTTCCTCGTAAAGAGCGGACTATCAAAAGAAGTTGCGCGCAAATCACCTATTATTTTGGGCATGTTGCTCTCCACATCCATTATCGGTGCAAATTATACTGAAAGCACATTCTGGATTATGGCGTTTATGTCCCTTGCCTTTTTCGGCATTGGTCTCGCTTCGATTGCGTGGGTTTTTGTGTCTCTTCTAGCGCCGCAAGGCAAAGTTGGTCTTGTGGGCGGCACCTTTAATTTCATTGGTGGACTTTCCGCCTTTGTCATTCCCTATGCCATCGGCGTCCTCGCAAAGGGCGGTCAATTCGAGCCTGCGCTCGTCTTCGTCGCCAGCTTGGGTCTTATCGGCACGTGTAGCTATCTTTTCCTTGTTGGAAAAGTGGAACGCATCGTTCCTAAAGGATAGCTCCCCAAAATTGTCAGCGCAAAGTGCTGCATCAATTCTCATTCTTGAATTAAGGACATTTCCAAATGACCGATATCAAAAACAAAAGCACGTTCTCTAAACTTTTATCCGGCTTCGCCCTCACCTCCGCCCTGTTAGCGAGCACAGCCTTCACGTCTGCGAATGCTGAAGGAAAACCAAACATCATCATTATGATGTCTGATGATCAGGGCTATGGTGATTTAGGCGCGCATGGCAATCCATATCTAAAAACGCCCAATATCGAGAAGATCGGTAAACAAGGCTTAGAAATGGACACCTTCATTACCTACCCAAATTGTTCAGCCACACGTGCTGGCTTAATGACGGGGCGATACCCTTACCGAACAGGCGTCACAGCCGTGACTCAAGTTGATCACTTGATGAATGCCTCAGAAGTTACACTCGCTGAAATTTTACGCGACAATGGTTATAGCACAGGAATTTTCGGCAAATGGCATATCGGGGATAACTACCCGATGCGCCCAACTGACCAAGGGTTTGAAGAAGCGCTCGTTCACAAGGGTGGCGGTATCGGCCAAGCGGCCGGGCCTGCCGGCAACACTTATTTTGATCCCATCCTTGAGCACAATAATGTCTCGACGAAATACGAAGGCTATGTCGACGATATTTTTACAGAAGCTGCGCTCGATTTCATTGACGAGAAAAAAGACGAGGACAAACCTTTCCTTGTCTATCTTGCAACCAACCTTCCCCACTTCCCATTGCAAGTTCCAGATTCTCTGGCAGACCGCTTCCGTAAAATGGGATTACACGAAGACAACGCCCTCACTTTCGGTATGATTGAAAGCATTGATTACAATGTGGGACGGGTTCTAAAAAAGGTGAAAGATGCAGGCATTGAAAAAGACACTATTGTCATTTTCATGTCCGACAATGGCCCAAGGGACCGCCGCACGAAAAACGACTCCTACCCTGGTCGCTGGGTTGCAAATCTACGCGGCACGAAAACCAGCGTGTATGACAATGGTATCCGCGTTCCGTTTTTTGTAAGCTGGCCGGGCGTGCTCGATAAGGGCATTAAAACAGACACAATGGGCACGATGATTGATATCATGCCTACGCTACTAGACGCGGCCGACATTGATATTCCAGACAATTTGGAAATAGACGGAAAATCACTTCTTCCTGTATGGAAGCAAGAAGAAGATACAACATTGGATGACCGAAATTTCTTCGTCCAAATGCATTACGGACCGACCCCATTTAAATACATGCACTTCACCGTACGCGGTCAAAAATACAAACTCATTAGCCCACATGATTTCCCGCATGGAATCCTCTTCCAACCTACGGATGATGAACTTGAACAAGTGCTCGCCAATCTGGAACTTTACGATCTAGAAAACGACCCAAGCGAACGCATCAATATTGCGGCAGATCACCCTGAAATTGTCGAAGAATATCTAGCACAATATGAGGCGTGGTTTGATGAAGTCACAGAAGAACGTGACGCCAAAGGCATTCAACGCATCCACCTTGGAAGCAAGCAGGCCCCAGCGGTAAACCTCTCCCAATTTGACTGGGGTGGTCCACGCGTAAACGTCACCAACAATTTGGGCCATTGGCGCGTCAAAACAGAAGCCGGACAGTATGATGTGTCCTTAGACCTGCCAAAAACTGAAAAAGACGGCATTGCACATTTGCAATATCACGACCTACACCTTCAACAGCCTATCAAAGCAGGCCAAAAACATGTGATGTTCAAAAATGTCACCCTGCCCGCGTCTGAAGGAAACTTCCATGCTTACCTGAAAATAGAGCGTCTTGCAGAAGGTCCATTATTTGTAGATGTGGTACGTACTGATTTAGACTAACCGCACACAAAAAACGAAACTCATTAAACGCCTCGAATGTAAATTCGGGGCGTTTTTGCACCTAAGCTCAAGCTGTTCTACTGCGACCATTAACTACCCACCCTGCACGTGCGCACCAGCATGACACCAGACCATACCTTGGCATATATCGCTGCTATACCAGCCCCTAGTCAGCGCACGACCTTGCCTCCAAAAGCACCGCTCATATTCCGACAATATTGCACAAAAAAATCCCGCCCTGTCTCAATGTCTTGAGCTAAAGCGGGAATTAGGATGTTTAAAAGTCTAGGAGGAGTTTTTAAATTAAAAATGATAGCGCCGCCCCTACTATTAGAGGCGACGCTGTATGCTTTAGAATTTGGCCTTTGCACCAAAGAGTATACGGCGACCATTGTCTTCAAAAACAGCTGGGAAACCATTGCCGTCAAATGATCCAATCGGCTCATCAAGCAGGTTTATACCTTCCAAGACCATCGAGAAATTCTCGTTGATGTCATAGGTAATGTTTCCATCCAGCACACCGCCAGCCTCGATGAACTGACCAAAGCCTTCTTGCGCACCATCATTGACAAGATACTCGTCTCTCCATGTGTAAGACAAACGCAAGGACAAGTGATCGCCTTCATAATAACCGCTAGCGTTAAAGTTGTTTGCAGATGCACCCACAACTTTATCTGGATCGGAATTATCAATATAGGTGTAGTTCAACAATGCGCCTGTATTGGCTAACAATCCCGGCAAGTTACTGAAACTATGCTGGAAAGTAAGCTCTACCCCTTGCACATTCACACCGTCACCATTCACAATCGAATTGACGATAAACTCTTCGGAAATCTGGTTACGTGTCCCATCTCCAAGAATTTCTGTGATTGTCAAATTCTCAATGCTCGTATCTTTTTCAATCAGCGACACCAGATCTTTGTGGAAGAAAGTTGCTGACAAAATCGATGCATCATCAAAATACCACTCCAATGCCATATCAAAATTGTTGGACCGGAACGGGTCTAGCATTGGGTTGTTTCTATTGATCGTTGGCGGAACATTGCTTGCTGTTGTCGACGGCGAAATCTGACCAAGGTTTGGTCGTGCCATAGTGCGCGATGCTGCCACACGCGCCACAAGATCATCTGTCAATTCGATCTGAAGGTTAGCAGATGGAAGAATATCAAGATAATCCCTGCTCACTGTCACCGGAGCACCCGGCGGTATTTTAATCAAAGCCCCTCCATCTGGCTCTATCGTGATGCCTGTAAGGTCGGGCGCAAATCCACGCGTCGTTTGATCTGTATTGACCAATCGCACACCGAAATTACCAGAAATGCGGTGATCATTAGAAGCGAAATCCATTTGCCCATATACGGACATGATTTTCTCAGTCACATCAATCGCAGCAGCAGTATCTTCAGACACTGTACCCAATTGCGCCAACGTACCGCGATCAAGTGAGTTCACAATATCACGCGCACGGGATCCCATAAATAACGATGGGACACGCGCTCCACCTTCATACGCATCGAGGAAACTACCACCGCCCGCATCCACGAGCTCTACGAGCGATGCTGCAGAGTAATTACCAGCCTCATTGCGTGATAGATTGAGCAAGTCCGCGATAACATCCTGATTAATATCTAATCTACGATATATACCTGTCTGATTTTGTTCAGAAAATGCGGCACCAAATTTAAATGCGCTTTCAAAGCCAAGGTCTAAATCGCGTGTGGCATCAAATTTAGCATTAAAGATTTCATCTTCAATCTTGCTTCCGAACTCACCAAAAAAGTTCAAGAATTCATAATTGTTTGGATCATCCGCATATGCTTGAGAAGCCTCATCAAGAATGAGGCTAGATACATCACTATCTACTGTCGCATCATATGCCGCCTGTGGAATATAACCACGAGTTAGCAAATTTAGTCCATCTGCGGATTGCTCTGAAGTTGAAAAACCAATCTCACCAGAGAACTGCCAGTCACCAACTTCATATTTACCGCCCGTTGAAACTCCCAGCGTTTCACCATCACGCACTTGCACACGCCCACCTGGACGCATTTCAACATTCGTCAGTCCAAGTTTTGTGTGCAGCAAAGTGCCATTTACATTCTCTTGCTGTGTAAGTTCTGGAACTTTTTGTTCAGGAGATCCCGGACGTACACGCCCAATTGTGTTTCCAAAGTTATACGCAGCAGCAGAGCGCACTGAAGTGTTATCAAGGCTAGTATAGAAGGCATCTGCATACAGTCTCATACTGTCAACAGGTTCCCACTCCACTTTACCGAGCAAACTCATACGTTCTTTTTCTTCTTCAAAACGCTCAAGAAGAAGAATGTTCTGAGTATATTCACGAGATTTACGGAAACCACGGCTCAGCGTAGCGTGAGATTCTGAATCGCGTTGAGAGAATGCTCCACCAAACGTCACACCCACTTTACCGTCGGCGAACACATCCGAATAAATGCCGGCAACGCGTGGTGCAATTTCTCCAGAGTTAGACTCGTGCGCCCCTTGAGCTGAAAGCGAAATTTGGCGCTTTCCAATATCTAAGGGGCTAGGCGTACGAATAATCACAGTCCCAGACAGCCCCCCCTCTTGGATGGAGGCCATAGGTGATTTGTACACTTCCAACGAATTCACAAATTCAGACGGCAGAGCAGAAAACTCAAAACTACGCGATGCCGCTTCAAGATTGTTAAGCGCAAATGCCGATGCCAGATTGCGACCATTCAATGTGGTTGAGGTAAATACGGGCGGCAAACCACGAATACTTACGCGGGAGCCTTCACCGCGCAAACGTTGTATCTGAACACCCGTCACGCGCTGTAGAGATTCTGCGACATTCTCATCTGGGAAACGGCCCAAATCAGTCGCGCTAATCACATCTGCAATTACATTGGAATTACGTTTTTTATCAACGGCCTGCTCAAGACTGGCGCGGATACCAGTAATCACAATTGTATCGAGCTTACGCTCAGTATCAGCTACAACTTGCTCTGGCGCTTCCTGCGCTAGGGCTTGTTGATGCCCCAATGTCACAGCAGCTGCGGCTGCCCCTGCCAGTAATGATTGTCTAATTTGTTTATTCACGTCTTCTGTCTCCCCGAACGGCGCTTTCGCACCTGTCTTACGCGTGATGACAACCATCCCGCGCTCAGTGAGACCACTAGAAAGACCCGTCCCCTGGAGCATGATTTCCAGAGCTTCAGTGACAGTAAACTGACCTTTGACGGGGTTAAGCCCATCAACCGGCACCAAATCATTAGAGAATAAAAGTTCAACTCCGGTGATTTCATGGACTGTATCCATCACCGAGCCAAGCGTCCCCCCGTCGATACTAAACTCGTATCGAGTATCAACGCTTTGTGCAGAGGCAGACATAACTGCCAATTGCGCCGCGACAACAAAGCATGCAAATGCCCTAATCTGCCTCGGTCTCCTCATCTCTATTTGTTTCGGTGCTGTGTGCAGCACTCTCAGACGGTTTTTTACCGGTCTCATAAGTAAAGACCGGACACCACGCTTTCCCCATAAGCGAAAATTACATTTTTATGACTTTTATGTTCATATGATGTTTTATCCCCTTGATTTTTATTATTTTTATTTTTCGTCGTTGTTTGGAATGTTATACTCATTGCTCGCGGTACAAGCGAACATGATGGTCACTCACGCGCTCAACTTCCACATTTGCCATCAAATGCAATGCCTCAAACATTTCATCTAAATCACCAATCCGGTAATATGCCACCACCTTTTGTTGGCGCAAATCGGCATCACTTATCTCAATCTGCATATCTGTGTACTGACCAATATCAGCAATCACATTCTCAAGGGTCTCTCCTTTGAAGGCCAATATCCCATCATGCCAATCGACCTTTTTTTCCAAAGCCAAAGGTTCGACAACGTCAATTCGGTTCGCCTTTTGCGCAAAAATCACTGACTGCCCCGCAGAAACTTCAATTGTTGCGGGCGCTTCCTCCACTCCGTCTACAGGCACCTCACCTAAGCCCGATGCCGCCAAAGCGACTCGCCCCTCAGTGACCAAGACATCAATATCCCCCTCTTGCACTTTCACCGAAAATGCTGTGCCGACCGCAGTCACAACACCGTTTACAGTCTTTACGGAGAATGGTTTTTTAAGGTTGGAGGCCACATCAAAAAATGCTTCACCCTGCTTTAATTCAATGACCCGCTCGTCCTTTGAATAGGCAACTTCTATCACACTATTTGTGTTGAGAAGGATTTGAGAACCATCCGGCAAATCAACTGTTTTCTGCTCACCAATATCTGTTGAAAATGCGCTAGTATAATTTGGATTTTCTTGCCCTGTCAGATAGGTCGCACCAAATCCAATGCTAACAAGAAACGACGCCGCCAAAGCCCCCACAAGAACCCGCTTAAATGTCTGCGTCTTCAAAAGATTGCGATCCTTGCGTACCGCCGCCACAACATCCACATTCGCGGCGTGATCTTTCAACTCTTGGAATACAGCTAACCCGCCCCAAAACTGGGACATACGTTCAAGCGCATCCTGATGTTGCTGACTTTCGTGATACCATTCTACAAATGCCGCATGATCTTCGCTAGACAAAGCTCCGCTATCAAAGCGCACAAACCAATGTGCTGCCTCTCGTTCGATTTTCTTTAAATCCGGCAAAGAAGTGATCTTTGGGGCCGTCATTCGTATTTAGTCTCTCTCACTCAACGTCTAACAATTGCATCTCACGCGAATTTGTATCTACAGGCCATATGTCTTTTGCGATGCAGTCAGTGTCGCAGATTTTTGCCTTTTCACCGCCTGAGGCAGTGCACCAAACTCAGCCGGATCATACCCCTGCTCTCTAAGGTAAATATGTATATCGACCATCGCAGCAGCCACACGTTTCTCCACCGTACTCACGGACACATTCAAACGCGTTGCTATCTGTTTATACTTCAATCCCTCTATACGGCGCATAACAAATGCACTTTTTAACTCCGGCGACAAACTCGCCAAGCCCTTGGTCAGTATGACCAATTTCTGACGCGCATCCAAACTATCAACTTGGCTAACCTGCCTGTCATCCAAAAAGACCGACGATCCGCCCAAATCCTCAATAGAAACCCCAGTAGAATTCACCTTCTTCTGTGCATGCTTAATGGCAAGATTTTTGGCTACACGCATGAGAAAATGCTCAGGCTCATGAATTTCATTGTCTAATTCTGCCGCAAACCCTTTCAAAAAAGTCTCTTGTGCAATCTCATCTACATCAGCCGGATTTGGCCGATACCGCGCTATAATTTTGCGCAAGACATGTTGCTGCCCCTCAAAGGCATCCAAAATTTTAGACATTTCCTCCCCAATTCTCCGTGGGTTTTTTGCTGAAACTCGCACGCCACTTGGGTTAGGTCAATTATCTTTGCATAGATATGATGAACGATAAGCTGGGATTTGACTCCGCAAATTTTGTTGCTTACTCGTAATGTTATCGCAATCATAAAATCCAGAAAGCTATCTCTGGATCGCCTTGCGTTCACGACATGACAGAAATCATGGCTAATCCGATATAATTTTACTGAGTTGATAGGAATACACTTTTCGTATATGACAACATTGTCAATTATACACTAACTTCACGCCCCATTCCGTAAAGCGTGAAGTATCGAGGGAACATATCTAAGGCGGGGCCACGCACACATGGTCCATAAAACATAAGCACGCCCGATATCAGGCGGCAGGGGAGTTAAACGCGATGAATACCACCACAACCGGAACACCACCGGGTGATCTTAAAGCAGGGAATATATCCTTCCTTCTGCTTATTAGCTGTGTCGCCACAATTGGTGGCTTCCTATTTGGTTTTGATAGCGGCGTTATCAACGGAACAATAGATGGTCTTCGCGCAGCTTTTAATTCAAGCGACGCTGGCTCAGGATTTCAAGTCGCCTCAATGCTCCTTGGGTGTGCTGTTGGGGCTGCCTTAGCGGGAACGCTTTCAGATAAATTTGGCCGCCGTTCAATGATGATCGTTGCAGCTGTTTTTTTCACAGTAAGCGCGTGGGGATCGGGTGTATCCAGCGATTCACTGCAATTCATCATTTATCGTCTTTTAGGTGGTCTTGCTGTGGGTGCAGCCAGCGTCATGGCCCCTGCTTATATCGCAGAAGTTGCCCCAGCAAACCTTCGCGGAAAAATGGCAACCATCCAACAAGTTGCGATTATCTTTGGTCTCTTCATCGCCTTCCTCAGCAATTATCTTATCGCTCAGAGTGCCGGATCATCAACGCAAGAATGGCTCATGGGATTTGAGGCATGGCGCTGGATGTATTGGATGGAGCTTATTCCAGCCATCGTGTTCTTGCTCGCTCTACTCGCCATCCCAGAGAGTCCGCGCTTCCTCGTCGCACAGGAAAAAACGCAAGCAGCACACAACGTATTTGAGAAGATTAGCGGCACAGCTCAAGCCACAATACAAGTTGCAGAAGTAGAAGCTTCACTTGCCTCAGACCACAAACCTAAACTTTCTGATTTGTTCAATAATGGTCGCCTTCGTCCTATCGTTTGGGTCGGTATCGGGCTGGCCGTATTCCAGCAATTTGTCGGTATCAACATCATTTTCTATTATGGTGCTGTGTTATGGCAGGCAGCGGGTTTCACGGAATCTGATGCCCTTCTCATCAATGTGTTGTCAGGTGGACTCAGCATTGGTGCGGTTATGGCAGCCCTCTTATTAGTGGATCGCATTGGCCGAAAACCGCTCCTCCTTATCGGTTCGATAGGTATGGCAGTGTCTCTCGCTGTTGTTGCTTTTACATTCTCGACAGGCGAACTTACTGATGCAGGCGGCATTAACCTCACCTCCTCAATGGGGCTTATCGCCTTGATCGCCGCAAATGTGTATGTGGTGTTCTTCAACGCCTCTTGGGGGCCAGTCATGTGGGTTATGTTGGGCGAAATGTTCCCTAACCAAATCCGCGGCTCAGGACTTGCTGTCGCAGGCTTCTTCCAATGGGTTGCGAATTTCGTCATCAGCATGTCTTTCCCCATCATGATCGGAACGGCATCAATCGGCCTCGTTGGAGCTTATGGCTTCTATACACTTTCGGCCTTTATATCGGTTGCATTCGTTTGGTATTTTGTGAAGGAAACCAAAGGAAAGAAACTCGAAGACATGGTGGGATAAACCTCCCCCATTTCTCGTAGCAAAACTAAGAGCCGCGCTGACAAAACTCAGCGCGGCTTTTTAACATCCACTCCCATGCTTTGGGATGTTTAAACTCAGGACTTTTTATTCTCTTCCAAAATTTGCTGATGACGACATGGAACCATTCCGCCTGATGTGACGTTGATTAGCCATACGATATAAAATGAATGAGCCCCCATCCTCATTCCCTACCCACACTGAAAGGAAGAACAATGAGTAATCATGTGACCCACAACACCTCTGGAACTGGCAATATCTTCATGACCATCCTTTCGATATTGCTGCCACCTTTAGGTGTCGCACTTGCCCGTGGTATCGGCGGAACATTCTTCTTGAATGTTCTACTTACAATTCTTGGTTATGTGCCTGGTCTGGTGCACGCTATCTGGGTTGTTGCCCGCAGATAACCACAAAACACATCTCCCCGCAGACCGATGCTTGATGCGCGATTTCCCCTCGATCGCGCATCAAAACCACCCCCAAATTGAGGTCAATTATGGCTGATATAGATAAACTAGAAACTGCCCCCAAAGAACAATTATGGAAGCATATAAGAGACGTTAGATGCGTTATGTTAGGTTCCCCCGATCCTAACCAACACATGCAACCCATGACACCGCAAATTGAAGAAGAGACCCAAGAGATATGGTTCTTCGCTTCTAAATCTTCAGAACTTGTGCAAACGCTTGATGTTGGCGCACACACTGTACATATGTGCGTCGTCGAGAAAGACTACCAAGCCTGTTTACAAGGTGCGCTCCGGGTCGAATTAAACTCACATATACTGGATCGTCACTGGAATTCAGTTGTGGCCGCTTGGTTTGAAGGCGGCAAATCCGACCCTGATTTAACCATGCTTTGTTTCCGTCCGCAAAACGCTTCAATTTGGGCCTCGTCTCAAAACCCAATCACATTTGCCTATGAAATAGCGAAGGCAAATATGAAGGACAAAACACCCGATATTGGCAGTCGCGCAAACGTGGATTTCTAACCTATCAAAAAACACTTTTACCCGTTTCCAAAATAACCCCCATTCTATTTTGGAAACACCCCGCCCCTCCAAACACCCCTAAGGAGAAATACAATGTCTGACCTAAATATTGATGTTCTAAACGATGTAACTGCAAAACTAATCGACAGCCAAAAAGGCTATATGAAATGCTATGAGATGACGGACACGTCTTATATGTTCCGTTCACAATTTCTTCACCGCGCAAATGACCGTGAAAAAATGATTAGCCAATTTCAAAGTCAGGTTCGTGCCCTAGGCGGAGAGCCCGTGACAAGCGGAACTGTTGGCGGAAGCGTGCACCGTGGGTTTACAGATTTCTCAGCCCTTTTCCAAAAAGACGGCAAAGCAGCCTTAAACGCCATTGATGATGGTGAAGAGCACCTTGCTGAAATGATCGAGGACAAGCTTGAGAAAGTTGACCTCCTTCCCGCAACACGCAGTTTGCTCGTCACAGCGCATGAAAGCGCCAAATCAGGTGAACGTTTTGCTGACCGCATGGAAGATGTCGTCACAAAATAAATTGAACTGATAGAATAGCCCCCCAAACTAAGCCGCGATACTTAAATGTATTGCGGCTTTTTTATTTCAACATCCCACACAAGCGCCCAGCACAGGCATTGCTGTAGGGCCTCAAAAGTATTGTTTATTAATTTCAAGTTAATTGGGAACAAACTTCCCCTACACAACGTTACTTAATTATTAATAGTCAAAAGGGGACTGTAAAATGCTTAAGTATATCCGCTCAGCAGGCGCTGTATTCTTACTCGGCACAAGCTTAACGAGTATCGCCCATGCAGACATGCCAACAGCTTATTCAAATGCCAATGACATTCAAGAATGCATTAACCCAGCCAACGCCATTCCAATGATTACTGACAATGGAACCGTCACTGGCAAATACGCCATCCCAACTATAAGCGCTAATGGCGAGATAAACTCAGCTACAATCGTGACCCATGAA
Source organism: Hirschia litorea (assembly GCF_042665075.1). Classification (NCBI taxonomy): domain Bacteria; kingdom Pseudomonadati; phylum Pseudomonadota; class Alphaproteobacteria; order Hyphomonadales; family Hyphomonadaceae; genus Hirschia; species Hirschia litorea. Next base: position 1,081,127 of record NZ_JBHTBR010000005.1, on the reverse strand, counting down.
GAATTATTACAATTAAGCGATTGTTCCTTGGATTCTAGTCAATCAAACAAACCAGTTGTCCACCAACCAGACACACTCATCATCCAAGGGCCACGTCCAAAGCTTGAAGAACAAGAAGACGACAATACCACGCTCTTTGCGATGTCCTGATTTAATGGAAACATATAAATTCACGCCACCAAAATTGATATATTCTAAAAGCCGAATGAACCTCCCTTCATTCGGCTTTTTGCTGCGCGCTATTTCCTAAATTAATTGGCCAAACACCTTGCATTTCTTCCCATGCGAAACACGTAGCACGCACAGCCCTTTCTTGCGCCTTATAAGACTGCTGCATAAGCACACCAGGTAAGGTGCACAGCCCTAACGGACGCTGCGCAGCCCATCTTCAGACCGCACCAGAACCTCAAAACAACACTCTTATATCATTCGCTTATCAGGCTTAAACCTCAACACACTCTATCCGGCAGCAGGCCTTTAGCACGCCCCTGTCATGCCCATCCCAGACGCTCACCTCAAACCCTTCAGAGTGCACAAAAACCGGCTACAGGATGAACCCATAGCCGGTTTTTTTATTTAACATACGACTGTATTAAACAATCAATATGCAATCATGTATTAGTCGTCGATTTCACGATACAACATAGATGCTTGGATCATCTCTTTTGTCAGATCAAGCTGCAACTCTCCGTCGCTATCGCCCTGAGCAATTTTAACCTTATCAAAATCAACAACATAGCGCTCATCCGTTAAGGCCTCCAACGGGCTTGCTGACACCAATGCGTAGCGCACTTCACCGTTCAAATTAGCCACAAGATCGGTAATGCGTGCTTTTTCATCGCTTGCCGCATACTGCGCGTTTGTTCCCATCAATTCAGAAGCAAGTCTGTAATCATTCGCTTTATCTTGCTCCCAAGAGCTGATCGCAGCAAGCGCATCACTTGTCATGCTCATTCTTACACGAGGCTCATTTTCTTCATCCAGCGTTACAGTCGCTTCATCATAATTAAGCTTACCGTATTTAGTGCCTAGACCGGCAATTCCGCCATTGGCAAATACGATGGATTCAATACGCCCATCATCACCAATAATAAGGTCGGAAACGCTTGCGATTTCTTCACCATTCTCGCCGTGAATGTCTTCACCAATCATTTCGCTCATTTCAAATTCAGTCGTAAGCATTTGAAAATAAGGCTTATTCATTTCGTCGGTTTTGTTCTCTAAGCGATCTTTTTGAAACTTAGCTTCAACTGGTTCAGCCGCGACCGGATTGTTTTGGAGGTCAGCCATATAAGTTGGGTTTTCAGCGTCAGCTTCCTGCGCTTGCATATTGGCTTCTACATTTTGCGCACGTGTATCTGTCTGACCATCTGAACAAGCGGCTAGACCAAACATAAGAGCAAAAGCGGCAGTAGAGGTTTTGAGATTCAACATTTGATTTCTCCTTTTCAACTAGAGTAATCAATCAATGTTTGAAACCTTCAACAGTTCCAATTTTACCTATAATTAACAATAAATACAAAAACTTAAATAAAAAAATGAGACCCCTGACAGGGATCTCATTTATAGATATTACTTATCTTATATTATCGCAAAAACGAGCCGCTGCATATTTTTCACGATCTCATCAGGGTCTTTTACGCCCACATATCCGGCGATCATAGCAATAGCCACTGCCGCGAATGGGCGTTTTCTGATCATGGATTGCACGGCATCATAGGGTAAATCCGCCAACGCCTCTGCTGTTGCTGTCTCAATATTCTCAATCTCTGAGACTGCGGATTTTTGTGGTCGTATACAATAATAAATACACACCCCAGAAATCGCCAAAAGCGTCAAGCCGACAATTAAAGTTGCCTCAATCCAGCCCAACCAGTACGCCAACGCAATAGTGATTGCAGCGAAAAGACAGCAAAGCCCGACAAAGCCTATTAATGCTCCGCCGAGCCCTACGATAATTCGCAGTTTAGCTGCGTCTAACATGATTATTTACGCGACAACATAGCAATCATCGCACCCACACCAAGCGCCAAACCAACTGACGCAATTGGATGCTTTCTAATCTTGTCTTGCGAAGTTTCCTTCACTTCACCAAACTTTGCACGCACGTGCTCAGTGGCTTCTTGTCCTTTTTCTACACCCTTTTCCAAAGATTGCTCTGAAGTAGAGTGAACGAAGGTTGCAGCGTTGCTGAACAATTTTTTGAAATCGGTACGGAGGTCGGCAATATCAGATTTCAAGGATTCAATATTGGCTTCAGCAGCCATACGAGAGGCTTCATTTGTGTCCAGTTTATCATCTGCAATTGAAGTAATCTTACTCATATCTAGTCTCCTTATGTGTTGCACATATAACTAACGCGACCAATCAAACTAGGTTCCTATGTTTCTCAAAAATTCGCATAAAAAAGCCCAGCATTTGCCGGGCTTTCAAAAAAAAAATAACAACTTAAAAATCAATATTTTAAGAGAAAATTTGCACCATTAAACTTAAGCTTCTTGAGCTTTTGCATGAAAGAATAATGCCTGCCCAACACATGCTTTCACGGTATTTTCTTGGAATGGCTTTGTAATCAAGAATGTCGGTTCCGGCTTGTCACCTGTAAGCAAACGCTCAGGGAAAGCTGTAATGAAAATCACAGGCACATCCAACTCTTTCAGAATATCATGAGCTGCATCAATACCGGATGAATTGTCTGCTAGCTGGACGTCACACAATACTAATCCAGGAGGGTTTTGTTTCGCCATCGCGACGGCTTCTGAACGTGTCGTCGCCTGCCCTGTGACTTGGTGCCCCATTTCTTCAACAAGGCTCGCAAGGTCTGCAGAGATAATAGGCTCATCTTCAATAATGAGAACTTTCGTTGCCAAACTTTTTTCTATGTCAGCCATCGCAGCGTCAATCAATGTTCCAACTCCCTCTGTGTCAGTTCCCAAAATTTGGGCAACTTCAGGAAGGGTGAACGCCTCCACACTCGACAATAAAAACGCCTGACGCTCAATTGGCGCAAGCGCAAGCAAACGTTCATCAGCCGCAACGCGCTCTTCTGCGCCAAAGTCTTCTAGCTTTGCGCCTGTACCGCCCCAAATAATATGGAAGAAACGATAAAGCGCGACACGCGGGGATAAACTATCATCAATTTGATCAGGAGCCTCCGCCAACGCTTCTAAGGATGCCCTTATATAGGCGTCTCCACTTGTTTGATTTCCAGTTAGAGCCCGCGCATAGCGGCGCAAAAATGGAAGGTGTGGACCGAATTGATTAACGAAACTCATAGTGGACCTCATGCTGTTGTTTGTATGTTAACGCACTTAAACGCAGGCGGTTGCATTTTTTTTGAATAATTATGAAACTTTCTTCGGTCAGCCGCGTTACTATAGCTGAATCAGTTCAATCCCTACTGAAAAAGCAAAGTTTAGAATGAGCAATCAACCACCTCAGAAACGCACCAAAGACCTCAGCAAACACGCGCGTCAAAGACGCTTGGGTGATCAACTCAAGCGCCTATACGATGATGTTGTGCAGGAGCCAATCCCTGATGAGTTTTTCAAACTTCTAGAACAAGCCGACGAACAGGCAAGTTCCCCCAAAGATGATAAGTCAGAGGCTTAAAAAAATGGCTAGCGAAATTGATACGCTGGACGAACCAGCTTTTAAGGCTGAACTAACGAGTCTAATCCCTCATCTACGTGCGTTTGCTAAGAGCTTGTGCGGAAACGCGGCTATGGCTGACGATCTAGCGCAAGAAACAATGCTTAAAGCATGGAGAGCGCGTGACCGCTATGAAGCCGACACAAATATGAAGGCTTGGTGTTTCACCATTTTGCGCAATCTTTTCTATTCAGAGAAACGTCGTGACTGGCGCGGCCAATCACTTGACCCTGAAGTGGCAGAAGCAACTCTGGTGGCCAATGATAAATTATCAGACACAGTAGAATTGCTTGAGCTTCGCAATGCTATGAATCAGCTTCCAGATGATCAACGTGAATGTCTCATAATGGTGGGTGCTGGTGGTTTATCTTATGAAGAAGTTGCTGAAATCTGTGACTGCGCAGTAGGAACTATAAAAAGTCGTGTAAGCCGCGCACGTAAAGCTTTGCTTGAGCTAGTCGAAGGTAGCCAAATCAGTGGTTTCCCGTCTAAAGACGACCTTGAAGCGCACGATGCTTTCGACGATATTCTAGATCAAGCTGATCAATTGATTGGCACGCCCCCCGTTCCAGGAGCTGCGTAAAACTTTGAAGCAATTTTTCTTTGGCGGTTCTTTGCGTCGCCGCTTGGTTTTCATCATCGCGGCGGCTCTAACGCCAATTTTGCTTATTGCGGGCGTTCAAGCTTATATTGACGCACAGGATAGCATGAAAGAACGTCGACTAGCGTTATTGCAAATTGCGGATCGCGCTATAGATGATGTTGAGCAATCGCTATCTACTGCTGAAATATTGCTTGAAGTGTTTTCCGCCCAAATCGCAGCCGGCCGCTGTACTGATGTTGAAGGTTGGCTAAAAGAAAAAGTGCCGGCTCTATCGACTGTTGTCTTCTTCGATGCAGACGGAATCTCACAATGTGCGTCTCAAGGTGAGGCTGGCTTCCCTATCGTAGATATGGAATGGAATGAACGGTTAAAAGCGGGCGAAAAAATCATCCGCACTGACGCGTTCTACGGAAAAGGTCTAAAAGAGTGGATGTTTGCCATCCTTGCGCGCTTAGAAGTGAATGGCGACTATAAAGGCGCAGCCTCCTTTGGAATGCGGGCGGATAAATTATCTGAGATTATCAATCCTGCAAGTTTGCCTGATGATGTTGCCATCGCTTTATCAGATGACAATGACCGCCTGTTTGGAAAACTGCCCTTTTCAAAAATCGAACACAAATGGATTGAAGATGCTCGCGAAGCAGACGGTGGTTTTCTTATCGTTGAGGATAGCCGCGAGGGCGACGCCCATGATGTTGTCATTAACCGCATCGGAACTACAGGCGTTTACGCCATCGTCACCCGCCCATCTCCGGGCCTGCTAGATGAGATCACGCTTCGCCCAGCAAAAGTTGTTGGGCTGCCCCTTCTCACATTCTCAATTGCATTATTCGTTGCGTGGCTTGCCATTGATAATCTCGTCCTAAAATGGCTTGCGCGTTTAAGCCGACTAGCAAGTGCATATGGCAAAGGCGATTATACAATTCACCCAGGTCGGGTCTTTAAAAATGCGCCAGAAGAAATCCTAAAATTCGCAAAAAATCTGGACCGAATGTCTGATAATATCAACATCCGTGACAAAGAACTGGTGGCTGCAATTGCCGTTAAAGATGCTGCCGTTAAAGAGATCCACCACCGCGTCAAAAACAATCTCCAAATCGTAACCAGCTTTTTAAACCTACAAAGTCGACGCCTCAAAAATACCGAAGGCAAAAACGCGCTCGCTGCTGCACGCCATCGCATAAACGCGCTAGCAGTTGTGCACCAAACATTATATCAGCACGAGCGTCTTGAAATTGTGCATATGCGTCCATTTTTGGAGGGACTTATACAACACCTCTCCGGCGCGATGGGAATGGAAGATCTCGACATTGAAATCATCACTGACATTGATGATCTTCACCGCGCCTCTGACGATGCAATACCTTTGGCTCTATTCATTGTGGAAGTCATCACCAACTCTGTTAAATACGCATTTGATGATCAAGGCGGCAAAATCGCATTGTCGATGAAACAAGTTGATCAAGTCATCGAGCTGACCATTAGAGATGATGGAGTAGGAAGCAGTTACGAAGAACCCGAAGATGATGCTGACATCCTCTCAAATGGGACGGGGCTTGGTAGCCAATTAATGAATGCATTTGCGCGCCAACTCAAAGGTACACTGGAAGTCATAGACACTTCGACAAGCGGTTATACTGTCAAACTTCTTATCCCGCACACAGATGATGACCAACCCGAAAGTGCGCCAACACAATAGGCGCACCACCCCCTCTCCTCATCACTACCGTAGCTATAGCAAGACGCCTGCAGGTACCATGCAGGCACACACCAGACTGCGCATTCACCTTTTTCATATCCACATACGAAAAAGCCCCACACTCTCATTGACTGAAAGTATGAGGCTTCTCTAAAGCGCCGTTTAGTTCGGAGGGGGAGAAACTATTCGGCGACAATCGCATTCAGCATCCACACGGCTTCTTCATGCCAAGTGAGACGCCCAACCAACATGTCCGCAGTGACAAAATCCTTTTTATCTTCAAAGGACTCCACCGCATCACGTAAGGTTTGAATGGTTGTTTCGTGGTCCGCTATAAGCATTTTAATCATATCCCCCGCAGACTTAGGTTCATCTACATCTTTAATGGAGGATAATGCGCCATATTTTGTGTAACTAGCAGGTGCCTTCATGCCCAATGCACGAATGCGTTCAGCTAACTCATCAATGGATGCATACAGATTTTCATAATGTTCTTCTGTGAGCTTATGGATGCTAAAAAACGCAGGTCCTGTCACATTCCAGTGGACACCTTGCGTTTTGATAAACAACATATAGGTGTCAGCTAAAACCACCCCAAGCTTCTCAGCTATGGCCTTACGGTCCTCAGGCGTAATGCCTGCGGACCGTTCAAATTCGGGTGTGTTGGGTTTCAAAGCTTGAATAGTCATTGCTCATCTTCCCTTTCTAATTATTTCTCACCATCAGTGGCATCTTCAACATCATCTGCCATATCTTCAGCAGAGTCAGCGAGATCATCAGCAGCGCGCTCCAGCTCATCGCCGGCACCCTCTGTTCCATCTTTAATGTCGTCTACAGTTTTATCTATTTGTTCACCTGTGTTCTCAAAATGATCGTCATTTGAGTCACATGCTGTCAGCATTAAACCACTAATACCAGCAGCAATAATCATTGGGATTTTCATAGCAAACTCCTGTTTCATCTATGTACAGGTAAGTAACGAACACCTATGCAAAAGGTTCCAATGATTTACGCGTCCACCTTCCTAAATCCACGCGATCAAACTCGATACCGTTGAAGGCATATACAGAAACGCTTATATACTCATCATCAATGTTCAACACGTTGAAACTAGGCGGGTATTCTCGCAGCCGAGTGGAAAGCGTACCCGCAGATATTGCAAGATATTGCCCTGATTTCTCTCTATAAACCGTAGCTGATGGTGTATGCACATGCCCCGTCAGCAGGATTTCAACGCCCGCTTCTGCAATGCGTCCACTTGCTAAAATTCCTCGGCGCGTAGCTGTAACCATGGGCGCTTTAGGTGGTGATAAAAAGGGATGATGACAGGCCAAAATGAACGGTTGTTTTTCAGCATCACTCCCTTGCTTCAGCACATTATCCAAAGCATCCAAATTGACACTTCCTTCAGCCCAATTACGTCGCACTTGCCACCCACGGGCCGTATTTAATCCTGTGATTTTTCCATGTGAGACAGATATGGGACTTGAAATCGTATCAAAAAACTCGTGATAGCGCGCAAACGCCGAACGCATTCGCGTCCACAAATTTAACAGCGGCGTGTCGTGATTTCCTGGTACAACGAGTATTGGAAAGTCAAAATGCGTCAGCCAGTTTTTTGCGTCCGAAAACTCTGACCTCTTTCCGCGCTGAGTTAAATCCCCACAAACAATTATCGCGTCTGGAGCAATCTCATTTATCTGCCCAATAGCGCTTTTGATCGCTGCCTCATGTTCAGCGCCAAAATGTATATCTGCAATTTGAACGAGAACATCACTCATAATTTAGCAGACACCACCTTCACAGCAGCAGGCTCAAACACAATGTCTATAGGAAGCGATAATTTCTGAAACTCACCATCCAAAGTGGCGTCAATCTCGTTACTTTCATCACTTATCACAGTCAGGTAAGGCACACGAAACCGGTCAATCTCATCAACATCATGCCAATCGCCTATAAATGACTGCAATCCAATGCTCGCCAGATCCAAAATAGAATCCGGATTTATCATGCCAATATCAAACGCATGCGGTATAGATTTATCTACCCCCACTCCAATTGCCGATGCTTGGTAAGACTTCCCATTAGATAGCTGAATTTCTAAAATCGGATCAAGATCAAGAACATCATCCGTCGCAACCATTTCAGACACGGCTGAAATCAAATTGTTTTCGCGCAATTCTTCTCTTGGGATTGCAAGCTGCGCTAATTTTCCCAACAATGTCGCAACGTAAAAATGAAGGTCCTCTCCATCCTTTTTCTGAAGACAACCACGCGAGATATTCACGCTCTCATTTGCAACAAGGCAGTTATCCAAAATCGTCTGCCAATCCGCCCCTTCTCCATGAATTGTGCGGTGAAGTAGGTTCATCGTACCGCCGGGCAAAGCTATGATTGAAAACTTCTTAGGTGATAAATTTTCAAGCGCGCAAGCAATTGTGCCATCTCCGCCCCAAACGATACACGGCATCGCTTGAGTCGCCGTCGTACGCTGATTAATATCCTCGAACATGTTGCAAAGGTCATCTGGCTCAACACACAATATTTCATGCTGAATGTTGCGCTCTTCAAGGAAAGCCCCCAATTGCGCTTTTGCATCATCAGGCACTGTCTTGGCTAACATATTCACAATCGCATACATGGTCATAGAAGGCATAATCCCTATTTGAATCCTCCAATACCAATGCTTTGCTACGGGCTTTGTTCCCTTTTATTTCGTTTATAAGTTTTCTATAAAAAAAGCGCCCCTTTTCAGGGACGCTTTATCGTATGCAGGATGAATAAAAATCTTAGTCGGGATTTTTATCTTTTGCTGTTTCTTCAAGCTTAGATCCTACTTTCTCTACGTCTTTCCCAACCCCCTCAACCGTGTTGCAGGCGGCAGCTAAAAAAGCAAAAGCAGTAACTGTCAAAAGCGTTGCATAGCGTGTCATAGGGTAATCTCCTTAGTAGATAACATACCCCTTACAACGCAGCCTTAAAGTTTAGGTTCCATCGCATAGCTCAACATAATTTACACACGAATTTGGAACCAAAACCCCTCCACTCCCGTTTCCTTATCATCGACGCCCTGATGTCGCATAACAAAAAAAGGAGTACATTATGCTTGGTTGGTCAGTCACATTTTTCGTTGTAGCTCTTATTGCTGCTGCACTTGGTTTTGGTGGTTTAGCAGGTACATTTGCCGGAGTTGCCCAAATCCTATTTTTCGTATTTATCGCGCTACTTATCCTCACATTCGTAGCACGTGCCGTTCGCGGGAATTCACCGTTATAATGCACACGAAAAATTGTTATAAATCCCCCCAAGAATAAGGGCGTATCCAACGGATACGCCCTTATTTTTATAAATTTTTGACCTCAAGAAATGTTGCAGTTTTTAACTACCCAAAGCGAGTTTAATAACGGTCCCCAATATCAATACGCAAGCGACACCTAACCCCCAAAGGCCTATGAACCACACAATTTCTTTTGGGCCGGTTTTATCTATGTCATGATCACGATCTTCCAACATCAATGATACCCCGCTTCAGGATCGATTTTACCGCGAAACACCCAATATGAATAAGCTGTATAGCTGAGGATTAAAGGCACAAGTATGACCGCTCCTACCAGCATGAAGCTAAGGCTTACATCCGGCGCTGCTGCATCATGCACTGTAATTGCGCGCGGTACGATATAGGGAAACATTCCAATTCCCAGCCCTACAAAGCATAAACTGAACAATCCAATCGCACTGGGAAATGGCACATAATCTCGTTTAGCTATTATCCCCCACGCAAGTAATGCTGCAATTATGGCAGTCATTGTGGGAACGGGCAGCACGAACATCAAATGCGGAAATGTGAACCATCTCTCTGCAATTTCCGGTGACAAAAATGGCGTCCAAACACTCACTATTGCGACAAATGCCAAGGTAAATACACCGGCCCATCTGGTGCAAAAATAAGCTTTTTCTCTAAGCTCGCCTTCTGTTTTCATCACGAGCCAACTCGCGCCCAGAAGGCTATACCCAGCTGTCAAAGCAAACCCACACATAATAGAGAAAGGCGTGAGCCAGTCCCACCAACCTCCGCTATATTCGCGCCCGGTTACTTCAATACCTTGAACAAAAGCACCTAAGACAATGCCTTGGCAAAAGGTCGCCATAAGCGATCCCCAAAAGAAAGAGCGATCCCAAATTTTTTCATGAGCTTTGTCTCTCCAGCGGAATTCAAACGCCACACCACGAAACACCAAGGCCAATAGCATGAGTATAAAAGGCATATAGAGGGCGGGTAGCACGACCGCATAAGCCAATGGGAAGGCAGCCATCAGGCCACCACCACCCAGCACCAACCATGTCTCATTTCCATCCCAGACAGGGGCAACTGAATTCATCGCCAAATCGCGATCAGAATCTTTTTCTAAGAGTGGAAATAATATTCCAATTCCTAAATCAAACCCATCCAAAATCACATAAATAAAGATCGCCAGCGCAAGGATAAATGCCCATATTGTCGGTAAATCAAACATAGGTTTCTCCTATTCTTTATCAGATTTTGGTGAGGCAGCTGACGCTAATTGCGTCGTCCCTGCACTCCGCGTTGGTGCTGATGGCAAGGGAGCCAACTGCCCCGGCGTGCGGTTCATCATTTTCAAAATATACATGGTCCCGAAACCAAAAAGAATAAAATAAACAATGATGAAAGCCAATAAAGACACAGCCACCGCAGGCGCTTCAACTGGTGCAAGAGAATCTGACGTTTTTAGAAATCCATAGACTGTATAAGGCTGACGTCCGACTTCTGTTGTCACCCATCCCGCGAGCACAGCGACAAAACCAAGCGGCCCCATCATCACAGCCATCTGATGGAAAAATTTTGTTGAATATAATTTGCCCCGCCACCGCAAAAACAAACTAATTCCACCAACAAGCAACATTAACATGCCTAAACCTACCATGATGCGAAAGCTCCAAAACACAATCCCCACAGGAGGTTGCAGCTCATCTGGCACAGTATCCAACCCCTTCATCGGAGCGTTCAAATCATGGTGCAGAATCAAGGATGACAGCTTGGGAATTCCAATTGCCATATCCAATTTTTGTTCTTTTTCATTAGGAATACCAAACAGATAGAGCGGCGCACCTTCTGGATGGCTTTCAAAATGCCCTTCCATCGCCATCACCTTCACAGGCTGGTGTTCCAACGTATTTAGCCCGTGTGCATCTCCCACAAATATCTGCAAAGGTGCTACAATCGCGAGCATCCACATCGCCATGGAAAACATAGTTCGCGCTTCTATGTTTTCGCGTTCCCGTAGCAAATGCCACGCCCCAACAGCGCCAACGACAAGCGCCGTTGTGAGATATGCCGCTAACACCATATGCACTAAGCGGTAGGGAAAAGAAGGATTGAAAATAATCGCAAACCAGTTTTCAGGAATAAACTGCCCCGCCTCATTTATACCAAACCCAGCAGGCGTCTGCATCCAACTATTTGCAGACAAAATCCAGGTCGCAGAAATGAGCGTTCCAACAGCTACCATCACAGTTGCCAGAAAGTGCAATTTCTTAGACACACGCCCCATTCCAAACAGCATGACACCTAGAAAGCCTGCTTCCAGAAAGAATGCGGTCAAAACCTCATATGCCATAAGCGGACCAATCACTGGACCAGCCTTATCAGAAAACACACTCCAATTCGTGCCAAACTGATAGGACATCACAATACCTGACACGACGCCCATGCCGAAAGCCACAGCAAATATTTTCCGCCAATATTTAAATAACTTCAGATACACATCTTTATCGGTTTTCAGCCACAATGCCTCCAACACCATAAGATAGCTGGCGAGCCCGATGGAGAATGCTGGAAAAATGATATGAAACATAACAGTAAAGGCAAATTGCGCCCTCGCTAACGCCAATACATCAAACATTTCCAGCATGATTTACCCTTCCTTTTATACAAAAGTATCGCGGTCTTTCTTCACCTTTATCACGTTTGAGAACGCTACTCATGGGTGCAGAGTGACACATGCAACCTTTAGACGCACGTACGATCTTCCGCGCGACATACTTTCCATAGACATATTCATCTGCTCACCACACAATAGCGCCACGACCTTGATAGGAGACAATACTCAATGGATAATTTCACTCCAATTAGTGCATCAATCGGCGGGATATTGATCGGCCTTGCTGCCGTCCTTTTAATGGCAACAAACGGACGCATCGCTGGAATTAGCGGCATTCTTTCGGGTACGTTAACAGCAAACAAAGGAGACAAGCTATGGCGAATTCTCTTTGTAATGGGGCTTATAAGCGCTCCCTTATTGTTCAGTTTTGCAAGCCAGACAAAACCACCTTTTGAATTAAATGCGTCCATCCCTCTTCTTATTGCCGGCGGTTTATTCGTCGGCTTTGGCACGCGACTGGGATCGGGTTGCACCAGTGGTCATGGAGTATGTGGCCTCTCACGGCTCTCGATCCGCTCTGCGGTGTCCGTTATAATTTTCATGCTTGCGGGAATACTCACAGTCACTTTGGCAAAGCATGTTTTAGGAGAACTAATATGAGCAAGCATATTTCCGGACTTTTCGCGGGTCTCATTTTTGGTTTGGGTCTTACTATTTCTCAAATGACAAACCCTGAGAAAGTGATCTCATTTTTAGATATTTTTGGAGAATGGGACCCTTCCCTCGCATTTGTCATGGGAGGCGCAGTCATTACTTCTTTCATCGGATATAGATTAGTATGGAGACGCAAAACTCCGCTTTTTGATACGCAGTTTCAAATCCCCAAGAACACCAGCATAGATCCCAAACTCGCTATAGGCGCGACGCTCTTTGGCATTGGATGGGGCTTGGTTGGTCTTTGTCCCGGCCCAGCAATCGCTGGACTTCTTATCGGTGGGAAAAACATCCTCATATTTCTAGCAGCTATGATTGCAGGAATGGTTGTCTTCGAAATCTATAATCGTTCAGCCATCCGATAGGTTCTAACTTATGCCTCTTCGCCATTTGAAGAAGGTAAATGCGTCACATCTCCAACGTCTAAAACAGGAGATGCATCAATCGCACCCGCATCCAATAGAGACACTAGCTTCAATAGAGAAGCGGCCAAACTCGCTTGCTCCCACTCTGGCAACTTAGAAAAACGAAGTAGAAAGCCAGTTTGCAAAAGATCAGGAGCGCCTTGCAAAACTGTTTCCCCTTTAGATGTAATACGCACCCATACATGACGGCGGTCTGTTTCACTTCTCCGTCGTGCAACTAAACCCGCTTCCTGCAGCTTATCCACCAACAGAGATATTGTCGCCTGCCTAAGATCAACAGCACTGGCAAGTTCGCCTGTTACAGTCTCACCTTCAGATTTTAATATTTGAAGAACAAGCAATTGAGACGCCGTCAAACCGGACTGACGCGCCAACCGTTTTGCGTTTCCTTCGGTCGCCTTTAGAATACGTCGCAACGCGATCAAAGATGTTTCTGCAAAGTCAGGCACGGCATCGCTCCAAGAAGTTCACACGATTTTACGTAGTTTAAAATCAGAATAGCTGAAAAACTCATTTAGCGGCGATATATTGATTGTCAAAATATATTTTGGTCACAAAAATACTTTATATTGGAACTTTATGCATCAAATAGGCGTTTAAAGCTTAAATATTAGACATTTTAGCGCGGTTGCATTTTCAATCGAGCCCACATATATAGTTTGTCGAACAATATAATTTGGTAGAACAAGTTATTCCGCCAAAAGAGAAATAGAGATGGATGAACAACAAGCAGACGATATTGATGATTATACGATTCGCTCACCTGTCCCTGAGGATGCGGTAGGCGTTCACGATCTCATTGCGGCTTGTCCACCGCTTGATACAAATTCTCTATACGCAAACCTTTTGCAATGTTCGCACTTTTCGAACACTTGCGCACTTGCAGTTTCAACAGCCCATACTCCGTCCACGCATGGATGGGTGTCAGGATATGTTCTACCGCAAGAACCAGAGGTCTATTTCCTATGGCAAGTCGCCATTGCAAAGGAAGCACGTGGAAAACGTGTCCCTAAAAGGCTCGTCAGCCAAATTTTGAATAGAGCCGCAACAAAGAACTGCCGCTATTTAAAAACAACTATAACCGCCGATAACCAAGCCTCATGGCATCTGTTCGAAAGTCTCGCCAGATGGCTAGAAGCGCCACTCACTAAGAGTGATGGCTTTGAAGAAGCTGCCCATTTTAATGGCCGCCACGATAGCGAGTTACTTGTAACTATCGGCCCATTCGGACGCCCACCTCCGGTCGTCTAAAATCACCGCAATCATTCCCCGTTTTCACGCAATTGCCACCTCATCAAGGAGCAGTACCATGCCGTTCGAATCAGAAAATCCAGAACACGCCATTTATGACCGCCGCGAGTCTGAAGTTCGCAGCTATTGCCGCGCTTTCCCAATTAGTTTTGATACAGCAAAAGGCTCACGTCTTATTGCCGAAGATGGTAGCGAGTACATCGACTTTCTCGCTGGTTGTTCAACGCTAAATTATGGCCACAATCACGACGATTTACAAAAAGCGCTAATAGACTACATCACATCAGATGGTCTTACGCATGGCTTAGATATGCACTCTGCTGCGAAAGCGACATTTCTCAACGCTTTTGAACAGCACATTATGAAGCCACGCAATCTTGATTACCGCCTTATGTTCCCTGGTCCCACAGGCACAAACGCTGTTGAAGCAGCTATGAAGACAGCACGCAAAGCAACAGGCAGAACCAATATTATTGCATTCACCAACGGCTTTCACGGCATGACTTTAGGCGCTTTGGCAGCCACCGGGAATGCAGGTAAGCGCGGCGGTGCCGGCATACCGTTGGCCGGCGTTGTTCACGAAGCATATGATGGCTATTTTGGTCCCGACATTGATACAGCGGAACAACTCGACATCCGCTTGTCAGACCCATCTTCTGGTCTTGATGCACCCGCAGCATTTTTGATTGAGACAACTCAAGGCGAAGGTGGACTAAATGTGGCCAGCGATGCTTGGTTGCGTAAAATTGCCAAAATCGCCAAAAAGCATGGCGCACTTCTTATTATTGATGACATTCAAGCTGGTATCGGTCGTACAGGTGGTTTCTTCAGCTTTGAACGTGCTGGGATCTCCCCTGATATCATCACATTGGCAAAATCGCTTTCTGGAATGGGACTTCCATTCGCTATGACAATGATCAAGCCGCAATATGATGACTGGAAACCGGGCGAACACAACGGAACATTCCGCGGAAACAATCACGCATTCATTACAGCTGCAAAATCTATCGAGCTTTTCTGGAGCGATGAGCGCTTTGAAACTGAAGTTATGCGTAAAAGTGCCCTTTTGGAGAAACGCCTTGAAGCCATCGTCGCAACAAGCCCAATTGCAAATCGCACTAAAGGGCGCGGCATGATGAAAGGTATCGAATTTCTCAATGGCGACCTGACGTCCGAAATCTGCGCCAAGTGTTTTGAAAATGGCCTCGTCATCGAAACAAGCGGAGCACATGATGAAGTTATTAAAGTGCTCTGCCCGCTAACAATCACTGATGAAGACCTAAACGAAGGTTTGGATATCTTAAGCAAGGCCATCATCGAGATTGAAAAATCATACGCAAAAACTGCTGCTTAGGAGCACATCATGATTGTGAGAGATCTCGCGGAAGCGAACAAAAACGAACGCCGTGTTGACAGTGAAGGCTGGACATCTGTCCGCCTTCTTCTTCGAGAAGACAATATGGGTTTCTCATTTCACATCACCACAATTCACAAAGATGCTGAGTTGGAGATGGAATACAAAAACCACCTTGAAAGCGTGTATTGCATGACAGGTGAAGGCTCAATCGAAGACCTTGCAACTGGTGAAGTTCACCAAATTCGTCCCGGTATTATGTATGCGCTCGATAAACACGATCGTCACATTCTTCGCGCCGACAAGGGTTCAGAGATGGTCATGGCTTGTGTTTTCAACCCACCGGTAGTTGGAAATGAAGTGCACGGTCCTGATGGCGCATACCCAGCTGCTGAACCTGAAACTGCCGACACTGCAGGCGCTGTCCCTCCAATTTGAAGGATTGCAAAACATGAAAGATGACCTCTACCCGTCCCGTAGCTCTACGCAGCCCCGTACCTACGAACGTAAAGATCCCGTTTTCTATGGAAAAGGCACATCTAATTGTCCAATATCTTCCCAAGACTTACAGGGTTATATTGAAAATGGTGTGATGGTGCTGGAAGATATGTTTTCAGCAGAAGAAGTTGCATCACTGCAAACTGCCGCAAATTCAATGCGGCAGAATGCAAATACCCTTCAAGCCGAAACGGTTGTTACAGAACCCAGTGCCGAACGAAATGATATAGTGCGGTCCGTTTTCGCGATTCATCAGCAATCAGATGTTTTCGCCAATATTGCCGCAAGTGAGCGTTTGTCAGACATTGCACGTTTCATTCTAAATGATGACGTCTACATCCATCAATCACGCTTGAACTACAAACCGGGCTTTCATGGAAAAGAGTTTTATTGGCACTCTGACTTTGAGACATGGCATGTAGAGGATGGGATGCCGCGTATGCGCGCTTTATCCATGTCTGTCATGCTCACCGACAATCATTCGCAGGCAGGTCCGACTATGTTTGTGAGTGGAAGCCATAATTCATTTGTATCATGCACAGGTGAAACGCCCGATGAGAACTATAAAAAGTCTCTAAAGAAACAAGAAGTTGGTGTTCCAGACGCGGACATTCTCACGCACATGGTGGAAACAGGCAACATAATTGCGCCAACCCCACCCGCGGGATCTGTTGTTATTTTCGATTGCAATACAATGCATGGCTCGAATGGCAACATCACTCCGCTAGAACGGACGAACGCATTTTTCGTTTACAACGCTTGGTCCAACCGCCTCACGACCCCGTATGGCGGCACAAAAGAACGGCCTGAATTTATAGCCCACAGATTGGTAGATCGCCCCCTCGTAGCGGCATCGAAAAAATCTATTCAGGCAGCTTAAAAGAAAGTAGCTTTATGACACACACAGTGGAAAAAATTGGCGGAACTTCAATTGCCAATACAGACATCGTTTTAAAAAATGTCTTTTTAGGTAACCGCAAAGATAAAGACATTTATGGACGTGCTTTTGTCGTGTCAGCCTATGCTGGTATAACCGATTTGCTATTAGAGCATAAAAAGTCTGGGAAGCCGGGTGTGTATGCTCTTTTTGCAAGCGCAGAAAGCAAATGGGCGTGGAGCGACGCCCTCTCCGATGTAGCCGAAGCAATGCGCGAGAAAAACGCTGACGTCTTTGGCGATCACCCTCACAAAGAAATCGCTGACGCATTCGTTGTCGAGCGGATCGAAGATGTCCGCAACTGCCTGATCGATTTGCACCGTTTGTGCTCTTACGGCCAATTCAGACTTGATGAACACCTTGCAGCGGTACGCGAAACACTTGCTGCTATGGGAGAAGCCCATTCTGCTCACAACACCGCTCTACTCCTACGTCAGCAAGACATAAACGCTGTATTCGTTGACCTTACAGGGTGGCGTGATGAACGTAAAATCCCGTTAGACACGCGCATATCTGACACGTTCGCGAAAATTGACCTCACTAAAGAGCTGCCAATTGTAACAGGATATGCAAGCTGTGAAGAAGGCATGGTGAGCCGATTTGATCGCGGATACACAGAAGTCACATTCTCCCATATTGCGGCTGTCACAAATGCCGAAAAAGCAATCATCCATAAAGAGTTTCACCTCTCAAGCGCAGACCCTAAACTGGTAGGTGTTGATCGGGTGCGTAAAATTGGTGAAACCAATTATGATGTCGCGGACCAATTATCAAACATGGGTATGGAAGCCGTACACCCAAGCGCTGCTAAAGGTTTACGTCAGGCAGGCATTCCGCTTTGGGTCAGGAACACGTTCGACCCAACGGATGCAGGAACGGTTATCAAAGCTACTTTGGAAACCTCCTCCCCACGCGCAGAAATCATTACAGGTCTACAAAGCATTTTCGCTATGGAAGTGTTTGAGCAAGATATGGTTGGCGTCAAAGGGTATGATGCGGCCATTTTAGGCGCTCTCACGCGCCACAAAGTACGCATTATTAGTAAGTCTTCCAATGCAAATACAATAACTCACTATCTGGAGTGTTCTCGTAAAGCGCTTAAACGCGCCGCTGCCGATATTGAAGCGCAGTTTTCAAGTGCAGAAATCACAATGCGCAAAGTTTCTATAGTGTCTGTTATTGGTGCCAATTTGGATGTTCCCGGATTAGTTACCCGTGCAAGCGGCGCGCTTTATAAAGAAGATATCCAACTACTCGGACTAAACTTCCTACCGCGCAACACCGACTTGCAACTCCTTGTTGCCGACGAACACTTTGACAAGACCATTGTTGCCCTGCACGCTGAACTTGTTGAAAAAACAGAAGTAAAAAAAACAGATAAAAGCCTTCAAACAGCGGCGTAATAAGAATGCCTATCGACTATCGTGCTGCCACTACGCATTTAAACGAGACGCTTGCAGGCTATAGAAATGTTCTGGCCGTTGTTACTGGCCTAACAATTCTGCAAGCGGCGATGGCATCACTCGCCATCGTTGTGGCATTTAACCTGCGCGATTCTGGGCTTTCAAATTCGATACTCGGTATGGTAGCCGCCAGTTTTGCTGGCGGCTTTCTTGTAGGCACACGCACCTCTCCTAAAGAAATCTCTCGCATCGGGCATATCCGCGCTTATGTCCTTTTCGCGACTATATCAGTCATTGCAGGCCTCGCATTCGGACTTGGAATCAACGGGGTTGGCTGGGCAATAATACAGTTTATATTAGGGTTATGTTGTGCAGGCCTTCTCACAGCAGGTGAAAGTTGGGTATCTGATGCAGCTCCGGAAACGCAGCGCGGCTCCATCCTTTCCTTCTATCACATGGTATCCAAGCTTGGCGCTATCGCCGGCCCGTTTTTGATTTCTGGCCTCGCTTCTGGCCTACCCGGTTTCATGATCATCGCTGCTCTATTTGCAGCATCAATCATTCCTGTTACACGCACAAACCGCGCGCAGCCTGCTCTTTCAACAGCAGAGCCATTTGGACCACGTCGGATTTACAAAATAGCGCCAGCCTCCGCAATCGCCGCTTTCACAGCGGGCGCAGTCAATAATTCAATTGCTCAACTATATCCCATTTTCACAGCCTCTGTGTCGGGCACATCTGATATGGGTTTTACCGCTCAATTCAATGCTGCCCTCCTCGCTGGTGCAATGATCGCTTTATGGCCAGCGGGTTTGATTTCAGATCGCATAGATCGTCGCTATGTGCTTTCCGCTCTTGGTTTTATTGGCGGCGGTTCTGCTATTGGGCTTTTCTTCGCTGCAAACAATCAGGCTCAAAATGCCACTTTGATTTGGGCATTCCTCTTTGGTGCTGGCTCTCTAAGCTATTATGCCGTTGCTGTTGCACATGCTGCTGATAAATCCAAATCCGGCCAAGCCACTTCCATGATGGCAGGTATCCTTATGATCTGGGGCTTTGGCTCAGTGCTAGGCCCAATATTAGCAGGATTTGCAATGTCCTCTCCCCTTGGAGCAGCAGGACTATTCATCTTTGCAGCAATCGCACTCATTGCCCTTGGTTTATCCATGTTCACCCGGGCAGTTTGGTCTGATGCTGTCGCAGAAGAAGATAAAGAACCTTTTGGAGTTGCGCCTGCAACATCCCTCGCCATTGCCGAACTCGACCCGCGTGGTGACGATGAGCAACTTGAATTATTCCCCCTTAATCCGGAGCCACATCCACAATGATAATGACCAGCTTTCTCTTGATTTTGGGAATTTTCCTCGCCATCGGTTTAGCATCTGCTCGTAAAGCGACGGGAGATAGAGAAGATTATTATCTAGCCTCAGGCTCTGTAAAACCATGGCTAGCGGGGCTATCAGCCGTGGCAACCAATAATTCTGGCTATATGTTTATTGGTGTTATCGGATACACCTACCAAACAGGCCTTGCAGCAATATGGCTTATGATTGGATGGATATTGGGGGATTTTTTAGGCTCTCTTTTCATCCATAAAAAACTAAAAGAAGCCACTACCGCCACCAAAGAAGCATCTTTTGCCTCCGTCATGGCACGCTGGCATGGCGAAGACTTCCAGATATGGAAGCGAATCGCTGCCGTCATTATGATTGTCTTCCTCATTGCCTATGCAGGCGCACAAATCGCGGCGGGTGGGAAAGCCCTTCAAGGTGTCCTTGGGTTTGACCCTCGTGCAGGTGCAGTCGCTGTCGCGCTTATTGTAATTGTATACTCAATCGCTGGCGGACTGCGCGCTTCAATATGGACAGATGGTGCCCAATCCATTGCCATGTTCGCAGCAATGGCGCTCCTTTTCTTCGTTGGTCTTCATGGTCTTGGCGGGATGTCAGGCACTATTGAAAAGTGGAGTGAAGTGCCGGGCTTCCTCAATCTTTTTCCAGATGATTTATTGCTAGCTGGTGCAGCTGGTGTCGCCCTATTTGTCATAGGTTGGATGTTCGCAGGATTTTCTGTAATCGGACAACCTCATGTCATGGTGCGCTTCATGGCGCTAGATGATGACAAAGATAATATGGTACGTGCCCGCGCATGGTATTACGCTTACTTCACAGGCTTCTATCTTCTCGCCACAGGCGTTGGAATGCTGTCTCGCATCTATCTGCCAGATCTTGCATCGCTTGATCCAGAACTTGCCCTCCCAACGCTCGCAGTAGAACTGTTACACCCAGCGCTTGTCGGGCTCATTCTGGCAGGAATTTTCGCCGCCACAATGTCAACTGCGGATTCTCTCGTACTGTCATGCTCGGCAGCCCTAACTCATGACCTCACACCTCAACGCCTAGAAAAACCTTGGCTCCTCAAAGCAGCCACCGCTGCCACAACACTTATCGCATTGGGCCTTGCACTTTCTGAAAGCCGCAGCGTGTTCAGTCTAGTGATACTGGCGTGGTCAACCCTTGCAGCAGCCTTCGCCCCACTACTCACCCTTTACTCACTAAAACGTAAGGTAAGCGAGCCTATCGCAATCGGCTTGCTCGTTTTAGGTGTTAGCATTGCGCTTTACTGGAGGTTTGGTCTTGGTTGGCACAATAATGTCTATGAAGGCCTTCCTGGGATTGTCATTCCACTTATCATTGGTTGGGCACTTTCAACCAAGGTTGAACCCAAAGTAACTGAGCACCAAACATCTGTGCCCAGTTAAACCTTAGAGATGTATTACGGCAAACGTATTCCACCATCTAGGCGGATTGTTTCACCGTTTACGTACGCACATTCGATCATGAATGCAGCAAGCTTTCCAAACTCTGCTGGATTTCCCAGACGTTTAGGAAACAATGGCTGTTCAGCTAGAGCAATCTGAGCAGCCTCAGGCAACGATGCCATCATCGGTGTCATGAATAATCCGGGCGCAATCGCGTTGACCCGAATTCCCTGATTAGCCAAATCTCTCGCCATCGGCAAAGTCATCCCTACAACTCCGCCTTTGGATGCGGCATAAGCAACCTGCCCCTTTTGTCCATCAAAGGCCGCAATGGAAGCTGTATTGATGATCAAACCACGCTCACCATTTTCATTGGCTGTATTTGTCTGCATGTGAGCCGCACTCAAACGCGCAACATTGAAACTGCCTTGCAAGTTAATATCAACAACGCGTTGAAATGCCTCAAGCGAATGCGGTCCCTCTTTCCCAACAGTCTTCATCGCCGTCGCAATACCAGCGCAATTGATTGCGACAGAAATATTGCCAAATTTTTGAACCGTCAGGTCCAAAGCTTTGGTGACATCTTCTTCCTTCGTCACATCCGTTTTCACAAATAGAACGGATGCTCCCAACTCTTCAGCAATAGCTTCACCACGACCTTCATTCATATCTAGGATAGTGACACGGCCGCCACGCGCTACAATCTCACGTACGCACGCTTCACCGAGACCAGATGCAGCACCGGTTACTACAGCAACAACCTCTTTAATATTCATATTGTCCTCCCTCCACTTTTATTTCTTACAGTTTGTCATCACTATAAACGCAATTTTAGCACAACAAAAATCTATCAATATATTATATATTGATAGATTAAGTCGTGTTTTGAATTTATTTTAGAAAAAATAGCCTACAAAATGGAGCCAAATGTTGGGAAAATTTTTCGTCCCATAATATGGTTATTCACAACAGCCCCCGCCATGTAGAGCGCTATCCACCCAGCCGCGAACAACAGATACCCAACGACCGGCTTAAACTGAGCACCTGCCAAACCTAGATCAAGCAAAACGATGATCCACAGCACGACATCCACCAACAATACTATGAGGAACATAGGGATAGGCGCTTTCAAATAGGACGGCGTTACAAAAGTCAAAAATGCGGCTCCTGCCATCCAGCAATAACCCTCAATGATTGCATGTGGTTGAACATCACCAAATTGCCCAGTCAGCATCAAAAATTTGAGGAAAGTGCTAATCGCCGCACCAAACATGAAAAAAGCTGAGAAGAATAAAAACACATTCCCCCCTGTCATATTCTTATCTTTCAGCTCGATGACTGCGACCGTGAACTGCACTATGCCACCACCCACCAACCACGCGGCAAGCAGAGGCAGACCACCCAGCTGAACCTGCCCAAGAAAGACGGCACCAAAGCCAAAGCAGGCCACTGCCAGCGCGGCCAATCCAGCCGGTGCAGGCGTTATAAAGCTATGTGTATCATCACTCATGACTGTTCCCATTCCTGCATTTTCAGTTCTTTACGTTTAATTTTACCGCTGATTGTTTTTGGAAGACTTTCTACAAATTCAATCTTGCGCGGATACTTGTATGGCGCGGTTGAGTTCTTCACATAGCGTTGTAATTCTTCCTTCAGAGCTTCGGTCGGCTCAACACCTTTTGCCAATATAATGAAGGCTTTAACTACCTCTCCTCGCGTTTCATCTGGGCTGGCGACAACCGCCGACTCCGCAACAGCTTCGTGCTCAAACAAAACACTTTCCACCTCGAACGGGCCAATGCGGTAGCCAGACGAGAGGATCACATCATCAGCACGCCCCACAAACCAAAAATACCCATCCTGATCACGCATTGCCCGATCACCTGTCAGATACCAATCGCCTTTATAAACGCTGGCTGTACGCACTTCATCGTCCAGATAACAAGCGAACATTCCCTGAGGTTTTTTCGAAGGGCTAATGTCAATGGCAATATCACCTTCTTGTTCAGGGTCCACAATATTCCCTTCATGATCAATGACTTGCAATGATATTCCCGGCGCAGGAAGCCCCATTGAACCAGCTTTGGATTCCATCCCGTCAAAATTACCACACAACAATACAGTTTCCGTCTGCCCATACCCCTCATATATGCGCAGCCCAGTTTGCGTTCTCCATAGATCAATCACCTCAGGATTAAGAGGCTCACCAGCACTCACACACCGCGAAAGGCTTTTCAGCTTTGCATCACTAATATCGCGGCGCACTAGAATTCTATAGACTGTAGGGGGCGCACACAGCGTTGTTATTTCGTATTTTTCTAACCATTCCAATGTTTGTTCAGCATCGAAAGAAGCACAATGCAGCGCAAATACACCAGCCCCCACCATCCATGGGGCGAACAAACTACTCCACGCAGCTTTTGCCCATCCAGTATCGGATAAATTCCAAACCATGTCCCCCGGTTTTGCCGCAAGCCAATGGCTCCCCGTAGCTTTGTGTCCCAACGGATAATCATGCCTATGAACCGTTAGTTTGGGTTGTCCCGTTGTACCCGATGTAAAGTAACATAGCGCTGCAGAATCTGCAGGTGTATCCGCCACCTGAAAATCAGGCTCAGATGACTTACGCAGCGCCTCATAAGATAGCCAATTGGCGCGCTCACCTGCGTCGACATTTATACGAACGCCGGGCCAATTTACCTTCGCAATTCCATCATCCACGATATCAAGCAAGGCATCATTTGTGATGATCGCTTTCGCTTTTGCAGCCTCCAAGCGATACGCTATGTCCTTTGGTTTTAACTGCACCGTCCCCGGTGAAACAATGGCACCGATCTGGATACACCCAAGCACGATTTCCCACCACCGCGCTTCACGTGACATGATTGCAAGAACTGTATCGCCTCGTCCGATCCCAGCGGCTTTCAAAACACCAGCCGCTCTAGCGGCATCTTCTCTTAATTGCGAAAAGCTCCGCTTAAACTCATTCCCTTCGCTATTGGTCCAATGCAGCGCAATAGCGTCTGGTTGGCTTTGCGCCCACGCGCTAATGGTATCACCTACAAAATTGTATTTTTCAGGCCTATCCCATTGAAAAGTCTCACGGTCTTCAAGGTATTTTTGGGCTATATTTATCATGTTATCTCCAGTTCGAGCGTATGAGCTCAGGCTGTTGCCCGGTCTTTCAAATTCAATTCTTTGATCATGGCGTCACGCATCAAAAACTTCTGAGCCTTACCCGTGACGGTCATCGGGTATTCACTGACTAACCGCACATAAGCTGGAATTTTGTAGTGAGAAATTTTGGACTTTAGCCACAACACAATCTCGTCCTCAGACAGAGACGCACCTTTGCTCAGAACAATCCACGCGCAGGTCACTTCACCAAATTTATCATCTGGCACCCCAAAAACCTGAACATCTTGAATGTGAGGATGCCCCAACAGATATTCTTCAATTTCGCGCGGATAGATATTTTCACCCCCACGAATGACGACATCTTTTGAACGCCCTGTGATATTGGCGTACCCATCTATATCAATGACGGCCAAATCCCCCGTACGCATCCAACCTTGCGCATCTATTGCTTTTTGAGTGGCCTGTTCATCTTCCCAATATCCATGCATCACCGAATAGCCACGCGTGTATAATTCTCCAATCTCACCACATGGCAAAACCCGTCCATTTTCATCAACAATTTTGGCTTCTAAATGTGGATGAATGACGCCTACCGTGGAGACGCGTTTTTCTATTGGGTCATCCATTTTAGATTGAAAACTGACAGGACTGGTTTCCGTCATCCCATAGCAAATTGTAACCTGCGGCATTTCCATTTCTGACAATACACGCCGCATTACATCGATCGGACATGGCGACCCCGCCATGATACCCGTCCTCAATGATGAAAAGTCACATTCTGCAAACGCATCACTTGCCAGCATCGCGATGAACATTGTCGGCACACCATAAACGGCCGTACATTTCTCATTCTCTATAGCCTTTAGCGTTGCAACAGGTTCAAACCCAGCTTCTGGATACACAACCACTGAGGCATGCGTCACGGCAGCAATATTGCCCATAACCATCCCAAAACAGTGATATAATGGAACTGGCACACATATACGGTCTGCAGCTGTGAGACCTATGCCTTCACCGACAAAATATCCATTATTAACAATGTTATGGTGTGTAAGTGTCGCTCCCTTAGGAAGCCCGGTTGTTCCGCTTGTAAATTGAATATTTATTGGATCTTCCGGCTGCAATTGTAACTGCAAATCACCCAATACTCGATCCGTGTCTTCAGTTCCCAAATTGGATAATTCTGCAAAACTCATCAAGCCATGATTGCGCGCAGTATCATCCAACAAAATAGCATGTCTAAGATGAGGCGCTTTTGTATGCTCAGCCTTTGCATCAAACACATGAGGTGCAATTTCTCGCAGCATTTCAATATAGTTTGAAGTTTTGAACCTGTCCGCAAGGATAAGCCCTGCACAGCCGACTTTATTTAAGACATATTCCAGCTCGGATGGCCGATACGCTGGATTTATGTTCACAAGTATAATACCCGCACGTGCTGTCGCATATTGCGTTACAGCCCATTCAACACAATTTGGAGACCAAATCCCAACCCGTTCCCCAGGTTTAATTCCCAGAGCAATAAGCCCAGATGCGACCTTGGACACTAGCGCGTCCAGATCAGCGTATGTCATCCTAATATCTTGATGCACCGAGACAATCGCCTCTTTATTTGGCGCCATCTGTGCAGCGTCACTTAAAGCGGCCCCCACCGTTTTATAGAGCAATGGCTGACTGGATATGCCCGATGTATAACTTAATTTTGGAGGCAATACGTTACGCGCACTCATTGTTTTTTTTAATCCCTTTTCTTGGATTGGGTGCTTCCTCTAAAGCGCCGTGTGGATCATAAGCCGCCTGCAAGGCTTATGATCCACATCGGTCTTAACTTAGCTCACGCGTCCGGTTGGAAGGTCCAGATCTTGGAGCTAAGTTACTCCTTAAAAAGCCGTCTTGAGGCTTATGTAAGCGCGGCGTCCACGTGGGTCATATGCCCGCGCTTCAAAGTTACCGTTTGTTTGTGCAAAAGGAGGATCTTCATCAAATGCATTGAGAACACCGATAGCGAATGTTGTCGCTCCGTCACCCAACAAGCCATCCAGAGTATAGCTATATTGAGCATCAAAAGTGACTTGCTCATCACGTTGAATACCACCACCTTCATCATCAACGAGTCCGTCAATATAGCGGATGTAGGTATTCACATTGTGTCCGCCACTGTTGAAACGCACACCAGCGTTGGCGCGCAATTCAGGAGATGGGTCACCAAAATTCCTGAAGTTACGGCTTCCAGCGCCATCAATCACATTCCCATTAACGCCTGTTAATTCATATTCCAGAACATAAGTTCCTTCGATGAAGGGCGTAATGCTACCTGCACCTGTATCAATTGCGTATTTAAGTGAGAAATCCACAACGCTTGTATTGATGGCGTTGGCATTTACAAAATCAGCAACAACTTGTCCGATTGTACCACCTGGAGTCAGGATAATTTTTGGGCTTGTTGTATCCGTCCCGTTCGCAACGGCTTCATTGATAATGGCCTGTGCATTTTCAGCAGTTAGCACATCCTCAAAGCTGAAATTTGTATAGTCCAATTCAAACTCTAGACCGCCAAAGTCAAATGTACCACCGACATTAAATGCTTGCGATGTTTCTGGCTTGAGATTCGAATTACCGTTGGCGCGCGTCGAAATAAAGTTCGTCGCACCATTATAACTCACCTGCGTAAATGTCGTCTGAGTTCCAAACAATTGGAAAGTAGATGGCGCACGGAAAGAAGTACTGTATGACCCTCTAAGAGTTGCCCAATCTGCAGGACGGTAAACCACACCAATTTTCGGGTCTGTCGTCTCTAGCCCATCAATCGTTTCATACCGTAAAGCACCCTGCACTTCCAAATTATCTGTAAATGGTAGGGACACCTCAGCAAATACAGCCCAACCATCGCGGGACGCACTAAAGTCAGGATTCCCGACCAAGAATGAATAAGCATCTTGGTTAGAAAGCGTATCATAATCGTGCGACAGGCTTTCTTCTCTATATTGCCCACCAAAAGCTGCACCAACTTTACCGCCGCCAAGCTCGAGACCAAGCTCACCTGAAACAACGAAATCAAGTGTCAACGCTTCAGATTTTGCATCCAGAGTTTGCTCACCAAAAATATAGTCTCGTATTTCTTGTCCATTTTTGATGGCAGTTGTGTTTGCAGGATCAATAGCTGAACCAAATGGGTTCCAGTAATAACACCCTGCAGCATTGTCACCCGGCGTCACACCCAAAGCATTTGCAGCTTCAATATTGCGTGCCTGACAGTCTGCTCCACCAAAACCAGCAACAGCTTCAATAAAGTGGTCCGTGATCGTATCACTTTGAATGACCAAGCCTTCGCTAATGCCTTTCGTTACGGTCGCTTCCCAGAAAATATCATCTGTGAAAGATCCCTCAAGCCCTGCACTAAAGCGGAATGTATCATTCTCAAATCTGTTTTCAGTCGCCGGCTGTCCCGTTCCAAGTGGGCGTCCAAAATAACGCACATCTGTTTCAAAGATATTGAAAGGCGCATATCCTGGCACCGTCGCATTATCCAAAATGAAGGGATAACTTGGCGATGTGTTTCTAGCAGCACGTGTCCGCGAAAACGCAATTTCAGCAAACCCACCTAAATTGTCTGAAAGATCATTTGTGTATTTCGCATACCCTTGAAAGCGGTTTTCTTTAGGAACAACAGTTTGCTGATCGTGAAAGTCAAAGCGACACACCGCCTGCACTTCGCCTCCAAGGCGCTCACAATCGGGGTCGGGCGTAAACGGCCCAGTTGATGGATACCCAAGCTCGGCAGGAACACCAAGAAACGTCCCTGGACTACCAACACCTGATGTGTTTGTACCGTTAATGGCGCGCAACCAACCAACTTCATCTCCATAAAGCGGTGTACGATCAAAGTATGATGCAGCAGCAACGAGATTTCCCCAATCCCCTTCAACACCAACAATACCTTCTATCTTAGCGTCTTCTTGATCTCCATCAGAAAAACGCGCCTGATAGTCAGCCTTCACTTCCATCCCAACAAACTTGTCACGCGTAATGAAATTCGCCACACCGGCAACGGCTTCAGACCCATAAATCGCAGACGCACCATCTTTCAATATTTCAAGGCGCTCAATCGCAATACTGGGCACTAAACTGTTTGTATCCACAAACAGAACACCCGCCGTGGTTGGCACACTGGACGTCACTTGGCGCTTACCATTTAAAAGCACGAGCGTTGACGCCACACCCAACCCGCGAAGGTTTATGTTACTTGTACCTGTCGTATACCCTGCAGTGAACACATCCGCGTTGTTTTGCGATCCAGCATTGATAGATAAAGTTTCAACAAGGTCACGCACATCTTGTGCGCCAACATCACCAAAAGCTTCTTGTCCAATTGATTCAATCGGAGACGCTTGATCACTAAAAGAAGAACGCTTGATGTTGGACCCTGTCACCACAATTTTCGCAAGTGTGCGTGTTTCACTCGCACCCTCTTTAGCTTCGGAAATTGTATCAGGACTTGCATCTTGAGCGATAGCATCCATCGACATCGTCATGGCAAGAACGGCCGCAATGGCTGTCCCCGTATTCTTTGTAATACGTTTCATTATATACCTCCCTGCGCGACTACCGATCTTTTACCCAAAACCTCTTGTGCTCTGGGTCCGCCGGAGTTTCCGCTAGGTTAGCGTTGAATAAAAAGTAAAGCCACGCTATCGCAACTGCGAATATTTAAGTTCATTTTGCGAAATAGAAGCTATCATTTTGACGAATCGATAAATATTCGTCGTGTCGTTTTTGATAAAAAAATGAATAAATTACCACATCTAGCACTCTATATATCTCTATACTTATAGAGAGTTTCAACCGCACGCCCAATGCTTGACTATCCGCAAACTCTACAACACTATATTTGGATAGTCGTTCAAATAGGAAGAAGTAGGCTCTATAGCCGAAACGCAAATAATGCTGCCATATATAGAAACCGACGCTGGGGAGAATACAGTTTCAAATCTAAATATACGGGATGACGTTGAGTTATTCCGAACGAAAGATTTGGACCAAGCACATGATTTTCTAGCTAAAAAAGTTAGCCCACACCGTATAGAAGTTGTTGAAGATATAGACCGATTAGATGTCCATTATCGGGGTCTAGTCAATGAATCCATTTCATTGATGCGTATCGGATACGGAACGCGCGTAAAGGCTCAACCCAAAGAATATCGCAATTTATTTTTTGCACAAACCATCATGCGCGGAGCCAATCGTATTGCACGCGGCTCACATGAAGTCGCGCTTCAACCCAATCAATCCATGATGCTATCGCCGGAATCCCCTTATAATATGGATATTTGCGATGACAGTGAACGTCTTGTGATCGGGATTAACAAAGATATCTTGCAGCGCCACCTTGAAACTCTGCTGTTTGAAGAAGTTTCTACACCTTTGGTATTCGCCACAGAGATCGCTTCCAATCAAGCCTCCCAAATTTGGCAAAACCACATCGCAAATGTTGCTCAAATTGCCTTCTCCATGCACGGCAATATGCGTCGCAACCAAATGCTTGTTTCCTATCTGGAATCAACCATGACAACAGCTCTGTGCGTGTTTGAGCACAATTACTCCGACCGCCTTTCAAACGATCCTATAGATGGAGATTCGACCAAAATGCAGCGTGCACTTGATTATATCCATGAGAATGTACGCGAAAATCCCACGCTCTCAGATATCGCCAAAGAGTCAGGTGTATCTGGACGCAGTTTACAGTTATTATTCCGCAAACGATTCAATCAAACTCCTCTAGAATACTTCAGAACCCAACGTCTTCACGCAGTTAAAAACGACCTAGAGCTTGCGCGTCAGGGTACGCGTGTGACGGATGTTATGCTCGATTATGGCATTACAAGTTTTGGACATTTCTCCAAACAATACAAAGAGGTATTTGGATGCTGCCCAAGGGAAAGCCTCCCTGCATCGTCTCAATATGATTGACCTAGTTTAGCGAAAACAGCTTATATTCTGAATGCACGCTGAAACAAGCGCGGTAAAAAATTCCTGAATTTAAGCGGTGCATCTGTTACGGCTAAGCAAACACATGCCTCACCATTCATTGCAATGGGTTGGTGCGGGCTGTCATGCGCAACGATCTGTATGTCACCCCGCTCAAACGCTTGGTCTCCATCAAAAAAACCACCCGATACAACTTGCGTTAACTCAATACCATTGTGACCGTGAGCGGAGGCAGAGGCTCCCGGAGAGATGTATAATAAACGTGCAACAATACCATCTTCTTCGTGCAGAATTTTTTGCTTTATTCCGCCGCCCATTGTCGACCATTTAATGTCGCCAAGGTCTCCACATAAATCTCGCAAGGGTTTTGGAAAAACAAAGTTCTTCTCAGCTTGCACAGGCGGCGCAATTTCACAGGGTTCCATTTGAGAACCCGCAATCGCAAGCACATCGTCTGCATTTACCGACATCTCGCTGACATGCTCTTGCGCAAGATTTTCTGCTAGCACTTGTTCATAAGTTTTTAAAGTAGCTCGACAAGATGGGCACAAAGATAGGTGTGTAGCTATTGCCAAACTCCACCCAAATTTCAAATCT
Source organism: Hirschia litorea (assembly GCF_042665075.1). Classification (NCBI taxonomy): domain Bacteria; kingdom Pseudomonadati; phylum Pseudomonadota; class Alphaproteobacteria; order Hyphomonadales; family Hyphomonadaceae; genus Hirschia; species Hirschia litorea. The sequence goes on along the minus strand of NZ_JBHTBR010000005.1, from coordinate 1,050,210 downwards.
CCAGCGGCATAAAGATATAAGAGGTCATCTGTTATATGGTGAGTGATTTTCATATTGATCCCTCTCCTAAGTCTGCATCTAAAATCGTGCGCAATTTCTCCAATGCCAATCGAAGGCGTGACTTAACTGTACCAAGCGGCGCTTTAAGGCTCGCCGCAATTTCACTTTGGGTTTCATCCGCAAAATAGGATTTTTGTAGCACTATTCTTTGTTGTTCAGGCAGTTTTTCCATTGCCGCCTTGATTGCTTTGGCTCTCTGCAATGTCGTTAAAATTTGGTCTGGCGTTTGTTCAGCCTCCTGTTCAAACGCGGGATCATTCACGTCCGCTTCTGGTCGCCCCTGCTTTCTTAGAAGGTCGATCTTTTTGTTCCTAGCCAACGTAAAAATCCACGTGGATGCCATAGCCTTCTCAGGGTCAAACTGAGATGCTTTGCGCCAAACTAATACAAATGTTTCCTGCGCTACTTCTTCAGCAAGCTCATTTTTCAAACCATAGCGTAGCATTGTGGATTTTATCCGAGGCGCGAAATGCGCGAAAAGCTTAGAAAACGCAGCCTTGTCCTGCTGTCGCCCCACTAAAACCAGTTCAGCAGACCAATCTCCGGGTAAAGATTCTTGCAAATGACGACCCCTTTGATGCGGATTGGCGTGCGCAAACTTCCATGCGTCAACATCCTTCAACCATACGACGTTATCGTCAATGATTGATTGATCATCATCTAAAGGGATTTGAGGGGCAATTTCATGTGTCATACCACTCTATACGAAGCGCTTAGACACATGGATCATTCTCTGACTCAATCATTAGCAGTGATCCATTCTCCGTAATCCCTCGTAAACAAATACAAACACGATAACAAATCTCGTTGGGAAACATTATGGCTTTTGAACAATCCACACACGCACATCCCAAAACACGCAAACGCATCGCCATTATAGGCGGCGGCATTTCTGGTCTTGGCGCGGCGTGGAAATTAAGCGAGCACCATAATGTAACGCTGTTTGAGAGCGAAGCAGAATTAGGCGGTCACGCCCGCACACGTATGGCAGGCCCTAACCGTGACATCCCAGTAGATACTGGCTTCATGGTCTTTAACGATGCAACCTACCCTCATTTACTAGAGTTATTCGCCGAACTAGACGTACCAAGCGTGCCAACCACTATGTCATTTGCTGTATCTTTAGATGATGGCAGGTTCGAATACGCACTGAGCAACCCCAAGCGCATATTCTCCGACCCTAAAAACATTCTTAGTCCAAAATTTTGGGGAATGATCAGAGATATTTTCAAATTCAACAAGAACGCACAGATCGCATTTGAAAATCCCGACCTCACACTAGGAGAGTTACTGGACCAGATGGGTGTTGGCACTTACTTTCGCCAAAACTACCTCTTCCCTCTTGCGGGTGCGATTTGGAGCACAGCGCGTCAAGACATCGAAAATTTCCCAGCGACTAGCTTTGTACGTTTCTTCCACAATCATGGGCTACTCTCAGCCTTGAAAGGCCCACAATGGCGTACCGTTGTTGGCGGAAGTAAAGTCTATGTAGATAAGTTACATGCAGCGCTTGTTTCCAAATCTGTAACACTAAAACTCAACACCGAAGTTTTGCAAGCAGGTCGCTCACCCACACCTTGGGTAATGCTTGAAAATGGCGATCAAGAAAAATTCGACGAAATCATATTTGCTTGTCACTCCAACCAAGCTCTAGAAATTTTATCCGATGCCTCACTCAAAGAAAAATCTTTACTTAGTGATATCAAATACCGCCCCAACCGCGTCATTCTTCACGGCGATACATCCCATATGCCAAAGAGAAAAGCCGCTTGGTCAAGTTGGGTATATCGCGGCAAATCCAACGAAATAGAAACAGATGGATCATTCACATACTGGATGAACCTCCTTCAACATATTTCAGACGACACGCCCGTCTTCGTGACACTTAATCCCAAAGGGCCAATCGCGGACGACCTCATTTATGACGAAACAACTTTGTGGCACCCGCAATTTAATGTGTCCGCTCTTAGAGCACAGAACCGAATGGTAGAAATTCAAGGCCCAACCAATATTTGGTTTTGCGGTGCATACATGCGCTATGGTTTTCATGAAGACGGACTCATGAGCGGCGTCGAAATAGCGAAATCGCTAAATGAAAAATACGCAAATCCGGTGGCTAAAGTATGAACATTACAAGTCCTATAAAACCACCACCTCAACTTCTCCGCGCTGACGTTTTTCATGGGCGAAAAGGTAAAATCAAAAACGCTTTTACCTATAAAACCGACTATGTTTTACTAGATGTAACGCAGGAATCGACCAGTTGGCCAACAGCCATGTCGCACAATAGGTTCAACCTATGGACCATACGCGATACAGACTATGGTCAGGGCAATACCACGCTGCAAGCATACGCGCACCAGCTTGCCAATGAATGCGCTATTCCCGTTCAGGCACATGCCCATATTCAACTCCTGACAATGCCAGCCTGCCTTGGGTTTAGTTTTAATCCTATCAGTTTTTGGCTATTTAAAAACAAGCACGGCCAGCTCATCGCTATTGTCGCTGAAGTTACAAATGTAGGTCGTGATAGGCATTCATATCTTTGTAAAAACGCACATTTTTCGCCTATCACCTCCAAAGATACCATCTCAATTGATAAAGCGATGCACGTTTCGCCTTACCAACCCCTTCATGGCCGATATGAATTCCAATTTGATGTGAATGAAAGCACTGTAAATATTGGGATTTTTTATACTAACCCCACAGAAGGCGGCATGGTCGCAAAATTAGCAGGACACCTCGCTCCGCTATCGACAAAAGAAATAATCATATCAAGCCTCAGATTACCTTTCGGGGCGCTACGCGTGATGTTTCTTATTTATTTTCAGGCACTTAAGTTAAAAATGAAGGGTGCGCACTTTCGTCGCCGCCCGACACCTCCTGCACAGGAATTATCCAAATGATTATATCATCTAAAAGCGCATCAAAAAAATTCTTTGCTCTCCTAGATCGCATCCACACCGGAACACTAAATGTTCAAACTCCCGATGGAAAACTACACCAATTTGGTCAAGGAAATCCGTGTGTTAACTGGGAGATACACGATTGGGATGTCCTCTCTGCCCTCGCGCTGCGCGGTGATGTTGGATTAGGTGAAACCTACGCCCAAGGCATGTGGGATACCCCCGATTTAGAGGCACTTTCTACACTTGCACTTCTAAATCATGATGTCATCAAAACACCCTTTGGCGGAGCGACATTTCAGCGCCTATTATTCATGGCGACAGACAAATTTACCCGCGCGAATTCAAAGTCAGGTTCTCGTCGCAATATCGCCGCGCATTATGACATCTCGAACGATTTTTATAGTCGCTGGCTAGACCCCAGCATGACCTATTCCGCAGCGCTATATAATAAAGAAAATCAGTCACTTGAGGACGCACAGCACGCAAAATATGACCGCTTGTTAAACGCCGTTAGATCAAGTGGCGAGAACACATTGGAGATAGGCTGTGGCTGGGGCGGTTTTGCTGAACGCGCCCTCTCAACAAGTGATCAAAACCTCACCGCAGTTACAATTTCAAAAGCCCAACATGCCTTTGCAAACAAACGCTTAGCGCAAAATGGATTAAATGAAAGAGCGGATATTCGTCTGCAAGACTATAGAGATATCAAGGGAAAATTTGACTCAATCATATCAATCGAAATGGTTGAAGCGGTCGGACAACGCTACTGGCCAACCTATTTTAAAACTATAAAAGACCGTTTGGCCGATAATGGCCGCGCAGCGCTTCAAGCAATTATTGTTGAAGATGAAGCCTTTGATACTTATCGCAACCGCACAGACTTCATCCGCCAATACACCTTCCCCGGCGGTATGCTTATTTCACCTGGAGAGATCACCCGACAAGCTGAAAAAGTTGGTCTCAAAGCAGATAACCTATTTCGTTTCGGGAAGGACTACGCCCGCACTTTAAGAGAGTGGCGTGGAAAATTTATGGAGACAAATCAAGATCTTGAAAAAGAAGGATACAAGAAAGAATTCCTTCGTGGGTGGCAATATTACCTCGACACATGCGCCGCTGCTTTTGAGCAAGGAACACGCACCAATGTTGTCCACGTGGAGCTAAGTCATGCTTAACTCATCTATTCTTGCTGCGCTTTTATTGTTGGGTGCCCCCTCACCCATTCCATATGAATCTTATCAAACGGTCGGTACTGCAAATTACTGGCTCGGCCCATTCAAGCTTTACCGCGCCACATTAATGGCAACTCACACGCCCTTCGACGCTAGCGCCCCTTTTGCTCTAAAGCTGGAATACACGCGCTCAATTCCGGCATCCAAAATAGCAAATGCCTCTATTGTTGAAATGGCGCGCTTAAGCAACCAAGCCGAAGACACCTATGAATATCTACGAGAAGACCTTGAAGGCTGTTTTGGTGATGTCAGCAAAGGCGATGAAATCATTGGCTTTAAGCGAAACGAAAATATCACCGAATTCTCACTCAATGGTGCACTTCGTTGCACTATTGAAGAGCCCGAATTTAGCACACATTTCTTTGCGATATGGCTCTCGCCAGATAGTCGATACCCCAAAAAAACCAAAGACTTAACAGGACGATAACCCACCACATTCTGATAATTCATCCTTTCAAAAAAGGACTCCGGAAAGATGTTTCGCATGATATATGTCGCAATAGGAATTTTACTCTCTTTAAGTCTACTCACAGTTTCAGGATGTGTGTGGGGGTTCTCAACACAAAAACCAGCAGACTACACCTCTAATTCTCCAATCTTCGATGCACAAAAAAACCTTAGCGGGGATTATCTGTCTGAAGGCCTAATCTATGACTACACGGGCAAAGTCGTCTCTCGTTTTAAAGCCCGCATGACAGGTGAATTCGATATAAATGGCGGCACTCTAAGTGAGCATTTCATTTATGCCAGCGGGCGTGAAGATCATCGCAAATGGACACTAGCATTCAATGGAGATGGCACCTTCACCGCCACCGCGCCAGATCTTATTGGACAGGCTGAGGGCATACAATCAGGCAACACGCTGCAAATGAAATATAAACTAAAACTAAGCGAAGACGCAGGTGGTCACACACTAAGCGTGACAGACTGGATGTACCTCACAGATGAAGGCACCATTATTAATCGCTCTCAAATGCGAAAATTTGGAATAAAGGTCGCCGAACTCGTTGCCGTATTTAAGCATCGTGACATCAATGAAAATTCAGTGTTCAATCAAGCTTCTCTCTCCAATTCAAACGAACTGGATGCAGCCGAATGAGTAGCGATAACGAGTGGGCCGGAAAAACATACTGGATTGTTGGCGCGAGCAGCGGTTTAGGTGAAGCGCTTGCGCGTGATCTATCTGCCCTTGGGGCATCCCTAATTTTATCCGCTAGAAATGAAACAGCACTATTCAAACTAGCCGCAGACTTACCTCACAAAACCCAAGTCGTTGAATGCGATGTAAGTAAAACACTGAGTGTCGAACGTGCCTTCAAGCAGGTCGTCAAGGAAAGACCCATTGACGGTATCATATTCTGTGCGGGCATTTACAAGCCAATGAGAGCGCAAAAATGGGATGCCGAGACTGTTGAAAACATATGTAATGTAAACTTTGTTGGAGCAGCGCGTATTCTTGGCGTCTGCATTCCTCATCTTATAGATCAAGGCCGTGGACATGTCGCTTTAATTGGTTCACTTGCCGGTTTACGAGGCATTCCGGCTGCTACAGCCTATGGGGCGAGCAAAGCGGGTTTAATCCATATGGCAGAAAACCTTAAAGCAGACCTCCCCCCTGAAAAATTCAAAATTCAAGTAATCAATCCCGGTTTCATCAAGACAAGACTTACAGATCAAAACGCCTTTAAAATGCCGTTTATTATGGATGTCGAGGAAGCTGCTACGCGTACACGCAAAGCGTTGGAGTCCAAAAGATTTGAAACCAATTACCCAACACGCTTTGCTATAATGTTCAAAATATTGGGACTATTGCCTAACTGTCTATACTTCCCAATTGTTCGGAAATTTCTTAGCACAAAGCCTAAATAGTGCTTTTCTCGCCAGATAACATAAATTTGATCAGACGTTTTACTTCCGCAGTAAGAGCCACGCGGTCCAGCTTAGGATTCACCAACACCTGAATCATAATACCGCTAAACATAGCCTTCATACAATTCACTTTAGATTCAACGTCTTCGACACCTAACTTTGACGTTAAAATATCCACAAAAACCTTGAGAGAATCTTCATGATGCCTGTGCACAATTTGTGCGATCTCACGATTTCGTTGGGTTTCAGCGAGAATTTCCCGCGACAAAATAGATTCAAACGGATCAGCGCACTTTTCTACGCCTTCATCCACCTTATCTAACAGAACTTGAAGTATATTTTCAGGCTCGACATCGCAGAAGGCCTTAAAAAACGCAACCTTTGCAGCAGACTCCCGTTCCACAATTGCTGCGATGATATCATTTTTAGTCGAAAAGTAGTGATATATATGCCCAGGGCTCATCTCAGCTTTTTTTGCAATGGCAGCCATACCAGCACCGTGAAAGCCTCTTTCCACAAAACAAGCCGCCGCAGCATTCATAATTTGCTCCTTACGCTGCAATTGTTTTTGGTCAGCCGAAAGGTCCGATTCGGTTTTTGTATTGGAAGCAATGTTAGACAATAAAATTTACCTTTTATTCGACTCTACAAAGTATTCACTTGCATTAGAATGAACGTTCATTCTATAAGGCGCACAATAAGTTTTTTTTCTAAGACCAGTCAAGGCCACCATTATGGTTCCGAAACACTTTTTTCCATCTCACAGTTTTTCCATGCTTAGCAGCGTGGTCGCGCTAACCCTTGGTGCACTCGTTCTTTCTGGCTGCGGACAAGACGCCGCTGCTCCTAGCGAGCAATCAGCCCCAGCAGCTCAAGGTAAGCCGGTCAAAATTCTAAAGATCAATGCAAGTTCTCTGGAAAGCCAGCGTGAACTTTCTGGTCGCACACATGCATTTGCTGAAGCTGAAATTCGCCCTCAAGTCACAGGTGTTATTGAAAAACGCCTGTTTGAAGAAGGTATGGATGTCAAAGCAGGACAAGCACTATATCAAATTGCATCTTCTGAATATGTCGCACGCGTAGACAGCGCAAAAGCCGAACTTGATCGCGCTGAAGCGACCGCTGAGATCGCACGCCAAAATGAAAAACGTTTTGCTCAACTTATCGAAAGTAAAGCGGTCAGTCAGCAAGAATATGACGAAGTCGTCGCGACACGTAAGCAAACGGAAGCAGATATTGCAGTCCGCCGCGCCACATTAACTCAAGCACGTATTGATCTTTCGCGTACGAAAGTGACCTCCCCTATTGATGGCCGCATCGGTCGCTCCAGCGTTACAGCCGGTGCATTGGTCACGCAAAACCAACAAAACTCACTTGCTCGCGTCCTTCAACTAGACCCAATATATGTTGACCTTGCAGCATCTAGTTCTGATGTCTTGCAGTTTAAGCGTGATGTACAAGCAGGACGCTTACAAACAAATGCAAACGAAGCCGTCCCTGTAACAATTTTGTATGAAGACGGCACCGCACACAATGCGAAGGGTCAACTCGCCTTTTCTGAAATCAGCGTCGATGAGTCTTCAGGAACCGTTATTCTTCGGGCCATTGTCCCAAATCCAGATCACCTTTTAATGCCTGGCATGTATGTGAAAGCTCAGCTTTCTGCTGGTTTGCTGGATAATGTTATCTTAGCACCGCAATCAGCCGTATCGCGTACACCGCGCGGCGACCCATATGCGTTGGTTATGAATGGACAAGGCGTTGCAGAGCAAAGAATGCTCAAACTTGCCGGTGCCTCAAACAATAACTGGATTGTAGAAGACGGTTTAAAATCAGGTGACAACTTGATTGTAGACGGCCTTCTTATGCTTCGCGAAGGCATGCCAGTTCAACCCATCAATTCTGAAAATGATGCAATGGCTAACGCCGAAGCAACAACTCCTCCCCAAGTATCAGAACAATAAACCACAGGCTTACAAACCCCAATGGCCAGCTTCTTTATCGACCGCCCCGTATTTGCGTGGGTCATAGCGATTGTCATCATGCTTGCAGGTGCACTATCGCTAAACAACCTTCCTGTTGCTCAATACCCTGATATTGCACCCACAACGATTACTATCGGTGCCACTTACCCGGGTGCATCTGCTAAATCTATTGAAGATTCAGTTACGCAGACGATTGAACAACAAATGACGGGATTGGATGGCTTAGATTATATGTCATCTATATCCAGTTCTGCCGGAACCAGTTCAATCACGCTGACTTTCGCAACCGGAACAGATCCAGATATTGCGCAAGTGCAGGTCCAAAACAAACTTTCACTGGCAACGCCTTTACTTCCTTCCGAAGTTCAGCGCCAAGGGGTTACCGTAAATAAAGCATCTGCAAGTTTCTTGATGGTTGCAGCCTTAACATCCCCAAACCGCACCTATGACACAGCTGATTTAGGTGATTATGTTCGCAGCAATCTTATTGATGAAGTCAGCCGCCTCAAAGGCGTCGGAAGCGTACAATTATTTGGGTCCCAATATGCTATGCGCATCTGGCTAGACCCTAACAAACTGAACAAATTCAATCTAATACCGAGCGATATCACCAACGCAATTCAAGCACAAAACGCACAAATATCATCCGGTTCCATCGGTGGTGCACCCTCCGTTGAGGGGCAAGAAATCACCGCGACAATTACTCTTCAGTCCCTACTGACGACGGTCGACGATTTCAAAAAATTGCTTATCCGATCCAGCGCCGAAGGAACACCGATTTATCTTGAAGACGTTGCGCGCGTTGAAAAAGGCTCAGAAAACTACACAATCGAGCCGCGCTTTAACAGAGCACCCGCTGCCGCATTTGCTGTGTCGCTAGCGACAGGTGCAAACGCTCTAGAAACTGCAGAAATTGTTCGTGAAAGCATTCTCTCTCGTAGTGAAAGTTTCCCCAATGATATCGAGGTTGTATTCCCTTACGATACAACGCCGTTCATTGAAGAATCTATCAGTTCTGTTGAGCACACACTCATAGAAGCGATTGTTCTCGTATTCCTCGTTATTTTCATCTTCTTGCAGTCTTTAAGAGCCTCTTTCATTCCGATGATTGCTGTGCCTGTCGTTCTGCTTGGAACTTTCGCAGTCCTTTCAGTATTTGGGTATTCCATCAACATGCTGACCATGTTTGCCATGGTCCTTGCTATTGGTCTTCTCGTGGATGATGCGATTGTTGTTGTTGAAAACGTTGAACGTGTGATGGAAGAAGATGGGTTATCTCCCATCGACGCTACGCGTAAATCCATGGGCCAGATCACTGGTGCGCTAGTGGGTATTGCCGTTGTACTATCTTCCGTTTTCATTCCCATGGCATTCTTTCCAGGTTCAGCCGGCGTGATCTACCGTCAGTTCTCCGTCACAATTGTATCCGCGATGATATTGTCGGTTATCGTGGCAATTGTGCTTTCCCCTGCCCTTTGTGCAACCATATTGAAAAACACACACGGGAATGCCAAAAGCTGGATCAATAAACCCGGTGATTTATTCAACTCTGGTTTCCGCAAACTTGAGCATGGATATACGGGCGTCGTAGAGCGTGTCATTCGCAGACGTTGGGTCTTTTTCGGCGTATTCTTAATCATCGGTGCTGTCGCAGCATTTGGTTTTGTCCGCCTTCCTACCTCTTTCCTTCCAGATGAAGACCAAGGTGTTGTTATCACGGTCGCTCAATTGCCTGTTGATGCAAGCAAAGAGCGTACAATCGACGTGATGGACCGCATTGGGAAACACTATATGGAAAAAGAAGGAGACAACATAAAAGGTGTCTTCACCATATCCGGTTTCAGCTTTGCTGGAGCGGGCCAAAACATGGGTCTATCCTTCCTCCCTCTAAAGGATTGGAAAGATCGCGAAGGACTTGAAAACAACTCATTCAATATCGCCAATCGCACAAGCCAAGCATTCGCAGGCGATCTTGAAGCCATGGTCTTCGCTATCAACCCACCTCCTATTCGTGAATTAGGAAACGCCAGTGGTTTTGATATGTATCTACAAGACTTGTCCGGTGTTGGTGGAAGCGCACTTGCCAATGCTCAGATGCAGTTATTAGGCATGGCGTCTCAGGAGCCAACACTCATGGGCGTGCGTCCAAACGGTATCTCAGACAGCCCTGAATTTAATGTCGAGATTGATTACCAAAAAGCGGCCTCCTTAGGCATTCAACTATCAGACATCACGAATGTATTGTCTGTTGGGTTTGGTGGCACATATGTCAACGACTTCCTTGATCGTGGACGTATCAAACGTGTTTATGTCCAAGGTGATGCTGAATACCGCATGCAGCCAGATGATTTTGGAGAGTGGCGTGTACGAAACAGCACAGGAGAGCTAACTCCGATTGAAGAGATTATTTCAACTCAATGGAAAACAGGTTCGCCTCAACTTAAACGCTTTGACGGCCTCCCAGCCTTGAACATTCAAGGAATGGCAGCGCCGGGCACAAGCTCTGGTGACGCCTTGGTAAAAATGGAAGAGTTGGTCTCTCAGCTTCCGGGAAATTACGCCGCTGAATGGGTTGGCATGAGTGCTCAAGAAAAAGAGTCTGGCAACCAAGCCAACGCGCTTTATCTACTTTCTGTGCTGTTTATCTTCCTATGTCTTGCTGCCTTATATGAGAGCTGGACCGTGCCCCTTGCCGTTCTTCTTGTTGCTCCCCTCGGTGTAACAGGAGCGATTGCAGCAGCGCACTTCTTTGACTTAGCGAATGATGTTTTCTTCCAAGTGGGTATTCTAACCACGGTGGGACTTGCATCTAAAAACGCGATTTTGATTATCGAGTTTGCTAGATCACTGGAAGATCAAGGCAAAGAACTGATTGAAGCCACTCTTGAAGCTGTTCGTATGCGCCTTCGTCCAATCTTGATGACATCATTTGCATTTGGTTTCGGTGTATTGCCGCTTGCCTTGGCAACGGGTGCAGGTGCTGGAGCTCGTGTCGCAATTGGTATAACTGTTGTGGGTGGTCTAATCTCGGCTACATTCTTTGCAATCTTCTTCGCCCCCCTATTTTATGTGATCATCCGCAAACTTACAGGCGGAAAATCAAATAAATCTCTCCCTCCTGCAGAAGGCGTATCAGCATGAGTAAACAACACTCCGTTATGATCGCAATGACAGGCGCAAGCCTCCTTGGAGGCTGTGTGAGCCTCGCGCCAGATTACGATCCAGTCGCGCCGCCAGTGCCAGCAGATCTGCATGACATAGACCTTAAGGAAAACACAGCCGAGCTACTTCAATGGCAATCTGTGTTTACCGCACCACAGCTCCAAAGCCTTATTGATACAGCCCTAACGCAAAACCGTAGCTTGCGAGCTGTCGCTGCCAATGTTCGCGCTGCCCGAGCCCAATATGGCATTACAGGTTCAGCACGCTGGCCTAGCTTGGCCGTCGGCGGAAGCGTGCGCGAAGGAGAAACCTTTGAGGAGGATGCAACAGCAACTGCTCAAGGCACCTTCAGTGATGGCTCTGCTCTAAATGTGGGTTTATCCAGCTACGAACTCGATTTCTTCGGGCGCGTCGCAAACTTAAGTGAGGCAGCTCTTCAATCTTGGTTGTCCAGCGTAGAAGGCGAACGCGCAACAAAGATATTACTTGTGTCTTCTGTTGCCGATGCTTGGATATCTCTCGCAAGTAACAAAAGACTTTTATTGCTCGCAGAAGAAACTGCGCAAAGCCAAATGTCTTCCCTAGAGCTAACACAGCGCCGCTTCAACTCCGGTGTTGCGAATGAACTTGATATTCACCGTGCTTCCTCAAGTGTGCATACTGCTCGGGCTGAAGCCGCTCGCCTTAAAGCTGTTGTAAGCCAGAACTTAAATACATTGCGTCTATTGGTAGGCGCTCCCCTGCCCGAAGATGTGTTGGAAACAGCAAATCTTGAATTTGCGCCAACAACTGAAAATTTGCCATTCGCGCAATCCTCTTCAATCCTACTTAACCGCCCTGACGTTATCGCAGCAGAGCGCACACTCCTTGCTGCAAACGCCAATATAGGAGCAGCACGCGCAGCATTTTTCCCTTCGATCTCCCTTACGGGAACTATTGGATATGCCAGCGCTGATCTGAACAATCTTGTAGATGTAACCTCTGGCGGATGGTCGTTGGGACCGAGTATCTCTCTTCCTATTTTCGACGGCGGACGCCGAAAAAGTGCATTGAATGTCAGCAAAGCCCAACAGGAAGCCGCGCTTGCAAATTATGAATATGCTATTCAGTCCGCCTTTAAAGAAACAGCAGATGCACTCGCTGTTGCTGACACAATAGAAGAACGTCTTGATGCGCTAAACGCCTTGGCAGAAGACAACCAAGCCACGCTTGATCTATCAAACGAACGCTTCTCTGCGGGAATTGATAGCTATTTGCCTGTGCTAGATGCGCAAAGAAACAATTACTCAGCGCAGCAATTACTCATCGCGACACAGCGTGACAAAGCCTTAAACGCGGTGTCAGTTTTCCGCGCTTTAGGCGGATGGCCTGAAACAACAATAAACGCCGGATCATAGTATACATCATCCCCTATTCATACGGACACCTTTGTCTATGTGAATAGGGGTGCGTTTGTACATTGCGCCTTATGCGGCAGTGAGTTTCAATCCAATAATCGCGACAAAGAGCATTCCAAGAAATATGAGCCGGAAGGGTGTTACTGGCTCATGAAACAGGAATATCCCCATTGCAGCAGCACCAATTGCACCTATCCCAACCCAAATTCCATAAGCCGTCCCAACAGGAATAACGCTTACTGATTTTGCCAGAAGATACATGCTAAAAGATAGTGTGATGATCGTGAAGACACTGGGACCAAGCTTGGTAAAGCCTTGAGAGTATTTCATCCCTAAAACCCAGCAAATTTCTAAAAGACCGGCAGCAAAAAGATAAACCCACGCAATCGACATAATGCGACTCCTTTATAAAAACAAAGGCGTCGTCTTGTCTTAACCGGGTACGGCGCATCTCGTCCGGGCCCCTAAACATAGTATACAAAATTTAAGACACAACTCACTTTGCATAAAAAGCACGCAAATACCTGTCTCACCCAGAATATCTTATTCCAGAATAACTTAGTCGTGCATACTCGTCATTTCTTCATCTTCGCCCTGTGATGAATAAGTGTTTTCACACAATTCTCTAATTTATATTTTTATATATAAAATCAACATTCTAACCATTATACAGCCACTTGAGCAAAATACTCTAAACTCAAAATCTGTTTCAAACTCAGTTTGAACGAGGCTCATTCAATCATTTAGCGCAGCGCGCCCTCCCAATTTCCAACCTTTTTCAGATTTATTTGCAAATGATTCTCAATCGCTATTGATTTACAACCTCGCACCTTGTAGAGATTTGCGAATGATTATCAATAGCATTTTATAAGGGGCCAAAATGCAAATGCCAAACAGTAAGACAACGCTGGAATCGACTTCCGCGAACCCACCTAAATCAGATACTGCTGTCGCAGGTGTTTTGGGGCTCGCACTTCTATCAGGATGGGCTGCACTTCCCGCGAACGCAGACGAAACCGCACCTCCTAAAGATAAAGAGCGTGTCATGGATACAGTGCATGTGGATGGTCAAAAAGTAGAGTCTTCTATCTCTACACTCACTGGTCCCGTTGAAGATATTCCTCAAATAATCAATGTAATCGACCAAGACCTACTCAAAGCCCAAGGAGTCAACACGCTGGAACAGGCACTGCGCAATGTCCCTGGTATCACAACAGACCTAGGTGAAGGCGGCGTCCTCAATGGCGACCAATTCTTTATTCGTGGGTTATCAGCGAAGAATGATATCTTTACCGATGGCCTTCGTGATTTCGGTGTTTTCACCCGCGATAGTTTCAATTTTGAGCAGGTTGAAGTCCTCAAAGGATCATCCTCCACAACATTAGGCCGCGGGGTCACTGGCGGTGGTATTAACACTAGCTCTAAAACACCTCACCTTAAGAACGCAATTAGCGGAACAATTTCAGCTGGTACTGCAGATTATGCGCGTTTCTCTGGTGACTGGAACCAGCAGCTAAACAGCTCAACAGCACTTCGTATCAACGCAATGGTTCATGAGAATGGCGTTGAAGGGCGAGACGTGATCAATTCAAAACGTTGGGGTTTTGCACCATCTATCGGATTTGGTCTGGGCAAGAAAACAAGCTTCACCCTATCTTATCTCCACCAAGAAGACGATCGCACACCTGATTATGGCGTTGGCTTTTACAACAATCGCCCCCTCACGGAATATGGCATCCCAAGTTCTAACTTTTACGGATATGATTCAGACACGGACGAATCCATTGTCGACTCCCTGACTGCGCGTTTTAAACATTCAATAAGTGACAATATAGAATTCACAAGTGACACCAAGGTCGGTGCGTATAGCCGTCTATTCGTGCAAACTATCAACTCCTGTAGTACGGGTGCGGATTGTATTGGAATAGAAGATGAAGCAACACGCGCAAATGCTGAAATCCTAACCCGATCTAGTCCCTATGATCAAAACACATGGGGCGTTCAAAATGTCTCCACTCTTCGCGTCACCTCCCCATTGGGCCATTTAGAAAATGAGCTTCTTATAGGCTGGGATGCGTCCTACCAATCTAACGAACGTAAACGCCTTGGATTTGATACCACTGACCGTGGCCGCGTCCCTAAAAGTGTCCTTTCACCCACGCATGGAGAAGGGCCGGCATTGGGTCAGGTTTACAGAATTGAAGATACTACCGGAAAAGACATCTCCATTTTCATACATGACCAACTATGGTTCACAGAAGCAATCTCAATGGTGTTGGGCGGTCGCTTCAACTCCTATGAAGTTGACCAAAACCGAATAGATTTCACAACACCTTATGCACCCACAGCATGCAGCGGCACATTGGGAGATAATTGTCTTACGCAATATGCGTCCAACACTGAGTTCTTCAACCCCAAGGCAAGTCTATTATGGGAACCGACAGAATATCAACACTATTATATTTCTTACTCTACATCTGCGACACCTCCAGGTGTCACGATCGCTAACGGCACAAGCCTATCTTCCACGACGCAAGATCTAGATCCTGAAGAGAACAAATCATACGAAATAGGTGCCAAAATTGGTTTATTGGGCGGGAATATCCTTCTTCAATCCTCAATATTCAAAACTGAAAAGGACAATGCAAAAGAAACCGATCCTATTTCGGGTGATATTACAGCATCCGGCCTCAAGCAAAGCGTTGAAGGTATAGAAATTGGTCTTTCAGGTCAGGCGACAGATGCGTTGAATATTTCGGCCAATTACACTTATCTCAATTCCACAATCGATGAATATGTGAACCGTTCCGGCCTCATAGATTCCAGCGTAACGGGCAACAAAACACAGTATGTACCTGAAAATGCCGCAAATGTATTCGTTACGTACAACTTGTTAAACGGCCCGCTAAAAGGTCTTCAAATTGGTGGTAGTGTAAATTACCAAAGCGAAGTCTTCCTCAACACCTCCAACACACAGAAATTGGATGGGCGCACCACAATGGATAGTTTTATTGCTTACGATTTTGGCAACTACCGCGCCGCACTAAATATCAACAACCTAACGGATGAAGACTATTTCAGCCAAATCCACTCTAGTCGTGTGACCCCCGCAGCAGGGCGCACAGCTATCGCAAGCTTGACAGCAACATTCTAATCAGCGCTAACAACTACACGGCGACCAGACACAAAATGTAGTTGGATTAGGATGTATTTGTCATGTGCCGGACCATTTGCAGGAAGGTGGTCCGGCACATTTTTATACAATATGGGAGGCAGACATGCTGATCAAAGCAGAAAAAGTACTTTCAACCACGCAAGTCAAAGAAATTAGAAAAATTCTAGAAAGTTCTCAGTGGGTTGACGGCAAAGTTACTGCGGGCATTCAATCCTCTCAAACAAAAAACAACCTTCAAATTCCTGAAGACAGTGATACAGCCTCTCAGTTGCAGCAGATCCTATTACCGGCGCTCGCTCAACACCCAGTCTTCAACGCCGCTGCCCTACCTTTGCGCGTCTACCCACCGCTTTTCAATCGATATAATGAAGGCATGTCCTTTGGCGCTCACATAGATAACGCAGTAAGGTTTATTCAATCCGCAGGGCTTCGTATTCGCACAGATGTTTCTTCTACCCTCTTCTTATCTGATCCAGACGAATATGAAGGTGGTGAACTCGTAATACAGGATACGTATGGCGAACAATGTATAAAGTTTGAAGCGGGAGATATGGTTGTCTATTCCGCAAATAGCCTACATCGCGTAAACCCAGTTACCCGCGGTACACGATGGGCAAGCTTTTTCTGGAGCCAATCCATGGTCAAAGATGATGGACAGCGTCGCACTCTATTTGATCTTGACCAGAGCATTATGAAAGCACGTGCAGAATTAGGCGAAAGCCACGATATCGTTTTGTCACTGACTGGTGTCTACCACAATCTTTTGCGTCAATGGACAGAGCTCTAATATAAGAAACCGGAAATTCTGAAAATCCAGCCTTTTTTCAACAAATTTCAATGCTATCCGCGCATGAGTCTGTGCTATGACATCACCAAATGCACACTCAATAACAGCCATTATTTCCACGCGAAAGAAGCTTTGAATGTCCCCTATTTCTGCAAAATTGCGCGCTCTTGAAAAGGGTGACCTACAATTTGTTCACGAGCTGAACAATAATCGTCGCGTTATGAATTACTGGTTTGAAGAGCCCTATGAGTCCTTTGTCGAGCTTGAAGAACTTTATTTAAAACACATTCATGACCTCTCAGAGCGTCGTTTCATAGCGGAGGATGAGACAGGTGATCGTATCGGCTTGGTTGAGCTTGTAGAAATCAACTACATTCATCGCCGCGCAGAATTTCAGGTCATTGTCGCCCCCACACACCAAGGCGAAGGTTATGGCAAGACCATCACCAATCTGGCACTTGATTACGCTTTCTGCATTCTCAACCTGAATAAAGTCTACCTTATCGTCTCAACTTCAAATGAGGCAGCAATCCATATTTATAAAACAGCCGGCTTCATCGAAGAAGGTTGCCTTATCAATGAGTTCTTTGTTGATGGCGAATATCAAAACGCCCTAAGAATGTATCGGCTACAAGCAGACTTCTTGAAGTCGCGCAAGCAGTAAGTAAACTAAAGCTCAACAGATATATTCCTCTGCTTAAAGCGAGTGAGTCTCGCTTTTCCCCTGTATTCCCCCCTCATCTGGTGTTCTTGGATCAATATCAATCATAGCAACTGTTGAGGGCAATGTTGGGTGCCAATCAGCTTGCGCATCTTCGGGTGGAGATGCACGGCTGCTATTACGTACAATCATCACAAATGCCAAAAACAGGTGAAGAATAAAGACGACACCAAACAACCCCTTCACACCCAATAGGCTGTTCATAGCTAGCCCCAGCACGAAGGGGCCGATAACCGCCCCTGTCGCCCACACAAATAGTAGAAGAGACATCATTTGCGTAATCTGCTCTTTCTTTGAACGATCCACGCCATGGGCCACGCAAATTCCATAATACACCAGCGAACCCGCTCCCCATATGCCCAAAAGCACAAGAAGGACGGACATAGACATAAGCTCTGCAAAGAAAAAGATTATTGCCCCCGCCACCGCCGCAATAATCGCAGTAATCCCAACAACGACCCTGCGATCCATATGGTCAGACAGCCAGCCCATAGGCCATTGGCTAATCAATCCCCCCACATTCACTGCCGCAAGAGCTAAGGCTGCATATAAAGTAACATCTTCCGCACGCGAAAAGGGCTGCATAAATAAGGGCAATAACGCCATTACTGCTGAGTTGATCGCACCCGCAAAAAACGCCCCAATCACCGCCGAAGGCGCAGTATGTATAAGAGAGAATATCGACTTATTATCTCTCACAGGTCGCGGAGGTTCATTCTGTTTTGTGATACACACAGGTATCAGCGCAGCTGCTAGAAATATCCCCGACAACACATAATTGGTATGATCCAATGACGCATTCCCAATTATAATCAAAGGCCCCAGCAATAGCGCCGCTTTTGCGACCAAGTGATAGATACTCATCACGCCGCCGCGTTGCGCAGGCGATATTGCTGCCCCCATCCAAGATTCAATCGCGGTCACCATGAGAGAAAAAGCAAGGCCAATTAAAAGGCGCAGCACAGCCCAAACACCCGGATGTTGCCACATATCCATGCTCAAACAACTAATACAGCAGATAGCGGCCGCCATTGAAAAACAACGAATATTTCCAATACGTGAAATCCAGTAAGGCGCACTCAACGCCCCCGCCATAAACCCCACGGCATAAAGAGAAGCAACCAATCCGATATTGGAAAGGCTTACCCCCATTTCACCTAAACCAAGTGGTGTGACCAGACCAAGAATTCCGCCAGCCAATTGCAAAAACCATATTGCAAAGACCATGGGCAGAGCGGCGCGATAAGCAATCATATATCTGGGTCCAAATTGATAATTTTTTGAGAATACAAACACTCATTCTCTATACACACAATGATGCCAGACACTGCCATTGCACAAGCCATAAGATCATAACTAATTACATAGAATTTCCGTTCACCACACGCCTCAACGCCACATACCAACAATTGAAAAGTATGATGTTTGAGGGTATTCTAGACCTCTTTCTAGTTTTACATCATTTGGGAATTTTCAATATCTTCATCTAGTCACGGCTTCAAACGTATCTTGCTTGGCACTATCGCTCTTGCAGCAACTGGGTGTCAGACATCTGCCCTCTCCCAAACTCTCCCTACCGCATCTTCAGCTAACAGCCCAAATCACTTATTTGAAGAGACCACTTCAGATATCAAATTTGAAAATGTGAACCGCCGCAAATGGGATAACGCTATTATTGCAGACCTTGATCAAGACGGATTTCAGGATCTGCTTCTCACAGATCACGGCTACAGCATCAAACTCTATTGGAACAACAAGGGCAAATACGCAAAAGGGACTGATTTAATCGTCGGTGACATGCACGGTATTACTGTCGGTGATTACAATGACGATGGAGATATTGATATTCTCATCTCCCGTGGCGGCGGCTCAGGGTCCAATGCGCGCAACGCCAAAGTTTTCCACGTCTCTAAAGATAGGAAAATTACGGATGGGGAGAATTTCAAAGAAGACTTCAAAAAGATGCGAGGCCGCACAACGAAGTTCGTCGATGGCGACAATGATGGTGATCTAGACCTAATACTAACAGGCATTCCCTTAGACTTTACCGACCCTAAGGGTGCCAATTATATATACAAAAACGATGGTCAGGGAGAGTTTGTATTTAAAGACTACCTCCCCCGCACACTTAAAGAAGGTCATCGTATCCTTGTAACGGACTATAATAACGACAATATTTCCGACCTTGTCTTCTATGGATTTGATCGCATCACCATGCTGCAGGGCCAAGGTGATCTTCAGTATAAAGATGTATCTGACAGCCTGTTTAAATTCGACAACAAAATAAACGACGTCACCTCCATTGCAGAGATTGATTTCGACAATGATGGCGATTTGGACCTTTATGTCACGCGTGCAAAAGACATCCCTCATGGCGCAACATTCTACGATAGTGAGAATAAGACATTGGCCTTTTATGCGCGCCGTGCACCTTTGCGTTTGGAAGATTTAGAATTGGGCGAAGTGCTCGATATTGAAAACTATCAAGCTGCTTGGCCAGACCTTCCTGTGTGGGTTGGCGAATCTGGGTATCAGCTTAAATTCGAGGGAGAAACTCATAGCGGTCAGGACATTCACATTGTCAGTAGTGACGCGCTTGGTTGGCCTGATAAACAAGACAAACAAGGTCTACACTTTGGCTATATCGGTAATAACAAATGGCGCATAGAAACGCGCTCAAATCCTATCATGACAGGTGTAATCCACAACGTACCTTCTTATCCTGAGTATGAATTTGAAGCAGGTCCACAAGATTTGCTTTTGGAAAACACAGGAACAGGGTTTGTCGATATTACCCAGAAAAGCAATCTTGCCCGCAATGAACACACACGCAGCGTCGCTGTGGGGGATTATAATAATGATGGGTATCAAGATTTATTGATTGTACGCCAAGGAAACCCAGCCCAAGCAAACAAGTCATTGCTGTATTTCAACCAAGGCGATGGAACATTCAAAGAGAGTGACCACCACGGTGTTATATCCAATGAACTAGGTGCGACGGGCATCGGCGTCGAAACTTTTGACTATAATCAAGACGGCAAACTAGACCTAGTAATCAACAATGAACGCGGCAAATGGCACTTGTTTAAAAACAAATCTGCTCCTTCAAAAAATGCACATTTCATCACATTGAACATTGGTTCCTCCCCCAAAGGTAAAGCAAGCGCTCTTGGTGCTTCAGTCGTGGTACAAGCCTGTGGCCAAACGCGTATTCAGCGCGTTGGCGGCTCTTCATCCCCTTACTCTCAAAGCTTCAACACCCAATTACACTTTGGTTTGGGAAGTTGCACTCAAGACATATCTGCAAGTGTAAACTGGTCTGACGGCGCAGCAGAAACGCAGACTATATCTAAAGTCGACATGTCCCATTCAATTGGAATAATTACCCATAACTAACCCAAACAAAAACGGGCAGCGCTTTATAGCCCTGCCCGTTTTTATCACTTTGAATTGGAGAATTAAGAAGCGGCTTCTACGCTTATATTGTCGATAAACACTTTTGCCTGCTGCCCCTCTAGATCAACGTTTGAGGCTGAAATTGAAAAACCCGCCTTGGAACCAATCGTACCATCTGCTGAAAATGCATGTGAGACAGTCGTCCACTCTCCTTTTTCCAATTGCGTTAGATCAAACGCAATTGCTTTATCAAAACCAGCATAAAGCCTCTTCAATGTGTTTGAATCATCGACGCGGACATCCATTTTCAACACATAATCACCTGCTCCCAAAACAGCATCTCCTTTATGTGAGGAGGCACGCACATCTCCTGACTTAGAATTAGCCGGCACATTAATTAGCAAACTGCTTTTTCCACCCCGATATATATCATCTTGAATAGTGACATATTTTGAGGCTTCGTCACTTATCTTCCAAAAACGCTGTTTAGGTTTCACCAGCATATTCCCGCGCACATCTTGCGGCGGCTGCGGAAATGTTTTGTCCGTTATAGGCCCTTCAAATCCAAAGAATGCACGATCAAGTAAGTTCGCATTGGGCTTTTGCCAGACCCGCACATAATCAACTTCATAATCTGCTGGTAATTCTTCTGCATGCGGATAGCCCAGCCAATTGAAAATTTCTGAATCAAACCAAATTTCCAGAGGATTGGTTATTACCCACCCGTCTCCGATAGTCTCTCGCGAAGTTTCGTGGATAAGTTTGCCATCAAGATAGAATTTCAATCCCGCTTCACTCCATTCACATCCATAAACGTGAAAAGCATCAGCAGTTCGTGTTTTCATATCGTAGGCATTATGAAAGCTCTTATTATTGGCAAACTCGCCAGCTTGCGACCGTCCTGGTCGCCAATCATGAATGGCCGATGTATAATGGTCTTCACGAAAGCTACCATTCTTTACTTTCGGATTCCCAATTTGCTCATAAATATCAAGTTCAGATTGATACCCCAAAGTCCAAAATGCACTTGTCATGGCTGCATTCATGCTTTTAGAGCGCACTTCCATATAGCCGTGTAAAAACCGATTTTTACTGATAACAGCAGCTGCCGTCACGGGCGCGATATCATCTCCAAATTTACCACTCTTCGTCGTCTCATCGACAAATTCATAATCTGGTTCCCAACGTGAAGTCAGCTTCATCATCCCGTCTTCAACCCGCACATTGTGCGGCGCAAATTGAGAGGGTGCCCGCCCTTTCCAATGATAAAAATAGCCGTCTGTGCCATTCACATACCATTTTGACTCATCCAATTTATCCCCATTGAATTCGTCACTCAGCTTTGCATTCAGCACCCATCCTTCTGAATTTTCAGGATCATAACTTGGCGAAAATTGGTTTGGCTTTTCCGACCAAGTAGAGGCAACAGTTTCGGGCATATGCGAGGATGAATTTTGGGCACATCCTGCTGCCAAAGCAATTGCGATACACACCGTTGAAGCTGTCAATTTACAACTCGTTTTTAAGAATGCTGTCATGATAATTAGCCCTGAAATGATGATATTCTTGCTGGATATATGCACGTCTAAAGCGGGAAACACTCAGGCTGTACCTTCCCCGTTTGCAGAACATAAGCACTGCAATACCAAGTCAGAAGCATGGGCAATTCAGGTAGATACCAGACAGCCAGCAGACCTCTTGAATGTGTGTTGGAAAGTAGAATTTAGCGACCCAATTCATCCTATCAGGTCGCTAAATACCGTTCTAAATTGGCCTAAGAATTAAGCTCAATCAGTCTTTGAAGACGCGTCACAGAAGAGTCTTCAACTTCCACCAGACGCAACTCTAATCGCTTGCGCAATGACAATAATTTAGCTTTGTAATCAGGGTTATCAATCTGATTGACGATCTCACCTGGATCATTTTTCAAATCATATAGCTCATCGCGCTCATCACCCGGATTCCACACATATTTATAATCCTGTGTACGGATGGCACGCAGCCCAAACCATGCGCCATTATACCATTCATAGGCATATAGAGCATCATCTTCCGCATCAGTAATCGCCGAATCTCCCTTTAACATCAAGGGTGTAAGGCTATCGCCATCCACAGCACCATCTGGCTTAAGGTCCATCCATTCTGCCATAGTAACAGGGACATCCATCAACGAAACAATACGATTAACAACACGTGGCTCAACGTCAGGATCACGCACAAGCAGCGGGATACGCATCAATTCATCATACGCATAGGCAGATTTGTCATAAAGACCATGCTCACCAATCATACTGCCCTGATCACCAATGAAAACAATGTGTAAGTCATCCCACATGCCTTCATCTTTCGCCGTTTGGATTATTTCACCTACAGCGCGGTCAAGCATCGCAATCGCACCATAATAATGCGCCCGTGACTCTCTCCAGTCATTGTCCGTCATGTGAGACACTTCATGCCAAGGCCACCAAGGAATCTCTTGGCTCAAAGGCTTATTCACCCTTTTCGCCATGTAGTTTGCCGGTTCATCAATTTCATCGACAGGAAACATGCTCGCATAAGGCTCTGGTACGCGGTAAGGTGGGTGCGGCTGACTGAAACTAATCACACCGAAGAATGGACGATCTTCTTTAGCAGCTGACTTGATCATTTCTTGACCAGCACGCACTTTTTGCGCGGCTTGAGTGTCATCATAATCACCTTTAAGTGTCAGGTAATATTGATTTTTTTCGCCATTCTCGTCTCGTTCACCTGCAAGATATCTCTTAGTTTGAGCCATACGCCCATAGGGGGCCCCTTGGCGCTCATGTTCTTCAAGTTCTTTCTTGTATGTGTCCACAAATTCAGCACCGCGCTTAGCCATCCCATTGGGGCCAAGATGCCATTTACCGACATACCCAACATAATATCCCGCATCAGATGCGCGCTTTATGATACCGCCTTCTTCATCTTTAAGGCCGGTTTGCCGTGAATGCCAAAGCGCCACATTGTCGTCTAGACCAGTCCTGTGCCCCCAACGTCCCGTAAAAAACGCCGCACGTGAAGGCGAACACAAACCTGTTGTCGTCATAGCCATATCAAAGCGAGTGGATTGTGCCGCCAACGCATCAATGTTTGGTGTTGGAACAGGCCCGCCCCGATAAGAGAATGTATCAAAGCGCATGTCATCAAACATCAGCACAAGCACATTTGGCTTATCAGCCACATTTTGCGTTGATGCTGAAGTTGCAGCTTCTTTCAGCGCCACAGGCTGCAATCCACCCTCTTCTACACTCTGACTAGAGCAAGCAGCCCCCAATAGACAGGTTACCGCGAGAATAGCCCCAAAACCTTTTTTCACGACGAAAGCTCCTGCACTACTGGCATTGGTAATGTCATTTATTTTTAGCATGACTATTTTTCTCCACTTTCTTTTTTGGGCCACTCATTCCACAACGAAATGCTAAGCTCCCCCATTTCGTCATTCCAAGCCTTAAACTCTTCTTCTAACGCTTTGGCCTCACGTGGATTTTTTTCTAGAAGATTAGATTGTTCGCCCTTATCTGAGGCAAGATCAAACAACATTTCTTCTTCTTTTACGGTTACGCGTTTGTCTTTCCCGTCCAGAATAGCCGTCTTCCAATTGTCATTTCCATGATCATACACATACCGCCAAAACAGCTTATCATGTGGCATTTGAGAGAAAGCCTCATCTTGTAGATAAGGAATTAAGTTCACGCCGTCTAAAGGCTTGTTTTCACTCACATCCATCTCGTTGACACCCACAATCGTCGACAAAATATCAAGCGAACTAACAGGGTGTGGATAGTCAATACCAGCCGGTATTATGCCTGGCCAACGGATCGCATACGGGACACGGACGCCGCCTTCAAACAAATCCCCTTTACCGCCACGCAACGGCAAATTCACAGACCCATTTTTAGCGCGCACCAAAGGCCCACCATTATCAGATAAGAAGAATACAATCGTGTTGTCCGCCAAATCCAGCTCATCCAGCGTATCAAGTACGCGCCCCACACCGTCATCTACAGCTTTCACCATTCCAGCGTAGACTTGGCGTTTTTTATCTTTGATATGCGGGAAGCTATCCTTGTAGCGCTCAGGCGCCTGAATGGGATAATGAGGTGCGTTGTAAGCTAAATATAAGAAAAATGGCGTATCTTTCTTACGTTGAATAAAATCAACAGCATCTTCAGACAGAAGGTCCGTAAGATACCCGCTTGTCTTCACCTTCTCATGATCACGCAATAATAAGGTCTGATATAATTGTGCGGAGGTTTTCACACTGCTCATATCCAAATCACGATATTGATCAGCATAGTAATTATGACCACCGTTTAAAAAACCGAAAAACTCATCAAACCCACGTTCAAGCGGGTGAAATGATGGATGGTTTCCCATATGCCACTTGCCAATAATTTTACTCGTATACCCTGCTGGTTTGAGCACTTCGGCAATCATTTTTTCTGAAAGAGGCAAACCAGCATTGGGATCATCTGGATTTTCGCTCGCGTTGAGATCATAGCCAAAACGAGATTGGTATCGACCAGTCAAAAGCCCTGCACGGCTAGGCCCACAAACAGGAAATGACACATACCCCTGATCAAAACGTGCGCCCTCATGTGCTATTCGGTCGATATGAGGCGTGAGAATATCTTCGCTGCCATTGAAACTCACATCCGAATAACCTTGGTCATCCGTAAGAATAACTATGACATTGGGAGTTGATTGCTCAACCCTCTCAATCACCGCATTGGATGCTTGCTTGCCAGCAATCTCCTTTGCGGATATTTTTTGCGCCTGCTCTTGTTCGGGCGCATTCACACATGCCGCCAGCAGAAACGACAATGTTAAACAAGACAGCATGTTGAGCTTCATATTTTACACCTAAATCAATGAATTAGCAGACCAAAATACAAAGTTGAGCAGAACGAGACCCCGTTCTGCTCAACTCATTTTTCCAGCTCTAAAGCTTAGAATTCATAACGCAGACCTACACGGAAAATACGGCCTGTGTTGTGAAGGTGTTGAGTACGCCCCGTCGGTGCATCTCCCAAACCAAGAGCTTCTCCCGGCAAGGCGTTTGGAACATCTGCATCCACCTCAAGTACAGCATAGTTACGTGTCACTGTATCTAGGAGGTTTACCGCTTGGAAACTCAAACGAAGGTTGTCGGTAATATCGAAGCCACCAGAAGCATCCAGTGTATCGAAGCCTTCACCGTAGACCCGCGTTCCACCTTGCAAGGTTGCAGAAGAAATCAAGAAATCAGAACGGTTGTTATATGCCAAACGGAGCAATGTTCCGTCTTTTTCATAAAACACTGTCGTGTTGAATGTGTGCAATGAAGTATTTGGCAGAGGAGCCGCACGGAATTTAGTTTCATCTCCAAGCACATCCACAATTGTTTGCGCTTCAACTTCTGAATCTGAGTAAGTGTAGTTGGCAGTAAAACCAAATCCACTCCAAATACCAGGCAAATTGTCAAAGTTGTGTTGAACACCAATTTCCATACCACGCACATATGCGCTTGCAGCATTAATTGGCTGATTCACCTGAACAACTTCACACTCACGCACACCATCGATCAACGTTAGATCCAGAACGCGATTAGGCAAACAGATATCCAAGGGCTGAGCACCCGGCGTTAACGGCAACAACAAGCTTGCCTGAGACGGTACAAACCCTGGCTCTCCAATTGCGGATCCAAATTGAGATGGATCTTGAATAGCTAGACCATTTTCATCGAAGAGAATGTCACGGAAGTCTCTTAGGTAGAATGACTGCGACACCTGACGTACAGAATCTTTTAGCTGTTTATCAAATAGTGCAAATGAGAAGAGCGACCCCTCATCAAAATACCACTCATATGAAAGGTCCAAATTGTTGGACAAGAATGGGTTCAGTCTTGGGTTTCCACCTACAGCAAACGAATTAGAAAATGTATTCTCTGTCAAAGTGAAGTTTGGACGCGTGAAGTCAATATTTGGACGCGCCATTGTTTGCGACGCGGCGAAACGCAAAATCATGTCATCTTGAATTTGGTAATTTACGTTCAAAGACGGCAAGAAGTTATCATAGCTGTAAGTATCAGCTACAGGCGACCCAATTGGCTGCAAGAAGGCTGGGTCAATACGGGCAACCAAATCATCTCCAAATATGGCGTTGATTTGAGCGGTTGCCTCCGCAAGCGTCGCTGTATTTGTAGGGTCACCTACCCCATTATAACCGAAAAACGCTAAATTTTCAGGACGCGCATTAAATTGCTCGAAACTCGGCGTTGCAACAGCTCCACCACCCACAGAAACGTCTGTGGAAGCATACCGGCCACCGATATCACCGCGGATGCGACCATCCATGAATTCAAAATTCGCTTTTAGATATGCACCATAAACAGTGTTCTCTAAGTCACGGAAGTCCCGAATTGCAGGTGTCGTCGTTCCAACATTTGGATTTACTGATTGGGCCAATTCACGCATGGCCACAGGGTCCCAAGCAACAATACCGTCAGTAATGCTGTCTCTTGGCAAACCAATACCTTCACCAAAACCATTTGAAAGGCCCTGCTCAGCCACAGCAAAATCAACTATGTTTCGACGCTCAAGGCCAGGAAATCCGAAACGCGAAATGAATGAGTTTGTTTGGCGTTGAATCTTTTGACGTTTTGAGTATTTTGCACCCACTTCAATCTTTGTAATTGGGCCAAATTGGTGATCCCAATCGACATCAAAAAATAGACTTGAGGATTTGTCATCAACCTTACGGTCACGGGATGCAATGCTTCCGATATCAAACTCAAAATGATCATCAACGATAGCTAAGTTTGGATTTGCTCCATTTGTGCCACCTGCTGTTCTGTTTGGAACAGTGTCGCTGAAGAAGATCGAACAAATGCCATCATTTTCACAATCATA
Organism: Hirschia litorea; assembly: GCF_042665075.1. Taxonomy (NCBI): domain Bacteria; kingdom Pseudomonadati; phylum Pseudomonadota; class Alphaproteobacteria; order Hyphomonadales; family Hyphomonadaceae; genus Hirschia; species Hirschia litorea. The sequence goes on along the minus strand of NZ_JBHTBR010000005.1, from coordinate 1,022,606 downwards.
CCCTTGAACCAATCCAGGACGGTTATCAAATCCACCGAAACCATTATCGTGATTGAGCGGACCACCAAGAGATTGGTTTTCAATCTGAGCTGTTGAATCGATAAATTCATCATCTTTAGCAGTACTTCGTGACGTTCCACCACTTAAGTTGAATGTAAATTCACCCGCTACGTGCTCCAAATCCATACCAAGGATGATGGTTTTCTCTTTTATCCCCTGCAACCCTTGTGACGGGCGCACATAAGCGATGTTTGCATGACTTCCAGGCACGCCAGGAATACCATTTCCTGCGAGTGCTGGGTCATTTGTAGGGTTGGCGCTCGCATTAGCATTCAGCACTTCTTTTCTGAAACTGGTGATAGTTCCAGTTGCTGGGTCAATGAAGATGTCATTCCCCTGATGGAATGGGAAGAATTGCGGCACAGGACGCACTGAGAACGCAGATCGGCGCTGACGACGATCAACCTCTGTATATGTACCATCAAACTGCAGGTCCGTGTTATCTGTCGGACGCCATTGAATTGTAGCCGACAAATTATCACGCTTTAATTCGTTTTGCGTCTGCTCATAGGTCACCTCAAATGGGGACAATCCACGCAGTCTTTGCTCTGGAATTACAGCGCCTGTTTCATCGCGTGGGTTGGAAATTAGTTCGCCTGTGTTTACATCTGTAAATCCGCCAGGAAGAAGTCCGTTCACCGTCGGGTTTGTAACCACACCCAAATTAGTAATACCTGCACCATTGGATGCATTTGCCGCTTCCCAACGCTGAATATTCATTGCGTCTCGGCGCGTGCTAGTCTCCTCACTCGTCGCAACAAAACCAACACCAAGCGTGTCATTTAGAAACTTCTCAGACAACGACACATTGAAACGGGAATCACCGCCAAATATATCATTTAGCCCTAATTCATTTTCATCCGCCAGGTCATTATAGCGCGTTTGCACTTCAAAGATACGGCGATCTTTACGGGCATCTAGTGGCTTGAAAGAATTCAATATAATTGAAGCACCCAAGCTACCTTCATCATGGTCGGCACTTGGTGTTTTCACCACTTCAATTTGAGACAAAATATCAGAGGAAAAAGCACTAAAGTCTACAGCACTGCTGGAGTCACCACCACGCACATCACCACTTGCAGTCGTGACAGTCACACCATTTAGAGTAACATTGTTCAAGTTCGCGTTTATACCGCGCACTGTAACACTCGTACCCTCACCATTTTGACGATTGATTGAAACACCAGTCACACGCTGCAGTGCTTCAGCAATATTGGAGTCAGCAGATTTACCGATATCTTCCGCAGAAATACCGTCTGTCACATTGCCTGAATCACGCTTGGATGCGATCGCATCAGCAAGAGATTTTTTAAACCCTGTCACAACAATTGTGTCGAGAGTCTTGGTGCTATCTTCATTCGCCGCAGCATCACTTTGCGTTGTTGCGACTGTCTCTTGCGCCACTGCTACTTGCGCAAATGACAACATCCCGACAACCGACGCGGCCCCCAATAGCGATTGGGTAAAACCTACCTTCTTGAATCCACTCATAAATCGTCCTCCCTATTGTCGAATTCCGGCGTTCTGATCGCTCTATCTGGAAATCGACACTCTCCTGCTTTGAACCGCTGAACGGCCCGGCTTTCACTGTTTAAACAGTCTTTATTCAGATCGATCGTTATCCCTTGATCGAACTGGAATACTTCGTTGGTGAGTAACCCTTCTGGGAACTCATAATTTCTAACAAAACATCATATGTTTGTTTGGGGCTTAAAAAAAAAGGCATCGCCTTCGACATGCAAAATGTGCGCATTTGCAGTTTATCTCGGCTGTAAGTTTTAGAAACACATACAAAACTGTGCCCCAACACATATTTAGACCAGCGAGATAGTATTGAATTTAAATAAGATATTCTCATTCTACGCCTCCCAAGTCGTATGATTTACAGTCGAGCTTCTTAAATTGAGCTCTTATTGCCCATTAAAACTATGATATCAAACATCATATGTAAACGAAAACCTATGTTTTTTTTGCTATCTTCATGACAATCTTAAATTTTTGAAACAAAAACAAGGTATTGTAGCGAGACACGCTATGCGTGCATCTCAAGTATGACATTCATTCGACCCATCATTACAGCTAAGGTGTGTAAATTTCACACACTAAAAAGGCCATCGAGAATATCTCGATGGCCTTTTTTAAGATATGCTTTCGCTCTGCATGTGGACAGCTCTCATGCTGTTACCCCGTCGCTTTAGCAAAGCTTGCGCACTGCTTAGGGACTGATGGTCACCAGAGTTAAAGCTGCCCTGCCTGTATTAAATCAGCAGCATAATTTGCAGCCCTTGCCGAAAACGCCATATAGGTCAGCGATGGATTTTGACACCCAGCAGAAGTCATGAATGACCCATCTGTGACAAACAGATTCGGGATATCATGCGCCTGACACCACCCATTGAGAACAGACGTTTTAGGGTCTCTTCCCATACGGGCAGTTCCCATTTCGTGAATTCTGTTACCCATTGGTGTAAGCTCTACTTCAGGTGCAGAAATAGACGTACACCCAGCAGCCTCAAGCATCGCAATTCCGTCCTTGCGAGCCTCTTCCATCATGATACGTTCATTTTCGCCCATTTTGGCGTCGAAGACAGCAATCGGAAGTCCCCACTTATCCTTTTTAGTTGGGTGTAGATACATTTTGTTAGATGCATTTGGAAGAACTTCACCGAAGGAATAGAGACCAATATGCCATGCACTTTGCGCCTTATGTCCTTCCTTAAATGATTCCCCAATGCCGGCACCATTCATAAATCCGTGAGACAGCGGGTTTGATCCACCTTGGAATCCAAATCCACGAATATAAGGTTTGTCATTCTCCGTCACATTTGCGTAACGCGGTATGTAAATACCACCCGGACGACGCCCATAAACGGTCTTGTTCTCAAAATCATGTAAGACACCCGAAATTGGCGGGCCACTAACATGATCCATAAGGTTCAAACCAAGCTGTCCAGAAGAGTTTGCAAGCCCATTGGGGAAGGCTTCAGATTGGGATTGCAACATTATCATTGTTGACCCAATCGTTGAGGCATTCAGGAAAATAACTTTCGCAGTATACCGTGATTTTTGTTTCGTGTTTTGATCAATCACATTGACCGCAGAAATACGTTTTTCTTTCGGGTCATACTCAAGTGACTCCACTATGGCGTCATTTTTTATCGTGCAGTTATTTGTATTCATTGCAGCAGGCAAAGTTGCATGCAGCGACGAGAAATAAGCTTTAAAACTACACCCTTGCGCACACTGATTGCGGACCTGACACGGCCCTCTCCCAAGCTCCATTTGCTCTTCTGTTGGGTCTGTAAGGTGCGCCACGCGTGCATTGATGACATTCCGGCCTGGGAATTTATCTGCCACCGACGATTTTAGGTGTTTTTCAGGACATGTCAGCTCAAAAGGAGGCTGAAATATTCCATCTGGAAGCTGAGGCAAATTCTCTTTTGCGCCCGAAATACCAGCAAATTTTTCAACATGATCATACCATGGAGCGATATCTTCATAACGCACTGGCCAGTCTACACCGTGACCATCTTTGGCATTCGCCTCAAAATCCATCGGAGATAATCGATAAGATTGGCGTCCCCATGTCACTGAGCGCCCACCCGTGTGATATCCACGCAGCCAGTGAAAGTCAGTCCCCTCCGCCTTCTCGTATGGATGCTCATCATCGCGCACCCAATATTGATTACCAGCTGCATTTCTTGGGTGTGGAACACCTTTGATCTGTTGGTAATAGTGTTTTTCAATTTCCTCTTCAGGAACGCGATCCAAGTTTGGTCTCTCCCACGGAGCCGCCAAATCTTTATAATCGCGCGCAGGATCAATCTCTTTCCCGCGCTCCAAGACCAAAACCTTCAATCCGCGCTCTGCCAATTCTTTTGCAGACCACCCACCGCTCATTCCAGAGCCTATAACAATCGCGTCAAAATCCGCCATATCTCAAGCTCCTTCTATATTGTTTCTTTTTCAGCGCACGGGTCCCAATATCCGGGCACGGGCTGATAATCGAGCTCTAGAGTCGCACCATCTTCGGTTTGAAAATAAATAGTCGCGATCATTTTTTTCAATCCGCGATAACCGGGCACGCCTTTGCCTTCTCCAAAGCTTGCCGCATCCACAGCGCTCAGTGCCGCAACAGCCTTTTCCTCGGTCGCTTTCACAAACTCACCTTCAACCAATTCATCGAGCGCAAGCTGGAGCGCCGCAATTGTATTGCGGTGCTGCTCTTTCGTCTTGGCACTTGCCCAATCAGCCATTAGCCCATCAAAATAAGCCGGAACTTTAACATCCAGCGCGCCGGGCGTATGTGTGCGAGGAATGATAAGGTCACTTACGCGGCTTAGGAGTTGAATTTCAGATGCATTAAAAAAACGTCCATCTGTATTCTCAACCAACGGGGTAACAGCAATTTCAGGATCATGCCCACATGCAGCTAAGAGGGATGCCCCACCAACGGAGACAATCATTCCCTGCAGGAACTTACGACGGTCTGTACTCATCTCTATTTCCTCTATCTACTAGCTCAAAGCAGGCATTTTAATTTTCGCATTCTTCAGGAATGTGAAACTTTCCGAAATTGAAGCAATTGGGTCTGTGGCTCTGTCATGCTCAACATAAGCGTGGCGCAAACCAGCCGTTCCAGCCGCAGCAAACACAGCCGCAAAATCGACTGTTCCCTGTCCTACTGGAACTAGCGTTCCGTCCGCTGTGATGTCTTTCACATGAAAGAGCGGGAAACGGCCTGGATTTGCATTTATGTATTCAACCGCACTTTTGCCTGCTGCATGAACCCAACAAAGATCCAATTCCATCTTCACAAGGTCAGCATCCGTTTGAGTTAGCAAAATATCATAGGGAATTTCTCCCTCTAACTCTATGAATTCAAACTCATGATTGTGATAAGCAAACCCAATTCCGGCGGCGCGGCATGTCTCAGCTATCTTAGATAAATTAGCTGCAACTTCCCGATAATCATCAAGGCTTTGACGGTCACCTTCCACAAGGTAGGGTACAACAAGATATTTATGATTTAGGATTTGAGCAGCATTAATGCCTTCTTCCAGTTTATCTTGCTGCAAGCACTCCTGATAACTCAAATGAAAGCTAGGTGCTTTGAGCCCTTCTCCGTTTAGAATGGACTTATATTCTTGCGGTGTCTTGTCAAAATAACCTGCAAACTCAACCTCACGATATCCCGCGGCCGCGACACTTTTTAGAGACAATGTCGGATTTTCCGCCATCATTTCTTTCAGTGTATATAACTGCACTCCACCTCGGCTAGACCAGTTTTGATCAGACTTTGTCTGGCTTGAATGTGTTGAACACGCACTTGCTAAACCGCTTGTGGCGAGCGCACCCACTAAAAACTCTCTACGTCCTAAAAACATATCTTAATGCCCTCCCGCATTATCGGTATCTAGTCTCATAAGCTGAATGTTGCGAAACTCTACTGGTGCGCTTTCTGCTTGTAGCGCGATATATCCATCGGAGATCGCCAAACCATTCTCCATCATGGCATTTGCATTTTTAAGGTCTGTGAGACGCTTATCAGAGGGGTCATATTGTGCACCGCTGAATTCAAATGTCGGTTGACCATTTACCAATTGCTTGATTGTGCCATTGCCTAAAACTTCGACTTCATATTGCACCCACTCCCCTAAAGGGCGAACAGGTATTGCGGTCTGTATGCAATGCTCCGTTTCAATCTTTCCATCCACCACAACATTGGTACCTGGTGTACAAACATTTGCTGTTGTGCGCGGAGAATTATCTGGCAACACGCCAAGAAATTGACCTTCGACTGAAATCGGGAATTTTTGATCTAGCTCAATACTTTCAGGCGATTGAGAATGAAGCATCACGCCTGAATTTACATTGGCCCAACTGGCTCCACCAACCAACTGCTCACCAAAAAAGCGGTATTCCAGCTTTAGGCGGTAATGCGACAGCTTATCTTTATAGAATAAGTGGCCAAAGCGGTCGCCAAATTCATCATACCCCTCATATGAAACACGGATCGTGCCATCGACGACTTCAAACGTTTTATCCTTGTCTTGGCCTACTGGTTCCATACTTATTTTCGGTGTCCACCCATTTAAGGTTTTGCCGTCAAAAATGGATTCCCATTCTGGCTCTGCACCTGCTGTTGCGGATACGTCAGTCTTTCCCTGACACCCAGCAATCATGAGAAGCGCAACACCTCCCACAAGCCACGTTTTATGCGATACTCTCATTCCTTACCTCCCAGCAGAATGCGATAATCGCTTTGTCTGTACGATTATAAATACAGACAAAGCGACCTTAAATTAGACCTCGGATGGTTTTTTGCTCTCTTTAAATGTCAGCATGAAAATGACAGCCACCACGACAGACAATCCAGCAGGTATGAGCCACAAGTTTTGCCAATCTATTTGCCCTGCGACAGTGTTTGTATTGGCAACCCAGTTGGACAACTCTCCCCCAATGAATGTTCCCAAACCAAGAGTTACAAAAGACAAAAAGGACTGCGCACGACTACGCGCTTCTTTAGGTAATTTTGTGTCGACAAAGATTTGTCCTGCGACGAAAAACAAGTCGTAACAAAGCCCATGAAGTAAAATACCCACAAGCGCCATTGTGAAAATAATGCTTCCATCTTCAAACCCGTAGGCAAACATCACATAGCGAATTGCCCAACATACCATCCCTACAAGGAGGGTGATTTTGAAGCCCACGCGTACAAGGATAAGGGGCAATAAAAGCATAAATACAATCTCGGACATTTGCCCCAGAGATTGTAGCGCAACCGCATTCGGTGCCTTCATTTCGACGAGGAATGCATTCGTATACCCGTAGTAAAACGCAAGTGGGATACAGATGAGCAAGGAACATGCGATAAAGACCCAGAAGGATGGCTCTTTTACTTTGCCCATCACATCAAGACCAAGCAGCGCAAACAAGCCTTGAACCTTTTGCCCCTTTGCTGCTGGTGGTGTGCTTGGCAAGAAAAAGCCCCCCACTCCCAAAATCAACGCACCAATGGCAGCGAGCTTCATTGGGAAAGCTGTTTGCTCAACAGTAAGACCCGCACCTTCTGGTATGAACATTTTCGCGATGATGAAACTCAAAGCTAAACCAGCGGCAATCCATCCAATCGTGCCAAACACACGGATACCCGCAAACTGCTTCTGCGTATCCGTCACGGCGTTCATCGCGATGGAATTTGATAGCGCCAAGGTCGGCATATATGAAAGCATATAAGCGAGCGTAACGATGTAGAATAATGATTTATCACCCGTGATTGTCGATAGAAACCACATCAGCGCCGCACCGATTAAGTGCAAAATAGCATAGACTTTTTGCGCGGAGAAAAACCGATCTGCGATCATCCCCACAAAGAGCGGTGCTATAATCGCCGCCAAGCCCTGCGTAGAGAACGCACGACCGATAATGTCACCAAAACCAAGCTTCGCCATGTATGACCCTAGAGTCACGAACCACGCTCCCCAGACGAAATACTGGAGAAACATCATGGCAGATAATTGTATCCGTAGAACCGAATTCATGGACGTTTCCTCTAATTATTATTTTAGGCCGCCCTTATTTGGACAGTCCTAAGATTTTTCTGTTCATACTCAAATCACTGTCACCGCCAGCAAAATCATCAAAGGCTTTATCTGCCGGTTTGATAATGTGTTTAGCGACAAATTCTGCACCTTCACGTGCGCCATCAGCGGAATTTTTAATACAACATTCCCACTCAACAACGGCCCAGCCGTCGAAGTTTGCACATGTCAATTTGCTGAAAATACCACCAAAATCGATCTGCCCATCGCCAAGCGATCTAAATCGGCCCGGACGATCCGCCCAAGACTGATATCCGCCATACACGCCCGAGCGCCCATTGGGTCTAAACTCGGCATCTTTAACGTGGAACATTTTGATGCGGTCGCCATAATGATCAATGAAGCTCAAATAGTCTAAAAGCTGCAAATGCAAATGGCTCGGGTCATACAAAATATTTGCACGCGTATGCCCATCGACGGCCTCAAGGAAACGTTCAAATGTAACACCATCATGCAGATCTTCGCCCGGGTGCAATTCATAACAAACATCTACACCAGAGGCGTCAAACGCGTTCAAAATTGGCTTCCAACGCCGTGCTAATTCAGCAAATCCTTCTTCAACCAATCCCGCAGGACGTTGAGGCCAAGGATACATTGTGTGCCACATAAGCGCGCCAGAAAAACTCGCATGTGCATTCAAACCTAAATGCTCACTAGCTTTCGCGGCCATCAATAATTGTTGGTGCGCCCATTCATGATATGCTTTGACATCGCCCTTTATGCCTTCAGGCGCAAAGCCCGCAAACATATCAGCATAGGCAGGATGTACAGCTAATAATTGCCCCTGAAGATGTGTTGAAAGCTCGGTGATCTCTACGCCATGCTTGGCACATACGCCTTTGATCTCATCACAATACGTCTTGCTTTCAGCAGCCTGCTTTAGATCAAAATATTTGCTATCCCACGTCGGGATCTGCACGCCTTTATATCCAAGACTTGCAGCCCAACCGACAATATTATCAAGCGTATCAAAAGGTGCTTCATCACCCAAAAATTGGGCTAAAAACAAAGCTGGGCCTTTAATCATTTTCATTTCAGAAACCTTTTCTCTGCGATCTCGTTGAGCAGTTCTCACCGCCTAAGCAGCCTATTTGACTCTAAACGAGCGGGGTCCATTTTTGATCTGATTTCGCACTTGCCAAAACTGTCTCGATAAACCGCATCGAGCGTACACCGTCGGCTACGCCAAACCCTTCATCCACTTGCGTGTGCGCCAAATCTACAAGCTCAGAAAAACGCTGATAAATATTGGCAAAGGCCTCAAGATATCCTTCTGGATGTCCTGCTGGCGTCCGGCACATATTCAATGTTGATGGGTGAAGATACGCATTATTAGATCCTGCGCGCAGCACTTTATCTGGACCGTTCTGATCTAACTCAATCAGTGTATTTGGCGTCACATGACTCCAGCGATAGCCGCCCTTTTCGCCATAAACGGAAATCGTAATTCCATTCTCTTCTCCAGCGGAGATTTGACTCGCCATCAAAACGCCATTGGCACCCTGATCAAATTTTAAAAGCACAGACACATCATCATCAAGACGACGATGTTCCACAGCTGTATTCAGATCGGCACATACATGCGTCACACGCTGACCACTAATATATTCTGCAAGGGAATGAGCGTGCGAACCAATATCCCCTAAACATCCCGCTGGGCCGGATTTTTCAGGGTCTGTACGCCATGAAGCCTGCTTGTTTCCACTCTCTTCAATGGGTTGTGACAACCATCCTTGTGGATAATTCACGACCACTTTGCGCACTTTACCTATCGCACCAGAAGCCACACGTTGACGCGCTTCATTGACCATTGGATACCCAAGATAGGTAAATGTCAGCGCGTATAATAATCCTGACTGAGCCGCCAATTGTTGAAGCGTTTCAACTTCCGCTAAAGATAAAGTTGGCGGCTTATCACACACAACATGAAAGCCATTTTTCAAAGCATCACTTGCTGCACCAAAATGTTGGTAATTGGGCGTTACGATAGACGCAAACTGCATCCGCTCTTCAACTGGCAAACGCTTTTCTGCCTCAAACATTTCCTCGTGTGAGCGGTAAGCCCTTGAGGCTGGAATACCCAATTGAGCCGCCATAGTCTGGGTACGCTCCCAATCACGACTAAAAACACCACAGACGAGTTGGACATCGCCATCAAGATTTGCTGCTAGGCGATGAATTTCTCCAATGAAAGCCCCTGGGCCTCCACCAATCATCCCCATACGAATAGCACGATGAGTACTGATAATCTTTCCTCCAAATCATATGGCGCTAAGCTTGGTGATGAATGCCAGCCTGCTTATCCTATTTATTACATTCTCTTCACTGTAAACGATTACAAAGTTATTGGCAATATTGAACTTCCCCCATTATTGACCGGAGAATTTATCTGGATACGATCACGCACTATTCAAAAAAACAATCTGAGAAACGGGGCCTAAATGGCGGGTATAAAAGACGTAGCCACTCTAGCAGGCGTATCAGTGGCCACGGTTTCCAGAACCATAAATGAACCTGATAAAGTCACGGAACAGACCAGAATAACTGTTCAAAAGGCGATCAAAAAGCTCAATTACCATCCCAACGTCCTCGCGCGTGATTTTCGCACTCGTCGAACCTCTCGGATAATTGTATTGGTTCCTGATATTTCAAATACGTTTTTCTCTAACGTTATCAGAGGCATACAAAGACAGGCGAAGGGGCTAAAATACGCCGTTCTCCTCGGAGAAACGCGCAATGACAAAGGCATAGAGCGCGAATACGCCTCAATGGTGCTGTCTCGTCAAGCAGACGGAATCATCCAATTTAGCCCCAGTAATCCATTCCTAGATCTTGCCAAAGACAATGATCCGCTAACTGACTTTTGGGTCAATGCATGTGAATGCATATCCGACACGACGACCCCAAAAATCAGAATAGACAATACCAAAGCGATGGAAACAATTGCGAATCAAGTCTTGGAGATGGGACATAAAAAAATCAGTGTACTGCTGGGTCCAGCTGATAGCCCCCTCACAATATCACGCCTTTCTGGTGTATATGCCGCCTTAGAAAAAAAGAAAATCGACCCTAAATCCCTCACTAAAATAGAAGGCGACTTCTCTGCTCGCTCGGGCACACAAGCGGCTCTTGATTTGCTTAAAATAAAAACAAAACCAACTGCTGTATTATGCTTCAATGATGAAATGGCATTTGGCTTAATTCACGGCCTTAAACAATCGGGTTTATCCATTCCAGAAGATATGTCTGTTACTGGGTTTGACGATATTGAGCTTGCTCAATATTGCGATCCACCTCTCTCAACAATTTCTCAACCCGCAATGCAAATTGGCTCAACTGCGATGACGGCCTTGCATAAAAAAATCAACGGGAAATTCAATTCAGACTTAGAGCATATTCTACCTGCGGACCTGATCGTGCGCAGCAGTATTGCAGCCCCTCGTCAGCGTCAGATCAGTTAGGCATCATCGCTAAAGCAGGCTGATACCACACACCGACCTGCCCGCATGATTAAGCAGACATAGGAGCATCTAGCTCCATACAGGTTTGAATACTTTTCATCGCAGACGCTTTGGAGCGTTGAGTTGGAGCATTTGTATTTTGACCCGAGAAATGACTTAGCCCGATAATCGCATCAGGATTAGCCTGCCTCATCGCCTCAACAATCTTGCCATAGCTCAACTCAACACTCCCCAATGAGCCATCTAAAGACGGCCCACCAATTTGATAATATCCTGTGTGAACCTTCGCCTGCTCTATATTCGCAATGATATTACCGCCCGCTGCTTGCTGGTGGTTCACATCAAAAAGCACTGCACAAGCGGGATGATCAACAGCGGCACAAATTTCATACGCTTCAGGAATGGACTTTAGAAAAACAGCTTGAGATTGGCGAGCAAGCGGCTGAATAAGAAGCGTTTTTCCTTTCGCCGCAGCAATGTCCGATGCTTTGCGCAAAGCATCTACAGCATATGCTTTTTGGTAATTGAGATGCAGATTCCCAGTTTTTGTACCCGAAACAAGAGATATAAACTCTCCATCGCCACGTTGGGCCACATCGACTGCTTGGGATATTTTTGCAAGATAAGATGCAATCCCCTCTCCGCTCGTCAAAGTGTTTTGAGTTGCATCACCGATACCTACAAACACACCCATTCTCATGCCTAGGCCGTTTATATGCTGCCCGTATTTTTCTTGGTCCTGCGCTGTATGCTGCGCAAATTCAGCATCTTCCCAAACCCTAAAACCATTGGCATGGGCAAAATTTAACTGCGCTATGTAATCAGCCCCTACAATTGGCTCAAACAAACCAGGAAAGGCTGCAAAATTTGAATTAAAAGCAGATGCTTGTGTTGATTGCTTCATACCCAAACTCTGGCATCCCACCGTGCTTACAATTGCAGTTCCCGCCGACATAACGATCATGGATCTTCTGGACATTTCAAAATTACGAACAACCATATCAGCCAGCCACTTTCCTAGTAAAAATCATCAACGGGTGGCGGCGCAAGGCTCAACACGCCCCACACAATCAGAACTGAGACAGCAACCACACACAACGCAATGAACAAGCGAGAGCTTTTTATAGCCTCATCATCAGGCACGACATCTTTGGACTTACGCCCTGTAATCATTGGTAAGATCAGGTTTTGCTTTTTCTTAAATAGATAGATTAGCACCGCAGAGATGTGCGCAAAAATCAGAAACAAAATCACATCAAAATTGAAGTTATGCAGTCGCGTTATCGTTTCAGATAATTTCCCGTCAACAAGGCTGTTAAACGGACCACTGAACAAAATATCATCGGATGCAAAAAGTCCCGTCACCACCTGCGCACCGACAATCGCCAAAATGGCAAACACCATCAAGGCACCCATGGGATTGTGACCAACAGCTTGTTTTCCATGGCCTTTTAAAAATCCGCGCAAGTACAAAAACACAGATTTCACAGATGGGATGAAACTAGCAAAACGCGCATGCTTTGGCCCAACAAAGCCCCAGATAAGTCTAAATACCAAGAGCCCCGCAGTCCAATAGCCAAGCAAAAAATGTATTTCCGTCCACTCAACGCCAGCCTTCGCCGTCGCCCAAGAGGCTGCAATACTTAACACCAATAACCAATGGAATAAGCGCAATGGCAAATCCCAAACGAGCCGTTTAGAGCCCTTCTTGTTGGTTACTTCTTCTGTGCTTTTTTGCTTGTCTATTTGGTCATGCATCGCGTTTTATCTACTCAGTTCTGTATTCAGTGTGACAAGACTTACAAGTTTGTCCCACACCCACGATAGCTTTCTTGATGCCGCCAGCGTCACCAGCAACTCCAGCCGCCTCAAGCACACCAGAAGCTTGCGTCAAAGCATCTATTTTTGCAGTAAAGTCATCCATGGAAGACCAAATTTTAGCATCAGAGCGGTTCTCAATATCAAAGCCAGATGTGTCTACTTCAAACATCTCATGTAAGCTTGCAGATACAGTAGCCATTTGAGCGGCATTTTTAGCAACAAGACCTGCATCCATATCGACTTTACCACGCGCCATTCCGCCCAGCGGTGCCATTAAGTCTTTCAGCTCTTCAAACGCATCTTGGCGAGCTGTTACAACAGCTTTTGCCTGCGCTTTATCAAGGCTAGTTTCGTCAGCCATCGCTCCCATAGCGCCAGCAGAAAGCCCAATAGTCGCTGCAATAATCGCGGTTTTAATTGATACAAGTTTCATCATAAAAATACCTTTCTTTTACATCTACTTAAGCACATTCGACTTGAAGCAGACATGAACATTAAAGCCCCCAAGGCTAGGTGTTCAGAACATCTCGAACCACATGACCATGCACATTAGTCAATCGTCGCTCAAGTCCATTATAATAATAACTTAGTCTTTCGTGGTCTAAACCGAGCAAATGAAGGATTGTCGCGTTGAAATCATAGACTTCTGTCATGTTCTCAACTGTTTCAAAGCCAAGCTCATCACTTCTGCCATGTGAATAGCCCTTCTTAACGCCCGCCCCCATCATGAATGTCGTGAACGCACCCGGATTGTGATCTCTTCCCGTTCCATTCGCTTGAAGGAAAGGCGCACGACCAAATTCTGTACACCAAACAACGAGAGTATTATCGAGCAATCCGCGACGTTTCATATCTGTGATCATGGCCGCTGTAGGCTGGTCCATAATCTCAGCCTGCATCCCGTGCGTACTCTCTAAATCGCTGTGTGAATCCCAATTGTTAATCCCATTGTCTGCACTTGCACCGTTAAACAAATGCACGACACGTACGCCCTTCTCGATCAAACGGCGCGCAAGCAAACAGTTTTTAGCATAGGCTGACTTGACCTTATTCGGGCTATTAATTCCATATTCTTCAAGGATGTATTCAGGTTCATTATCAATGTTTGTCACTTCCGGCACAGACATTTGCATACGTCCCGCAAGCTCATAACTCGCAACTCGCGCCGCCAATTCTGTATCATCAGGATAAGCTTCCATGTGACGCTCATTCATTCTTGCAAGCTCTGCGATCATGCGATCATTGCTGCCCGCCCCAATAGATTCTGGCGTGTAAATATTTGGTGGCGGATTAGCGCCGCTAATCTCAGTGCCTTGGAAAGACGCCGGAAGGAAACCATTTCCCCAATTGTTTTTACCCTGACGCGGCGTTCCCCTCGGATCACTAATGGCAACAAATGCTGGCAAATCTTTATTGTCTGACCCCAGCGCATAAGTTGCCCACGCCCCTATCGAAGGAAACCCGTTAAAGGTGAAGCCTGTATTCATGAAATTCTCAGCTGGCGGGTGCGCACTGGAGGACGTCTTCATGCCATGGAAAAAGCACATATCATCAGCCAAACCACCCAAATGCGGCAATAGATCAGAGATCATTTTCCCGCTTTCACCGCGCGGACTAAAATCCCAGAATGGTCGGTGAATATTTCCCGACGGCCCTTCAAATGTCACTTCTGGCAACCCCGGTGGCTTTGTGCCGTGAAATTTAAACAAGTCAGGCTTGTAATCAAAAGTATCTATATGACTCACAGCCCCCGCACAGAAGATAATCAAAACCTGTGTCGCCGCGGGTTTAAAATGCGGTGGACGCGGCGCATATGGATTTCCAACCGGTATATTGGGTCGGATAGGCGTCTTATCGCTAGATAATCCACTCTTACTTTCAGCAAGAGCCTTCTCTTGTGCCAACAGAGATACAAGGCCAAGGCTTCCCAATGCACCTGATGTTTGACTTAGGAATGAACGGCGGTCCAGCAAGCCACGGCCGACAGGAGATATTTTAGTTGGGTCTTTTGTCATTTTCATTCTCCTATTGTATGTATCTGAATTCATTAAGGTTATACAAAAGTCGCGCTACAAGCATAAGGTCATCAGACTTGGCCAATTGCGTGAGCTCTTGAATGTCTTGCTCATCTGGCTCACGTCCCAATACCAGCACAAACATACGTGCGACTTGGTCAGATACATCCTCCCCAGCTTCACGCTTTGCGCGTTCCACTAGCTTTTCAGACACTGCCAATGTGAAATCACTATTGAGCAAGTTAAATGCTTGAAGCGGCGTTGTTGAACGTGGACGATCATGCGTCATCTGCCCATGCCCGGGTAAATCAAATGCCGTGAACAAATTATCATCTACCGCACGGATATGCTCTTGATAGATTGTCCGGCGCCATGTCTTCTCGCTCCAGTTATCCACCACTTGCCATTGATCATACCGACGCTTAGGTGCAAGAATTCTAAAGCTTTCTCCGCCTAATTGGTCATTTAGAATACCCGCCGAAGCCAACATGCTATCGCGAATAATCTCCCCTTCAGCCCAACGCGGCGCAAATCTCCAAAGATAGATATTGCTGGCGTCCTCTTTAAAGGCGTGTGGCTCAGGCTTACTTGACCGCTTAAAGGCATCCGTCTCAACCATTTTACGCAAAATGGTTTTCATCGACCAATCGTCCTCAACAAATTCAGAGGCTAACCAGTCCAACAACTCTGGATGCGAGGGTGTACCGCCTGCAAAACCAAAGTCACCCGGTGAATTTACAATCCCCTCACCAAAGACAAGAGACCAAAGTCGGTTCGCCATAACTCGAGATGTCAGCGGGTTCTCAGGTGCAACAAGCCATTCCGCCATAGCCATTCTACGTTCCGGCCCAGAAGAATTACTATCCAAACCAAAGTCAGCTTTCAAAACTTCAAACCCACGCGGCATCACTTCTTCGCGCGGCGTTTCTGGGCTCCCGCGATAGAGAACATGCGTCACGGCAGGCTCTATAAGCTGCCCCATGAACATCATTTGACGCCCTTCTTTTTCTCTTTTCAGAGATAAGTCTTTGACCTTTTTCAGCAGCTCTTTTTCAACATCAATTTCAGAATCAGGTGCCCAATTGGCAACTTCTTTCCAGTCACCATTTTCATCCAAGACTTCAATCAAATATGGCACAGGTTCAGGCGCATAAGGACTATTCTTGTTAAGCATGAAATCTGTGCCGTAATAATCCCAGCGGCTACGACTAAATTCCATACGCTCTAATAAAATGTCGTCCTCAAATTCAAATAATAGCCAAGGTTCTCCATCACTATCGCCCTTATTGTGGCCCCATCCATTCATACGCGTGTAAATACCGTTCACGAGGTTTGAAGGCGGACGTCCATTCTTCCCGCGTTTACGAGATTCCGTAACTTTAGGCGTATGCGTAATTGCAAGATTATCTAATGACGAAAAGTCATCGAAGAATGCAATTTCATCGAATGTGAATTCATTCATCTCGTTTCCACCCGGGAAACGCACGCGCACAGTGTCTGTTTTTACAACATCCCCAAAGTGCACTTTTACATGGTCAGTCCATTCTTCGCGCCAGTCTCCCGCTTTATCAGCTAGGAATTCGCGGATTTCATTTATCTGGCCGTCCAAGCGTTTTTCAGCCTGCATACGCGGATCCGTGTCCGGCAAGTTTGGCAAACGTGAGTCATATTCAATATCCTGAAAGATCGCCGCCATGGCATAGTAATCTTTAATGGAAATCGGATCGAACTTATGGCTGTGACAGCGTGCACATGTCACTGTCATCCCCATCACACCACTACTCACCGTTTGCACGATTTCATCGAGACGATCAAAACGCGCTTGACGAATAGCAGATGCTTCTTGCCCAACGGTCTGATCAGGCACATGCGGCCCCGCAACTAGGAAACCTGTTGCAATATCTACACCCAACACGTCCCCAGCCATTTGTTCTTTCAGGAACAAATCATAAGGTTTATCATCGTTAAATGCGTTGATCAGATAATCACGATATTGCCACGCATTCTTGCGGAACTCATTCGCCTCAGACCCATTTGATTCTGACCAACGAACAACATCAATCCAATGCTGTGCCCACCGCTCCCCAAAGTGTTTCGATGCAAACAATTCATCCAAATACGCAGAATATGCTGCGTCGGGATCTTTATTCCATGCGTCAATAAATTCGCTCACGCGCGAGGCTTTGGGAGGAAGCCCAGTCAGCACGAGGGATGCGCGGCGCGCGAGCGTTTGAGGCTCCGCAGCCCCAACTGGTGAAAGACCTTTTTCGTCTAATGCTTCGATTAAAAACGCATCAATCGGGCTAGCACCTTCAATAGCTGGCACATCCGGACGTTCAATCGGCTGCATAGACCATAAATCGGTCGTAACTTCATATTCGGTTGCGTCCATCTGGCCTGGCCAGTTTGCACCTTCGGAAATCCACGTTGTCAGTAGATGAATTTGTTCTTCTGAAAGAGGGTCCCCTTCACGCGGCATGCGGAAAGCAGCATCTTCGCTCGTCACGCGTTGAATGAGTGCGCTTCCAACAGGGTCTCCCGCAACAATAGATGGATGCCCAGAATCGCCACCCTTCAACAGTGAAGCGCGTTTAAGGATATCCATGCCAGATTCAGGACTGCTCCCAGCATGACAACTCGCACAATTTTCTTTTAAGATCGGCTCGATTTGTGTAGCAAAATCAACCGTATAAACCTTAGGTGCCGGACCTTCTGCGCCCTCGGCAATCCAATTGCGCAATTGGTCTACCTGCTCAGGTGTTAGTTTTTTACCTTCACTTGGCATTTGCTCAATGAATGGGTCATCACCCAACACCAAATCAATAAGCATGCTTTCTTCTGGCTTATGTGGGGTTACAAAAACAACCCCACTATCACCTGCACGCATCATGTTTTCATAGGTATCTAATCTGAAACCAGCTTCCTGCTTTTTAGGGCCGTGACATGACACACAGCTCGCCTCAAACATTGGCATAATTTCTGTGTCAAAAAGCGTCGCCTCACCTGAAACAGCCGAGACGGGCTGCATTTTAGCTTCAACACTGGCAACATCAGATGTCGCCTGATCTGAAGCCAAATTGTCAGATGCAAACACACCCGAAAAACAGCCGCTCGTTGCCAAAATGGCCAAAACGCCCACAACACTACCATACAAACGTCCACGCACGCCCAACGGGCTTATGAATGAAGTGCGCTGCGTCACGCCCGCTTGAGCAGTCTCTGACTTATGCAAAAAAGGTTTCAAGATCAGAACTCCCAGAATATACTATTAAGCGTCAAATGCGTCGCATTGGCGGTACGCATCAATAACAGCTTGTTCACCCGCTTTGCCGGGTTTTGAATTGCCATGCTCCATTCCCAAAATACCTTTGAAGCCTTTGGAATGAATGTGCTTGAAAATGCCGCGATAATTCATTTCACCCGTTGTCGGCTCTTTGCGGCCGGGGGTGTCACCGATTTGGAAATACCCAATCTCGCTCCATGCAAGATCAATATTTTGGATGATATTCCCTTCCTGAATCTGTTGGTGGTACATATCGTACAATACCTTGCAGGCGGGACTATTGACTGCGCGACAGATCATATACCCCTGCGCCACAGTGCTTAAAAACAAATTGGGATGGTTCACATAATGGTTGAGCGGTTCCAACACCATTGTCAGCCCATGTGGCTCAAGAATATCGGAAGCACGACGCAAAGCATCAACAACATTCGCTGTCTGATAGCTCTCATGAAGCGACGGCACGATATTTCCCGGCACAACAGTCATCCACTTTGCATTGAACCGTTTGGCTAGCTCTACAGAATCACGAATTTGAGCCAGAAAATTATCAACAATATCAGGATCACCCGCCCCCAACTCATTGCCCGGCGCAAGGAAATGACCATTCCATTTCATAGAGTGCGCAACAAACACACCCATACGAATGTTTAGCTTTTCCATTTCTGCTGCAAGCTGGTTTTGCGTCTCTGGAGACCGCCCTTTTAGGCCATTATCTTCCCATGCACGAAACCCTTGATCGGCTGCAAATCGCAACTGCTCTACTAAGCTGTCTCCAGCACTCTCTTTAAACATCCCAAAGTGGGGTGCGTAATCTAAGTTAAACGTCATTGTGACACCTCCCTCTTTTGGTCTAATTATTGGCTTTTAGGTTGAGTTCTCGGATCCAGATATTGCGAAAAGACACTGCGCTATCATGGTCTTGAATATGGAGAGGCGCTTTAGGCCCATGCACTTCGTCATAATTGCTAACAGCTCTCCAAGCTGCTTTGCCTAAGAAAGGCTGCGCGTTTTGAACAAGCACACCATTATGGAAAACTGTGGCACGAGCTTTCTTCATCAACTCGCCAGCATCATTCCAGCGCGGAGCTTCAAATACGATGTCATATGATTGCCATTGCCCAGCCGGCACCGATGCATTCACCAATGGCGGCTTCCAACCATAAAGAGAAGCAGCTTGCCCATCGGCATAAGTGTCGTTGCAATGAGAGTCCAAAACCTGAACCTCATAACGTCCCATGAAAATTATACCGCTATTGCCGCGCCATTGAGAATTTGACTTGCGCTCAGGCGGCGCTCGCCACTCCACGTGCAATTGCACATCACCAAACTCCTGCTTGGTTTGAATAGTTGAGTTTTTATGATCTGGCTTTTTCTGACCATCGTCCTGCAGATCATCAGGGATAGTCGCCACTCCCTGCGACACGCTCCAATCCACATCACCACCAGCAACACTGCGCCAAGCAGACATGTCATCACCAAGCAGTATGATTGCATCAGACGGAGGGGCAGCAGACACTGCACGCGCGCCTACCACCTCAGGCTTCGGGCGATCAATATCGTGCACGCGCCACTTTGTTCCAGGAACGAGCGGTGTATCCCGATACCCCGTCGCCTGCGCATCCTCGCCCAATTGTTCAGCTTCACAGGCTTCCGGCGCAGCAGTGCGCTCCATAACATTGTGAGCCTCTTGGGAGTGCGCCGACACACACGCACTTAACGCTGTTGCACACACTAACGGCGCTCCAGCTACAGCAAAACGCTGCCAAAATGACATTTTAAATAACTTAGACATGACTTCCTCCGATGAATGACACCCTCTCTCGGGGTACCTATTCGATATTATTATATTGAAGATATAATCTATGTAAACGTTTTCATTACAAAATGTTTATCTCCATGCATTTAGCTCCTAAAAGGTGAAGCTACAAAGCTTATTTCAGTATCACTTCTGCGCGCTTCCTCAGCGGCCAACAAAGACTATAAGCGGTTAATCTCAACAAACCTCCATTCAAATCTGCAATTAGTTTTTACTTTCTCAACCGCATTCTCTGAGTTTACACTTTCAAACATATGATGTTACTATAGATGCAACCTACATAGAAACACTATCTCGTTATGAAAATTATCCCATCAAAAAAGGTGATTTATCGAGATATCGCCCAACAGATTATCGCCGCTAAACGTCAGAGTCCTTTATGTCGCCGTCGCTCACAAAAATTCTTCCAGACACAATTGACGATACCCCGTGCGGACTAGGGGAAAGCCCCCTATGGCACCCCTCACGTGAAGAGCTTTTCTGGGTAGATTTACCAAGCCACACGCTTCACCAAAAAAGTGACACAAGCAAACAAAATTGGACCTTTGAAGAAATGATCTCAGCAATAGGATGGATTGATGAAAATCATCTCCTACTTGCTGGAGAATCAGGGCTTTGGAAGTTTGAGATTTCAACAGCAAACAAGGAACTTATTTGCCCAATAGAAGCGAACCTGACCGACAAACGCAGCAATGATGGCCGCGCAGACCCGTGGGGCGGCTTTTGGGTTAGCACAATGAGCAAAGAAGCTGAACACCAAGCCGGCGCTATCTATCGTTGGTATAAAGGTGAGCTTCGCAAAGTAACAGACGGCATAACAATCCCCAATGGAATTTGCTTCGATAAGGATAGATCAATCGGATATTTTGCAGATTCTGCAATTCGCAAAATATCAAAAATATCACTCGATCCAATTGACGGGTGGCCGAATGGCTCACCTGAAAATTTCCTAGATATTTCAAAGCAAAACCTAGAAATAGACGGTGCTATCATCGACACTGAGGGTTATATGTGGACCGCAGTATGGGATGGGTCGGCTCTTTATCGGATATCCCCACAGGCAGAATTTGTCGAAAAAATAGAGACTTCCATTCCACGCCCAACCTGCCCTGCATTTGGTGGAATTACCTTCACAGATTTGTACGTAACCTCGGCTGCAATTGGCCTTGAGAGTGAGGTGAAAAATGGCGCACCACATGGACATACAATGCGTTTTTCGGGTGCCGGAAAAGGTCTCCCTGAACCACGCGTATTAATTGAAATTTGAGACTAGCAAGCCCCGGAGATGACACGTAGACTGCAAGTTTATTCAAATATCACGTTTAGGTTTATACTATGAGCGAACTCGTTTACTATGATCTGAAGCAAACAGCGAATATGACTCCCAGCCTCCCTGTGCAGTTAGCAAGGGAACTTGGTCGAAGAATAGTCGCAGGCACGTTAAAAACCGACAGCATTATAGATGATGAAACCTCTCTTGCTGAACGCTACAAAGTCAGCCGTATCGTCGTACGTGAAGCGGTTAAAATTCTCGTCGGAAAAGGCATGTTGGACGTTCGCAGAGGGATAGGTACACGTGTACTTCCCCGCAATCGCTGGACCTTGCTCGATGATGATGTGCTTGCTTGGCATCTATCCGCGCCTCCTCGTCCAGAATTTCTCGCGCAATTAATGGAAATTCGATTAGCTGTCGAACCCAAAGCATCTCGCTGGGCAGCTGAACGCGCTACGGTTGATGATATCGCTGAGATCAAAAAAGCTTGCGATCTAATGAACGCAAAAAAAGGCGATGCGGAAGGCTTCATCATAGCAGATGCTCTTTTTCATAAAGCCGTTCTAAAAGCAGCGCATAATGAATTTCTAGCTGGATTTGAAGGCGTAATATATTCCGCTCTCCTCGTAAGCGTTCGTATTACGAATAAAGACCCTGTTGAAAATGGCGCGTCCGTACCATTCCACCGCGATGTCTACCAAGCCATTGTTGATCGTGATGGTGACCGCGCCGAAGCACTCACCGAAAAACTCCTGAGCGACGCCAGCCGCCGCCTTAGATCTGAAATAGGTCAGGGAGACCCCACCTAAACCTGAGCCAATCGTAAGGCCGCTATCTCATATTTAGCGGCAAAACGATTTCAATCGAAAGTCCCGAACTATGAAATTAAAACTACCTCTCTTCCTTCTGGCTTTGTTTTTACCCATAACAGCCTGCGCACAAACAGACACAAGCCAGAAGACAGACATATCGGGCAAGCAACCAAATATAGTCCTCCTCTTCTCGGATGATGCTGGCTATGCAGATTTTGGTTTTCAAGGCAGCAGCCTTATGAAAACCCCAAACCTTGATAAACTCGCAGAGCAAGGCGTCGTTTTCTCACAAGGTTACGTCACTGATTCAACATGCGGACCTTCACGCGCAGGCTTGATGACCGGACGCTATCAGCAAAAATTTGGCTACCAAGAAATCAACGTGCCAGGATATATGAGCCCCTCTTCCAAATTATTGGGGGATGAAATGGGACTGCCAACAACTGAAGTCACAATGGCAGATCGCCTAAAATCGCTCGGTTATAAAACAGCAATTTTTGGTAAATGGCACTTGGGTGATGCTGACCGTTACCACCCTCTAAATCGTGGTTTTGATGAATTTTATGGCTTCCGTGGCGGAGACCGCAGCTATTTTCCCTATGATAAAAAACCGGCCCAGCATGACCAACGCCTTGAGCGCAATATGGGGCATTTTGAAGAACACGAAGGTTACCTCACTGATACACTCGGCGAGGAAGCAGCAGCATTTATTGATCGCAACCAAGATCAACCTTTCTTTTTTATGCTTTCGTTCAACGCTGTTCACACCCCAATGGACGCAAAGCCAGAAGACCTTGCACAATTTCCACAACTTGAAGGCCACCGCCAAAAAGTTGCTGCAATGACACTCGCAATGGACCGCGCTGTTGGAACTGTTGTCGACAAGCTTGAAAGCTTGGGCCTTTCAGAGAATACGCTCATTGTGTTCACCAATGATAATGGCGGCCCGACAGACAAAAACGCTTCCAATAACTACCCCCTAAGCGGCACGAAATCCAACCACCTTGAAGGCGGTATCCGTATGCCATTCTTGGCGAGTTGGCCGCAAAAAATCAAAGCCGGTAGCACTTACAACTACCCTGTCAGCACGATGGACCTTGTACCAACATTTTTCGCAGCAGGTGGCGGCGACGCATCTAGCATCGAAAAAACCGACGGTGTCGACATCCTGCCTTACATCACCGGCAAAAACAAAACACGCCCGCACCAGACGTTATTTTGGAAAAAGGATGTACGTGCAGCCGTCAGAGATGGCGACTGGAAACTTATTCGCATGCCTGACCGTCCTGCTGAATTGTACAATATCGAAAACGATATCGCAGAGCAGAACAATCTCGCCGATGCACATCCTGAAAAAGTCAAAGAGCTCTATAAGAAAATATATGAATGGGAGCTCACTCATGAACGTCCACTTTGGACGCTCCAGCAAAAATTTGAAAAATACGACATTGACCGCATGGATACATATAGGAAACCACCGGCAAGCCCAAACCAGTAAACTGAATTAGCACAAGAAAAAGGGCTTGCAGATATGTAAACTGCAAGCCCTTTTTTATTCCTTTAAAGAGGAGTGCTTAATCGTGATAAACGCAGGTACGGCCACCATCTACAATCAAGCTTTGCCCCGTCATAAAGCTTGATTCTGGTCCAGCTAAAAACAAAGCTGGATAAGCTATTTCTTCTAGGCTTCCATTGCGTCTTAACGGATGCAAATCCGCTATTGCTTTTCGTCCCGCAACTGGGTCCGGCATGCTATCCCACCACTTAAATGCGTTCGGCGTTTCAATCATTCCCGGCACAAGCGCATTTACGCGGATATTATAATCACCATATTCCACAGCCAAATTCTTAGTAAGGCCATTCACAGCATGCTTGGTTACTGCGTAAGGAAAATGCCCGCGCACAATCTTAAAGCCATGCACAGACCCCACATTCACAATGCTGCCGCCACGCGCCTTCTTCATATAAGGCAGGACTTCACGTGCGCAATTCCACATACCTTCGACATTGACACCAAAGCTTTTATTCCATTGTGCCTGCGTCGTTTCCAATAGATCTTTATTTTCCCAGATCACGCCTGCATTATTGATTAGAATAGTTGGCTCACCCAAGGTCTCAACGGTCTTTTTAACCATCGCGGCGACCGATTCAGAGGAAACAATATCTGTTTTCGCAAAAACAGCTTCATGCCCCTTCTCCCGTAATTGCACCACAAGCGCTTCACCGAAGGATTCATTCACATCCGCCACGCACACTTTTGCGCCCTGTTTGCAAAACAGCTCCACAATCGCACGCCCAATACCGTCAGCTCCGCCGGTAACAATAGCAATTTGGTTTTCTAAACTGGCAGGCATAATATTTCTCTTTATCTACTTACGCTTCAGACTAATCAAAAAGACGAAATGCTCAAAACCTAAGCTTTGAGCATCTCCAAAATCTGTATAAATTCGGTATCAGGATTTAACCAATTGATCCTCAATCTCCTCAAGAGATTTCCCTTTGGTCTCGGGAAGAATGAAAAACAAGATCACCCCTCCCACCAGCGCAACTAGGCCATAACTAAAGAAAATATCGGCAGCCCCCATATTCTTTAATTGCCATGGGAATAATTGCTGAATAGCGACAGCAGAAATACTCTGAATCAATGCCACAAACGGAATAGCAACAGCACGCACATTATTGGCAAATATCTCAGAAAACACGACCCACATTATCGGCCCAATAGTCAAGAAGAACGCACCCAAGAACAAGAATATACCGATCAAAACGAAGGTCGCATTTATCGTAATTGTTTCGTTGATAATTGTACCACTTACCAATGGTATTTCTTTTAAATCATACACTTGAGACAAGTCCGCCTTCAGCGCGACATCCGTATCATATACTGTCCCGACAAACTGAGATAATTTGGATGCATCAACACCCTGCTCCTCTATGGCCACAATGGCGGCTTCATCCAGATTGTAAGTCGCAGTGCTAAAGCTATACCAGCTAAGTCCATGCGCAATGACGATTAGTACAAGCCCACCTATTGTTAGCAAACGGCGACCAATTTTTTCAATAAACATGATCGACAAAACAGCCCCGATCACACCAATCAAACCAATACCAATCGTTTGTTTGAATGTATCTTTCAGGCCCATGCCCACTTGCTCAAATACTTGCGGCGCAAACGCATTCACAGCATTCATGCCTGATGCGCCCTGCGTAATCGCGTAAACGATCGCAATCGCTAGCACCCACACCATACGCTTACTAAACAGAATACCGATCTGCTCTTTCAATCCATTCTTGCCATCTTCATCAAGGCTTTCCTTTACCTCAGAGACGGTTGTTTCAATCTCATCTGATGAAATTGTTCTGGCGAGCACATCGCGCGCCTCGTCTACAAACCCCTTCTTCAACAACCAGCGGGGTGAGCGCGGGATAATCAGTAGTGCGGAAACCCAAATTACATTCGCAACAAGCTCTGATCCCAGCATAACGCGCCAGATATTTTCATTATTCAGCCATGAGGATGTGTCCATTGCTTGAACGAGAAAATAATTGACCAAGAAAGCGACCAGTGTGCCTATCGCGATCATTAGCTGCTGAATACCAACAAAGCTTCCTCGCTTCTCTTTAGGAGCAATTTCCCCAATATACATCGCCGACACTGTGAGGGACGCAAACGCGAGCCCACCAATCATCCGACCAAATACCAGCATTTCAAAACTAATGGCCGTCGCCGAGATTATAGAAGATAAAGAGTATAGACTCGCAATAACGAGTAGAACCGCACGCCGCCCCAGCCAGTCACACAATGGGCCGGTAAATAAGAGCGCAATCAACACTCCAATGATAGCACTACTACCCACTAACCCGATTTGAACTTCATTTAATTCAAATTGGGAACTTACAAATCGGATTGCTCCAGAAAGATTTACGATATCCAATCCAAAAACGAACCCGCCAAAAGCGGCAATGATCGCATATAAAGTGACATTTCTGTCGGTAGCGGTGTTCAGCAACTCAATTTCCAATCATACTCTTGGCACGATGTGCATATGCAAATTCAAATTATGCGCCTGAAGGGCACGCGCCAGATTCGCAAATGATATGAGGTGATTGATTGCAAGACATAAAAGAACTCAGCCCTTATGCGTATGCCCGTTTCCATGCTAATCTGCTTTTCAATGTGAAGCGCAGATACCCCATTATCTTTTTTGCTCTAGGCTTTGCATTACAGTAGCATTCTCATTATATTTATGCAAACATATTATCTTTAAGCCATTTGGGGCGATACAACATTAGATTAATCTCACTTGCTCAACATTAGGCAAAATGCAACAACACCTAATTAGCATATAAATACCCAAACCGTAGGAGCCCCCTCATGACGACAGACCGTCCTTTTATTGGTGTGGACTGGGGAACCAGTCGAATGCGCGCCATGCTATGCGCCCCCAACAAACCCGCCCCGACTAAAGACGAACTGGTGTTTTCTGACGGTATTGCGAAGCTAAAAAAACCTGTCGCAGACACACTGTTTGACGCTATCGCACCTTGGGTCGAACAATATGGCAAACTCGATATTGTCATGGCCGGAATGGTTGGCTCCAACATTGGCTGGAAATCAACGCCTTATCTCACCTGCCCCGCTGAGCTGAGCGAATTACGCTCTCTTGCAACGAAATTTGAGGAAAACGGCCACACAATTACAATTCTGCCCGGCGCGCGTGGTACGAATGCAATGGGCCAACCCGATCTAATGCGCGGTGAGGAACTGCAAATTCTAGGATGGATGGCTGGCCACCCTGATGTCTCACACGAAGACAGGCTCATTTGCCTACCCGGTACGCACACCAAATGGGCACGTTTACAGGATGGACGTCTTGAATCTTTCGCAACATCCCTCACGGGAGAGTTATTCGCTATTTTGAAAGATCACAGCATTTTGGTTCCGAAGTTAACATCAGAAACAGCCACGGGGTTTCAGAATGCAAGCTTTCTAAAAGGTGCCAAACTTGCCGACCAGCAACCCAATGGCCTGCTGCACATTCTCTTTTCTACACGCACCCGCTACATCACAAACCCTGATGAATTGGGAGATCCAGCGAGCTTTCTTTCCGGACTACTAATTGGGTCCGATGTGAAAACTGCCATTGATAATTGCGCCAAACCCAATGTGATCGTCGAAGTTATCGGAGACCCAGCTTTAGGTGACAAATACGCGCTTGCGATCGAAAACCTAGGTCACACTTGCAATTTCACAGATGGAAATGACGCCATTTATTCCGGCTTCCTTGCAGTCTAACGCCCAGTTTTAAAGGACGACATAATGTTATCGAAAATTCTTGAGGGCATCCCTCTTATCGCCATCCTTCGCGGGA
Source organism: Hirschia litorea (assembly GCF_042665075.1). NCBI lineage: Bacteria > Pseudomonadati > Pseudomonadota > Alphaproteobacteria > Hyphomonadales > Hyphomonadaceae > Hirschia > Hirschia litorea. Next base: position 995,089 of record NZ_JBHTBR010000005.1, on the reverse strand, counting down.
TTAAACCAGAAGAAGCTGAAGCCATTGGCAAGGTGCTCTATGCACGCGGACTGCGTTGTATCGAAGTTCCGCTCAACTCCCCAAAGCCGTTTGACAGCATCAAAATACTTGCAGACACATTGCCCGATGATTGCCTTGTTGGGGCTGGCACAGTTGTCTTTCCAGAAGACGTTCAGAAAGTTTATGATGCAGGCGGTCGCATCATCGTGACACCCAACACCAACGCAGACGTCATCAAAGCAGCACTCGCCCTGAACATGGATGTCACACCGGGTATCGCGACCATAACAGATGCCTTCACCGCCGTACACGCAGGGGCAACACACCTCAAGATCTTCCCTGCCAGCACTTATGGTGTCGGGCACGTCAAAGCCATTTCTGCGGTATTGCCACCCGAAACAAAACTTCTCGCAGTTGGCGGTGTGGGAGCTTCTAACATGGCAGAATGGACACAAGCAGGCTGTGTCGGCTTTGGAATAGCTTCCGAATTGTACAAAGCTGGCGACAGCGCCGAAGCTGTTGATGCCAAAGCAGCAAAACTTGTAGCAGCACTTTAACGCACTATAAAATAAGGTTATTTCTATGAAAATCACGGATGTTAAAGCATATCCTGCTTGGGTAGGTCACCGCAATTTATGCATGGTGAAGGTGGAAACAGACGCTGGCATTTTCGGATGGGGTGAATCTGGCCTCTCTAGCCGTGAACTCGCCGTGGCCGGTGCCGTGAACCATTTCAAAGAATTCCTTATTGGCAAAGATGCCACTCAAATCGGTGCCTTATGGCAAGAAATGTATCGCGGCCAATATTTTGAAGGTGGCCGCGTACTCACCGCAGCTATTTCAGCAATAGATATCGCCCTTTGGGATATTGCTGGTAAAGCGCTAAATGCGCCCATTCACCGCCTATTGGGCGGCAAGCAACGCAATAAAGTCCCGTGCTTCATCACCACAATAAAACCACATGACGAAACCTTGATCGAAGAAGCTAAAATGTTCGTCAAGGATGGCTGGACCGTCATACGCACAGCAGCTGGCGACCTTGGCACAACCGAGCGCCCTTCAACGGTAGATATTCGTAAATCTATAGCAGAAGCTGCGGAAATTCTGACAGAGTTACGCCGCCAAGTCGGCAATGAAATCGTCATCGGTATTGATTACCATCACCGTTTATCTGTTGCTGAAGCAGCCTCATTTTGTCAGATGATGCCCACAGGCACTTTAGACTTCCTCGAAGAGCCCATTCGCGCGGAAACACCTGAAGCATACGCAACATTGCGTCAAATGACAGATGTCCCTTTCGCGATCGGTGAAGAGTTTTCGAGCAAATGGATTTTCCGTCCCTTTATCGAGCATGGGCTAACCAATTTCGCACGCATTGATGTATGTAATGTTGGCGGCATCACCGAAGCGATGAAAGTCGCGGCAATGGCTGAAACACATTATATCGACGTTATGCCTCATGACCCGCTTGGCCCAGTTTGTACCGCCGCAACGTTGCAAATGTCAGCAGTTGTGCCCAATTTTTCATGGTATGAAGTCCCGCCCTATGGCCGTGTAGAAACAGCAGACATCGGCTCATTCTTTGAAAATGCCCCCTCTCCCAATGCTGGTTTCTTTGAAATTAGTGATCTTCCTGGACACGGTGTCATTGTCAATGAAGAAGCCCTAAAGGCAAATGCATTTAAATTCTGGGAAGCCCCGCGGATGCAAAAGCCTGACGGCTCTTTCACAAACTGGTAGGTGAGACAATCGCTAGACAGGCATTTGTAAACAAATTCACTTTTGTCTGTTTTAAATGGGCAAACTCCCTATATTGTATTCATCCCACACAATATTTGGAGTCCCCACCATGAAAACACGCGCCGCTGTCGCTTTTGAAGCCAAAAAGCCCCTCGAAATCGTAGAGCTGGACCTTGAAGGCCCCAAAGACGGTGAAGTGCTGGTGGAGATTATGGCCACTGGTATCTGTCACACAGATGCCTACACGCTAGATGGCCTAGACTCCGAAGGCCTTTTCCCATCCATTCTCGGGCACGAAGGCGCAGGTATTGTGCGTGAGGTCGGCAAAGGCGTCACATCGGTAAAACCGGGCGACCACGTTATTCCGCTCTACACACCAGAGTGTCGACAATGTAAATCCTGCCTGTCGGGTAAAACAAACCTGTGTACAGCCATACGCGCCACCCAAGGTAAAGGCGTTATGCCAGACGGAACATCGCGTTTCAGCTATAAAGGCCAAACAATTTATCACTATATGGGCTGCTCAACCTTCTCTAACTTCACAGTGTTGCCAGATATCGCACTTGCTAAAATCCGCACAGACGCCCCTTTTGATAAATCCTGCTATATAGGTTGTGGTGTCACTACAGGTGTGGGCGCAGTTACCAACACAGCTAAAGTGCAAGCGGGTGATAATGTTATCGTTTTCGGACTTGGTGGTATCGGACTAAACGTTTTGCAAGCCGCACGCATGGTTGGTGCAAACAAGATTATTGGTGTGGACATCAATAATGACAAAGAAGAATGGGGCCGCAAATTTGGCATGACCCATTTTGTCAATCCAAACGAAATTGAAGGCGATATCGTTCAGCACCTTGTTGAACTTACTGATGGCGGCGCTGACTACACATTCGATTGTACAGGCAACACCGTCGTAATGCGCCAAGCCCTTGAAGCGTGTCACCGCGGTTGGGGTGTATCTGTCGTTATTGGTGTCGCTGAAGCAGGCAAAGAAATTTCCACCCGCCCCTTCCAACTCGTTACGGGCCGCGTATGGAAAGGTTCCGCTTTTGGTGGCGCTAAAGGCCGTACCGATGTTCCCAAAATAGTGGATTGGTACATGAACGGTAAAATCGAAATCGATTCCATGATCACTCACACATTGACATTGGACGAAATAAATAAAGGCTTCGACCTAATGCACGCTGGTAAATCCATCCGTTCAGTCGTCATATTTTAGGAGCCTTATATTGAAACCTCTTCGTCTTTTAGCCTTTTCACTGCTCATGACGACTTCCGCATGGGCACAAGAGACAACACCCCAAGGCACAATGCTAATGGGTGCGGATATTGTAGACGTCATCAAAGGCAAGCTTGTCAAAGATCAGACGATCACAGTCGAAGAGGGAAAAATAACCTATATCGGCAAGGCCGACAAAGCGCCTGATGGGAATTGGGATAAGATTGATTTGTCTGGCACAACACTCTTGCCCGGCCTATCCGATAGCCATGTTCATTTGACAAGCAATGCAGACGATCACGGCTATCGCAGCCTCACAATAACGCCTGCGCGTTCAGCCATTAATGGTGTCGCAAACGCTGAAAAAACGTTGATGGCGGGCTTTACAACAGTGCGCAACTTAGGTGCTGAAGGGTATGCTGACATTGCACTGCGTGATGCAATCAATGATGATACTGTTATCGGACCTCGCGTCCTCGCCTCAGGTCCATCTCTCGGCATTACTGGTGGACATTGCGACTCCAATCTTCTCCCATTTGAATACCAACAAAAATCTGAAGGCGTGGCAGATGGACCTTGGGCTGTGCGCACAAAAGTACGCCAGAACAATAAATACGGTGTCGATGTAATCAAATTTTGTGGCACAGGCGGCGTGTTGTCCAAGGGCACGAAGCTAGGCGCACAACAATACACACTCGAAGAAATGTCTGCCCTCGTCGATGAAGCACATCTACTGGGTTTGAAAGTTGCCGTACACGCCCACGGAATTGACGGCATCGCGACCGCACTTAAAGCTGGCGTGGACTCGGTGGAACACTCCAGCATGATTACTGATCGTGAAATTGCAATCGCCAACGAAAAAGGCGTGTATCTTTCAATGGATATTTATGTATCAGACTACATCCTCGAAGAAGGTGAAGCTGCTGGTATTTTAGAAGAATCCCTTGCTAAAGAACGCACTGTTGGACGCTTGCAGCGCGAACGCTTTCAAGCTGCCGTTGAAGCAGGTGCCAAAATTGCCTTTGGAACAGATGCAGGTGTCTACCCACATGGCCAAAACGCCCGTCAGTTCAAAAAAATGACACAGTGGGGCATGACACCCATGCAAGCTATTCAAGCCGCAACAATTGAGAATGCCACCCTATTCGGCATTGAAACAGAAATTGGCTCAATTGAAGTTGGCAAAGCTGCAGACCTAATCGCGGTATCTGCAAACCCGCTGAAAAATATAGAAGAATTGGAAGATGTGGATTTTGTCATGAAGAACGGCAAAATATACAAAAACAAGCTCGGCGAATAAGCTATTTTACTAGGGAATCCCTAAATGTTCAGTCACATGATGGTCGGCAGTAATGATCTGCAAAAATCCAAGATTTTTTATGATGCACTATTTGATGTGCTTGGTGCCAAGGAAGGCATCATGGACCCAAAGGGACGCCTCGTCTATATTCATGACGGCGCAGTATTTCTCGTGACACGACCAATAGATGGTGAAGCTGCAACATGCGGCAATGGAATGACTGTCGGTTTTTCTGTCAAATCCCCAGAACAAGCCCAAGCTTGGCATAAAGCCGGAATAGATGCTGGCGGAACAGCGATTGAAGACCCTCCCGGCTGGAGAGACGGTCCAACTGGCCGCCTACACCTTTCTTACCTTCGTGACCCTGACGGCAACAAACTCTGTTCATTGCTTCGCGGATAAACTACAACACAAAAAAAGCCCGCCCTTCAGAAATGAAAGACGGGCTTTTTCTTAGGTTATTTCTTCAAAGCTTAATCGCCCCAGCCTGGTCCACCTTCGCCTTTTTGCAAAGTGCGCACTTCTTCAACACTTGCTGGCGGTTTGAGCCAGTTTGGTTGAGACTCTTTTGCCCATTTCAAAATTTCTTCTGGGAATTGGTCATGGCTTTCAACGCGCCATGACAATAAGCGCACAATACCGGGCTGTCCGCCTGCCCAACTAGGAAGGGCACCATAACGCTGCCAAGCCATTTGGTGTGGCTCTTCTAAGCTACCTTCAGGGTGGAAGAAGAAATCATAATTTTCCCAAGCTTCGTATTTGCCACCTGTTGGAAGATCAATATCAAGGAAAACCGCTGCGTTATACACATAAGTATCGCCCACTTTTTCAAACGGAATACCTTCATCCGCCTTGATAATACGAACTTTATCACCAACACCCTGTTCTACATCACCATAGATACGGTCATTCTCAAGACGGTATGTAATCATCTGATATGGGTAAGCGATTGGCGCAACTTTATTGCCATTATATTCAGTCAACACTTCGCCTGTATCTGGATCTGTGTAGGCAAATGTCTTGCGAGTCAGGTGAATAATCTCACCCCCCTCTTCCTCTGGCCAGATAACAGTCGAACTATCAAATCCGATCATACCAAACATTTTCTTACCCGACGGATATTCATATACGCCGCCTTCGGCAATCCAGTGAACTGGCGCGCCTGTCCCAGCGCGGCCATCAACCCATTTTTGCAATGGTTCAGGTGCAGCTAAGTAAGAAGCAGGCCGTGTCGATGTCTCAACCATAGGTGCAACAACTTGAGCTACCTGTTGCTCAACGGACTGCGCTGCGTCTGTTGTTGTTTGCGCGTTTGATGTCGCACATCCCAATAATGCCAAAGGGGCTACCAACCCAATAAATGCCTTCATAAGTATCCTCCATTTTTATAAAAGCACACAGCGTCAAACACCCCGTGCCTATTGCGGTACACATAAATGATATATCATTACGGAAAATTGTACACACTAAGTGCGTAAAGCTTGCGATTATCTCCCCAAAACATAATGTGAGCCTGCATCCTACCCACCCATGCTAGTTGATAAGGCACCCCATGACCCTCGAAACAATTTCAACCAATAAAAGTCATGAAGGCGTTCAAGGCGTTTATTCTCATGCGTCCACATCCACGCATACAAATATGACATTTTCCGTATTTATTCCCCCCCACAAAGAGGGTGAGAAACTTCCTGTCATTTGGTATCTATCTGGTCTGACATGCACGCATGCTAATGTCACAGACAAAGGCGAATTTAGAAAAGCGTGTGCAGAGTTGGGTTTCATTTTCGTCGCACCAGACACCTCCCCTCGTGGCCCAGATTTGGAGGGCAATAGCGTTCCCGATGATCCCAATGCCGCTTATGATTTTGGATTGGGTGCCGGCTTCTACGTCAACGCCACCAAAGCGCCTTTTGATAAGCATTACAAAATGCGCGATTATATAGAAAAAGAACTGCCAGAAATAATCAGCGCAAATTTTCCGGCTGATATGTCTCGTCAATCCATTATGGGGCACTCCATGGGCGGACATGGTGCCTTAACAATCGCACTTCGAAATCCTGATCGTTTCAAGTCTGTGTCCGCTTTTGCACCAATCGTATCTCCGCTCAATTGTCCTTGGGGTGAAAAAGCGCTTTCAGGGTATATTGGAGACGATAAATCCAGCTGGCGAGAGTATGACACATGCGCACTCATAGCAGACGGCGCGCGAACACCCAGCATACGGGTAGATCAAGGGGAAGCAGACGCCTTCCTCACAGAGCAGCTCAAGCCAAGCATGCTAGAAGCAGCCTGCAAGCAGGCAGGTGTCAGTCTCACGCTAAATATGCATGAAGGCTATGATCATTCTTATTATTTCATATCAACCTTTATGGCTGACCACCTGAACTGGCACGCCAAATACCTTTAATTGAATGCAAAAAGGGCCAGCAATGCTGGCCCTTTTCTCTAAAAGATATGGGAGGAGTATATCTCTTTAAGAAGCAGCGTTTAAAATGCTGCGCGGAAGTTCACACCAAAGTAGCGATCTGCTTCACGTGGGATTTGATAACGGAAAGTATCACCAGAATTTGTCGTTACAAACGACTCATCGAGCAAGTTTTTCGCAATGAAAGTCACACGATAATTATCGTTAAACTCAACACCAAAACTCATGTCCAAAAGGTTATAGTCAGGCAAAAGTCCTTCAGCACCAATAGGATATGGGTTTATCGTTGGGTCTGGATTTCCACCTGGCAAGAAGCTCTCTTGCTCATCAACATGAGAGAAAGTCGTGTTTAGGTAGAATTTTGAAGTCGCCGTAAGTGGCATTTCAAAGTCTGCACCAAATGAATAATTCAAGTCAGGAGAGAATAAGAGGTCCTGCCCACTAAAGATACCACCTGGGAAATCTGGTTCACCCGTTGTTGGGTTGATCGGCGAGTTAAATCGCACGATTTCCGCTTCATTCAACGCAACAGAACCATTCAGCGTGAGATAGTCATTCACTGCCCAGCTACCATCAAGCTCCACACCACGTGTCCGCACATCACCCGCATTTGTAAGACGCGTAATGGTTACACCTGTAGAATTGTCAAACGCATTCGCTTGAAACCCTGTAATATCAGTGTTGTAGACAGCAAGGTTTAGCGCAACATTTGAAAGCGCAATCTTATAACCAATTTCATAATGGTCAGATTCTTCCGCTCCAATTGGCGCAGTATCATTTGTACCTTGGTTAAAGAATACGTTGAATGCAGGCCCTTTATATCCTTGCGAATATACAAAGTAAGCATTCCCCAAATTATGGTCGCTTCTAAATAGAACACCCAAATCGGAGTTTATACCTGCTTTCACTGAGAAGTTCGTTTCTGAAGCATCGCCTTGGAAAGCTGGAACATCAACCAAAATAGGGTTGCCTAAATTATCTGTTTCGCCTGTTGGCACATCCCGTGCGGGGTTTGAATACCCACCAGAAGCAAAGTTAAACTGACCATTTGGCAAGTGTGGACGCACCCCAACACCTTGACGACCGAATGGGTCATTATTGATACGCGAGTTGATAAATGACACATCATCTTGCGTATAACGACCACCAAGAACAACATTCAAACCTGGAATGATGTCATAGTCAGCCTGCCCAAATAACGCGAGGTTATCAAACTCTACATTCGCGAAATTCGTACCAGAAACAAGATCATTCGCATTACAAGTCAAACCAGGATTTGCATCCAAAATAGCTTGGTTTTGACCGCCGTTATTTTGACAGCTTGCGAGACGTGTAAAGTCTGATTCAATTTGTAAGTTAAAGTAGTAAGCTCCTACTTGATAATTCACCGGCGAATCCGTAGGGGATTGAATCCGTAATTCTTGACTGAATTGACTGTTGTCACGTGTACCATTGTCGTGAAGTAGAAAATTGACATCGCCAAAGTTCACAGGCTCATCCGCATACCCTTCAGATGATGTAAAATCACCCTCACGGAATTCTGAGTTTTCCCAACTACGGAATGAACTGATTGATGTCAGTGTGTGCCCACCAAACGCATCTTTATTCAAGGTAAGTGAAAAAGCATCAAAGCTATTTGTGGTGCGTGTTTCAAAGTCTTGGTCAATCACGCGTGTATCGAGTTGAATATCCGCAACGGGACGCCCAGACCCATTGGCCACAAGCCCCGCCCCGCCCGGAGCAGCTTGAGAATTTGCAAAACGCGCTGCATTTGCATTCAGCGCTGGGATATCGGCACAACAATCATCGTCACTTTCAGCATGTTCATATGTAAAAAGTCCGCTGAAATCATCTGATGGCTCAAACGCCAACTGGAAACGACCACCAAAACGGTCATACCCATTTACATCTTGGTTGTTGTAAAGGTTGCGAATATACCCATCAAAACCACTTTTGCTAAGTGTCAAACTCGCCGCGACATTATCATTAATCGGGCCTGTGAGGCGCGCTTTAACTTGATATTCTTGATCTTGAAAATAAGAAGCTGAAACATATCCAGCAAGCTCATCCTTGTTCGGTCCAGATGTGACGATATTCACAACACCGGCAGAAGCATTTTTACCAAACAAAGTACCCTGTGGCCCGCGCAAAACCTCGATACGCTCAATGTCGAATAGATCACCAAAAGCCTGCCCAGAACGCCCGAGCACCACACCATCCACAACTGTCGCAACACTAGGTTCGGCAGCGTCAGAGAATGAGATTGTACCTATACCGCGAATTGTGATCGCAGAGTTAGCGTTCGTACTTCCCTTACGAAAACTAACAGATGGAACAAGCGTTGTAAGACTTTCAAGATTGCTACTTGCAAACGCATTGTTTACAGCGTCAGCTCCGATGACGGAGAGCGCGACTGGCACTTCCTGCAAAGTCTGTTCTGTTTTCTGTGCTGTAACGACAATGCTATCGAGACGACGATTTGTGTCGACGTTTTCTGCTTTATCTACTGTTTCGTTTTGAGTGCTTGTTGTATCTACTTGAGCGCAAGCTGTACTTGCTACTCCTAAGTTCAATGCAAGCAAACTGACGGATGACACGGCCAGTGTTTTCAACATGTATTTCTCCCTAGTCGCCGTATTATATTTATTGGCTACCGAACCTTTGCAGTTTTTTTGTCCGCGGTCCACAAAATGAATGAATGGTGCATCAATTTGAAATAACTAGCGCATTCGCGCCGGAAAAACGGACTAAAAATGCAAGGTGCTTATGTCACAGTGCATTGTATTATAATAAATTATTGAAATTTTCTGTCGCAATTTTTAGAGTTTTGGAATTGCATAGCTAGCTGCCCAATTACACAGAGCAGAAAACTCAAAATAATTTTCTGATCAATATGTATCCTTCAAGACACACTTTGCGATCAGATAGGAACGAACTGCAATCCAAACAGAATAATCAGCGCAAGGAATACTGTTTGCGCAACGACAAGCGCAATTGCGCTATACCCTACTTTTATTATGTCTAGGAGTGATGTTTTTATACCCACTGCCGAAATTGCGATAAGGAGCGACCATTTAGATACTACGCTTGCAATCTCTCTTATGGGTTCGGACAAAAGCCCAAATGAATTTAAAACTGCTAGACACAAAAACCCAATAACAAAGGCGGGTATAAGGACAGGTTTTGACGTTTCCCCACTCTCCGCCACGCTTTTGCGGAAAAGCAATGACAGCACTATCACCACAGGCGCGAGGAATGTAACTCGAATTAGTTTTACTAAAGTAGCGATTTCCCCTGCTTCGTTGGAAATCGAGAAACCTGCGCCCACAACTTGCGCGACATCATGCACAGTCGCACCAATAAAAGCTCCCGCGCGAATATCGTCAAAATGCATTAAGCGGAGCAGTACAGGGTAAAACACCATTGCAAGCGTCGATAAAAGCGTCACGCTTAAAACAGTGAATAGCAGATCTTTTTCGGATTCTTTTGTTTTAGGCAGCACAGCCGCAATTGCCAGTGCGGCCGAGGCCCCACATATAGACACCGCCCCAGCAGTTAAAACCGCAAAAGCAGCCGATTTTCCAAACAATTTACGAACAGAAAACCCAACAAAAATAGTTGTTGCCACCGCTAGCAGAAGCAACACCACCATCTCCCACCCCAGAGACACGAGTACATCGACACTAATCCGAGCACCCAACAGCACGACACCAAATTTCAAGATAGATTTGGCCGAAAACATAATTCCTGAAGATAAAACGGAACCATTCTCATGCACAGAACTCAACGCCATGCCAAATAGCAACGCCATCAACATGGAAGGCGCGCCTGTATGTTCAGCCATAAATTGCGCAGCCATCGCCACCAGAGATGCTAAAAGCAGCCCTGGCAGGAATGATTTCATTTTGCTCACATACGCACTGGAACGGGCAGATATGGTCGACATACTATACACTCTCAGTGCAAACTATTTCCACACAACTGGTTTTCGAGACCAATTACAGCTCCACAACACGGTGTTCAGTTGCCGACAATTGCGCGGCTAGGCCCATCGCAACAGCTTTCGCGCCATCAGATATGGAGACCTCAGGTGTGCCCACCCCTTTCACGACTTCAAGGAAACGCTGGTGCTGATAGAATGTCGATCCATGATGATCCCCAATCATAAGCAAGCTGTGGTCAATTGGGATATCTTTCGTCTGCGGATTCTTTGGTGAGCGAGGACTTAGCGTCAATTGCGGCGCAGGTGGCACGCCCAGTTCTTCAGGCCAGAAACGGTTTGGCCCCGGCAAACGGCATTCAATTTTACCCTTAGCTCCGACAGCTGAAATCTCTTCATTCCACATGGTACCATCTGCAAACATACACAATTCAAGCATTGCACGTTTGCCGTTGGCAAAGTCAAAAATCACATAACCGCCATCCCAAATGTCAGGCGTTTTCCCATCATATTTCTCATCCAAATGGTTCGCGATCTGTCCAGCACTCGCCATAACCCGCACAGGCTCAGACTTCATAATCAAGCGCATCAAGTCAAAGAAGTGACAGCATTTTTCAACCAATGTGCCCCCTGTATTTGCATTGAAACGGTTCCAGTCACCAATCTTTGGCAAGAACGCAAAACGGTGCTCACGAATGGTCAGCATTTCCACTCCACCCGTAGCCGTATCAGCTTGCTCGATAAGTGCCGCAATTGGTGGCATATAGCGATATTCCATCGCCACCCAGATTGGGGACTTATAAGTCTGTTTGAGCTTTTCAATCCGCGCAGCATCATCTGGTTTGGTATAAAGAGGCTTTTCACACAAAATCGGAATGTCGCGTGTCGCAGCGATTTGCTCCAACTGCTCAACATGGCAAAAATTTGGGCTCACAATCACTATGGCATCAAGCTCTGGACGTGTAATCAACTCATCAATTGATGCAGCGATATATGCGCCACCAGCTGCCACTGAAGCTTGCTGAGCTAAATCATCAACTGGATCATAGACAGCTGTAATTTGCGCACCATCTAACACACCAATGTTTCTGACATGCTCCATCCCCATCATGCCACAGCCGATCAAACCGTAATTTTTTGTCATAACTATCTCTATTATTGAAGGCGCATTACAAAGCGCGCCAATTTTGGATCGAACCACGTTTTTGAGAATTCAGCAGGGTCTCCATTCTGGTCCCAACCAATCCTCTCGATATAGCCAGCAGCCTCACCTGCCTTCATACCGAATTCTTCAACTGTCCACTCAGGAACGGCATCAACACTCACACCATCCTCGATACGTGAAATGACAAGATCGAGAGACTCCTTGTAAAAAAGATACAAAGAATCAACGAGATCATCTTTTTTAATGCGATCTATAAACCGTGCATCCAGCCATATCTCTTCAACAGCGATGGGCTTATCCGCCAAATAACGAAGCCTACGAATACGGTGGGCTGTTTGAGATTCACCAAAGTCTGGTGCTCCCTCTGGCTTAGCCAATTTCAGTACATCAAGCACTTTGGCAGTTGGCAAACCGCCACCGCGTAAAAGCTCAAGACGAAAGAATGAATACACACTCTCCACCATCGGCTTAGCACGCACATAATTGCCCGAGCCCTGCACGCGCTCTAGCAAACCTTTTTCTTGAAGAGTAGCCAACGCTTTCCGAAGCGTTCGAACCGCAACGCCAAGGTCAGCAGCCATCTGCCGCTCAGTCGGCAACCGCGCACCATCCGCCAAATGACCCGCAACGATTTCACGGATCAGCATCTCACTTAACTGGACACTTTTAGGAAGAGTACGTGTGCTGGTCATAACAAAACAAGGCCTCAAACGAATAATTGATACACCATTGATATACATCGTTTCTGGTGATATGCAAGAGAAAATACGCATTTCGCAATTTGTTAAAAAGAGGTTCCTTATGACCGTTGTACCTGTGAAGTCAGCCGATCTGGATGCACTTGAAGTGTCATGGTTTTCAGCGCTCTGTTCTGACGACTATGAATTTCTTGGCGTGCCAGATGGTAAGCTAAGATCTAGCTGGGAACACTGCCGCGACATCCTTTTGGAAGCTGAAAAACAGGGATTTCGCAACATATTATGTCCCTCTTCCTACCAGCCAGGCCAAGACACACTAAGCTTCGTTGCCGCAGGTGCGCCTTTAACGGAAAAGATTAATATGCTCGCCGCCATTCGTTGCGGTGAAATGCAGCCCATCATGCTCGCACGCACCGTGGCAACGCTTGACCACATGATGAAAGGTCGCCTGACTCTCAACGTGATTAGTTCAGATTTTCCCGGCGAAGTGGCGGAAAGCTCATACCGCTATAAGCGTTCTCGCGAAGTCGTACAGATATTGAAGCAAGCTTGGACCCAAGATGAAATCAATCATAACGGCGAAATCTATCAATTTAAGAACGTTCCAACCGGGCCCGCAAAGCCTTACCAAACAGGCGGTCCACTTCTTTACTTTGGTGGTTATTCACCAGACGCATTAGACCTATGCGGGGAATATTGCGACGTGTATCTAATGTGGCCAGAGATTAAATCTCAGCTTGAAGAGCGTATGCGAGCAGCAAACGCCGCCGCTGAGAAATATGGACGCACAATTGATTATGGCTTACGCGTACACGTTATTGTTCGTGACACAGAGCAAGAAGCGCGTGAATACGCAGAACACCTTACAAGCAAGCTAGATGATGAATATGGTCGCCTGATCCGTGACCGTAGCCATGATAGCATCAGCCTTGGTGTGGCCCACCAGGCTAAAGCACGTGAACTCGCGGACCAATTTGGATATATTGAGCCAAATCTTTGGACAGGTGTGGGCCGCGCGCGCTCAGGATGTGGTGCCGCATTGGTTGGCTCATCAGATCAAGTGCTTTCTGCGCTTCACGATTATCAGAAAATGGGAATCCGCGCCTTTATCCTATCTGGCTACCCACACATTGATGAATGTAAGTCATTTGGTCAGCGCGTATTGCCTCACCTTAAAACATGCTCTCTACCAGAAGCATATGGTCGCGTACCAAGCGAAACACCCCTTACACCGCTCGGCGCAGGAGAACGCACATGAGCCACCGCATCAAACTCGCCCCAAATCTTGAACTCTCTCGCATAGTCTATGGCATGTGGCGCGTTGGAGATGATAGCGACACATCACCCAAGCACATACAAGCAAAAATAGAGGCATGTCTCGAGCAAGGCATCACCTCGATGGACCTTGCCGATATTTACGGAGATTATGGCGCTGAAGAGCTTGTCGGCAACTGCCTAAAGCAAGCCCCCGGCCTTCGTGACAAAATCGAACTTATTTCCAAATGCGATATTGTTGCACCTTGTGGAAAATACTCAGACCGCCGCGTCAAATATTATGACACAAGCTGGAAGCACATCACTGAATCTGTTGACGCATCCCTCTCTTATTTTGGCGTGGAGCAGATTGATCTCTTTTTAATCCACCGCCCAGATCCATTCATGGATCATGTTGAAACGGGAAGCACGCTAGATGAGATCATCAAATCGGGCAAAGTAAAAGCCTTTGGTGTATCCAACTTTAAGCCGCACGATTGGTCACTTCTTCAATCTGCAATGAACAACTCACTTGTTACGAACCAGATCGAAATCAGCCTCCTTGCACATGAAGCTTTTACCAATGGTGACATCGCATACCTACAAGAAAACGGTATCGCACCTATGGCTTGGTCGCCCCTTGGTGGAGGCTCTTTGTTTGACGGTAAAAATGTCGAGCTGACCAAACTACTAAACCGTATCGCAGAAGAACAGAATGTAACGACCTCATCTGTTGCAGTCGCTTGGTTGCTTGCACACCCTTCTGAAATCATGCCAATTCTTGGCACGAATAATCTGCAACGTTTAGCGCAAATGTCTCAAGCTTACGACGTTCAAATAGACCGTCAAACATGGTTTGAACTCTACACTGCAGCATTAGGGCGGGAGGTTGCGTAATGGCATCCTTTAAACCCGAAACAGATACCAAGGCATTTCGCAATGCCTTGGGACGTTTTGCAACTGGCGTCACGGTCATCACCGCCAATGGACCAGACGGACCAATCGGCATGACCGCCAACAGCTTCACAAGCCTCTCGCTTGAACCAGCGTTAGTGATGTGGTCACCCGCCAAAAAATCTTCTCGCTATGAAGCATTCGTCAACGCACCTCATTTTGCCATTCACATATTGGCCCACGATCAAAAAGAAATTTGCAACGCTTTCGCGCGTTCAAAATCAGCCTTTGATCAATTTGAGGTGACCCACAACCTTCACGACGTGCCTGTATTTTCAGGATGTCTCGCTGTGTTTGAGTGCAAACGTTTTGCAGTACATGATGCGGGCGATCATTCCATAATCGTCGGTGAAGTTGAATTTACGCAAGAAAGAGAAGGCACTGGCCTTGTCTTTTCTCAAGGGGCATTTGGGGCAATCAACCCTCTCCAAGCGTAGACACAAAACAATACCCCACGTCAGGACATAACTCCGCAAAAGAGAGTTAGCCGGCGATGGGTTCAGGTCCAGATAGGGAGGCAAAGCTGACTCATTCACAATTACTGGTGACTCTATTCACCTGCGTAGGATTCATGGCATTTGTTGCGTGGGTATCCTATCAGCGATCAAAGGGCGAAACTAATTCTAAGGACGGATATTTTCTGGCCGGACGAAACCTTGGTGGTATTTTCATTGCTGGTTCGCTTTTGCTCACCAACCTCTCTGCTGAACAACTCATTGGGCTAAACGGATCAGCCTATGGCTTCAACCTCTCCAGCATGGCATGGGAAGTTACCGCCGCCATTTCCACCGTTGCCATGGCAATGATATTCCTGCCGCGCTACCTATCAGGTGCCTTCACCACTCTCCCTGAATTTCTCAACAACCGCTATGACAAACAAGTCCAACGCATGACCGTTATTTTGTTCATGCTCGGCTATGGCTTGGTGACGATACCATCCGTTCTATATTCAGGCTCTGTTGCTGTTATAAAACTCTTTGATGTCCCGACCCTGCTTGGTGTTGGCCAATTTGAAGCCCTTTTGATAACTGTCGTAACCGTTGGCGTCATCGGTGCCATATATGCAGTATTTGGCGGCCTAAAAGCTGTTGCAGTATCAGACACGCTCAATGGCGTCGGCCTCCTAATCGTGGGGGCGCTTGTACCCATTCTCGGGTTAATCGCTCTGGGTAATGGTAGCTTTATGAGCGGCCTGTCCACCATTGCAACAACTCACACCGATAAACTAAACGCAATCGGCGGCCCTGCTGACCCCACCCCGTTTGGTACACTATTCACCGGTATGATTTTCGCCAATCTGTTTTACTGGTGTACCAACCAATATGTAATTCAGCGCACCCTTGCCGCGCGCAATCTTGCAGAAGGCCAAAAAGGGGTCTTACTCTCCGGCTTTTTCAAACTTCTCGTTCCCTTTTTCATGATGCTACCAGGTGTTATCGCTTTTCATCTTTATGGGCCAAGCCTCAGCTCAATTGATGAGGCATACCCGCACCTCATCAAAGATGTCTTCCCTATTTGGATGATGGGGTTCTTCCTCGCCGTATTGCTTGGCGCAGTGTTTAGCTCGTTCAACTCACTCCTCAATAGTGCCGCAACCCTGTTCTGTATCGACATTTACACCCCCCTTCGCGGCGGAAAAATCACGGACAAAGAAACTGTGCGCGTAGCCATGATTGCGAGTGTGGTAATCGCGCTTTTCTCATTTGTAGTCGCGCCATTATTATTCTTTGCCCCGCAAGGTTTGTGGCAAATCATCCGTATCTTTACTGGCTTCTACAATATCCCAATTGTCGCCATCGTAATCGTGGGATTATTCACCGCAAACACACCCGCCCTCGGTGCAAAAATCGTAATTGCTTTCCACGTTATCGCTTATGGGCTGATCAAATTCGTCTTCGCAGAACAGGTCACACTTCATTTCCTACACCTATATGCCGTCCTATTTATAATCGAAGTTGGCATCATGTTAGTGGTAGGACACTATAAGCCTCGTCAAACACCTTATGTGTTTAAAAAGCAAAACCAAGTCGACCTCACACCTTGGAAATTGGCGACACCACTTGCCATTACGCTCTTATCCTTGGTTGTCGCTTTATATGTATTATTCTCACCCATAGGCATCGTAGGCGGCGCATTCAGCCCCTATTTCTATGTGGCGATGGCAGGTCTTCTTATCATTAATGTACTATCTTGGATGCGCGTGCGCCATATTCCAAGGCAGGCTTAATACTTCCTGCAAATCCAAATGAACATGCCCAAGGCAGCCTTTATGCTTGCCTTGGGCATGTTCATTCACTCATCAAATATTTTAATAACGCGCCAGTTTAAGACGTAGTTTCTGCAATGATTTGGGTGAGCAACCCACTAATTTTCATCACCACTGGATGATCTTCAGGTAAACCATTCTGTACCGCAATTTCTTGAATATTCGACACGGATACCACAACACCATTTGGGGTTTGACGCACTAAAGCTTTAAGTGGCAACTGCATTCCTAAAGCTGAATTTTCTTGCATCAGCAACGTGCCCGCTTTGGGATTTCCAAAAATATAAAGCGTGTTGGGTGCCAACTCCAACCCCGCCCCTTTAGCACCTGCGGCATGATCAATCACGGCAAATACCGTTAGCTTTCTTTTCTCAAAAGCAGCTTTGAGTTTTTGGTTAGTTTCTTCAAAATTACTAACACTCACCGTTCCTTGTATCTCGGATACAATGTGCTGATTATAATCTTGTGCATTTCCTGCACATCCAGATACCGCCACACCGCTCAATGCGACTCCAAGAACAATATTTTTCACGATCACATACCTTTACTAGAGAACCAATTCTGCAACTCAATTTGCTGCGCTTCATTCATACGCAGACCCAGCTTGCTACGTCTCCACAACACATCTTCAACGCGCGTCACAAATTCGTGTTCCACTAAATATTCAACTTCTTTAGCATATAACCCTTCGCCAAAATGCTGACCAAGGTCCGCGATCGAACTTGCTCCATTTAGTACCCGATCAATCCGGCTCCCATAACAGCGCAACATGCGACGCAAAACGTTCTGCTCCATCCAGCCATATTGGGCACGCATCCGCATTCCAAACGCTTCAAAATCTGCATTGGGAATATCACCCCCTGGCAGAGATTGCTCTTTTGTCCAATCCGCGCTCAGATTGGGGAATGCATCACTAATCGTTTTCATTACCCCTTCGGCTAATGTGCGATAGGTTGTGATTTTGCCTCCAAACACAGATAAGATAGGTGCTCCACCTTCTTTCTCGTATGCCAACACATAATCGCGTGTAACCTCAGAGACATTCTCATTCTGGTCATCATAAAGCGGTCGCACACCCGAATAGGTCGACACTATATCTTCACGCACAATCGCCTCTTTGAAATACTCATTAGCCCCTGAAATAAGATAATCAATCTCAGCTTCTGATATCTCAACTTTATCCTTATCCGCTGTATAGGGCTCGTCGGTTGTGCCGATGAGGGTAAGCCGCCCCTCCTGATAAGGAATAGCAAACATGATGCGACCATCACCATTCTGGAAGAAATAACTATGACTACCTTCAAACTTCTTCTCGATGATGATGTGCGATCCTTTTACCAGACGCACATGCTGCATATTGCGTCCCGGTTGAGCAATCTTCGCCACATCATCAACCCACGGTCCAGCGGCGTTAATCACAATTCGCGCTTCTACTTTTTGTATTTGCCCATCGGGCCTAGCGATATCAGCTTGCCACTGAGAATCTGAACGCGTTAGGCTTACACATTTACTTTGTGTCCACACATCAGCGCCCCGTTCTGCTGCATCAATTGCATTGAGTACAACAAGGCGTGCATCATCCACCCAACAGTCAGAATATTCGAAGGCAAATTTCAATTCAGGTTTTAAGGGATCAAATTTCTTACTTGATTTGCGACGCAAAACTTTCGTGGGTGGCAATAATTTTCTACCCCCCATATGGTCATACAAAAACAACCCAATGCGTACCAACCAAGCTGGGCGTTGTCCCTTCTGGTGCGGCAACACAAAACGCATCGGCCAAATAATGTGTGGTGCGGCTCGCAAAAGTACTTCACGCTCAGCAAGCGCTTTCCTCACAAGTGCAAAATCATAATGCTCAAGATAGCGCAAACCACCATGGATAAGTTTCGTGCTTGATGATGACGTGTGTTGTGCAAGGTCATCTTTCTCAACAAGCAAAACTTTCAAACCGCGACCAACAGCATCTCGCGCAATGCCCGCGCCGTTAATGCCGCCACCTACAATTAGCAAATCATATTTTTCTGTCGCGCGCGCCATATATCGGGCCTTCTGTCATATATACAATTCAGGGGGTATCAATAGTATATCAATCATAGTTCTATTGACGCTAAAGGCAAGCATTTACACCATAATAGTCTCAAACAGTGTGCATACGCCTACCTCGCTGCTTGATGTGGTGTATCAAAACCATATCTCAAGCCTCACACACCTAAACCACACACTAAACAGACGCTAACCTGCCCCCCTAGCAGACAGGTGTCTTATGACCTGCTTACGCCTATTTCGCGGTGTTTTCACCATGAAATAGCTCATCATATTGTGAAGCGACTTGGCCCAAATCAATCTCATTGAGAAAAGTGGAATAGGCCAAATAGGACAATAAATGCCGCATATCACTTACCCAAGGCGGCACAAAGCGCGGCTCATCTATCAGCTTGTTTGCAAGTAACATTTTCATCGCTTCAAGGTCGACAAGGTCAATTTTTCCTACAAATAACAAACGGATATAGGTCGCATCTCGCATCCTAACTGCTGTGCGTAAATAGTTGTGAACTTCTAATAATCCGCCCAGATAAATCGCATCTTTGGTGAAAGGCGCACCCCCTTCTACCATGCCCCCCCGCACAACTCGGCGCGCACTTTCAAATGCCTCAAACCGACGATCAGATGGATCACGTTCTCGAAAAAATTTATATAAATCAATAAAGTCCGCACCTTTTTCAGCCATATCAATGGCAATAACTCGATCCGATAATCGCTTTAATCGGGACGGGTCCAACGCTCCAGAGATAAATTCTGCAAACACCGCCAACCCTTCTTGGGTCCGTGAATTTCCAGGATGCCCTTCCCCTAAGAGTGGGAATTTAGCCTGTGATTGTCCATTGAAATTTGTCGCAATATGCACCAGCGCTTCATGCTGAAGAAGCTGAGTTACATCAAGGTCCGAGAACGAAGCATCTTCACGTAACTTTATATAATCACGTCCCGCTGCAGCCTTTCCAGAAACTTCATGCGTAACAATAACTTGGGGTGAATGCACACCAAAATATTTGGGCAGTTCTTCATCCAATAATTGCTTAAGCTTTTGTGCGGATATTTTGTCGGGTTTAACAAAATCATGCTGCCCCATATTAAAGTCATCCAACGTCTGATCCAAACGGTTTGCAAGCGCCAAAACAGCGCCATTTCGCCCCGCCACTGGCGATTCTGGGCCGCCATAAAGATCAAGAGAATGCTTATAAAAATCCTTTGTTCCAACTGCCGACATCATTGCAGCAGTCTGCTCAAACACACCCGCTAATCTATTGAGCCAATCATGAACAGGACTATCACCATCAACCAATTTACGCGCCGCCTTAATCCGCTCCAAAGACGGTTCAGGATCAATGCGCATATAAACTGGGCGCGGCAATTCCTTTTCACCACTCGCAAAAAACTGGTCTGCAAGTGAGCGGTTCCAACTCACGGTTTTCAAAACAGGTAAACGTTCTTCAGCTTCAAGCAATAGTGCCGCCGCCTGCTTCAATTTGATCAGCTCATTGCTAGAAATTTCAACCATATCAACCTGTCGTCACATTATTATGTTTAACTTATATCGAGCCTTTAGAAATCAAGTCCGTCAAGCTTAAACAATCACACCCCTAACGAAGCCTCTCCGAAATATCTTAGACCGCTTCTGATTGAAGATATCAGGGAACCTTTTATCGCTCAAAACAGTTAGGTTAACGCGAAAGTGATCATACCATACCGTACCTACTGACTTTTTTTGGTACATAGGAGTGCATATTGTAATTGAGACATGCCGTTATTCAGAAACCTGACAGGATAAGAACTTGCTTTCTGCCGATGCACACATAATCAACACGCCCTCCTCTTCCTTACAGGAAAAGTTTAACGATGTGAGGCAGCGCACGCTCGCTATATGCGAAACACTGTCTGATGCAGATGCAAATGCGCAATCCATGCCTGATGCCAGTCCTGCAAAGTGGCATCTAGCGCATACGAGTTGGTTTTTTGAAGAATTCATTTTGGTTCCCCATTTGGGAGACAGCATCCGTTTTGATCCAAATTTTGCTTTCCTCTTCAACTCCTATTACGAAGCAATCGGTACGCGGCAAGCTCGCGATAAACGTGGCCTTATTACGCGCCCAAGCTTAGATGAAGTGCGCAAATATCGCGCTTATGTCGATGGGAAAATCAATACCTTGTTTAAAGTTGGGGCTGTCAAAAGTGAACTAATCGCTTTGGGTATCGCGCACGAAGAACAACATCAGGAACTCATCCATACTGATATTTTGCACTTATTCTCTCACAGCCCACTTAAACCAGCCCTCCAACGCCCCTCACCTGAGATAAATAGCCAATCTCCATCACCGCTCACTTGGAAAGAATTTGAGCCAGAGCTAACCCATATTGGTATGTCAGCAGAACCAAATGACGCTTTTTCTTTCGACTGCGAATGCCCCGAACATAAAGTTTATATCGCACCATTTGCACTCGCCAATCGCGTAGTCACGAACGCAGAGTGGATAAAATTCATGGACGCAGGCGGGTATGAAAGCCCCCAATATTGGCTCTCCGATGGCTTCGCGACACTAAACTCACAACAATGGAAATCTCCCCTCTATTGGGAAAAGCATGATGGCCAATGGTGGACTATGACGCTGGAAGGCTTCCAACCAATTGATTTAAATGCACCTGTTTGCCACGTCAGCTTTTATGAAGCTGATGCATATGCAAGTTGGGCTGGCGCACGTCTCCCTACTGAAGCCGAATGGGAATACGCCGCCAAACAATCAAGCACCCAAAAAACATCGCTGGCCCCCACTCTAAAGCCAAAACCTCAAACGGGTGATGACCTCCTTGGCCTCTATTCTGACGTATGGGAATGGACGGGCAGCGCGTTCCTTCCCTATCCTGGGTTTCAGATAAATGACGGCGCGATTGGTGAATACAATGGCAAATTCATGAGTGGACAGATGGTTCTGCGTGGCGGCTCATGCGTCACTTCTCCAAACCACTCACGCGCCTCTTACCGCAATTTCTTTCATCCAGATAAACGTTGGCAATTTTCTGGCCTCCGCCTCGCAAAGGATATAGTCTAATGCTCGATATGGTTTCCCGTTCTGAATGTGAATTTTTCAATGATGTGATTGAGGGCATGTCAGCATCTCCCAAAACACTGCCCTGCAAATATTTTTACGACAAGCATGGGTCAGATCTTTTTGAAGAGATCACCCAGTTGCCAGAATATTATCCAACACGAACCGAATTGGACCTCCTTTCACTTGTCGCTTCAGAGATACGCGAATTTACAGCTGATGATATCCGCATCGTGGAATATGGCGCAGGTGCATTACGGAAGGTACGTCTCCTCCTCGATACGCTTGATAGTGCCAACACATATGTGCCGATAGATGTATCCAAAAGCTTCCTTCTGTCAGCCTCTCAAAAGCTCCAGGATGAATATCCCGACATTACGGTCCAACCTATTGTTGGGAGTTTCTTGGATCCAGATCTGAAAATACCGGCAAGCCAAACACCCTCATTAGGCTTCTTTCCTGGTTCGACACTAGGAAATTTGGATGACAAAGATATTCGCCTCTTTCTTAGCAAAGCGCGTAAACATCTTGGCCCAAATGGACAATTTTTATTGGGGGTGGATATCAATCAAGATCCTGACACACTCATCCCTGCATATAATGATGCCCAAGGGATCACCGCTGATTTCAACTTGAACTTATTGGCCCGTATCAACCATGAATTAGGTGCTAACTTTCAACTCAGCGCCTTCAAGCATGAAGCGAGATGGAATGCCCAACAGCATAAAATAGAAATGCATTTAGTGAGTGAAAAAACACAATCTGTTTCTATTGGGGGACACACCTTCAATCTCCTCAAAGATGAAAGCATTCACACTGAAAATTCACGCAAGTTCACATTGGAACAGATAGAAAAACTTGCAACTGCATCAAATTGGAAAATCCAAAATGTCTGGCAGTCACCCTCTCCCAGCATGGCCTTGGTATTGTTGAATTAAACAGACCCTCAATTCAACGCACTTCCTCCTTTGATACAAAAAATACCCTGACCCTTTTGAGGGGTCAGGGTAATAAGTGGGACGTCGGAGAGATTGAATATAAACTACTCAATCGGGAGATATGTCCTCTACATTGGCGCTAGACCATCACTACTTTCCCGGGCAGGTCTGCACACCATCCGCATCAGCAACGACGCGCACATCGCCAAGCCCAATAACTGAGCCAGCTTCTGCAGAAATTGATAAAATTGAGTCGAGCTGCGCCATATCAACACCTTGATCAGCAAAACAGCTCAAAGACACGCGCACTTCATTCCACACACCTGCTTGAGCATTTACATTTAATGCTGGCGCGCATTCGTCGGTGCGAGAACACCCAAGTTGAACTTGAAGATCCACATCATCTTCATTCAATGACGTAACCGCAAATGCTAACTCCATTGCTCCATTTGACTCTCTAAATAAATCAAATGGTGTGTCCGCATAAAATGCTGCTTTTGTCGTTGATGAGAGATCTGACTGCCACTCAAGTTTAAGCGCGTCTTCTTGAGCTAGATAGTCAACGCGCCCAACTTTGATATCTGTTGTTTCATTTGCAACTTCATATCCGTCAGCATTTACCGACACGAGTGACCAAGGGGATACGATCCCACCTTTCACAAAGACTTCACCCTTAGAGCCGGCTACTGACAGCTCGACACCAGCCTCCTCAGAGAGCTGAGGCACAGCCATAGCAGAGGCATAGGACAACCCATATCCTATATCAAATAACGGTTTGTCTTCTAATGCTTTGTCTGCATCTGCAGTTGCTGGCCATTTATAAGGCAAGCGCCCTGTAAATTCATAGGAAGGGTCGGTTCTAAATAGCATATCAGCGACACCACTCCCCTCACTTCCAGGAAGCCAAGCTGCAATAAATGCATCAGAATCATTGATTTGCGGGTTTGCCCATAATGTGCGCCCAGATAGGAATACTGATACGACAGACAATCCAGCATCCTTGAGTGTGCCAAGTGTCTCTGTATCAAATCCATTGTCTACGAAAGCAAGGTGCTCAACATCACCTTGAAACTCTGCATATGGGTCTTCACCATAAACAGCGATTACAGCATCTGGAGATATGCCCTCAGGGATGTCGCCATTTGCACTGAATACAACCTTACCGCCAGCAGGTTCAACTACATTCTTAATTGCATCAAGGACGCTTATTCCGTTAGGAAACAAATCGTTACTTGCACCACCACCTTGCCAAGACAGGGTCCAACCTCCAGCAACTTTTGAAATACTATTGGCCCCATCACCTATAACCAGCACAGTTTTACTCGCATCAAGGGGCAAAGTCTTGTCGTTGTTTTTCAACAAAACCATCGACTCTCGAACAGCTTGACGCGCAACAGCACGGTGCTCTTGGGATCCTAAAATACTTTCATCACCTGCAAATTTACGTTCGCTCGGCAGTCCTTTTTCAAAAATGCCTGACGCCAATTTCACGCGCAAAATTCGGTATACAGCATCATCCAGACGTTCTTGAGAAATCACACCTGATTTCACGTGAGCCAAGGTCGTTTCATATAATCCTTTCCAGCTGTCAGGGGCCATATACATATCAAGACCAGCATTAATCGCTTGGGGACAGTCAGTGTTCGTACATCCAGCCACCTGACCATGGCCGTTCCAATCCCCGACTATAAACCCTTGAAAATTCATTCTCTCTTTCAAAACACCCGTCAGTAGAGATTTGTTTCCATGCATTTTTTTGCCATTCCAACTTGAAAATGACGCCATAATTGTCTGAACACCAGATTCAACCGCACCAATATATCCAGCGGCATCTATGTCACGCAATTCTTCTTCGGTGATGTCTGCATCACCTTGGTCAATGCCTCCCTTGGTTGCACCATCACCAAGGAAGTGTTTCGCACTCGAAATCACACGACCAGGCCCCATAAACCCATCAGCCCCGTAAACACCTTGAAGGCCTTCAACGATACGAGATGAATATTGGCTTGTAATCTCAGGCGATTGTGAAAAACCTTCATACGTACGGCCCCAGCGTGCATCTCTTGGTACAGCCAGCGTTGGCGCGAACGTCCAATCATGACCAGAAACGATGAGCTCTTTTGCTGTCACCTCTGAAATTTTTTCAATCAAATCAGGGTTATTCGCTGCACCTAGACCAATATTGTGAGGGAAAACGACTGCGCCATCTAAATTCGCGTGTCCATGGACTGCATCAATGCCCCAAATAAGAGGGATAGCCACCTCTACGCCTTCAGGATCAATAGAAGCGGTAAAATAAGCATCCGCAGCCTCAAGCCAAGCTTGTGTAGGTGCGTGCGGCAAATCCCCAGGAGCAGAACTTCCTCCACTCAACACTGAACCTAAACGATACTGTTTGACTTCTTCAGGCGTAATAGAATCGCTATCAGCTTGAATAACCTGTCCAACTTTCTGTTCTAACGTCATTTTAGAGAGAAGTTCAGCGGCACGCTGCTCTACTTCTTGATCTAAAGGCAATGCATCAAGCGCTGGCCAAAGGTCAGGCGTCGCAACCCCTTCCTTCCAAAGCACTTTCGTTTCTTCCATAGCATCAACACTTTTTGTTGGAACATCTGATTCAGCACATGCAAATAGTGCAGTGCTCATCATGCAAGCAGCCATAAATTTCAGTTTAAACGTCGTACCCATTGCACTTCCCTATCTACATTTTGAGGGAGTACACAAAATTTTGACTACGTTGTCAAGAAACAGAATGTCTTTCACTTTTCGATTCTTCAGCTGGTTAAAGTAAGAAGTTAGCTTTCTTGAAATATGTTGTGTTTTACAAAAGCACACCTATAGTAAATGGTATATCTTTTATGTTCGCTTATATTCGCTGCGAACTCCCCTCTGTGGAATTTCCATTATGGCCAATCTAGGCTTACACTTAAGTATCTCTACGGACCTCAAGCGCAAAATCGGAATGTGGCTCTTATTGGTCGCAGTTGGATGCACGGGATCTGGCCAAACAATGCTGTTTGCCATTCTTCCACCACTCGCGCGTGACCTTGGCCTAAAAGAATTTCAGGTTGGCACCATCTTTACCTTATCAGCGATTGTTTTCACGCTCGCTGGTCCGTGGTGTGGCCGTAAAAGTGACCAATATGGAAGGCGGCCCTTTATTTTATTAGGAATGGCCGGATTCGTTCTTTCCACATTCGCTTTTGCTGGTCTGTTGGAATATGGCATTCTTGGCGGCTTACATGGTGTTACGCTCTACATCGTTTTGATGTTAGTTCGCAGCGTTTCCGGCCTATTCTCAGCTGCTTCCGCATCAGCAAGCACTGCATATATCGCAGATAGAACTCCTTTAGACCAACGCGCCTCCGGCATGGCGAAATACGCCGCAGCCTATGGATTAGGAACAGTTCTTGGTCCTGCTTCCGCTGGATATTTATCGGTCTTCGGAGCGGTTATGCCTCTTTTCATCATGGCAGCTATAGGCGCGATAACATTTGCTCTACTCGGTTATTTCTTAGTGGAAGAAACACCGCCCAAGGCTCAAAAAGAATCGCCTCGTATGAAGATTTCTGACAACCGAATATTCCGGTTGCTGGGTTTTAACCTACTTTCAGGTTGCGCAATCTCAATTCCCGTTCAAATTATTGGCTTCTATATTATTGATGCCTTCAACATGTCCCCTGATGACGCTCAAAAAGCGGTTGGAACGGCTTTAACTGCATCCGCCATTTCCTCTCTCGCCGGACAGATCATTCTTATCCAAAAACTAAAACTCCCCCCTTCTCGACTTATGGCGATCGGGCCTTTGGGGCTTGTAATTGGCAATAGCTTTATAAGTGCTTCCTCCACGTTTGAAATGCTTTTGGTAGGCATGTTCATTACAGGACTGGGTAGCGGATTACTCATGCCAGGAACTATCGCCGCCATATCCATGCGTATCTCTCCAACGGAGCAAGGCAGCGCGTCTGGTTTGGCAATCGCAGCTGGTGCGATTGGATTTATTTTCTCACCCGTTTTTGCCTTTGGTCTCTACAATATACATACAATGGGACCGTTTATATTTGTTGGTGCTTTAGGCGCAATCATGATGCTTCCCTTTTGGAGAGCTCAGAAAATAGACAATATATCACAATCGCCACCCCCCATAGTTTAGCCCTTAAACGCCGAATTAATTTTAGAAATATGCAGTTTCTTATTCAATTTCGGAACGAGACATGATTTGAATAAGGAGCAATCGTAACACTGATAAGAGGCAAGGTATGGCGAATTTTTCACCCAAAGATAATGGGAAAGCCTTTCGCACAGCGCTTAGTCGCTTCTCAACAGGTGTCACGATAGTAACGGCCAACACACCAGCTGGCCCCATTGGTATAACAGCCAATAGCTTTTCGAGCCTATCCCTATTGCCGCCTTTAATTATGTGGGCACCTGCCAAATGCTCAACGCGCTACGACGCCTTTATCAATGCGTCTCATTTTGCAGTGCATGTTCTTACCTTTGCGCAAAAAAACATATGCCACGCTTTCGCTTCAAATAAGGACAGTTTTCAAGAATTCCCGCATTATATGAATGACGAGAATGTTCCCATTCTCGAAAACTGCCTCGCAACCTTTGAATGCAAAACGCACAACATCCATGACGCTGGAGATCATTCCATCGTCATTGGACAAGTTTACTTAGCGCATCAACAAGAAGGCGAAGCCCTGATCTTTTCACAAGGTCAATTCATAAAGGCGAAAAGCACCTAATCAGAAAACCTCGTTGCTCGCCAAACTCTGATCATTTGCTAAAATAGGCATTGGCGGATCAACGGGATTCCCTAATTCTTGGCCAAGCCCTTGATGTATCAGCGTCGCGATGCTTTTCGCCAATTGTTCCCGCGTGGCCTCAATCTTACCTGATGCGTGGGCTTCAAGAGCCGTGTTGATAGCTCCAGAATAGAAAAACATAGATATCTGCAAATCTAATGGCGTCATTCCCGAGGTCGGTACACGATCCGCGCGAACTAATAAAATACGCATGCTATAGGAACGCATCAATTCAAGTGCTTCGTCACCAGCGCGCCCAGAAGCTGCGCTTAACAAGATACAATTATTGTTTTGAAGCATCTCCATATAATAGACGAGGCTAGCTTCAATTCGCTCCATTGAAGTCATGGACTGATCGACATCAATTCTTTGAAACTCAGCCACCATCTTCTTCATAAGCTCGTGCACATACTCGATCACTATCGCCTGCACGTCTTTATAATTGGAGTAAAAAGTCGGACGTGTAACATCCGCTTCTCTTGCGAGTTCTTCTATTGTAATCTTCTCGAGACTTTTTCGCTCTAGCAAAACCGCAAGCGACTTCTTTAATTTCTCACGGCTCTTAATTCTACGTCCGTCTAGTTTAGTAATCTTCCCAGTATTCATTGTCACAAACCGCCCCTCCAGTTTGGGTCCCTTAAATGGCACCTCTATTTGTTTTAATAACTCCAACCTCTACTCTAATCACGATACTCTTCCCCACCCCAAAAACCTCAACAGAAGCTTTAACCGTAATTGGTTAGTTTCGCCAAGTATATAACGCAGTGGCAGCATAATTCCAAACCGCACCTATTATGACCCCCGCCAATGCCGACAATAGCCAGTGCGTATTACTTGAATATAGTACACTTGCGATCCCAATATTTGCGACACCGCCCAGGGAGCAAACAGCCATAAAGCTAATCAACCCTGAAAACCACCTCCTGCCTCGACGCCTTCTATCTCGATAGGTCAGTAGATTATTAAGCCAGTAGTTAGAAACCATAGAGACAGCTGCTGCTAAACCATGTGCCCAGTTAAAAACCAAACCGCCAAGTTCTAAACCGAGGGTAAGCACTAGAAAATGCACGATTATTCCGAATGAACCTACACATGCAAACGACACAAATCTTGCTGGAACGAATTGCCCTAACCGCTTATCTATCAACAGCATTGTAAAATCCCACGCTGCCAAGGCATCCAACTTACTCTCTCCAGCTTCCCGAACACGGAAAGTATAGGGTATTTCTGCAACCTTTAGCGGGGACTTTGATGTTGTAAGGATATCCAACAATATCTTAAAACCGAGACCCGATAACCCTTCCACAACGTTCAAAAACGTATCTCGTCTCAATAGGAAAAAGCCGCTCATTGGGTCTTTGAGTTCAACACGCGTTATTTTATGCGCGATCCAATTTGCGAACTTGCTCATCACCTTGCGCGCATAATTCCAATCGCCAGTAGAGCCGCCTTCAGTATATCGTGTCCCAATCGCGATATCGATCCCGCCATCCCCTGAGCATGATACCGCTGAAAGCATCTCTTTCAGCTTAGTTTCATCGTGCTGTAAGTCTCCATCCATAACAGCCACAAAGTCAGCAGTCGAAGACATTATTCCTTCAATTACAGCCGATGATAATCCACGCCTCCCCACCCGATGGATCAACCTAACGCGCTGATCATGAGCGGCAATATCCGTTATTATCTGGGACGTATTGTCTGGTGAGTGGTCATCAACAAATACAACCTCCCAAGACACATCAACTAGCGCTTTATCCAACGCCGCAACAACGCGCGTGACATTATCCGCCTCGTTATAGACAGGAATTATCACCGATAACTGGCCGCTGGAGGTAGAATTTTTCATGTTGAACTGCCGAAAAACTAATGACCGGACAGTCAGGGCGTCCATTCCCTACACAAAGGTGCGATACTCTCACATATCACGCCTTTCAATTACAGGAAACGCCCCCAATTCACACCTAGACCGCTTTGCGTAGGTCACCCGTCGCTGAAACAGGAGAGTGAGTTGAGGCAGACATTGGTTTCACCAATAACAACTTACCACTTATATCCACCAATTGCTCCAACTCTTCAGCATGTTCTAAAAGCGCGGTACGCGTATCTCTATCATTGATTGCCCCCTTCTGAACAATCTCTTTGGCAAAGGCTTCAAGGGATTTAGCGCGCGTAGCTAGCCCAATTGCCCCCATCTGCTTTGCACTAGATTTCAAGGAATGTGCTGGTCGAATAATTTGCTCCAGCTCATTGCTATCCAAAGCAACTTTAACCTGAGATATCATTTCTTTGGTGTTCTGCACAAAGAGAGGAACAATCGTTTCATACTTTTCTTTAAGGAGTTGCCGCGCTTCGTCCACAGCAGGCTGGTCTATAAGGTCTGCAACCACTATGCCCTCAGGTAGAATAATAGTTTCAACCTTTTCCTCGACCTTTTGAACAATAGGCGTAGATGATTGCTGCGTCTCATCAATCGAAGCGTTTTTTTCTGAATTTGATTTTTTGAAAAATTTAAACATAGTTGCCTGTAACTGCGCCTTCTGAACAGGTTTTGTCATGTAGTCAGACATGCCTGCATCTAAGCACTTTTCACGATCCCCTTTTAATGCATTTGCAGTCAACGCAACGATAGGTATACGCGTTGAAATTTCTTGATTTTTCTGCATCTGGACTATTTACTAACACCCCTTACACCCTAGACAAAAAAGCAATATAAACAGATACATATATAATATTGGAATAAGTTATGTATCTAGAATTTCTGACAACCTATGTCGTTGTTTACTCAAATTTGGCAACATTTGGCATTAAATTTGAATGGTCTCTTCTAAATAAGAGGAGCGACATGACTGATCAATCACAACCTGCTATCGGTAGAACCCGTAAACCTCGCGTTCGAGGGCCAGAATTGGCAATCGAAAATGAAATAGAAGCGAACAAAATCAGGCATTCTCGTCTCAGCGAGGAGCGCAAAAAAGACCCATCTCGTTTCACTAGCACAAGTGACGACCGCTTATATGTAGAGAATGTTGCAGAGCTACTAGGGTGCTCGGTGCAAACAGTCAGACGTATACCTAAAGCCCACCTCTCACCTGCAAAAATTGGACGGCGCAGTGTTTATCTCAGACAAGACGTAATCAACTACATCTCCTACAAATCGAAGTTCTTTCCAACTGTTGCCAACGCCACTCCAAATCCAGCTTCGCCCCCTACCAACACTTTCGATCCAGTCTTGTTCTTAAAACAAAGCCAAAAAAGTACAAAAACTAATGGCAAAAACGGTTAATATCGGAAAAATCGCTATACGTCCTCATAGGAGAAATGGGACCCTCTCTGGAAGCTGGCAAGTTGATATCCCGCCTCCCCTGTCACAAGAAGGGAAGCGAGAGCGGAGACTTTTCAAAACAAAAGCTGACGCAATAAATTATGCTAAAAAGCATGATAGAAGTGCATCCATAAAAAATGTTATCCGATCCAGCCAAGTCGGCGTAGCGCTAGGCCTTTCATTCAGCGAACTCTCAGAGCTATGGATGGAAGAACAAATACGTGAGGTGAACGTAGGCATGAAACGCGCCTCATCCCTAGACACTAACGCTTATCAATTACGGGCATTACTTTCCTTTTTTAATACCTCAGATATCAACACAATCTCTTCAATACAAATTTTGAGCTATCAGGAAAAACGCCGCGATCTTGCCAAGTCTGCCCCTACGATTAACTCAGAGACAGCATTGTTAAAACAAATCCTTCTCTGGGCAAAAGACAAAGATCTATGCACCCATATTCCTAAATTTAAAAGCATACCCGTAAAACGAAAACATATGGAACTACCTACCCTAGGAGAAATCAGAGCTATTGCAGCCCAAATGTCTGAAGAAAACAGCTTAGTTTTCCGTTTTTTTGCCGAAACCGGATGCAGAAAATCTGAAGTGTTCGGACTAGAGTGGCAAGACATTGGTTTCAATAGCTGCGTTGTTCATATTCGTCCACATGTTGAAACAGGACATGAAGCAAAAAACGAGAGCAGCTATAGATCCATTCCAATTTCTACGAACTTAGTGCAGGAACTGAACAAGATTAAAAGAACAACAGGATTAGTTTTCCCTGGCCGAGACGGTAAGAAACGTCACGATATGAAAAAGGCTATCAAAAGAGCCGTCACAAGAGCAGACATCCGTCGAAATGGTGAAATAATGCATATTACGCTTCATATGTTGCGCAAAGCGCATTCGACCTGGCAAGCAATGAAAGGGCTACCAGAGCCCATACTACAAGCCCGTCTTGGACACGTGCCAGGCTCACGTGTAACGCAAGAAGTCTACATCCACGCAAGACAGGAAAGCGAGCGTACCGGGGTATTTGAAGTGTAATTTACCTATTAGCATAGCGCAGACTAAGATATTTTAGATCGGCTCCTGTCTTAATCTGTATATCCTCAAAAGCGCTGTATGTTAGGTCATCAATACCGGGATTTATTGAAACCTTACCCTGTTGGCTTATTGTCAGAAGATGGGCGTCAAATAGTTTGTGTATATCTGCTCTCATAATTACCCCGTTTACAGGGGTGTCATTTCCGCCTTCTCCTCGCTGATGCAAGTGCGCAGCCTCTAGAGTAGCCTCAATCTCACATCCACTAATAACACATTTAAGCCCATCTCTTCTCGCAATAGCTTGCCGGAATTTATATTGCGCAGGACGCGTCTTGCATCGAGCCCAATTATCGATACGCTCATAGATATCTTTTGCAGGTCCTCGCGCAGATACATATGTGCCATCTGGTTTCTCTAAATGTAATCGGAATTTGTGGCTTCCGAGCTGCTCCAAGACGACAACATCTCCGGGTTGAGCTCCAAAACTATTAAAGAAACTTTTGTAAAAACCTCTGCTTTTCGGTCGAAAAAATCTCCTCAACTTATCACTAGTGTTTGTAGGCATATCCATTTCGACAGATTGATCATCCCACAAAAACAATAATGGCGTTTTGGCAAATTCGTTCAATGTGGAACCACCAATCGCATCCGATGGTAACTTGTTCTCCAGATCTTTGTTGAACCTAATCTGTGGTCTTCCGTTAATATCATGTTTAGTAAGTGGTGAGCAGTACAACTTTTTTATCACTTTATAGCCTTAAACAAAAATTGATTTGGAAACATTGTAATACCCAAATATTTATCGTTGTTTTTTAAAGACAAGAAATTCTTCCAACTTTTTTGAACAATTGGCATCATTATTTCCTGAACTTGCAAATACAGCCTAAGATTGATGGAATGGTCCAATTCTGCAAGAACTTACTGAAGCTGTGAACGGCACAAAGGTGTTTGAATTACGTTAGACTAAAGTTTGATAAAGAGATCTTTTATGAGGATAGTCCTACACTCTTTCTCCTGAAGGTGATGTGGTTGGAGCTAGATTACATTCTTATCGGCAACCTTGGTTTAAGCTAACTCGAAATTGCTCGATGGGCTTTTGATCGGCTTCTGCACACTCGGGTTTGAAGCCTTGCTGTTTTATTAATAAAGGCTACGATGCCATGTATTTATTACAGCAGAGAGAAGTCTGCTCCCGCTGTAAAATAATTAACTGAGGCGCGGAATGAGCGTTCTGATTGAGGCTATTACCGTAGTCGTAAAGGTCGACGTAATTGATAAGAAACTGCCTGGTGGGCTTCGCGCCTTTGAAGCTGCAGTACCCAATCAAACCTACCGATCTGATGGACTACTTGCGGCTGCTGGATTTATGACGCCAACTGATGTTGAAGTTTTTGTGAGAAGCCTAGAACGCGAAGGCTTTCGACACATCAGAAACGGTGCAGCAATCGATTTTACGGTAGTCGACCAAATCCATGGAACCACATCATCCTGCACTTGGCTGGACGTCGTCATAGATGACAAAGGCAATAAAACGGCAAATCTACATGGCGCTCCTTCCCTGCCTATGGCAGCTCCCAAAAATTGGAGCTCTGAAAATAAGTATACGTTCCATTCAGTCTCGAGCGACGAGTTAAAAGTCGATGAAGAAACCGAGCTTCCCTATTTCACAGATACTGAAGGGCGTAAGCTATATTTAGGCCAACGTTTCAAGGAAAACGACCCGCAGGCGCGCTTAATGCTTGCCACTCCTAGACTGCTGGATTTTGCTAAATCCAAGGTATGGAACGCCTTGGTTCAAAGAGGATGGCAAGGGCTTGATCATCTCTGTGGTCCGGATCCCACTCACCATTTGTCAATGCGATTTCAAAATCAACTTGGCTTAATCTATATCGAGGCACTTTGGTCAAATAACAACCTCACCGAATTCGATATGGAGCACCGCAAAAGGCTTATCGATTTGGCAGAGGCCATGCGGGGGGTGCCGATAGTCGCTCGCTGCATGCTAACTGCTAACATCCATATCTGCGGTCAAACTCACAACGAAACGGAAGACACCAACCTCCATTTCAATTTAGAAGCGGGCGACTTACACATTGACGACCCAATATTGGTATCCATGTCACTGTTCGACGCTCGTAATGATCGATTAATTGCTGAGAAGGACTTCGATTTACGTGAGCTTATCGAAATTTCGGATTGGGAATTACTCGACTTCGCAATCCAGATAGTTAAGTCTAGGTTGAAAGACGACGGCTTCGCGATTGAGAGCTCGACAAGCGAGGCGAATTCCGCCCCCCACATTGTCGCTAGTAAAAACGGTATCACCCACCGCGTGATCGTTGGGCCAGGGCGCTATCCGGAAGCTGAGCCTATTTTCGACCAGAATCGCCTTATGAACGCCGCGGAAGAAACCTTGATTTCAGGCGGGGCTCTAATTAAAGCACCGGTTATTTTTGCCAACTCCGAGGATAAATTCATCGGGGAATTTGTTCGTCCACTCTTTCGCGGTGAAGGCACTTTAATCAAAAATATTGTATTTGATCCGGTTGATCCTGTCACAACCTTTACTGGAAGAGCGGTCAATATATTTATTTCTTCGACCTTTAAAGACTTCAAGAGTGAACGTGTCGCACTCTCTCGCAAAGCTTTACCTGAGCTTCAGCGTCGCGCATCAGAACGCGGCGTCTCCGTATCTTTTGTAGATTTGAGTTGGGGTGTTCCACATTCAGACGTTGCCGTATCACGTGAAGTTGCCTCGTGCCTTCGTGAGATCGCATCTTCGCACCCGTTTTTTATCGCACTACTTGGAAAGCGATATGGTACCCTTGCGTCAGCAGCGTCGCTTTCGAACCTTGCACCGAACGATGCTTGGTTAAAAAAGAGTTCAGGCATGAGCATTACAGAGCTTGAAATAACGTTTTCAATGTTGAAACCAAACACCTTGAATTCTTCAGCACTGGTTTTTGCCAGAAGCAAAACTAAACTGTTCTCAAACCAACGTGCAATCAGTGTCAACCGTCGTTATAAACCTTTAGTCTCAACCCTGAATGCCCGGGGTTACCCATTAGAACTAATGAAAAATGATTTCGTGGAAATTGCAATAGAAAAATTATGGACACTAATTAACAAGCATTATCCGCACGTGCCATCAACCGATACTGGACAGTCATCAGCAAGGCGGCACCGGCAGTTTGCATTCCACTCAGCTTCGAAAATGCCAAGCAACACGTGTGAAATGCAAGCTGGCGTTCTCGATTTCGTATCGTCATGGGAAACTTACGCGACAGCGGGCCTTATTGGATTGCGGAAAAGGCGACTTGATTGTTTGGTGTTCGAACATTTTTTTGCATTGGAAGATGCGGCCTCACCGCTCCAAACATTCAACAAACGCCTTTTAGATTTCAAACAAAGAACTACACGTAATGTGGGCGGTAGTTGTGTTAACATCGGCTCAATCTCATTCACTTGCGACATTCTAGATGAACTAAATCATTGGTGTTTACGGTCTGGAAGAAAAATTTTTCTTGTGTTGGCCGAAACCAATCGATTGGCCAGAGAGGAGCAGTCGTTACTAGCATTGCTCGATGAAAATTTACCGGACAACTATACGGCTACACGCGTTTGCCAGAGTACGACAAAGACAATCTTCGATAGTGCAGATTTCCTCACTCATTATTTGGCAAGGAGTGGTAAGGTGCTGGATACAGAAGATGCAGACATCTTGCTGTCGCACCCACTCGGACAAGAAGTGTCATTTCTTCGCTTTGCAGCAGATCATTTGATCGACGCAGCCACGCATTCGATTTTTGAGCGACGGCTCAACGAGCTTGCAGAGGCTAAAACTTTCGAACATTTGGCAAACGTAGTCCACGCCAGGTTTGAGCAACTTTGTGAACCGCACGACCCTTGGCGAGGTCTTCTGGAATACGGACGCAAAAGAATTGGTACCTTAGGCCCTGAAGTTATCCAGCGTCTGGACCTAAATCCCGCCAGTTATTTCCGAGTTCAAGCAGCATTGGCACCTATGACCGAACACTGGAACGATTGGTACGAGCTGCATTCTGGTCAATCATGGGATATGCTCATATCAAAACTGCTTGAGTAGCCACACCGAACTTCATCATAAAAAGCATAAGGAAAGCCTTAGATTTAAACTAATCGTGTTAGCAGCATCGGTTAAAGATATAGATGAGTTATTTCTTCAATAATCATTACGGTTGTTATCTCAACGCCCTGTAAACACTAGAACGTCCTATTCCCATTCGTTTTGCAATGTCAGAAGCTCCCATGCCTTCTTCAGTTAAACGTTTAATCGCATCTGCATCAACACTAGGTTTGCGTCCCTTATAAACACCTGCGACTTTTGCTTTGGCGATGCCTTCCATTTGGCGCTCTTTGCGAAGGTTGGTCTCGAACTCGGCAAACACTCCCAGCATATCCACAAAGGCTTTTCCCGCCGCTGATGTAGTATCGATTGGCTGCTCAGTAGCACGCAAGGATGCGCCCTTTGATTTTAGGGTCTTCATAATATCTTGTAGGTCTGAGATAGAACGCGCCAGACGATCGATACGTGTTACAACAAGAGTATCTCCTTGGCGGATGAAGTCCATTATAGATTGAAGCTCAGGCCTTTTCTGGGTTGATGTACCACTTGCCTTCTCTTCTCTAACAATTTCACATCCTGCTGCTTCCAGCGCCTCAAGCTGTACCCGGGTACACTGACCGGAAGAACTTACGCGTGCATATCCAATTTGGGTCATCTGATCCTCTTGTTCCAATAGGGTTTAGACCTATGGTAACATACGTCCCAAAATTAAAAAGTGAACTCTATTGGTACATGTATATTGCACCATTTACTTGCCCCGTTGGGGTATACCCATAAGGAGCAATCCGAGAGAAGTTCACAACAACGTTTTTGATCAAACGAAGAAACGAATCTTAAGCCTTCAGATAATTTTCAATATGGTAGGGATAATTGATATCCAATTATCAGTTAGCGCATTACTCGGAAAGGCAATTTTTCTCACTTCAATCAAACATAATACCAACACTATCTCACACGGCATGAGTTTTGCTAGGTGGGTTTATAATTAAGGTAAAGTATTCGTTCACTGTACTATTCGCTCAAGCGAATAGGAAACGAACGAACAGTTCTGGGGGCTCGGAAGTGAACATAAACAAGGCTGATTATCCATTAGAATACAACTCATGGAAAGCGATGTTACAGAGATGTAGTACTACAGAATATACTGTACATCCTTTATTTCAAGACTTTGATAGTTTCGTGGGATTTATGGGCCGCAAAACGAACCCTACTGACACTCTCGATAGAATAGATACGACCAATACGGAATACGGCCCAGGCAATGTAAGATGGGCATCTAAATACCTGCAGACAAAAAACAGAAAAAATACTGTAAGTCTTACCTATGAGGGAAACCAATATACAGAACTCCAAGGTAAAACGCTCACATTGAAGCACTGGTCGGAAATTACGTCACAAAATGAAGGCACAATGCGTAGAAGAAGGTCAGTGGGATGGTCGGATACTGAAAACATCGACGGACAAAAAATTAAGCCAAACAAACAGTTCGAAGATATGAATATAAACGAACTAATTGAATATCGTCCTTGGCAGATTTCCGAAAACCCAGAATGGGAAACCTATTTCCATAATAATCGTAAAAAAAGCGAAAGCGCAATGGCTTTTTATTCTCGGGTTATAATGCAAAATCAAAGGAACAAGTTTTTCCATGAGTGGAAAAATGATGTCCTAGACATGCGTCTTGAAATTAATCAAGACCTTTATATGGATGAGATCCACGATGAAAGTTTCTTAACCGAATGCACTTCTTATTGCCGACTACCTCAAAAATTGAGTGATGAAGAATGGAATGAATTTTGCGCTGCTTTAAAAGAAATTTTAGTAGAAGAAAAAGAAGTAGAATTGAAAAGCGCACGCTGGACTGAAGCATTCAATGCCGCGATACAAAAAAAGGAAATCGCCAAAAGTAACCTTGATTACCGAAACGATATGCTTTCTCGCTCCACTTAGTCAGCTTTACAAAACTAAAAGACATTTGAACTTTGGTTGCCAATTGTACAAATTTAAAAACCATTTTTGGCAACAAACGGCAACAATAAACTAAAAGCCGGACCTACATTCGTTTTCAAATTTTAGTTAAGCATTTGTTTTTATTTCAAAAAAAATGGTGCGCAGTACAAGGTTCGAACTTGTGACCCCTACAATGTCAATGTAGTGCTCTACCACTGAGCTAACCGCGCGCAGGCCCTAAGGCCGCATTTAGAACAGCGGTTTCTAGTGGAAAGCAGACGCTCTTGTCAATCTCTCCATACGCTTTTTCCTCAAATGCTTATATCCTTATTGGATTAGGGGCTGGACGCAGCAAAGTGATTTGCGCATAACCATCTCGTTTCTTGTAGCGTGAGGCTGTTTTGCCATGTCCAATCAATCTAACTTCATTGTTGTCGACGACCTCAGCCACACATATTCCACACAAAGAAAGCTTACCCCTAAACATGCCCTGCAGAATATCTCTTTTGCGATTCCAAAGGGAGCTAGTTTCGGCCTGCTAGGCCCCAATGGAGCCGGCAAGAGCACTTTGATATCCCTTCTAACGGGGATGAATAAGCGCCAGACAGGTTCCATTCTGATTGACAATGAACCAGCAGACCAAGCAGGCAAGAAACTCAAATCAATCAGTGCAATTGCACCCCAAGACCTCGCTTTTTATCCGCGTCTTACAGTACACGAAAACCTACTCTTTTTTG
The DNA here is from genome assembly GCF_042665075.1 of Hirschia litorea. Lineage (NCBI taxonomy): Bacteria > Pseudomonadati > Pseudomonadota > Alphaproteobacteria > Hyphomonadales > Hyphomonadaceae > Hirschia > Hirschia litorea. The sequence goes on along the minus strand of NZ_JBHTBR010000005.1, from coordinate 956,118 downwards.
CAGGAACATACGCCCTCAAAGCAGACCTACGTAAAGAACGCATCGACTTTGCCATAGAGGTTTGTGATTTAGATGCGCATCTAACTTCACGCGCTGAAACCTTATCTGGCGGACTAAAACGACGCCTCAACCTCGCAATTGCGCTCCTCAACGCTCCTGAAATTCTATACTTGGATGAACCAACCGTTGGAATTGATGCGCGTTCGCGCCAAACTATACTCAACGCCATTCAACGCATGCATGCGAATGGGTGCACAATCGTCTACACTTCTCATTATATGGAGGAAGTAGAAGCATTGTGTGATCACGTCGCTATAATCGACAATGGAAAACTCATCGCAAACAACACCATGTCTGCCTTTTTAGAGAAAGCGGGACGACAAAGCCTCAAAGTCACAATGGCCCAAGCTTTGCCCTCTTATGCTATTGATGAATTAGCTGCACGCCGCGCTAAATTATTGTCGCCCAAAGAATTTATCATAGAGGGCCTTCAATCAGCACCGATGACAGACGTAATCAAGCTGTTGGCGGAAATGGGGGGCGATGTTGAGCAAGCCCACTACGGCAAAAGCAAACTAGAAGACGTCTACTTAGACATTCTCAAGCAAAATGAGGCGCAACAATAATGACACCTCTATTTGCAGCCATAAAAAAAGAAATAACCCTATTAGGGCGTGACAAGCACGGCCTTGGCCTCCTCTTTATTCTTCCCATTGTTTTCATATTAATAATGTCGCTTGCATTGCAAGGCTCATTTGAAAGCCGTGGTGGCAAAGGCATTGACGTTGAAATCATAGACGTGGATCAATCAACCGCGTCTCAGGCACTTGCTGACCGCCTTCGCGCCAATGAGGCTTTCAACATAACTTACACCCCCTCAGAAACTCTACCGCAAACACCGCAAAAGCTTTTGGACGGACAGGATTTAGGCTTTCTCCTCACCATACCAAAAGGATTTGACGAACACCTATTAGAAGTCACTTCAGAGCAAGCCGAACTCGGCATCACCGTGTCTTCTAAATCGGATCGGCGCACATCAATCATTTTTAATGCCTCCGTAAAGGAAGCCATTGGCCGCATCAAAACAGACACAATGCTTGAAGGCATGGCCGAGGAAGCCGCAGAATATGGCATAGACGAACTTTCAGCCGGAGACTTAGACAGCCCAATAAAAGTCACCTACGCTTATGCTGGAGCCACTGAAACACCCCCCAATGCAGTTCAGCAAAATGTGCCCGCATGGCTCGTCTTTTCAATATTTTTCGTTGCCATCCCCTTCTCCAACACCTTTATCAAGGAACGAGATCTTGGAATGCAACGCAGATTGCGCACGACTTTTTTGGGTCCAATCAGTCAATTTGTAAGCAAGCTTATCCCCTACTTTGTCGTCAACCAAATACAGGTCATCTTGATGCTCGCCGTAGGCGTATTCCTCGTGCCCTTGCTTGGCGGAGAAGCATTGGTCATTCAAGGACATCCGCTTGCATTAATTGCCCTATCTTCAAGTATCAGCTTCGCCGCTTTAGGTTTAGCACTCTTCATTGCAGTACTTTCCAGAACCACAGAACAAGCCACTATGCTTGCTGGCCTTGGCAATATTTTGCTCGCGGCGATCGGTGGCATCATGGTGCCAAAATTCGTCATGCCAGAAAAAATGCAGGCGCTAGCCGGTCTTTCTCCGATGTCTTGGGGGCTGGATGGCTTTCTGGAACTCTTCCTTCAAAATGGAAATATCCATGACATTTCGCCCTATCTTTTGCGCTTGATGGCGTTTGGCTTAACAATGTTATTGCTTTCATGGCTGGTACAATCGCGCCAACGCGCTTAAACGTGCACAAACTATATTTGGGGAATCATCATGACAGAGCTAACAAAAGACAAACTCATGGATGAGCTAAAAGCCATGATCGTTGAAGAGTGTGATACTGAAGTGGAAGCACACGAAATCGATAACGACATGCGCCTTGTCGGTGAAGGCCTCGAACTCGACTCTTTAGATGCGCTTCAAATTTCACTTGCGATCAAAGATAAATATGGCGTGCGCATAGAAGGCGGGCCAGATTCTCGTGAAGCCATGTCGAGTATAAACGCCCTGTCCGACTTCATCCTCAAGGCCAAGCAAGCAGGCTAAGTTTCATGGCATTGCAAGCATACCTCTCAGGCGGCAGCCTGCATACTAGCTTGGGTCTAGGACTAGACGCTCACGCTGCAGCTCTTGCCAACCCAACTCCGGATATGCTCGCGCTTCCAGCCAAAATAAAATTACCTATCACCTTGCAAGATGAAGATGCACCCGAAGCCATACCCTACCATCTAGCCCACTCCAAACCACTGACTGACATTAGAACACGCTATTTCAGCATATTGGAAAACGTCGTGGGAAATGCACTTGAAAGCGCTAACCTCACTCAAGAGCAAAGACAGAAAACAGGTTTATTTCTTGGCACATCATCATCAGATGTTTGCCTGATTGAGCATGATTTTCATGAAAAACTCAAAACAAACCGCAACACGCAGCCTTTAGACCTTTATTGCAGCATGGATAATCTTGGCGCACAGCTTCGCCAGACCTTCAACCTCTCTGCTCAAGGCATGTCGATCAACACAGCCTGTACAGCCAGCGCTAATGCACTGCTTTATGCCGCTGCAGCTTTGCACACAGGCAGATTAGATCACGCTCTTATCGTTGGCGCTGAAATCCTCAATGTAACGACAGCATACGGGTTTCAAGGTTTAGAACTCCTGACTCAATCTGCCATGCGCCCTTTCGATACTCGCCGCGACGGACTTGTACTCGGTGAAGCCGCAAGCGCAGTGGTCATGACGCGGCAAAAACCCAAATTGCCGGCCTTACAATTATGCGGGGGAGCCACTTTAAGCGACGATTATGGAATGTCTGCCGCAAACCCAGACGGCACATCCATTGCCCGCGTGATTAATCAAGCCCTTCAACACGCGAACGTGCAGCCGCAGCAAATATCAGCCATCAAAGCTCATGGCACAGCAAGCCTACTCAATGATGAGGGCGAAAGCGCGGGTCTCAAACGCGTGTTTGAAAACATGCCAGATATCACAGCGATAAAGCCCTATATTGGGCACACCTTTGGCGCGAGCGGCCTTACTGAACTTCTTATTCTTAACGCCTGTCTGAATGAAGGCTTCTTACCGGGCACACGGGGAATTTCAGAACAACCTTGCGAGAAACTCGGCATCACCCTTAATCAGTCTGCAAAACAGATCTTAAATCCCAAAATACTGTGTAACCAATTTGGTTTTGGCGGAAATAACACATCTCTGGTGGTCAGTTATGGATAAACACATCACGCCTTCACCGCTTTACATTACAGCGATCAATAGCTTCGAAACAACATCCCCCGAAGAGATGGACCTGAAAGCCAATATAAAAGACATCTTTGGCAAACAAATCCGCCGTATCGGTCCCTTCATTCAGCTCGCCCTCATAGGCGCTGCTCCGGTGATAAGGCACGCGCCCCTCCCAGAAGCGACAAATGTTTATCTCACCTCCGGATCTGGCGATATGGATGTCACGATCGACGTGCTAAACCGCACAGTTCGCGACAAGCTGACTCCAAAACCGCTCTCTTTTATCAATACCGTTTCAAATGCAGCCTGCTATTATTTGACAAAACATTTTGCAATTGGTGGCTCCACAAGCTTCCTCTCCACGCGCGGATTCTCCTTAGAATCTGCATTCTTACAAGCGCTTACAGATACAAACGTTTTTAATGTAGAGACAGCTATTGTCGGCAGCGTAGACATACTCACTCAAGATGAGACAAGTCATAGGATACGCGTCGGCGCAACGCCAAATGAACCTTTAGCACAAGGGACGCACTGGTTTAGACTGAACGCAAATGCCCAAACTACCCCCTCAGTCGGGCAACTTCACCACGTTTCAATGCATTCTGACAGCGCCGACTTGATAGAAAAAATTAAACCATATCTCACAGACCGCACATTCTTATGCTTGGGCAACCGCACCACTACAAGTTCACAAAAGGAACTCAAAGCCCTCAACCTCAAAACTTACACCCCAAACCACCCCTCTAAAGGGCATTATGGTACGAATATGGGGCATACACTCTATAGCTTTCTGGAAGACAATAGCCAGAAAGACACGCAATTATTGCATGTGCAGGAAAACTCTCGCGGAGAATTAAGCGCTGTCATCATTAGCAAGAGCTAGATCGCTGTCTTCACGCCTTTCAGCATGTCCCATACGCCCTGCTCTTTAGTCGCACACACATCAAGCAAGCCATAAAGCGCATCAGCATCCATATCTTTACGCCCGCGACACATCTTTGTCGCGTTAAGCGCAAAGCGTCGCCACTCATCCCCAGCATCTGTCATCGCATCCCCAGCCTCAGCCAATAACTTCGAGTTTAGCAATTCGGCGCTTTCCTTCAAAAATGCCGCATAGATAAATCGAAACCCAGCGCCGCCCGTACCGATCTCTTCCTGCATACGCACGATATGGCCAAGATATTGTTTCAAATACTCTGACTTTGACGGGTTCTTCGCCAATTTCTGAATTTGACGCCCCATATAGCGAATACCCTTCGTACCCACCATTGGCACCATTGGCGCTTTCATAAGCTTGCGATTACGCTCAATCGCCGCCGGAATTGCTTTTGCATAATCAATGTCTTGTGGCGCTTGCAACAGCTGATACATCCGCCCCTTAGGTGCCATTACACCCTTTACAAACCGCGCCTTTTTTAGCGATGCCGCATCCGTGCGTTTGAGTTCAGGAAAAACCGGATCAGACACCACATACGTATCCCCCTCTTTATGAGAGACAACAAGATTGTGCGCATTGAAATGAAACCGCATATCTTCAGGCACATAAGGCAACCAATAAATGCTTGTCTGTAACCCGACTGGCTGGCCACGCTCCAAGGCACGATCAAGCGCCGCCATGCCCTCATCAGCGTTCGAGAAAGTCTGCTCATCCCATTGCGCTTTCATCGCGCGCGCAGACCCTTTCATAATACTCCCAGGTAACATGCGATAGGCGATCAGCGGCATGCCTGCCATCTTCACCATGGGCAGATACGCAAAGATCAAACTAGAGGATAGACCAAAGGCCATTGGTTCACTCAAGGGCAAACCTGCCGCCGTCACAAGATTAGACACAACGCCGCTCTCGCAATGCGCCGATTGGCGGTGAACAAATTGTGTCATAAAATCAGCTCTCTAAATCAGTCTTTAGCGATGGTTTGGGTAAAGATTTAAGCGTGACAATATCAATCCCCATCGCTTCGCAATAAGGCTCAAGCTTTGCATCTGGCAATTTGTTAAAAATCGCTGGCTTGAGATGACGCTTCACGCGCCACGCACCATACCCCGTGGATGAGGTCAGCGTAGCCATATCCATTCGCTTATCAAACATATGATACTCTAGCGGCGAGGTCTCCCCCGCAAGTCCACGCGCCAAAGCAGCATCACGTTGAGCCTCCAATGCTTCAACCGCAGCGACTGTGGCATAGGTTTCAACTTCCCACCCTGTAGATTCAACGCCGGTATATTTGCCATCATTATCAACAGCATACATAAGCTTGCGCTCACCACCATAGGTTCGGGAATTATCCTGCGGAACCTCATCCTTCTTCATGGCGTACGCTCCTGTATAGGCGTTTAAACGACAGTGAACAGCATAAAGGCCGTACTAAAGCGGCCACTTTCCGGCACCCAGCACAATATCTTTTCACCAGATTTCAGTTTACCCGATTTCAGCAGCTCATCCAGCATAATGTAAATGGACGCAGAACCAGTATTGCCTTTTGTCGAGAGGTTAGTGAACCATTTCTCCATAGACACTTCAAAACCACCCGCCTTCAACGCCTCAAACAAACGCACACGGAAGTAATCTGAAGAATAATGCGGCACAAACCAATCCACATCATCAGGCGTAATATTGTGTTTTTTCGCCACTAAAGGCGCAGGCTTTTGCGCAGCATACATCATGATATTGTCATTGAGCAGTTTCACATCCTGCTTCACTGACATCACAGAATCCGCATCGCGCTCTTTAGATGTCATGCTCGTCCAACCGCGCATTGTACCATCTTCATTTTTAGAAGCACCCGCATACATGCAGGTTTCCATTTCGCCCGCATAGGAATAAATATCAATCCATTCCATTTTCAGATTGGCTTGCCCCTCACGCGGTGCACTTTCCAACATTAATGCGCCAGCACCATCCGAGAGCATCCAACGGATAAAGTCTTTCTCAAACGCAATCTCTGGGTTTTCTTCCAAAGCTTCCACTTTTGCATCAAGCTCGGCTTCAAAATTATGCGCGGACAATATAGTCGATGCATTTTCAGAACCAGTAGCAACAGCACGCTCAGCTTCGCCAGATGCCACAGCCATATATGCATATTTAAGCGAGGTCACACCAGCTAAACACACTCCCGCCGTTGCACTCACTTCTATGGGAGGCAACCCCAATTCACCTTGCACCATCACACCATGATTAGGAAATACCTGATCCGGCATGGATGTGCCACACGCCAGAACTTGAACATCATTCAATTCAGCTTCCGACCCTAAACCGCGTATAGCTTCAGCGGCCAATTGCGCATTCGAATGCGTTGGCTTACCGGTTTCACGATCAATTGCATAATGGCGAGAGACTATTTTATTGGAACGCAAAATCATACGACGCGCGCGTGAAGGGCGGCCACCCGCTTGCCCCAGAATAGCTTCCATTTCATCATTCGAGACCGCCTCACCCGGCATAAAAGCCGCACTGCGCGTCACATAGACTGATCTTGTCACTTTACTCTGTCCCTTTTTTAGAGCGCTTCTGCTTGCTCATCACCCAATAACTCACGTCCCTCGCCAGATGGTCGCGCAAAATAGGCTTTCTGCTTTTCAACCTTTGCTTTGTTGAAACGCTTCAAAATCTTTTTCACCACTGCCATAATAGGCATGACCGTCAAAACGATAATTGCCAAAAACGTGAAATAGATAATCAACACCGCTTTTCTGGCAATAGCATCTGGATTCCCAATTTTACGCATCAATCCGCCCCATAAGCGGAAATTACGTTTGGCAATTTTTTCAGACGCAATCAAACCTTCCGATACCTTTACCGCGCCCAATCCCGCAAGCATGGGCGATCTATCGCTTTTCTCACGATTAGGAAGCTGGCGCACAACAGCTTCACCAAAACGGGATGCATCTGCAATCTGTTCATCCGTCAAACCTGCCGCAGGAACTCGCCCATTGAAATAAGGCCCCTTATCTCCTGTCAGCATCCAGATTGGCGTTGAATAAAAGGTATAAGCTGCATGTGCTTCATCCACCACAACAGCATTATCAATCAAATGCCCATCTAAATCATCAATACGCTCTTTTAGTGCCTCTTGAGCCATCAGCCACATATTCCGGCAGCCAATCAAAGTCATCACCGGCTTGCCTTTGATAATTTTGCGCGCAGCTTCAGATTTCAAGAAAGATATAATGGGCGGGCAAGGCGATAGAAACCATGCTTGATAGGCAAGTATAATCAAATCAAAATCTGTGTCAGGGTCCACGCCCTCCGGCTCAATGGGCGGAGCATCCTCATAGACACATTCTGGCATGGTATCGAAAAAATTGAAGAAATTCCAAGGAAAGGGAAACTTACGGTGCGTTTGCAGCGTGATTTGCGTAACTTCAATCTCAGTTGATTCCTTTATTGGACCCAATACGGAGTCCAACAAACGCGTTAACTGACCTGTCTGGGAGAACCCAACGGCTAGAACTTTAAGCATCCCCACAATCCTTCAAATCTCAAACCTTATAAAAGGCTCATTCGACGGATTTCAAACTATCTGACTCAAACGACAAATTCTGAAATCTGGCTCTCATGTATCATCTTAATATAAATCCCCAACCCCTCCCCCTATGAATTTTGGAGAGATTACCAATTTTTGATATGAAATTGCGCATTACTTGATTGCCTAGCAATGATTAACGCGCGTCAGAGAAGATGAAATAATCCGGAAAAACACAATTTATCACCCTGCCGAATTGATACAGGTACACTGCCATTTTTGTTGGCATAAATCTGAATTTCAAATTCCATATCGGGCAATAGCGGCGCAATAAATTTCAGCTTTGAAACACCTGAAATCCGCGTATCATCAAAACAAGCGCGCAATTCCTCATGCACACATTCGTTCGTCAAAGCCGCAGGAATTATAGGCGCGTTTGGAAAATGCCCCTCAAGGCAAGGGTGATCTAGTGGAATAGAGCGTATGACGTTTTTTAGGGCTTTAGGTTTTAAGGATATCGACGTCAAAACCTCAGCTCCGATAAATGTCTATTTCTGCCCGATCATTTGGTCATTATCATTTTGAACGCGCCACAAATGATAAAAGAACAGTGCGATATTCACACACAGCACAATCATTGACAATTGCACAATCGCGCCAAAAGACAGATCTGACGAAATGGATGTCAGACACAATAACGGCACGACAACAAAAAAACTGCCAAAGCCGTTTTTAATTGCATACCAAATTTGCGAGAGGCTGATATCTGATTTAAACATGCGCCAAATTTATGGGCCTGCCTGAGTTTAGGCAACTTACATGAGACTTTAGAATGAGTATAATATCGCAAGTCTTACCCCATGCCGGAGACATGGTTCTCATAGATGAGATTGTATCTTTGAGCGCCGATAAAATAGAATGCCGCACGCAATCTCATAGACTAAAAAATAATCCCCTATCTATGGCGAAGGGCCTGCCAATAACTGCTGGACTTGAATATGGCGCTCAAGCTGTGGCCTTGCACGGCCTCTTAAATTCAACACCAACAGAAACCCACAAACAGTCCCCAAAACTTGATGCACGCATTATTGCAGTCAAATCCGCAAGCTGGACACATGACTGGCTAGATCAACTGGACCAGCCCCTCACCATATGCGCAACACGCCTCACCCACCTAGATACTTTGGCCCAGTATCACGTTGAGCTGACAACAAGCACGCACCAAACACCCCACTATCAGGCGCATGTCACCGTGCTGCTAAGTTCGCAAACTTAGCTTGCGTCTATCGCATCCAATAGCTTTTTAAGATCATTGGCATCTTCTAAGAACAAACTATCTCTCGCAGCATAATTTCGTGCGCGTGCCGCAAGATAATCATCCCAGCTTGCCCCCTCTAAGAAAGCGACCAATGCATCAGCACTCGCTTCGGGAAGCACATGACCAAGATTATGATTTCTAACGTAATTCGCACTCTCTTGCCCCTCTATAGTAAGAGGTACAACACCTAACGCCCCACCTTGATACAAACGGTTGGGAAGCAATAAGGGAGAGTTTCCATCAGGGTCAAAATAATCTGGGCACCAATTGAAGTGCGCTGGCCCATAAATCTCTTCTAAGTGATCGGGCGTGCGGTATTCCCCGCCAAATTCAACGTTTTCAATTCCTGCAAAAGTCTTTTCAAACAATTCAGGATAAATCGTTTGCTTACCGCGAAGATAGAATTTTACCTTATTTCCCAAACGTTTAGCGGTTTCTGCTAATATTCCCATCGACTTTGGACATCGTAAAGTGCCATGCCAACATACCGTCCATGGCGTATTATCATCACCCACTTTTGCGCGATGCACATTCATTTGTTCTGGGCTCGGCATATTTCCCATCTGCTCAGATAGAAGCTTGTTTTCCCATACAAAATGCTTGCCTTTATAGTTTTGATATTTTTCAAAATACCCCGTCACAAAACCAGGGGACGTCACCACAAGCAAAGATATCTGATTGAGAATTACCTTCTCCAACCCACGAAACACTTTCCCCTTCAGACCTGTACCGAAGAAAAACTCTTGAATATCAGGGATGTCATACACCAATTTAGCTTTACTGCCCGTCAGAACTTTGGCCAGCATGCCGATAAACATCATATCGAAATTTCGCGCCATGATGAACTTCGCAGCACGCAAATCCTTTTTGTGATTTACCAGTATTTTCAACCCTTTAAGTAGGGCTGGAACACGTTTGGCATAGTTGTTATCAACAGTGACACCTAACTCTACATTGTCCCATTCCGGTTGATAGTCCGCATTATTTTTCTCACGGCGAAAGAAAAAACCCTTTAACTTCACCCCTGCACTTTCAAGCGCCATAGTACGCTTTCGTGCATCAACATGCGTACAATCATGACCAAGGAAAACGCCGTTTCCATAGAAAAGATTCATCGCAGTCGCGTCAGGTTTTTGGGAGACATCAGCGGAATTTGCAGAACGGTCTGTCATCTATATCTCTTAACTATTTTTCGGCAGGTAAATGAATTGAACGCTTGAAGAGCAACTCATTTTTCGAATGCAATCGATAAGCCAAACAAGCGAAGACTTTCTAAAAACCACGCGCAAAACACGATATTCCTATCGCTTTTGTGCATATAAACTCAGCAAATCCACTTAAAATCTGAAGAATTGCGCTTTTTGCCAGCATGAACACATCGACATCTAGCCACGCTTGGTTAGATTACAAACAATCAACCAATCTTAAGAGCAACAAATGTTCTTGCGGGGAGCAATACGTGGAAAATTTAGTTAATCTCATTGAAAATGTGAGTAATTTCATCTGGGGTGGGTCTTGGGGAGACCAAGAAATACTACCAGTAGGATTGCTGGCAGTTCTACTACTGGGAACCGGTCTTTATATGATGGTACGCCTTGGGGGGCGTCCTCTCGTTCGCTTCTTCCCAGCACTCAAAGAAGTATGGGCAGGCCGGAAAGGCACAGGAGAAGAAGGTGCGATTACACCTTGGCAAGCGCTTTCAACCGCCCTTTCAGGGCAAGTTGGAACAGGAAATCTTGCAGGTGTAGCAACCGCTATCGTTCTAGGTGGTCCCGGTGCAATCTTCTGGATGTGGGTCACGGCTATCTTCGGTATGGCTCTGGCTTTTTCAGAATCTAGTCTTGCCGTAAAATTCCGTGAAACGGACGAATATGGCCGTATCAATGGTGGCCCGATGTATTACATCAAAAACGGGCTTGGTAAGAAATGGCACTGGCTCGCTGTATTATTCTGTATCGGTACATTGATTTCAGCGATGGCTACTGGCTCCATGATTCAGTCAAACTCCATCCGTGAAGCTGCGCAAGAAGTTGCATCAAGTTCCTTTGGCTTTGCTCTGCCAAGCTGGGTTGTTGGTATCGTTATTTCCGGTCTTGTCTTTGCCGTTATCATCGGTGGAATCAAATCCATCGGAACGGTTGCCGGACGCGTCGTACCGGTTATGGCTGGCCTATATGTAGCAATTGCGTTCATCGTATTGATGATGAATATCGCAAAAGTTCCAGCTGCATTTGGCGAAATTTTCAGTGCCGCTTTTGGACTACAGCAAGCAGCAGGTGGAGCCGCAGGTTACGCCATCATGCAAGCTGTTCGCGCAGGTATCGCACGTGGTCTGTTCTCCAATGAAGCTGGACAAGGTTCCGCGCCGATTGCTCACGCAGCCGCGCAAACCAAAAACCCTGTCTTCCAAGGCGAAATCGCAATGATTGGTGTCTTCATTGATACAATGATCATTTGTACAATGACCGCACTTGTTATCCTTACTGTGCAAGGAGACTTCCGTAAAAGCCCTGTTATTTCTGTCGCTGACGCCTGTTTAGATGCAGGACACATAGGCCTTCCAACACATCCTGTTGCTGGCCAGAACTTTAGCAAAACAGACATTTTCCCGACGGCGAACCAAATAGACCGCAACGAGAAAATCGCTCAGAATGGTGCTCAAGCTCTTTCATTGCTTCAAGCATGTCAGGCAAAAGCACCAACGCTTGTGACGCAAGAAGCTTTAGATGCGGTATACCCTGCAATCTTCAGCAATGTTTCAGCACAAGACTATGCAACTTTGCTTGAAGTAAAAAGCAGCAAAACAAGTGATGCTGAACTCCTTGCCGCTACTGAAGCACGTCTCAATGAAATCGAGGCGGGCATTAATTCAACCATGACATCTGTAAAGCATGCATGGGAAACAGATGCCAACTCAGCTGCGATCACGACACGTGCCTATATGGCTGCCTTCCCAGGCGGACAATGGGTTGTTCCAGTCGCACTGTTTTTCTTTGCTTTCACAACAATTGTAGGCTGGTCCTACTATGGTGAGCAAGCATTGACATTCTTAGTCGGTGAATGGGCCACACACCCTTTCCGCTTTGCATGGGTCGCCGTTGTGTTTGCAGGGTGTCTTGCGGATCCATCGTCCCTCTGGCTACTTGGTGATATCGCCAATGCTTCCATGGCCTTCCCCAACTTGATCGCCATTCTTGCGCTTTCAGGTGTCGTGATCGCCATGCATAAGAAAAACAGCGGTGATATTGAAGATGTAATCGACACACCAGAACAAGATAAAATCTCCTAGAGATTAAGTCCAATCTGATTGGTCATTAAAAAGGCCGCACATTTTGCAATGTGCGGCCTTTTCTATTTATCTAATAATCTTTATCCAACTGGATGAAATTATTTATCATCCCAGTTTAGACGGTTGCGGACCGAATACTGCGCTGGACGCTGGAAACGTGTTTGAGTTGTTAGCGGTGTCGCTTGCTGAATACTCGTTCCAACATTTGCAACTTCATGCTGAACATTTTGAAGATCAGCCTCTGTCATCACGCCCTGAACACTCGTATAAGATTGCCCACCTTGAGCAAGCAATTGATTTGCCGCTTGTCGCCCCGTCATAGCAGATGCTTTTGCATCAAACTCAGCAGCCATGCTTTGTGAACGACTGTGAGCTTCTTTAAAGTGGCTTCCCTGAACAGATGTTTGAGATCCATCACGACGGATAGCACTTCCATCTTCAATCGGTGCTGAATGCGGCATAATTTCAGGCTTATAGTAACGCTGTTCAGGCGCAGAATGCGCAGGAGCAGTGTATGACGGCTCTGAATATGTTTGAGTTTCATGACTTTGAACTGGCGCAGTGTAAGCAGGTTCAGACTGGTAAGATTGACTGTATGATTGCTGCACCATACCACCTGAAAGGCCCAACATGCGCAATGTTTCCATTGTCACAAAGCCTTGGTGCGGCAAACCATTTGCAGATTGAAACTTACGCACAGCATTTTCAGTTTGCGGGCCAATCACACCATCAATCGGGCCCATATAATAACCGCGATCTTTCAATGCGCGTTGTAGGTCAGATATAGATGATGAATTTGCATTTGTATCACAAAGAACTTCTACCCATTCAAAACGCTCTGGTGCACGCAAAACATTGCGCTCCACTGTATCCATGCGCGCTTGGCTCATCGTAGATTCAGTACGTGCAGGTGTGAGCAATTCTTGTGTTGGAATTGTTTTAAATTCGGCAGGTGTTGGAACTTCTTCTACACCACCACGATCCACAAGCACCTGCTTTTGAACAGTCACATATTCAGCATTCACTGGCACACGAGATACTTGCTCAGGCTGGACAAGAACACGGCGCGTAATTGTACGTGTCTTCGCTGGGATTTCGACAAGACAATAAACCTGCCCTGTTTTCTCATCAATTTTACGGTGGGATGAAAGGTTAGACCCAGCTTTCCAAACTTTACGTGCCTCACTAATCACAACAGTTTCAGTCACGGTTTCAAATTTGGCTGGCGTAATAGCTAGACGCTCATGGCCCGGCTTCACCATAACTTGTTCAGTTTGTGTTTCGTAAACAGGCTGGCGCACAACATAACGAACACCTTCGTCTTTGACTTTCACATCAACTGTAGAAGGACCAAACTCTGGCGCACGTGCAGACAAGCGCTCATAGGCTTCTTCTACAACAACCGTTTCAGGCACTTTTTCATATTGAGCAGGAATAGCAATACGCGCAAAACACTGCCCAGCTTGCGCATCCGGTAAATCACCCATAGGGTTGTAGGAGCTGAATCCACCCGCATTGGCGTTACCAGCAAAACCTACGACGACAGCAACAGCTGCCAATAATTTCTTGTTCATTCTAAAACCCCAATACTATACCGGTTGTGATGTTCCGCCTGAAAACCAAATCCTTTAACACCTGCGAAACAGCAAGAAAGATGCCATATACTATATCCTAAAGGCTCTCTCTCGTCACATTTATCGGCAGTAAACACTAATCTCGTTTGGATATAGCTAACGTTTGGGGAATAAGTTTTTTCGTAAAATTAGTATCTCAACAAGACTTTACCTCATAGCGACATTTACGCATTTGCAGTATCGTTGCGGACAGGCTATTGCATAGCAACAAAAGATTATTCGGGAGTTACGTATGACCACGCCAAACCTAGAGCCACGCCAAAACTGGACAAAGGACGAGATTGCAGCAATTTATGAATTGCCTCTCCCAGACCTTTTCCTAATGGCGCAACAGGTTCGCAAGGCAAACTGGCCTGAAGGTCGCATGCAAAAGTCCCAATTGCTTTCTATCAAAACTGGTGGATGTGCAGAAAATTGCGGATATTGCTCTCAATCAGCTCATTTCGACACTGGAATTCCAGCCTCCAAATTGATGGATGTTGAAGCTGTTGTGGGCGAAGCACGCAAAGCAAAAGCAAGTGGTGCTGACCGTTTTTGTATGGGAGCTGCATGGCGCTCTCTTAAAGACCGCGACCTTCCTAAAGTATGTTCAATGATCGAGGCTGTAAAAGCCGAAGGCATGGAAACATGTGTTACGCTTGGCATGCTCAAAGATGGGCAAGCTGAAGCCTTGTCCCAAGCAGGACTGGACTATTATAACCACAACCTCGATACATCCCGCGAATACTATGAAAGCGTAGTCACAACACGCACATATCAGGACCGTATCGACACGCTGGGCAAAGCACGTAATGCAGGTCTAAACCTGTGTGTCGGCGGTATTCTTGGCATGGGTGAAGGTCGCTCAGACCGTATCGGTCTCTTACATGAGCTGGCACAACTTACTCCTCACCCTGAAAGTGTTCCTATCAACATGCTTGTACCGGTTGAAGGTACACCGCTTGGTGATTCACTCACTAAATCAAAACCTCTTGAAATTGTTGAACTTGTCCGCGCAATCGCAACAGCGCGTGTCATCTTCCCTAAAAGCTGGGTACGTCTATCAGCTGGTCGTGAGACTATGTCAGCTGAAGGACAAATGATGTGTATCCTTGCTGGGGCGAACTCAATTTTCGTGGGTAATAAGCTTCTGACTGCTGGAAACCCAGAAATGGACGAAGATGATGCTCTCTTGGCTGCCATGGGTGTGGAACAAGGTACAATCGCTGACAAACCACCAGCTTGCGCACCATCTGCGGTTCCTGCAGAATAAACATTTATAAAATCAGATAGCTAGAAATGACCAATTCTCCAAAGAGTTGGTCATTTTTTATGGTGTATTCGCTTTAGTCAGCGTTAAAAATAATCACAGACGCCAAGACAACTTGTGTCGACCCTTTTCCCAATTGTTTATCTACCGCACGCTGCATACGCGCCCGTAAAATATCCAAATCAGGTACATACCCATCACGATAAGGACCGTTCGCATAAGAGGTTACAGCCATACGCATCGCATCCATGATACGTGGCTTTATCGCCTCAACCTGTTTGCGTACTTTCGATTTTTCAACATGCAGCCCTGCATCAACGGCCATAAATCCAGCGACTGTAAAGCCAGACGTAACAGAAGCACGTATACCAAACAGCGGCACATAATCTTTCGAGCCAGATATTTTTTTAGCTGTAGGGTCAGGAATATCCGCCGCATCCGTTGAAGCCGGAGCGAAGGCATGCGCCATCGGGTTGGCAAACGCCAACAAGAAAGCAGCCATAATAGCGAAACGTGCATGAGATAATGTCATACCCTCTCTATACACACCTTTGTTTAAGCACTCGTTACAGCTCCACGGCATGAATAAGGCAATATTCGACATGCTTATTCAGCTTCAGCCCTTGTAAAGAGAGGTGATAAGTCTTTAGTGAGGTACAATATTAAAGATTTGGAATGATTTATGCGTATGGTTTCGCAATAGTCTTCTTAAGGAGTTTTAAAGCATGCAATCTGTGCTGATGTTAGTCTACTACGCGCTGGATTTCCTCAAATTCATCGTTATAGCCCAGGTTATCTTGTCTTGGCTGATCTCTTTTGGTGTTGTGAATACAAATAACCAGTTTGTATCCACGATCTATCGTATGACCCACCAAATTACAGAGCCACTCAGCAAGCCTATTCGTCGTTTCATTCCAAGTTTTGGTGGTTTAGACCTTTCGCCAATCATTATTTTTCTTGGAATATACTTCTTACAAGATCTTATCCTGCGTTACGGAATGCCTATGCTTGCGAATGCAGGCTTATAATTCCACCCAATGTCCGTATTCTGGAAAATCAGCGGCGATGATTTAGAAATTATCGTCCGCGCCACACCCAATGCATCTAAAGATGCTGTTGAGCCTCCAGAACAAGACTCCGCCGGACGCACGCACCTAAAAGTGCGCGTCCGTGCGATCCCTGATAAGGGAAAAGCTAATAAAGCGGTGGAAAAACTCCTCGCAACGCATTTTAAAATGCCTAAATCACACGTGAGTGTAGTCAAAGGGTCTACGGATCGGTTAAAGACCATTCGCATAAGCGGTGGTGCACACCTATCAGCACAACTTGAGCACACTTATGGAGGCGCAAATGGCTGCATCAAGAATTGACGGAAAAGCGATCGCGGCGGATGTCCGCGTAAATGTTGCAAGCGCTGTAAAAGCACTTCCCAGCCAACCCACGCTCGCCGTTATCCTTGTGGGCGAAGACCCCGCCAGTCAGGTCTATGTAAACTCTAAGATCAAACAGACTGAAGAATGCGGCATGCGCTCCCTTCACCGCGTCTTACCTGCCAACGCCACGCAGGCTGAGGTCGAAGCCGAAATCGCCGCTTTAAATGCTGATGATGAAGTTGATGGAATTTTACTTCAACTCCCACTTCCAAAGGGGCTAGACTCCGATGCTGCGATTGAAAAAATCAGCCCTGACAAAGATGTAGATGGGCTTACAGAAGCCTCAGCCGGACGCCTTGTTCTTGGCAAACTGGGCCTTCGCCCTTGCACACCTAGCGGCTGCGTTATCCTAGCAAAACGTGCTTTAGGAGACGATCTTTCAGGCAAGCATGTCGTCGTGGTTGGGCGCTCCATCCTTGTAGGGAAGCCTGCCGCACTTTTGTTCCTCGCCGAAAACTGCACCGTCACTATCGCACACTCCCGCACCAAAGACCTCGCGGCGGTATGCCGTGAAGCAGACATTCTAGTTCCAGCCGTAGGTCGTCCACAAATGCTCACCGGCGAATATGTAAAAGCTGGTGCGACTGTCATTGATGTTGGCATCAACCGTATAGATGCGCCTGAGCGTGGTGAAGGCAAATCACGCCTTGTTGGAGATGCAGAATTTTCCAGCTGTGAAAACATTGCAGGACACATCACCCCAGTTCCCGGCGGCGTTGGTCCAATGACAATTGCTTGCCTATTGCAAAACACCGTCCTCGCGGCCTGCGCCCGTCGTGGATGGTCTGTACCAGATATTCTCAACGCATAAGCGTGTCACGTTCCAAATACAGACAGCCCTTCCCTCAAAGCTGGTTCGATACACTCTGGGCCAAACAAGAAGGGCTGTGCGCGCTTTGCCAACAAGCCATGCCTCAATCGCGTTTTGATACGCCACATGCTAATGTGTGGAAAAAGCAGCGCCCCACATTTGACCATATCCACCCCGTCTCAAAGGGCGGAAAGGATGATCTAACCAATCTCCAGCTCCTTCATGCGATATGTAACAAAGCAAAAGGCGATCAGCTTTAGCATCTCGCGTGTCATAAATATAAGCCAATCTCATTCATTTTTGGCTCTTTCGTTATCAATCTGAAACTGCCATAGTTAATGCGGGGACAGAGCGAGGGATACGCAATGAGAGACGCACTTCGACCAAAATCACTGGAAACTCACCTATTCGCAGAAGGACGCAAACGTATTCTAGCCCTTGATGGCGGCGGTGTACGTGGCATTCTCACTTGCGGCATTCTTGAGCAAGTCGAAGCTAAACTCGCCAACCGCCTCCCTGCTGCTGAACGTGAAGACTTTCGCCTCTGCCATTATTTTGATCTCATAGCAGGCACATCCACCGGCGCAATCATGGCAACTCTGCTCGCCCTTGGTTATAAGGTCAGCGAAATAAAGGCACTCTATCGCACTCTCGCCAATGATGTTTTTGGCACGAAAAAACACGGCATTATTGGGATGGTGCCCAAATTTGACTCACGCAAACTCACCAAAGTTATCAATGATTGCTTTCGCGATTTTCTAATTTCTAAGGGTGCTGACCCAAATCATTGCCTCGAACTTGGAACAGATTATCTGCAAACCGGCTTAATGATATGCTCTAAGCGTATTGATAAAGGCAGCCCTTGGATTTTAACCAACAACCCCAAAGCTAAATATTGGGAATGGAACTCACCGCACTGGCAAGGTTTTTACGACGCCAATGGCGGACCGGGTGAAAAATTCATCGCGAACAAACATTATATCCTGCAAGAAGTGGTCCAAGCGTCCGCATCCGCACCCTTTTTCCTAAGCCCCGTCGAAAAGCAAATCTCACCCGTAGAAAAAGCGTTATTCTTTGATGGCGGCGTTAGTCCCCACAATAATCCTGCCATGCAAGCTTTCCTCGTTGCCACGATGAAATGGCGCGACAATGCAAAACCTTGGCCTACATGGAAGGGTGAACCTAAATCCCCATTCGGCTTTGGTTGGAAGACCGGAGCAGACAATATTTCTGTGCTTTCCCTTGGTACAGGGGCTTTCCGGCCAACTTTTGATGTCTCCGACTTCAAAGGCAAAATGGCAGGCCTAAAAGCAATTGAAGCCTTGCGTGGCATGATACCCGATACCTCCACAAACGGACTTACTTGGCTTCAAGCAATGTCCGACCCCGCCTTCCCAATTAAGATAAATTCCGAACTTGGAGATATGGACGATTTAGGCATTATGAATGACTCTCTTCTCCATTTCCAACGCATTGATGTCGATCTGGACGAGCCTGCTATCCGCGACATATTGGGCGATGACTTATTTGACGGAAATGACTTCCTTGGCGACTTCCCTAAAAAGGGTGTGGACGAGATGATCAAAACCATGCGCGCTCTAGAAAACTCAACAAAAACAAACATGGACCGCCTAGAAACAATAGGTGAGCATGTAGGCCAATTCTGGTTTGGCATGGATAGACATGGGCGCAGACCCCTGCCGTCTCGTGGTGATTTAAACGCTGATCCGGCCTCTTTGATACTGCCACACGCCTTTGATAGCTAAGTTTTCATTTTTATATTTCGGGATTTTGTGAAATATACCTCCAACCCTCAGTGATGGCCCTGTAAATGGAGATAAATTTAGAATTATGCGCTTACCTAAACTATACAGTTTCAAAATCAGTGTACTGAGCTTTTCTTGCTCCGTCCTATCGTTAAGCGCAGTCGCCAATGCAGAGCCAGATAAAGCCTTCCGCCTAAATAATAGTCTGCCCGATTATATCAGCGTTTCAGGTGAATCACGTATCAGGTATGAAGCCTTAGATGGGCAATTTCGTGCGGGCGGCACTGGTAGCGACCAATTGCTTCTTGCTCGCACCCTCATTCATACAAAAATCGACACAGGCCCCTTAAAATTTGGGTTAGAACTTCAAGATAGCCGCACCTATTTGGATGATGCAGGAACACCTAACTCTAGCAGCATCACCAACCCATTAGATATTTTGCAATTTTACGCACAATTCACAACGCCCGGTCTTTTGGGTGCAGATTCCAATATGGACGTGAAATTAGGCCGCCAAACAGTAACAATCGGTGCAAAGCGCCAAATAGACCGCGCATCCTTTGCCAATGTCATCAAAGCATATACCGGTATCCACGCGACCTCTAAAAACAAAGCAGGCGATGAGTTACACCTTCTCTATGTCGTCCCAATCGACCGCAATCCCGCCAATCCCTCCGATTTAGACGATAACAATCTCTCTGGAGATACAGAAGAATGGGAACGCCGTTTTTGGGGTATACACTATCGCCGCGCAAATGCTTTTCCTGAAATTGCGTCCAACCTCACGGCAGAAGCATTTCTATATGGCTTGAATG
Organism: Hirschia litorea; assembly: GCF_042665075.1. Taxonomy (NCBI): domain Bacteria; kingdom Pseudomonadati; phylum Pseudomonadota; class Alphaproteobacteria; order Hyphomonadales; family Hyphomonadaceae; genus Hirschia; species Hirschia litorea. Next base: position 936,016 of record NZ_JBHTBR010000005.1, on the reverse strand, counting down.
AAGAAGACACCGCTTCAACACCCACGCCCAATCGTCAATTCATCGAGCCTGGTTTTCGTCTTGCGCGAAAGCCTCAGACTGGCCAATGGGATATGGAAATTGAAACATCATGGCGCACAGGAACACATCGCGGCTCTTCCTCCCCTACCGCTACGACAGATTTGGACTTTGACGCACAAACCTTTTTCTCATCTGTAGGTTACACATTCAATGCGCCTTGGCAGCCGCGTATTGCGGCACAATACTTTCACACGTCTGGCGATGAAGACCCCACAGATGCCGAATACAATCAATATGAGTATCTTTTTGGTTCCCGCAGAACAGACCTGAACAACACATCAATCTATGGCCCATTCTCACCCGCAAACCTCACCGCCATAGGAACACGCATTCAAGTTAAACCCAGTGCGCGTTGGGATGCACGCCTGACTTATAATGCAGGCTACCTCTCTTCAGACACAGATACTTGGATCGTCGCAAATCAGCGCGACATAACGGGTCAATCAGGTGATTTCATCGGTCACACATTTGATAGCAGCATTAGATATTGGGTCGTACCCGATAGTTTGCGCCTTGAAACGGGTGGTTCCATATTCATCAAAGGTGACTTTGCCAAAAATGCCCCGAATGCTTCCAATGAAGATGAGACCTTTTACGGTTACACCTCCTTTATTTTCAGCTTTTAGGCATTCCCCACGAAACATTCACTTGTTGTATGCCCATATCGCGCTTACATGAATGCTTGGCGGTTTGCTGCGGCGTTTGTGTAGGGAAGTTATATTCCAGCGACCTTACATTTTCATCAGGGAGCTGGCTCTGGACTGGACCGTGGTCCTAACTAACCGGCGCCCACCTAGCTTGCTGGGTCGATGGGAATCTACATACCCCACGGCGACTGTGGCGCCGCCTCCACTTATGACGACACAAAAAGAATGGGATCTCGTTTTGACATCAGCCAATGCTCAGCAAAAAGAAATCCTACGCGCTCACATGAAGGAAATCCGTGCCGAATCCGCTGCACGTGACCCTGATGCAGCAGACAAGTTGGCCAAACGCTTCCCGATGAAATTGCTTGAACGCTTTGGTCCCGTTGTCGCTGGCTACCGCGCAATCGAGGAGGAGTTGGACCCGCTTCCTTTGCTCAATCGTCTTCGCAAACAAGGTGCAAAAATCGTTCTGCCACGCGTGGAAAACACAGGCGAGATGACGTTCCGTCTACACGAGAAACCAGAAGATCTCGTCAAAGGTCCATTTGGTCTATTACAGCCTGCTTCCGATGCCATCGAAATACGCCCCAAACTCGTGCTTGCCCCTTTGCTTGCATTCGATGCGCGTGGAGCACGTCTAGGCTATGGCAAAGGCTATTATGACCGCACGATAAAAGCCCTTCGCGAAGATGGTCCCTGCTTTTATGTCGGTATTGGTTATTCTCAACAACAAGTTGATGCTGTCCCTACAGAGGCTCACGATATCGCGCTTGATTGGGCCGAAACACCCAATAATTCTGTGCCGCTATTTTTAGCCCGCGCAAATCCAAACGCACAAAACCAAAACGACAACACCTAACGCTTCACCCTACTCAATCACCAAGTGATGAATGCAAGCACATAGATGCATTGCAACTTAGAAGCTATGAGTTACACTTCTAAAAGCACCTCCACCCTTCTTCTATCAATGCCAATTTTGGCATGGAGACACTGAAATGCACCACCTCCGAACCTCGCTTATAGCACTGGCAAGCCTAAGCCTCATCTCGTGCTGCCATAACCCCCAGCAGGAAGGCACCACAGCGGAAGCAGAGGCATGCCAGATGGAGGTTTTAAGCGCTTATGCATGGGTTAACCACATGCCGCAACCAATAGTAAAAGACGCCAAAACACCCCGCCGCGACCGTATCATCCACGTCACCGCCGACCTCAATGAAGAGGCAGGGTATGCAATCCTCAAGCGCAATGACGCATACACAACCGACGAAAACCTAACACTTGATCTCGTAAAAGCAGACGCACCTGTCCAAGCAGAAATTGGTGCAAAATACGCAGAAGGTTTTGCTAAAAAGCCATATAAAACAGTCTCCATCATGTGCAATGGCTTACAAATTTACAAAATTGATGAAGTTACAAAAGTACACTAAGCCCGCTTCAATTTAATCACGGCTATTCACATTCACCCCACAAACGCGTAAAGCCTCCCTTTTTATGCCCCTTTGCCAATGTGGACCTATCTATGCGTTTAGCCTTTTTCGGAGATATCGTCGGAAGCTCCGGTCGTCATGCTGTGATCGACAATCTACCCGATATCCGCCGTGATTTAGCGCTCGACTTTGTCGTCGTGAATGGTGAAAATGCAGCAGGTGGTTTTGGCCTCACAGAGAAAATCGCAAATAGCCTATTTGACGCTGGAGCAGACTGCATAACGCTGGGAAATCACTCATGGGACCAGCGCGAAATGCTCACCTATATCGAGCGCGAACCTCGCCTGATCCGTCCCTACAACTACCCGCAAAGCCTTGAAATTCCTGGACGCGGCGCACAGCTCTACACGCTTCCAGATGGTCGCCGTGTATATGTTGTTCAAATCCATGGCCGTGTCTTTATGGATAGCCTTGATGATCCATTCCAAGGCGTATTACGCGCCATTGAAGCAGCGCCATTAGGTGTAGTTGCCGATGCGATCATCGTTGAAGTTCACGCAGAAGCTTCCTCAGAAAAAGCATGCCTTGGGCACCTCATTGATGGTCAAGCCAGCCTCGTTGTCGGGGCCCACACGCACACACCTTCTGCTGATGATCAAATCTATCCGGGCGGTACAGCCTATATGACGGATGCAGGCATGTGCGGTGACTATGACAGTGTTATTGGTATGAAAAAAGAAATTATCATCCAACGACAAACGACACGCTTACCTAGCCCCCGCATGGAACCCGCTGATGGCGAAGGCACGATGTGCGGTGTCTATGTAGAAACAGATGATGCAACAGGGCTTGCCAAGCGTATCGATCCCATTCGCGTTGGAGGCCGCCTAAAACCTGCTTATCCAAATGTTGAGCCTGTTTAGACGCGAATAACACTCAGTATTTTTACCAAAGTGGAAGCTGCAACTGCCTCACTGTAGGGATGGTCGTCACTTTGGCAAATTGATCTCCCAACACAGCCTCTGCCCGCAAAATTATCTGCGCTGATGCGCCTGCATCTTCGCCTGCATCATGGTGTTTAAAGCTTAAACCAAGCCGTTTTTTCAAGCTTGCCAACCCATGCCCGCCATTACCTTTAAATTGGGGCCAAGCATGCTGGGCAACTTTCACACTATCTGTCCATTTAAGACGCGGTATATCGAGCATGTATTTTTGACATGCTGCATTGATAGCTAACTCATCAAAACGACTGTGTTGCACCATCGAGAATTGCTTCAAAAAAGGGCCAAGCCGCCCCCAAACATCCGGAAATGCACTTGCCCTCGCAACGGTGTCAGCATTAATGCCATGTAGCTTGGAGTTGAAGCTAGAAAAAGACACTTCAGGGTCCACATAAATGGACCATTTGGATATTTGATTATCCCAATCCACGCACGCTAAACCAATCTGGCAAATGCTCGCCCGATCATTATTGGCTGTCTCAACATCCAGCGCAACAAATCGATATTCATCCTCAGGCGGGCACCCACTCATATTCATCAACTTCTATTTTGGTGAAATCGTGCGCGTTCAATTTCTTCGGCTTCAATCTTCGATACGCGCCGTTTTCCAACCGGATTTAGCGCCGTCGGTACAGACTTTAAAATCGCTAATCCGGCAGGGATTCCAACAATCGTCACGCACATCAAGACGCCTTTTACGATCATAACAAGCGCAAGAACAATACCTATCGGCAACCATAAAAGAAGCACTAACCAGCCCCATACGCGCCATAAACCATTTTGAGCAATCACCCCGCCTACATGCTTGGCTTGCACCATACGGCTACCAAATGGCCAGAAAAGAAATCGTCCCAACTCAACCAATCCCGTCCCCAATGGGGCCGCAACTACAGTCACAACAAGCAACATCCCAATCAGCCAAACAATCGCTGCGGACACAAAGCCGAAAAAAGGGAAATACCAAAATATATTGCCTAGTAATGCCACTCAAATAAGCTCCTACTGTCCTGCCATCTGGCGAATACTGGCCAATTGTTCAGGATGTTTTCCACTTTCTTCCAGCAATGCAATCGCGTTTTGAAAATGGGTGTCTGCGTCTTCGTTCTGATTTTTTGTTTTGATGAGATTGGCCATCATCACATGCGCATTTGCCAGCATTATAGGTCGATATTCTCCCTGATAAGCTGTCGCAATATCTATATTCTCTCGTGCAGCCACAATCGCTTCATCAATTCTATCTTGGCGAAACAGTGCTTCAATCCGCATTTCTAAATCGGAACTAATACCTTCATGATCAACAGGTTGGCGCGATCTAGCCAATGCAAGACTTTCGTCCGTGGCCTGCAAAATTAGATCAGCTGATGAAACCGATTGTGCGATACGCGCAATACGCCTCAGGCCGTCAAGCTGTGCATCCACTTCGCCTATGCTTTCATACAACTCAACCGACTGCCCGATAAGGCTAACAGCCTTCGGCATATCCCCTGCATAGGTTTGATATTCGCCATGAATGCGCAAAATTTTGGCAAGACAAGCATCATCCCCCGCCGCTACACACCTTTGCTGCGCATCCTCAATATACGGCAATGCCGCGTCCACGCCATTTATGTTAAACTCCGCCTCCGCCACAGAGCTTAATTCGCGCACCTGCGTTGTCACATCCTGCATCTCTTCAGCCACAGCCAATGCAGACTTGTAGAGTTCTATCGCCTTTTCACCATCGCCCATTGCGATAGCTGTATTTGCCTGCGAGCGATATTCACGCACTATCAAATTGCGCGCCTTAATCTGCTCCAACGCGGCTATTGCCTCGGCATGAAAGGCCAATGCTTGATCATATTCTTGCCTATCCCGCGCGATAATCGCCAAGTGATTCAGCGCCCCGCCTTCAATCAAACGAGATTGCATCCGCGTGCCGAGGTCCAACGCCTTACGCGCCATCGCCTCCGCTTCATTCAATTTGCCTTCATTTGATAACATCAGGGTCAGGTTCAAATACGCATTGCCCTTTTCAGTTTCCATGCCTGCGCGATCCATCGCCTCTAGCGATTGCGCAAAATGGGTGCGTGCGCTCTCATAATCGTTTAGCGACATTTTCGCATAACCGATATTGCCCAGCGCCGCAGCCTCCCCTTGAGGTAGACCTAGTTGTTTGGACAGCGCCAAAGCGCGTTCAGAATAATCAATGGACTTTTCATAATCCCCCATCGCATGGGTTAGATTTCCCAAATTCACGAGCGCGCGCGCCACCGCACCTTGATCACGCAATTTCTCAAAAATGGCTTTTGCTTCTGTCAAACCCGCCAGCGCAGTTTCGTATTCACCACGCCCTTCTGCCATCAAAGCCAAATTACCCAGTGCTTTTGCGCGCCATTTCTCGTCACTTGTCCCCACACCATTTAGAATGGAGGTATAAAGCGCTTCTGCTTCCTCCATACGTCCTAAACGTTCATACAAGGGAGCCAAACCATTGGCCGCATCTGGGTTATTTGGCACCAATTCCAATGATTTTTGATACGCATCAACAGCTTTGCTCGTATCACTTGCCGCAAACAACGCGCCCGCTTCGCTATAGCTTTGCGCCGCCGCCGTCACAGCATTTCCCGCCGCCAAGGCCTGACGCGCCGCCACTTCCGCAAGTGACAAAGCAGCTCCTTCAACATTCCCCGCCGCCAAGGCCTCACGGGCTGCAGCTTTCTCTATGTCGGATGAGCGAAACACAGCATTCACGGCGTCCTTTAATGTTTCAGTACTACGTGCATCCATATCTTTGCCGGATGCCGCCAGCGCCGCCGCTATCTGTTCTGAAACCAGTTTTTCAATGCGCGCATCATCATCCACCAGCAAATCTTTGACCAAAGACACATTGGCAGCCGCCACACCCGCCATCGCAAGGAAAGAGACAAGCGCCCCGCGCGTAATCCATTTACGTTTCCAAGGAATAGCCTTCGCCGCACGCCCTTCAACACGTGCTTTTACCGCCTCTTCTAACTCCTGAAAGGCATGATGGTCTCGATTGCCATGCCAACCGCTCAAATCCTCAGTATGGATTCGGTCAAAGGGTTTTGGGATATTACAAACTTGCAGCATAACCGGACATAATTTGCCATGCACGCGCGCATCATCTGCTTCCGATCGCACCCAGTCAGACGCAACCGCATTTTCCGTCCAACATACAACAACCGCTTTTGCGTCTTTCAACGCCTTCTCAATCGTCACTTCATAACTATCGCCGGGCAATAAGGAACGGTCCCACCAGACATTCAAACCAGACTTGCCAAGCGCCTCAGCAACCAATGCCGCTTTGTCACGATCTTTAGAGCTATAAGAGATAAACACATCGGTTTTTTCAGCCGTCGTATTTGCAACATCTATATTTTTGGCGTCTGTCATGGTTTCTGTCCCATATTTAACCTACAAAACTCCTAGCATTCACAATGAAGTGAGGTAAGGCCTTTATCAAGTTTATAGTTTTCCCCCTTGAAGCGATTCACGGTCTGGGGTTTCTTATGTCCTCTTGGCTTTCTTGGTTAAGCCAATAAGTCGTGCCTAAACTATTTCAGGAGTTTGCGTGTCCGATAGTGCTTTGACAAAAATAGGTAAGTTCTGGTCATTCCTCACAGGTCACGGTGCTAGCCTTGTCGCACTTGCTGGTTTTATTGTCGTCTCCATCATCGCCACAGCAATGGGATTTTCTGACCTGCGCATGGCAAATGCAGGTAAAACGTCCCTGACTCTGGCAGAGGCCGCACCCATTTGGGGCATCACAGTCTTTGTCGTTCTGACAATGGTCGCGGGGCTAAACGCCGCCCTTGGCGTCGGCATGAAACCCGTGCGCGAAACACCCACCAAGAATGACTTGTTAGAAAACCCAAATGCGACCTCAAAAACCTATAAACGCCGTATCGCGCTGCGCATTCTTGCGTGTTTCTTCTATCTATTCTTTGCCTTCTGGTCCGTCGGATTTGGATATGGTTTCTTCTGGAAAGAGCTTGCAGGCGAAGAATTTACCCGAAACCAATTTTCCGCCGCCATCGAAAAAGTCTCCACTTCAGTAGATGCAGCCAACGAAGCCCTCAGCACGGTTGAAAACTCTGTCATCGGTGCTGCAATGACAGCACGAGACCGCGCCGATATTGAAGCAAGTGTCGGTGGCACATGCTCCAACCGCCCCAACTCTAAAGAAGGTGACGGCCCCCTTACACGCGCCCGTTTTGCTTTTGCAGATCGCGCAAGAGCATTACGCGATGATGTATCAGATCGCTGGATTGGCCGCCTCACCGATGATCGCACTATTTTACAACACCGCATCACAGCGCTCGCCACAAACAATGTACCCTCTGGCGTAACAAATGCAGATGAAGCCGCCCTCCTGCAAAAGCTTGCAATAGCACCGCGCCTAACTTCATTGGAAAGAGAGCGCGTCTTCACCCAAGTTTTTGATGATGCCCGTGCTTTCACAGCCAAGGCCAACGCTTTGCGCGCCTCTAATGCGCCCCTCTTTGCAGAGCGCCTTGAAACACTTGCCGGCGGTGTCGGCCCAGATCCACAAAACCCAAACCGCGCAGACCCTTCCCGCGCAGACGATCCATCCTATTGTTGGGATACAGTTCTTACTGAAAAACTCCGCGCATCCGCCCAATCTCTTCGCTCTTTGGATGATATGGATGCGCCAGAATTTGAGTTCACGGAAGGCCCCAAAGCGACACGTGCCGCATTCTTCAACCTCGCGAAAACCATCTCCCCGCCTTGGGGTGCAAATGCCGACAAAAATGTAAATTTTGGCGAAAAGGAATTCATCGCTCTATTTGCCAGTATCGCGGTAGACCTTGGCATCATGTTCCTAACGCTCATACGCGCTATGATGGAAAGCAAAGGCAAGAAACGTATCGCTCGTCGCCCTCAAGTCATGCGTCTTGCCGATATTCAGGAAGCCAACAGAGAAGCTGACCACGGACCCAAGTCCTCATAGCAAGCCTTCAAAGCGATTTACTGGCCTTTCCCTTAAAACGGCCCAGCTTCTTATTTTGCTCTTTCTTGAATACATAATTTTTAGTGAGGATCGGAACAAACACCTCTCCCTGAACATGGTTGGCAGAAGCTTGATTTTTGCCTTGCAAGAACACGCCATGACCACGAGGTTGATCATCCATCCATGCCCCCACCCATGTCAGCACATCATCATAGCCCACACCAAAACCCGCGCGCTCGCCGCGAATAAACTGCCCGCTATAGGTTTGCTGCCTACCGTTTACATCTTGGCTCAACACCCCAAATCCATGCGCATCAACGCCGTCAGTCTCACCCTCATACAGAATGTTCTCAACAAATTCAGTCTTCTTCCACCTGATCCGCCCCCAACACACACCTGATGTATTTGGCTTAGTGTGAGAGAAAGACTTTCCAAGCTCTTCACGCGCATTCTGCGCCGCTTCAATTCCACGTCGTTCTGAATAACGTGCAGAGATAAACGCTTGCCCCGCTTCATCCGTGTAATCTTCAGCATCCACAAGCCGCTGAAACTCAGTACCCGCTTTGCGAGCAAATGTTAGCGTGTAGCGCTCCATGCGCGCTTCATCAGCTTGCTTTATACTTTCCTCTAACTCGACGAAATCTATATTGAGAGAATCCTCCCCCTCTTCAAAGATTTCCTTTGCCCGAAATGGCAAGCTCGGCATTCCAATCTGCCGCCCAATCACGCGCAGCAATGTTTTCCACTCATCTTCCAGCCCAGACATAGTGGCCGTCGTTATTCGGAACACGCCTTTGGCAACCTGCTTTGGCGGATCATTATCAAGTACCACATAGTGCGAACCATCCGTGGTCGCGGGGTCCATAATCATAAATGTCTCAGAACGTGAGCCGAGCAAAATCAAATCTGGCGGGAAATGGATTGAACTTTCATCAATCTCTTCAGTACGTACCTCAAAGCGTTTGAGCCAATTGAGAAACTCTGCCGTTAATTCAGGATCAGTTTCATCACACATATATGTAAGCGGACGGGCCGTGGACATAAAATCACCTGTTTGAATTCTACTGACGGGATAAGGGCATTAACCTTGTTTGAAATTTACGCGCAAACCAGCACTTAGCGCTAGCCCTCAATTGCGAAAACTCAGCCTCTTTGCCAATACGCCCTACATTCCGGCAATGGGCGTGTCATTTTTTAGGGCTTTTGCTGTCGCATCCAGCTCACCTTCCGTCTCAACAGAATCTCGCGGTGCATTTTTCTGATACCCATATTTACGCAACAAACCTCGAAACTGATTATAGCTCAAACCTAAATGCGCCGCCGTGCGCTTTTGATGGCCGTCACACGCCGCGAATGCATCATCAATCAATCTCTGCTCAAAGGCGGCGGTTTGCTTTTCAAAGTCAATTGGTGCATTTGGGCTATGATGCTCAAGCGCCTCCCCCAGATAATCAACCTTATCCACATGGCGCGGCTTATCCTGTGATGCACCACCCTTATTGCGGACCAACTCATCGCCTAGTTCAGACGCAGGCCGAAACCCAGACACAAATGGATCAAGCGCATCCATATTGAGATTAATCGGCAAATCCATCTCATGCGTCGCTCGCGTTGCCAGATCACGATATACCGCGCGCTCCGCAGCATTTTTCAATTCCCGCACATTCCCCGGCCAGTCATAAGCCTTAAACGCGGCTATCGCACCACGTGAAAATCCAGGGAAAACATGCCCAATTTCACGCGCCATTCTTTGCCCAAAATATTCAGCAAGGTCTGCAATATCTTCTCCCCGCGCACGTAAGGGCGCAAGCGTGATAACATCAAAGGCCAGCCTGTCCAGCAAGTCAGCACGAAACCGCCCATCTTCAGCACGAGAAGGCAAGTCCACATTTGTCGCCCCCACCACGCGCACATCACAATGGCGCACATCCTCACCACCAAGGCGCTGAAACTCACCATACTCAATCACGCGCAATAGCTTTTCCTGCACCTCCATGCTCGCCGTCGCGATCTCATCGAGGAAAAGCGTACCCTTATCTGCTTGCTCAAACCGACCTAAGCGCCGCTTTGTTGCGCCCGTAAACGCGCCCTGCTCATGCCCAAACAATTCAGAATCGAGCAAATCATCCGAAAGCGCCGCACAATTGACCTTCACAAAAGGCCCATCCCAGCGCTTTGAGAGAAAGTGCACGCGCTCAGCTATCAATTCCTTACCCGTCCCGCGCTCACCCACAACAAGTAAAGGCCGATCTATTGGTGCCGCTATCGACACACGCTCAAGACTTTCCAACCAAGCGGGGGATTGTCCAATTAATTCTGGTGCGGATCCTATCATAATATTAAAAACATACACAAAATGTATAAATTGTACATTTATAAAATGCATTATTTATACATTTAATTTAATCACACACCCTGCGTTAAATTAAAAAATCTAATAAATACAATGCACAATAAAATTAACTTAAAACTGGCACGCTGTTTGCAAAGTAGTTGGCATGCACGGCGATAAGGGGCCGCCAACAATGGAGAATAAACGCATGTACGACTCAACAGATCACACAAAGACCTCAACCGAGGACACACTTAAGCGGTTGGGCAACTGGCTTAAGTCTCGCCCAATTGAAAACTGGGGTTTCTTCGTAGCAGGCGTGATCATTGCGCGCATTCTCTTTTAATCTCTTACCCTAAAGGATACCGAAAATGGGAATTTTTTCTCGCTTTGGAGACATTATAAACTCAAACCTCAACGCCATGCTAGACAAGGCTGAGGACCCTGAGAAAATCGCACGTCTTATCATTCAAGAAATGGAAGACACACTTGTAGAAGTTCGCACTGCCGCAGCCCGCACAATGGCAGACAAAAAAGAACTTCAACGTGAAATGCGTGAACTTCAAACTGTCCGTGACGACTGGTCAGCAAAAGCTGAACTCGCAATCGAAAAAGACCGTGAAGACCTTGCTCGCGGGGCACTTGCCGCAAAGCAACGCGCAGAACGCGAAATCGAAAGCCGCAAATCAGCCCTTGCCGCAGTCGATGATGCAGCAGCCAAACGCCAAGAAGACCTTGGTAAGCTTCAAGCCAAACTTGAAGAAGCAAAAACAAAGCACCGCGCTTTGATGGTCCGCCGCCAAGCTGCAGAAGAACGCATCAAAGTTCGCTCACGCATTGACGATTCAAAAGTTGAAGACGCCCTCCACCGCTACGCAGCCGTAGAGCGCAAAGTCGACGAACTGGAAGCTTACGCTGACACATACGACATCAAGAGCAAAACGCTAGAAAGCGAATTTGAAGAGCTTGCAGTCAACGAGAGTGTCGAAATGGAACTGAAGGCACTTAAAGCCCGCAAGAAATCTGGATCGGACATGTAATGGACGAAGAAATCCTCATCCCGATTATCGCAATCTTGTCGATATTCGTCATCTTCCCCGGCATGTGCATGCATTATTTCACAATGTGGCGCTCCAATAAGGGGCTCTCTGCTGATGATGAGAGAATGCTGGAAGATTTATGGCGCTCCGCCCGCACAATGGAGCGCCGCATAGAAACCATAGAGCGCCTTATCGAACCAGAGGGGCGTCCAGACGCCACCTCAAACCGCCGCCCGGACCCATTGCGCGATCCAGGCAGAGATTTCGATAGCTAAGCGCCAAGACAGAACAAGGAACAGCAAAATGGACGAGTATTCAAACTATAAAAATCCGAAGAGATTTTATCGCCCGTCAAACGACCGCATTATTGGTGGTGTATGTTCAGGCATTGCAGAGCGTATGGGATGGGACCCGCTTCTTGTCCGCATCGCCGCGGTAGTCTCCATGATCACAGGTGTTTTTTCTGGCGTCATTTTCGTTGGATACATCATCACATGGATGGTCACACCAAAGCGTCGCACAATGCACAACATGACAAAGGATGAAGAGTCTTTTTGGCAGGGCGTATCTGACCGCCCGAAAGTTACATTATCTAACATCAGATACAAATTCATGGACCTTGAAGATCGCATGCAAGGCATCGAAAAAGCCGTCACATCAGATGAGTGGCGCCTTCGCAAGCAATTTCGAGATTTAGAGCAAAGTTAACATGCATCCAACTGCCTTACCGGCCCTTTAAAGAACAGGTCCGGTGATGCAGAAGGAGGGAGAGGGACACTACCAATGGCACTTTTATTTTCAACACGCATACTCGCTGCAGCAGGGCTTTTAGCCGCCGGATTAATCGGCATCACAACCGCCGCCAAAACAGGTGAAGTCAGCGTTCGCACCGCAGGCATCGAAGTCAAAATCGCTCATAGCGAGGCAGACAATAGCCCAGCACTCATCATTAATCACGAGCAATGCCCACCAACCTGCCCCTTCCTCGACATCAACTGGAAAAAGTACAAAGATACGGCAACGTCTACTGCGCTAAGTATTTTAAGCTAAGATCGACAATACAGAACGTTATTTAGAAGAGGGAATGGATATGAATAGTGGGCAAATAATGGTTGTCTGTATTGTAGCACTCGTCATGGCTGCAAAAACCATCGAAGCAATTGCAGGAAGCCACCACAAGAAAAAGCACTTCAAACGTAGTGATGCATCTAATGCAAAGCGCGATGAAATCTTGATGAAAATGAATGAGCAACTTGACCGCATCACCTCCCGTCTTGCCGCACTTGAAACGATCGTGACAAGTGAAGACCGCGAATTACAACGCGAATTTAGAGATCTTCGCTCCGATGCATCCACCGTCCGCAAATCTGTTGATGCAGAACGCAATTAATTAAAGGAAAAATATCATGGACGTATTTGTTTTTGTTTTAATTATTGTTGCAATCGGATGCGGAACAGGCGTTGTCACCTCCTATTTTGAGAGCAAAACCAAGACCGCAAATAAAATTAGCCAAGCGCAATTTGAAGAAATCGTTAGCAAGCTAGATAAAACCATTGCCCGCGTAGAGACACTTGAGCGCTTGGCCCTCGATAGCGACCAAGATCTCAAACGAGAATTCCGCAACCTTTAACGAATACAATATAAGAACTCACCTTATTTCAAACAGGCAAATGTTATGGATATTTATGTATTTTTTCTTTTATTGGCCGTCATCATATTCGTGACTTGCGGCGTCACAATCTATTTTGAAGCCAAAGTCACCGCGGGTAGCCGCATAACCGAAGGCCAGTTTAAAGAACTAAGTGAAAAGCTAGATATCGCTCTCACACGAATAGAAACGCTTGAACGTCTCGCCACAGACGAAAACGAGCACCTCAAACGTCGCTTCGATGAAATATCGAAACAGCCCAATTACGCCTAAGACAATTGATGACACACGCCTATTCACCATCTCCCCAGATGAAACCAGCCTACCCCTCGTCCTTTTTCGGTTTTTCACGCTTCAATTGACGCATAAAAAACCGCGCCGGTGCAATGAGTTCTCGACTGTCAGCCCCAGTCGGAACTGGACCCCCAAATGCATCGGCGACCAATATCTGCGCCAGAAATGGTGCCCATGTCAGCCCGCGCGATCCTAATCCCCCCGCCGCATACACCCCCTGCTGATAGAGAGCCTTGAGTGTTGCACCCTCTGCAATTTTCAAGGCTCTTCCCGTTCTTAAATCCTCGCCATAATGGGCGCGATAGGCATCAAATTCTGGCAACCGGCCCGCAAAAGGCAATTGGTCAGACGTTGCCGCACGCACCGCTGTCGCCGATTCTAAAGCATCCATCATCGCTGCCGTTTTCAATTCAGGTGCAAGCATATCCAATGCCCGCATATTTTCTTCGCGCGACGCCAAACTCACATCCGGCGCTTCCCCCTCACTATCTTGATAGGTCGCGCCAAACACAATTTTACCATTGGCACCCACAACATAATGGCCTTTAGAGCGCGCAAAATCCTCGCCTGCATATGGCGCACATTCCAATTGTCCGCCGCGCCCGCGCACCAGCAAACCATCCCCGCCAAACAGGTGATTTACCCCCATGCCCGCTGCTATGATGACAATATCAGCTTTATATTCAAAGGCCCGCCCATCACGCACGCCTTGAACACTTGTTTGTTCACCGTCACCCCCACCGACAGAAGTGACATCAGTTCCCCAAACAATATTCACATCCTCAAGCAATTTAGCGCGCACATCTACAGGCGATACCGCCATTGAGCTACGATAGATTAATCCCGCCTGCCCCTCATTATCTTCCAACACGCCCAATAAATCTGCATCCAATGGCGGATCATCCTTTATCCGCGCATGGCGCATTATTTCTTCGGCAGAATTTGAAGAATGCACTGTATCAACAGGCCACGCACCGACACCCAATCGCGCATAAAAACCAATGGCTGACACATAAGCATCAATCAATAATCTAGCTTGCGCCGTATCTGCACCATCTAAACGCGGTGCAACCAATCCCAGCGGGTTAGCGCTTGCGCCCTCATGTATATCTCTCCCTTTATCCAGCACCGTCACATCACAGCCGCGCACATGGAATGCTTGCCCAATGCATGCTCCCATAATACCGGCCCCGATAACAATCACGCTCCTAGGACACTCATTCACGGTCCGCAGCAGCAATGGGTCTGAATATACATCAGCTTCGCTCACTGTAGGATAAATTGCCTGCATTCTTTCGCGTTTTGTGCCAAATCCAGGCTGTTTTGACACCTCAAAACCACCCGCCGCCAGCCCCCTACGCACATGGCCAGCCACGGTATATGTTCCCACAACACAATGAGGTGCAGAATGATCGGCGATCTGTTGCATAACTTCAGCCGACCACATGTCAGGGTTCTTTGCTGGAGAGAAGCCATCGAGAAACCATGCATCAGCCTTGAAGCAGGCTTGTTGCAGACCACAACCAACCTCATCCTGTATCAGGGTCAGGGACATACCAGAGCCTAAGCAGACGCGCTGCACACCCCGAGCACGGCGGGGCCAGACACCTAGCAAAACCTCCGTTTCTGCCGCCAATTCCGGCCAAGCAGACAACGCCGCTTGCGCATCCTCACGCCGCATTAAACGGCCTTCAAAACTCACCACCTCTAGCCGCGCATTTGGGTTAGGACGATGCATTTTCCACAGCTGCATTAACGCTGCTATATTTAGCCCTGTACCAAAGCCCAATTCGCCAATTGTAAAAGTGTTTTTCTTCCCCTTTATCCCCTGCTCCATAGCCTCCCAGCGTTGCGGGAGACCACAGGCACGAAAGAAAACTTCTCGCGTTTCTTCCAATCCATTATGAATGCTGAAATACACATCATCATTGATCTGATCGCGCGGCACGCCATCATTGCCCCACTCAAGGTCAGGACGGGGCGGCAAGCGGCTTTGTGTCGGGATAGTGTCTTTGCTCATAACGCATACAAATACGCCGTCTCAACCTTGCTGGCGAGACGGCGCATCTAAAAAACTGTTTGAATTTATTAAATTAGACTTGCGGAGCTGAGTTTAGCGCCTCTTCCAATTGAGCAAAGCTTGGCTGACATGAAGTCGGGATAGATCCGCGTCCAAGTTCAACTGAAATCTGGGCAGCATTTCCGTGAAGGTGAGATACAAGCACATCTTTAATGATCTTGTAGAACTGACCTTCTTCATCAAGCACCTCAGCCATACGCGCCGCAAACGGGCCCACAATACCATAGGCGATAAAGATACCAAGGAATGTACCCACAAGCGCAGAACCAATCAATTTACCCAAATATTCAGGCGGCTGAGAGATCGCACCCATAGTCTTAATAATACCCAGCACCGCCGCCACAATCCCCAGCGCCGGAAACGCATCTGCAAGGTTTTGAACCGCGTGAGACGCGGCATGCGCTTCATTGTGATGCTTCTCAATCTGCTTTTCAATCGCGTCTTCAACCTGATGTGGATCATCAAGGTTCATCGTCATCATACGCAATGTGTCACATATCAAATCTGTCGCAAAATGGTCTTTCAGAATTTTTGGATACGTTTGGAAGATATTGGATTCTTTAGGGTTTTCAATATGCGGCTCAATCGCCACCACCCCTTTTGTTTTCATCGTCTTGGTCAGCACAAACAGCAAACTCAGCAAATCAGAATAGTCTTTTGCTTTCCATTTGCTCCCTGACAAAGCCTTCCCAAATCCGGCCATCGCCCCTTTAATTGTGCCCATCGAATTACTAATCAGAAACGAGCCGACACCCGCCCCACCAATCATCATCATCTCGAAGGGAGCCGCTTTAATAATAACGTCAAAATGTCCACCCGCGAGCGCAAACCCACCGAACACCATTCCGAATACGACCAGAAGACCAATAATCTGAAACATAAGAGACAACCACCAAAAGGTTTTACTTTAATTGATCTCCTTTATGAACGATTATCCTTAATGTTAGGTGTGAGAGAATTGAAAATAGAACACACCGCGTTAGGGATTGCTTCACATCATTTAAAATTTTTAAGGTCACATTCAGCTTATGTTGTGATCTTTATGTCTATGGTTGCCAGCGTTACTGCGTTCAACCACACAATGACTGCGCAATAACCTAGAAATTGCCACAAGCTTCCATTATCAACGCTATAGATAGGTTGAATATGGTTAAAACACATCGCGACGAAATGGGAGATACCTCATGAAAAACGCTTTAATTGCAGCGACATTAGCACTCACTGTCAGCGCACCTGCGTTTGCCGCCGTCGGCGCATGCGAAAAGCCAACTCAAATTAACATTCCTGAAAACGTAAACCAGCTCTCCTTGCCAGAATTTAAAACCCTGCACGCTCAAGGCGAAGCCTATATGAATAGCGCGCGGAGCTATCTTAAATGCTTAGATGGCATTATTTACTCCACAGCACCTGAAAATCCTGTTGTTAATCAGGCCGGTAATGCGCACAAAAATTACGCGCAAGAATGGGGCATGGTTTGGGGCAATCTCAATCTAGCATGCGTCAATTGGGAAGCCTCCCACGGCGCACAATTCCCCGGCGGTTGCCAACCCACCAACCCAACGAGCTAATTCTCCCTTAGCCACGCAAACTTGACCTCCCCTATGCCATCACCTACACACACGGTGTTCATACGGAGATTTTATGTCCTAGGTCTGCTGGCAGGAATAGTCCTGCCCACACAAGCTTCACACCTAATTGCTGCACCGCTGGTGCAGTGGGGTTTGTCTTGTCCCGAAATAAAAAGCAGAACCTCCACCCGTTAAGTCGGTGTGGAACATTAGGATATTCCGAAATTGATTAGAGAATTTAAAGCTTCTGACACAGAAGCTCTTATTAACGTTTGGCGTCGTGCAAGCGACATTGCGCATCCTTTTCTAAGTAGCGCTTTTTTAGATAGCCAAGCGCCAGCTTTGCGCGACATATATTTTCCAAACGCGGAAACATGGACCGTAGAACTAAATGCCCGCCCTGTTGGTTTCATAGCTCTTATCGGCTCTGAAATCGGTGGTCTTTTCTTAGATCCCGACATCCAAAGGTCAGGCTGGGGCCACAAAATGGTCGATCACGCTTTAGCACTCAAGGGTGATCTACACGTGGAAGTATTTGAAAAAAATAATATTGGCCGAAGTTTTTACAACCAATATGGCTTTGTCGAAACGCATCGCTACATCCATGAACTAACTGGAGAAACGGCAATTAAAATGCACTTTATAGCGAGCTAATATACTAAAGAAAAGGCGCACTCAGTCGTGCGCCTTTTCACTTTACTTCCCAATCCTAGCCTCTTGCAGCAGACATCACAGCCGCCAACATTTCGCGTGTTGGGAAGCCATCTGCAAGCATATCTCTATCCTTCTGGAAACGCTGCAAAGCGGCGCGTGTACCGCGTCCAGCAAGCCCATCCACTGGCCCCGCATCATATCCTAATGCGTTCAAACTCGCTTGCAGGTCTTTCACTTCAGCCTTAGACAACATTTTAATATGTGTCGGCCATGCCTTTGATAATTCTGGTCGTCCAGCCAACTTATCCGCGAGTAATCCCACAGATAGCGCATAACTGTCAGCGTTATTGTAAGTTTTAATGACGTAGAAGTTATCAAACAATAAGAATGCTGGCCCATATGATCCCGCAGGCAGGAATAATTCCGCCTGTAAATCATCCGAAACAGACCGCTCCCCGACGACACTAAATCCAAGCGCTTTCCACACCTGCATTTTGCGTTTTTGACCATCTGCCAATACATAATTTACATTTGTCGGCAGCTTTACTTCCAACGCCCAAGGCTCATTGCGCTTCCACCCGGACGCTTGCAGATAATTGCCCGCCGACGCCAACGCATCAGCACTCGAATTCCACACATCTTTAACGCCATCACCATCACCATCACGGCCATGCACGATAAAGGTACTCGGCATAAATTGGGTTTGCCCAAACGCGCCCGCCCAACTGGCTTGCTTTAACTGCTCTCGCGTAACGACTTTTTGCTCAAGTAATTTGAACACCGACATGAGCTGATCTTCACCAAACGCCGTACGACGCCCTGTGTAAGCCAAAGTAGCCAATTGGCGCACTGCATCGCTACTTCCTAAAATACGCCCATAGCTCGTCTCCATACCCCAAATAGAGGCAAGAATTTCACGTGGTGGAGAATACAGACTCTCAACGGTGTTAAATAGCCCCGTTTCAGCCGCAAGTTTTTCGCGTCCTGTTGCCACTCGGTTTGGGTGCGTAGCAGACGCAACATAATCCCATATCGGTTTCACAAACTCTGCTTGATCATCCCCAATAGCCGCCGCTTTGACCACTTCCATCGGCGTGACGCTTTGTAAAACCGCATGCAAAATCTCAACATCACGACCTGAATTTGCTGCTTTCTGCGCAAATTTTACGCGCCAATTATCAAACTCAACATTCCCAGACGGTACAAATAAAGGCACATTCACATCCTGCTGAGAGGGTGTCGGTGATGGTGCTGGAGCAGGCTGCGGCGCAGGCGTTGGACTAGGCACCTCAGGCACGCCAGGAAAGGTTTCTGGGCGTGGCAAATCTTCAGCAGCACAAGCAGATAATGCCGCCAAGCTTATGCTTGCCATACTCAACCATTTCAACGTTTGCACCATGATGAATACCCTATTCCCTGCCCTCAATGGGGCCATGCTACGCAATCTCAAATCGCGTAAAAACCTAAATTACACTCAGCATTAACCCTGTTTTAAGCCGCTTTCCATGGGATTTAGCATGACGATTACGTTATTTTTCGGGATTTTCTGCATCTATCTCTGAAAAATCCGGTAGAAATACCAGACTCCTAACGAATCATCGTTGACACATCATCGATTGAACGCGTATGAACCGCGCTCAAATTTTTTAGTAATAACGCTCGCGGCCAATCTATATAGGGCCGAGGAAAGCTGGAAGAACAATGAAAGTTAGAAGCTCTCTTAAATCCCTAAAGTCACGTCACAAGGACTGTAAGGTAGTGCGTCGTAAAGGCCGCGTATACGTGATCAACAAAACTGACCCACGTTTCAAAGCAAAGCAAGGTTAAGCCTAATCTGCTTTTAGGAGCCAATTAATGACCGGCCAGATTGTTCTTTTTGATCTGGGAAATGTTGTTGTTGATTGGGATCCAACGCGTCTCTACGCACAATTGCTCCCCTCGCAGGAAGAAGCCGAGCGCTTCTACCGCGAGGTTTGCACGCTTGAATGGCACACACATCATGATCGCGGTATCGATATGCGCGAGAATGCTGCACGCCTTATCAAATCCCATCCAGATAAAGCAGAACTTATCCACGCTTGGCGCACAGGCTGGCTAGAGATGTTTCACGGATATGTATCTGGCGTACCAGAAATCATATCTGAGCTACAAAACACTCAAACACCCCTCTATGCACTAACTAATTTCCCCGCTGAAAAGTGGGATGAAACAGCGAATGTGTTTCCCGTGCTTAAAGTGTTTGAAGATGTGATCATTTCGGGCGCTGAAAAAATGGTCAAACCTGATCCACGCATTTACGCCCTCACCCTGCAACGTCTAGGTAATCCATCACCGGAAAATGTCATCTTTTTTGATGACCGTCAGGACAATATTGACGCAGCTAAAAATGCAGGAATGACAGCTTTTCGCTTCACAGACGCCGCTCAAATGCGCAAAGACCTTAATAGCATGGGCTTGTTGACTTAAAATCTCACTCTTTTTAGCGATAGTTGCAACAAGTCTGCCTTGCTATAGCCACCAAGCTTTGCCCATATAAGCTTTATGAAATTAGCATATTCTCTTCTCAAACATGGAATCATAACCCTGATATACATCATGGGCCTTACCCATAGTGCATTAGCAGATTCACCCACCAGTCCTGCCCAACGCTTATTGGATAAATTAGCCGTCGCTAAAACCGAGCAAGAAGCCAATTTTCTATATCAAGATATCATAGCAGCATGGCTAGACTCTGGGGGACCAACGGTCGATATCCTTATGCAGCGCGGCGTGGATGCTCACGGCCATGAAGATCTTGACCTAGCTCGAGATATGTTTGACCGCATCATTTTAATAGAGCCCGATTTGGCGGAAGCTTGGTATCGTCGAGGCACTGTTTTCTACGCGCAGGGCAAATTTGACGAGGCTATTCTCGATTTTGAACAAACTCTAAAATTAGAACCACGTCATTTTGAAGCTTGGCTTGGACTTGCTGCGATTTTTGAGGGTGTCGAACATCGCGAAGCAGCTTTGAACGCTTATCGCCAAGTGTTAATTTACCACCCCTATTCCCGTTTCGCAAAGCAAGGCGTGACGCGATTAGAGCCTCTTATTGAAGGCAGAGCACTCTAATTTCACCCCACGATTTAGTATAATTTTTCATTCCCTAAACGCGCGTATGTAAAAGATGCAATTCTATCAAAAAGAGTACTGGACCTGAGCCAGATACACGATAATGTCCGGCTTTCTTTGCTGAACATGTCTTGAGGATTTAGAATGGACGAGGAAGACAACGTCATTGGCGCGATGGGATCTATGGACCCAACGACGCGAGACAAATTGCGCCAGTCAATTGAAAAAGTTGAGCGTCTAGAAATAGAGAAAAAAGAAGTTGCAGAGCAAATCAAAGAAGTTTTTGCAGAAGCAAAAGCTTTCGGATTTGACCCAAAAGCGATGAAAGAAGTGATCAAACACCGCAAAATGGACCCAGATAAGCGCGAAGAAGAAGAATTAGTGCTCGGCACATACCTTGCCGCACTTGGCGAAATCTAGCAGCTGACATAAATTACACGTCATCATGGCGCGTGAAATTGATGATAAAAAGACCAAAAAGGCTTTGCGTAAACTACGCAAAGCCAAAGCGCGTGCCGAATCTGAAGATGGTCCCGGCCTGACAGAGTGGGAAAAAGAGTTTTTTGAGGGCGTAGAAGAGCGTTTAGAAACCTTTGGCTCCGCCTTTGCCGATCCCGAAAAAGGGCATTTGGATGAAGCTTTATCTGCACGCCAAACCCATATAGTTCGCGAGATTGATAAAAAGTCCCGCAAAAAAGATGGCGGCATGAAGCGCAGCAGTTTCAAGCCCAAAAAACAAACTAAATCAAAGGGGAAAACTAATCATTATTCCCCGCGCGGTCGCGATATCCACGAAGATATTGCCGATGAAACTCCAATCACACCACCCATACGCACAGACAAACCAAAACTCAAAATCGCAAGCGTAAAGCCCGCTATCGAATTGCTTAAACAGCAGGAAAAGCCCGCTTTACCATCCAAGCCAACACCCGCTAAATCCCCATTTAGGGTGATCAAAGGTGGCAAGGAATAAATTGAAGCCGTTTGCTTTAATGCATTGCCGCAATGACACGGCTTTGTGCCAGTGTAAATTTGAAGCAAGCTCCATCCTTATAATCGGTATCTAGCCAAATCTTTCCACCATGGCGTTCAACTATACGGCGACAAATTGAAAGCCCCACGCCCTCCCCCTTCTCAGGCGCATCTTCGCCGCCAAGTCGCACAAATATTTGGAATATAGATTTACTATAATCAGCACAAATCCCGCGGCCATTATCTCGCACCGCAAACACAGGAACATCACCCGTATCATCCACTTCAATATGGATTCTTAAAGGACGGTCAGCTCTGTATTTAATCGCATTTTCGATCAAGTTTTGAAACAAATTTGCAACCAGCTTTGCGTCTACTTGGACATTTGGCAAAGAATGACACACAATCTCGCCACCAATATCATTCAACTCCGATTTCAGCACATCAGATATAGAGTCAACAATCATCCCAATATCCGTGGATGCACGGTTTAGTTCAGCTCGAGAAACACGTGACAGCACCATCAATGCATCAATCATAGCCTGACAATTGTTCGCATTTTCCTTTATATGGAAGGCATAGTCAGCGGCTTCACTATCTGGCTCCACCGCCTCCAGCAATAACTCAGCAAGCATTCTCATATGACGCAATGGTGCCTTAAGGTCATGAGATACCACAGTGTTAAACTGCTCCAAGCTCTGGTTTGCCCCTTCAAGCTCTTTTACAACGGCTTCCAGCTTAATCTCGGCCTGCTTCTGCTCGGTCATATCCGTACAAATTACAAGCAACCCATCAGCTTTTTTCCCATCCCCCATTACAGGCACGACATCGACACGCTCCCACAAAGAGCCATCCTCCTTACAGTCAAACACCATGCCCAAATTAGGTTTGGCGGTCTTTAAAACTGCTTCGTCGATCTCACGAAACTTTTCGTTATACCCTTGGATAACTTCTGTTGGGTGCATCCCCTCAAGCGCCTCAGGGGAATACCCAAACAAGTCCGCAGCAGACTTATTGACCTTCAAATACCGATTATCGCTGTCGCGGCGTATTATTTTAGCCGGCACATTATCGAAAATTAGCTGCAATTCATCGCGACTAGCTTCCAATTCATGTCGCGCTTGATCAAGAGATTTCCTTTGAGAAATGAATTTGGCAATAACGGACACAATGCCCATTTCAAACTCATCAAACCCCGAGTCTCTTTCTCTGTTTTCTAGAAAAGATACATATGAATCTAGCTTACCATTCACAAATATTGGTGCCGCCGCATACGCATGAATGTATTGAAGCTCGCCTTCTGGTAAGACCAAACGACATGGCAGATCCAAGTTCGACAAAAATACAGGCTTACAATCTACACCATATTTCAGGAAAACTGTTTCTTCGATTGGCAAAACATTGCCAACGCACAATGCTTCATGATCACCATCAACATTCGTGACGCAGATAGCCTGACCATCCGCAATCACATTTGCAATTTGCGCAAACCTCATACCCAATGCCTTGCGACCAATTTGCAGCATCCGGTCCATATATTCACTAGTTTCAATATCAAGACTGTTAGATAATTCATGCAGGGCGAGCCAAACAGTATTGCGAAGTTTTTTCTCCGTTATGGCCCGCATTCCCAATTGTAAGAAATCATCCCCTACCCTGATCGCAGAAACACGGAAATATTCGTTGATCTCGTCATGAACATATTCCTGCTCAAAAACGTCCAATTCATTCGAACGAAAGGCGGTAACACATCTAGCGAAAAAACCATTTGAACGCGCAGCGGGAAAAGCATCCAAAAACCGTTTACCCACCATATTTTCATTCGCTGAAGAACTAAATTTAAAATCGCCCGGTTCAGCTTGTTGAATAAAAAAATCAACAATTTTTCCTGATTGATCAAAAACTGCTTCCATCCCGACGCTCACTTCTGAAGCGACTGTTAGAGCTGCTTTATGGTAGGCTGAAAGGGAATCAAACTCTGCTTGGCGCTGCAATCGAGCTGTCATATCCCGCACATAAGCCACAACAACTGGCGCATCACCATTTGTATCGCGGGTTAATTCAACAATCGCCGGAAAGGTCTCACCAGATTTTTTTACAATATGTGTTTCACATGCAAATTCCTGTAACCGCCCCTGCTCTATTGCGTGGACATAGTCATGAAAGGCATCAACGCTAATTCCGCAAACATCTGAAAACATACGATTTTGCAACTCTTCATCGGTATACCCCAATTTCTTGCGGACCTGAGAGTTTGCCAGAATAATCGAATAATCGCTCGCATTGACAACGAAGATATCACCCGATGCCCCTTCAATAATGGCCTTAAATCGTGCCATTTCATTCTTGATGCGACTAAATTCGTTTCTAGTTACGAGCGCACTATCATCATTCACTGAATCTTCTAAAGTTTTTGAAAGCAGTTCAACATTTCGTATCGCTTCAGGACCAAAAGTCTTCGCCCTTGGGTTTAGCAGATAGAAAAACCCCTTCACTCTTTGTCCATCCATCAATGGAAATCGCGCAAAACACTTTATTGGAAAAGAAATGTGATCAAATGCTTCAGCATATTCGGCAGGAAGCTCAGATTGCACCTCTAAAACTTGCCCCAACACCAATTCTCGCACCTGAGAATTAATCGTGTCTTCTGAACTGTCTAAATCATTGAATGAATAGTTGTCATCTATAAGGGTAAATTCACGCATCAAATCAAAGCAAACGACGCCTGCACAATGCACCCTAAAAATATTCTGCGCCAACTCTAATATCGAACGGGTTTTCGATCTTGAATTTTCGAAACTTACCTTAGGTAAAGTCGAGTTGTCAGCCGTAGCTGCGTTCCACAATTCATCGAAACGATCCAGCTCTTGCTGCTGTCTAGTCTTGAAATCCGCACCCGAACCCGTCATTCCTAAGTCTATACCTTACTGTTTTTAGACATGCTGTGACTTACATCTGTCGCAGCAAACCGAAACGAATAAAAAATGAAGGCAATTTTACTAATTGACGACCATATCATCTTCGCAAAAATATTTGCGGCTTACCTTCTGCGAACAAAATTTCGCAACTCCACCCTCCAAAGCGCTCGTGATGTGTACAGTGCAACTGAACATTTGGAAAGCAAAACGTTCGATTTAATCGTATTGGACAACAGAATACCGCCCCACTTCAACTATGTTGAATCAGTCAAGTTGCTAATATCGGCAAATTGGCAAGGACCAATACTATTGGTCAGCGGAGACAATGTGAATGTCGATACAGATGTTTTGGAAAATCAGTACATCCGCGATTTTATACTAAAAGATGACCTGAACGAACATACGCTCGAACAGGCCATCGTTAAGTGTCTTTCCTTCCCCTCACCTAAATAAGCGAGGGATGAGAAGATAAAAATTAGAGTGCTTTAACGATGTTTTCGACCATTTTCTTAGCATCATCGAGCAACATCATTGTATTTTCACGATAGAATAAATCGTTCTGAACACCTGCATATCCAGACGCCAAAGAGCGCTTGATAAACATAGTTGTTCCCGCATTCCACACCTCTAATACAGGCATGCCATAAATTGGAGATGCAGGATCATCCTTTGCACCTGGGTTGGTGACATCGTTTGCACCAATCACAAACGCAACATCAGCCTGCTTGAATGAGGAGTTGATATCATCCATCTCAAAGATCTCATCATATGGAACCTGCGCCTCGGCTAGAAGCACATTCATATGGCCTGGCATACGCCCCGCCACAGGGTGAATAGCATATGAAACATCAACACCTGCCTCTTTCAGACTATCCGCCATTTCTTTCAGAGCATGCTGAGCTTGCGCCACTGCCATCCCATATCCGGGCACGATGATTACTTTAGATGCATTCTTCAGAATGAAAGCCGCATCGTCGGCCGACCCAATTTTCACAGGTTTATCAGAGTTATCTGCACGTGCTGTCGTACCCGCATCATCACCTCCAAAACCACCCGCAATCACGGAGATAAAGGAACGATTCATCGCCTTACACATGATGTAAGAAAGGATCGCGCCTGAGGCTCCCACAATCGCACCAACAACGATCAGAGCAAAGTTTGAAAGCGTAAACCCAAGTGCGGCAGCAGCCCACCCCGAATAGGAGTTAAGCATGGATACAACCACCGGCATATCTGCTCCACCAATCGGAATAACGAGTGTAATCCCAAAAATCAGAGCCAGTAGAGCGATCCAAATTAGCAGCATTCCACCGCCAGATTGTGCACCATTGGAATTTGCAGTGATCGCAATCAACGCCACAATTCCCACAGCAATCAATAAGTTAATAACGTGACGCAGTGGTAGTAAAATCGGACCGCCAGAAATCGAGCCATTCAACTTCAAGGCGGCAATTAAAGACCCAGAAAAAGTGATTGCACCGATTAGAACCGAAAGCGACATTTCAATAAGTGAGCGCGGCGCAATAGTGCCTTCTGCGCCCAATAATCCAAATGACGCAGGTGCATAAAAAGCAGCCAAAGCCACAAGCAAAGATGCCAAACCACCCAAGGCGTTGAACATCCCTACCATTTGCGGCATTGCGGTCATCGGAGCACGAGTTGCAAGCACTGCCCCCACACCACCACCAACAACGACACCTCCAGCAATCAAGCCGAAAGTTGCACCATCGAGATTATCTTTCACGAGAAAAAGCGTCGTCGCAGCTGCGAGCGCCATCCCGAAAATACCGATTTTATTTCCTTGACGTGCTGTTTCAGGGCTAGCTAGTCCGCGAATGGAGAAGATAAACAACACCGCACAGACAAGATATAACAAGGCCGATATATCAACCGTAGACATAATAATATTCCTTTTGTCAGCGACGCTTATTTATTCTGAGCGCTTGGCGAAGCAGCTTCAGTTGGCGCGGGACGTTCTTTCTTTTTATACATTGCGAGCATGCGGTTTGTGACCATAAACCCACCAAAAATATTGACACATGCCAACGCCACAGCGCCCGCACCTAGCCATTTAGCTGTCCATACCTTTTGAACAATATCGGGATCAGGAGAACCAAGCGCGGAAGCAGCTGCAGCAACAATAGCGCCAACAACAACAACGGCTGAAATCGCATTCGTCACAGACATGAGCGGCGTATGCAAAGCTGGCGTTACCGCCCAAACAACATAATACCCAATAAATGCCGCCAAAACGAACACAGCTAGTCGAAAGATAAGTGGGTTAATCGTTTGCGCATCAGATTGCGCAAAAGCTGCTGGGGTAATGATGAGAGTTGCCAATAACAGACCACTCACAAGGGATGTAGGCTTAATTTTAGACATAATTATCCTTTCCATTCTCAAAATTGGGCAAGCAATAAAATTCGCTTTGTCTACAATTTTGAGGATGTTTCTTGTTTAGGCCGACACTTCATCAGTGGCTGGCACGAGGGATGGGTGAACAACTTTTCCGTCTTTTGTGAGGGCAGATGACGTTACGACCTCATCATCCCAGTTAGGAACAAACGCACCTTCTGGCCCCGTGATAAGCGCAATAAAGTTCAATAAGTTTTTCGCATAAAGCGCGGATGCATCTGCAGCTATTGCAGCTGGTAGATTTGTCGGCCCATAAATTTTGACGCCGCCAACATCCACAATTTCATCAGGCTTCGACAATTTACAGTTTCCACCCTGCCCTGCAGCAAGATCAATGATAACCGATCCCGCTCGCATAGATTTCACCATGTCAGAGGTGATGAGTTCCGGCGCTTCGCGTCCTGGAATCTGAGCAGTCGTGATGACGATATCTTGTTTAGAAATGTGAGAGGCAACTAACTCTCTTTGTTTTGCTTGATATTCAGGAGACATTTGCTTGGCATAACCGCCCGCAGTCTCTGCCGCTTTAAACTCTTCATCTTCTACAGCGATGAATTTCGCTCCCAAAGATGCCACCTGCTCTTTAGTCGCCGGCCTTACATCTGTCGCGGATACAATTGCACCGAGGCGGCGTGCAGTTGCAATAGCTTGCAAGCCGGCAACCCCAACCCCCATTACAAAGGTCTTAGCTGGCGCAACCGTACCTGCAGCCGTCATCATCATGGGCATAGCGCGTCCATATAGGTGAGACGCCTCTAAAACTGCCCGATATCCGGCCAAATTAGCTTGAGATGACAGGGCATCCATTGATTGAGCACGCGATATACGCGGCACAAATTCCATGGCGAAGGCTGTAATGCCCGCATCTGCGTAGGCTTTTGCCCCTTGAAGATCACCATGAGGCTCTAAAAGAGCAATCAATGACTGCCCTTTAGAGAAGGAAGATTTCTCATCGCTACTTGGTGCACGTACTTTCAAAATCAAATCCGCACCATCTAATGTTGATTTGAAATCAGCTGCTAAACTAGCACCTGCATTGATAAAGTCGTCATCAAGAATGCCGGAATCCAATCCAGCACTTTTTTCGATTTTAACTTCGTGTCCGGCAGCAATCAGTTTCTTGACCACATCCGGAGTAGTTGCAACGCGAAGTTCCTTTTCGCGCCGCTCCTTTGGAACGGCTATTTTCATGGTAGTCCTGTGTGTCTTACATTAAGGCACCGCCAAGAGAGATCATGATCTGAACAAATACGCCCAGAACAATCAGACCACCCACCGCTAGAAGAAATCCTCCTCCTAGACCCAAAACCATGCTGCCGATAACACCGACAATGGCAAAGAGTCCCATAGCAACCATCCAGTGGACGCCCATGGTTAGTGTGAAAATCGCATACCCGAGTATCAGGGTTAGTAGGAGGCACGACCAAGCTGTCACTTTCATAAATGCTGAAAATGTTGCTGATTGTGATCGGACATCCATCTGACCGCGAATGTACTCGCCTGTCTCGCTCATTGGTTTCACCTTCTTAGTTCGACAAATAGATAACTAGCGTTGAGTTTGAAACAAGTGGAAAAAGCTACCTGTATCTACGGTATAAATCGCAGTGATAGCACAAAATTATTCCCCAAATTCTCCAAACCTCACAAAATTCTGCTTTGTGCTCTCAAAGCTTTTCCAAGCCGTTTTGAACACGAAGTCTTGAAATATCCTCAACAGACCAAAAGGTCCAGCAAGAGTTACGTTCTTTCGATACGCAAAGCGTCGCATGCCCAGGAATTTACCCGCATGCCTAGCCCCATTGCGTCCCCATTACCGGATTTTTGATCTTCGCACGCGCTTTGGCGTACGCGTTTCGCGCACATCACTTAAATTGCGCACCTCCTCATTGCCATCTTCTTGTGGCAAGGTCGCTTTAATCTCTTTAACCATCGGTTCAATTTGCATTGACTGCATACTTGTAGGCGCTTCTAATCGCGCATGCGCCCGATCAAAGGCACCATGGATCAACTCCCCCATATCTCTTACGCCCAATATGGACGCGGCCTCATCAAACCCAAGATTCCCTCCTGCTTTCAACACATCCAGCAGCGGTTGCTTCATTCGCTCCTCATACCCTTCTATACGTTGACCCACATATCCAGCCAATGCCCAACCCAACAGATATGCCATGGGGTAACCCGGCATTGATAGAGTAGAAGAATGACGCCGCCAGAAAGGTTCATATCCTTGCAAGGAAACATCCGCGCCATAATGTCCGCGTAGAGCACTAATCCATATCGCATCTACTGGAATATCATTATCTACAACGCCTAATTCGCGCTCGAACATGGCAATCGCTGGCTGGTGCACTAACATCGCAAAATCTTGATCTGCCAATGCTTCTCTATCGTCTGCAAGACACAAATGCTCAAATGTCAGCGCAATAGTTTCAGCAACAGCCCACCCTCCATCGCATTGCATCGGACCAAGTTGCGCCGAAAGATAAGCATGGACGCCATGCCCCAATTCATGCGCCAAAGTTCGCGCACTATCACCCGACCCATCGAACGGGGCATATATAAAGGGGCCAGCCTCAATACGGCGCTTATGATTATAAAAAACAGGCGTTGTAAATCCGCCGCCCCTTCCCTGAGGTTGAATCAAATTGTTAGAGGAAATCAAACGGTTTGCAGCCTTCCCCACATCATTGTGTAACGCGGATATGCAAGAAAGCACTCGCTCTTTCACATCTCTCCACGCCATATTTTGATGGGGCGTATTTTCATCTTCAACATAGCGATCATGCCAAACTGGCTTTTCACCTTTAACTTTTTGAGTGCGGCATTTGAATTCATAATATGCTTTGCTCAAGCGCGGTCCGCGCTCAAGCGCTACTCTGCGAGCAATCTCTAGTGTTTTCTCTGAAGCATCTATACCCGCAAAGTTAAACCGCTTCTTGCGAGCCAATTTGGCTTGCAGCCGAAACAATTCCTCGCCCTCTACGCCCATATCCTTTAGCCATGCATTCATTTGCCGGCTCGCATTCTCACGTACCTGCGCGTCCGTGTCTCGCAACCCCGCCCCCATTTGCGACAAACCACCATGTCGCAATGCCATTTCATGCAATGCTTTGTCATAGCGATATTGGCAAATCCAGTGATGGTCTGATGCAAAATGTGCTTGCTCTGCGAAACTCACAGCCGCACGCCAAGGCATCACAGACACACCCCTTCTTCGCTGAGCTGCTTTCCACAATTGCGGTGCATCTGTCGCATTGGATACTGACCAAATAGATAAAGCCTGCAATTGCACACGTTCTGTATTTAGTTCATTAAGTATAGTAAGCGATTTATCTTCTAACTCTTCTTTTAAATTATCAGTTAATGCTAGGTACAGATGCAGAAACAATCTTATCCTGTGAAGAAGCGAATAAGCCTGCTCAAGGTCAGAAAACAAGTGCGATTTATCAGCTAAATGAGACGCCACCAGCGCCTGAACCATTGCTTGTAAACGCTTTTTATCGCGCAGGAGCTTAGGATCAACCGGACCTTGGTAAAGATGGTTTCGCCACCCTCCCGACTTATCTCGGTTCATTTTGAGCCAATCTGGCGCCATTTTAGTGCAGTCCTTTAAAATTCAACCATAGTATTTAAGTACGATTTCATAACTTCGTGCCAAGTTGAACCATGAAAACGAGGTCGCGTTGTTCCGGCCGCTTAAATGATGGTTAAAATAATGGCGAAAACTGTTCTTATTGTAGATGATGATCCTACTCAACGCCGCTTAATGCAAGCAGCTGTTGAACGCCAAGGATTTCGTGCGCGCTTAGTTGAAAGCGGCGATCGCGCCCTTGAAGAAGCATCCGATGCTAAAAACGGTATTTCAGTTGTCCTTCTGGACCTTATTATGCCTGGCTTGTCTGGAATGGAAACATTGGAACGCTTGCTGGAACGTCGTCCAGACCTTCCAGTAATCGTTCTAACTGCTTCTGGCGGAATTGACACAGTTGTGCAAGCCATGCGCGCGGGTGCCGTGGATTTCTTTGTGAAACCTGTATCTCCTGAACGCATTGTGGTTTCCCTTCGCAATGCCTTGAAGGTCTCCGACCTTCGCGGAGAAGTGAAACGCCTTTCAAAGAAATCGGAAGGCACTTTAGGCTTCGACGACATGATTGCTGGCGCTCCCCTTATGCGCCAAGTTGTACGCCTTGGGCAACGCGCTGCATCCTCCAATATTCCTATTCTCATCACAGGTGAAAGCGGTGTTGGTAAAGAGGTTGTCTCTCAATGTATTCAAAGTGCATCTGAACGCGCTGGCAAACCATTTGTAACTGTGAACTGTGGTGCCATTCCTGAAAACCTTGTGGAATCCATCCTCTTTGGACACGAAAAAGGCGCTTTCACAGGTGCTCACGAGAAGAAATTAGGTAAATTTGCAGAAGCTGATACCGGAACGCTCTTCTTAGATGAGGTGGGCGAGCTTCCCCTTGATATGCAGGTCAAACTTCTCCGCGTTCTACAAGAAGGTGAAGTGGATGCTGTAGGCTCTCGCAAACCAACCAAAGTGGATGTGCGCATTATCTCAGCGACAAACCGCGACCTAGCGCAAGCTGTCGCCGAAGGGCGCTTCCGCGAAGACCTTTATTATCGCTTGAATGTATTTCCAATCGAGATGCCTTCCCTACGCGAACGCAAAGAAGACTTGCCAGCATTGGTAGATCACTTCATTCGTCGTTTTAACGCTCAAGAGGGTAAATCCGTCACAGGTGCATCCACTGAAACAATGGGGATTTTGGCAGCACACGATTGGCCAGGAAATGTGCGTCAGTTAGAAAACTCTATCTTCCGCGCCATGATCTTGACTGAGAACGATGAATTGCAGCCAATTGATTTCCCGCAAATTTCTGGGCTAACACCAAATTATGACATCTTAAACGCATCCACCACGCTAGCTGCACCAGCAAATGCTGCGCAAACTGCAACAGACCTAAACAGCCCATTGGGTGGACCAGTTTCCATTGTCGATGAAAATGGTGAGTTGCGCCCACTCGAAAGCGTCGAACGTGACCTCATTCAATACGCGATTGATCTTTATTCTGGCCACATGTCGCAGGTTGCACGTCGTCTAGGCATAGGTCGCTCAACATTATATCGCAAAGTGCGTGAGTATGATTTACGTGTTCGCGAAGAAGATGACGAAGATTTGAACGTTGGCTAGCTAGAAAGCATGGAATTTAACACCAGCTTCATGCTTGAATGCTTGTATATATAAGTGATATTTGGCGCGTGTGAGAATCCAATCACACGCGCCGATTTGTTTGGATTTTACATGACACAGCCAACCTCCCCTTTGCAATCACCTTTAGAACTTGTGAATACGAGCAAGTTCTTCAAAGGAAAGGCTGCTGTCAAAAATGTATCCTTCAGTGCGCGCAAAGGTGAAATTCTTGGGTTTCTTGGCCCTAATGGGGCTGGAAAATCAACAAGTTTGCGTATGGCACTTGGCGTAATTTCTCCCGATGAGGGCGAAGCATTGCTATTTGGCGAAAAGCCAAATCTTGTGAATTTACGCCGTGTCGGCTTCCTCCCCGAAGAACGCGGCCTTTACCGTAAAATGACTGCACGGGCGATCATCTCCTATTATGGACGCTTAAAGGGAATGGACCGCAAAGCATCACTCACGCGAGCAGATGAAATGCTAACCCGTTTTGGTTTAGGCGATCACCTTAAAACCAAAATTAGTGACCTCTCCAAAGGAATGGCCCAAAAGGTACAAATTCTGTCCACACTGGTTCACCAACCCGACCTCATTATATTGGATGAACCTTTTTCCGGCCTTGATCCCGTCAACCAGCAAGACCTTGAAACCCTTATTCGTGAAGAACATGCACGCGGCGCGACAGTTATTTTTTCCACGCACATTATGGAACAGGCTGAAAGCCTTTGTGATCGCCTCGTGATTATCGGACAAGGCGAAAAGCGTTTCGACGGAACTATTGATGAAGCCATGAGCCTTATACCCGAACATGCTGACATCAGCACGGAAGGTACATTTGATTTAAAAGCTGCCCTTTGCACAACACGCTTTCAAATATCCTCAGATAAAACAGACGAGCTTGGCCACCACTGGCGCATAGACCTCTCTCACGGCGAACGCGCTCAAGATGTATTGCGGGCCGCCATTGAAGCAGGCGCGCCCATCACCTCTTTCACGCCCCATCGCGCAAAATTGAGAGATGTGTTTGTGTCCCTCGTCGACAAAGAAGAATTATGCAGCGACGTTCAGCTTGCAGATAAGGAAACATGTACATGATCCGCTCTATCTGGCTTGTCGCACGCCGCGAATATCTAGGGTATGTGTCTGCGCTGGGGTTCTGGCTTGGCCTCCTCCTCACACCCATCGGCCTAGCCGTTGGTGTACTGGTGCCCGGCATGATTATGAAAGCACAACCTGCACGCTACTACACCGTCATTGATAGCCAAACCGATGTGCAGGATGCACTCAAATGGCAGTTTGAAAGTTGGCAAAGCAGCGACACACTTATTGCTTTACGTCAGGCCTTATCCTCTTCCTCCCCTGCCGAAAAACGCCAAATAATCAGCAAGTATGAAAAGGCCTATGCCGAAGGTGCTTCTCCCGCAGAAGCGCTGAAAGCTGCCAACTTGCCTTTCCCACTTAGTCCTTCTCCAATCCGTTTCCACGAAATCCCTCTGAAGGATAAGTCCATAGAGCATGTTGAGACACTCCTCTCGTCAGGACAGACACTTGACGGTCCTGAAGGCAAACAAACCCTTTTCGCCGCCATTATTGTAAATCGCGATCAGGTGGGAAAGATATCCAGTGTTGATTACATCTCACCCGACATTGTGAACTCAGAACTACGCCAAGCAACGACAGGCGCTCTCAAATACATTTCTCGCTTTGAACTCTTCACTGAAGTGGGTGTTACAGCCACCCAAATTCGCGAAGCAGACGCTGATATTCCTTCGCTTTTCGTACGCAAACCCGGCGCAAACCAAATCAATGACAATCAAAGCAGCGAGGTCACTCTCACAGACCGCGCCCCCTTTGTTGCCGCAACGATTATTGCAATATCGCTATGGCTACTCATCTTTTCGGTCGTCAACTTTTTGCTGACAGGCACGATTGAGGAACGCTCTAACAAAATATTCGACAGCCTCCTTACGAGCGTTAGCGTGACAGACCTTCTCGCCGGTAAGTTACTTGGCGTCTTGATGCTCTCGGCGACACTGCTTGGCTCTTGGATGCTTATGGCGCTATGGGCTGGCTTGAATGTGGACCAAGCTCTCAGCCCTGCCGCATGGGAATTTGCACGCGCTGCGCTCGATCCCAAACTTATTATTCCTGCCCTATTAGGCTTTTTGGCAGGCTATCTCATGTATGGCGCGATATTCTTAGCCATGGGTGCATTGTGTGACACTATCCAAGAAGCTCAAGCCTTAGCAACGCCGCTCATATTGATGCTCACAACACCTTTATTCATCGTCATCATGGCTTTGCAAAACCCCTCTTCTGGCTTTGTATTCATGATGAGCTGGGTGCCCTTCCTCACGCCCTTTTTGATGATATTGCGCGCACCCTTGGATCCGCCACTGCTTGAGATAACAGGCCATATCATTGTCATGCTAATCGCCACAACGCTGGCATTATGGTGCTCTGTACGCGTCTACCGTGCAGGGGCCGTTAATGGCACAGGCATGAAAGACATCAAAAACTTCCTTAAGAAGAGCACAGCCAAAAAAGCCAGCTAAGTCTGTGCATTTAAGACTTGGCTAGACGTCACCACACGGCAATATTCACCCTCAAGGTTGGATAGCGTCATCGCATGCACATCCTCAGCCGAACGCAACTTGCCATTCCAATCTTTTTGATTATGCGTGAAGCAGGCATCTTCAATAAGAAGAATATCAAACCCTAAATTTGCACCATGACGCACACTTGTCTCGATGGAATTATTCGTCTTTACGCCGAACATAAAAATCTCATCTACGGCCAATTGATGAAGCCGCTGGGTTAAATCTGTTCCGACAAATGCACTATGTACTGATTTACCGATAACTACCTCCCCATTGATTGGGACGGTTTCGTCTTTAAACGCATGAGAAATACGCGCCGGATTATAGCCGGATGCCTCCTCATTGGAATTATGTTGAATGTGGAAAATGGGATACCCCAAATTGCGCCACATCTCTAATATGCTGCGCATTTTCATTTCAGCATCGATATTATTCCGAACACCCCAATAAGGTAGGTCGATGGCTTTTTGAACATCCACGATGATCAAAGCGGATTGAGGTGTGATGTGCATGATTTTTTCCAGAAAAACAAAAAACCGCTACGGCTAAAACCGAGCGGCTAATGCAACTTTGAAGATCAATCCGCTAGGATCAAATGCAAAGTAAAAGCTATAAAATGACCCTAAAAGGAAAATCCATACGGGTCATTTCAATAAGCTTTGTCTTACTTGATAAGACCTTCACGCTGAGCGCGTTTGCGAGCAAGCTTGCGTGCACGACGTACAGCTTCAGCTTTTTCACGAGCTTTTTTCTCAGAAGGCTTTTCAAAGTGGTTCCGGCTTTTCATTTCACGAAAAAGGCCTTCACGTTGCATTTTCTTTTTTAGCGCTTTCAATGCCTGATCGACATTGTTGTCGCGGACGACGATCTGAACGATGGTTCAATCTCCCGATGATTTCCAAATAACACATATGTCGCGCCGATTAGGGGGCGTCAAACGCATCAAACTTTGCTAAACTGATTGGGCTTTGACAGCCCGAAGGTGGGCGTTTAGCACAAAGAATTGCGCCTGCCTACCTCTTCTTGACGTGAGTCTACACTATGAACGCTCAAAAATCGACTGAATCGACTGATATTCCTCCTTCACGTAAGATTCTTGCCCAATTACTTGATGGCATTTTGGAAGATAGCGTCTTTGAAGGTTGGAATGACGAAACCCTGCGTAACACGGCAAAACGGCTTAATATTAGCAAAGGCCAAGTGCTCCTCGCGGCACCAGAAGGTATATCCTCTCTTCTTGAAGCATGGGCAGATAATGCAGATGACCACGCACGCGATATTTTAAAAAACACAGATCTTACCCAATTAAAGATCCGGCAGCGCATTGCTCTAGGTGTACGCGCCCGCATCTCCTATTTATCAGATAACAAAGAAGCAGCACGCCGTGCATCTCATGCGCTTGCTGCGCCATGGCGCGCCGGCCTTGGTCCCAAAATTATCTGGAATGCAGCGGATACAATTTGGTCCGCCTTAGGCGATAAATCCACAGATGCTAATTGGTACTCCAAACGGCTTGTTCTTTCCGGCGTGCTTACCTCCACTATTTCTCATTGGCTTGCGTCAGATGATGAGAATGATGACAGCACATGGGAATATCTGGATGATCGCATCGAAAATGTGATGCAATTTGAAAAAGCAAAAGCGCAAGTTAAAAACTTCACTGACAAACTTCCCGATCCCCTTGATCTTCTAAAGTTTGTGCCAAAATCTGGTCCTCTGGGAAAATAACCTCAGACAAGCAAACATCTTGACCATTCCCATATTTGGGAATATTTCTCAAATATGGTCAATTCTTGCAACACAAACGAAAACCCATTTGATGATGCCCTTCTAGCGCTTCGCTTAAAAAGCCTGCGCCAAGAAAACCAATACTCCCTCGATCAACTCGCAGAACGTAGCGGCATTAGTCGCGGCACTCTTTCGCGTTTAGAAAAAGGTGACGTTAGCCCAACAACAAATGTGCTTGGAAAGTTATGCAGTGCATATGGTCTTTCCATGTCGCGCTTAATGGCGATGGTCGAAACTCAATTTGATCCGCTAGTAAAAGCGAAAGACCAACAAATTTGGGATGACACAAAAACAGGCTATACTCGCAAATCTGTATCCCCTCCCAACGGCCACCTATCAGGCGAAGTCGTTGAAGGAAAACTTGCTCCCAACACGCATATCTGTTTTGAAAAACCTTTCCGCCTAAATATAGAACATCATCTCATATTACATAGCGGCAGTTTACGCATGACGCTGGATCATTGTGTATATGATTTGAGAGATGGAGATTGCTTACGCTACCTCCTCACCGGATCTTCTACATTTGAAAACACCGGCCCAACCCCTGTCCACTATCACCTCTTTATCCTTTGAGCCCCTATCATGAGCGCCCTTGATATCCGCACACTTTCACCTGATCAGCTAGATGAAAACCTTGTCGGCTTGAGTAAGGTTTTACATGCGTGCGTACATTCCGGCGCAAGTGTCAGTTTCGTCCTACCTTTTACCTTAAAAGATGCCATGCGCTTTTGGACCAACAAAGTGCGCCCAGCGTTAGTTGCGAGTGAGTGTGTTTTGTTTGCAGCCTTCATAAATGAAGAATTAGTCGGCACAGTCCAGCTTGATCACTCCATGCCACCCAACCAAACCCATAGATGTGAGGTTTCAAAATTACTTGTCCGCCCCGATTTTCACCGCCGAGGGATCGCACGAAAACTCATGGTCGCACTCGAGCAAAAAGCAAGGCAGCTCGAAAGACCACTCATTACTTTAGATACCGCGAAAAACAGTAATGCGCAGCATTTGTATGAAAGTTTAGGTTTTAACCGTGTTGGTGAAATACCAAATTTTGCACGCCACCCCACTTTAAAAAAGCACGAAGCCACCACTTACATGTATAAAGAGGTTCAGGCATCGTCCACTAGGTAAACACACAGTATTCACCTGCTCACCTCTATGCATGCAGAGCATAACCACGCCCCTAGCACGAGCTATGCAGATTACCTCCAAACCTTGTTTGAGTGACCCAATTTACGACCTTCACCACCGCCTCTTTTAGCGTATATGCGCGGCGCTTCGCCATCCTTAGCGCGCGTCTCCCATAATGCGATATCACTATCACCCAATAGATTGTCCATGCGTATATCTACAAAGCGCTGCGTTGGCCCTAGAGGCCAACCACACACAGCGCGTATATGTTGCTCAAACTGCCCCAATAGGCACGCATCCTCAGTCCAATGGCCTGTGTTGTGAACGCGCGGCGCAAATTCATTCGCCAGCAAAGAACCATCTTTAAGGACAAACAATTCCAAAGCTAAAACACCAACATAATCAAGAGATTGTGCTAATTTTCGCCCTAAATCCCCGGCAACTTCCTTCGTCTGCTCAGACACGTTCGCTGGCAATGTAGAAGACTTTAATATGCCGCCTGCATGATCATTTTCAGGTGTGTCATACAATGCAATTTGACCATCTCTACTGCGCGCAACCAGTACGGAAATTTCACGTTCAAATGAAATAAATGCCTCAAGAACAGCAGGAACTTTTCCAATTTTTTCCCATGCAGCAATAGGGTCTGACGATAAATCAAGCCGCGCTTGGCCTTTCCCATCATACCCTTCTCGACGCGCCTTCAGTACACCTTTGCCGCCTAGTTTTTCTAATGCCGGAAGAATGTCTTCTGGCCCATCTATCCGTGCAAAAGGTGCGGGATTAATGTCAATAGAGTTCAAAAACTCTTTTTCTTTCAAGCGGTCCTGCGAACATCCAAGCGCGTTAGAGCGCGGATAAACTGGTGTACCAGCTGCCTCAATTACATCCAAACTTGCTGCTGGAATGTTCTCAAACTCAAACGTCACGACATCACATTTTTGAGCAAACTCTTTTAGTGCGTCGACATCATCATATTCAGCGATAATTTCATCCGCGCTTACGCGCGCCGCACAACTATCAATCTTAGGATTAAAGATAACGACATCCAGCCCCATCCGAGCGGCAGCCAATGAAAGCATGCGCCCCAACTGCCCACCACCTAAAATACCAATGACACCGCCCGGCGCTATCTTGCTCACCTGCAATAACCTATTCTTTTTATTTAATTAATCTTCAACTGTTTCTACAACAGCATCTGTCTGCGCTTGACGGAAAGCTTCTAATTTTTCCGCGACGTCTTCACTATGTCCAGCCACTATCGCCGCTGCAAGTAGCCCTGCATTTGCCGCTCCTGCATCACCAATCGCAAGCGTCCCTACTGGAATTCCCTTCGGCATTTGCACAATTGAATACAAGCTATCCACGCCTGAAAGCGCTTTAGATTTCACAGGAACCCCGAGTACAGGCACAATAGTCATCGAAGCAATCATACCCGGCAAATGCGCAGCACCGCCCGCACCAGCAATAATAACCTTTAATCCTCGTGACTTAGCTGACTTAGCATACTCAACCAAACGATCCGGTGTGCGGTGCGCGGAGACAACTTTGGTTTCATGCGGAATACCCATTTGCGAAAGTAAATCCGATGCTAATTTCATTGTTGGCCAATCAGATCTGCTGCCCATGACAACACCGACCAATGGTTGATCAGAATTTGACAACATATTTTCGTTGCTCATGAAACATGCCTCCCCAGCGGGTCCAATAAATGTAAATGTATCGTTTGAGATAGCAACACACCTACAGAAAGCGCGGGAGTATAGGCATAGTTCGCTTTGCGGCAAGAGAGAGTATGAGATTGTCTTGAAACTGGCATAAAAATTACCGATCTGACAAATTAATTGCGCTTTTACCTCCCCTAACAAGGGAGAGAGTTAGCAAAAGGTTAACTTTCAATGTAAGCTGTTAACCGCCCGCTAACTGTGAACGGTTATTAATTAACCATAATGAGAATTGTGGACAGGCTATGAAATTTCTCTCAATCTTTTCAGCGAGGCGTTCGGAAGACGGAAACACTCGCTATATTGATGAAAATGGTGATATCGGCGTTGAAAAAGCGACCGAACTTTTCGGCATTTCTGAAGCAGAATTAACGCCCGCCGTTCGCGCCGCAATTGGTGCCATGACTGGCGAGATATCAGAATTAAGAAACAAAAATAACGCCCTCTTAAAGTCCCTTGAAACGGCAGAAAGCATGGCGGATCACGATGCTTTGGTCCCCCTCTTCAACCGAAGAGCTTTCGTACGTGAACTATCGAGACTTGTCGCATTTTCAAGACGATACGGCTTAGACGCCAGTATAATTTATTTCGACTTAGACGGCTTTAAAACCATCAATGATACGTATGGACATTCAGCTGGAGATAAAATTCTTCTCGCTGTTGCTGATGTTCTTGTCCAACAAACACGAGAGTCTGATTTGCTTGGACGGTTAGGCGGAGACGAATTTATCGCAGTGTTGACCAGTGTC
Source organism: Hirschia litorea (assembly GCF_042665075.1). Lineage (NCBI taxonomy): Bacteria > Pseudomonadati > Pseudomonadota > Alphaproteobacteria > Hyphomonadales > Hyphomonadaceae > Hirschia > Hirschia litorea. The sequence goes on along the minus strand of NZ_JBHTBR010000005.1, from coordinate 895,690 downwards.
ACACCGGCACAAGCGAGAGAAAAAGCAAACCAACTCGCAACCGCCATAAAAGAAATATGCATTCAATATGAAGGAAATGAGCTTTCCATTGATGCATCATTTGGTGTCACATCATTGGAGCATGATGAAACAGCAGAACTACAAATTGCCCGAGCTGATGAAGCTATGTACGCCACAAAAATGCGGCGTAAGGCGAAAATTAGCAATATCTCCTAAAACGCCAATTTTATTTTTCACCAATTAGGCGATAATATCGGGAAGCGATTTGTCCTTCAGCCTAACGATCTCTTCCTTTAGCAAGAATTGTTGTCGTTTTAGAGAAGCAATCTCCAAATCTCCTTCTCCCTGATAGGTGAGCGCCTCAATTCGGGTATCAAGAAGACGACACTCAGCTTCAATTTCGTTTATTCTTTCTGCCGTTGATAAAGTGGAATTCACGTTGTTTTTGTTGTCTGAATAATTCAAAACTTATCTCTCCTTATTGACTACTATTCACGAAAAACCAGCCAAAATCTCTATCGGTTTGGAATAGCTGATGGTCACACATTCCAAGCACATCAATCCGGAACCAAATGAATATTACTATGACCATTTATTAGTTCGATAATCAGGTCAAAGTAGGTTGATCCAGAATTTTCATTCCGTAATTTTTCGAGATTCGACTTGATTTTCTCAACTTTATACCGCTGAGGATGGTTGAGTTTTTCTAGGTAATAATTCCTCGTAGCTTCGACACCTAAATGTGCTCTGCTTACATCAATATTTCGCCAGACTAATTTTACATTTTTACGGCCAGATATCGCACCAAAACCGCCATAAAACAAATCATTAAGCGCATCTAAGCTCTCCCCTATCACCCAGTTTTCGTCACACATAAAAACTCGATTAATCTCATCGTAAAATGAGCTAATATCTGTAATACTTTCTCCTTCGAGTACGAACGTTTTTGTCATTGAATGATCCAAATTTCAGACACACATGGCGAAGAGGCGAATAACCAATCAAATGTCCTGAAGAGCAACTTCGCAGGTATCGATATACTATCTGAGTTTCCAAAAATTACACCATCGCCAAACACACGAAGATTCACTCCACAATAGGCATGTAACTTTTTTTGATCCGTCAAAGGATGACTTCTACGAAACTCTATGTTTTACTTTAGTCTCCACAATGAAGGAGGTTTGAATGAGCACAGACGCACGTATTCGTGAACTGAGTGAACGTCATAAACGTCTAGAAGTCACGATCGACGACAAACGAAAAAGCCCTTCCACACCAGACCAAGAGATTCTAGATCTCAAGCGAAAAAAGCTTCGCATCAAAGACGAAATCGTCTCGTTAAAAGCGGGATAATCCTAAAACTATTACGCATCCCATAAAATAAACGGCGGACAGCATTCGCCTATTTGGAGAATTGTGTTTTTCTTATCCGTTTAATGGCTTCGTATTTGCTCTCTCTTCATCTTATGTGGGTATATGCTTGCATAAGTGACATGAAAGGCTGTGAAACATGCGTGGACCATTAGACCCTGAGCAATTGCTGTCCCCAGGGATGCTAAAATCAGCAAACACTTTACTAACCGTCTGTTTGGCGGCACTCGCTGCAATGGGACTTTTACGTGCCCTTTGGAGTTTACTCACTTGGAATCCCTTCACCGCAATATTCCAAGCAGGTTTAGCTATTGCGATACCTCTTTCTCTCTGGATGATAGTACGTCTCTTAAGCGAAAGCCTTGCCGCACAACACAATTTGAATGAGCGCATTACACTTCTCAACGAAACCCTATGGTCTGATGAAGACGAGGAGTTGTGGGAAGAGATGGACGTTTCACTTCACGAAGACGCAAACGAAGACGATTCTTATAGCTCAGCAGCGACAGAAGAATCTGACGTAAAAAATGAAACTGTTGAATCAACAAGCCCAACAGAAACTGCACAAACATCAAATAGCGATGAAAAACTGACAACGACTTCAGATGAGGCACCCAATGCCCCTGAGGAAAACAAAACTAATCAATAGCTTGATGTATTAGAACACCTGAAGACAGAGGATGACGTAGCACTTCCTCTGTTTTTGGTTTCCAGCATTAAAAATGCATTGCTGAAACTTCCCCAAATCTGGAGCTGAATACATGGCCACCTCCTCACACCCCACACTCGTCATTATTGGCGGGGCCAAACGTATTGGAAACGTGTGTGCGCGCGTTTTTTCTCAGCAAGGCTGGTCCGTGTTTTTAGCTGATACTGATGCAAAAGCGCTCAAAGCAATCAAGGAAACACTGGGTGATAAAGTAGATACGCTTTCCCCTTCTACCATCACAACAAACATAGGCCTGAACAATATATTATCAGGTGCGATGAGCGCTTTTGGTCACGTCGATGCAGTATGCCACATACCCGAACTTCCCCCAGCTAAAAACTTTGGCGATATAAAGGTAGGGGAATTTGAAGAAAAGATCATAGCGCCCGCTCGCTCTATCACAGCTGCATTACGTATTTTTAGCGATCAAATGATCAAACAAATGGAAGATATGGATCCTGCAGCCGCAAAAACCGCAAACCCAAGCTTTGTTCAAGTCTTTGGCTTGGGTGCCCTCTACGGCGACCCTGGAGCATACTCACAGCATGTTTCACAGGCCATGGCACTTGCCGCAGCAAAAGCGGCTACAATTGATCTAGCGGCTCAACGTATCCGCACAAATGCTATTATTGCCGTTCGCCCACGCGCAGAAAACGAAGAACCTTGGCTAAAAGAACGCACACCCTTAGGGCGCCACTCCTTTGCCGAAGAAATTTCACAGGCCGTTGCTTTCCTAACCAGTGATGGGGCCGCAAACATGACTGGGCAGTCTATAATCTTAGATGGTGGACGCTCAACTCTAAACGGCGTTTGCAACCTAAAGGATGAAGAGGAAAGTTAAACCTCAATACAACCTTTATAATACCACAAAAAAGAGGGGCTAGATAATACGACATCCAGCCCCTCTTTTTAAATCAAATATGGTACTTATTCGTCATCACTTGATGATTTACCGAAATTCGCAAACACGTCATCCGCATTTGGTTCATCTGCACCCTTGCTATCATCTTGCGTAGGTCTTGAACCAAAACCTCTAAACGGATCAGCAACTTCAACATTGCCGTCGTCACCCGTTTTCACCATGTCGATACCTGCACCCAATGCACCAATCTCTCGATCTTCTTCCATTTTTCTACGCTTAGAAGAAGCTTTAGCTACCAATGCATCAAGTTCAATTTGAGTACATAGTCCCAATGTCACAGGATCTACTGGTTTCAAGTTTTCAGTATTCCAGTGAGACTTAGTACGGATTGCCTCAATCGTATTTTTGGTCGTACCGATGATTTTAGAAATTTGAGCATCCGAAATTTCGGGGTGGTGGCGCAAGAACCAAGAAATCGCATCTGGACGATCACTACGACGCGATACTGGCGTATAGCGCGCGCCTTTACGCTTAGGAGGCGCAACAACTTTATCAAACTTAGGAGATGCCGGCTTCAAAGCGTGGTTTGGATCTTTTTCACCGCGCTCAATTTCGGCACGCGTCAACTCACCACGTGACACTGGGTCCACGCCGCGCATGTGTTCTGCAACTTCACCATCCGCAATGCCTTTGACTTCAAGACGGTGCAATTCACAAAAATCAGCGATCTGCTCAAACGTCAGTGCAGTGTTGTCAACAAGCCATACAGCTGTTGCTTTAGGCATAAGAATATTGGCCATTAGTCGCCTCCAAAAACAATTTCGCCCGGCACTTGGGCCGGGCGGTTTGATCTCATAAGACATGAGACAAAACGTTAGTTGCGATCAGTATACGCATATTTGGTGGATTTGTGAATTCCCAAAGCGGAACATTTTCGACAATCTGGTTTTACAACGTCAACATGATTTTACCGATGTGTTCACCACTCGTCATGCGGTCATGTGCTTTTTCAGCCTCCTGCATAGCAAATCTAGAATCTACAACCGGCCTCACCTGCCCGCTCGCTACCCACGGCCAAACTATTTCAACAGCCATATTTGCTAAATGCATCTTCGCTATATCATTGCGCCCCCTTAAAGTTGACCCAGTAATACTTAACTGCTTCATCATGACTTTAAGGATATTTACCTCTCCTTTAAGGCCGCCTTGAGCAGCTATGTGAACCAACCTTCCTCCAAAATTCAATGCATTGATATGTTTAGGCAAATAATCACCACCCACCATGTCTAAAATAACGTCAGCGCCGCCAACAGCTTTTAACTCTTCTTCAAAATCACTTGTTTTGTAGTTGAATGCCCCATCAGCTCCCAACTCGATACAGGCTTTACATTTTTCATCGCTGCCTGCTGTAACATAAACATTCGCTCCCATAGCTTTGGCCATTTGAATAGCTGTGGTGCCAATCCCGGATGCACCTCCTTGTACAAACAACGTCTCACCAGGATGTAAAACTGCTATATCAAAGACATTTGCCCATACAGTCAGAACTGCCTCGGGGAGCAACGCGGCTTCCTGTAAAGACACGCCCTCGGGAACAGGCATAACACTTCTATGATGTGCAATGGCATATTCAGCATATCCACCAGCAGGCAGTAGAGCACATACTTCTTGGCCTAATTGCCAATCATCAACACCCTCGCCAACAGCCTCAACATAACCAGACACTTCAAGTCCCATAATATCAGGGCAGCCTTTTGGAGGCGGGTACATGCCTTTGCGCTGCAAAATATCCGCTCTGTTCACCCCTGCTGCGACGACTCTGATACAGACCTGATCAATGGATGGTATTGGCCTGCTCACTGTTTGCCACTCCAGTGCTCCCCCCTCTACTACCTTAATGGTTTTCATTTGATCGCTCTGAACATGGCTCTGGGTCATCAGGCTTTCCTTCATTCTATAAATTCTATTTATTTTGACACACCAAACGCCTTCACGTCAGATGACAAAACGCCTACCATAACATGACGTTTCCAAAAGATAGCTTCAGGGAGCCACTTTATGTTTGATGAAGATCCAAAAGCAAAACCAGCAAGAACACTAGAAGAAATGTCGATTGAGGAATTGGGGTATCAGATTGAAACGCTCAAAGAGAAAATCAAACTTTGCGAAGCTGAAATTGCCAAAAAGAAACAGGTGAAAGACGCAGCAGACGCGATTTTTGGATAATTACACTATATTAACAGCGTAAAACTGGACTCACACCTGCATATTTGAACACTATGTAGAGACTTAGCTAAGACTCTATGTGTTATAGTATTTGGCTATAGTCCGGACCTTGGGCGAGAGATTGTGTATAGTATCCGAAGGTCAAAATAGTATTGGGTGTCTGAATGAAATCTGTTTCTATGATTGGCGACGACTGGAAAAATCGCGTATCAGAATTTGCAACTTCGGAAGTTTTTGACCGTCTTTTCAAAGAAGGTATGGGACTTGTGGAAGAAGCAGCAGCTTATCTTGATGGCCCTGGACGCCAAGAAAGTCGACAGCTAGATAGAGAACACGCACTCGTATATGCGGCCGAAAGCATGGAAGTGACAACACGTCTTATGCAATCTGCCAGCTGGTTAGTTGTTCAACGCGCTGTGCGTGAAGGTGACATGACATCTGACGAAGCAGGTGAAGACAAGTTTCGCCTGACGCCACCAAATGAACTCCGCAGCCTGTCCGCTGTCGAACATCTCCCCGAAGCATTGCTCGATCTCGTTGTACGGTCACGCGCTTTGTATGACCGTGTATGGAGATTGGATAAAAAATTATTTGCTATTGAACCAGCGCCGACAGACAACCCTGTTATGAGTCAAATGGAACGCCTTCAATCAGCAGCAGACACAGGTGCTTTTGATCCACTCGCAATTTGGCGTGACCCTAAATAGTTTTGGAAAAATTCAGACAAAAAAAACCCGCTGCAAATTTTGCAGCGGGTTTTTTTATAACTTGTTTTCTGGAGATTGCCGAAACAATCTAGAAATTAAACCAAATCGGTCTATTTCTTTTTCATGAAACCAGAGAATTTGTCATTAAAGCGGGATACACGACCTGCACGGTCCATCATGTGCTGGTTTCCACCAGTCCATGCTGGGTGAGTCTTAGGGTCAATATCCAACTGTAGAGTATCGCCTTCTTTACCCATTGTTGAACGAGTTTGGTAAGAAGTTCCATCTGTCATCTTGACAGTAATGAAGTGATAGTCCGGATGTACGTCTTGTTTCATCGGTACGTGGCCCTTAAACGCCTTGGTCTTAGTTTTTTTAAATCGAAGCAGCGCGCTTACCGGATTTAGCAGCATTTATCAACCCCTAACTGGGTCTTAGAGCAGAATAAAAGATGACAGAACACCAAACACAAGCCGATCAAGATAGAAAAGCAGGAACCCGGCGTGGCGGCAGTGCCGGACTGCCTGATCGCCCTAAGAGTAAGAAACTGCGCCCTCTTCTTCAGCTTTGGCCCTATGTTGCTGGACGCGGTGCCATTTTTTGGCCTGCCCTTTTATTATTGCTTGCTGGTGTCGGTATCACACTCTACTTGCCGGTTGTGTTGCGAGACATTGTCGATAATGGACTCGCCAACAATGACATCCCCGCAATCAACCAAGGTTTCATGACCTTCATCGGTGTTGTGATCGTCATGACGCTTGTGACATCTGCGCGCTTTTATTTTATGTCGCTCTTAGGAGAACGTGCCGCTGCAGACCTACGTTCGGACGTCTACAAAAAACTTATCAATCTATCTTCTGGATATTATTCCAGCTTACGTTCTGGTGAAGCTGTTTCTCGCCTCACGGCAGATGTGACGCTGATAGAAAGTTTTCTAGGCTCATCTGCATCCATCTTCTTGCGCAATGCTCTCTCCCTAACAGGAGCGCTTATAATGATGTTCATTTTGAACTGGCGTCTGACAGGTGTCATGTTTGTAGCTGTTCCCCTCGTCATGATACCGATGTTCATTATTGGAACGCGTGTAAGGAAACTTTCCTCAGCGGTGCAAGACCGCATTGCTGACGCAGCCGGAGAGGCCTCTGAGAGCCTTGAAGCTATAGAGCTGGTGCAAGCCTACGGACAAGAAGCCACGCGCGCGGAACGCTTCCGCATGGCTTGCGAAACGGCCTTCCAGGCAGCGCGCCGCCGTATTGGTGCTCAAACGCTTATGTCTGGGTCGGTTATCTTTGGACTATTTACCGGAATAGCCTTCATGTCATGGCTTGCCATTCAAGAAGTCTTGGCCGAACGCATGACATCTGGAGAGCTTGCACAATTTTCCATGTATGCCCTTTCAGGCGTGTCAGGGTTTGGAATGCTTGCAGATGTTTTTAATGCTGCCATGCGCACATCAGGAGCTATTCAACGCTGTTCTGAAATCCTCAATGAAGAGCCAGACATTCGCGCACCAGAAAATCCTCGCGCTATGCCTTCACCCGTGACAGGTGCCGTCCAATTTGACCAAGTATCATTCTCCTATCCTACCGATACAAACGCCGCCGCATTGGACAAATTCGATCTTAAAATAAAATCAGGCGAAACAGTTGCGCTTGTCGGCCCATCAGGGGCAGGTAAATCAACAGTATTTCGTATGCTACTGCGTTTTTACGATCCTCAATCAGGCGCAATTTTACTTGATGGCATGGATGCACGGGCCGTTACGCCCCAAGACTGGCGCGCTCAATTTGGATATGTACCTCAAGAGGCGGCCCTCTTTTCAGGTTCAGCAGCAGACAATTTGAAATTTGCTTCCCCCAAAGCAACCGACGAAGAAATTATAAATGCATTGAAAGCTTCAGAGGCTTGGCGTTTTCTTGAGACTAAAAAAGGGTTACAAGCTGAACTCGGTGGTCGTGGCAAAAACCTATCTGGGGGTGAGCGCCAACGCGTTGCTATCGCGCGCGCTTTGGTACGTGATGCACCCGTTATGCTGCTAGATGAAGCAACCAGCGCGTTGGACGCAGAAAATGAGCGCTTGGTACAAGCCGCGCTCGATAAAGCTTCTGACGGGCGCACAACACTCGTGATTGCCCACCGTCTCGCCACGGTAAGGCGCGCTGACCGCATTGTTGTTATGGATAAAGGACGCGTCGCTGAGGAAGGCGACCATGAAAGTCTCGTATCGCAAGGCGGCATTTATGCACACCTTGCAGAATTACAATTTTCAGGCAGTTAAAACCTATTAGTCCCCAGACGTGGTAAGCTCATCCTCACCTTGAGAGCTAAGTTTCATCCATTTCTGGGGCTCTAAGCCATAGGCCATATCCATGACTTCAAACTGAAGTCCTACAGGCATGCTCGTTGAAGAATTCCAAAGCGCAGCAATGCCTGTATCCAGTTCTGGATCAAACAAAATCATCGCCCTATATCCGCGCACTGCGCCCCTGTGCCCGACCAATTTCCGGCCTTCATAATCATATACGCGCCACCCTAAGGCATAATCTGCATGGGTGATGTGTGAGGATTGGCGACGCATACGGTTGCGCTCTTTCCATGTTGCTGCTTTGGGTGCGTGTATTTTGTCGAGCACTTCTGGTGGCAAGACATTCGGGGCGAGTCCCATTTGCGCCTGCATGTAGCGTGCTAAGTCTTCGATAGAGGAATTCATGCCGCCTGCTGCGGGGACTTTGTAATAGTTGTCGTTCAACTCCACAGGGGCGACCATAGAAATGCCCCGCGAATATCCGAATGGAAATGCATAATTCCCTGACTGAATAAGCTCTTCACGTGTGAGGCTCGCCGATGTCATCCCCAGTGGTTGCAGAATGTTTTCCGTGACCAATTCTTGATAAGACTTACCTGTCACATCAGCTGCTATTTCAGAAATCGCATCAAAGGCAACGTTTTGGTAGGAGTGACAATCTGCGGGTGGGCATATGTTTTTTAGTTTACCGAGATCTTTGCGGATGATTTGTGGATCAACCCCGTCCTCCAAACGTGTATCATATGCATTGGGCACGATACCTAGTTGATGCGATAGCAGATCTTCCACCTTAACTTTCGCCGTTCCATTCGCAGGTAAGCGCAGAGTGGTTTTATAATTTGAAACCGGAGCCTTCAGATCCATCTGCCCGCGATTATCTAAAATACCAGCCAGTGTACCCGCCATACCTTTAGACAAGGACGCCCAACGAAAAACAGTATCTTTATTGACTTGCGGACCACCCGGGAAAACATTGCCATATCCTTTGACGAAAGACATTTCACCGCGATCCACAATCGCAATCGCAAAGCCGACCATTTGGTCTTCTTTCATCAAATCTTCTACACGTGCATTCACATAGTTTAAGTCTATCAATGAAGGAGGTCGCGGCGCGAGTGTCGGTGCAGACAATTCACCTGTCGCGACAGGTTTGGACGGCGTCTCAATGCCGTCATCCGCCTCACCTGCAATTGCAAATGAGACACCCACAGCAGTAAACAAAACTACGCGTGATACAAATGCAGATATATCCCCGAGTCGTGACATTCTTGGCCCTCTAAATTCGCCTGACAGATGAAAAGCTCTAGCTATTCTCTTCTGAAACGAGTCATAATTGTGGTGAACACGTCATGTTACGATAGTTTCAGCTAACCTTCATGATTTGATTATTCGCGTGCGCTCTAAACTGAATACATTTTATCTTATTTGGCTCTGGTACCATAATTAAATTGCGCACCTTCACTGGGAGTTTTCTATGAACCTCACAAAAAACTATCAGCAAATGGCCAAATATAATCAATGGATGACAGAAAAAATATATTCTCGAACATCGCATCTATCCGATGCTCAATTTAAGGAAGACCTTGGAGCATTCTGGAAGTCCATTCATTCTACTATGAATCATATTTTATGGGCAGATATAATCTGGATGACACGCTTTGATCTATCACTGCCCTATCAACCTAGCGATATGGGTGTTGATCTATATGCAGATCGCAAAATGTTAGAAAACACACATAAGGAAGCAATATTACGCCTTCAGGAATGGACGCATACATTCAATGATGACTGGCTCGCAGGAGACCTTGTTTGGACGCGCGCCTCAAATGGTCAAACCTATACGAAACCGCGCTGGCTCTGCATCACGCATATCTTCAATCACCAAACCCACCATCGGGGTCAGGTGACGCACATGCTTAAACACTTCAATATTGATATAGGCGATACAGATTTACCGCTTATGCCGACCGACTAGACCTTTGGTTTAATCTTACCCTCGACACGGTCAATCAGCTTCGCGGTAATCGTTGTGTTTCCACATACAAGATCACCGTCATTTAGAGGATGAGCGCCGTTTAAGCCGCTAACTTCTCCGCCTGCTTCACGCACAAGCACAATACCCGCCGCAACATCCCAAGGCGCGAGACCGCGCTCCCAAAAGCCATCAAAGCGACCAGATGCAACATAAGCTAAATCAAGCGCGGCAGCTCCAAAACGGCGAATACCCGCAACTTCACCCATAAGTACGTGGAGTTCTTTAATATATTGCGTGTGATCACCACGGCCCATAAATGGGATACCGGTAGCAATCACGCTTTCTCCAAGTTTGCGGCGGTTTGAGATACGCAAGCGACGGTTTTCTAGCCAAGCTCCCTCGCCTGTCTCTGCCCAAAAAATCTCGTTGCGGATCACATCATGCACAACACCGGCACGCAATTCACCATCACGCTCTAGTCCAATGGACACAGCAAAGTGTGGAATACCATGCAAAAAGTTCGTCGTGCCATCTAAAGGATCAACGATGAAACGGTGAGATTTATCTGACCCCTCAATCACGCCAGCCTCTTCCATAAGAAAGCCATATCCTGGGCGCTTTTTAGAAAGGCGATCAAAACAAATTTGTTCAGCTTTTTTGTCTGCTGCAGATACAAAATCTGCCGGTCCCTTTTTGGAAACCTGAAGATTTTCAACTTCCCCAAAATCGCGCAATAATTTGCGGCCTGCCGCTTGTGCAGCTTCAATCATAATCGAGACGGTTGGGGATGGACGGGACATTATTTCAATTTTCCTACGAGCAGACCTGATGATGTGTGGAGATCACCAAGCAAAATACCAGACGGGGCGTCTAACCTAGTCAAGCCAATATATCAAGGCATTGCTGGCCTTGAGACTATCTATGCATGAAGCGAACTAGCCTCATAAACGGTGTGCCACGCATGAATTAACAATATAAGTCCAAGCTTCCAAATGGATTGGAAAACTATGGGCGCAAACTATCAATTATCCGATTAAATTCTGCAACCGCCGCTTTGGGGCCATCTTTATAATCCCAAACACCAGAGGATACCGCCAAAAAGTCAGCTCCCGCCTCAATAAGCGGCGCAGCGTTGTCAACAGTAATCCCGCCAATTGCCACACAGGGTAACTCGATAAATTGTTGCCACCATGTAAGCGTATCAAGTTCAGCTTTTGCTTTTGGGTCTTTTGTTTGCGTCGGATAAAATGCACCAAAGGCGACATAATCAGCGCCTTGTTCTCCGGCTTCCATACCTAAGTGGCGGCTATCATGACATGTCACACCGACAATCATATCTTCGCCGACTATCTTACGTGCATCTTTCAATGACACGTCATCTTGCCCAATATGGACACCATCTGCATTGAGTTTTTTTGCAAGATCAGGGCGATCATTAATAAGAACAGCCACGCCTTTAGCTTGCGCCATTGGGATAATTTGTTTGGCAACCGCCTCTATATGTTCATCGGGCGCAGCGATACCCTCACGCGATTTGAGGCGAATTTGCAAACTAGCTACATCACCGCCATCTAAAGCCTGCGTGCAGGCATCTACAAAGGCATCAATATCGTCAATTATTGGCGGCGTGATGAGGTATAGGCGGCATTCTTGGTTCATGAGAATGTCTGTGTTACTAAATGGTTTTATCGTCAAGGTCTTTTGCTGTCGCAATCACGTTTACATAAATATTGCGGCGCTATCTGCACAATTTCAAACCAATGGTGGATTGGTATGCGTTTGCGTTTTTCTATTTTGTGTCTGAGCCTATTTTTTACGTCAGCATGTGATTTAGACATCGAGTCCGATGTTCAATTGCTGAAAGGCGAAAAGATAAGCTCACTCGATAACACAAAAATACTGTACGTGATGAGTGATGATGGCCTGTCGGATGATCATCTCAATTTGGCTACTGCATCTGAGAAATCAGACTTGGGTAAAAACCCATACTATCTGAAAGAAGCCGCACGCTTAAAAACAGTACTCGATTGCTATGTCTACGAACCAATGGATGGAAGTGAACAGCTCTATGTGAAGTTCAATCAGGTCAAAGGGCATGTTTATGCAATGGGATATTCCCGTGATGGGTGTTTAGAGAAAAAGCAAAAAGGCGAACATTTCATTGGGGCTGTTATTATCACAAACAATGGAATTTCATTTCCCTTAGAGACCACACAAAAATTTGAGGATTGGACGACAACTCTTTCCGATTGGAATAAATTTCGACTTGGTGTCAAATCCGACATTACGTTTGAAAAAGATGAGACTGGACAGGTTCAGGAAGTTATAAATATTTCCCAGAACTCAGCGAATGCGATCAAAGAATTTTACAAGTCTGCACACTATGAAATTGCAAGTGGTGAGGAAAATATAACCGTTGACGCAATCAATGCGCACTTAGCAAAGCCTTCAAGTGATATATACAAAGCTGTCAGCGTATGTTGGTTTTGCTTTAACGGGAATACGCCGTCCCAGTATAAGGCAATGATTACCGCTGAAATCTTGAAAACACGATTGATTGAGTTTCAAGCAAAAGAAAAAGCAACACGCGAGGCACAAGCCAAACTCGCCGCGCAACAAAAAGAACTTCAAGCCCAGCGCGCTCAACAAGCTCAGGCTCAGGCTCAGGCTCAGGCTCAGGCTCAGGCGAGATATTCCCCTCCACTCCCTTCAACAAGCCCATCATATTCTAGCAGCTCTATGAGCTTGATCGAAAAATACACACCCGGAGATGTCTACTTCCTTCAGGGCGTTATGAAAGATGAACCTGTTGTCGTTGTGATGGTCAATGAACAGCGTAATCAGATCAAGGTGCGCCGCACGGAAGATGGAACAGCCAAATGGGTTTCGCCAAACGATTTGATAAGTCGAGAAACGAAAAATACCAATAATTTGGCGCGCGGTGCCATCGCCACCGGTCTAGTCATTTGTGCGTTAGGCGGCTGCGAAGACAAATAGATACCCTCTTTCAGAGAAGACTATTTGACCGCATCAAAAAAGCCCTGAGCAAAGAAAATGCTCAGGGCTTTTTATTAAATCATACTAGGCGGAACTTAGCTTTTAAACTGATCTAGCTCACCTGCGGCATAACGTTTTGCCATGTCAGATAGTGGGATAGCTTTAATCTTGCTTGCTTGACCTTCAGCACCAAATTGTTGGTAACGCTCAATACAGATTTTTGTCATAGCTTCTTTAGCTGGTTTCAAATATTTGCGTGGGTCGAATTCTGCTGGTGTTTCAGTGAATACTTTACGGATCGCACCAGTGATTGCCATACGACAGTCTGTGTCAATGTTCACTTTACGCACGCCGTGCTTGATACCACGTTGAATTTCTTCTACTGGCACACCCCAAGTTTGTGGCATTTCACCGCCATATTTGTTGATGATTTCTTGTAGATCTTCAGGCACAGAAGATGAACCATGCATCACCAAGTGTGTGTTAGGTAAACGCTTGTGAATTTCTTCAATCACGTTCATCGCAAGCACTTCACCATCTGGTTTACGGCTAAACTTGTAAGCACCGTGGCTCGTTCCCATTGCGATCGCAAGTGCATCCACATTGGTCTTTTTCACGAAATCAACAGCTTGGTCTGGATCTGTGAGAAGGTCAGACATTTCCAACTTACCTTCAAACCCATGACCATCTTCTTTTTCGCCTTCACCTGTTTCAAGCGAACCTAGTACACCTAGCTCACCCTCAACGGATGCACCAACCCAGTGTGCCATATCGGAAACGGCTTTTGTGACGTGAACATTGTGTTCATATGATGCAGGTGTTTTCGCATCGCGCTCAAGCGACCCATCCATCATCACAGATGTGAAACCAAATTGTACTGCTGTCGCACATGTCGCTTCTGAATTACCGTGGTCTTGGTGCATACACACAGGAAGGTGTGGGTACATTTCAACCATAGCATCAATAATGTGTTTTAAAACAATGTCGTTTGCGTATGCACGTGCACCACGTGAAGCTTGGATAATAACAGGTGCATTCACCTTGTCCGCCGCTTCCATGATAGCAAGCGCCTGCTCCATGTTATTGATGTTAAACGCTGGTAGTCCATAGTCATTTTCAGCCGCGTGATCTAACAGCTGGCGAAGCGTAATACGTGCCATTTTAATACTCGTCCCATTTGCATTCGCGTTATCGCGATTATTGCTTATTTCGGTTGCACGAAACCCTAGCAGATTCCGTGCCGCCATTTCTAACTTGGTGTCTTATATACGCTAAAGGCGTCAATTTTGTAACTACTGGTTACACCCGTAACGCTTCAACACCTGGTAATTCTTTTCCTTCCATCCATTCTAGGAAGGCTCCACCTGCTGTTGAGATGAATGTAAAGTCTTGTGCAGCACCCGCATGATTAAGAGCAGCAACAGTGTCACCACCGCCCGCAACGGCTGTAATCTTACCAGATTTAGCCAAGTCACCCGCACCTTTTGCCGCCGCAACAGTCGCCTCATCGAATGGCTCCAGCTCAAATGCACCAAGAGGCCCATTCCACACAACAGTTTTAGATTTGGACATTTCATCCACTAGAGCTGCCGCAGAAATTGGACCTGCATCCAAAATCATTTCATCTTCAGCAACTTCACTTGCATCGCAAATACGTGATGGTGCACGTGCTTTAAATTCTTTTGCACACACAACATCCGTTGGCAGCATAATCTTACAGCCAGCTTTCTCAGCAGCCGCTTGAATATCTTTCACTGTGCCAGTCAGATCAGCTTCACACAGAGATTTCCCGACAGACACGCCATCAGCAAACAAAAATGTGTTCGCCATGCCGCCACCGATAACCAATGTGTCTACTTTCGAGACAAGGTTTTTCAGCAAATCAATTTTTGAAGACACTTTTGCGCCGCCGACAACCGCAACAACCGGTCGCTGCGGTGTTCCCAAAGCTGCATCAAGAGATTTAAGCTCTGCTTCCATAGAACGACCAGCATAGGCCGGAAGGAATTTCGTCACGCCTTCTGTCGATGCGTGCGCACGGTGGGCTGCGGAGAACGCGTCATTGACATAAATGTCGCCCAGCTCTGCCATTGCTTTTGCCAGATCAACATCGTTTTTTTCTTCGCCAGCTTCAAAACGCGTATTTTCAAGCAATACTACTTCATCTTGTGGGCGGCTCTCAATAAAAGCTTTTGCCTTTGGACCAAAACCACAATTTTCGGCAAAAGAAACTGGCGCACCCAAAACCTCACCAAATGCAGTCGCAACTGGTTTCAAACTCATCTCTGGTACGATTTGCCCCTTAGGACGACCAAAGTGAGCCATCAAGACAACTTTCGCGCCATGCTCACGTAAAAACTTTACGGTTGGAAGCGCTGCACGAAAACGCGTGTCATCTGTCACTTCACCGGCATCATTCATTGGAACGTTGAAATCCACGCGAACCAACGCTGTTTTCCCGCCAACTTCATCAGCGATAGTGTCTAGAGTACGAAAATTCGACATGATTTTCTCCTAATGATTTAGATCAATTACGTTCAGGACAGCAAAGCCGTTAAGAATAGCGTCGACCGCGACTGTGGATAATATCATCCCCATAACACGGCTTATAACACTTGCTCCAGACGTCCCTATTATTTTGAGTATTGGATTAGCCAACAGCAATAAAACAAATGTGAAGATCAACACACCAAGTAGCAAACCAGCTGTTACTGTTTGCTCAAGAATAGAATTACCTTGATTTTCAGTGAGGATGATCACAGTCATAATGGCACCGGGCGACGCGATAGATGGCATTGCCAGTGGAAAAACGGCGCTTTGACTGATCGTTTTAGCTTTCGCTAACTCTTCTTCTGGTTTTGAATCACCAAACACCATCTGCAATGCAAACAGGAATAAGATTATCCCACCGGCGATCTGAAACGATCCCAGCGCTAAGCCTAGTGCCTCAAATACAAGCTGCCCTAAAGCCAGAAAGAAATATAAAACAACTGCTGCAATTAAAACACCCACAAGCGCAACCTTAGGGCGCGACTCTGCGGTCATACCAGCAGTCACAGCAATGAAAATGGGGATCGTTCCGATAGGATCAATAACAACAAAAAGCGTTATCAAATCTCGATAGAGCGATCCCCAATCCATATACTATACCCGTGTCAAAAACTGCTATTACTAGATGAATTTCGCTAAAGCGATTGCAGTGTCTGACATACGTGTTGAGAAGCCCCACTCATTATCGTACCAAGCAAGAACAGATACGAAGTTTCCGTCCATTACTTTTGTTTGATCAGCGTGGAAAATCGAAGAGTGCGGGTCGTGGTTGAAGTCAGAAGACACATGCTTCACTTCAGTATACCCTAGCACACCTTTTAGAGAACCTTCAGCAGCTTCTTTTACCGCCGCATTGATTTCTTCAATTGTTGTATCGCGCTTTGCAACAAATTTCAGGTCAACAACAGAAACATTTGGTGTTGGAACACGCAATGAGAAACCATCCAATTTACCGTTTAGCTCTGGAAGAACCAAGCCTACAGCTTTAGCAGCACCCGTTGAAGTTGGGATCATTGACAATGCAGCTGCACGTGCGCGGTAAAGGTCTTTGTGCATACGGTCGAGTGTTGGCTGGTCACCAGTATATGAGTGGATTGTTGTCATAATCCCTTTCTCAATACCGATTTTGTCGTTCAATACTTTCGCAACTGGAGACAGACAGTTTGTTGTACAAGATGCGTTAGACACAACCAAATCATCAGCTGTCAAAGTATCGTGGTTCACACCATAAACGATTGTTTTGTCAGCGCCCGTTGCAGGAGCAGAAACAAGAACACGCTTTGCACCAGCTTCTAGGTGAGCAGACGCTTTTTCTTTATCTGCAAAGAAACCTGTACACTCCATCGCAATATCGATGTTGTTTTCTTTGTGCGGCAATTCTTTTGGGTCGCGGATAGCTGTAACTTTGATCGCTTTTCCGTTTACGATGATGTTTTCACCTTCAACAGACACATCTGCTTGCAAAGTGCCGTGAACAGAATCGTATTTCAAAAGATGTGCATTTGTCTCAACAGGACCAAGGTCGTTGATTGACACAACTTCAATATCAGTGCGCTTATTTTCGATAATAGAACGCAGTACTAAGCGTCCGATGCGTCCAAAACCATTGATTGCTACACGTACAGCCATCTTAAATTTCCTTTACAGTCCCTGTTGACGGTACGGAATACATGGCCCCGTACCGAAGTTTTATCAATATTATTCGTTCAATTAGATTTGTTTTAACGCAGCATCCACAATTGCATCGGAAGTGATATTAAAGTGGTTGAATAGGTCTTTTGCTGGTGCAGACGCCCCAAAACCATTCATTCCGACAAATTCACCATCTGATCCAATCACTGCATCCCACCCAAATCGGACGCCAGCCTCGGCACCCACTTTAGGGACATTACCGCCAAGTACCTCTTCTTGGTATGCGTCAGATTGCTCGAAGAATAATTCCATACATGGCATGGATACAACGCGTGCACCAATACCTTGTGCCGCAAGCTTTTCTTGTGCTTCCAGCGCTAGTCCAACTTCAGATCCAGTTGCAACAATCACGACCTGTAATTCACCGCTTGCTTCAGACAGAATATAACCGCCCTTTGCAACAAGGTTTTCATCTGTGTGTGACTTACGTGCTGGCACAACACCTTGGCGTGTAAGCGCAATAACAGATGGGCTATCTTCATAGCTCAATGCCATTTGCCACGCTTCCATTGTTTCAACACCATCACAAGGACGATATACTTTAATACCCGGCATAGCGCGTAAAGATGCCACATGCTCAACAGGTTGGTGTGTAGGACCATCCTCACCCAAACCGATAGAGTCATGCGTCATTACGTGAATAACGCGCGCACCCATCAATGCACCCAAACGAATGGCACCACGTGAATAGTCCGCAAATGCCAAGAATGTCCCAGAATAAGGAATAACACCGCCATGTTGCGCCATACCGTTCATCGCGGCCGCCATTGCGTGCTCACGCACACCATAGTGCATATAGCGCCCTGCCCAATCAGAATTGTTCAGTGCGGTCGTGTGCGATGTTTTCGTGTTGTTTGATCCTGTCAGGTCAGCAGACCCACCAATCATCTCCGGAATAACACCAGTGAGCACTTCAAGCGCCGCTCCAGACCATTGACGCGTTGCTTTCGTGGCTTGGCCTTCAACAACGTCTTTCTTGTGTGCGTTCGCAGCAGCTTCAACGCCCTCAGGCAATTTACCAGCCATAGCGCGTGTAAATTCGGATGCTTTATCAGATGCATTCAAACGTGCTTCCCACGCTTTGCGTTCATCCACTGAACGCGAACCCGCCGCGCGCCACGCGTCCAATACCTCTGGTACGACAGTAAAGCGCTCTTTAGGTAATCCAAGGTTTTCACGAAGCGCTGCAGTTTCATCTGCGGGGTAAGGTCCGCCATGGGCTTTACCTTGTCCGGCAAATGTTGGCGCTCCAAAACCAATTGTTGTTTTACATGCAATTAAGCTCGGTTTATCCGTGTTTGCTTTTGCGCGCGAAATTGCTTCTGCGACTGCCTCTGGATCATGCCCATCGACAGCATCTACTTGCCAGCCAGACGCCGCAAAACGCGCCGTTTGTTTCGTTGAGTCAGCGACATCTGTCCCACCATCAATTGTCACTGCGTTATCGTCAAACAGAACAATCAATTTACCCAAGCCTAAATGACCTGCCAGTGTGAGCGCTTCTTGAGAAATGCCTTCCATCAAGCAGCCATCACCTGCGATCACATAAGTATAGTGATCGACTAAATCATCTCCATAACGCGCATTCATGTTGCGTTCGGCGATCGCCATACCAACGGCTGTTGCTATCCCCTGCCCGAGAGGACCAGTTGTCGTTTCAACGCCTTCCGTTACGAAGTTTTCTGGGTGACCCGGCGTGTTTGAACCTAGCTGACGAAACTGCTTAATGTCGTCCATAGATACTGATGCATAACCTGTTAAGTGTAACAGAGAATAAATCAGCATTGAACCGTGCCCAGCTGACAATACAAAGCGGTCACGATCTGCCCATTTGGGGGCTGTTGGATCAAATTTTAGAAACTGAGTAAACAAGACAGTCGCTGCATCAGCCATTCCCAATGGGAGACCCAAATGTCCAATACCCGCTTTTTCAATAGCATCGGTTGAAAGTGCGCGAATGGCATTCGCCATATCACGGTTAGCGACTGCAGAAGATGTCATTTTCCATTCCCTTAAAGTGTTTCAAATGTGAGTTAAACGCATTAGCGAGAAGGTCAAGCCCCCACCAGTGATTGCGCTATCATTTTTCGAGGTGCCGACGCGTAAACCTCACAATTTATAAAGAATAAAAAATTTCATTGCGTCCAAGTGCTTAGTGACGCAAAATAGTTAATATGAATGAACAAAACGTCCATACTCCAAGCCTAGATATTTTAGAACAAGCTGAGTTACGCCTAAACCGAGCCGTAAAATCACTGACGACAAATATCGAACGCGTTGCAGAAAGGCTTGAAGCATCAAAGCCAGCCGAAAGGGAAGCTGAAGCCCTTCGACGCGACCGCGCACGTCTGGCTTTAGACCTTGATAATGCCCGCGCACGCGAACGCGAATTGCAAATGCTAGCCGATGAAGCTTCAACGGCTTTGGGGGCCGCAATACAGGAAGTAAGGGAGGCTTTGGGAAAGGTCTAACATTGGGGAATGCAGACCGATACAAACCCAAGCCTAAAGGGGTGATCGCAAATGAGTAAAGCTGAAATAATTATCAACAAAAAACGCTACATTGTATCTTGCGAAGAAGGTCAAGAAGAACGCCTCCACGAATTGGGACGCCGTCTTGATGCCCGTGTAAGCAGCATGGCCCAAGCCATGGGAGATATCGGTGTTGAACGTCTCTTTCTTGCTTCTGCCCTCTCCCTGCTTGATGAATTAGATGACGTTGAACAAAATGCCGGTATGAAATCACTCGATGATCGTATATCCGCGATTGAGACACGTGCGGCAAAAGCACTCAATGACGCAGCAGGCCGCATTGAATCGCTTTCTGCCCATTTAGAGCGCTCGCATTAAAGCTAAAATAGTCTCGCTTTAGGACTAGGCGTTTCGTCCGGCTACATATCCCGACGACCAAGCCCATTGGAAATTATACCCGCCAAGCCAACCGGTGACATCAACAGCCTCACCGATGAAAAACAATCCGGGCACGTCTTTAGCTTCCATAGTTTTGGAGGATAAGTCATTTGTATCAATCCCCCCAATAGTCACCTCAGCAGTTCGATAACCTTCAGTGCCTACAGGTTTCAATCGCCAATGCTTAATACGTTTTGCAACCACGTCTAACTTTGCATTGGAAAGGTCAGCAATGCGAATATCAGGAAATGTTTCCTCTGATATTGTTTGTGCCAATCGAGATGGCAAAAATGTCTCAAGAATACTCGCAAGTTTTTTCTTAGGAGCCTCTTCGCGTCCTTTTTTGAGCGCAGCCAAAGCATCTACCTTGCAGGCGAGGTCCACCTCTATCTCATGACCGGGGAACCAGTAGGAGGAAGCTTGTAGCACAGCAGGACCAGACAGCCCCCTGTGGGTAAACAGAAGCGCCTCCTCAAAAGCCATTTGTCCTGTATCCACGCGCCCATTTACAGACACACCTGACAGTTCAGACATGCCCGCAAGCAGTTCACCGCCAAACATAAACGGCACCAAACCCGGTCTTGGATCAATTATATTTAGGCCAAATTGTTTTGCTAATTCATAGGCAAAAGGCGTGGCTCCCATTTTAGGAATGGACAAACCACCTGTCGCGACAATCAATGAATCACAATGCATATTGCCTGCGCTGGTCTGCACTAAAAATTCAGTATCACGCTTAGAAACTCTATGAATATCAGTGCTTAACATGATATCTACATTGTTAAACATACAATCATCCAACAACATTTGAATGATGTCATTTGCGCTTTCATCACAAAACAACTGACCCAAAGCTTTTTCGTGATAGGCAATACCCTGCTCTTCAACGCGCGCGATAAAATCATGCTGAGTATATTGTTTCAGAGCTGATTTACAAAAGTGCGGGTTCTGCGAAATAAACCGCGAGGGATGCGTATTCACATTCGTGAAATTACATCTCCCACCGCCAGAAATACGCACTTTTTCCGCTGGCTTTTTCGCATGATCAATCACGCAAACTGAACGTCCACGTTTTCCTGCTTGAATAGCACTAAACAGCCCCGCCGCACCTGCGCCAAGAACAATAATATCGTAATTTTGTGAAGACATATCAGCCTAAGAGCATGAATTCAGGCTTTCGCCAAGCCCATACTTATCCGCTAGTGCGCTTTAAGCTGCCATCACCCGCTCAACCTCATCCACCAATTCACGCAAGTGAAATGGCTTGGAGAGGACTTTTGCGCCTGCTGGCGTCGAACTTCCATTTGAAAGAGCAACAGCTGCAAAACCTGTAATGAAAACAATCTTCATTGCGGGGTCTAACTCGGCAGCTTTACGCGCAAGTTCAATCCCATCAAGACCAGGCATAACGATATCCGTAAGGAGAAGGTCAAACACTTCTTCCTGCAACGCTTCTAGCGCTGTTTCACCATCATCGTAATCCTTGACGATGTGTCCCGCTTTTTTAAGTGCATTTACGAGAAAACCACGCAGGCTGTTATCGTCTTCTGCAAGAATAATTTTTGCCATAATGTCCTGTCTCACCACACCGCTTAAAATCTACTTTAGCAAGCTTCTCATAACGGAGTAAAGTTCCAATGAACATTCAATAGCAACTTCCTTAATATCATTGATTGCCTTCTCGCCACGTCAGGGATTATATCAACATGATGCATGGAAATATTCCCAATACGATTAAAGAATTGAATACCCGCCAAATCCTTGATGATGGTGAGGATAGTTTTGCCATCTCCCATCCGCAAAACCAAACCTCCCCTATTGTGTTTGCATCACCACATTCAGGACGCGCCTATCCGCGCATATTTTTCAGTGCATGTATCGCGGACCCCATGGATTTACGCCGCGTTGAAGATGCTTATGTTGATTATCTATTCTCAGATACACCTCAATGGGGCTCCCCTTTATTAAGAGCACTTGTCGGACGTGCCTGTCTTGACTTAAACCGCGCCGCTAACGAACTAGACGCGCATATAATCGACCCACCCATCAAATCACCACGCCCCAATCGCACCCCACGTGTACAAGCTGGCTTAGGGTGCATTCCACGTATCGCATTTTCAGGTACCTCAATTTACGGACGCAAACTCACGCCCGCAGAGGTAAAAAAGCGTCTTAAAACAGTTTATACGCCCTATCACAAAGCTCTCAACTCCCTCATCGATGCTACTCGCAAAGCCTTTGGTGTCTCATTTCTGGTCGATTGCCACTCCATGCCGTCACAAAGTGAACTTGGTGCAACTTTCCCGGATATCGTGTTAGGGGACAGATTCGGGGCCGCGTGCAATTCAGATTTTACTGACCTTATAGAAAGAGCATTTTCCACACGCGGTTATTCTGTGGTCCGAAACCGCCCCTATGCAGGTGGCTATATTACCCAATCTCAAGGCCGACCAGAAAAGCAGCGCCACGCCATTCAAATAGAGATCAATAGGAAACTTTATTTGGACGAACATAATGTTATTTTGTCGTCCAATGCTGCGCACTTGAAAAAAGACATCAACGAAATTTTTGAAAACATTAGTGAATGGGCAACCTATAATGCCCCGCAAAAGCCCGCTATTGCGTGAAATCACCTATAAAAAAAAGGCCACATCCAAAGATGTGGCCAAAGTCTAAATAGGGAGGAAACGTTCCGACAATCAGAACGTCGCGGCGCGAACGCCGACAAGATCATTAAAGACTTTGGATATGCCTTTTGCAATTTCAACAGCTCTTGAACCCCAACATTTCTTCAATCTGCCCAATTGATCAGCAAAGCATTTAAGACTGCCTATCCCTTAAGCAATTTGTTCTGAGCAAATCCCCGATACTTAGTTAATTTTTTTCAACATTGCATTTTATTTAGACAATTATCCCCAACTGGCCCGCAGCTTGCTCAGTACCTCCCGACAGGTCTTTAATTGGTACGACGCCAAATCGTACCCGCATGGTCGGAGTGTATAAAATGGCAACAGATGTAGATATTTATGTAGGAAAGCGCCTTCGTCGTAGACGCCGTCTTCTGGGAATGACTCAGCAAGACCTCGCCTCCGAGATTGGGGTACGTTTCCAACAAATTCAAAAATACGAATGTGGTGCAAACCGCATTACAGCAAGCCGCCTTTTCGACCTTGCAAATGCTTTAACGGTGAATGTGAGTTATTTCTTTGATGGTCTTGCACCAGATGGAAAACAAGCAGCTGCAAATGATGGTCATGACACAATTTCAGGTGACGTGCTTTCTCAAAAGGAAACACTCGAGCTTGTGCGTGCTTATTACCGCCTAAGTGAACGCCCGCGCCGCCGTCTTCTCGACCTAGCAAAAGCGCTAGAAGAAGACAGCAACGATCAGGGCGCTGCATAACCTTATAAAAATCAATACACTCGACCTTATCTGTTGTGGGAATGGCTATAACTATTCCCACAATTTGAGTGTATTCAGATAGAAGATTGGCGAGCCGTCTTCGTGTTATTAAAACAAAGTTCAATAACTACTTGCCAAAAAGCGCAGCTCTCGGCATCTTCGCCGATATGAGCGATACCACATACACACCCGCCGAAATTCAAGAACTCACAGCCTTTGCAGAGCGTCTTGCTGATGCCGCAGGCAAAGCTATTTTGCCCTATTTTCGTGGCGAAGGCTCCTTAGCAGATAATAAGGCTCAAACTGGATTTGACCCCGTCACAATAGCCGACAAAGCAGCTGAACGCGCTATTCGTGAAATCATTGATGCTGAACGCCCAGACGATGCGATTATGGGCGAAGAATATGGCGAAAAATCAGGAACTTCCGGCTGGACTTGGTATCTTGATCCCATTGATGGCACACGTGCTTTCATCTCAGGTCTTCCAGTGTGGACTACATTGATCGGCCTTGTGCGTGATAACAAATCTATCGTCGGCGTGATTGACCAGTCTTATCTAAAAGAGCGATATGTCGGCACACCGTCCGGATCTTATATGATTGATTCTGAAGGTGAAAAGCGCAATTTGAAGACAAGACCTTGCAAGAAATTGACCGACGCTATTCTTGCCACAACTGATTATTTTATATTCACACACCCCGAACGCGGCGCTTTTGAGCACTTACGCGCAACCGCTAAATTAACGCGCTATGGATTGGATGCGTATGCGTATGCAAGAGTGGCAGCCGGTACTATGGATATGGTCGCTGAAGCAGGCTTACAGCCGTATGATGTCGCCGCGCTTATACCCGTCATAGAGAATGCTGGTGGTGTGGTCACTGACTGGTGCGGTCGTCCTGCCACTCTGGGCGGTCAGATTGTAGCAGCTGCAAACCAAGAAATTTTGGATGAAGCACTTATTTCTCTAAGGCGCTCTGCCCGTGCATTTGACTGCGGGTAAATTCTAAATTCCCGCGCGGTCAAGCATTTTATCAAACGCATTTAAAAACTGATCACGCTTTGCATCAGTCTCCATAAGCAATTCATGATTAGCGCCCGCTATTTCAATATGCTGCGCACTTTTCATCCGCTCCGCCAACAAGCGATGACTTTTATTATCCACCAATGCTTCTTTTTCAGCAGATGCGACCAGCATGGGCATAGTTAGATGATCTAGCACACCAATGCGCTTAAAGCCTTTGCATATTTTTATAACTTCCTGAACCCAGCCCCAACTTACAGACCCAAGTGCCAAATCAGAATTTTCAGCAATCAATTGCTGCTGTATGAGCCAGCGGTCTTTATCGTGGGTGACGATATTGCCCTCAAACTTTTCTTCTAAATTATGCTTAGAAACGCGAGACTCACCTCGCCCTAGAATATTCATGGCCCCAATCACAGGATAGGTCAGCTTTGATATCTTCAATCCCCATAAAGGCGCACTAAAGGCAGCGGCCTCAACCTCAATAACTTGTTGACGTAGGGCTTCGAGCGCAATTGCACCGCCCATAGAATGCGCCAACACACATAAAGGCCCAACAATCTTGTCTTCTATCGCGTTTAACCCAAGGCGCAACGCATGAACATATGTATCAAAGTGATCTATATATCCCGTAAGACGATCAGACGTTGGCCGATAGGATAAGCCCTGCCCCGGCCAATCAAACACAACCACGCAAAAGCCTCTCGCCTGCAGGTCACGCGCGACTTCAAAATATTTTTCGATAAATTCTGAACGCCCTGGACACACAATCACTGTGCCCCTTGATTGCTTAAAGCGGGAACTTGCACGCGCATACATTCCCCGCATCACATTGCGTTCTGCATCTTGAAAGTGGAAAATCTCAGCAAACTCTGGAGCTGGGTTATTCGCAATTACGACAAAATCACTCAAGAACCTTCGCCTCCACTTCAAACTGAACACGCATACTATGGCACGCATTCCTAAAAGTTTTACTACAGCATAAAAATACCCCCGATACAGCACGCATCGAGGGTATCCTTAAATTCACTTCACAAACGAATGCTTAGGTCATGCTTGAAAAGAGACCTTGAAGTTTCATAGCCACGCCCATGTCACCAGCAACTTTTAGCTTGCCTTGCATGAATGCCATCATTGGATCCATCTGACCTTGTGCCAATTTTTTGAAATCTTCAAAATCAACAGAAATCGTTGCGTCTGCGTCTCCATCATCATTTGATACAGAGTTGCTTGCACCATCAATGAAAAGCTTGCCTTCATCACCAAAGTCAAATTTCACTTTGTCATCAAAATCGGTACCTGAGGAAACAACTTCAGAAATCTTGGCCGTAATTTCATTCAAATCCATAATCGTACAATCCTTCCTCGAACCGAGGTTTATAATAGGTTATGTGGAACCATCACTTAAACATTGCAGTGACAGTATCTCAACTGGATACTTAACCGATTTACCATAGGAAAGGGAAACCCCTTTTTCACTAGAATCTCAGTGTAGAGCCTATTCGGTAACCTGTTCCAGAATCCGAATACGCAAATAAAGTAGTGTTTCCTTTTTTCGTTTCACTGACAGTAGAATTCCCATCTGTTAAAAACTTGGCTTTCATACCCGTTGAAAATGACGCTAAAGAAAATCGAGATGATACCATCGGCGTGGTCGCGTCTCCATCTGCATTCACGGATTCCATAGGCTCATCATCCACCATCGCCTCCTGAACCTCTGCCTCAGCAGACGCCTCCAGCGCCAACACCAGCCACTGATCAACAGCAGACCGCGTGGCTTCCAGACTGGCAGCAGACAGGTCTAAAAACACACTATTGCCATCAGAATCGACGGCCAGAAACACTGGACCTGCCGTATCACTCAGCCCATATTCTGCTTTAATCGCTGCCGCACGGTCATAATCATAAGACTGACGCAACGCATCACAGCTGGAAAAATCGGCTGGTTGGTCTTTCAACAACCAGTATGTGACAAAGAAGTCTTGATCCGGAGAATCGATCACTGCGTCTGAATAAGTCCGCAATTCTTTTGTGTAAGCATCACAAATGACAGCATTTTTTAATTCTTCTCCTCTGTCGAACAGCACAAGGCCAATCGGCAATTCTCCTTTATTGGGCTTAAAATCCCGATCCGAGCTTAGAAAATCAGTCACAATTTCCAGAGAAACAGCATCATCAAAGGCTGGCTCACCTTCGGCTCTGTCTGGAAAATCCATCACAGGAGGCGGCAATGGAAGAGGCGCTGGAGCAGGCGCTGCTGGAGGTGGTGGAGCCGGCGACGGTGGAGGCGGAGATCCCACCCCATCATTTTGCGAACACCCAACCATGACCAGACAAAGTCCAGCCAAAAAAAGTTTAATCGCTTGCGACATAAAACTACCCTCCCACTACAGCTAATTATAAGCCATCCACGAACAACCGCCTAAACTTTTAGGCGGCTGTTCCACATGGGAGTGTATTAAACCCTATTCTTGGGCAGTTGTCTCTGGTTTGATAAATTTAAGTGTCATGCGGTCAGATTCTCCAATCGCAGCGTATTTTGCTGAATCAAAGTCTGGTGACGCTTCTTCTCCGCGCGGCGCACTTCGGCTTACTGGCGGCAAGGTCCAAACACCAAAAGGGTGATCTGCTGTATCTGCAGGATTCGCGTTTATTTCTGAACTTCCCGCAAACTCAAATCCAGCTTCTTCAGCAAACTGACGAACCAATGCTTCTTTCACATATCCGCTGCTACCTGTTGGGTCTTGTTCTCCAGCAGACGGCAAACGGTGCTCAACAACACCCAAAACACCGCCTGGTTTCAATGCTTTATAAGCATCTTTGAACATTTTATCAGCGTATGAATTGCTCATCCAATTATGCACGTTACGGAATGTAAGAACGACATCCGCACTACCTTCTGGAGCAATTCCATCAGAATCTTTTGATGCGACAGTAAGCTCAATGTCCCCATAAACTTCCGGTTTTGAAAGGAATGCAGCTGTGTATTTCTCAATTCCTGCTTTCGCGTAATCAGAAGATGCTGGATCAAAAGAAGCAGCAATCAACTTACCACCGCCAGCTTTCAAATAAGGGCCAAGAACAGCTGTATACCAACCACCACCTGGCCAAATTTCAACAACTGTATCGCTTGGCTCCACACCAAAAAACTCTAAAGTTTCAGCTGGGTGACGCCAAACGTCTCTTTCTGGAGAGATACGCCAATCACCTGCTAACGCGACTTCCATCGGGCTTTTTTCAACAACAACTTCCGTCGGCGTTTCAACAGTCTCTACTGGCGCAACCGCCTCTTCTTTTACGGGTGCATTTGCCTCAGGCTCACACGCCATTAGTGCAAAAACAGCAGCTCCACTTAGAACTATATTTTTCAAAGTCATGTCAGTTTTTCTCCACCTGAAATCATTTTTTTGACATTAACCAATTTGTTTCCCTTGAACACCCCATTCATGCTTCCTAACTTTAATCCAGAGACGCCGATGACGGGTCTCTCGAGGGAAGCGATGGACATTAGTCGCGCTGAACTTGAAATTTAAAATTGCATATCCGGATACAATCGACACCCGGAATGCGCTTGTTGCTTGAAAGAGGACAGATATGAGTACGATTGATTTAACGCCCCTATACCGCACAATGGTTGGCTTTGACCGTATGGCAAACCTAATCAATACGGCACAACGCCTAGACGGTGCACAGGGCTATCCCCCTTATAACATTGAACAATTAGACGAAAACGAGTTCGCAATCGAGATTGCTGTCGCTGGTTTCTCTGAAGATGATTTAGAGATAGAAATCAAAGAAGGCCAACTGACTGTTGTCGGTAAAAAGGCTGGACCTGACACATCTTCCGATGAGAACGAACGCAATTTCCTACACCGTGGAATAGCAGAACGTGGTTTCGTGCGACGTTTCCAAGTCGCCGATCACGTTATCGTGACTAAGGCAGATTTAAAGCATGGAATGCTGAGAATTGACCTCGTGCGCGAGCTACCTGAAGCTATGAAACCACGCAAAATTGCGATTGGCTCAAGCCAGTCCACTCAGAACACCCCATCTGAGACTGCGTCCATAGAAGACAGCTCGTCTGAAACAAAAAAAATTGGCGCTGCGTAACAGACGTCAATTTTAGAACAAGATTTATAAGCGGATAGAGATTTCATCCGCTTATATTAATCCCTGAACTCCTCCCCCGATTCAGGTAAGCGATGCCACACTCCTCCCCCTCCCGAGGATATTATGTGGCGTCGCTTTTTGTTGTTCAAAATAGGTTAGAACATGCTCGATATTTTTTGAGGAATATCTTCAATCAAGCGATTTAATATCCCTGGGAAAAGCAGCATTGTCACAAGCATCCCGCCAATTGCACCGCCAAGGTGAGCTTCATGCCCAATTTTCGATGCTTCATTGCCGGAGGCGAATGCAGAATAAGCTATAAAAGCAATTCCAAAAACGACAGCGGGCATAGGCAGGATCATAAACAAATAGATCATCGAGAATGGCTCAAACAAGCAATATGAAATCAACGCCCCAGAAACGGCCCCTGACGCACCGACCGCCGAATAATCCGCCGTTTTATGATTTTCAATTACAGCCCAAACGCCACCCGCAATAAGCGAAACGAAATACACAAGCAGATACCCGACAGGGCCAAGTAATCTTATTTCCAGATAAGGGCCAAAGAAAAATAACGTCAGCATGTTGAGCAACAAATGCCCGGGAGACACATGCAAAAATCCGGACGTTAGTATTCGATACCATTCGCCCTTTTGCAGAATAGGGCCAACTTGAAGCTTATAATCATTGAACAATTTTGCATTGGAGAGTGCGATCATCGAAAATGCCACATTCGCTGCAAGAATAGCCAATGTGATCGGCGCATGAAGCAAAACTTCGATCATCGCATTCCCCTAAATTATCAGCCTAATTACGCCTTGGGCGCCTCATCTTGCGTCTCTGAATTTGCTTCAACAGGTGTTGCTTCTTCAGTGTTTGCAGGTGCCTCTTCAGTTGTAGGCGTTGATGCCTCTACAGCCTTTTCACTTTTGTTGACGTCTGGAGTTGGCGCTTCAGCCTCTGGCGCAGCAACCTCCTCAACTTTTACGTCTGCTTCTGGCGCTGAAGGCGTTTCGGCTTTGACATCATCAGCCACTTCCGGTGCAGCAGGAGTTTCAGTTGGAGTATCTACCCCCTCCGCAACGACCGCGACAGCTGCAACGGCTTCTGCATCATCAGCACCAGTTTTATTGTGTCTGTTGGGGCGACGACGTCCACGGCGACGACCGCGCCCGCCATTTTCATCATCACGATCACGTTTAGGACGCTCAGGACGACGTAAGAATGCTCCTATGCCCAACTCATCCACGAGTGTAACCAAAGCTTCTTCATCATCGCGGCCAGAGAATTTACGGCGAACATCCTTAAACGAACGTGCAGCTGAACGAAGTGGCGCGTGTGTTACTTCCTCTTTACCCAAAGTCACAGTCACCTCATCTTGACGCGATAACGATGCTTCAAGGTTAGCAGCAGCCCACGGCAAGAAAGTAACCCCGATTTCTTTTTTAAATATAGGGCCCAACGTGGCCATTAAATCTTCTAAGGGTTCGAAAGGACCGTTTGGCTTGGGATCGTCCATAAACTCACACCAAGCTTTGACAAATGGTCCGTCTTTTTCAATGATTTTTGCTGGTGTTGGATCTTTCATCAATTGCGTTAATTGCGCAGCAAGACCAAAATCAGCAATGGATGGACGACCACCAAATATATAAAGGTGTTTTTCAAGGTGCGCGTTTAATAACTTCACAAAACGCTTGAAGCTTTTTTCAACGACACTTCCCATTTCTGCATTCAAACCCATGCTTGGGAATAGAGTCGCCATCCGCTCAATGGAATCTTGGATCAATTCTTTACGGTTTTCAGGCTTTTCTTCGCCAACGAAATACTCATCAAGCGCACGTGCTGCAGCTTCTTTTTGATCTTTCTTACGTCCCCAACGATATTGCATCACAGCTTTTGACAGCCATAAATCCGCATAATCTTCCATCACTGCCGCAAGGAAAGCGCTGATTGCATCTTCTGGGATTGTTTCTGGTGTAGGACTATCAGCTTCAAGCGCTTCAATCGTCGGCGTTGTGTCATGTACAGCAAATCCACCCGCTGTCACAAGAACAGGCAAAGTTGAAAAACGCGACACTTCTTTCAGTGTGCTTTCTGTTTCAGATGTCCGCGCAAGCCACTCATGCGGCAAACCTTTATAGCGCATATAGCTACGTAGTTTAATTGAAAAGGCGGACGTTTCCGCGCCAAAGAGACGATAAGACGCGCTCATATGATTACACTCCTGAAAATCGAGCCGGAAGCTACGCTGTCGCGCTCCTTGATGCAACCCGCTTGACTTAGCCATATCACAATAAGGACGCAATTATCACGTCCAACAGCTTTAAATCTCGTTCAAAACATTGCAACACTGCATATTCATGGCGCTCAACAAGCGCTTTTTCATAAATAAGCTTCCGTAATATTGGGATTGAACCGCCGACATGACAGCGCCAAACGCATCAAATTTCCTTGTTTTCGCTGATAAAATGTTCGCGCCCTCTGAGAGCTTTATCCATCGCGCCTATACAAGCTTCTCTCGCCTTAACCCCATATATATCGGCCACGAAATACGTGGCCCTGCTCCAGATGGAGTGGAATATATAAAACTGAGAGATTACCATGGCTGGGCAGGCGAGACCGGATTTAAGCAATTTGGCATAGTATCAAAAAAACTGCTGAAGCGCCTTGAGCAAGAAGAGCCAAAACTTATCCACGCACACTTTGGCAAATCTGGTGCTTATGCCCTTCCCCTCGCCAAAGCGCTGAACATACCTCTGGTGGTGACCTATCATGGCGGCGATGCAACGAAGCATGCCAACACCAAAAATAGTTTTCTACGTGTCTATAACCGCCGCCGCCAAAATGTTTGGGATAACGCAGCACTCATTCTACCATGTTCAGAATTTATTGGACGCGAGTTAGAAGCAAAAGGATGCCCCACCTCCAAAATGCAGGTGCATCGCAACACAGCAGACCCAAACCGCTTTTATCCTGGTGAAAAAGAAAACATCCTACTTTTTGCTGGCCGATGGATTGAGAAAAAAGGCATTGATACGCTCATCAAAGCGCTAGCGCGCGTCACCCCCCAACTTGAAGGTTGGACAATCCGACTATTAGGCGAAGGGCCACTAAAAGAGCAACTTGTGCAAATGCTTCATGACGCAGGCATAAATGCACAGCTGCCGGGCTGGATACCTGCCGATGACATGCCCAAGGAATTTGCACGCACATCTATCGTATGCATCCCCTCAAAACGGGCGACCTCTGGAGATGCTGAAGGCTTGCCGATGGTATGTATTGAAGCCCAACTTGCAGCTTGCTCTGTTCTTGCCACCCGCCATGCTGGTATTCCCGAATGCATCATCGATGGTGAAACTGGTTTCTTGGTGGATGAGGATGATCACGTCGCTCTTGCAGAAAAACTCTCAATATTGCTAGCCGCCCCCGAACAAACAATAAAAATGGGCAGAGCTGGCCAACTTCATGCAAAAACAAATTTTGACCTAAACATTCAATCAAAAGCACTTGAAGAAAAACTTCTTAATTTAATCTAGCGTACAGTTAACTCAAGTAAACCAAGAAACAGACAAATCAAAAAGAAACATCCCCAAGTTGCACGCCTTAAAACTCACATCTACGCTTAACCTATATTTCACTTATATTCAGTATCTAGGCACACACTGAGTTAAATGGGGTATGTGTGAACTCAGGTGATTGACACTGAGGGGTGTATCCAAATGCTGACATCGTCTAGCAACAAAGACAATCAAGCGAAAATTCATGCGCTGAACCAGTCATTAGCTGTAATTGAATTCAATACGGATGGAATCATCCTAGCGGCAAATGAAAACTTTCTTCAAACCGTTGGCTACAAATTGAGCGATATACAAGGCCAACACCACGCCATGTTTGTTACGGCTAACGACAAAGCCTCAAGTGAATATGCTGAATTCTGGAGAGATTTGGGCAAGGGCATATTTAAATCGGCTGAATTTAAACGTATTGGCGTCAACGGCAAAGAAATTTGGATTCAAGCCACTTACAACCCTATTCTCAACAAAAAAGGCCAAGTGTACAAAGTTGTAAAATTTGCAACCGACATCACAGAGCGCAAACTTGTTGACGCTAAAATGCGCGCCCAAATTGAGGCAATCAACAGATCCCAAGCGGTTATCGAATTCAAACCTGATGGCACTATTGTTGAAGCAAACGAAAACTTTTTAAACGCTTTAGGCTATCAACTTGCTGAGATTAAAGACAAACACCACTCTATGTTTGTAAACGAGGCCGAAAAAGTCAGTAAAGAATACACTCAATTTTGGGAGAGCCTTCGAGACGGCAAATTTCAGCAGGCTGAATACTGCCGGATTAGAAAAAACGGCGACCCCATCTGGATTCAGGCAACTTACAATCCTGTCCTCGACTTAAATGGCAAAGTTGTACGTGTCGTTAAGTTTGCAACTGACATCACGAATATGGTCAATGAACGCCATAAACGCGGACAATTGCAAATCAAAATCGATGCAGACCTAGATACAATTGCACAAAGTGTTGCTGAGTCAGCATATCAATCCAACAGCGTTGCAAGCGCCTCAGAAGAAGCGACAGCTTCGGTTCAAGCCATGGCTGCCGGCGCAGAAGAATTATCGGCATCTGCCGTTGCGATTGCATCCCAGCTTTCAAAAGCGACAGAGGCAACACGCGAAGCAGTCACAACTGCAAAAGCTACAAATAGCGTCGTATCAGGCCTAACTGAATCTGCTCGCAAGATTTCCGAAGTTATCCGCCTTATTAGTGACATTGCTGAACAAACAAATTTATTGGCACTAAATGCAACAATTGAAGCAGCACGTGCTGGGGAGGCTGGAAAAGGGTTTGCAGTCGTTGCCTCTGAAGTCAAAGGACTAGCTGATCAATCAGCAAAAGCCTCAGAAGAAATCTCCGCTCAGATTTCTCATGTTCAGAATGTATCTGGTCAAGCAGCCGATGCAATATCGACGATTAGTCGTCTCATTGAAGAAATAAACGATGTCTCCACCGCTGTTTCTACGGCTGTAGAAGAGCAATCAAGTGTCACATCAGAAATTACGCATTCCATGCACGGTGTGGCAGAGAGCATTGAGTCAATCAATGGCTCGATTAAAGACATAGCTTCAACCAGTCGTGAGATTGAAGAAGCAACCAACACTGTCAGACAGACTTCCGCTCAATTTGCTGCTTAGCCATTTAAAGAGTAAGATAAACACAAATATAAACGGGTTCCTCATAGCAGCGAGGAACCCGTTTTTTTATAATTGCAAAATGGTAGAAGGCCTCAATCTAAGCGGCTGTAACACCCTTTAGGAACGCATTTACGCGATCTTCCATGTCACGCGCACGTTTTGTCAGGTCTTCAGCGACATTCTCAACTTGTATGGCAGACTGGTTTGTGTTCTGCGCCACTTCAGTTACTGATTTGGTGTTCTCAGCCACCTCTTCAGTACCTTCAGCTGCAAACTGTGCGTTACGGCTAATTTCATTCGTTGCAGCGCCCTGCTCTTCGACCGCAGCTGAGATTGCCGACATCGTAGAAGACACCGTGTCCATTGATTTTGTAATTTGCTCTATTGAAATCACAGTTTCGTCTGTTGAACCTTGGATCATTCCAATCTGCGATGAAATTTCTTGTGTTGCACGGGCAGTTTGATCCGCTAATTGCTTCACCTCAGATGCAACAACAGCAAAACCTTTACCGGCCTCCCCTGCGCGCGCTGCTTCAATCGTTGCATTCAGAGCCAGTAAATTCGTTTGCTCGGCAATATCAGCAATCAGACTAACCACATCACCAATCTTAGCCACAGCTTCAGCTAATTGCCGCATCTTCCCATTCGCCTCAGCTGTTTGCTCAGCGGTTTGGAAAATCGTTTCATTGTTAGATTGTACATTCACCAAAATCTCAGCCACAGACGAAGACAATTGTTCTGCTGCAGAGGCTACAGTCTGCACATTTGAAGATGTTTCATTTGAAACGCTATTGGCACGCGAAGAGCGATTATCCGTTTCAGTCGCCAAAGATCTCAAAGATTGTGATGATAACTTCAACTCTTCTGCATGCTTAGACATTTCAGCAAAATCAACAACTGACTGTGTTTGGAAGCTTCGCACAAGTTCATCAATTATATCACGGCGTTTAACTGTCTCAGCTTCTGCTTTTTGGTTTTTCACCTCCAAGACTGCGCGTTCAGCCAATCCATCTCTAAATGCCACAACAGCTTTGGCCATTGGTCCAATTTCATCGCGTCGCTCTGTTCCGACAACTTTAATATCTGTATTTCCAGCGAGAAGGGATTGCATACTCTCACTGAGTGCATTGATGGGGCCAACGACTTGTTTAACTGTTCTCCATCCCTGAAACCCAATGATGGCACAAGCCAGAACTAACAATAAACCCGCTTGAGAATAGAGCATAACAAGCGCATCTCTTAAATCCACGGCATGAATACTCGTCGTGACCACCATGTCCCACTTGGGAAAATACTCAACATAACCAGTTTTCATGTGTATTTCGTCGCGATGTTCGTCTTTCGCTTCGTAATAAACAATACCGCCACCCTCTAGTGCTTTATTTACCCATTTTTCAGCAACGAGTTCACCCTTAGAGTTTCTAAAATCGCCTACATATTGCCCGTTATATTCTGGGTGAGTTGGATGCATAACGATTTCATGTTTTGAGTTCGCGATAAATACATACTCACGCTCTCTAAAACGTATTGACTCAATCGCTCTCAGCGCGGCCGCTTTCGCGTCTTCTTCACGTGCATCGCCGTTTTCAAAACGCGCATACTGCATGTCTAAAATGCTAATCGAAGCATCCACAACACTCTGAAGCTGCGTGTGCACCTGCTTCTCTGCCATGCGATAACTTTGCCATGATAGGATGAAGACAGTTAGTGTAAGCCCAATCAAAGACATAAGCACGATCGAGAACACACGACCTTTAATTGAATACATCGTTTTACATCCCTTGTAATTCCATTTCACTACAATCTAAACGCGCACAGCTAAATAATGGATTAATATTAACCATGACCATATTAATACTTAAGTATGAGAAATAACGAATTGAAATGAGGCCGTTGCAGCGCTCACAACTTGCAAAAGCCATTGTGCTTTTGATCTCACGCGCCTCTTCAAACTGACTCAATAATACGTCAGGGGTCGCCAAACGCGTTTCTTTGCTGTATGTCGCGCAAAATTGATGTTGCGTACCGTTTCGCGCATCTACGTATTTATTTCTCCCCGGAAGACGCTACATGACCGCCGAACAAACTACTTCGATGCGCAACATTGCCATTATCGCTCACGTTGACCACGGAAAAACAACACTCGTTGACTGTCTTCTAAAACAGTCCGGTGTATTCCGTGAAAACCAAGCCACATCCGAGCGGATGATGGACTCAAACGATCTAGAGCGTGAGCGCGGGATTACAATCCTCGCGAAAAACACCTCTGTTGTTTGGAAAAACACACGCATTAACATCGTGGACACCCCAGGACACGCCGACTTCGGTGGTGAGGTTGAGCGTATCCTTCACATGGTGGATGGATGTATCGTGCTTGTGGATGCAGCCGAAGGCCCAATGCCACAAACTAAATTCGTGGTATCAAAAGCGCTTAAAGTTGGCTTGAAACCAATCGTTGCGATCAACAAAATTGATAAGCCAGAGCGTCGTCCTGATGGCGTGATTGATGAAGTGTTCGACCTGTTCGCAAGCCTTGATGCGACTGACGAACAACTCGATTTTAAAGTTCTGTACGGATCCGCTAAAAACGGCTGGATGGCGACAGACTATAATGAGCCAACTGAAGACATGGCCGCATTGTTCGACATGGTTATTGACCATGTGCCAGAGCCAAAGACAGAAGAAGGCCCGTTCCGTCTTCTTGCCACAACCATTTCAGCTGATAACTTCCTTGGCCGCGTGCTAACAGGACGCATCGCTTCTGGAACTGTGAAACCAAACCAAACAATTAAAGCCCTTTCACGTGATGGGACTTTGATTGAACAATTCCGTGTCTCTAAAGTGTTGGCTTTCCGTGGTCTTGAGCGCTCTCCTATCGACGAAGGTGTCGCGGGAGATATCGTTTCTATCACTGGTATGAGCAAAGCTACTGTTGCGGATACATTGTGTGATCCTGCCGTATCTGAGCCTATCCAAGCGCAGCCGATTGATCCACCAACAATCACGATGACATTCCGGGTGAATGACTCACCGTTCGCAGGGACAGAGGGTACAAAAGTAACCTCGCGTATGATCTGGGATCGTCTTGAAAAAGAAGCTGAAGGTAACGTTGCCCTTAAAGTTGAGCGTGCGGCTGAAGGGGATGCATTTGAAGTATCTGGACGTGGTGAGCTTTTGCTCTCCGTGTTGATCGAAACTATGCGCCGCGAAGGCTTCGAATTGGGTGTATCTCGTCCGAAAGTGGTTTTCAAAGAAGACGAAAACGGCAACAAGCTTGAACCTATCGAAGAAGTTGTGATCGATGTGGATGACGAGCACTCAGGTATCGTTGTTCAAAAAATGAACGAGCGTAAAGCTGAGATGACAGACATGCGTCCATCCGGTGGTGGTCGTACGCGTTTGGTATTCTACGCACCCTCACGTGGTCTAATCGGTTATCAAGGTGAATTGCTTTCTGATACTCGCGGTACTGCAACAATGAACCGTATCTTCCACGAATACGCACCACACAAAGGTGCTATCGTTGGGCGTCACACAGGTGTGTTGATTTCAAACGGTACTGGTGAATCTGTTGCATTCGCGCTGTGGAACCTAGAAGACCGCGGCCCAATGATGATTGGTTCTGGTGTGAAAGTTTATGAGGGTATGATTATCGGTGAGCACACACGCGATAACGACCTTGAAGTGAACTGTCTCAAAGGTAAGAAGCTTACAAACATGCGTGCATCTGGTTCAGATGAAGCGGTTCGCCTCACCACTCCAATGGCAATGACTTTGGAAAAATCTCTTGCATACATCCAAGACGATGAATTGGTTGAAGTGACACCACAAAACATCCGTCTACGTAAAGTTTGGCTAGACCCGAACGACCGTAAACGTAACCGCAACAAAAGCTAGGCTTCGCGGTATATAGAAATAAAAGCCCCGTCAGATCACTCTGGCGGGGCTTTTTATTTTAGATCGGATGTTAAAAATAGGAATCATAGCCCCTCTTCACATCAACTCAGTTTCATATTCATCACGACTTCGCAGCCGTTTTCGCCATACCAGAGTGGCATGATTTTTTGGCTCAACAGCTTAAAACCAGATCGCTCATATAGCGTCATGGACGGCGTAAGCTGATCAATCGTTTCCAGATAAATCTCGTCAAACCCAGTCTCTTTGGCGTGCGCCAATACCGCATCCAAAAGCTTCCGACCAATGCCATTGCCCCGCGCTTCATCTAAAACAACAACCCAGCGCAGTTGCGCCCGCTCTCCCCTGTCAACAAGGGCAGCGCACCCCACTGTTTGCTCATCCAATTCCGCAAACCAGATGCGAGTACGATCATTTTCATCTTGAGAACGCGCTTTAAGATTAGCCTCGCTTAGCGTTTCAAGCACATAGGCATCAAATGGTGCTCCAAAGCGCGGGCCAAGATTTGCATATCCTTTTGTATGCAAATCAGCGATGCGTTCGACATCACCGTCACGAAAATCCGATCTAATACATAACATGTTATACGTCTCCATTATGTGTCGGATATCAGATCATGTCTTTCGCATCAAGGGGCAATATAATACCAATTTGCTGCCCTATATCAGCCCAAATTGGGCATAAACATGCAGATATGAAAGCCTTCAGCCTCGCTCTTTTGTATATCGCCCTATCCTTCTCTGCCGCAGCACAGAGTGATCACCCCCCGTTGTCTAATGAAGATTTTGCAAACCAGCTCTCATCTGCCGCCATAACGCGCACACAATTTGAGGTCCGTTACGATCCCGCTTATGTGCGTCTTGCCTATCCCAATGGAGATGTCGCACCCGATAAAGGCGTTTGCAGCGATGTTGTGATCCGCAGCTTACGAACATTCGGTATAGATCTACAAAAAAACATCCACGAAGATATGGTCGCCAATTTCAACGCCTATCCGAAACGCTGGGGCATGAGTCGCACAGACCGCAATATCGACCACCGCCGCGTACCCAATATCGAAACCTATTTTACGCGCATTGGGGCTCGCATTGAGATCAGCCAAACCGCCGAGGAATACCGCGCTGGTGATATTGTGGCGTGGAATCTCAGCGGACATGGGCGCGGATGGATGCCCCATATAGGCATAGTCACCGATCAAAAATCAGAGGATGGCACACCCCTCATTGTGCACAATATCGGCGCGGGTCCACAACTGGAAAACGTCCTATTTAGCTGGCCACAAACTGGACACTACCGCCTATCACCATCCCTGTTTGAATGAGCCAATATTTCATGTGCATTTTATCACGCGCAAGTGAGTTGAGAATGTCTCTCATTCATGTGACATTACCCAGATAATTCCTCGCACCCCATTTTTATTCGGAGGCTTTCTATGAGACAATCTACCCGCACACTTTTCACCGCCCTCGCCCTTGGCGCAGCCAGCTTTAGCATCACTGCCCCGGCCTTCGCGCACTGTGAAATTCCATGTGGCATTTACGATGATGAAGCCAAGTTTGACGAATTAGACCTGGACGTAAAAACCATCAAACGCTCCATCGAAGGTATCGCTGAATCTAAATCCATGCACGACACAGCGCGTTGGGTCACCAACAAAGAGAACCATGCGCAAAAAATCCAAGATGCGATGGCC
The DNA here is from genome assembly GCF_042665075.1 of Hirschia litorea. Lineage (NCBI taxonomy): Bacteria > Pseudomonadati > Pseudomonadota > Alphaproteobacteria > Hyphomonadales > Hyphomonadaceae > Hirschia > Hirschia litorea. Next base: position 856,040 of record NZ_JBHTBR010000005.1, on the reverse strand, counting down.
GTCTATTTCCTAGCGCAGCGTATCAAAGTGCCAGCTGCGGATGCAAAAGCTAAAGATATTGAAAACTACGCAACCTCTCTAAAATTGGCGCACGAAATTATCGTGGCTGCAATGAAAACCAAACAGACTTCCGACCAAGCAAAAGCGGATGCACTTCAAGCTGCAATCACAGCCTATCGTGAACATTATTTCGCTCTCCACGGCCACAAGCACTAGGCTCATACACACAGTGAGGCGAGCAGGCGGCACACACGCTGCCTGCATCCTCTTTGCATACGCATACCTGCGCCTCACCATGATGCTTGCAGACCAGCAACTTCATTGCGCCAGAAAAAAGTTATCCCGCTATCGCTTAACCGTAGATTGTTACGCATGACTGGGCTAACTTACCCCTATTCTGCTCAGAGGGGACAATTATGAGACGCTTTTCTTCGATCGCATTTATCGGCGCAATCGCACTTGTCGGATGCTCCTCAAAAGCACCCGCCTCACTTGAAAGCGCGTTAAAAAGCGACGATGCATCAATATCTTACCTTGAAACACTGCATAAACGCACCCCTAAATCAGCATTAGCAGATACAGCCACTTGGAATGCGATCAGCACGCAAGACAACAGTTTATTTGTTATCAGCTATGAAAGCTTAAGTCCTGAAAGCAAAGGCCAAATTGCACATAATTTAAAAATCGCCTTTGCCGCTTATCCCGATATTGGCCTGCAAGCCGAAACTGCCAAAATCTGGGGAATGGACACAAACGCAATCACAAACTTGCGTGAAAACAAACCCACAAAAATTGCAGAGCGTATTGATTTAACAAATGTATCTTACTTTGGCTTCAAAGAGTGGATGGAAGATTTCACGACCCAAGCCAATGACCTGTCTATCGAAAAATTTTCCGAAATTCTCGATGAGAACAATGAAATCAAAGACTTAGAAGCACAGTTAAATACACAAATTGACATTGAAAAATATGATTTCAATTATGGCCGCATAACAATTGACGGTCTCCACTGGAGCGGTCTCGCACCCGCCATCTCTGCCAAGGCCGATGAAGACGAAAGCACCACTAAAATATGGGATGCGATATCAGGCTATGCACGCTGGTCTCGCGCTTTCAATATTGATGCCCTGCTCACCAAAGACACTAAGGGTGAATTTATAATGCGCCAAAATGTGGCAGGCGCGGACGACATGACCCAAGATATCGATATGAAATTCGACATCCCCTTCGTCGGTTTACTGGGATATAACCAAGGCGATACGGCTTTCATCACGTACAAAGATATCGACATGCAAATGACTCAAGACATGAAGTCTGATGAAAACGGCATGGACATCTCAATGGATCAAGGCGGCACGACCGGCCTTCTCACCGTACGCGACTTCAAGGTTTCAAATCTATTTTCACATCTTGCAAACCGTGAACTTCCACCCACCAGCGCAACAAATCTCCTTAGTTTAGGAAAATGGCATGGCGAAGACATGCACAGCCGCATGAGTGGTGACACGATTAGCGTAAGCGAGAGCTTCGATATAGATTTGACTCATTTTCATTGGCTAATCCCAACAAAAATGTCCTTTAACGCCCCCGACACGACATATGATATTTCTTCGTTTTTAAATATCTTCAGTGACATGATTTCCTCAATGGCACCCCAAGATATGGACGCCAAAGAATTTGACGACATGAACACTTTCTTTGAGGGTATTGATGGCGTCTTAGGTGAGCATGATTTGGAAAATCTAAGTTTTGCCGGCAATTTCTCCTATGATTGGAACCCTGAAACGGGAAAGTTCGACCTAAACTTAGACTATAATTTCAAAGAGTTACTCGGTTTTGACATTGAATTTAATGGCTTTATTGGTGATTTTACCTCATTTGAAACCGCCTACAAAACTGACGAAAACCTTCGTGGCGACACATTTACAAAATTACTCTCCGAAAAGGTTGGTTTAGATCACGCCCATTATTCCATCACAGACCATGGTGTAGGTTTGGATAAAATATTTGGTCTGGTAATAGATATCGCCAAGCTGGTCCCTGAAGATAAAGCAGGTCAAATGGCGATGTTGCAAAATACAGATGCACCTAATTTACGCCTTATGGCCTCTAGCATGGTGCGCATGGGCGGTATGGCCGGAAAAGAGCAATTTCCTCAGGCTGTTACATGGTCCAATCTTGCAGCTGATTTCCTCCAAAAAGGCGGAGAGTTCAAATTTGCTATTGATCCCGACACCACACTCAACCAAAAGTCAGTGGATGAAGCCAAGGCCAATGGTGTCGAAAAACCGGAAGATATCATCAACTTTATCGGCGTTGCTGTCACCCACACAGCACCCGCCGAATAAATTCTATTGATGCCCAAGGCGTAATTGAATCATTTCAAATGCGCCTTGGAATTCTCCCTCCTGCTAAAGCACTTTATGTCCTACCAACTTGCTCTTGCCCTTATCGCCTTTGGAATTGTGTCATCCATAACGCCGGGGCCAAATAATCTCATGCTTATGGCATCGGGCGCTAATTTTGGTTTCCGACCCACTATTCCGCATATGCTTGGCGTCGCGCTAGGTTTTGTATTTATGCTGTTTTTAGTTGGCATCGGGCTTGTAAAAGTCTTTGAACTTTTCCCTGCATCCTTCACCGCTCTAAAAGTTATTAGCTCGCTATATTTGCTTTACCTTGCGTGGAAGATTGCCAATGCTGCCCCTCTAAAAACCCATCGTGAAGACGAGCACGACGGGAGTAATGCAAAGCCTTTCACATTCTTGCAGGCAGCTGCTTTTCAATGGGTAAACCCCAAAGCTTGGACGATGGGAACAACAGCGATTGCTGCTTACACGTTGAAAGACAATCCATCCTTGGGCGTTCTAATTATCTGCACCGTATTCCTGATTGTGAACCTACCCTGTATCGCAATCTGGACTTTCGCAGGCACAAAGATCAGCCAATTTCTCAATAGCCCTAGCAAGACCCGCGCATTCAACATCACAGCAGCGATTTTGTTGATTGCGTCCCTCTATCCGGCTTGGTTTGGCCATTAGACTTCACTCTAATGGCCACCATTGGCTAGGAGTTCTCTTTATCTTCCTTGTTGCGTCGCCCTAACACAACAACACGTTTTCCTTCACGTTCCGCCTTATTGATGCGGTTCTCAAATTGCGCAGTCATACTTTCTGGCCCTACCCACTCAGAACTCAAACCAGAAGGCGCAAACCGTGACGAAGAAACTTGAATATCTTCCTTGGGAACGATTTCAAAACCAAGTTGATTCAACAGCACAAGGAAGCCAACACCTGTAAAAGCTGCTGTCGTGACAATACGCACGATGAATTTCATAACCATGCCGCGAAATGCCACCACAGCCGCCGCACTCGTCGCGCCGCCACCAAGGCCCGCCGCAGATGCAATTCCAGCAAGATCCCCGCCCTCACCGAAAACATTATTCAGCATTTCCAAAATCTGTTCCATGGTGAACTCCCACCCTTAAAAACAAAACACAGCGCTACCGACGCCCTTAATTTATATCTACACCTTATACAGGGGGATAACTTTAGTTAACAGGGCAAACTGCATTGAGTCTCCAAACCACTTATCAGCAGGTTTAGTTTGTATCCCAGCTAGTGTTTTCCTGGCGGTTTACCGTCTCTGTCTGAACCCACAGCTTCAAAACGAGGCGGACTTGATTTATCCTCTTGTAGAACCCACGCCAACACATACGCAATCGCAATTGTTCCGCCAATTAGACCTATTATCTTTAGATATTTCATGTAGATACTTGCCCCCTCGCAGCTGAAATGATTTTTCTTTTCATACGCATCTAATATGACGAATCTACAGGAATCCATATGTCTTCTGCAGCAATGAACCGCCCTTTAGTCTTAATTACAGGCGCTTCGGCGGGAATTGGTGCAGCGCTTGCCCGTATTTATGCAGAAAACCAGTATGATCTCCTCCTCATAGCACGCAGAGAAGAGCGTCTTGCCGCGCTCGCCACTGAGCTTGAGGCGCAATATAATATCACGGCCCACACCATAGCATCAGACCTTTCTAAGCCACACGCTATAGATGAAATCATTACCTTCCTCGACGCTCAAAACCGTCATGTAGATGTACTCATCAACAATGCCGGATTTGGCCTTGCTCCAGAATTCACCAACACGCAATGGGCTGAACAAGCTAACTATTTACGTTTAATGCTGGAAGCACCATGCGAACTCACCCATAAGCTGCTTCCGGCTATGCGAAAACGTGGCAAAGGAAGCATTATCAATATGGCGTCCATGGCAGGGTATGCCCCCGGTGGTCGCGGTCATACTTTATACGCTGCGACCAAAGCAGCCCTGATAAAGTTTTCTCAATCTTTGCATCAAGAAAACAAAAAGTATGGCCTGAATATCGTGGCGGTATGCCCAGGTCTGACCTACTCAGAATTTCATGATGTGAATGGTCAGCGCGAAAAGCTCGCCAATTTCCCAAAGTACATGTGGCAGACATCAGAGCAGGTTGCAAAAGCAACATTCAGAGCCGGACAGAGACAAAATCCAGTTTATGTTCCGGGGCTTTTCAACCAGACCCTCTACATACTGAACAAACTCCTACCGGAGACGCTCTCCATGCGGCTACTAAGCGTGCGCCACAGCCAACTCTAGGGCATAGCAAAGCACAAGCTGACACCCAGCACGCCCATAACAGCCACCTAGCACACCGCTATTTTAACGGCGTTTACGCACCACATATCCACGGTGACGCGGTGTGTAAGTTGAGTGACCAGAATACATCACAGACGCACCAGAACGCACCATTGGATATTGCACACTTAAAAACCCACCACGGCTACCGCTCCAATTGCTAGATACTCCCGCACCTACACCGCCAGTCATGTTTCCATCCATCTGGATCTGTTGCGATCCATGAGTGTGGTGCCCATCACAATGGCAATCATGGTGATGTGAAGACGTCTGCCGTCTTTCAACAATAGGCTGCGACGCCATAGGAGCAACACTCCCCTGATAGGTACCCGCTTCGTGATATATAGGCTCAACAGATTGCGTATAAGCTGGCATCTCTCCAGCTAAAACCACACGCCCGGTGGACACAAATTGACCTGAACACACCTCTGTATCCGCATGCCCACATGCAGATGAATAAATTTTAGTGCCCGCCGCGCTGGGGTTCGCATAATGCACAACTGGCCCAGCTTGTGTGTGTGAATGCCCAGAATAATTTTGTACATTCAGTGGACTAGGCTTTGGCGTATACACGGTCGGTGCGTTCACACCATCAGCATAGGCCGATAGACTTACACAACTCATCGCTAGTGCAACGACAATACCTGAACCCGCCAATGACTTAACCATATGAACACCCAAAAATTTACAACTCTTAATGGGAGGTTAACTCATATATACAAATTGATGCAATCATTCGCGCCAGCGGGGCGAGTAAATTTATTGCAATTCACCCGTTAAACATCGCCGCTAAAACCATAGCAATATTAGTCATTCTTACTTGCATCAAAAATCGTAAGTGATGCCCTTGCGTTCCCAATCACCATAACGTGTTGGCTCTTCACCTTCGGGCCCATTCCATTCCTCAACCGATTTTTTCTGCGCATCTGCGGCGATTTCTGCTTCTCGGCGTTCAGCAGCTTCCATCAATGCGCGCTTAGCAGCATCGGACAGCACTTTGCCTGAAGCTGCACCTGGAATGTCAGCATTTGAGGGGCCCAAATCCGTTAAATTTGGATCTAATGATACGTTTTCATTTTTTTCTGTCATGAAACCTAGATAATTTTTAAAATTATTTAGTCCAGTTCTTTTTAAAGTTGGAATTCATTAACCTTCATGAGTGACAACTTAACACGACCAATCAAATTAAACCCAAAGCTGCGTTAAACCGCAACTTGATCACTCGGGAGCTGATCCGTGAGCTATCTGCGCGCTACATTATTCATGTTCTTCATTCACGCGATCTTCGCGGGTATTGGCTTTGCTATTTATGGAACACAAGGCGCAATTATCGGCACAGGCATTGCGCTTTTATTCCATGTGGTAATTTTTTGGAAAGCAGACAAGCTCGTTTTGCGTATCCACAAAGCGCACGAAGTTGATGAAAACCATCCTTCGCCAATGGTGCGTGCCTTTGTTAAAGAATGCCGCGAACTCTCCATTAGTGCCGGCATGATCTGCCCTCGCCTCTTTATCATGGATGCGCACCAGCCAAATGCATTCGCTGTGGGTCGTGATGCGCTTCACGCTTCTATAGCAGTTACCAATGGTTTGTTGATGACACTCAACCGCGTTGAAACACGTGCAGTCATCGCACATGAATTGGCTCATGTACGTCGCGGCGATAGCTTGTCCATGGGTATTGCGTCTGCCGTCTCCGGATTAATCAACAATCTCACTTGGATCATATTTAAGCCAATCGGACTTCAAAAAATCTCCTCTCGATTTGTATCGAGAACGATTGCTCTCATCTTCGCTTCTAAGGCGCGCGAACACGCCGCCGACAAAGAAGGTGCTAAAATTTGTGGAAAACCCCTTGATCTTGCGTCAGCTCTGGAAAAGATAGAGCGCAACACCGTATCTCTTCTCAACCCAATTGCTGAGAAGAATCCTGCGACAGCTCATATCTACGTGGTAGACCCATTGCACGCTTCTAAACGAACACACAGATCATCTCACCCCGCGACAGAAAAACGTATCGCACGTTTGCGCCGTCAGGCTGAAACATTGACACCTCAGTCAATTGCCAAATCAGAATCGCATTACTAGGTGAGCGAGAATAATTCAGATACAGGCTCGCGTTCAGCACGCGGGCCTAACCGCCGTTCAGGGCCAAACACCGGATCAAAAAATCAGGAACGCCCAAACCGCGCTGGCAAAACACGCTCCGGCAAAGGCGGCAAGTCTCGCCCACAAGATAATACCACCAAGCGCAAAGGCGGTAAGCTTCCTCAAACTGGATGGCAAAGTCGTCGCGCCGCTGCCGATATAATCATGCGTATTGTTTATGATGGCGCAGATATGGACGAGGCACTAAACGCTTCAAACTATTTTGATGAATTGGAAGGGCCAGATCGCGGCTTTGCGCGCGCAATTGCATCTGCCGCCCTGCGTGCTATCGGGCGTATTGATGATGCGTTAGAAACATATCTTGATCGCCCACTAGAGAAAATAGACCCTGCCGTTCTTTCCCTCCTTCGTATTGGCTGTGCGCAGTTATGGGTGCTAAACGCCCCTTCTTATGCTGCCGTTGATGCAACAGTTGAAGCAGCGCGCCAATGGAAACCCGCTTCTCGTGGAGGCGGACTTGTGAATGCTATTTTACGGCGTGCAGGACGTGAACCTGAAGCTTATTTAGACCTTTCATTCACGCGCATTTGGCCAGATTGGCTTGCAAACCGCTTTACCGATACGCTTGGCCACGACACCGCACAAAATATCGCACAAATGCAATTACAAGAACCGCGCATTGATCTCACTGTGAAATCAGATGCCGCCGGTTGGGCAAAAAAATTAGACGCAATAGCACTTCCATCTGGGTCAGTGCGCCTTCCAACAGGTGCCAGCCTGACAGAGCTTGAAGGCTATGTTGAAGGTGAATGGTGGGTACAAGATGTCGCCGCCACCCTTCCCGCGCAATTATTTGGTGATGTTTCAGGCAAAACCATTGGTGATTTGTGTTCGGCACCCGGTGGAAAAACCATGCAGCTTGCCGCTAAGGGCGCAAAAGTTACTGCCATAGATCTTTCTGAACAACGTATCGAACGCGTGCGTGAAAATCTTGAGCGAACCGGCTTGAAAGCAACGACACATGTTGTGGATGCACGCCATTGGCGCCCCGCAGAACCCTTTGATGCAGTTTTACTCGATGCCCCCTGCTCCGCTCTTGGCACGCTTCGTCGCCACCCAGAGGGTGCTTGGCGACGCAATGATAGTGGATTAGATCGCTATTCAAACCTTCAAATCAAACTCGTCAAAGCAGCGCATGGCATGCTTAAATCTGGCGGCACTATGGTCTATTGTGTGTGTACGCCCCTTCCCGCTGAGGGTATTGATGTTGTCAAAACAGCAATTGAATCTGGGGAATGGATTAGCAAACCCATCACACCTGAAGAAGTGCCCGGATATGAGCATGCTATAGATGCACATGGCGGCCTTTTGAGCATGCCTAAATTTGACATTGAAAACCCGGAAGACCTTATATCTTCTGATATTTTCTATATGGCGCGTCTTGAAAAGGTCTAATTTGGTTCAGCCTGCATTCATTTGAGACGTGACAAATTTGGAAAGTTATAGAGAGGAATTGCCTCACATCTGCCTCAAAGAAGGAGGATGAAGAGAGCAATTCCCCGTTTCCAATTTGGAGCCCCCCCACAATGACACATTTCACACCCCAATCTCGTACTCCTTTTGGCAAATTGGCATTTGCGCTTGCAGCTGGAACGCTCATTACTTTAGGCGGATGTGCGTCGAGTCAGGGCGCAAATGACTATTCACGTAATGAAGTCGGTCGCATTGCGCGCGTTGATGAAGGTGAAATTATTGCGTCCCGCGCGGTCCAAATTGCTGCATCCAACAATGGTCTATTAGGTGCTGCAACAGGTGCTGTCATTGGTGGGATTGCAGGTAGCCAAGTGGGTGGCGGTGACGACGAAAAAGCTATTGCCGGAGTCGTCGGTGCAGTCGGTGGTGCGATTGCAGGTCAGCAAATCAATAAATCCGCAGGTAAACAGCAGGGTTTTGAATACAAAATTCGCCTCGCTAAAGACGGGCAGATTATATCCATCACTCAAGGTGGCGATGTGGCCCTTCCTAATGGAACACCCGTCTTTATTGAGTATGGCGAGCGCGCGCGCGTCGTTCCACAAAACGCCAATATAGGTTATTAGGATTTAAAGGTAGACAATTACCGCAACGCCCGCGACATAATAATACGACTCAATACAGACAAGGTGCTTGCGCCCCTTGTCTGGTCCTGATAGGCGAAAATTATGTCAGACATACTAATATCCCCTTCGATACTCGCTGCCGACTTTGCAAAGCTCGGTGAAGAAGTCCGCGCCATTGATGTAGCTGGTGCAGACATGATCCACATTGACGTGATGGATGGCCACTTTGTACCCAATCTTACGATTGGGCCCGGTGTCGTAAAAGCATTGCGTCCCCATTCGCAAAAACCCTTCGATGTCCATCTCATGATCTCACCCGTAGATGCGTATCTGGAAGATTTCGCAAATGCAGGTGCAGACCTGATAACAGCACACCCAGAAGCTGGCCCCCACTTTCACAGAACTGTGCAAGCAATCAAAAAACTCGGCAAAAAAGCAGGTGCCGCGCTAAACCCTTCCACGCCCGCTTCAGAGCTAGATTATGTTTTGGAAGAATTAGACCTTGTTCTTATAATGAGTGTGAACCCAGGGTTTGGTGGACAATCTTTTATAGAAAACCAACTTCGTAAAATCGAAGAAATACGTGAGCGTATTGAAAAATTAGGCACGTCAACAATCTTAGAAGTTGATGGCGGCGTGACCCCCGATAATTGTACTAAGGTTATCAATGCGGGTGCCAACGCGCTCGTTGCAGGATCAGCGGTATTTAAAAATGGTCCAGAAAATTACGCAAAATCGATTGCTGCTTTGCGGGAATAATTCCTCCATAGTAGAAACAAAGCTCAACGGAGTCCGGTGAATATGTCACCAGAAGATACAAATTCAGACACACCTCAACCAGATAGCGCGCATGAGGTGAGCATAGCACAAACAGACGGGGAGCAGTCCAACGACACCCCTTCTGAACTCGAACCTCTGGCGATACCCAGCCAGTATGCAGACATGCGTGATGGTGCTGAATGGACTGAATTTTCTGGTAAGGATGGATTACCGTTAAAATCAAACACCGTGTATCGCATGCGTTTAAATACGCCCAGTTTCAATGCGTTACTTGGAAGCCCTAAAACGGGGCACCCCGCCCGCGAACGCCGTGGCCGTAACATCCTTGAAGGGCAATGGCGATTTGGCCTAGATAAGCTGGACGTCCCACAGTCGCGCGCTCCATGGGGACCTCCATTCCCAAGCGTTCATTTTGGCGATAGAATCCATCGTTTTCAATGGCTTAGAGACCTTCTTGCAAATGGTGAAGAAGGCGAAAAACGCGCAAGAAGCCTCACTGTAAGCTGGGTAAAAGCATTTGGAAAATGGGATGATAATGCTTGGCGCGTCAACGTCACAGCTGACCGTGTTATCAATTGGTTTTCAGCCGCTCCGATCATTATTTCTCCCGTATCTGGCGAAACAAAAGCAAGTATTCTCGAATGCCTTGCTCGTCAGGTGCGCCACATCTTTTTGAGTTATGAAAACGTTTCCTCATTGCGTGGCCGCTTCAGGTGTGCACTTGCCCTCACCATAGCTGGCGTATGCCTTCCAGACGCAGAAGAATACCTAGAAACAGGTTTACAAAATTTAGAAAAAGAAGTTGACATTCAACTACTTAAAGATGGCGGCCATGTTACACGCAGCCCCTCCCGATTAGCTGAAATGCTGATAGATCTAAATATAGCTGAAGACCTCCTTTTGCGCATGGGCAAAGAAGCTCCTGCTTTCCTATCCAAAGCCCAAATGCGCATGCAAAACATGCTAAAATTTCTACAGACAGCAGATGGTGGTTTCATCGTTGCAAATAGCAGTTCAGACGGTTGGGATGGTTTAGCAAAAGCTGCGCTAGCACCATTTGGTGAAGGTGGTGGCAAATTCGCGTTCGCGCAACAAACAGGATTTCATCGTATCCAAGCTGGCAGTTTAGCCCTCTATATGGATACCGGTGCATCGGAAAGTGGGAAACACACAGAGCTTTCCAGTGCTTCTTGTCTCTCCATACACGTTATGGATGGGCCGCACCGGATCATTACATCTATGGGAGCTCACCCAGACCTCGATCCCGTATGGACGTTTGCAGCCCGACAAACCGCTGCATCATCTACTCTCGAGCTGGACGGTCTTAATTCTGCACGATTTGAAAAAAGCGAACAGACAGGCCTGCACGAGCTCATCGGACCTCCCCTCGTATCCGCAAAAAGATTGGAAGAGGGAGACCAATACCTTATAGAAGGACAACACTCCGGCTGGCGCCAAAGCCACGGCCTCGTCCACAGACGACGCCTATATGTTTCAAAAGATGGATTGCGCATCACTGGAGAAGATTCCGTGTATCGCCCTCTTGCTGAAACAAATCCGCCTCCAGAGGATTATATTCCTTGTGCATTACGCTTCCAACTCCACCCTAACATTGGTGTAGAACAGGGCAATTCCGACAAGACTGTCTTCCTGACAGTCGCACAAACAGACATAGTTTGGAAATTACGTAGTGAATTGCCAATCATAGTCGAACAAACTGCCTATACTGCAGGCGGTGCACGACGCGCAGCGGGCCAATTGATAGTATATAGTAAAGTTAATCCAATTGGCGATGGTACAACTCTGCCAAACAAGCTACGTTGGGCTCTAAGCCGAATTGTAGAAAAGTAAATCGCCTATAATACTGCCCAACAAGATAACTGAGAGAGTATAGTTTGACCCGCAAAGATTTTATTCGGGCCTTTACAATTGGTCGGCGCCAAGCTTGGCGCGCCATCACTATCTGCGTAGCCTATGACGCTATTGCTGCTTTCATCTCTATGATGTTGGCAATTTATATTCGTAGCAAAATAGAAGCTGACGCGCCTCAAACACTCATATCCAGCTTATACGCTACAGAATTATCAGTAGCCATGATTGCTGCGCTGATCATTTCTGGAGTTTATAAACAAGTTTGGCGACACACAAATGCGAGTGACTTACGGCGTATTGTGCAAACAGCCCTACTCGCCAACCTGATCTTTCTCCCGATCATGTTTCTAACAAACCGACTCGAAGGTTTTTTTAGAACAAGTATTTTAATAGAAATACCAATCTTACTTACCCTCATGATCGCGGGAAGATTGATCTCACGTGCGCGTGCTACTGGTCAGTTGTTGGCAGCATTCAGATCGCCTGATGAAAACAAGCCCGCCGCGATATTGGTTGGAACAGCTCACCGCATCTCTATTACACTCCGTGAACTTGAAAACTCCTCAGAAGGTCTCCCTGTCCGCCCTTTAGCAATTATAGAAACAGGCGGTGCACACACTGGCAGGGCCATATGTGGTATACAGGTCTTAGGAGACCTATCTCGCCTTAAAGAGGCAATGTCTGTTATGACAGAGCGTTACGGTAAGCCACCTTGGATAGCCATGATAGGTGCGACCTTAGACCGTGATACGATGGACACGGTTTTAGATATTGCGTCAAAATACAACGCAACCGTCCAACGCCTTCGCCCTGATGGTGAATTCAATTATGATGAAATATCACCGACGGACTTACTAACACGCCCCGAAAGAACCTTGGACCGCACCCATGTCAGCCAACTTATTTCTGGCGCGCGCGTATTCGTGACTGGTGCTGGCGGCACAATTGGCTCCGAACTTGTGCGCCAATGTGCTAGTTTTGGTCCTTCTGAAATCACACTTTACGATAATTCAGAATTCAATCTCTATGAGATTGATATGTTCATGGCGAAAAATTTCCCGCGCGTTCAAAGGCGAACCTTGCTAGGTGATGTGAGAGAAGCAAACCGCTTGAAGAGTGCCATGAAAGCCGCACGCCCAGATATCGTGCTCCACGCTGCAGCCCTTAAGCACGTGCCTTTAATGGAAACCAACCCGAACGAAGCTATTTTGACAAACGTTGAGGGTGCACGTCTTACCGCAATGTACGCAGCGGAACTCGGTGTTAAAAATTTCGTATTTATTTCAACAGATAAAGCCGTCCAACCGTCCAACGTCATGGGCGCATCTAAACGATCTGCTGAACTCTTTATTCAGGCACTTGCTCCTAAAAAGCCCAAAACCAAGTTTGCTATTGTTCGATTTGGAAACGTCCTAGGGTCTGCCGGTTCTGTGGCTCCACTTTTTGAACGTCAAATTAAAGAAGGTGGCCCAGTCACGGTGACTGATGTTGGCATGACACGTTTTTTTATGAGTGTTGAAGAAGCTTCATCTCTAGTACTTCAAGCAGCTGCCCTCTCGAGCAACTCTCAGCATAGCGAAGCTTTTTTATATGTACTCGATATGGGAAAACCAGTTTCGATTATCGAACTCGCAGAACGCATGATCCGCTTGAAGGGTTTCCGTCCAGGGATTGATATTCCTATCACCTTTACGGGCTTACGCCCTGGTGAAAAACTAGCCGAGACAATATTTTATCCCAAAGAAGGTGTAATCGAGACAAGTGTAGACGGCATTTTAAGAGCGAATGCACCCTATCCAGATCTAGACAGCCTGACCCCAATACTAGATGCCATGATAGAAGCGGCGAAAAATAGAGAACGTATTTTGTCATTGGACTTACTGGCCAAAATTGCGCCTGAACTTGGTCTCACAACAGAATGTGACGGCACCAATTTTGAAGATAGTAAAACATCCACACCGCCTACAAATGTGCTTTCTATCAAATCCTATGCTGGCCGCGCGCAAGACTAAGTCTTTAGTCCTTTAGCCTTCCACCGAGAATTTTCTATAGGCTACGTGATTACGACCAGTTGGACGATTTAACTCAACGTGCTATCGCCCACTCAAATATTTTCAAGCTAGTCTAACCTTAACTCTCGTGCCCAGACACTTAGAGGCTGTTTGCACATTGGTTCAAATGTTAGATTCGCCACAACTGGAGTTCCATATGTCTGCCAATCTTTCTCCCATTCGTCGCGCGTTAATATCGGTGTCTGATAAAGCCGGACTTATTGATCGCGCCAGAAAGCTTGTTGATATGGGCGTTGAACTTGTATCAACAGGCGGTACGTCAAAAGCAATTGCCGATGCAGGACTTCCTGTAAAAGACGTATCAGAGCTAACTGGCTTTCCTGAAATGATGGATGGACGGGTTAAAACACTACACCCCGTTGTTCACGGTGGACTGCTATACCGCCGTGATTTTGATACACACGTTCAAGCTGCAAATGAGCACAATATCGGTGCGATAGACCTGTTGTACGTAAACCTATACCCGTTTGAAGCCACTGTCGCCGCGGGGAAAGGCTTTGAGGACTGTATCGAAAATATTGATATTGGTGGCCCTGCCATGCTACGCGCCGCTGCCAAAAATGCCGACTTCGTTGCCGTGTGTACGGACGGCGTAGACGTTGATAAAGTCATCACCGATATGGAAGCAAATAATGGTGCGACGACACTAAAAACGCGCCGCGCTCTGTCCGCTAAAACATATGCACGCACAGCCGCGTATGACGCAGCCATTTCAAATTGGTATGTTGCTCAGATTGAAGCAGAAGCGCTTGCAGATAAAGAAAAAATTAAAGCACCAGCATTACGTGCTTTTGGTGGTCAATTAAAACAAGAATTACGCTACGGTGAAAACCCTCACCAGAAAGCAGCAGTTTATACAAGTCCAGACTCCCGTCCCGGCGTCCTGTCTGCGCAGCAAGTACAAGGCAAAGAGCTTTCCTTCAACAATTTGAACGATACCAATTCCGCCTATGAATTAGTTGCTGAGTTCGATCCCGCCGATCGGCCAGCCGTAGCAATTATTAAACATGCAAACCCGTGTGGAGTCGCAGTAGGCGAAACAAGCCTTGAAGCATACAAAGCAGCTCTGGCGTGTGACCCTGTTTCAGCCTTCGGCGGAATTGTTGCTTTAAACTGCCCACTAGATGCACCAACAGCTGAAGCCATCACACAAGTGTTTACAGAAGTTGTCATAGCACCGGGCGCGAGCGAAGAAGCAATTGCGGTATTCTCGAAAAAGAAAAATCTACGCTTACTGCTAACCGATGCCCTACCTGACCCGAAAGCTCCCTCTTTGGATTTCCGCAGTATAGCTGGCGGTATGCTCGTTCAAGAACGTGATACAGGCCGCATTGAACTAGAAGATTTAAAAGTGGTGACAGAGCGCGCACCAACTGAGCAAGAAATGAAAGACATGCTATTTGCTTGGCGTGTTGCCAAGCACGTTAAATCAAACTGTATTGTGTACGCAAAAGACGATTCCACAGCAGGCCTAGGAATGGGGCTTGTTAGTCGTGTGGATTCAGCGCGCCTCGCTACCATTAAAGCTCAAGACGCCGCCAAAGCTGCTGGATGGAGTGAACCACGTACAAAAGGATGTGCTGCAGCCTCTGAAGCCTTTATTCCATTTGCAGATGGCCTACTTCAAGCAATTGAAGCAGGCGCAACATCTTTCATCCAACCAGGTGGCTCTGTACGAGATGAAGAAGTTATTGCAGCGGCAAACAAAGCCGGAGTTGCAATGGTATTCACAGGCATGCGCCACTTTAAGCACTAAAACGAAAAGGCTCCACTCTTCTGATATGAAAAGTGGAGCCTACAATCCCAACGTCGGGTCTGCCCATCCTTTGCCTGCCTGTTAGCAAACCACCCAGAGCTCATATGACGTGGGGCTTGTTCTATTATTGCCCTTTGCGCTGTTTTACATCTTCTTCATCAGCTATTGAGCGATCTTCTTGGTTGAATTCTACGCTTTCTTCTTCACCCTTGGCGTAGCTGCGAGATTTTTTCGCAAGCCTGTCCATCGTCACGCCAAGCTTGTCTTTTGAAACAGCCATACTTTTGTTATAACTTTGCCCAACCGCTTCAGCGTCTCCAAAATTGGCAAATTCTGCGCCCAAGAATACAACCTCCCACCCTTTATCACGTGCACGATCTAGCGCCGCTTTCGCACCTGTTCGCGTAATTTCGCGACTAGAGTTTTCTTGGCCATCCGTCATAATAACCAGAACTGCTTTTTCAGGCTTATCCACCTCCGCAATATTCACAATTCTACCGATTGCATCAAAGAGAGGTGTCATACCGCGCGGTGAAGCCTCATCATTCGTAACGCTATTCCATTCTTTCGCAGACGCCCCTTTGCGGAGCACATCAAACTGTAACCCGTCTTGCGCATCAAAAACCGCCAGCGTCACATCTGCATCTACATCCCCTCTTTCCCCTTCTTCTTTGGTCCCTAGTGAAGTTGCATAAGTATTCACAGAATTAAGCGCTTCATCCCAAATTGAGCTCATTGAACCTGTTCTATCTAAGAGAATGTAAGCATGCATTGGTGCGTCCCTTTCCACGATTGGAGCCTGTCTTTCATTTGGAATTTCGGCACTCGCACAGGCGGCAATTGACATGGCAGATGCAACGAAAAAACTTGAAATATATTTTCTAAAAGAAGTTGGTTTCTTTCCTTGAGAAACGCTGAATGGAATGCTCATTGGTCTGTCTCCTTGCTTGAATTAAGGCTTTGGACAGACGGGGATGAAACCCAGTATTCACCAAGTTCTTGCATGGAGATCTCATCTCCAAGCTCATATATATTGGTGTAGCCATAGCCATATAAATTTATAAATGTGGGAATATTCAGTGCCAGTGGGGCCATTTTTTTGGGTACTGGCGAAACGTCATCTTCAAAATTATTGTTGCAATAAATCAGGATGCGCGTGTCAAAATTTGGAATAATTTCAGCGAGCTTATCATCTGTAAAATCTGAAAAATTTAGATGAACCGCGCCTTTAATATGCCCTTGATCGAATGCCGACTTGGAGCGCGTATCTAAAACGATTGTATCTTCAAGTCCTCCCATCTCTTGAAACTGCTCCAGTGTAACGAGCCGTTCTTGCCTCAACACACTTGCCTCATCTGTCAGGGCCTGAAATGTAGGAAAATCTACAGACGAAGCGGGCCTTATACTTGATGAATTTTGAGCTGTGCCCTGTCCGATGGAAAACATCACAAATGCAATCGCGGCAGATCCGGCAGCAAAAATCATGGATCTATTATTGGGCCGCCGCAATGAATGGCGTTGCAATTCTGGTTTATTCGATGCGTCTTTTGAAGTCTTATTCATCTTGCTTCCCGCCTCTACCTGACCAGAACAAGACCCCCTCTAGGCCTGCTAAATTCTGATCCCATGAATTTAAAGTGAACGGGGAATAAGGCTGTGTTCAGGGTCTGATTGTGTTTCTTTCGCCTTATATGCGACCAAACAGCACATCGAGTGTGACCAACGTCACAATGATAAACGCGTATGCGGATGCTTCTTTTGCTTACGGTGCCTTAAACTCAGAAAGTAGTATGAATTTGCGTAACAATATCGCCACAACAGTTTTTTTAATACGAATTACCGCTAGTTTTATGCGAATTGCTCAAAAATGTAGGATGAGACCGTAGCAAACACCCGCTAAATTTGTAATTAGCTCTTGCACTATATCTATGTAGGATTATCAGCGCTGTTGCAGAAGTTGTGCGTATCGCTATTGTGCGCTCAACAAACATTATTCACATGCATAAAAGGTTATGACGCTCCATGTCACTCGTCTCAAAGCCACCTAAAAAAGTCGTCCTCGCATATTCAGGAGGACTCGACACGTCAATTATTCTAAAATGGCTACAGACAGAGTTTGGCTGTGAAGTGGTGACATTTACCGCGGACCTTGGCCAAGGCGAAGAACTCGGCCCTGCACGAGAAAAAGCGCTGCAATTAGGTATCAAAGAAGAAAACATTTTCATCGACGACCTTCGTGAAGATTTTGTACGTGACTACGTGTTCCCAATGTTTCGCGCAAACACAGTATATGAAGGCGTATACCTTTTAGGTACATCAATCGCGCGCCCATTGATTTCAAAACGTCAAATCGAAATTGCTGAACAAGTAGGTGCGGACGCTGTGTGTCACGGCGCAACAGGTAAAGGTAATGACCAAGTCCGTTTTGAGCTAGGTTATTATGCCCTCAACCCAGACATTCGTGTCATTGCACCTTGGCGTGACTGGGAATTCAAATCTCGTACACACCTTTTAGAGTTTGCTGAAAAACACGGCATCCCTGTACCAAAAGACAAGCGCGGCGAAGCTCCCTTCTCTGTGGATGCAAATATGCTGCACACCTCTTCTGAAGGTAAAGCTTTGGAAGACCCGGGCGAAGTCGCACCAGAATTTGTATTTCAGCGCACAGTGTCTCCAGAAGATGCGCCAGACAAACCTGAAGAAATCACAATCGGTTTTGAGCGCGGTGATGCTGTCTCTATCAATGGTGAAGCACTATCACCTGCTAGCCTGCTTACCAAACTAAACGAATTAGGACGCAAGCACGGTATCGGCCGTCTAGACCTTCTAGAAAACCGTTTTGTTGGTATGAAGTCTCGCGGCATCTACGAAACACCGGGCGGATCCATTCTACTCGTTGCTCACCGTGGTATAGAGCAAATCACACTAGACCGAGGCGCTGCTCACCTCAAAGATGAGCTCATGCCACGCTATGCAGAACTTATCTATAATGGCTTCTGGTGGTCTCCAGAGCGCGAAATGCTTCAAGCAGCGATAGATGCATCACAAAGCATGGTAACAGGTGAAGTTCGTATCAAACTTTATAAAGGTGCTGCTCACCTTATAGCACGTACGAGCCCATATTCACTTTACTCAGAAGCGCACGTTACATTTGAAGATGATGCAGGTGCTTATGACCAAAAAGATGCAGAAGGCTTCATCAAATTGAACGCTCTTCGCCTGCGCTTATTGGCCTCTCGTGACAAAAAAGCTGGTAGAAACCTGTAATCAGCGAATTTGACGGTGAAAATGAAAGGGAAAGTTAGCACATTGCTTGCATTCCCTTTTGTCCAAACTGTGAATTGAGGATATAGTGGGCCAGAACGGGTCTATTATAAATAAAAAGGGATTTTAGGGACATGGATCTTAATAAAGTCAGCTTAGGGAAAGACGCCCCTAAAGACCTAAACGTAGTGATTGAAGTGCCATTAGGCGGCGAACCAATCAAATATGAAATCGACAAAGATTCCGGTGCCATGTTTGTGGACCGCTACCTTTACACACCAATGCGTTACCCTTGTAACTATGGTTTTGTGCCCCACACATTGTCACTTGATGGTGACCCAATTGATGTGATGTGTATCGGACAGCGCGCACTAATCCCAGGCTGTGTACTTCGTGTACGTCCAGTGGGTGTATTGATGATGGAAGATGATGGCGGAGAAGATGAAAAAATTCTCGCTGTTCCTCATCAAAAGATGACTGCATTCTACAACAACGTTCAAAACTATACGGACCTTCCGGAAATCACACCGCAACGTATTGAACACTTCTTCACGCACTACAAAGACCTTGAGCCTGGTAAATGGGTAAAGATTAAAGGTTGGGGTGACCGCGAAAAAGCAGAAGAACTTATCATGCAAGCCGTAGAGCGCGCAAAAAAATAGGTCCAAAAGTCAATTTTCGCTCAGTTTATTCTAATTGGGCATTGACCTACTAGAAGTCCATGACGGATATGCCGTCATGGACTTTTCTATTTGGCTTGCTCTTTGCGTACTCTTCTTTTCCGGTGGCCTCACCCCCGGTCCCGCTGTTATGCTTGTGACGGCATCTTCCCTTAAATACAGTGTTGGACCTGCAATGATTGCAGGAGTGGGCATCTCCACGGCCAACCTATTCTGGATTGCACTAGCGGTATCAGGTGCAGCTGCGCTAGCAGCGACATTCCCCGACTTCTTCCTTTTTCTAAAACTGGGCGGTGTCGCTTTTATTTTCTGGTTAGCTTGGAATATGGTTCGCAATAGCCACACCATTGATTTAGAAAATAGGAATATTCCAAGACGCCGTGTCCTTTTTGCAAAAGGACTTGGGTTGCAACTGGCAAATCCCAACGCTTTGGTATTTTTCGGTGGGCTACTTCCAGCCTATATAAGCTCAGACCAACCCCTACTGCCGCAAATCTTCATTATTGTCATTACAATAACGGTGACTGAGCTATTTGGATTGGGAGTCTATGCAATCGCGGCTGAACGCCTTGCCAGAAACTTTCACAGTGAAAACTTCGTCAAATGGTTCAACCGCGCTGCGGCTTTATTGATGATGGGATCAGCACTTTTCGCGCTTTATGTAACCCTATTTCCACCATCAAACATTCATTAATGCTATTGGATAGCTTTAAGCGTTTGGATCAACTTCAAAAAAGTCACCAGATCCCCAATTGCGCCACAAAAGCTTTCCTTCAGCAATAGAAAACCATGCGCCTTCAATCATAAGCTGCTCAGCATCAACCGCCTGCTTTACAAATGGGAACGTCATTAGGTTTTGAATTGATTGACCAACAACGCCATGCTCCAGCGCCAATTGACGCTTATCACTAGTGTCATGATCTGCACATGCCAATACTTTATCGCGCGCTTCATCCGCAATCTCGACCCAAGGCGCAATAAATCGCCCAACAGGCTTATCTTTTGCAGCCGAAAGTGATGCTTTCACACCCCCGCAATTCGCATGTCCCATCACAAGTATTTGTTTTACCTTCAATGCAGTAACAGCAAACTCAACGGCTGCAGACACACCGTGATACCCACCAGATTCGTCATAAGGAGGCACAAGCGCCGCAACGTTTCTGACCACAAAAAACTCGCCAGGAGCGGCATCAAATATCAATGCTGGATCCGCCCGACTATCTGCACATGCGATAATCATAATGTCGGGATCTTGAGAAGCTCCCAATTGGCGATAAAGCTCTGCAGCTTCTTTATATCGACCAGACCGAAACCTACGATATCCAGTCAATAAACGTTCTTGTTCAGCAGTACGAGCAGCACACACTTGTCGAACTCTCCATTATTTACATCCGTGCATCAAACACGGAACATTATCCAAAATAGTTTTTCAGCGCCGTGCACAATGAAACACGCATATCGCTGCGTCAATAAATCCGACTTACACATCTACACTATTCACCCTAGAATTACATGCACAAAAGGGACTTTCCTAAGGTAGTTCATTAATAATCAGACATTTGCGCCTTTCCTTTATGCTTAAAATCAACGAAGATGAACGTCCTGAAACAAATCAACACTCCAAGCGAAGAGGCGTGAGGTCATGACGGAAACGACTTCAAAACCTAAAGCAAAAACAACTGCTCGCCGCGCAGGCCCAAAACGCAGTGAAGTTTCTCGTTTGGCAGTTCAAAATTCAGCTCTCAAAGAACTGGTAGAAAATGGTTGGCGCAGTTTTAGTGTGGATCGGGTTGCGAAGAACGCAAAGGCTTCAAAACAAACGATTTATCGCTGGTGGGCAACGCCTGCATGCATGGTTGTTGAAGCCGCTTTGGAGACATTACCTAAATCCGAAGACCCAAACACAACTCCAGAAGAGCGCATATTAGCCCTCATCTCCCCTCTCTTTACGACGATACGTAATGGTGATGGTGCGCATATGTGGCGCGGTATCTTACTTGCGGCCGCCGACGATGAAGAAGCGGGTGAGATATTTAGAAAATGGGTAATGGAATCAATACGTAAGCCATTACGTTTTATCCTTGCAGAACAAGCTAATAAAGGCCTTATTCGCCGCGATTGGGAGATTGATTTTGCACTAGAAAGCCTGCTAGGCCCGCTATGGCACCGTATCGCAGCGATGCGCGCACCTCTTCCTGATGGCTATGCAGAGCGCGTCACGGATGCGTTGATGACCAACCTCAAAAAAGACCTATAAAGCCGCCATACGCAATCGCAAAACAGCCCTAAACTTCCTCAGGTGGTGCCAAGCTGGCTGCCTGATACAGCCCTGCTATTTGCGTGCTGGTCCAGCGATAGTGGGCTGCTAGCTCAGTGATAAGGGTTTGCGTGGTCAGTGCTTCGAGCGTGATATCACCCTGCTCTGCCCAAGCGCGTAAAATGGGCATACGAAACAGCCATATCTCTGCATCACATTGCTTTGATACGGCATGGAGCTCTAGCGACAAAGCAATACCAGAATAAACACCAAGCAATGCATAAGCATCATCTAGGTAAAGCGCTTCAAGCGTTTCTTCATCTGCAAAATCCTGCACATGCAATCGAACCTCTCCGGTTTTTTCGGGGAAAATGGGATTGAGTTTTTGAAGCGCAGATTCGGCAATGTTCAAAATCGTTTTTGCATCTGGTGCACATCCCCAAGATTCTACAATTTGCAAAGCCATTAAATCTATTCTCTTCCCTGCTGAAATCTTGGCTCCACACTAGCGCCAAAATATTCATTAACCTAGCCTTTCCAACTCCCCGTAAATTTGATCTAGTTGCCGAAACGTTCTGGCAACCTTTGGAAAAATGCTCATGGTTAATGTTCCGTTAAATTCAGAACCTATCCTGAACGAATCAGAATCATTGCAAACCGCCGATTCAAGCGCCCAAGTCAAGCGCGACACCTCCCGCGCGGATGCCGTTTTTAGTGGCGCAATGCGTGTGCTTCATCAGCATGACTGGAAAGGGCTTAGCGAAGTCACCTTAGCCAATAATCGGCGCGCTGATATTTTAGCCATTAACCATAAAGGGGAATTTCTCATCATTGAGGTGAAGTCATGTCGCGGTGATTTCGCCTCAGACGAGAAATGGCCCGAATATGCTGAATTTTGTGACTATTTCTACTTCGCTGTCGATCAAGATTTCCCAACAGACCTCCTCCCCGCGCATACTGGTCTTATTATCTGTGATGCATTTGGCGGCGCGATCATAAGGGAGCCAAGCCTGCACAAACTCACAGGGCCAAGAAGGAAAGCAATTACCATAAAATTTGCAAGACTTGCGGCAAGCCGTCTTTACCAGAGTTTGACTCCTCCTATGGCATAAACTTCGCTCTGGGCTTAGATATATGTCCATCAATTGATGCTTTACAGGAGATCCCGTTCAAAATGGGACTATCTTACCCTCTTGCACAAGACGCACAGTCGGCTTTGTTTCACGGCGACGCGAATTTATACGCGACACAGGCACAAGCCTTTTCAGTTGCAAAGGCGCGTGTCAGCCTCGTCACCGAATGGCTAAAGCCCAAAGGGGATGCACTAGAGGATGCGCTTGATCAGGCAGATAAAGCGCGCGCATTCGGCTTTGTGCAAGTGTATGAAGACAAGGACGAGAACACTGTTTTTGCCGTCACCTTCTGGAAATCCATTTCGGAAGAGGAAGCAAAGGTTGAAGACCAAAAAATCATCGCTGAAAAAGCTGCCCGCGCAGAAGAAAATACAGACGATATTTATTTCACACGCCCCGAAAAGCGCCGTGAACGTTTTGGACTAAGTGTCCGCAAGCCACGGGTTAAAAAGCCAGACCCAAGACAATTGGACCTCTTCCCCAAACCAGGCCGCCCTACCCCTGAAGACCCACCCTTGCCGCGCACGAAGGGCTAAGGAGAAAAGAATGACCGATGAAAATGTCCAAAATTTTAGAACCAACTTAGACCCCGAAGGGATTGATAGTTTTGATTCGGATGATCACTCAGAAGCCCCACCTACAGATATAGTAGCTTTCAATGAATTGAGGTCGTGCGCTGATTTATTTCGATTAGAAAAACGGGGATTACTTGATCTACAGCCCACATTTCAAAGAGATTTTGTCTGGAGCAATACCGCACAAACACGATTTATAGATTCTCTAATAAAAGGGCTTCCTATTCCAAGCATGTGTTTTGCTCATGATTGGAAGAGAGACGAGTATCAAGTAATTGATGGCCTTCAGAGAATTTCTACCATCGTCAAATTTTTAGATGAAACCGTAAAATGGAAACTAGCAAAAGACGAGGATATTGAACCTAAAATCGCGGGGAAATTCGTTTCGGAAATTCGTGATGGAAGCAAAAATATCCGGAAATTTTATGACCGCCTTGAAAACATAACTATTCCTGTAACAATTCTAAGATGCGATATGGAAAAGACATCACATTCAGAATATGTGTTCACTATCTTTCATCGCCTAAATACTGGTGGCTCAAAGCTAAACAATCAGGAAATTCGAAATTGTATTTATAACGGCTCTTTGAACCAATTATTGGCAAAATTAGATACTTACATTCCTTGGCGAAGCCTGAACAAGATGGATGAAGAAAGCAATTACCGTTATACGAAACAAGAGCTAATCCTTCGACTATTTGCATTCCATCACAAGTACCAGAAATACAGTGGCCGCTTATCGAAATTTTTAAATGAGTATATGAAAACCTACCGCAATGCTGATGATCGTTTCTTGGCTGATAAGGAGCAATTGTTTATAGAAACTATTGATATTACATATGATAAAGTCTTTAGAGGCGAAGCTCCAGAAAAGATCAATATAAGTATAATTGAAGCAGTGCTGGTAGGAGTGGCTAGCAATCTGGAATACTTAAAGGCATTACCAAGTAGCGAGTGTGTAGACAAATATACCAAATTGGTGAATTTAGAGCCATTTTCAGCGGAAAAACTTAAAGAGGGGCTTTCAGGTAAGCCACGCGTGATTGAGCGCATGCAAACTGCAATCGATGTGTTTTCTCCAGATGGTTACTAGAACTTACATAGAACGAAATTTAAAATCCTTGAAAAGAAAATATGCTTCAGCAAAAACTCAAGCAGAACCACTGTATTTTTCAAAGTTAGCGATAATCGAGCTGTGTGGTTGGATCGAAGTCACAATCGACAGTATCTGTGAAAAACACGCTCGAGCATTGATTAGCAATTCAACCTTTCAAAAGCAATACAGAATTAGAGTTGAAAGTACTTATGGCTTCAGTCAGAGAAAACACTTGGATCCGCTGATAAGAGATCTGATTGGTTATCAAGGAATCCAAGGAATTGAGGCTTTGTGTGATCCAAGTATACTAAACGGCTTGCACCGCAACCTAAATGAATTGACAAACATGCGCAACAAACTAGCTCACACATACATCAAAGGGTTCACTTCTACAATTGAAAGTCCCCAATTAATGTTGAAAAGGTTCTATATTATTGCAGATGGGTTGGATCATCTAGATGAAAAAATTAAAGACATTTCAAACATATAGGCTTAATTCTGCGATTTTATGCTTGGCGGAAAAGAATGAAATGAGATGCTTAGGCACATAATGGTGCATTTTGGAACTGTTCATAGGCATCTACAGTTTCACTCAATCCCCTTAACGCGGGGCGCGTTTTGCTAGAATGCGTTGTAATGTGCGTCTGTGCATGTTGAGGCGGCGTGCTGTTTCGGAAACATTGTGATCACACAATTCATACACGCGCTGAATGTGCTCCCAGCGCACACGGTCTGCTGACATTGGGTTTTCTGGCGGCTCTGGCTTATTGCCCGGCGCGGATAGAAGCGCTTTGACCACATCATCAATATCCACTGGCTTGGAGAGATAATCCACCGCCCCCGCCTTGACCGCCGCAACCGCCGTTGCGATAGCGCCATAGCCTGTCAAAATAACGGCGCGCGCGTCTTCACGGTGCTCATGCAGTGTTTGCACAACATCCAAACCAGACCCGTCTTCAAGACGCAGATCAAGCACAGCAAAAGCAGGAGGGTTTAATTTGGCGACATCTTTTGCCTCAGCAACAGTGGCACATGCAGAAACAGTAAATCCGCGCTGGGTAAGTGCGCGTGCAAGTCGGCCTCGAAAGGGAGCATCATCATCGAGCACCATCATAGACTTGTCATCTAAAGCTGCGATCGCTTCATCTGGCTTGAATTCTGCTTCTTCCATTTTTAACATCCCATGCATCCTGAATTTCAGCTCTCTTTTACATCCAAGCATATGATTTCAGGCATTTGTTTTTTGTCTAAACTAAACCGTTGCTATCGCAAAGCAAGCCCCGCACTAAATATGCTCGAAAAATGCGAAACTCACCACTATATCTACTCATCTGACCAGCCTGGCGCGGCGCGGATTGTATTAAGCGTCCAAGACACGCGCACCACAGCGCCTTTTGCGGGTGGGCGGCGATTATAGGGCTTCATCCGTGCGCCAGTACGCTCCAGCAAAGTGCGTGCAATGAAGAAACCAAGCCCCATTCCGCCCCCTATTTGATTCTCACCACGCTGAGAAAGATATGGTTCGCCCAATTTAGGCAAAACCGCCTGCGAAAATCCCGGGCCATCATCAATAATATAAATGCGCAATTCATCATCCGACCACCGCGCCGCCACTTGCACATCTTTTTCGGCAAAGCTGACCGCATTTTCTACAAACGCGCCCAAGGCATGAATAAGCTCTGGGCGACGTCTAATCTCCGGTGGTTGGGGTGGCTCTCCCTCAATATCTGGCAAAGGCTCACTGGTGAGGTGAATATTGATACCTAAGCCCATATGCGGCTCAGATATTTCCTTGATCAATGCCAGAACGGGAAGCTTGGCGTGGGCTGCATCGCTTGCCTCTCCACGTCTGGAAATCTGACCCAAAATATTGCGACATCTTTCAGCTTGCTCTGCGATGAGGGAAACATCTTCATATGTCTCACTCCTCTTATCTGTTGCGCGCTCTAATTCCTTGGCGACGAGATGGATGGTTGCCAGTGGCGTTCCCAATTCATGCGCCGTGGCCGCCGATAGCGCGCCAAGTGCGGAAAGGCGTTGCTCTTTCGCCAACACCTCCTCCGCAGCCTCCAGCGCGCGCACTAATCGCGCCTCATCTCTCCCCGTACGCCAAGCCGACACCGCGAAGAAAACAAGGCCAATCCCGACACTCGCAAATAACCCCCAACGATAGGTCGGTGGTAGACTCAGAGACTCCCCCTCTATCCACGGCAAAGGCGCGGAAACCAGTGATAATAATCCAAGGCTAGATAGCCCCAGCCCTAGCAATAATAGCGCATAAGCTGGACGCAAACGCGAAGCCGCCACCGTAACAGGCGCAACGATCATGAATAGAAAAGGATTATCCAGCCCCCCCGTTAAACCAATCAATGTGGTGAGCTGCAACACATCAAAAGCAGATTGCAAAGCGGTTTCTTTTTGACTGGCCAATCGCTGTGCGGGATGCAACGCCGTTAAAATAACATTCACCCATGCAGATGCCGCTATCACTGCCAAACATCCACCGAGGGGTAATTTATAACCAAGCACAAAATGTACAAACAGCACCGCCGCCACCTGTCCGATGACAGCCATCCAACGCAAACTCACCAAAGTGCGTACGCGCGTCCGTCCAAATACGGAGCCAACGCCGGCAAGCCCTTCGGGTGCAAGATCAATAAGCGGTGTAATCGCGTTTACAGTGCCGCGTGTGGTTTCGTTTTCCTGAGTAGACATAGTTTGACACAGTAGTTTGAGATTGAAGAAGCTCAAGCTTTTTCCACGCACGCACCTGTGACCTAAACGCCTATTGCCTCAACGCGTAATTTCTTCATATTGCGCTTCATGAAAAATGCTCTTTTGACATCCGCGCTCGCAGTCACTTTCTTGCTAAGTGCGTGTGGGCCTAACAATGACACATCCACAGCTGCTGCAGGCACGTCGGGAGGCGCTTCCTCCTGTGCATCACGTGCCTATGACAATATAGGCGGGCCAATAGCACTCACTGACCACACAGGTAGCAGAGTGACACAAGACACCTATAAAGGGCGCGAAACGCTGGTATATTTTGGCTTTACAAATTGCCCGGATGTCTGCCCGTTTACGCTCTCTGTTGTTGGCTCAGCGATGGACCAACTTCCCGAAGGTGTTGAAAAGCCTCGCACACTGCTCATCTCAGTAGACCCCGAACAAGACACGCCCGAAGCATTGGCACAATATGTTGAAAGTAATGGGTTTCCTGAAGACCTTATCGGCCTGACAGGAACGCCCGAAGAGATCAAATCTGCCGCCGATGCATTTATGACCAGCTATAAGAAAATTGAAACGCCAGACAGTAGTTTAGGCTATACGATGGACCATCTTTCAATCCTTTATCTCATGGATAAAGACTGGAAATTGAAGACGTTCTTTACCTCAGAAGCGACACCAGATGAAGTTGCTGGATGTATCGCTGAACTATCGTCCAACTCCTGATAATTTAGCAACTCATTCTAATGTTAGAATAAAAAAGGCCGGAAGAGAACTTCCGGCCTTTTCGCATTTATATTGTAAAAACAATTACTTCTTTGTCGTAGCAGAGAAACCCAAAGCATCAGCAGTAAGTTTGCTTGGGTCTTCAAAATCAGCCATTGAGACCGGTGCGTCAGGAGCCATTTTAATCGTCAATGTGCCTGAATCTTCAATGAAAGAAGTCAATGCTGTGACTGTCTGATTCACCAATTCCATATCTACACCAGACTGGCTCGCCTGCATTGTACCCATTGCAAGGAAACCAGATGCCATGCTCTTCAATTGAGCTGGTTCCATGCCCTGCATTTCAGCAGCAACTTTAAATGCGCGATCAATAAGTGATTTATCTTTCAGAGAAATTTCCATATCTGAAAATTTCAACTGACCCAAAGCATCCATATTTGGCTCTTCAGCGTTTTCAGTCATGCCTTGCATCATCTCAAGGACGTTGAATGCACCACCGTTGAAGGAAAGAGAAAAACCATCTTTCATATCAATTACATAGTCGCTGTAACGCGTTTCTTTTGTTTCTGGGTCATATGATGCTTTTGCATTTACAGAAAACTCAAGATCAGAGTAATCCAACATTGCAAGGCCTTGCGCCAATTGCTGACCAAGCTGGCCACCCTCTGCATCTGCTTTCAATTTGAAAACAGTTTTCGGGCTAACAACACTCGTCGCAACACCATCTTTATTGCGAACAACTTTTGTCGCTGATTTTGGCATAGAGAAGCTTAAGCCAGATACATCTAACGAAAGCCCTTCAACAACACCTTGATCATAGCCCTGATCAATCGGGCTTGTGTAATTGCCCATCAATTGAGAGTTCACACCTGCAAGTTTTTCAGGATCTGAACCAGCCTCAGCAAACGCATCAATGAAGCTCGCCTGTAAGTTTGATAGGCTCATTTTATCTAGGTTTAGACTACCTTTAATTGGGAAGTCTCCAGCGTCTGGAATGTCAAAATCCATTTTGATGTTTGAAAACAGAGTTTGCCCAGCAACAGCATCGGCAAGTGAAGCCATTGTAAGCTCACCCACGGAGACAGACACAGCGCCTTCCTCATCTTTAGGCGCGGCAGCCAAAGACAAATTTTTCAATGACATACTGTCAAATGCCCACTCTCCAAAATTTGGAGTGCCTTCAGTGTCCTCACCTTGGATCAAAGCCGCAAAGAAAGCTGAAGCAGCAGCATTTGGTTCAACGATAGAAATATCACCAATGGCGATATTTACACCTTCTTCTTCGTCCACCATAGACATGTCTGATAGAATAAGACGGTCAAATGTAGGACCATCATCCGTCATGTTCAGACCATCAAACGACATTTTCTTTGCTAAAAGCGCCGGACCATCATCTCCTGTGATTGTCACATCGCTAAAGACTGCACCGCCATTTTTAGTAGAACTGTCAGCAAATTTGATTGGGCTACTTGCTTCACCATCTAGTTTCAAGGCTGCAAGTGCCGCTGACGTTTTACCGTAATCCTTAGCTTTAAAGTTTGAACTCGGTATTTTTATGTCTTCAACTTTGACTGAATCAAGAGATTTTGCTTTTGGCTCATCGTCCGCTCCACAAGCAGCCAACAATGCGAGTGCGCTAGCACCTATCATAATGTGTTTCATACTAGATCCTCATTCCTTGCTTGCGCCCACCCACGGACGATTGTAATTCTTCATGCATGGATACAAACCACGCAGACCGTGTCAATCTTATGACGAACAAAGGGCAAACAATCGAGATAAGACTCGAAATAAATCCACGTGCACGTCGAATTTCTTTAAAAATAGACTCTAAGAAACGTGAAGCTGTCGCTATCGCCCCTCATCGGAAGTTCAAAAAAGCAGCGCTTGATTTTGCCCAAGAACGAATCGACTGGATTCGGTCACGCTTAGATGAATTACCTGCACAACAACTTTTAACTATTGGAAGCTCAACTCCACTACGCGGTGAATTACACCTTATCCAAACCGCACAACAAGGGCGTAGTGTCTACATAGACGATGCTAGCAAACCTTTTAAGATTATGGTTCCCGGCAAGGCAGACTTAGCACCGGCCAAAGTTATCGGGTTTTATAAAGCTGCCGCCCGCGCAGATCTTATGAGGCACGTCAATAAACATGCTAAGATATTGAATGTTCAACCCGCAAGTATTTCAATCAAAGATACTAAAACACGCTGGGGATCATGCTCATCCAAAAACAATTTAAACTTTTCTTGGCGCCTCATCTGTGCGCCTACATTTGTTCTAGATTATGTTGCAGCGCATGAATGTGCGCACCTTCTGGAAATGAACCACTCTCCCCGCTTCTGGAGCCACGTTGCGCGCTGCATACCCGATGTACGTCCGGCCAAAAATTGGCTGAACGCAAATGGGCGCAGCTTACACGCTATAGGAAGCTAGAGCGAAGATCGCTCACCAGTGGATTTGGGATTTTTAATTCGACTTAGCAATCCAGCTTTTTTTGCTTCAGGCAATGCTTCATTCTCAGTGCTAGAGGTATCGGCATTTTCCGCCTCTGCCTCGTCTGCGCCGTCTTTTGTTTCAGGTTCAGTCACAGCTGTTTCTGGACCAAAGCTTATAACCGTCACACCCACACCACCTTTCGCAGAACGGCTAGGTCCTAAAAACACCATGCTTCCATCAGGGCGCAATTCAGCCAGTAAATCCGCATCAGGTCGTTTGGCTTTCAGGTTTTCAAGCGTGAAACCTTCCGTCAATGTCGTTTTAGAAAACGTCCAACCACGGTATGTATCGCGAATAAGGGCGTCATATGTACGGCCGCGTCCACCAAGCGTTTGTCCGCGCGCGGCCAGATTTATAGCGCGTGGATTGTCCTCTTCTAAATCCTGTGACGCCAACTGGAATGCATGATTCCGGCCCAATTCAGGACCAAAATGACTACACACAAGCGCATTATAAGGATCATTCGCAGAAACTGCGACGACACTGTCAAATTTTGAGTGATCTAGTTGAAGCTCAGCACCTTCTGAAACCACCTCGCCATAAAAACGATCAAGGTTTGCTTGGCGCGCACCACGGAGACGCCCGAAATTTGAATCCGCCAGAATTACATCTGCTCCAGCATCACTTAGACATTTAGCAAAACCCACACTCCATGGCGTGGAACCCACGATCAATGTTCCAGGACGATTTACACGCACCAGCCCCAACCAGCGAGCAATCGGTTTGATTGTAAACCCGTGCAACACAACTGTGGTAATCGCCATTGCAAAAGCAAGCGTGGTTAAACGTGATGCATCTTCATAGCCATCCGCGACCATGCGTTCTGCGAAGAAGCCAGAAATAGCAACTGCCACGATACCACGCGGTGCGATCCAACCAATTAGAGCTGACTCTTTTGGCTTCAAAGCGCCAAGTGTCGTCAATCCAGCAGAAATAGGACGCACAATGAAAAGCATACAGAAAAGGAAAGCAAATGTTGGGAAGTTAAATGCTGATGCAATGTCTTGCGGCGTCAAATCCGCAGTCAAAATTACGAACACACCCGATATCAGAAGAACGGCAATGTTCTCCTTAAACTTACGCACCTCCTGCAAGCTCGCGAAACGCGCATTCGCCAGTGCCATACCAAACACTGTCACAGCAACTAGCCCTGTCTCATGTTCGATCATCTCTGCAAGCGAGTAACACGCTATTACCCCTGAAAGCAGAATAGGCGCTTTAAGATATTCAGGTGCCCACCCACGACGGAACATGTGCACAAGTCCATATCCAAACGCGACACCAAGGCACCCCGCCATGACAGCGGCTACAAAAATCCATCCTGCTGCGTAGAGAGGGTTTTCACCCGCATTTAGAACGCGAAGCGCCTCGTACACAACAACGGCAAGCAAAGCCCCAACGGGATCATTTACGATACCTTCCCATTTCAGCGTAGAGCCAACTTTGCCGCCCAATTTAGATTGACGCAGGAGCGGCATAATTACCGTTGGCCCTGTCACAACCAAAATACCCGCAAAAAGAATAGCCACCGGCCAGGAAAGCCCCGCCGCATAGTGCGCAGCTAATGTTCCCAATCCCCATGCGATAGGCGTACCGATAAAGATCAGCCGCATCACAGCCTTGCCCGATTCACGCAATTCGTGGAAGCGTAGGTTCAAACCACCTTCAAACAGGATTACAGCAACGGCGAGTGAAATAATTGGCCCCAAAAGGCTACTAATAGCCTTTCCATGAGCATCTACCCCGCCCGTCGCAAAGACCTCCGAAGGGTTAAGAAGTGGATGTCCAAACATCCAAGCCCAAAAAGGGCCCACAAAAAGCCCTGCCACGCTCATCAAAACGATTGCAGGTGCTTGAAAGCGCCATGCTAACCACTGAGCACCGATACCTAGGACACCGATTATGGCGACCGCGAGGATTAGATTGTCATGCATATAAAGCGCCCCTTAGGCGATCGTCTAAGAAATTTTTGAGGTCGTAGGAATTTTAGGCGCTAAGCCATCTCCAGAAACTTTTTCGTCCGAGAAATCAAACCCGATATGACGGGAGCTGTAATCTCCATCTTGGTATAAATTTATCTTATCGTCGAGCCACTCAATAATATGGTCATATAGTTTCTCATAGAAGTCTTGATGGTCATCATCTGTAAATGGCAAATCAAACTTGTGAGAGTCGCCGTCTACAATTGATACTTCAAAAAAATCACCCTTTTTTGAACATATCAAAGTCATTCGAAGCCAGTCAGTACCGCGCGTTACCCGAACAGCAAGCCCGAACGCTATAGGACCAATATGACGAAACCCACGTGGCGGCATAGAAAAAGCTTCATCACCGTAACTTTTAGGCTGAAATGCTCCTTGTGGTGGCACAAGATGCACGCAAGCGCCGTCGCTTGAAGCAAGGTATTTACAAAAACCAGATTGGATACCATTCGCAATCCGACGAACACGGTCATAATTTTCTGTAGCGAGACTTTGATATTTGGCTGCTCGTTCGATCAAAGCATCAAATTTGGAAACCGCTTGTGTCTTAGTCATATTCTTCTCTTTTCAGCCTCTACACGACGAAACTAATATATCGCGACCGCCCTAAGCCGGCATATACCCTGTCTTAGAACAGGTATTTATGAATTTAAATTTATATCTGCCAGTTTATAGATTAAGAGTCACGGACATCGGACAGTGATCAGACGCTTTAGGCCGAATATACCCCACACCCGGGAACCTACGTCCCGTATATCTATCGGCACGCATAGGCTGACCAGCACGTATAATTCTTAATTTAGCATCCGTGTTTCGAGCGGCTAAGGCAGGCGACAGAAAAATATGGTCCAAAGCCCCATACACCCCTTCCCGACTATAATAATGGGTCCAGCGATTTAGCGGATCTTCCTCAAGGAATGCACCCGCATCTATTGAGAAATTATCTTCAAGGAATGGTCCAAGCCCATGATCGTCAACAGGAATGCCATCTAATTCAAAATAGTCATTGAAATCACCCAACGCGATCCAATTTGCCGAAACCGTGTCTGCAAATCGTTGCTCAATCAATGAACGCACAGCTTTAGCCTCGGCTTCACGAATTGGCTTTGTTTCAAAACGTCCACCATTCATGGACTTAAAGTGACAAACAAACAGGGTGAGAGATTTGCCCTCTTTTTCAATTTCTACTTCAAGACAATCGCGGCGAAACACGCGGTCATTTGGATGATATCCAGATGGCGGTGTCATGCCAAAGTCGGCATAAGTCTTTCGACCATGACTTTCTTGGCGGACAATCTTCGCACGAGATAATACTCCAACATCAATACCGCGCTGGTCGTTACCTTCAATCAAGGCACGAAAAAAATACGGTTTCCGCAACCATTTTCTAAGGTAGCGATTATGAAACGCAGTCAGTGTAACTAGATTTTCAACCTCTTGCAGGCAACACACATCCGCCTGAGCTGCAGACAAAGCCTGCGCTGTTAAAGTGCGATCATCTTCAGAAAGAACATTGAAAACGGCATCAATTTGGTTGGCACGGTCCGCACTCTTTATCTGTGTGATTTTGTGGGCGAGATCTGGAATTGATTGAGTGGAAAAATCACACCGCATCATCAGGTTTTCACAATTAAACGTCGTCACCGATATTTGTGTCATGTCTGCCCTTCATGCAACCAACCCCCAGATAGATATACATTTTTACACAAAAGAAAAGGCCGGAGCATGATGCTCCGGCCTTCCTAATAGTTTTGATACAATCGAGACCTAGAAGTCTACAGTCGCACCAAAGAAGACGTAACGTCCAAGTGCATCATAAACCTGTGGGAATGTGTTTCCGTTACCGAAACCAGAACCTACAGAAGATGAAAGTGGTGGCTCATCATCCATAACGTTGTTGATACCAGCACGAAGGCTAGTGTTTTCAAACACGTCATATGTCGCGTTCACGTCAAGGTAGTTTTGAGAATCAAGTGGTTGTGCACCAGACTCCAACTCTACCTCACCGAAGTGACGCCATGTCAGACCAGCTGTAACATTCCAAGGTGTTTCCCATGAAGCGCCCGCAATGTGACGGTACTCAGGGTTGGAAGTTCCGTGACGTCCACCATAGAAGCCAATGCTGTCATATGGCTCTGAAGTTGGAAGCTCTTGCGTTATTAGATCTTGCAAAATTGTAGCTGTGTAATCCATTGTCATTGATCCAAAAGTACCAATATCGAATGAATATGCTGCATTCACATCAAAACCAGATGTTGAAAGCTCACCAGTGTTAACGTTTGTGGCAGTAATGAAGCCAGATGTACCAGCCCATAGTGTACCACCACCACCACGATTAACGAGGCTACAGAAGAATGCATCGCCATTTTCAAGACACTCATTCAATGCAGTTTCTGGGTTTACTGTAGAAATGTAGTCTTCAACTGTGATGTCGAAATAGTCCACAGATAGTGTCAGACCATCCATGAATGTTGGCTCAAACACAAAACCAATTGTGAATGTTTCAGAAACCTCAGGATCAAGCTCTAAGTTACCACCAGTAAGTTGGTTGAACTGACCTGCTGGGTTATCAGCAATAAAGCCGTATTGAGCTGCAGTTACACCTGTGTTCGCACACTGTGCAGCTGTTGCTGCTGGGTTCGAACCAGAACATGGGTCATAATATGTATCCCCATCTGGACCTTGCTCAGTTAAGTCAAAAAGACCTAGACCTTGTGCATCATACAATTCAAAGATGTTCGCAGTACGTGCAGCTTGTTGGTAAGACGCACGGAAACGAATGTCTTCAACTGGCGCATAGTCAAACCCGACTTTGTATGTGTCAGTTGTTGCATCAGGTGTTGTGTAGTCTGAGTAACGGTAAGCAAACTCAAGACCAAGGTCATAAATACCAGGCTTGTCTTGCACCAATGGTACATTCAACTCACCAAAGAATTCGTATGATTCTGTTGATCCTGAAATTGGAGTTGTCGGACCACCTTGTCCATAACCATCACCTGATTGGAAACCAGCATCAGGAGTGAATGACAATGAGTTACGGCGGTATTCAGCACCAACCACAAACCCAAGACCTTCAGTCGCTGACGGGATTTTCATACCGTGCTGTGTTAGGTCACCAGCAATTGTACCCACAATGTTTTGTGCGTCTGTGCTACCGTTTGAAAGAAGCGGACTAACAACATATCCAAGCGCTGCCTGTGATGGGCCATTCGCAGAGAAGATGTCGTAAGGCACACATTGTCCATCATCGTTTGATGTATCTGCGTCAGCGTTAACCGCACAAACAATGTTACCTTCACCATCGTCAACAGCGTTAAGTGCTTTAGCAACTTTAACTTTTGACAATTCATTTAGGTAAGACTGAGACAAGCTTACACGCGCAAAAGATGCAAACACGTCATACTGAAGACCAGTATCAGCGATTTCACCGCGAGCACCCGCGACACCGCGGAATGTTTGGTGTGTTAGATCGTCTGTACGGTTACCACCTTCAACGTTACGACGCAGGATAAGAACACCTGTCGCTGTATCATCAGTCGTTAGACCTTGGCTACCACAGAGATATTCGAACTGTTGGCCTGACAAGAACGCGTTGTTACAGTTGATTCCACCAGCGTCACCGGCAATACCACCACCGAACACACCTGATGGCGCGATCTGAGCGAATGTACGGTTATGCATGAATGAAAGTTCTGTGTAGACTTCAACGTTTTTGTTGAATTCATAGTGCCCATTCACACCAAATGAGTAACGCTCATCTGGACGTTGGTAATAGTTGAATGGATTGTAGTTAAAGGTACCTGATGAACCGTCACTAAATACGCCATCTTTCACACCAAACAAACCAGGTAGACCACCTGCGCCTGGGTTTTCATCATCAAATACTGGGATATTTCCGGTACCTAGAACAAGGAAGTTTGCATCAAGGTTTGTAGCAGAACCACCACATCCGTATGGACCTGAACCAGTCAAAGCACAGTTTGAATAGTCGCGTTGCCCTTGGTTTACAGCTTCAACATTACGGTATGATGCATAAGCAGTAATGTTGCCATTTCCATCATCAGAGTTCACACCCATGATCGCAGTAATATCGTATGCTGTACCATCAGTTGTACTGCCACTAGGTGCATCATAACCGTTGGCAGCATTCAATTCCTGCATAGTAGTGTTGTTGTTGTTGTGCTGGAAGAAAGAATAGTTTGAATCGATGCGAACACCTTCAAAGTCATCTTTCATGATGAAGTTCACAACACCAGCAATAGCGTCAGAACCATACACAGCGGACGCACCACCTGTAAGAACATCCACGCGCTCGATTAGAGCAGCAGGAATTTGGTTCAAGTCAGCAGCAGCCAATTGCGGAGAACCGTAAGGCATACGACGACCGTTCATAAGAACCAATGTACGGTTTGCACCAAGACCACGTAGGTTTACTGTAGCAGTACCTGAAGAACCGTTAGAAACAGCTGAACCTTGACCCGCAAATGCTTGCGGCAAAGTGTTCACGATATCCTCAACACGCACAACACCACGTGTTGTGATCTCACCAGCACCAATGTTTGTCACTGGGCTTGTACCGATTAGGTTTTGTTGTGGGATACGTGTACCTGTAACCACGATAGTTTGCTGAACAGATGAATCTTCAGTAGCTTCAGCGATCGTGTCTACGTCTTGAGCCAATACAGCTGGTGCACTGATTGCAGCCAGACCAGCCAAAATCGTAGAGCGGACCAAGCCGCTCTTTAAGTTCTTAATAGTCATTCGGACCCCCGAATTAGAGAATTACAATAGTTCGCTGCCCTTCAGAACTGGCGTTGCCCCACCAGTAAAGAAACTCTGACCTGCGAACTTGCATAACAACCAAGTCTACTGTCACAAAATCGTCAATTGATTTAGATGAAACTTGATCGAATACGCTGCCTTTATCACAGCACTGAGACTATTATGCAACAATCAGGCGGCTCATTCCCCCTTTTTAACAAAATTTGCCCATACACCTCCTTAAAGTGAGGAATAATTGTGCATTTCTTGCTTTTTACCGAAATCTCAACTTCTCAAAAAGGGGTAAAATACCAGCCTTTACCCTAGGTAATATTAAACATTTTGCCAAAAAAATGAGCATACAGGATATCTATATGCTCACCTTAATACCACTATTTGATAACCCAGCTATGCAGATTTAGACATCTACTTGAGCCTCTAGCGCGTTGTCTTGGATGAACTCTCGACGCGGCTCAACGACATCACCCATGAGCTTAGTAAACATCTCGTCAGCCGTATCTGCATGCTCAATGCGCACTTGAAGGAGTGAACGCGCATTCTTATCCAACGTCGTTTCCCACAATTGATCAGGATTCATCTCACCCAATCCTTTATAACGTTGAATTTTGATACCCTTCGCACCAGATTTCAAAACCGCATCCAGAAGCGAAAGTGGGCCATAAACTTCCACCTCTCCACCGCGCTCATGGCGAAGCATTGCTAAGTTTTCGTATATTGCAGTCATATCTTGCGCACGTTCAGCGAGCCTTTTTGCATCGGGAAGCGCAAGCAATGTTGCATCCAATGTGACACTCTCCTTCACATTACGTACTTCTCTTTCAAGCAATAGGCCGCCATTTTCAAGAGTAGCGGACCACGTGTTTTCACCCTCTTCTGCAAGCAAGTTCAACCGGTCGGCAGTCTTATTGGCCTCATCTTGGCCAGCCCCGACATTCATGGCGCCTGCAATAGCTGCATGCTCTAGAATGAAACTTGGCGCACGCAGGGAAAGACGGGATAAAGTTTGCTTAAATACGGCTGCATCGCGCACACGCGCTCTAAGGTCTTCTCCAGCGATCTGCTCACCAGATTGAAGCACAAGTGTTTCACCCGTCGTACCTTCATCAATAAGGTAGGCGTCCATCTCCGCATCATCTTTCAGATAACGCGATGAACGCCCCTTTTCAGCCTTATAAAGTGGAGGCTGCGCAATAAACAAATGCCCCCGCTCAATAAGCTCTGGCATTTGACGATAAAAGAATGTCAGCAAAAGTGTACGGATGTGCGCACCATCAACATCAGCATCCGTCATGATGATAATTTTGTGATAGCGAAGCTTATCTGGCTGAAACCCCTCATCAGGCTTTTCTTCAGAACGACGTCCAATACTTGCACCAAGCGCAGTAATAAGCGTTCCAACCTGATCAGAACTCAACATGCGATCAAAGCGAGCCCGCTCAACGTTCAAAATTTTACCACGTAGAGGCAATACAGCTTGATTTTCTCGGTTGCGCCCCTGCTTTGCAGATCCACCCGCTGAATCCCCCTCCACTATAAAGAGCTCAGACTTGGCAGGATCTTTTTCCTGACAATCTGCCAACTTCCCAGGGAGCGACGTAATATCCAAAGCCGACTTACGGCGTGTAAGCTCACGCGCACGACGCGCTGCTTCACGCGCAGCCGCCGCTTCAACGATTTTGGACATAATGATTTTAGCTTGCGTCGGATTTTCTTCAAACCACGTTGAAAGCGCATCTGTCATCAAATTATCAACGACGGGACGCACTTCGGAAGACACAAGCTTATCTTTTGTCTGAGATGAGAACTTTGGATCTGGCACTTTTACTGAAAGAACACATGTAAGGCCTTCACGTGCATCATCACCAGAAATATCAACTTTTTCCTTCTTGGCGACACCAGTTTCTTGCGCATATTTGTTGATCACACGCGTTAGCGCAGCTCTGAAACCAGCTAAGTGCGTTCCACCATCTCGCTGCGGAATATTATTTGTGAAACACAGAACATTCTCATGATAACTGTCATTCCACTCTAACGCAGCTTCAACCGTAATTCCTTCTTTTTCAGCTGTTGCCCAAATAGGGTCTGGAAGAAGAGCAGATTTCTTGTTGTCGAGATGCCTTACAAACTCAACAACACCCCCTGCATATTCAAGGATGGTTTCAATCGGTTCAGCAGGACGTTCATCCCGAAACACAATTTTTACACCCGAGTTCAGAAATGCTAATTCACGCAAACGGTGCTCAAGCGTCTCACGCTTAAATTCAACCATCGTGAATGTTTCTGTTGACGGTAAAAAACGGACTTCCGTCCCGGTCTCATGCCGTGACCCGTCAGGACGCATAGGAGCCTCACCTACCACCTCCAACGGCGCATCAGATACACCATGGGTAAATCGCATTGAATAACGTTTACCATTACGATTGATAGAAAGCTGCAACCATTCCGACAGCGCGTTCACAACCGACACACCCACACCGTGGAGACCACCCGAAACCTTATACGAGTTGTCGTCAAATTTACCACCAGCGTGTAGCTGGGTCATAATCACCTCTGCAGCAGATATCCCCTCCGTTGGGTGCATATCTACAGGCACACCACGACCATTGTCGGAAATAGACGCTGACCCATCAGCATGCAAAGTCACGGTCACATAATCAGCATGTCCTGCTAGCGCTTCATCAATGGAGTTATCCACTACCTCATAAATCATGTGGTGAAGGCCCGAGCCATCATCTGTATCACCGATATACATACCGGGACGCTTACGAACGGCCTCAAGGCCTTTCAAGACTTTGATCGACCCTGCGCCGTATTCTGCGTTCTCTACTGGTTCAGTCATGTCGAGGACCTCCGCCCATAATTACTATAACCCAAAGCTTGATGGTGAAACTCATCCAACCTACACCTTGCTAACCTTCCCATTCTCTACGCAAAATCTTTGAGCGCGAGATCCAAAAGCGTCAAACAAACCGGCATCCGTTCCAGTCAACCAAGCCTGACCGCCAAGCGCGGCCAATTCATCATACAAAGCTGCACGTCGCACCGAATCAAGGTGTGCCGCAGCCTCATCTAGCAATAGCAAAGGATTAGGGGCAAAGTCGCCCTCTAAAAGTGCTTTTGCATTCGCTAATATCAGCCCCATAAGGAGCGCTTTTTGCTCTCCTGTCGAGCACTGAGATGCAGGAAGTTGCTTTGGACGGTGAACAACCACCAAATCACTGCGATGAACGCCAGTAAGTGTCCTTCCAGCAACAGAATCCCGCCCTCTTCCGGCCTTCAAAGTATCGCGTATAGCAACTTCTATTTCCTGCAACGAATCACCTCGAAACGCCATCTCTTCAAACTTACCAGAAATAGAAATATCTGCCTTAGGAAAATGCCCCTCCGGACGCGCATCGATTGCAGCTTGAATTCTCTCCATTGCTGACACTCGATTTACTGCTATGGCCGCTCCTGACTGAGCCAACCTATCCTCAAGCGCATCCAACCATGATGGATCTGCACGCCCTCGTTCAAATAAAGCGTTACGTTCTCGCATGGCTTTCTCATAGACCGCAGAAGCGCCTCCATGTGCAGGCGTATGCGCCAACACCTGTCGATCATAAAATTTGCGCCTATCACCCGCTGGACCCGCAAAAACGCGATCCATGGCTGGCGTCAACCACACCACGCGAATAAGTTCTGCAAGATCTGTTTGGCTCACGGCAGCATCATCCAATTTCGCCACTCGACGCGTACGCCCCTCAGCAGAAACATCCAATCCTACAGAAATTTGACGATCTAATCCACAATCATCCATGCGGGCGGAAATCGCCCAGCCACCTGCCACAGCACATCCCGCCTCCGTACGT
The DNA here is from genome assembly GCF_042665075.1 of Hirschia litorea. NCBI lineage: Bacteria > Pseudomonadati > Pseudomonadota > Alphaproteobacteria > Hyphomonadales > Hyphomonadaceae > Hirschia > Hirschia litorea. The sequence continues at coordinate 815,087 of NZ_JBHTBR010000005.1, read as the reverse complement.
ATAAGAGACGGCAAAGAGGCCGCGCGCAGCCCCTTACCAGGACCAAGCATAGAGACCGCCTCCAGCAAATTCGTCTTGCCCGCGCCATTCGCCCCAAATAAGCATACTGGCCGCGCATCCATCTCTAGGACAGTCGCTATGTGATTACGAAAATTGTGAAGCGCCAGACGTTGTATCGTGATCCCTTTGGAGCCAATACTGACCCCTCCACTCTCTCGGGATGACGTTTTACCATCCAGCGATACATTATCTATTGAATGATCCACCATCTGGCGGCTCAGTTTATACGCGCAGTGGCATCAATACGTATTGCGCCGCAGGGTCAGCCAAATCCGTCACACGCGCAGAAGATGCACCATCATTTAATTCAAAACGAATTTCATCACCTTCAATTTGCTGAGTCACATCCAACAAATAACGCGCGTTGAACCCGATCTCCATGTCCTCATCGCTATAGGTTGCCTCAAGCTCTTCTACACCTTGACCAGTTTCCGCATTTGAAACCTGCAAGACAAGCTTATCTGCAGTAAGCGACAGTTTCACCGACCTTGAACGCTCCGCCGACACAGTAGCCACACGATCAACAGCACTTTTAAACTCTGCATTCTTCAAAATAAGAATTTTTGAGTTCGATTGCGGTATAACGCGCGTATAATCAGGGAAAGAACCATCGATCAATTTTGAAGTGATCACAGCATCGCCAACTTTAACGACAATCTTGGATTCAGACGTTGATACGCTCACATTGCTATCTTGCGTCGCGTCATCCAAAAGGCGTCGAATTTCAGCCACAGCCTTACGTGGAATAATAACACCAGGCAAAGTTGCTGCACCCGCTGGCGCGTCCGCTTCCGCTAAAGCGAGACGGTGGCCATCTGTTGCAACAGTACGTAATTTTGCCTTCCCCCCTACTTCTGCGCCGTGCATATATACACCATTCAGATAATAGCGCGTTTCTTCGGTGGAGATCGCAAATCTAGTCTTGTCGATTAATCGACGAAAATCAGCTGCTGGAATATCAAAACTGTTGGGTGCCTCTTCCTTTGACATCGTCTGGAAGTCATCTGCCGGCAAAGTTGGCAAAGCAAAACGGGACCGACCAGCAGTAATTGTCAAACGTCGCGTCTCCGCATCCAACAACAAGCCAATATCTGATCCATCAGGCAATTTGCGCACAACATCGAACAATGTTTGAGCGGGGGCTGTCACTGAGCCCGCCTTCTCAATATGAGCAATCGTCGTATCGGATGCTTCCATATCAAGGTCAGTTGCCGTCAACCGCAAGCTCGTACCCTCAGCATCAATAAGCACGTTCGATAAAATCGGAATCGTGTTGCGGCGTTCCACAACATTTTGAACGTGAGATAGCGCTTTCATTAATGCGCCGCGGTCGATTGTCAGCTTCATATGCAGTCACCTGCTTTGGAACGGCCAGACACAGAAGGAGAATACCGACTATGCGTTGACCCATGTGAATTCGGCCCGCCCTTTATAGGACGGGCCGAAACCATATCTAATTTTTTGTGTGAGGGAAGCCTTTACTTGCGTCAATATTCAAAAATACTGACGAAAAGCCTCCTTCTCATGCAAATCACCTAAATTTAGGACTTAAGTGAACTGCTGATTTCGTGGATCATCCAAAATTTGATGCTGAAGCTTAGCCAGCTCCTCATGCAAATCTGGCTCTTCCTCTTTCCGCTCCAAAACTTTACGGCAAGCATAAATAACTGTCGTGTGATCCCGCTTTCCAAAGTTAAAGCCGATCAAGGGATATGAGCAAGTCGTCAACTCACGACAGAAATACATAGCAACCTGACGAGGCTGCGCCAGATTGCGACGACGTGAAGCCGCATCCAAGTCAGCTTTCGTTATGCCGTAAAATTTCGCGACCACATCTTTGATCGTGTCAATCTTAGGTGCACGACGCTCACCAACAATAAGTCGGATTGCATTTTCAACTGCCGCCTCAGTAACAGGCTTATTCGCAAGAACAGTTCCCGCGAACACATTCCGAACAGCGCCGTATAATGCGCGCCCAGAAGCAGTCAAACGCTCAGCCATCAAATTTATCCAAGCTTCCTCAAGCTCAAATTCAGGGAAATCCTGCTGAATGATTTCAATTTTCGAACGGATAATCTCAGCACGCATCTCTATTTCAGGGCGGTGTACCTCAACAACTACACCACCTTGAATATCATCCCGCATACGATCATCGAGACACTCCAAGCGCGTAGGAGCTGCATCGGCTGACAAGACAACTTTTCCGCCATTGGCTATTACAGCACGAAGATGTTGGAAAAACTCTTTTAGTGTTGCAGCGCGTGATGTGATCAACTGAAGATCATCAAGCAATACAATGTCTGCATTGCGAATACGATTACGTTGCGCACTAGTATCTTTCTGGCGCACGCCCTCCACAAACGTAAGCATAAAATCTTCTGCACTCATATATACAGCAGATTTCTTACCACCTTGAACCGCGCAATCGTGCTTGATAGCGCGCAGCAAATGCGTCTTACCAACACCATGCGCACCATAAAAGAGCACCACAGATACCGGACCAACAATACCCGCCGCGACTTTACGCGCGATATTCGCCGCTAATTGATTGCTTTCGCCCACAACCAATGTGTCGAAGGTTTGCGTGAGGTCCACACCTTGTGTGAAGTCTTCCGCCTCTACTTCATCAGATTGCACAACTGATAGAGGCGCCACACTTTGTAGGCTTGTCTCTTGGCTTGCGCGATTTGCTTTAGCGAGCGTTTTAAGATCCACAGGAAGATCAGCATCCGCAACCAAAGTTACTGGACGCGTCTTAGGATCTAATGCGGTCCATACGCCAATGATATTTCTCATGTAATCGCGCTCAATGCGCTCACGGTCCAATTTGGATTCCGTTGCCAAAATTACACTACCGTCAACCTCAGCCACAAAGACTAAGGATGACATCCATTTGTCAAATGTACTTGCGCCATACACATCGCGCAGTTTTGAACGTACATCACCCCAAATGACAGGACCACGCCCGCCTTCGGAAAGTAATTCAGTTTGCATCTCTATGTCACTTAATAGTGGCATAGAGTCTATTTTCGTTTGGTTATCCATCTTACCCACAGCCCCAAATTCTTATATTTGCTCTTTCCCTACCCGCAATTATTTTAGACAAACCACTCCTGTTCACACCCATGAACAAGTGGTGCGTGGCGTCCTTCTGCGGTGCAGGGAGAAACTCTCTGAGATGGAGATATTCACCAAAATTAACCTTACTCGTCAACGCATATTCACAGGTAATCGCACTACGAACCCAAAGATTTTTTTGTCAAATCGGGAAGAAATTTAAAAAGTGAATAGATTCCAGAGAGTTGGAAAAAACTAGAAAAACGCAAGCAAAAAAAGTGTCTTTTTTTGAAAAATATTCACACAGCATACGGACGAGTTATCCACACGAATCGGCTGCGCCATTTACTTTATATTTACAAGATAGGAAGCCTGTTTTTTCTCAGCACACCCTCACAAAACCTCTGGATATTGCTACTAGCAAATTTATTGCAAAAATAAAGGCAGACCGAAGCCTGCCTCTATAATTCCAGACCTAAACGATCCAGTTTGACTTATGCCATCGCCTTAACGCGAGATGCCAAACGAGACACCTTACGAGAGCCAGTGTTACGGTGGATAATGCCTTTGCTTACCGCACGCATAATTTCAGGCTCTGCACTGTGAAGCGCTGCTTCAGCAACCTTCTTGTCACCACCTGAGATAGCTTCTTCAACACGACGAATGTATGTACGTACACGAGAACGGCGATTCTTGTTAACAGCCGTCCGCCGGGCGATTTTACGTACCATTTTTTTGGCGGAACTAGTATTGGCCATATAGAGCAGTCTCCGAACATAAAAAAAGGATTTGATGAGCCTGTCACAGTCCAGACACACTCATCGGAAGGGCGTAGATACCAACAGGTGATTTTTTCGTCAACGTTGAATCTTCAGATTCTTTCGATTCATTCTGTAATCACCACTTCAATTTACTTATTGTCCCACCGTGGCGGGCGATTTTCAGTGAAAGCTGTCATACCTTCTTTTGCATCTCCTGTCGCAAAAACAGAGTGAAAAGCACGTCTTTCAAACAAAACACCCTGTGACAGAGACGTTTCATAGGCTGTATTCACTGCTTCTTTCACCATCATAGCCGTCATGCGCGATTTGCTTGCAATCGTTTTTGCCATATCCAAAGCGAGGTCCATTAGCTCATCTGTTGGCACAACGCGAGACACTAACCCCAGAGACAAAGCTTCAGCAGCAGTCAACATACGCCCCGTCAAACACATATCCATCGCAGTTGATTTTCCGATGAACCGCGTAAGACGTTGTGTTCCACCTGCACCAGGCAATAGCGCTAAATTTATTTCCGGCTGTCCGAATTTAGCATTTTCACCCGCAACAATAATATCGCACATCATTGCCAATTCACATCCACCACCAAGCGCGTAACCTGATACCGCAGCAATTGTTGGCTTACGGCACTGAGCAACACGCTCCCAATTAGCTGTAATGAAATTGTCTTTATAGTTTTGCGAATAAGTGCGGCCCGCCATTTCTTTAATATCGGCACCACCCGCAAAAGCTTTTCCGCCCTTACCAGAAATAACAATACACCCGACGACAGGGAGGCCCTCGAAGTGCTCGATCGCCTCACTTAATTCTGTCATCAGCTCACTGGAGAGCGCGTTCCGCTGCTCTGGACGATTAAGTACGATGCTGGCAACGCCCGTTACTTCATCAAGGTTTGTTTCAATCAACTTATAGCTCATAAAAGCCTCTCCTTACGAAACTCGGCGTATAAAATGCACACAAGGTCGCTTAGTCATTCATTTTTGAAGATGCTGGTCGCACCACGAGTTTAAAATCCACGTGAGTTACAACATCCAATTGGCTCACACTGATATACAAACGCTCATTTGCACGCTCGAACACCAAGGGACCCCCAACAAGCGCCCACCCAAATGCTGGAAGAGACGCTTTATAATAATCAATAGACTGATCAATTGTTCCTGCACCCTCGGCCGATGTTTCAACAATTCGGCCAAATGGCGTTTCAAACTCCACAGGGTCCCCCAGCTCGACAAAACCAACCGGCAACGGAATATCCTGAATTGTTTCTAAAAAATCTACTGCGCTGGCTGGTACAGCAAAACTCATCAAAAATACAAGAGCTGCAAACCACGATATTAATTGCCGGCGTAAGCCTGATGCTCCAAAACACATCTTCAGCCCTTCCCGTTTTACCCTTCGGCCAGATATAGACCAAGATGACGCTAAGGTCACCTTTTAATGGTATCACCTTTTCAAAACATTACTTCTGACAATTCGTGCAGTAAAAAGTCGACCGACCCGACTGGCTAATGCGCATAATCGGCGTATCGCAAATTTTACATGCTTTACCCTCTTGGCCGTAAACCAAAAAACTATGCTGAAAATAACCCAGTTTACCATCGGTTTGAGCAAAATCTGAAATCGACGATCCTCCCGCATCAATCGCCTCGCGAATGACATCCTTTATGACGGGGACAAGTTTTTCAGCCCTTTTCCCCGCTATAGTCGATGACTTACGCACGGGCGAAATACCTGAACGAAATAACGCTTCGCACACATATATATTCCCCAACCCCGCAACGATACGCTGATCCAGAAGTGCCGATTTAATAGGCGAAGATTTATTTTTTAAAATTTCACTCAAATAGGCCGATGAGAACGAATTGGACAAAGGCTCGGGCCCCAATTCAGCAAATCGCTTGGATTTTTCCGCCTCGCCGACACCATATAATTCCATAAACCCAAACCGACGCGGGTCGTTAAACGTTACAGTCACACCACCTTCCATATGAAAAACAACGTGATCATGAATAACGTTATTACTTACAGAATGAGCAAAAGCCTCAAACCCCTTCCCTTCAATAGAAAAGCGCCCTGTCATTCCCAAATGCATGGTCAACACTTCACCACTGGACAATTGCGCCATAAGAAACTTCGCACGCCGCCCAAGCCGTTCAATACGAACCCCTTTCAGGCGCTCTGCAAATCTATCAGCAAAGGGAAAACGCAAATCTGCACGGCGCAATTCAACGCGCTCTATGGCGCGACCTTCCATTGCGGGAGATAATCCGCGGCGAACAGTCTCAACTTCAGGCAGCTCTGGCATGGAACTAGCTATAGCGTGCTAGCAAAGCTTCGCCTATGGTGCATATTAGAAAATGCATAAAATCGGCCTACAGGATAAATCGATGACGGACGAAAAAGTATCATTCGGGTTTGAGGACGTCTCTCAAGAAGAAAAAGTCTCACGCGTAAAAGGTGTTTTTCGTTCGGTTGCTACAAAATACGATCTCATGAACGATCTCATGTCCGCAGGTGTTCATCGTATTTGGAAATCGAATACGATAGCCCGGCTCAACCCCCAACCAGGTGAGCTGCTGCTGGATTGCGCAGGGGGAACAGGCGATATAGCACGCGCATTCGTCGCGAAAGCAGAAGAGGTGCGCAAGCGCCGCGGCGGGGAACCAGCCATGGCGATCGTGACAGACATCAATGATGATATGTTGCTCGCAGGCTTAGAACAGCGCGGCGATGACGGTCTAATATGGGCATGTGCTGACGCTACAAATCTGCCCTTCCCCGACAAATGCGTCGATGTGGTCACTATTTCTTTTGGGATAAGAAATGTGGTTGATATACCTGCAGCTCTTCGAGAATTTCGTCGCGTCCTCAAGCCGGGTGGACGATTTGCGTGTTTGGAATTTTCACATATGGCCACGAAAGAAATGCAAGCAGCCTATGATGCGTACTCTTTCAATGTCATTCCCCAATTAGGAAAAATCGTTACGGGTGACAAAGATAGTTATCAATATCTTGTTGAATCTATTCGTTGTTTTCCAAAGCAAGATGCCTTCGCCGACATGATTAAAGAGGCGGGGTTTTCCAACGTATCCTTCACAAACTACACAGGCGGCGTTGCTGCCCTTCACACGGGCTGGGCGGTCTAACTAGAAATGTTTAAAGCAATCGCAGACTATTACCGCTTATTCAAAGCGGGAACGACACTTGCCAGACATGACGTATTGATACCTGATGATATCCGCCGACACCTTCCTTGGCCCGGCAAGATAATCGGCATGGTGCTAAGACTTTTTTCAGCAGGTAGCAAAAAGAAAAGCACGGGTGAGCGCCTTGCAACTGCTCTTGAAAAAATGGGGCCAGCCTATGTCAAACTAGGACAAATTCTCGCGACACGTCCTGATATTATTGGCATAAAGAACGCTCAAGACCTTTCCCGCCTTAAAGACCGTGTCCCTCCCTTTTCAATTGCACTCGCTGAAAAAGCACTCAAGGCTGAGTTTGGTGACGAATATACGGACCTATTTCCAAAGTTAGAGGCACCAATTGCCGCTGCCTCTATCTCCCAAGTTCATAAGATACAGACGGAAGACGGCCTTAAAGCTCTTAAAATCTTGCGGCCAGATGTTGAAAAACACATTGAGAAGGAATTACGCGCCCTTCGACGCCTTGCACGTATGGTAGAAAAAATAGCACCAGATTCCAGACGTTTACGACCGGTTGATGCCGTCGAAACCATCGCACGTTCATTAACATTGGAGCTGGATCTACGCTTTGAGGCCGGTGCTGCTTCTGAATTTAAAGAAGTGCTGAAAATAGATGGCTATGCTGGCGCGCCTAAAGTCGATTGGAAACGTACCAGCAAACGTATCCTAACGACTGAGTGGATTGATGGCCAAGCCATGACACGGCTGGAGAATATTAGCGATGAAGACCGTAAGGCCTTGGCATATAAGGTAAATCGGAGCTTCTTAGCATCCGCTCTTGACCACGGTTTTTTCCATGCGGATATCCATGAAGGCAATATGATCCTTCATCCCCCGGAAAAAGAAGGGGAAGAATACGAACTAACTTTCATAGATTTTGGAATTATGGGACGCATTGGCCCAGCTGAACGCTTGTTTTTAGCTGAAATTATAAATGGCTTCCTAACACGAAACTATACCCGCCTCGCACGCGTGCACTTTGAAAACGGATATGTGCCAGCAGAACATTCAATGGATGATTTTGCGCAAGCTCTCCGCTCGGTCGGCGAACCCATACATGGTCAAACGGCTGAAGACCTCCCAATGGGTCGAATAATCATGCAACTATTTGATATTACAGAGCAATTTGGAATGAGAATGCGCCCCGAACTCGTTTTAATACAAAAGACCATGGTACAGGTTGAAGGGGTTGCGCGCTCTATTTATCCTCCGCATGATATTTGGGAATCTGCACGTCCAATTGTGGAGCGTTGGGTCGCGCGGGAATTTGGTCCGGTGGGAGCTGCAAAGCTTGCGCAGAATGTCGCCAATGAAGCCACAAACAGGATTAAGCGCCTTCCTCAATTTATGGACCGAGTTGAGAACGCTTTGATTTCTATAGAAAATCCTCCCAAACCCATTGAACAAAGATCAAATTCTGGTGTTTGGACACTCGCATTAATCCTTGGAACAGCACTGACAGGATTGATTGGATACGTCTGGGGACTTCACGTTTAAGCGATTAGGCAAAATCAATACGGTCCAATCCGTGCATTCTTCATTTAAATACGTTAGATAGACTGCAAGAAGACCCTTTTGGAGACCGAGAACCGTGGCTGATAAATCAATACTCCTCATCATTGGTGGCGGCATAGCGGCCTATAAGAGCCTTGAACTTATTAGAGAATTGTCTCGAAACAATGTATCTACACGATGCATTCTCACCAAAAGCGGACAGGAGTTTGTAACGCCTTTGACGGTCTCAGCCCTCTCAGGAGAAAAGGTCTTCACAGAGCTATTTGATCTCGATGATGAAGCTGACATGGGCCATATTCAGCTGTCACGTTCTACCGATCTGGTAGTCGTCTGCCCTGCCACTGCTGACCTTATGGCTAAGGCCTGCGCTGGGCTTGCTACCGATCTGGCGACCACGACCTTGCTGGCTACTGACAAGCCGGTTTTCATGGTCCCTGCGATGAACGTACGCATGTGGGATCATCCTGCGACACAGCGCAATATCGCTCAACTTCGTCTCGATGGTATTGAGGTGATGGAACCTGATGTCGGTGAAATGGCATGTGGCGAATATGGGCCTGGTCGCTTACCTGAAGTATCTCGCATTGCAGCAGAAATTCTTGATCATCTCGCAAAACCGATTGACGGACCGCTCGCTGGAAAAAAAGCCGTTGTTACGGCCGGACCAACCCGCGAAGCATTAGACCCTGTACGTTATATCTCAAACCATTCTTCGGGAAAGCAAGGCTATGCAATCGCAACAGCGCTTTCGCGTTTAGGCGCGGACGTGACGCTTGTGTCTGGCCCGACATCTTTACCTCAACCCGCCGGCGTCAATTTTGTACAAGTGGAAACAGCCGTGCAAATGTTAGACGCTGTAAAAAGCGAACTACCTTCCGATATTTTTATATCTGTTGCCGCTGTCGCCGATTGGCGTCCAGCAGAGCCCTCTGATGTGAAAATCAAAGCAAAAACCACAAAGGATGGCCTTGGTTCTATCACGCTGGTGGAAAATCCCGATATCCTTAAAACAATCTCTCATATGAAAGGCAAACGCCCTTCCCTTGTTGTTGGGTTTGCCGCTGAAACGAATGATGTGGAAGATCACGCCCAAGGAAAACTAGAGCGCAAAGGCTGTGATTGGATTGTTGCCAATGATGTGTCTGGCGATGTGATGGGCGGTTCTGAAAATGAAATTGCCATCATCAAACGCGATGGCATAGAGCGTCTTCCGCGTATGGACAAAAGCGCCGTGGCTCAAAACCTTGCCCTGCGCATTGCTGAAAATTTCTCTACAATTAAAGCTAAATAGCCCAAACGCAGCTAAGAACTCGATAGTGCTAAAAGGATACCTGAATGAAAAACGTATTCATTATCAATGGTCATTACCCATATCCAAATCGAAAAGGCGAGCTAAACAGTTCTCTTGTAGACCTTGCCCGCAAGCACTTTGAAAATCGAGGCGCTAAAGTATCAATCACGGAAACCAAGGACGAATATGTCGTTGAAGAAGAATTGCAAAAATTCATCGATGCGGATCTCGTCATTTGGCAATTTCCTGTCCACTGGATGGGTCTGCCTTGGCGCGTAAAACAGTATTTTGATATTGTCTTTACTGCTGGACACAATGGAGAGTTATTTACAAGCGATGGGCGGACTCCTGCCAACCCTAAAGCTAATTACGGTTCTGGCGGATCGCGCCAAGACACAAAATACATGCTTTCCGCAACTTTCAACGCACCAATGCATGCCTTCAACGCGCCCGATGAATATCTATTCGAAGGCAAGGACGTTGAGGACATAATGTTCCCTATTCATATGACAATGAAATTCCTTGGGATGCAGGGATTGCCCACTTTTTCATGTCATGACGTGGTGAAAAACCCAACAATTGAAAGCGACTTCGATCGCTTTGAAGAGCATCTAGCAAATATCAAATTATAGATAAGCCTTTCATTGAACTAGCAAAACAGTTTAAGCATGTTTCCAGATTCAGGAGACATGCGATGAGCCAGCCAGCCAACACAGCAACAATCGAAGTAAAACCCCTTCCCCATTTTGAAGGTTTGGCATTGCCAGCTTATGAAACCACAAGTGCGGCCGGCATGGATTTACGCGCAGCTAATGCCGAAGGTGAAGACATAGTGCTTGCCCCCATGCAACGGGATATGATCCCGACAGGTTTGAGCATGGCAATTCCACATGGCTATGAAGTGCAAATTCGTCCGCGTTCTGGACTAGCAGCTAAACACGGCATTACATGCCTCAACACACCCGGCACAATTGACGCAGATTATCGCGGTGAAGTGAAAGTCATTTTGATTAATCTGGGGTCAGAACCATTCACCATCAAACGCGGCGAACGCATCGCGCAAATGGTGGTCGCGCCCGTCACGCAAGGTGTTTGGAAAGAAGTTCATGAACTATCAAGTACTGATCGCGGCACAGGTGGATTTGGCTCTACTGGGCGCTAAAACATTCCCTAAATACTACAATTAAATACAAACGACGTCGGTTTGGCGAGGATAGGATAATGTTTCGGATGGGCCAAGCACCGACCAGAGTACGCCTCTCGAAGTCGCGAAGAAGAATGCCGAGCTTGGTGAGGTTCAAAACAAATACGCCAGTACGAACTATTTAATAGGCACCATGTTTGCCATACATATCCATTTTGCTCGGCCGTGGCCGCTGGCGATTCGGAGTGTATTCTCCAGTGGAGCGATCAAATTCATCCAATGACCGAATAGTCGGGATGAAATCACCCGTCTCTTCCATCCAGTTATCCAATACCTGACGGTATTTTACCAAAACATCCTGATAGTCAGGATTAAGAGCGAGATTGCTCAACTGCAATGGATCGCTTCTAAGGTCATAAAGTTCTTCGGCAGGTCTTGGTGCAATAAATGGAATTTGTTGCAATGGCGTCAGCTCACCTTTTTCATACATCGCCACGCGCTCTTCCCAGATAGGGTCATAAACGGTGTCTGCTGTAGGTGTTGCTGGCAAGTCGGTGTAATTATTGCGTATATAACGATAATCCTTGGATCGCACCGTACGCCCATGATCAGTAAAATCATGCCAGTTCTTTTCAGAAAAAGCATACTCTCTAAATGCTGCTTCTGGAGAATGGAACAGCTCATGGAAGCTCTTTCCCTCAACAGTCTCAGGAATATCAGTTCCTGATAAGTGCAAAATAGTTGGTGCAATATCTATCGCACTCAATAATGCCTCAGATTGTGCACCTTGAGATATTTGATCGGGCCAATAAGCAATGAATGGCGTCTTCATACCGCTATCATACATAGTGGTCTTGTCCCTGGCATAGGGACGACCATTATCAGCCATGACAAGAATAAGCGTATTATCAGCAACACCTTTATCTTCTAATGCTTCTACAACATTTCCAACAAGCATATCAAAACGGGCTATCTCATCATAATAGTCGAGAAAGTTTCGTTTCATCATTTCCGTTTCAGGATAATATACAGGAATACGCAAATCTGCTTCAGTATGTTTATGCGGCAATTCCCCTTCAGGAAACGGCCTATGGGCATCCCATGATGCAAACCACATAAAAAATGGCCTATCTTCAGGTGCCTCTTTGATCAGACGCGGCCAAGTATCACCACCAGATGCATTGTCTGGTGCTGCATAGGCTATTTCATCAACCAAATCGAACCGATCGACAACTTGCGGCCCTAAATGCCATTTACCCGATGCAACTGTCCAATAGCCGTTTTCTTTTAGTTTCTCAGAAAACGTTGTTTGCTCTGCTGGCAATGGCCAATGCAATTCTTCTGCGTCGGTATTGTGGGGATAGCGCCCTGTAATAATGCTCGCCCGTGATGGACTGCATGAACTGGCAGTTAGAAATGCATTATTAAATACCATCCCCTTCTGAGCCATTTTATCTAAATTGGGAGTATGAATACCCGTATGCCCATAGGCACCAATATCATCCCAACTTATGTCATCGGCGATGATCAAAACAAAATTTGGTTTGGATATTTCTTTTTCTGATGTTTCTCTAGGTAAGCGAGGTTCACATGCCGACAGCGTAAGAATACTGAGTGTGAGAATAATACAAAACACTATATCTCGATAAGATAATCCGCGCAGCAACATAACCTCTCCTCCACATCACTATGACACTAGAGGTAAATTGCATACAAAATACATTAATTGCAAGTAATGTTTATGCCCTTGCAAATTCTTCCTACTCCAACTTAAACGCCTCGCCCTGCATGTCCGCGAGTAGATAATCATCCGTGTTGGCGATAGTGTTGAGTTGCCCAAAAGCAAAGGCTGTGCGGTCTATGATAATATCGCGCGGGCGTAGCTCACGGGAAAGCTCTAAGCCCTCCAGCGTGCGGCAACGGGAAAAGGCCACATAAGCCTGACCATGAGCGAACATGCCATTATCAAAATCAATATAGACATTGTCCAGCGTCATGCCTTGGGATTTATGGATTGTGACGGCATACGCTAATCGCAATGGCAATTGCTTGAATGAGCCCACAACTGTCCGGCTAACGGATTTGTTATCTGAATTAAAATCATAGCGATATTTTTCCCAAGCTTGAGGCGCTATGCGATAGGTTTCACCGTCTATTTTCACAAAAACTGAGCTCTCGCCCAACGCTTCAATCGTACCGATAGAACCATTGACCCACCGCCCTTCGGGATCATTCTTTATCAGCATGACGCGTGCGCCGACTTTCAAATCCAAAATCGCATCTGTGGGAAATGAACGTTCGTCAAATTGACCATCACTCGCACATTCATAACTTGTAGGTACGCCCGCAATTTCGTCCAAACGTTGCTGATTGATACGCCATGCCGCTGCATTATTTGGCGTAAGCACGATATGCGTTTCAGACGCTTCAGCCGGAGATCGTGAAGACACGCGCTCTTTTAAAGTTTGCTCTTCTTCAGGTCCAAGGCGACCATTGCGCAAAGCGTTGAGTACATTCAAAAACCGCTCATCTTCCTGACGAAACACATGCTTTAAAGCTGCAAGACGAAATGCACCATCTTTAAAAGCTTGAGACAAGAAAAACCAAGGACCACCATAGCGATCATGCAATATCGGCTCTACTTCACTTTCCACAATAGGCGGCAATTGATGAAGATCACCCGATAGGATAACCCGCACACCACCAAAGGGACGCTTATCATTGCGATTAAGGCGCAACATATCCGACATGGTTTGCAACATATCTGAGCGCACCATCGAAATCTCATCCACGACCAGCGTTTCCATTGTTTTCACTAATCGCTGATTACGCATTTTCTTTACATCCGCCGCATCCAGCAAACGGGGCGGAAACTTAAAGAAGGAGTGTATTGTCTGCCCCCCCGCATTCACAGCCGCCAAACCTGTTGGCGCAAGCACAACTGATTTATCACCCGTCGCACGCAATATGCGTTTTAGCAGAGTCGTCTTACCTGTCCCTGCTCGCCCTGTCAGGAATAAGTTGCGGTTTCCCGTCAACACTTCCTTGAGCAGAGGATCATAGGTCGCGCCCTCGCTATCCTTGTTTGGGGAGACATAAATCACCAAGTTGAGACTTCCTTCAAGCAATTGCGCTGATACAGTAGATTTACAGCCGATACAAAAGCGGAGAGACCTAAATCAGGCCGATTCGCTGCAAATCAATTAGGTACAAAGCATGAATCTATCATCAGAACAAATCAGACGTTACGCCCGTCATATCATGCTGCGCGAAATTGGTGGGCCGGGCCAGCAAAAATTGCTAAAATCAACCGTCGCTATGATCGGTGCGGGTGGTCTAGGTGGCCCTGCAGCTATGTATTTGGCTGCTGCCGGTGTGGGTCATATTCGCTTGATAGATGATGATGATGTTTCTCTATCCAATCTGCAACGACAAATATTATTCTCCACGAATGATATAGGTGCGCCCAAAGTAGAAGCAGGACATTCTCGGCTCACTGCTTTAAATCCTGATTGTACTGTAACGCAGGTGCGCAAACGCCTTTCCCCTGAAAATGCCGCTGAGTGTATTGGCGATGCAGATTATGTGTTGGATGGATCTGATAGCTTTCAAACGCGCTTTGATGTGAATGAGTTTTGCCATCAGAACGCACGCACGCTCGTGTCTGGAGCGGTTGGGCGTTGGGCTGGCCAAGTATCAGTGTTTAAATCTGGTCACACTCAGACGCATGAAAATGCAAACAAGCTCCCCTGCTATCGCTGTTTGACGCCAGAATTGCCAGAGACAGAGGTAAGTTGCGCAGAAATTGGTGTAATCGGCCCACTTACCGGTATTATTGGTGCGCGTATGGCGATGGAAGCAGTCAAAGAGATTACAAACTCAGGCCAATCTATGGCAGGACGTTTGTGGATATATGATGCACTCTCAGGCGATAGCCGCACAATTAAACTACCAGCAGACCCGCAATGCCCGTGCTGTGGTAGGAGTTAAATTTTTACGAAAAGTCTGGTGCACCCAAGAGGAGTCACCAGAAAGAATTAACCCATTTAAAAACAGATAGTTAAAATTTATGATTGGATTTTATATACAGAATTATATACACTATTCCTCTGCCGAAAATGCTAGGAGTTCGCTATATTGCATAGATTTCCTGCCGCTGAGGCACTTCCACTTTCAAGGTTTGGAACAAGTAAACCTCGGTGTTTGTTATCCGGTATTATTCGGAAACTAGTGCAAGTTTACGACTCAAAATCTCAGAGGCGCAGTGGTGCTCTGGATCACTAGGTCTTTGAGTAGGACGAAGTTCATTGAGTGTTTCCACACAGCTGTCACGTGTCTTGAATAACATAGAAACTCTTTCTTTAAGTGCATCCTCCGAGGGCTGTAACCGAATCAAACTCTCAACTATCGGTAGTTCAACCCCGTAATCGAGACCAAATAAAGGATCTGGAGCCATGGATTTAAATAATGGATTCGAAAGAGCCTCTTTGTCTTCATTATGAAGCTTGTTGAGCTCAAAAGTGATATCTTCAGCATTCCAATCTGGATGTACTTTGATCATTTCTATCGTATCAAACAAGAACTTCATGGAAGCGTCTCCGGCTCCGCCAAAAAGTAAAGCAACAAGTTCCAATTGCTCTCCATCCGATAGATGTCCGTATAAATCTGCCTTTCGATTTAATACTTCTGCTCTTTGAGAAGCTTTATCAATCCTGTTAACATGATCAAAAAGAAACCACTTATCAATTCTTGACCATTCATCCAACTCTCTACTCGGTTTCGTCTCAGGCAATAAAACCTGAATATTTTCAATAGGATCAACAATTCTAGCCTCGAAGCTATCCAAAGTCAGAAAATGAGCATTAACCCAACCATACGGGTATGACTCCGTCCCCTGAACAAAGCACCACGTTCCCGAAGATCTTTGCCCTTCTTGCACACTCTTTGCCCACTCACTCAGTGCAATAAACTCCTTAAAATTGAGATTCCAACACCCAGAAATATCTATGTTTTTAGCATTGTAGGATAACGCACTGTATCTGAAATGACCCGACCATGGAATTTCGTGGTGAGGTGCCGCTCTGATAGTTAAAGTATCGTCCGCTTGAACATTAATAACTGACACCTTAAGTGTCGGTGAAGAACGAGAGATTAACCAAGGGTGAGTCCCCCCCCGATCGTCTTCTGAAAGAATAGACAATATATGAAGATCTGCTGGCGGGGCGTTGTCTGGAATTGGAGCATCATGCCACATATAATTGTAATTAGTCGTATCTTCTAAAGTATCCCCAGATCCGCTAACCTGGTCTATAATCTCTTCACTCTGTCCTGCCGTCTCTTGCTGTCTAGCTTCAAACTCAGCCAACATTTTTTGCTGGTTCATTTCATACTCAGCTAACATTTTTTGCTGATTCGTCTCATACTCAGCTACTATTCTTTGCTGATTTGCTTCCATTTCAGCAACAATCCGCTTATGTCTCTCCTCAGCTTCAGCAACGACTTGTTTCTGATAAATTTCCGTCTCTCGCATCACCCTGTTTGTTTGGAGAGTAACGGTATTTTGCACCAAATATGGCCAAACCAAAGGCGATATAACCATCACCAACCAGATAGCTGTTGTTATAAGGGGCAAGGGATAGATAATATACTTTGAGAGAAAAAATTGACTTTCCCGCAACACGGACTTTGGACTGAATATGAACACGGTCATTCCAAGAGTCAGTATAATATCCGTAACCCAGCTACCAAGCATATAGTTGCGTGCATGAAATATTGCCTTCCACAATGGAATGTCTTTAGAATTTGAAACTTCTACGGCATGCCCGAGCGCCAGAACCCTCAATCTATCTGTCCATTCACCCACACCTCCTTCAGCGACTGACTGATAGGCAGTGAAGTATTTGTAAAAAAGCTCAACAAGGAAACCTATGACTAGGGATACCGCAGCCAAAAATAGTATCAGGTATACAGTTTTAGAAAGCAAAAACTTGAGCACCGATATCAGTACGTGCGTTTTTCCATCTAGATATACATCTAAAATACTAACCCCTGTACGGACAATTAAATACAGTGGCAAAACAATCAGACTAAACCATAGAAACGGAGAAAGTGGAGCCCACGTCCACATGGGAAACACCCAGGACCATACCCCTGTGTCAAAGCCATGATAAGAGTGAAAAGTGTAAAGACCTACAACTTGAACAACAAGCAAAGACAAAAACACTTGAATCGGTGGAAGAAAATATTCCTTTTTCACATTGTTTGAAACATTCTCTTCAACAACACTCTGATGCGCATCCGTAGTCATATCATCCATCCCCCGATACAAAATAACAAATTAAACTTTCACCCTCAAACTAAATTGAATCAACCCTGAGGAAAAATCAAAAGCCAGAAATTAAATTTTACTGTGGTAGATTCTGTACACAAATCATCCTAACGTCGGAGCCATACATAGAGGCGTCTGCTTAGGGCATGCTTTTTTAGTTTAAAAGTTATTGGGGCAATGCATGATCACTGGCGAAATTAAAAATGAAGTCGATCAGCTGTGGAACACTTTTTGGACTGGCGGGATTTCCAATCCTCTGTCCGTAATCGAGCAGATCACATACCTTCTCTTCGCTAAACGCATAGATGAACTTCACACTGCAAGAGAAAGCAAAGCCAATATCCTCGGTGGTGAAATTGAGAACCCAATATTCTCCAAAGACCACCAACACTTGCGTTGGTCAAACTTCAAAGACTTTGAACCCGCTAAAATGTTCAAGACCTTTCAAGAAGAAGTCTTTCCTTTTATCAAAGATATGAATGGTGCGGCGGGAAGCTCATATACAAAATTCATGTCTGATGCAGTCTTCATGATACCCAATGCTGCCTTACTTGATAAAGTTGTCGAGAAGATCGACAAAATCCCGATGAAGGATAGAGATACAAAGGGAGATTTGTATGAATACATGCTCTCTAAGATTGCTTCAGCTGGTACTAACGGACAGTTTAGAACCCCGCGTCACATCATTAAGATGATGGTCGAATTAGCTGCCCCCACCCCCAAAGATATAATTGCTGACCCAGCATGTGGTACATGTGGATTCCTCGTGGCGGCTGCGGAATATATAGAAGAAACCTATCCAGACATTTTAGTGAAACCTGATCAAAAACATCATTTCCACAGTAAGATGTTTCATGGATCAGACTTTGACTCTTCCATGCTTCGCATTGGTGCAATGAACATGACGCTTCACGGCATTGAAAATCCAGTAATTGAAAGCCGAGATTCCCTCAGCGAAGTTGATTCAAGTACACGTGAGGCTTACAGTCTTATCCTCGCAAATCCCCCTTTCAAAGGATCACTGGATTACGAAACGACTGCTAAAGATCTGCTAGAAACAACCAAGACAAAGAAGACAGAACTTCTCTTCCTCTCACTTTTTCTCAAACAGCTTGAAAAAGGTGGGCGCTGCGCTGTTATTGTTCCTGATGGCGTGTTGTTTGGCTCATCAAAAGCACACGTAGATATCCGTAAAACGCTTGTAGAAGACCATAAGCTTGATGCTGTTATATCCATGCCCTCTGGGGTGTTTAAGCCCTATGCGGGGGTCTCAACAGCTGTCTTAATGTTCACACGAACAGATAGTGGCGGAACGGGTGAAGTCTTCTTTTACGATATGGAAGCAGACGGATACAGTCTTGATGACAAACGTGCTCCAATAGACGCAAACGACATTCCAGACATCATCACGCAATACAAAGCTTTCAAAGACGACAATTCAAAGTTTGCCGATAAAAAAGCCAAAGCCTTCTCCATTTCCAAAGAAGACTTAGCGACGAACAAATACGACCTCTCTCTCAACCGTTACAAAGAAGTTGAATATGAGGAAGTCGTCTATGACCCGCCGCTTAAGATACTAGATCAATTGGATGCTTTAGAAACAGACATTCAAAGCGACCTAGCTGAGTTAAGAGGAATGCTATGAGTTGGCACACAGTCAAAGCGTCGGAAATAATGCTTAAACGTGGAGGATCAGTAGATCCATCAAAAGCTCCTGAAGAAGTCTTCGACCTATATAGTATCCCCGCATATGATCGAGGAATATTTGATCGACTGCCTGGCGAAAAAATAGGTTCATCAAAATACATAATTCAGCCGGAAGACGTCTTATTGTCTAAAATAATACCACACATTAGGCGTTGCCAAGTCGTCCCTTCAGCATCAAGAAACAGGCAAATAGGATCGAGTGAATGGATTATTTTTCGAAGCAGAATCCACGCCCCTAATTTTCTGCGGCACTATCTAACCTCGGATCCATTTCATACAAAATTTATGAATACCGTTGCA
Source organism: Hirschia litorea (assembly GCF_042665075.1). Lineage (NCBI taxonomy): Bacteria > Pseudomonadati > Pseudomonadota > Alphaproteobacteria > Hyphomonadales > Hyphomonadaceae > Hirschia > Hirschia litorea. The sequence goes on along the minus strand of NZ_JBHTBR010000005.1, from coordinate 795,703 downwards.
GGAGTTGGTGGCTCTCTGGTTCGGGCAAGACCTGCAGCAGTTGCTGAATTCGATATCCCTGTTCCTCCTTTAGAGGAACAAAGGCGGATTGCGGCGATTTTGGATAAGGCGGATGCGATCCGTCGTAAGAGAGAGCAAGTCATCACCCTCACAGACGACCTCCTACGCTCCACCTTCCTCGACATGTTTGGCGATCCGGTTACCAATCCAAAGGGGTGGGAGACTATTCTTCTTGAAGAAATTGCAGAAATTAGGTCAGGAATTACTAAAGGACGCAAAACAAAACAAAAGGACCTTCATCCTGTCCCTTATATGAGAGTTGCAAATGTCCAAGACGGCTACCTATCCCTAACTGAGATAACTACGATCGACATTACGTTAGAAGAAAAAGCACGATATCTGTTAGAACGAGGCGATATTCTTCTCACAGAAGGCGGGGATCCTGATAAACTCGGTCGAGGTACTGTCTGGAACAATGAAATCTCTACCTGTATTCATCAAAACCACATCTTTAGCGTCAGAATTAACAAAAATTCAGCTTATATGCCCGAATATCTCAGCGCCCTAATAGGAAGCCAGTATGGGAAACGTTATTTTTTACGTGCCGGGAAGCAAACTACTGGAATTGCAACTATCAACAAAACACAATTGAAGAATTTTCCAGTTCATTGCCCTCCTCTTTCTTTACAGAAAGAATACTCGAACTTCATCTTGAAACATAAATCACTGAAAAAAAGCCTCCAACTTCAATTAGTTCATCAAGATATGCTCTTTAAAACCCTTAGCCAACGTGCATTCAGAGGTGAGTTAACCGCCAAAGATTTGGAGGCAGCATAGTCTGAGTAGAATATGGGTATGGGTATGGGGAATTTTACATTTTTATCAGGTAATTGGACGTTTCTTTTAGAGGACGCAAAATCAGCTGAAAAGTATGCAAACAACGATCCACGAGCGGCGGCTCTTTATGCTCGCCGGACTTTGGAAATTTGTCTGAAGTGGATCTACAAAAATGATAGCTCTTTGAAAGCACCTTACAAGGTCACGCTATCAACCATGATTCACGAGAGATCATTTCGAGGACAGCTTCCTTATGGCTTGTTCAATGATTTGCGGTTTATCCAAAAGCTAGGAAACCTAGCCGCCCATGATGATCAAAACCTTTCAGCACAAGAATCTATGAACGCTGTTACAGGTTTGCATCAATTCCTAACTTGGGTAGTCCGCATGTACTCCCAAGACGTAGTTGAAACACCCACACCTTTCCAACAAAATCTCATCCCAAAATCAGATGCTGAAAAGCACTCAAACGTCATTGCTATGTTCAAAGCCAAAGATATGGCAGAACAAAAAGCAAAGGAGAAACTGACCCAAACCGAAGCTGAACTTTCTGCCCTAAAAGCTGAACTGGAAAAGCTTCAAAAAATAAAAACTAAGAATAAAAAGTCGATTGGTTCTGACGAGTATTCTGAAAGTCAAACTCGTGAGCTCATGATCGACGTTATGCTCAGGGAAGCTGGCTGGGATCCCAAAGCTGAAAATGTAGAAGAGTATGAGGTTACAGGCATGCCTACGTCCTCAGGGGAGCGCACAGGACGAGGAAAAGTCGATTATGTGCTTTGGGGTAGCAATGGTAAGCCCGTTGCTCTCGTGGAAGCTAAGAAAACGAAAGTTGATCCAGAAGCTGGGAAACGCCAAGCGGAACTTTATGCAGATTGCTTAGAGCAACAATTTGGGCAGCGTCCCGTGATCTATTACTCAAATGGATACACCACAAAAATATGGGATGATATCTTTTATCCTCCGCGTGAAGTAAATGGGTTTGCTACACAAGATGAGTTGCAGTGGAAGATCAAACAACGCCCTGCCCGTCAAACAGACTTAAGAACGATCCAACACAACCCTGATATTGCGGGACGCAAATACCAAGTTGAAGCCGCCGCCCGTGTGATGGATGCTTTCGGAGAACAACGTAAACGCAAAGCTCTGATTGTAATGGCAACGGGTACAGGCAAAACCCGCCTATCCATTTCGATCGTAGATATGATGATGCGAGCAGGTTGGATAAGAAAGGTGCTATTCTTAGCAGACAGAGTTTCATTAGTGAAACAGGCTAAGAAGAACTTCAACAAAATCTTACAAGACTACAATGTGGCTAGTCTTCTTGAAAAAAGTAAGAATGAAGATCCCACCAATGCACGGGTTATCTTCTCCACATACCCTACTATGATGAACCTCATAGATGGTAGCAAAAAGGGTGAAAACAAAGAGAGCTTCAGTGTCGGACACTTTGATCTAATTTTTGTCGATGAAGCGCACAGGTCAGTCTATCAAAAATATGGAGCAATCTTTGATTATTTCGATAGCTTTCTAGTTGGACTGACAGCCACTCCCAAAGTGGATATCGATCGCAACACTTATAAACTTTTCGAACTTGAAGATAAATTACCGACTTTCGCCTACGATCTGGATGAAGCAGTAGCAGACGGATTCTTAGTCCCTCCCAAAGCTTTATCAATTCCCTTCCGCTTCATGAGGGAAGGCGTGAAATATAATGACCTTTCCCCCGAGGAACAGGAAGAATACGAAGCTCAAGAAGAGTTCTATGATGATGAAACAGGTGAACTTGTTGAAGAGATAAGTTCGACGGCACTCAATCAATGGCTTTTCAACGCAAATACAGTAGATAAAGCCCTCGCTTATCTAATAGAACACGGAATCAAGGTTGAAGGTGGCGACAGACTTGGAAAAACCATTATCTTCGCAAAGAACAACAAGCATGCTCAATTCATCGTTGATAGGTTTGATGCACAATATCCTAAACTCGCTGGCAAGTTTTGTCAGAAGATTGATTATACAACAAAGTATGCTCAAAGCCTTATTGAAGACTTTGAAGGCAAGGACAAAAATCCACATATAGCTGTGTCTGTTGATATGATGGATACAGGAATTGATGTTCCAGAAGTAGTGAACTTAGTTTTCTTCAAAATTGTTAAATCCAAAACTAAGTTCTGGCAAATGGTCGGACGAGGAACTCGCTTATGTGAAGACTTGTTTTTCCCTGGTGTAGACAAGAAAGAGTTCCTCATCTTCGACCTCTGTCAAAACTTAGAGTTCTTCGATGCGAACCCTGAAGGGTTTGAGAGTAAAACTCAGGACTCATTGAAGCAGAAGATCTTTAATAACCGTCTAGAATTAATTTCTGGACTTACTGAGAGGGATATTGAACCAGAGCTTACAAATGACCTTAAAAACCAATTGAACGACTGCGTAAAGCTCTTAAACGTTGATAACTTCATAGTAAGAAAGCATAGAAAGGACGTCGAACATTTCAAAAACCGAAGCAATTGGAATTCAATCTCAAAGTCAGATGAAAAAACGCTCGTTAATGTTTTAAGTGGTCTCCCCTACACTGATAATGACGAAGAATATGCGAGACGTTTGGATTTATTAATTTTGAACCTTCAGCTAGCGATTCTTAAGAAAAATAGTACCCAAGCCAAGTACATCTTAAACATCAGAAAGATTGCCTCTGATCTAGAGATGAAAGACGCAATTCCCCTCGTTAATGCTGAGATTGAGTTGATTAAATCAATACAACAAGATGAATGGTGGAAAGAAGTATCTTATCAGCGTTTGGAAAATACTCGTCTTCGGCTACGTGACTTGATAAAATTTATCGATAATTCAAGCAGATTACCATTAGTGTTCACAGACTTTCAGGATAAGATTACGGGAGTAGTTAGAGAAGTTGATTTTGTAAAACCTAGTCCCGATTTCATTGACTATCGCAAACAAGTTCAGACCTTCATCAATAACAATCGTGACCATATTACAATCCGTCGTTTGCAGAACAATTCCCCCCTCACACAGACAGATATTTCAGCACTGGAAGACATTCTTTTTAGTGAAGATGGTCCAATTTCTCGTGAGAAATACGAAGAACTATTTGATGGTAAACCTCTAGGTATACTTGTTAGATCAGTCGTTGGCTTGAACAAAACTGCTGCAACAAAAGCGTTTGAAGGTTTTCTCAATAAAGCCTCCCTTATGCCTGACCAAATAACATTCCTAAATCAGATTATAAGATACCTAACTCAGAATGGTGTGATGGAACCTAAAGTAATGTTCGAGACACCCTTCACAAACATTGATGAACAGGGCTTATCAGGACTTTTCAGTGATGAAGATAGCTTAAAAGTTGTAAAACTCATCAGCGCTATCAATGAAAATGCAGTAAAACGAATAGATGAAAACTCTAACTAACATGGCCTTCGGCAAAGTCTCCATAAAGTTGACTTTATGTACAAATTTCGAACCTCACATGTGTCAGCGCTTTTGATGTTATTTACTTTATTAAGTATTCAAAAAATTCGCATAACAAACACTGGATGTTGATTTTACACCCAGTCAAAAACATACTATTTTTGATCATAAGTCACCTTGAGACTGGCTCACCGGCGACGCTAACAAATGAACCTACTCAGGTAGGTTCCTGTCATACATTCTCAGTAAGTCGGTAAGAGGGTGCTTAACGGAATAACTAAGGTTATCTCCATCATGATCTAAGCAAACAATCTCGGGCGAAAATCCACGGGCGTTCAGTAGTTTAATCAAACTCTCGTGTATTGACGGCCATTGTTGTTGAAACTTTATTAGTTCGTCTGGCGAGAAACTCATCAGAATATGATAGTGAGGGTTAACCCGAAAGTATCGTTTGTCTTTTGTTTCCAACCTACAAAAGTAACCAAATTTACTTTCATCCTGCAATTTGTGATGTCGAGCTCCGTACAATAGCCTATCTATTCTATTGAAGACCTCTATGTGAAGACGATCAAAATCCTCTCCGCGGCGCTCCAATAAGCGCTCAGGAGCAATATCAACCTTGTACTCAAACAATTTGATCGTAAGGAAGATATTTGGTCTTAAAGCCATTAGTCTTTGAGTATACATCCTTCTCAATGCAAACTCACACTCTTTTGGATAATATCCTGTATCTAACATTTGCACACTCCTAATGTAGAGCTTGCGAATTAGAGACAGAACAGCGTCGAGCCTCTTCAAATTCCTTTATTTCACTAAGACGAAACCGTTTGGAATTTTTATTTAAGACAATTGGCTTTGGAAATTCTGGGTTTTCCTTGATCCAACGATAGTATGTTGATCGGTTTATATTAAATCGCTGGCAAACTTCGTTAATTGTGATTAGTTTATCGTCCATACATTTCTCCTAAATACCAAGTGAAATGCCTCACATCATCATGAGACGTTAGTATTTAGGGTTGGGCGACCCCTGAAATTCTCCAAATAGGGGAATATGGCATAAAACTATGAATATATCTCAAAAATACCTTAATTCCACCACAAAAATACAACCAAAGATAGTTTTTACTAAAAATAAACCACCATAAATATTGTTTTTGTTATGCTCTGCAGACGTAATCTGACCATTCTTGCATCAATTCACGTCTCTTTTCCAAAGCATCACTCTTGATGTAAGCTCCCTCCACCTCACCAAAAACTTTATGTGCCATACACATTTCAGCTATAACTCGGTCATGTCCGTTATCCAATGCCCATGTACGGAAGGACGATCGAAAACCATGAGGAACGACAGTCAGTCCTCGGTCAACTCTCATATATTTACTGAATATATTTTCGGATACTACTTTTGTACCTCTTGAGTTTGGAAAGACTAATCCGTTTCTTATAAGAGGTTTTAACTCATCTAAAATTTCTAAACTTTGTACAGAGAGTGGCATAACAAACGGCTTATTAGACTTCATCATTGCAGCGGGAATTCTCCACAATCCATTTTCTATTTGTTCTAATTTTAAATGACGAACAGGGTTAGTTCTTGCACCAACATTCAGAATTAAAAAGCGTAGCCCCAGATGAGTATGGTTGCTATTTGTCAAAGATGCATAAAAATCAGGCACGTCCTTCCACGCCATACTCGGCAAGTGTTCTTCTTTTTTGGGTTGAGGACCGAGTATGTGTTTTGCTTTTCGAATAATATCGACATCCACGTCGAACCCCAAACTTTCAGAATACTCAAGACAGATTTTTAATCGGCCAATAGCTTTCTTAGCAGTCACAGGCTTACTTTTCCATATAGACTGAAGGACGTCATTAATATCATGTTGAGTTAGTTCCTCAACGCTCTTATCTCCAAGGGTTGGCAAAACATGATTAGTCAGTTGAGATACCCACTCCCCATTCCTGCCCTTTTCCTGCAAAGTCGCTTTCTTAGATTCAAATGTTCTATACACGACATTCTTCAACAACTTCGCATCTACACCTACACTCAATGTTGTGCGTTGTTTTGCCTTGATATCTACTGGGTTTCTGCCAGCAGCGACCTCGCTTGCCCATACATCACGGAGCTTTCTAGCATCTTGTAAAGAAATGTCAGGATACGAACCCAATCCTATGACTTTAGGTTTCTTCATATAGTTATACCGATAGATCCACTGCTTACTATTTTGATGATTGATTCGGATATAAAGCCCAGCACCATCACCATGAGTTCCATCCTTCAAGGCTTTAATTTTTCGATCTGTTAGCTTATTTCTTGCAACCATGTGTACATAAAATCCCCAATATATACAAAATTATGTACATATTAGCACGAGATATAGTGAGACACCATGCATCACGCTAAGACAAAAATACCTTATATAATAGGGAAATACAGCAAATATTGAAACACTGTAGAATACGGTGAAACAGGAGAGTGGCGCACCCAAGAGGATTCGAACCTCTGACCTCTGCCTTCGGAGGGCAGCGCTCTATCCAGCTGAGCTATGGGTGCAGTCACGCTGGTTTGTTTGGCATTTAATGCGCCAAGAATCAACACATCCTTGCGTTCAAAACATTGAATAAAAAATCGATCTATTCAACGCTAAACGCAAGGAGGAATTGTTTAATGCAAAAACTTAAGCTGTCGTATCTGCGAAAGCTTCAGCGGAATTGCGAACCATAGTTAGAATTGATTGACGCAATTTTGGGTCTGGAATTGATTGGAATGCAACGACTAAATCCACAGCATCCGCATCAATAAGGCCTGTTAGCGCCTGATCTTTATCATTCTCAGCGAATGTGCGGTTCATCGCTTCGTCCATTTCTTCAACACCCATGAAGAAATATGTAATCGTCGTATCCAGAACACGAGACATTTCAAACAGACGACCTGCTGAAATACGGTTTACACCTTTTTCGTATTTTTGGATTTGCTGGAAAGTTAGACCAAGAAGTTCCCCTAGTTTCTCTTGACTAAAGTTCAACTCACGTCGACGCCAACGTACACGTCTTCCGACATGCTTATCTATAGTATTTGGTAACTTATTTTCAGACATCCATCACACTTTTTAAAAACGCCGTCCCCAAAACAGCGTGAAAGAAACATAGGGAAAACCCTAGCTCGAACCCCATTTTCCATCGTATGTAGACGAGAATGTCAACCTAAAGTCTCAATTTCTTGGCAAACTAATCCAACCCACAAGTAGAATAGATAGCATAAAAATCAAAAACAACTCACGGTATCTACTGTATAAAGTAGGTAAAAGTGCAGTAGGAATATGAGCGTCCAGTATTCGCGCTTTCCAACCTTTTGGATCTTCTGGATATTTATCAAAATCTGGAGAAGTGGCCAAAGCTGTCACACGTCCATACCCATCCACAAGACCTGAAACGCCTCGAGACGCTACACGCGCCATAGGCAAACCTTCCTCAATTGCGCGATATTTTGCATGTTCAAAATGCTGTGCAGGAGCCCATAATGGGCCAAACCATGCATCAATTGATATATTCACGATCCAATCAGCCCTCTCAAAAGACATATCTTTTGCAACACCAGAGAGGTCTTTTTCTTGATCTCGTTTTGGTAGCAGCCCCGGGAAGAGGGCTTCATAACAGATAAGAGGTTGAAAATCTGGTACGCCTTCGACCGATACCGGAGCAGGCTTGGGTCCAGCATAAAAACCAGCTTCCGCGATTTGCTGTAACGCCCCAATTCCCAAGCGTGCGGCAATTTTGCGAAATGGCACCATTTCGCCAAAAGGCACTAAACGGTGCTTATAATAAACCGCTTCAGCGACCATACTTTCCTGAGATAAAACGGCGAGCGCATTAAACCATCTCTCAGGATGGAACTGGCGATTCACAAAACTTGTACCCACAATCAAACGGCGTGCACCAAGGTTTTCTGACACAGGGTCGAGCGCATCCGGATATTGCAATAATGCGTAGGGCAATGCGCCTTCAGGCCAAATGACTATGCGCGGATTCTTCCCCGTATCAGGCTCAGTGAGTTGCAAATATCGACGCAATACGAGCTGTCGCACCTCGGGCTTAAACTTCTCACTCTGAGGAACGCCTACATCGACGAGACGCACCATAGGGCCAAGCGCCCCATCCTCTGCATCAGCAATGCGGTGTGAGCCCCATCCCCATGCCGCACCAAAGAGGAGAGCAGCGATAATAGCAGGCATTGCACGCCCTACTCCGCCCATTTTCGTGCCAACTTGTGTACGCCCATCGCACAGCGCGGCAGGTGCGCAGAAAAGGACGATTGTAATAACACTCAGACCCCACACACCAAATAATGACGCGGTTTGAGATACCGCCCCACCAGGTGCCCACACCATGGCTGGGATATTCCACGGAAATCCACCAAATAAATGCCCCCTCGTCCATTCAGCGGCGAAAATCGTAAATGCAAATAACATTACCCGCGCAGGACCAGGACACCAAAAATTGAATGCAACTCGTACAATCACAGCCCAAATAAAAGCGAGGCCAAGCGGGAGCAACAAGGAGAGCCACACCAAAGCAGCATGCGCTTTAGGGTCCACAAGAAATGCAAACGCAACCCAGTGAAACCCCACACCAAACTGACCAAACGCAAAGGCTAACGTCCGCCAGAAGGCAGCAGATCGAGCATTGGGTTGTCGTGTCGCCCCATCCAATAGCCACACAAAACTGACGAGACTTATCATCATCATCGGCCAGAAGTTTAATGGCGCAAAAGAGAGATTCGATAAAGCTCCTAGAACCAAACACGCAATAAGGGCTTTTGTGCCGCTCAACGCATTTAGAAAATTATATGGGATTGACAAAAAATTCCCGTTCGGCGCGAGTCGAACATCTACCGGCACAAACTTCTCGAACATGTATATTCCCCGATTGAGCCTTAGCTCACCGCTTTTTCTATTTCATTGTTAGATGTAGTGTTAACAATGGAATGGTCGCTACCGCAACGTATCTTTAATTTCTTGATACGTCTTGGATCAGCTTCCATCACTTCAAATACAACATTAGCAGGATGCTGAACAATTTCGCCTCTCTGGGGAACTCGTCCCGCAAGCGCAAACACTAAGCCGCCCAATGTATCTATCTCATCCTCATAATCGGGCAAAGCGAGAGATAATTGCGATTCTTGCTCAAAATCCTCAATATCGGCGCGTGCGGAAGCTTCCCAAATTCCAGGAGAACGCAGATGAAAACGTGCTTCTTCTTCATCGTGCTCGTCTTCAATATTTCCAACAATTTGCTCAACAAGGTCTTCAAGCGAGACAAGTCCATCCGTCCCACCATATTCATCAACAACCAATGCAAGATGAATGCGGGAAGTTTGCATTTTAAATAGAAGGTCCGGCAGACGCATAGATGCTGGCACGAAAAGAATATCCCGCTTTATTTTCAAAAGCAGTTTCTCATTCGCCATTTTGTCGATGCCGTCACCATTGGATAATTCCGCGACAAGGTCTTTAAGGTGAACCAGCCCAATAGGATCGTCCAATGCTTCGCGGTAAATGGGCATGCGCGAATGCGCTTCCTCTGTGAATATTTTCAGAAGATCTTCAACATTCGTATCAACATCAACAGCGATAATTTCAACGCGCGGTATCATCACATCAGAAACAGTCGCAGTTTCAAACTCTGCGATACGCAAGCGCATTTCAGAAGGCGTTGGTGTAGGTGAGCTCACCACTTCTTCACCATTTTCAGGTGTGCCTTCTCCATTCTCATTTGAGAATAGTCCAAATATTTTTGAGAAAAGACCGCCGTTATTACGACTATCTTCCTCGCTACTCGATTCATCATCGGGCATGGCTATGCCGCATCTCCATATGGGTCTGGTAATCCAAGCGGCGCAAGAATCTGTGCCTCCAACCCTTCCATTAGTTTCGCATCCTCAGCAGACATGTGGTCATATCCTAAAAGATGCAAGAAGCCGTGAACCAAAAGATGCATGATATGCAGCTCAAAGTCACGCCCAAGTTTATCTGCGTCCGCTTTTGCCACACCTAAGCCTAGCGCAATATCACCTAGAAATGTTTGCATTCCCGGCATATCCGCGCTGTCAGATGGAAAAGACAACACATCCGTGGGCTTATCCTTGTGGCGCCATTTAGCGTTCAGCGATTGCATCTCACTATTGTCTGTTAGCAAGACTTCCACCAATCCGCTTACTCCAACGGCACCAGCCGTTGCCTCCAGAGCGCGCTCAATAATTGCTTCAAATTCTGGCAGAACTGTTTTCCAACCATCGTCTTCAACACGTGTATCAATGGAAAGTACGATCGGCACATCAACCATCGCGCTTCATCTCGTCTTTATCATATGCAGTCACGATGCGTGCCACCAAATCATGTCGCACAATATCATCCGCCGTCAGAGCCGTCTGTGCGACCCCTGACACTCCGTTCAAAATGCGCATACCGTGAGCTAAACCCGAGGGTGACTTATCGGGCAAATCTGTTTGTGATGGGTCACCCGTTACAACCATACGTGAACCGCGCCCCAAGCGCGTCAACACCATCTTCATTTGCGGAATTGATGCATTCTGCGCTTCATCAATAATAACAAACGCATTCTTCAAGGTACGTCCACGCATGAAAGCTAGCGGCGCGACTTCAATTTCTTTACGCAATTTACGGCGTTCAACCTCTTGCGCACCAAGCAATTCGTTCAACGCATCCCAAATTGGAAGCATATAAGGGTCAACTTTGTCTTCCAAATCTCCCGGAAGAAATCCTAGCTTCTCACCCGCCTCTACCGCCGGACGCGCCACGATGAGGCGCTCGCGCTTTCCAGATTTAAGTTCAGATGCACCCACAGCCACAGCAAGAAAAGTTTTCCCCGTTCCCGCAGGACCCGTTCCAAATACCAAGCCAGCTTCTTCGTCACGCAAAGTTTGGATATAAGCGCGCTGGCCCGGTGTTTGCGGAGTAATCGGTTTGTTTAATCCAAAGATCACATCGCCCGACACAGCACCCGCTGTGGGAGCATCATCGCGAACAAGGCGAATAACACCTTCAAGTTCAAAAGCTGACGGCTCAGCTCCGGCTTCCACACGGTCAGAAAAAGCTATCAAAGCTTGCTCCGCTAAAGCAGGCCCTTTTCCTTCGCCATCAATACGAATTTCTCCGCCTTGACTTTCAACTTTCAAGTCAAACTCTGTAAGTTGCAATTCTAAAACTTGAAGATTGCGATGCCCCGGACCACACAGATCACGTAGGCGTTTACTGTCCTCCAACGCAAAAGTGCGCGTTGTACGATTAGCTGTTTTAGACCTATTTTTAGACGCTGGTTTCTTAGTGCTCAAACTTGGATCTCTTTATTTCGTGCTCAGCACGCCTGTCAGTGAACTTAATGTTGCACCCACAATTTCAACATCTACAATCTTACCTATCAGGTGTTGTGCATTTTCAACGTGCACTGATTGCAAATAAGGTGACTTACCTAAAGCTTGCCCTTCAAGCTTGCCATTGTGCGTGAACAGTACTGGAAGGGTTCTACCTACCTGCTGTTGATTAAACTCTGTAGTTTGCTCTCGGATCAATGCCTGCAAACGCTGTAAACGCTCATCCTTGACCGCTTCATCGACTTGGCCAAACATTTCTGCGCCCGGTGTCCCAGGACGGCGAGAATATTTAAACGAATATGCGGACGCATATTTAACTTCCCGCACCAAATCCATTGTTGCTTCAAAGTCTTCATCTGTTTCACCAGGGAAACCAACGATAAAGTCAGAAGCCAAAGCCACATCAGGACGTTGCTCACGGACTTTACGCATCGTCTCAATATATGATTCTGCGGTGTGAGAACGGTTCATAGCCTTAAGAACCCTATTTGATCCCGCCTGAACAGGCAGGTGAAAATAAGGCATAAGGACATCAAGCTCACCATAAGCGGAGATAAGATCATCATCCATATCTTTGGGGTGAGATGTGGTGAAACGTAGGCGCTCTAATCCGCCAATTTTTGCAAGGTGACGCAGAAGTTGACCAAGTCCCCACTCTCCATTTTCACCCGCAGGAGCTGCACCGTGGAAAGCATTCACATTCTGACCCAAAAGGGTAATTTCTTTGACCCCCTGCGCTGCAAGACCGCGCACTTCGGCAACAATCGTATCAACGCTACGGGAAAACTCAGCGCCTCGCGTATAGGGCACCACGCAGAAGGTACAGAATTTATCACACCCCTCTTGAATAGACACCAATGCAGACATGCCATCCGCATCCCGCTTAATGGGAAGCGCATCAAACTTTTCTTGAACGTCAAATTCAGTTTCTAAAACATCCCCTGTTTGACGCGCAACTTTAGCGATCATTTCGGGCAGCTTGTGATAACTTTGAGGTCCGAGCACAAGGTCCACAGCAGGTTGGCGGCGCATTATCTCAGCACCCTCAGCTTGCGCAACGCACCCCGCAACGGCGATAGTCATTTTACCGCCAGAAGCTGACTTCATACGTTTTAGTTGGCCTAGTTCAGAGAAAACTTTCTCTGTCGCCTTCTCACGAATGTGGCAAGTATTCAGCACAACAAGGTCTGCATCATCAGGTGCATCTGTTGGCGTATATCCAAGTGGCTTCAACACATCCCGCATACGATCAGAATCATATACGTTCATTTGGCAGCCATATGTTTTGATAAATAGCTTTTTAGGGCTCGGTGTTTGTGTCTGTTCGGTCATGGGGCTGGGTTATGCCCTAAAACCCATGGAGACGCTAGGAGATTCCAAGCGTCAAAGTGATAGATTTTCAATTAAAATCACAAAGCCGCAATATCATCACGCCTCCAACAACTCATTTTCAGACCAAATTAGTCCTTGTCTGTGATCGGCACCGCATAAAGTTCCATACGGTGATCAACAAGCTTATACCCGAGTTTGCGGGCAATTTCTTCTTGAAGTCGCTCAATTTCTTCATCAACAAACTCGATCACTTCACCTGTTTTCACATTGATCAAATGGTCATGATGGTCATCTGTTGCTTCTTCATAACGTGCACGCCCGTCACGAAAATCCAAACGCTCAATAATACCAGACTCTTCAAACAAGCGAACAGTGCGATACACTGTTGCCAGAGATATATTGCTATCTACAGCAGATGCACGACGGTGTAGCTCTTCAGCATCAGGGTGATCGTCTGCGTTTGACAAGACTTTAGCAATAACGCGGCGCTGCTCAGTCATCCGCAGGCCTTTTTCAATACATCGCTGCTCAATCATCATAACGCACCCCTAGCTCTAATTCCAAAAGATATGGTTGTAACGTCATGGAATGTCCAGTGACGACACTTTATCAACACCGTATTATTAACTATAGCAGAAATTAACACCCCAAATTGCCAATTTTGGCAGAAAATACGAATGCATCAACATTCACACCATCTTCTCTGCGATAATAATTTCGTCGCTTTGCAATCTGCTCAAAGCCTAAGCTTTCATACAATGCGATAGCCGGCAAATTATCGACAGCGACCTCCAATAGCCAGCGCCTAGCCGCTTCATCAGAATTGTTCTTAAAGGCATTATCACACGCACACAGCAATTGTTTTGCATAACCACATCGTTTCCATTCCAATGCCGTAGCGATTGTGAGTATTTCAACATCATCACCCGCCCACATCAAAATGGCAAAGGCACAAATGTCGCCATTTCGCGTCAGTACCCAGCTGCTATTGGTCTCAGCAAGCAGCATCCGTTCAATGTCCAACTTAGACCAAGCCTTAGCAAAGCAAGCCGCATGAATATCCGCCACCCTACCCGCGTCACCCGGCTCTGCCTCTCTCACTTCTATCAACATTAGGAGGATGCTTGATCAGTCTTAGGTTTCATCGGAACCGCATCAGGTGCACGCACATATTGTGGGTCAGCGCGTTCCAAACTCTCCACCTCAGTTTCTAATGCCCATTCAACAGCGCGTTGCAAACCTAGCTCCACACCGGTACTCAAAAACTCTCCAACAGGCTCTAAGCCCTGCCCACATACGCTATCTGCCGCCCCAATAAGCGATTGCATTGTTGCTACATCCGCCTCAATCGGCTCACCTGCACGCTGACCATCCACAAAAACTTGCGCCCACCAGCTAAAATCCGGTGCACGGCGTCTTGCAGGCAATGCAACGACAACACGCCCAACCATATCTTTGGGAAGCGCTGCCTCTAGACTACTAATGCCGACGACAGGAACATCCAGCGCCACACCCAGCCCCCGCGCAAACGCAACGCCCACACGCACGCCTGTAAAGGAGCCAGGCCCAGCGATCACAGCTATCCGGTCAATATCGGAAAACGCCATATTTGCTTGGGAAAGCGCTTGCTTGGCGCACAATGGCAGCCGCGTGTCATGTCCCTTCGCCATAGGTTCGCACACATGCGCCAATACCTCGTCATCTGACCAGATACCCGCCTCACAAGCGTTACCAACTGTGCTTAATGCTAAAATTTTCATTCTTTTGCGCAGCCTAAATTGCCGCTGCTTCAACCGCCGTTACCTCTGGCACGTAATGGCGCAGCATGTTTTCAATACCGTTCTTCAACGTCATTGTTGAGGATGGACACCCTGCACACGCACCCCGCATTTGCAGCGTCACAACGCCGGTATCCACATCAAATTTTTCAAACACAATATCACCGCCATCATTGGCCACAGCTGGGCGCACACGCGTCTCAATCAGTTCTTTAATTTCAGCGACAATTTCAGCAGTCTCGCCTTCATAAACGATTTCTTCTTTAGGTTCAGGATCGCTCATATCTGCAATAACTGGCATGCCTGAAACGAAATGATCCATGATTGCCGCAAGCGCTTGAGGCTTTAGAACGGCCCAATCTGTTTCCGCAGTTTTCGTCAGCGCAACGAAATCAGCACCTAGAAAAACTGTCTTCACACCGCGCAGCGTGAACAAGAAAGCCGCTAAGGGTGATGACCCTGCTTCTTTTTCATCAAGAAATTCATATGGCGTTTTAGGAGAAACTTCCCGACCGGGTAAAAATTTCAACGTTTCCGGATTTGGCGTAGCTTCAGTTTGTATAAACATGGACAAGTCTCCTTACAGGACACTCAAATGGCGCTTTTACGCGACAAAAACAAGAGGTTTCCTACCATCAAGCTAAGGTATTAGTGATGCGCCCCGCCCATTTCGTTTAATTGGTCATCGCTCAAGTTTCCCGGAATAATGGTAATCGCAACTGGACGTGTGGTCAGTGGTTTGCCTCTCCCAATCCGCGCAACCAACGGACCGGGACCACCGCGACCAGATCCTGATCCCAACACAATCACCTTAATCGTGTGATCTTTATCTACTGTTTTAGAGATAATTTGCTCCGGCTTTCCTTCATCCACAATCAACTCTGCTTCGATGCCAACGCGTTCTTTCACTAATCGCGCAAGTGATTGAACTTCGGCTAGTGCATTATCCATTGCTTCTGTGCGCATGTCTTCGTCCAACCCGCGCCAATGCCCCATTCCAGACACTTGAACAACACGCGTGATAACAAGCCCCGCGCCCACACGCTTTGCTCGCATTGCCGCAAACATAATTGCTGGGAAGCATTCTTGGGTATCATCCGCGAGCGTTAGAAACTTTCGCCTAAGCTGAGCTTCCGCCGGACGTTCCTTCAAATTCAAATCGTCTAACTCGTTATCAATCTGCACGAAATCATCCTCCGAGGACAAAATATCCCACATCTTTTTTTATAATGTAGCACGCATTCCAGATTTTACGATGCAAACAAAACTGGCTTCTATTTGCACACTACATAGTTTTTATTCCAACTATAAACTCTGCGCTCGAACAGTTTGCGCCATATTTGACAAAACACGTTCTGCTTCAAGTAGTTGACGATATAGTGCTGTTGGGTGTGATGCCAAGAGTAGACCGTCAGCTTTCGTATTCAGAACGAATACTGGGGAAAATTTTGCGCCCTTCTCCAATGCCTTCAAGGATGCTTCCATCTCGCTGCGAATGGATAATCCGGCGGGAGCTTTCATATAGCTTACAAATCTGTGCGCCATATAAGCCCTTGCTTTGGAGCGATAAACAGCTTCCACAGCGTCTCGATCAAAGGGTTGCCCTTTGGCAGAATCAACAATTGATGACAATTCGGCCTCAGATTGGCGCATCCAAGATATAAGCAATTCTATGCGTTGGGCATATTGTACCGTCGTCATGCTATCATCAAACCGACGCAACCGGACCCCGCCATCAAAACTCGTCAAAGCTTCACTTGCGGCTCGTATTTCATTGGCACTCACATCTCGCGATAAAAGCAAAGCGACAGAGTTGAGGCTAGTATCTGCTGGCTCCCCCATCTGCTGATTCACTAATTCTGCAAAATCACCAACAGCGTGTGCTATCGCCATTTGATAGGCGGGCATGGCAGTCAATCTCGCAGATGGGCTCCATGCCGGCGCATCTGGCGTCCAGCCGTGAACATTTGCTTCACGTAACAATATTTGTGTGCCAACGCCCGCCCAAGGAGATGACCAATTCTGATTTATAGACTCTGGAAAGGTCAAATCATCATCAATATGATTGGCCTGCAACACAAGCACTGGATAAGCTAGCACAAGCGCCATGCTCGCTAAAATGATAAAGTATTTGCGCAGACGTTTGGGCAGTCCAGATTGTTTTAGACGTTCTACCGGCTTAAATTTCAGGGGAATTGGCTTGTCTATTTCAACAATAGCCGGCTCTTCAGCAATAACGTCTTGTCTGCGACTAAACTGAAGAACACTCATATACGAATACCAGATCCATTAAGATTGATGCACTCAATTACGAACTGAGTGCATCGATTTAACAACATACTAAAATGTTACGTTTCATTAATGGTTGTGTCCAGCGCCTTTTGAAACATCAGGCATGCCTACAGTGAAATTAGCCGTTGCTGTGCGTCCAGATTCAAATCCAAACGTCACTTCAACAATATCCCCTTCGTTTAAGGGTTTGACGCCAAAAATCATCAAATGCTCGCCTTTAGGTGCAAACACAACTGCTTGTCCGGCTTTAATATCAACGCCTTCCATTTCACGCATCTGCATCACACCATCCGTCATTTCGACGGTGTGCAATTCTATTTTTTCAGCCACATCAGTTGACGCATATAGGAGGCGATCATCCTGACCAAGTGTCAGAGAGAAATACCCAGCTGTTACATTTTTTCCGCCAAGAGGCGTACGAATTAAAGCATCCGAAACAATGATTGCAGATTCAGCAATACGTTCATCCACTTTTTGTGTATCTTCTTGAGCTTGGTTAGCTGTCGTTTCAACTGTTTCCGATTTGGGCGAACAAGCGGCTATCATCGCAAAAGCCGCACATCCTAAACCGAAACCCTTAACCCAGTTATATGCTGTCATATCTCGTCTCCAATATCTCTAAGGTTCCGCTTGCACAGCTTAAACGCTTACAAATCCCACGGTTTCACGCACTTGCTTCAAAATCGGATCGGCTATTGCGCTAGCACGCTCAGCGCCATCCTTCAAAATCACATCAATTTGCGCAGTATCACTCATATAATTACGCATACGCTCAGAAATTGGTGCAAGTTTTTCAACAGCCAATTCAGCCAATGCTGGTTTGAATTTCCCAAACCCCTCCCCGCCAAATTCAGCCAACACCTGCGCACTTGTCATATCCGCAAGCGCGCCATAAATGCCCACAAGATTGCGAGCCTCAGGACGCCCTTCTAATCCTTCAACTTCGGACGGCAGTGCATTTGCATCTGACTTTGCTTTTTTGATCTTTTTTGCAATCGTATCGCCATCATCCACAAGATTAATACGCGACAATTCAGACGGGTCAGATTTTGACATCTTCTTCGTCCCGTCTTTCAACGACATAATCCGCGCACCCGGCCCTTGAATAAGTGGTTCAGGAATTGGGAAAAAATTAGGGGCATTAAAATCACGGTTAAATCGGTCCGCACAATCGCGGGTTAATTCTAAATGCTGCTTTTGATCATCGCCGACAGGAACATGCGTCGCTTTATAAGCCAAAATATCAGCCGCCATCAAAACAGGATATGTGAACAATCCAACCGAAGCGCGTTCAGCATCTTTACCTGCTTTATCTTTAAATTGCGTCATACGTTCAGCCCAACCCATGCGAGCCGTACAATTTAAAATCCAAGCTAATTCTGTATGTGCCCGAACCGATGATTGCGCAAATACAATATTTTTCTTTGGGTCAATTCCAGCAGCCAACCAAGCCGCAACGATCTCACGTGTTTTACTCGCAAGAATTTTAGGGTCTTGGGGTACGGTAATCGCATGCAAATCAACAGCGCAGAAAACACACTCCCAATCTTCCTGCATTTTCACCCAATTGATCAAAGCGCCGAGATAATTTCCAAGGTGCAAATCACCTGATGGTTGCATGCCGGAAAAAACACGTTCTGGGCCTTTATAGGCTTTCTCTGTATCGCTCATCAAATTGGGCCTTTTACTTATATTGAGAGATAGGCGGTCTATCGCACAATAAGAATATCACGCAAGTGTCTAAGCCAAAGACAGCCACTGCCCTATTGTCTAAGATTTGCCTCTACGCATCATGTTTTGAATTTCGCGCGGTGATACGGCTCCCGTCATTAATGCCAAAATGCCGTACAAAATACCGCCAACGACCACGATTGCGGCCAGAGCCATAACACGCGAGTCCCAGAGATAGAACTGCACAACCTCACGATACATGTTGGCTACATACAGATAAGCACCAAGCAGGGAGCAGGCCACAAGCACACGCATAACACGGCTTAACAACAAACCACTGGGTTTATAATCCCCGCGCTTAATAAGCGTGGTCCAAAGCATGATCACATTGAGCCACGCGGCAAAACTGGTCGCAATTGCGAGTCCTGGAAACCCAGGCAATCCATTGTTTCTCAACCAGAAAAATGCACTCGCTCCAAACACGGTATTCACGATAACCGCAATCACCGCAAACTGCATTGGTCGTTTCGTATCCTGCCGCGCAAAAAAGGCCGGTGCCAACACTTTTACCAACACAAATGCAGGAACACCCCACGCATAATGAATAAGCGCTTGAGCCGCCATCGCGGAGTCATTGGCATCAAACTGGCCCCGCCCAAACAAAGCATCTATTAAAAAAAATGGAATTAAACCAAGAGCTACCGCCGCCGGTAAGGTCAACGCCATCGCAAGCGCAATGCCCTCATCAAGTGTGCGATGTGTATCTGTTTGCGACCCCGCACTACTCATAGCACGCGATAAGCGCGGCAAAATAGCCACCCCCACTGCAACACCAACTATACCCAATGGCAATTGATAAAACCGGTCCGCCGATGCCAACCACCCTTTCGCACCCGCTTCAAACGACGCGATAGATGACGATACAATGATATTAATTTGCGTCGCACTCGCAGCCAAAGCACCTGGAACGGCTATTTTCGCTACATTTTTCACTGCTGGCGTAATTCTAGGCCACCGCATTTTTAAGTGTACACCTAATCGCCGCGCGCCCATCCACAAAACACCCGCCTGCAACACGCCTGCAATCAAAGTTGCTACAGAACACGCTATTGCAACCGTACGAGGGTCATTGAAACTAAATGCCGCGATCAACAAACATATATTCATCAATGTCGGCGCTGCGGCAGAAAGCACGAACCGACCACCCGCATTAAGAACCCCAGCAAACAAAGCCGATAGCGCCATACCAACGAGATATGGCATCGTTATTTGCGTCAGCAATATAGAGAGATTGAAAATGGTGGGATCATCACGATAGCCCGCCTGCAAAACAAGCATAATCCAGGGCATTGCCAATTGTGCAACAACGGACAAAGCAATGGTAACTGTAAACAACATCGACATTGTTTCAGTTGCCATTTGAGTGGCAGCCTCATCACCCTCTTCTACTTGAGACTTACTATATAAGGGCACAAATGCTTGCGCAAAAGCTCCCTCAGCAAGCAATCTACGAAACAAATTAGGGAATTGTTGCGCTGTTAGAAATGCGTCTGTAAGCGGTCCCGCACCCAACTTTGCAAAAATGACTGCATCGCGAATGAAACCTAAAATGCGACTCCCAAACGTGAGAGTAGACTGAACAAACACATTGCGCGCTAAGCTCATATTCCGGCCTATCTATTTTCAGAACTTTTCGCGCGCTTTAAAGCCCGCGCAGGTGTTCTTGGGGCTTCTAAATCACCGCGTCGCAACACATCTAGCAAATCTTGAGTGAGTTTCGTTTCGTCAATTATGACACCATCATTCGCTTCAACATAAAATACATCATGTACCAACATGCCATAGCTTTCAGCATGTGCAGATTGAATCGACAAATTTGCATTTAACAGTTCATTGGCGATTTCCTGCATCAATCCCTGCCTATTTCGACCTGATAGTTCGATCACAATCGCACTATTGGATGCAGATTTATTGATGGAAACAACAGGCTCAACGATAAAAGCGGCTTGACGTCTAGAAGCTTTGTATTCGGTATCGCTGAAATCCGTTTGTGGTTTTTCACCGACCGCAATAGCCCGTAAACTATCGCATAAATGTTCCAACCGAATTGGGTCACCTTCGCAGAAAGGATCTCCAATATTCGTTTGTATTTCAAATACATCCAGAACATGGCCATCATTTGTTGAGTAGAGGCGAGCTGACAATATATCGGCCCCTGCACTCGTCAACACACGGCATAAATCGGCAAATAGTCGGGGGCGGTCTTTCGCAAAAACCATAACTTGCGTCGCACTCAATTCTTTCTCTATGCGCGCTGCACAAATGGTATCAGACTGAGCGCTAGCAATTTGCTCTGCATGCCATTGATGAACTTCTGCTTCAAACGAAATCCAATAAGCATTTTCCAAACTTAAAATAGATTGCGGAATATTCGTGCTTCTCTGAGAAAACATCTCTCTGGCATCATCTGCACGGTTAGCAATTTGCGCACGAACCGAGGCTTCATCAGCCCGACCGCCGCGTAGAGCAGCTTCCGTCGCATAGTACAATTCACGAAGCAATTGTCCCTTCCAGCTATTCCAAACTCCTGGGCCGACAGCTCGAATATCACAAACAGTCAACACAACTAACAACCGTAATCGTTCGACCGTTCCGACCTTTTTCGCAAAAGTTGCAACCGTCTTGGGATCTGAAATATCACGCCTTTGCGCAGTATCGCTCATCTCCAAATGGTTTCCCACTAACCATGCTACAAGCTCAGCCTCTTCAGGCTCTACACCAAGACGTAAGCATGCCCCTCGCGCAGTCTTAGCACCTTCTATCTGTTGATCACCCTGCCCCTTACCAGTGTCGTGTAACAACATAGCTAGATAGAGAGCACGGCGATTCTGGATCTTAGAAAATAAAACAGTTGAAAGAGGATGCTCGTCAGCCAATTCACCTTTTTCAACATCATTCATAGCTTCAACCGCCCGAATGGTGTGCTCGTCCACAGTATAATGGTGGTACATATTGAACTGAGTTTGACCTACAATACGCCCAAATTCTGGTAAAAATCGACCTAAGACACCTGTTTCATTCATAATTTTCAGAGTCGTACCTGGGTGATCAGGTGACGTTACAATATCAAGAAAAAGCTTCTGGGCTTCAGGATTTTTTCTATATGAAACCTTTAATTCTTTAAGGTTATCGCGGACCACAGCTATTGCATTTGGATGGATATCATAGCCGGCATTGTCTGCCTCATCGAACAGACGCAACAAATTCAGCGGATCAGATTTAACACTATCAGGATTGGCGTATGAAACACGACCACCATCTAAAATAAAGTCTTTATTTTCTAGTAACTTAGAAGATGGAATCGGCAAAAATCTCAACAAACCTGAAGGTTTTTTCTGTTCTGTTTCTTCTAATTTCGCACAAAGAATTCGTGTAAGGGCACCAACTTCTTTAGCCGCTATAAAATAGCGTTTCATAAAACGCTCTACGCCTGTCATTCCAGCGCGGTCTACAAATCCCATTCTTGAAGCTATTTCAGGCTGTAAATCAAAGCTCAATCTATCTTCGGCACGACCTGCAACATAGTGAAGGTGGCATCGCACCGTCCACATAAACCGGGCTTCACGACGAAACAAAGCAGCATCTGATTTTGAAAAGACATGATTGTTTAAAACCTCGTTGAAGGTATCACCGCCATGCACATATTTAGCGAGCCAAAAGAGCGTTTGTAGGTCCCGTAAACCTCCCTTGCCTTCTTTCACATTTGGTTCGACACGGAACCGTGAGTTTCCTTCGCGAGAAATTCTACGATCACGTTCTTCTAATTTTGCTTGAACAAATTCAGCCGCCCTGCCATCGATGATTTCTTTATTAAACCTTTGGTCTAATTCTTCTTTTATCTCAGCGTCACCAAATAAATAACGTTTATCTAGGATAGCTGTTCTAATGGTAAAGTCTTCTTTAGAAAGACGAATACATTCATCAATCGTTCTAAAAGCGTGACCCACTTTTAGGCCAAGGTCCCAAAGAGCATAAAGCATGTATTCAATCACACTCTCTGCCCATGCAGTTTGTTTGTAAGTGCGCAGAAATAGAAGATCTACATCTGAAGACGGTGCCAATGCACTTCGCCCATATCCGCCAACCGCGAGCACGGACATGCGCTCACCTTGTGTCGGGTTTTTTACTCTAAAAATATGGGTGGTTGTATAATCATATAGCGCATGGAGCACTTCATCCATCACTGCGGATAGTAAGTTTGCAGTATCGAGCCCGTCAGCGCCAGCTTCTAAACGTTCTTGAGCAATCATTCGTCCGCGGAATAAAGCACCATGCAATAGGTTTAAAACACGTTTGCGTGCTTGCTGCTGATCGTGAACATTGTCCATATGCGCAGCAGTTAACTGAATACGTAACTGACGTGGATCAATTATGTCTGAAATTCGCCATGATCCAGGACGTGAACGACGAGATGATGCGGGGCGGGCTGATTTAATTTCTTGCATGCGCTCTTCCTAACCGACATTCAGTCTATAGAACAGAACGAATTCTACTAACTGCCAAGTTTTAATTTTAGTTTATATAGCATATCCAAAGCTTCTCGCGGTGACATCCCATCTACATCTAGATCTTGCAACAAAAGCTCAACAGCACTTGGTTCAAAGCTAGCAGCAGGCTCTGCGACAGCTGCGAACAATGGCAAGTCGTCCAATTTAGGGCCACCCTTTTTCGCTTCACCTTCAAGACGCAAGAGTACATCCTCTGCGCGTTTAACAGCAGCGCGTGGCATTCCTGCTAATTTAGCAACTTGCACACCATAGGATCGATCAGCTGCACCTGGCTTTACATCGTGTAGGAAAACCAAATCGCCTTGCCAATCTTTTGCGCGAAGGGATGCATTTCCTGCATGACTGAGTTTCTCCGCAAGGTCAGTCAGCTCATGATAGTGGGTTGCGAAAATAGCTCGACATTTATTTTTTTCGTGCAGATGTTCCACCGCAGCCCACGCAATAGCCAATCCATCATATGTCGCAGTACCTCTGCCAACTTCATCCAAAATGACAAAAGCACGGGGACCAGCTTGATTCAAAATTGCTGCAGTTTCAATCATTTCCACCATGAAGGTCGAACGCCCACGCGATAAATCATCCGATGCCCCAACACGAGAAAACACTCGATCAACAAGCCCTAAATTGAATTGTTGTGCTGGGACAAAGCATCCCGCTTGCGCTAAAATAGCTAGAAGTGCATTTTGGCGCAGATAGGTTGATTTACCCGCCATATTCGGGCCAGTTACCATCATCAATCTAGGGGCATCTTTGCCATCAGCATCTAGGATACAGTCATTTGCTGTAAACCCCTCGCCCTCTTTTCGAAGTGCTGCCTCGACGACAGGATGACGCGCGCCGACAGCATTAAATCGTGTAGAATCATCAAGTTGCGGACGCACGGCTTTCACATCTTCGGCCCAATGTGCCAGTGCAGCAGCAACATCTATAGCTGCCATAGCGTCCGCAGCAGTTCGCAATTCTTGGGAAAGGTTATTTGCGCGGGTGACAAGCTCATTGAAAATGTCCATTTCACGCGCTTTACTTTCACCATCCGCTCGCGCGATACGGCCGTCTAATTCACCCAGCTCCACTGTGGTAAACCGCATGGCTGAAGCAATCGTTTGACGATGGATAAAGTCGCCAGCGTGAGGACCATTTTGCATTGCATCTGCATTGCGCGCCGTCACATCTATAAAATAGCCTAACACCTTGTTATGACGTATTTTTAAACTACTTATACCGGTTTTTTCAGCGTATTTTGCTTGCAAACCAGCAATAATTTTGCGGCTATCATCTCGCAATGATCGCACTTCATCCAATTCTGGATCATAGCCTTCCCGTACAAATCCACCATCACGCGCTAGTACAGGAGCATCTTCATGAATTGCAGCAGATAGGGTATCTGAAAACTCTCCCAATCCAGTTTGTAATTTAAGGTCTAGGGATTGGCACGCCTCTTCCAATAAAACAGGTAATCCTGCGATACCTGCACGTAGCCTGTTGGCCGCCTGCGCACCTGCTGCCAACCCTGAGGCTATGGCGAGCAAGTCCTTTGGTCCCCCCCTGCCTAGCTGAAGGCGCATGCGTGCTCGTTCGATGTCCGCGCTCTGCTTTAAAAAGTCGCGTACTTCCTCCCGCAAATCCCTATCAGACACAAACATTCCAACCGCATCGAGGCGGGAATTTATAACATCAAGGTCAATTAAGGGGCGTGCAAGATTGTCAGCCAAACGACGCGCGCCCGGTGCAGTAATTGTACAATCAATAGCGTGCAGCAATGATCCTTTGCGCCCGCCTTGAGCCGACACATCTATTTCTAAACTTGTTCGTGTCGACGGATCAATCGACATGAAATTTTTACTCATATATCGCTTGGGAGGGTCTAAACGCGGTGCCTCCCCTGCTTGAGTAAGATGCAAGTAATCCAACAATAAAGCACATGCCGATAATTCTGCTGCCGAGAAGCCACCATAAGCATCAAGCGACTTTACACCCATCGCATCCTTTAATTGACGTTCACCGGATGATTTATCTGCTTTCACTGCGGGTCGCGGTGTTACAGCCGTTTTAAGGCTTTCTAACATGTCGCTTATAAGCGGCCTCGCATACGCACTTTCACTCAGCAATAATTCTTTGGGAGAAAGAGATGATAGGATTTCGCCAAAATTTTCAGGAGCAGCCTCAAATACCTCAAATCTACCCGTAGAAACATCAGCTAGGGCAACACCGCCTTCACTGCCCCCCGATGCTAAACCAATAGCGACAAGGATATTTGATGCACGTGCATCCAGAAGAGAATCCTCTGTCAGTGTTCCTGGCGTAACAATGCGCACCACGTCCCTGCGAACGATGGATTTATAACCGCGTTTTTTCGCTTCTTCTGGAGATTCCAATTGTTCACAGACTGCGACTCTGTGCCCTAGACGAATCAATCGTGCTAGATAGCCTTCCGCGGCGTGAAATGGTACACCCGCCATAGGGATTGGCTCACCAGAATGCTGACCCCTAGCGGTTAAGGTAATGTCTAAAGCTGCCGCAGCAATTTGGGCATCTTCAAAGAAGAGTTCATAAAAGTCGCCCATACGGAAAAACAAGAGCGCATCATTATGACGCTCTTTAATTTCAAGGTACTGGACCAAAAAAGGAGAAGGTGCTTTTGACATGAACGGCACACTAGCCAGACTAAATTGCACTGCAAGGGTGACAAAGCTAAGAAATTGCATTTTATCGAACTTGCGGTCTTCCGCAGTTTATTTATTCACAGCAGAATTGATCCGTTAGAGTGAGATCTGCAGCTTCAGGAAATGAAGTCGACACAAAATCAGGCAGAAATGCCACACGAGGACAATACGCACATGAGCTCTAAACGCCCATCTTTTACGGACGAAGAAGCGCTAGCTTTCCACCAATCGCCAACACCCGGTAAGATTTCAATGGCACCGACAAAGCCTATGCAGACACAACGTGATCTGTCTCTGGCTTACTCTCCCGGCGTCGCGGTTCCTGTTGAAGCGATCGCAAAAGATGAAAACCTTGCTTATGACTACACTTCCAAAGGAAACACTGTAGCTGTCATTTCAAACGGTACGGCAATTCTTGGGTTAGGGAATTTGGGCGCACTTGCGTCAAAACCCGTCATGGAAGGAAAGTCCGTACTTTTTAAGCGGTTTGCTGATGTTGATTCATTCGATATTGAAATTGACGAAGAAGATCCCGGAAAAATTATAGACTGCGTGCGGATGATTGGCTCCACGTTTGGAGGCATCAACCTTGAAGATATCAAATCACCAGAGTGCTTTGAGATTGAAGCAGAGCTACGTCAGAAGTTAAACATTCCTGTATTTCATGACGACCAACACGGAACAGCGATCATTGCAGCCGCTGGCCTAATCAATGCAGCTGAGATCACAGGACGCAATTTAAAAGACATAAAGGTCGCAGTTTCAGGCGCAGGTGCTGCTGGTCTCTCTGTTGCAGGTTTGATCCACCATCTTGGGGTTCCTAAATCAAACATCTTAATGTGTGATCGTGATGGTGTGATTTATCAGGGGCGCACTAAGGGTATGGACCAGTATAAGTCTGGTTTTGCTGTAAAAACAAAGAAGCGCACCTTAGCTGAAGCAATTGATGGCGCGGATGTGTTGATCGGCTTGTCTGTTAAAGGTGCCGTGAGCAAAGACATGGTGAAATCCATGGCGAAGAACCCGATTATCTTCGTAATGGCCAACCCAGACCCTGAAATTAAACCAGAAGAAATTATGGAAGTTCGCAGCGATGCAATCATCGCAACAGGACGTTCTGACTATCCTAATCAGGTGAACAACGTTCTTGGTTTCCCATACATTTTCCGGGGCGCTTTGGATGTTCGCGCATCAGCCATTAATGAAGAAATGAAAGTTGCGTGTGCGCGTGCATTAGCGATGTTGGCGCGTGAAGATGTTCCGGATGAAGTGGCTGCTGCCTACCACGGCGCACGCCCAAAATTTGGACGTGACTACATTATTCCAGTTCCATTTGATCCGCGTTTGATCTCCTATATTCCACCATTCGTCGCTCAAGCTGCGATGGATACAGGCGTTGCGCGCAAACCAATTGAAGACATGGAAGCTTATTCCAACACATTGGCACGCCGATTAAACCCATCAGCAGGGTTTTTGCAGCGTTTCCAAGGGGCTGTGCGCCGCGAAGAGCCAAAACGTATCGTGTTTGCAGAAGGTGAAGAGCCAGCAATCATTCGGGCAGCTTTTGCGTTTAAGAACCAACAATTGGGCCACCCAATTCTTGTGGGACGCGAAGAGCAAGTGAAACAAAACATGCGCCTTGTTGGTGTGCCGGAAAATGAACTTGAAATTATCAATGCGCGCCTATCCGACAATAATCCGACTTATTTTGAGTACCTTTATAAACGCACGCAAAGAAAAGGTTTGTTGCAACGTGATGTGCAACGCCTCGTAAACAATGACCGTAACGTATTTGGTGCGTGTATGGTGGCATGTGGAGACGCGGATGGCATGGTGACGGGGTTAACTCGTAACTACCACACTGCCCTACGCGATATTCGCCTTGTGGCCGATGAGCGTGATGGCGAAAGCGCAATTGGTATGTCGATCATTATTTCAAAAAATGGGCCGCTTTTTGTTGCCGACACATCCATCACAGAAATGCCAACAGCGCATCAATTAGCTGACACCGCCATTCAGGCGGCGAAAGTGGTAAAACGTATGGGCTTTGTGCCGCGTGTGGCCTTCTTATCAAATTCTAGTTTTGGTTATCCAAAAGGTGAGCGCGCAGATGTTGTACGTCACGCTGCGAACTTGATGGATCAAAAAAGCAATATCGATTTTGAGTATGAAGGTGATATAGCCGTAGATGTGGCGCTTAACCCAGACGCACGGTCCACATTCCCATTCTCACGTTTAAGTGCGCCTGCTAATATTTTGATTATGCCAGCAATTCACGCTGCGTCCATCTCAACAAAGCTTGCGGCATCTTTAGGGGAAACAACCGTTGTTGGTCCGCTCCTATTGGGATTGAATGCGCCTATCCAAATTGTACAGCTAGGTTCTGCCGTTTCAGATATCGTGAACATGGCAACGTTTGCAGCATATGATCTGCACAGCGAAGACAATGGGCAAGGCTGGAAAATGGTGTAGTTTCCAAGCTCAAAACTTGCTCTTTAAAAGAGGCCGCTCAGTTTATATTGAGCGGCCTTTTTACAACTACTGGCTATAGCTGACTTTCACCCTTCACCGCTAACGGGCCTTTCCATAGAATAAGGACGAGGAGCACGAAAGTTGGAATCACATAAGATGCTGAAATCAAAAACAAACCAACATACCCAATGGAATCGGCAATGACGCCAGAAAACCCAGCTGCAAATTTACAGAAAAAAGCATAAAATGAACTTAAACAAGCGTATTGCGTCGCGGCATTTTTAGAGTCTGTTATACTTGATAAATACGCAATAAAAGCAGTTCCTACGATACCTCCAGCAAAATTATCGGCTCCAATGGCGGTAAATAACCACCATGTGGATGGCACATCAATACCTACTAATTCTCCGCCATTTGCAGCTCGAATAATATCTGCTTGATCGGGCACGCCCAAAGACGCCAAACCTGCATATGCAGCAGTCGTTATGAATGTCATAGGCGCACCAATAATCATGGTCCGAATAACGCCCCATTTCGCAATGAAAAATGCGCCTGCGAATGTACCAGCAAACGCAAACCATATTCCTAAACCACTTTGAAAAGTTCCAATCTCCGATTTGGAATATCCTAAATCCACATAAAGCGGAGCTGCCATAACTCCCATTGTGAAATCAGATAAGCGGTAGAACATCACCACTCCAATTACAGGAATGATCCAAATTTTAAACCGTACAAAGAATTGTTGGAATGGCTCGAAAATCGCAGCGTAAATGGATTTGAGGAATGGTTTAGCTTCCCGAACTTTTACTTTATTACGTTCAGGTTCTCGCATTTTTAGAACTAACACCGCTCCAGTTAGCATTACGCCAGCCATCATCGAAAAAGTTACATACCACGGGAAATAATCAGTTAGTGCTAAGCCTGCGCCAGAAAACATAATCGCAAGTCTGTACCCAAATTGATAGATCGCGGCCATAAACCCTTGATCTTGGGTTTCTGCGGATTCAATACGCCACGCATCAATTGAAATATCTAAAGTGGCACCAGAATAAGCGAGAATAGCCGCACCTAATAACGTCGTCCAAAGTGCATTCACGGGGTCTGATCCGGCAATAACAAACAATCCAACTGCCGTACCGACCATGGCAACGATCATCCACGATCTGCGCTGACCTAATTTCTCGGTGAGATATGGGATTTTAATTCTATCTACACCAGGAGACCACAACCATTTTAAGGTATAGGCTATTGTAATCCAATACATAAATCCAATAGTGGATTTATCTATGCCCACTTCTCTTAACCAAACTGATAATTTTTGAAAAACCATCAATAATGGAAGACCAGAGGCAAACCCAAGTATCAACATTGAGGCGAAACGAGGATGTTTCAACCGTCTTATCATACTTACAAAATCATTATCTTGGGTCACGCTCAATTTACTTCACCTTTAAAAACAGCCCAGCTCAAAGCCAGACCACGTAGGCGTTGGGGGTCGATTGGTTTTGCTGCAACAAGGCTCACGCCAGCTTTATTTGCTTTTGTTTGAAGGTCTGGATCAACGTCTGCTGTAACTGCGATGATGGGTGTTTTGCCTGCTGCACCATCTAATTCTCGAATGCGGCGTGTTGCCTCCAACCCATCCATTACCGGCATTCTGACATCCATAAATATAATAGAGTAATGCGTATTGGATGCAGCCTCTAGGGCTTCAGCGCCTGTGCCTGCAGTATCTACAGAAAAACCTGCCGTCACTAAGGCCCGTTTGGCAAGTAAGGAATTGACTGGATTATCATCTGCTATAAGTGCGCGTGCGCCTGTAGGTGCAACTTCAATCTTTTCAGAGGATTCTGTGAATTCTTCACCGCGCGCAGCAATTTCAACACGCTTTGCGATAGATGCCCCCCGCAATGGCCGAATAAGATACCCTACACATCCCATCTCTCTAAATTTGGGAATTTGCGCACGATCCTCGGGACGGAGAATAACTAAAGTTGGTGTGCGTTTAGCTTGTTTCTTAATGTTTGCAGGTGAAAGCGATCCATCAAGAATAGCAACATCCGCTTTTCCGTTTATAGGCGTTTTTTGATAACGAATATCTGAATTTGCAAGCGCAGACATAACTGCAATCTGAGACGCACAACTGGCTTGCAAATCAACGTTCAATATACGGCCGGAAGACGGCATTTTTGGGCTTTCAGCTTCTATTTTTAAAGGAAGTGTTAGAAAGAAACCAGCGCCATTTCCCAATTCAGATGCGATATGTAAACGCCCCTTCATTGCCAATGCCAAGCGTTGCGCAATGGCTAAACCAAGCCCTACCCCACTGTCACGCCCTGCGTCTGACGCTGAAACTTGCCCATATGCACTAAATATTTTTTCTTGCTCAGACACTGGGATACCCGCACCGGTGTCCCGCACAGCAAACACTAACTCACTTGATGAGGTCAGCCGTGCTGTCACAAGTACCCCACCCGTTTGCGTAAACTTTATCGCATTGCCTGCTAGATTGAATAATATTTGACGAATACGTCCTGCATCTCCCAAAAAAGAAGCTGGCAGATTGGGCGCTGGGGCGGCCGCAATATCGAGATTAGCTGCATGAGCACGTGGAGCAAGAAGTTCAACAACATCTTGGATAAGCTCAGAAGGATCAAACGGCGCGATATCCAGTGGAATATCACCAGCTTCCAATCGCGAATAATCGAGCACATTATTGAGCAAATCCAGCAATCTGGAGCCACTTTTTCCTATTGCCTCTACATATTCTTTTTGAACTGGAGAAAGCTCTGTCTCTTCGAGCAATGACACCATGCCCAATATGCCATTCAAAGGCGTACGAATTTCATGTGAAACCGATGCCGTAAAACGTTGTGACGTGTCTGGCTCGATACGTTCAACATCAGTTTTTATCTCTAAATCGTTCTGTTTTGATGTTGAAGACATTTTCTTGCTCGCTGTATAATCCTATCCCGACATAGCAGTGTGCATGGTTAACAAATGCCTACACTTACACAATAGCCATATGTAAAATGATGCAAACGCTGTCAGATTTAGTTTCTCAGCATTTCTTTAGGTTGTTGAGGCATTCCGATCGGTCTGAAACGATAATTTAGAGCTTCAGCTACATGAATTCGACGCACAGTTGATGCTCCGTCAAGATCGGCAATTGTGCGCGACACTTTAAGGACACGGTGATACCCTCGCGCGGAAAGACCAAGCTTTTCTGCAGCTTGCATCAATAATGCCTGCCCATCCGCTTCTGGCGTGCAGAAAGCATCAATCGCAGTAGTATCTGCATCTACATTTAAGTGCCGTGCGTTCACCACCTCTTTATAGCGCTGTTCTTGAAGATGGCGGGCTTTTTGAACGCGTTTGGCAACTTGCGCACTCCCCTCTATAGGAGGCGGCAAAGTTAAATCCATCGCGGTTACGGCGGGCACATCAATAAAAAGATCAATTCTATCAAGGAATGGACCTGACACACGCCCCATATAATCTACTTTACATGCAGGCTTACGCCGACACATATTCTCGGAGGGTCCACCTCCGCACTTACAAGGATTTGCAGCCGCTATAAGCTGGAAACGACTTGGATAACGCACATGCCTGTTTGCACGTGAAATAACTGCTTCTCCATTTTCCAGAGGCTGTCTGAGGCTATCCAAAACCTGACTCGAAAATTCCGGTATTATGGCGCAAACTCACCACATTCGATGATGTTTGTAATTAGATGTGATTATTGAAGTTTAAGTAAAACAATCGCCACGATAATCATCACGCAAACAGCCGCTACGATCCACTGCCATGATGGAGGCTTTGAGCCGTAGTCGGGGGATTTCTCGTAGCCTGCCATTATTCATCAGCCAATACTAACTTGAGCCTTTGGGCTTTTGCCTAAGAATAATTGGAACCCGACACTTTGGCCGTATCCAGTCATGTTTTTTTTGACAAATCCATCTGAGAAGCTCCAAAGTGTCCGCATACTCTTGCGAGAGATTTAGCCTAAATATTGGCTCATGGTGCCATATTCTATTACGTAAATCATTGATCTTTCGTACTCTTTTACTTAAAAAACCTCTATCTTTTCCGGCAGGTAGATTTGGGAAAGCATTTTTAAGCTCAGTACTCCATATATCCACATTGTAACGTGAATCCAGCATACTAGACCAAAAACCAAAACTTAAAGTCGCTACTAATTGACCCGTGCTTAATGAAGACTGCCTTTTTTGGATGCGTCGAGTTGCCAATTGTATATCTTCTTGTTGTCGAGAATGAGCTATTTTTAAAAATTTTGCTTCCCTCCACCACTCGTCGCCGTATCTATTTACAAGTGCTTGATTGATTCTATTTCTGAGACCTATTTCGACAGACTGAATTGGCAAATGGAACGCTTCCCCAATATATGCGTTCCATATATATAAATTTAGAGCGTTCTGGTCTGAAAAGTTTGTCGCTATTAAGTAGGTATTCAGCCTATCGCTTGAGATAGTTGGGTGAAAATTTGCAGTAACTAAATCTTGATCTTTTGAATTCATAATAGTAAGCATTCGATGTGAGCCATATGTCGTCACTGATTCAAACGACGCTGGACTGTAAGAACCCCGTGACAGCCTTTGGCCCTCGCGGGGTTCGCTCATTTTAAGATATACCTATAAAATTTAACTACTTATGCTTGATCATTTTCATAAATGCAATCAACCCTGCAATCGAAACGCATAAATTTATTGAAAATATAAATCTTATAAATCGTCCTCTTATTTGTTAAGTTTCTAATTGTAGCATATTTGCTCCTATTACATCCATGCAAAGCAGAAAGAACGCTGTCGTAAATGACCCGCGGCTTATTTTGTTTGTCAGGTTGCGCTCATTTTCAGAAACACCACGCTCTTGAAGTTTTTTAGCCAATTCAACATAAGTTATGCCGCGCCTTTTCAGCTCTGCTTTTAGCAGGTTTTTGGCCTTCAATTCATATTCTACATTGATTGGATCGTCTTTAGCCATCACATTTCCTCATAAAAGCATCATATTTGATGATATACACCATTGACAATGACGTTTCAACATATCATATATAGTGCATAACCTCATCGGATATGATATGTCACAGCACTTTTTACTATCTCCTCTCGCAAAAACACTGTCGCTAACTAAGGTTCTGCGCATGTCGGATAAAGACGCCGAAACAGCTTTTCGTGCGATCCGTTGGGCTGAAACCGATGGTGAGCCTGTTTGTCCTGAATGTGGGTGTGTTGATCACTATGACCTTAAAAGCCGCCCAGTATGGAAGTGCAAAAGTTGCAAGAAACAATTCAGCATTACATCAGGCACGATCTTTCACAGCCGCAAACTAAGCCTTCGTGATATTCTCGGAGCAATTGCGATATTCACGAACGGTGCGAAAGGTTATTCAGCTCTTCAACTCTCCCGTGATCTTGGTTGCGACTACAAAGCTGCTTTCGTTCTTCTCCACAAACTTCGTGAATCAATAGCACTTGCTCGTCATGAAGGCGCTTTGCAGGGTAATGTTGAAGTTGATGGTGCGTACTTCGGTGGATACGTGAAACCAGCTAACAACCGTGAAGACCGCAAAGATCGCCGCAAGAAGATCAACCAGTCTGGCAAGCGCCAAGTTGTTATCGTTATGCGTGAGCGTGAAGGCCGCACACGCACAGTCGTAGGAAAAGTCGAAGCAGAGGGCGTAGAGGCCACAAAAGCGAATGTAGCGCCTTCTGCAACAGTTCACGCGGACGAAGCTTCACACTGGGACAAACTAGCTGCTCACTTCCCTATAAAGCGTATCAACCACCAGAAGGCATATTCAAAGGATGGAGCTTGCACTAACCAAGCTGAATCATTCTTTAGCCGTATCCGTCGCGCTGAAATTGGTATTCACCACCACATTGCAGGTAAATATCTCTCTTCATACGCAACAGAACTAGCATGGCGCGAGGATGTTCGACGCGAAAGCAATGGCAACCAGTTCACAATGATAGTGAACTGTGCAGCGATAGCACCTAAATCTCCTACAATGTGTGGATATTGGCAGAAAAATTCGAAATAGTTATCAATAAGTTAAACTTTAGCTCGAACCAACTATTGACTCAAATACAAAAAGGCGCCTTGACCATAGCCCAAAACTCGCTAAGTTATATTTGGGTAGGCAAGCGCCAGAACCACTCCAAGTTGGCTTACGCTGGCAGCATCCGAAGCGATGTGAAACAGGAGCTGGGGGCCTACCTGTTTTTCCAACACTCTCTCAAAAAATGAAGCTGCTCTTCACTTGGATTAGCGGCTCCAAGGTTGGGAACAATTGTTAGACCCTCACCGTAAGATGATTTATTTTTCGTAATTAAATTGGGGATCAGTTTAGTTGCATAAGCTGGTTCTATATTACCATACCTGTTTGGCTCCAAAGCCGTGAAGAAAGCACTTGTGGTGCAATCAGCGATCTGCAAACCGGCTCTTTTTGTATGGTTTTCTACGCGAATACCCTCAATATCCAAAATGCTCCAATCAGTTCTTCTAGGGGTTTTAACAACATCAGCATCAGCGGCCCTACCTTTAAAATACTCAGACATAGTTTGGTAGTTTGTTCCGCCTCGTTGAGAAAATGTTAGATGCAGAACACAAGGTTCGCCTTTTGATTTTCTCTCACAAGCTGATATCAATCTTTCAATCAAAAATCTAACTAGATAATTGTATAACCATTGTGGCTTCTTAAATTGATGCTCAAATTTTCCGCCCGGTATAGTGACCTTATGCGACATCATCACCGCCACACCCATTGGTATATCTGAAAGCATATTAACAGCTACTATACGCTGCTCATGTTTCAGGTTTGACCAGTGCAGACTAGAGTTTTTCTTAGTGGGGAACTTTGAGCGTAATTCATCGCGCTTACTTGGAAGTAATTTATCGGTGTCTGAACTCACAATAATTGCGCCCAACATCAACCAAGTTGACTGGCCACCTCTAGTTTCTAAATTTCTAAGTTTTCCGAAGCCTTCATCTCCAGCTTCGTCAATATAAGCGTAATAATGATTCATAAAATATTGGCCGCAGAATAATCAATAACATCAGCGACCAAAAGTTGCAGTATTTTCAATAATATGTCGAGTCATGGATTAGTTAGGAATTTACTTCGCAATCCTCCACCGCTTGTAAGGCCCGTAAGCGTCATGATCAGTAGTCATGCCGTCTTGCCTTACTAGACCCTGCTTCACACAAGTATTGATACAAGCGCTAGTACGTTTCCTTATAGTTATTAGGGTTGCCTCGTCCGCGTCTAATCCTCTATCAGCTGCCCAAAGCTCAGTGATTTGGCGAGATGTTAATGATGTTTCGGATGTCCGTAGAGAATTAAGCACAAACCGTTTTACACTTCCTTTCTCAGCCCTATGCTTCACTACATAGGGTCTTATTTTGTAATTGTCCGCTTCAGGATCAAAGAGCCTGATTGATGCGTCAATGTGGTCAATGTCTACTGTAATCTTCTTGATTTCAGTGCGGAACTTTTCACGAAGAGCGCCTAGCTCATCGCGTTTAGCTTTCAGACCCGCAACAGTGTTGGGGCGCTCATATTCTTCATTTAGTTTCATCACCTCAGTATAACATCATAATCGATGATGTATAGCATTATATTTGGTGAGTTTGCGCCATAATACCGGAAAATTCGGGCAATTCATCTAAAAATAACACACCGTGATGCGCTAAAGAAACCTCGCCAGGCCGTGCTTTGATACCGCCCCCAACCATAGCCGCCATACTTGCTGAATGATGTGGTCCTCTAAAGGGGCGCACACGCGATAATTGACCTTTTTCCAACGCACCGGCAATTGATTGAATTTGACTCACTTCTAATAATTCATGCGCAGAAAGAGGCGGTAAAATACCTGCCAGTCGTTGTGCTAGCATGGATTTGCCTGAACCTGGTGGCCCCATCATAAGGAGGTTGTGGCCGCCTGCTGCCGCTATCTCTAAGGCACGCTTTGCACCTTCTTGCCCTTTGACATCCTTAAGGTCGGGGACTGTTTCAATCTCCGTGAGTTCGCCAGGTTTAGCGCTGATGATTTGTTGGTTGCCTTTAAAGTGAGATATTAATTCCATCAAACTTTTGGCTGGTAGAACATGGCCTCCAGACCACGCAGCTTCTGGCCCGCAATCTTTTGGGCATATCAGTGTTTTACCCAACGCTTCGGCACCCATAGAGGCTGGAAGTGCACCTGGAATTGTCGCTATATTTCCATCTAACGAAAGCTCACCAATAGCAGCCATACCATCAAGAGCATCTGAAGCTAAAACTCCAATAGCCTGCAGAAGTGCTAAGGCGATTGCGAGATCATAATGACTGCCTTCTTTGGGAAGATCGGCCGGTGCTAGATTCACAACAATTCTTTTGGGAGGCATTGAAAGGCCAAGGGAGGCAAAAGCTGCACTCACCCGCTCTCGACTTTCAGCAACGGCTTTATCTGCTAATCCCACGATAGCAAAATGCACTTGTCCGCTAGAAAGCTGAACTTGAACATCAACAGGGTTTGCTGTGACCCCTTCAAACGCGAACGTTGTTATACGACTAACCATGATATCCCCCACATGTTCTGATTGTGGATATCACATTTTTTAGAACATATGAAGAACAAATTTAAGTAATGCTAGTCTAGAGTTGCATCATTGCCTTCTGGGATTTGAATCTCAGGCTCAAAAGTTTCGATTTTGGATGTGTCATCAACTGGAATGTCCACACGGCCTAAAGCCGTTTTTCCTGCTTCTACTTCATTGGGATCACTAAAGTTAAAGCCACTTGCTTTTTTTGCAGCACTATCATCACCCGGGATTGAAAAATTAAAACCTGATGTTTTTGGTGCTGCTTCTTGTGTTTCCGCAGGAGGGTTTTCATCTTTTTCAGCCGCACATGCTGTAGAACCCATCGCCAGAAAGGCACCTAAAATAAGGCTATAAGAAACTTTCTTCATTTCGATCTCTTCCTTCAAAGTCTACATATACAAGCAATAACACATCGCAATCATTTATATTCCAGCCCTGTACGGGCATCATGTCAATATTGGAATAAAACTATCACTTATTTTTGAACTTAGCCTGAATAACATCCCACATACGACCAACCGGGTCGATGCCAGTAAGTTTCTTAATCGCTTGCGCCCCAGTTGGAGAGGTTACATTCACCTCTGTGAGATAGCCGCCAATCACATCAATACCTACAAATATGAGGCCACGTTTCTTTAATTCAGGACCAATCGTGGCACAGATTTCCAATTCACGTGCCGTTAATTCAGATCCTTTGGCTGTCCCACCTACGACTAAATTTGAGCGAATGGCTCCCTCTGGTGGCATGCGATTAATCGCACCACAAGGCTCACCTTCAACAAGAATAATACGCTTATCTCCCGCACTCACATCAGGCAAAAATGCTTGAGCAATAAAGGGTTCAGGCGCTTTTTCTTGAAACATTTCCACAAGCGCTTCAAAGTTTCCATCGTCCGGCTTAATGCGAACAACGGATGCACCACCATGCCCATATAATGGCTTGAGAACAATATCCTTGTGCTTTTTACGGAAAGCCTTAATCGCCTCAAGCGAGCGACTAATCATCGTTGGAGGTTGAAGCTCTGGATACTCAAGCGGAAATACTTTTTCTGGACTAGAACGTACCCAACCAGGATCATTCACGACAAGAGTATCTGGTTGAATTAATTCTAATAAATGGGCACCCGTCAAATATCCCATGTGAAAAGGTGGATCCTGACGCATAAGCACGACATCCACATCTGCACGCATATCTAATAATTCGCGCTCACCTAACTCACAATGTCCCTCATCTCTCCGGAAAACCTTTGCCGGGCGCGCCCATGCTTTCACTTCGCCCGCATCATAATATAAATCATCAACACTATAGACCCATAACTTAAAGCCACGCGCTTGTGCTTCTTCAATCATGGCAAAAGTTGTGTCACCCGCTGGATTTACATTTTCCAATGGGTCCATTTGAACAGCAATTTTCATAGTGGGCGCGAGCCTCCAGCAAGCAATATGGGGATATCAGCGCCAAGCACCGACAATAAGTCTATTGCCTACAAGATAGGCGGTATTCTTCTATTTAGAAGAGGCGTTATCACCAAAAGGGTCCGCATAGGGGTCAGAATAACCTGATGAAGGGTTATTTGGCTCATTTGGAACAATCAAATAACCATCCGCATCATATTGAGCGGCAGGTTGTTGTGGGTCCGAGTATGGCTGGTTTTGGTTTGGAAGCGGTGTATTCGCACCACCATAAAGCCCAGTATCATCATAACCACCTAAATCTCTCGGTGGGTTGGGGTCAATATACCCAACTTGTCCCCCTTGGGGCTGCGCGGAATAAGGCGCTTGATATTGTGGCTGTGGCTGCGGCTGTTGCACGACGCTTGTACGTCCAAGTGGCGTACCATTAGCAACCGTAGGACCAGTCTTTACTTCATAATTTGGTGGAGTAGAACGGTCACGCATTTTTACATATGACACCACTCGTTCAACGCCTTTGATAAGACTCGCATGTTCTGCGGCACGTTTTAGTTCGGTTTGGTTTCGCGCAAAACCAAGCAGATAAACAACGCCGTTGAACGTCTCAATATTGTAGTTGACGCTCTTAATCTCAGCATCACCAACAAGGCGCGAGCGAACTTTTGCGGTGATCCATTCATCATTCACATTTTTGAGCAGCGATGTCTTAGGCATCACTTCAATTTCGTTTGCCACCTCATCAATCGTGCGCACACCCCACGCAATTTGATCGGCTTCAACCTTATCTTCTTCAGTCTCAACACGTCCGGTTAAAAGAACCAATCTCGATGTTACCTCAACATCAACCTGCATAAAACGTCCTGGTGATCGAGCAAGTAATTGGCTCTTAATTTGGCTTGCAGCAGAAGCCTCATCTAAGCTCTCACCAAACGTCTTTTCCTGAACGACTGCACACCCAGTTAGTGCGCCAATCATACAAGGGGCCAACAGAGCGATTGCAAAGGTGCGGATTTTCATTGGATGGCTCCTAAAGACTCTCATTGGTTCAGTTATTCAATCTACCTTAGCAGGATAGCGATTTAACCATGAAATAAAGATAAAAATACTGAGTTACGGTGTGATTAAGCTCAAAGCGCAAACTCTATTTAGGGACATCTAATCAACAAAACATGTCAAAATTTCGTATATATTCTCAATCAATGTTTTTTATAGCCGCCAATAGTCTTGAAAATGCTTAGGCAGAGCAAACGGCGCGATAACAAGCAAATCATATCGCCAGTCACACTTTGAAAAATTTGGCTTATGCGACATCCATATTTCTGCAGTACGCGCAATGCGGCGCCAAGATCGATCCGTCACAGCGTGTTGACCACGCTCAATAGATTTACGTGCCTTCACTTCAATAAAGGCAATAAGCGCTCCCTTTTTTGCGATAATATCTATTTCACCTGAATGCATCCGAACGCGATGGGCTAGAATTTGATAGCCTTTAATCATTAAAAATAGAGACGCTAAAAGCTCCGCGCGGCGTCCTTTCGTTTCCCGTTTTTGACGAGAGGTATCTTTATTGCGCGTCTTCATTTCCCCCCCAGACTCTATTTGCCCGATGCTTCATCCTTTAACATTTGAGCACGAGCATAGACATCACGTTTCTTTAAACCAAATTTCTCGGCAACTTCAGAAGAAGCCTGCTTTACTGACATTGTAGCAAGTGCGTCTTGAATAGCGACATCCAAATCCTCTTCACTTATATTCTCATCAGAGTTTGGGGGACCAACTAAAACGACTAATTCTCCTTTAGGGGGGCCTTCTTCTTCTATCGCTTTTGCAAGGTCGGTCAGTGGCAGTCTACGCGCTTCTTCAAACCGTTTTGTCAATTCACGGGCCAGCACCGCGTCTCGGTTTCCAAACACTTGGGCCATGTCATTTAAACTTTTAGCTAAACGTGACGGCCCCTCAAAGAAGATCAGCGTCGTATCTAATGCTTTGTATTTATCTAAAAATTTCAGGCGAGAGGTCTGCTTGGGTGGTGGAAAGCCTGCAAAAAGAAAACTGTTGGACGGCAGACCAGAAATTGTCAAAGCTGCAAGAGGTGCAGAAGCTCCTGGCAAGGCAGTGACATAGTGGCCCGCCTCAATAGCTTCACGCGCAAGTTTATACCCAGGGTCAGATACAAGTGGAGTACCAGCATCAGAAATTAACGCTATGCGATGCCCCTTTGCTAGTTCACGTAGAATTCTAGGCCGCGATATTGCCCCATTATGGTCGTGATAAGGGCGTAGCTCTGGGATTAAACCATATGCATGCATTAACTTTGCTGCAACACGGGTGTCTTCTGCCAACACTAAATCAGCCGAGGCCAATACATCCAAAGCGCGTAAAGTTATGTCTCTTAAATTGCCGATAGGCGTTGCGACGATATACAGACCCGCATTAAGGTCTGGATTTGGACGAATCATACGGTTAACAGCAGCATGTTGTGCTTGTTTTGAACCATCGTCGGGATTAGTGTCTCCGACAAGTTCAGAGTCAGAAATATCTGACTTTGATATGTCGGGGATTGAATTTGCGCC
This sequence comes from Hirschia litorea, assembly GCF_042665075.1. Lineage (NCBI taxonomy): Bacteria > Pseudomonadati > Pseudomonadota > Alphaproteobacteria > Hyphomonadales > Hyphomonadaceae > Hirschia > Hirschia litorea. The sequence goes on along the minus strand of NZ_JBHTBR010000005.1, from coordinate 754,687 downwards.
CTCATGGCCGCTGGAGAAGTTTGAAGATGACATCACTGCCCAATGCTAAGGATAAAAAACGCTTATTCGCCTTTAGCGGTCAATCGCTTGCGGCGCTAGGCCTTACTCTATCATTGCTGGCGGGATGCGCCACCACTGATCCGCGTCCTTCTACACCGATCTATCGCGGCGATGAACGTCCTGAATCAACCCGCCCCGATAGACCCGAGCCTCCAAAGCCTAAAGAAGAACCAAAAGAAACTGTTGAGAATAAACAGACCCAAGCGCAGACACCAGCAGCAAGCATTATCCCTCGCCACATGCAAGGGAGCGACCCTAAAGGTTTTGAAAACATAAGAGAAATTGCAATCTTGCTTCCCCTATCTAGCTCAAGTGCAGCAGTTAGAAAACAAGCAGAGAGCATTCTTGCGGGTGCAGAAATGGCACTTTTTCAGGCTGGAATTAAAGACGTTATCTTACTTCCAAAAGATACAGGCGGCATCCAATCGAAATCACGAGACGTTGCCATAGAAGCCCTTAGACAAGGCGCTGATGCTTTTATTGGTCCATTGTTTTCTCAAAATGTCGCTGTAGTGAACGAGGTAGCTGCACCAAATAACATTCCTGTCCTTGCCTTTTCAACAGACCGCACAGTGGCAGGTAATGGTGTTTATCTTGTATCGCTTCCCTTGGAAGAAGAAGTTGCACGTATAGTAGACTGGGCAACACTCAATGGTGTGACACAATTTGCGATGTTTGGACCTGCCAACACATATGGATATAAGGTTGAGGCAGCACTTCGATATGAAGCGAATTTACGCAATGCAAGTGTAATAAAATCAGAGCTTTACAGCCCAAGTGAACCTTCCCCAACAGGCGCAGCTCAGCGTTTAGCAACGGCAGTGAAGGAAGCAGATAAATACGCTCCGGGCAAGGTTGCAGTATTAATCCCTGAACAAGGTACGCGCCTACGGGCAGTTGCGCCGCTTTTACCCTATTATGATGTGAATATTAAAAGCGTAAAAATCTTAGGTACAGGTCTGTGGAACACACCAGATGTTTGGCGGGAACCATCTTTGGAAGGCGGAGTATTTGCTGCACCAAACCCTACTACTATTGGACAATACACTGATATTTATAAACAAATTAACGGTGATGAGCCTACAAGCATGTCCACATTGGGGTATGATGCAACTTTGATGACGCTCATGATGTTGAGCGAAAACTCAATGAACCGCGCCTCATTAGAACGTCGCGACGGGTTTTTAGGTACAAATGGTCTATTCCGTTTCCGGTCCGATGGGACGATTGAGCGGGGTTTATCAGTGCTACAAGTGACCGGACGCGGCAATGTGAATGTGATAGAACCGGGGTTATCTACATTTTCACCGGACGGGTTCTAAACAGCGGGCACATAAAATAGAAAAAGGCTGCATAGACATCTTATGCAGCCTTTTTTATTCAAGAATAAGCCGCGTACATATATGATCAGCTAATAGCCGACCTTGTGATGTCAGCTTGATATTATTATCATTAAATTCAATAAGTTGTGCACTTTTCAATTCTTCCAACACGTGCTGAGAAATAGAGCGTCCATTGAGACTTTCATAGTCTGAGCGTGCCATACCTGACACCATTCTCATCCCCATCATGAGACGCTCATTAGCGACGTCTTCAATGGATAAAGTCTGCGAATGATCTACACCCTGCCCTGTGTCTGCTACCTGCCTGATATAGTCCTGCGGGCGACGTGCTGCGATGGTTTCTACTCTCTGGTTGTCGCTTGTTACCCTGCCGTGGGCACCTGGCCCTATGCCTAGCCAATCACCTGACCGCCAATAGATGATATTGTGCTTTGCATGATGGCTTTCATCTCTTGCATGGTTGGATACTTCATATGCAGGATAGCCCGCTTGGATCATTCTGCTTTGTGTCAATTCATACAAGTCTGCGGCAACATCATCGTCTGCAGGTTTCCATGCGCCGCGTTCAACAGCTTTTCCAAAAGCAGTTTTTTGCGCAATCGTAAGTTCATATAATGACAAATGATCAGCGCCGAGATTTACAATTTCATTCAATTGCGATCGCCAATCTTCGATGGACTGGTCTGGTAGCGCGTAAATGAAATCGAGTGACAGTGAGTCAAAACATTGCCGCCCTGCTTGGATAGCTTGATGGGCCATTTCAACATCATGGTTTCGGCCTAAAAATTTCAAATCTCGATCACTAAGACTTTGAACCCCCAATGAGAGGCGATTTATGCCCGTATCTGCAAACCCAGAAAAGCGTAAATAGTCATCTGGGTTGGCTTCTAATGTGATTTCAATATCAGGCTTTATATCCCATAGATCACCGATAAGAGCCAATAACCTATTTACAGAATCAGGCGGCAATAACGAAGGCGTACCGCCTCCAAGGAAAACGGTATCAAGTCGTCGTGGCCCTGTTTTGGCGCGCCAGCCCTTTAAGTCATCAAAGATCGCCTGCAATAAAGGCTCAATATCTCTTGCTTTATTTGCATAGACATTGAAATCACAATAGGGGCAGATTTTGGCGCAGTAAGGCCAATGAACATAAATGCCAAACCCTCTGTCGGGTTCAAACTCAAGCATTAAAGCAAAGCTTCGGTGAGTAACTTAAATGCGTTGGCGCGATGACTCATAGCGTGTTTTCTAGCCGGCTCCATTTCACCAAATGTGATAGTTTCACCTTTGGCGACAAACATTGCATCATACCCAAAACCGTTTGAACCGCGTGGGGGCCATACAAGTTCACCTTCAACTTCTCCACGGAAAGTAACGGTCTCACCATCTGGCCATGCCACAGATAAAGCACACACAAAACGCGCAGTACGTTCCGCAGCTTTTTCATCTTCTAAAGCCTGATTGACTTTCTCCATCGCAAGATTGAAATCCTTGCTCTCGCCTGCCCAACGCGCGGAATAAATACCAGGCGCACCATTTAATGCATCTACTGCGAGACCAGAATCATCCGCTAATGCAGGTGACCCTGAAGCTTTTGCTGCCGCGAGCGCTTTTAATTCGGCATTCTCTTCAAAAGTAAGTCCTGTTTCTTCAGGTTCTTCAAGGTTTAAATCGCCTGCAGATATAGGCTCAAAACCCAGAGGCTCTAACAAGTCTTTTAATTCACGTACTTTGCCTTGATTGTGGGTTGCTGCAATCAAACGTCCAGGCTGGAGTTTTCTGTGTGGGTGCGAATCAGTCATAATCGTCTCCAACGTGATTTCAGGTATGCGTTTTCTTAATTTACAGCACATATATTGTTTTTCGATAATATTTGTGCCACATCTACATGTCTATAGTGTTCGCTTAAAAACGAAACTACATTTGTTATAAGATCAAGGGAATTATCTATCCGATGAGCGGGCTTGAAGATACATTGAAATTTCGCGCACTCGGTCGCGGGTCTTTATCTTCTATCTTGAAGGTATTGGTTGATATTTTCTGGATTGGTGCGTGCGCGGTTCTTGGATTCGTTTGGATAGTTACTCTGATTTCAATTATTGCGATGATTGGCGGAGGTGAGGTTGAGAACTCTGTCCTTGGAAAAATATCACTACACGCACACCCATTTAAAATGACCAGTCTCGCACTTGTGGGAACGGTTTTATGTGTGGGCATAATGTGTATTGCATCTAATCTACGCGGCGTTTTTGAAACGCTTGTAGATGGTGACCCTTTTGTGCCTGACAACGCACATAGATTTCGAGTCATCGCACTGATTCTTGCTATCTTGGAACTTGCCAGAATTTTGGTAGATCCAATGATTGCATTTTTATTAAATATATTTGGCGTAGATATAGATCTACAGCCAATGTCCATATTTACACGGTTGATGGGAACAAATTTCATCACGTGGGGGGCTGTGCTGATCTTGGTTGTCCTATCGCAGGTTTTCGATGAGGGTGCCCGCCTTCGCGAAGATCAACAGATGACCATCTAAACAAAAGGCCCTACCCTGACCTCATGACGATTCGTGTAAAACTAGATCAAGTCCTATTAGATCGCCGTATGTCTCTCACTGAGCTTGGCGATCGTGTGGGCATTACGTTGGCAAATCTGTCTATTCTAAAAACAGGTAAGGCCAAAGCGATACGGTTTTCAACGCTAGAAGCCCTTTGTCGAGAACTTGGCTGTCAGCCAGGCGATATTCTTATTTGGGAAGACGAAGAAGACACAATTGATGGATCTGATGACGAAAGTCAGCGAACGGCGGCAGAGTAAGTAACTCTCCCTTTCATCTATATTTCTTCTTGGGAAACTAAAGTAAGAATTACAAATTTGCATTGAAATCATCAAAAAGATGAAATCTCGCAAAGTATATTAACCATTCAGCGCGATGATCCAAAGCTAATATTCTCACACTTTGGAGTGTCTCAAGCTATGCTCAAATTTAAGAAACAAGATGCAATCTCTGCCCAAGTGCAAGAAATGCAACGCGCAGCTGTATCCCCTGCATGGCTTTCTGAACTCGTTCCCCTCATCGGAGCATGTGCCAGAGGAGAAGATGTTTCTAGTTTCACTGGGCCTCCAGAAATTGCAGCCGCATTTAGAAAGGCTAGCCAACTCGTTCAAGAGAAAGCCGCCAGCGCTGCTGAACAAAACGAAAAATACGCTGCGAATACAGCAGATATTATCGCAAGCATGGGCATCACCAAACAAGAGATCAATAATGTTGCCACGGCTGCTCAGTCTATGTCAGCTGCAATTGAAGAAATGAACGTCAATATCAGCACGGTCACACGCACATCTGATGACGCAGCCTCCACACTAAATAATTGTTCAAATCTTGCGTCGGATGGTGCAAAAAATACACAATTAACCGCCGAGCACATGGAACGTGTAGATACGTCTGTTCGGGCGGCATCTAAGCGCGTTGATAGCCTTGCACGCGCATCTGAACAGATCGGTGATATTGTTCAAACAATATCTGATATCGCAAACCAAACCAATCTCCTTGCGCTAAACGCTACTATCGAAGCGGCACGTGCTGGTGAAGCAGGTCGTGGATTTGCTGTTGTGGCGTCAGAGGTAAAAGAGCTTTCAAACCAAACAGCTCAAGCTACCAAAGATATCTCGCTCCGTATCAATTCCCTTCAAGAGGAAGTGGAAGCTATTCTTGAAGCTATGCAGGCCTCCTCCACAGCAGTGAAAGATGGACGCGTTGCATGTGATGAAGCAACAGAGAAAGTACGCGCGACCGCTTCTGAAATTCTTGATGGTGCAGAACTCACGCGGCAGATAGCGCAAAACCTTGGCGAACAAAGTGCGGCAACCCGTGAAATCTCACAGAACATTGTTAAAATCGCTCAAAGCAGCAGCCAAGCTGAACAACGTATTGATGCAACAAATAAGACTATTATGAGCTCTGATAAGCTTGCTTCGGCTTTTAAAGCAAACAAAAAGAACTAGGTGAAATCTAAAACAAAGGGGAGCCAATAAGCTCCCCTTTTCTATGCTTTACTTTACGCTCTCAATCGCAGCTTTTTGTAGCGCGAACAATTGTTTACACCCCGCATCAGCAAGATCACTCATTGCGAGGAATTCATCGCGGGAAAACGGGCGCTCTTCACCTGTCCCCTGCACTTCGATAATCCGTCCATCTGAAGACATGATGAAGTTAGCATCCACCATCGCATTGCTGTCTTCTGCATAATCTAGGTCAAGTACAGGGACGTCTTGATACACACCACATGATATTGCGGCAGCTTGTGCAATCAATGGACTTGTCTCAATAACGCCTTCTTCTTTGAGGTAGTTTAAAGCGATAGCAAGCGCGACATATCCACCCGTGATAGCCGCTGTTCGTGTTCCGCCGTCCGCTTGAATTACATCACAGTCAATCGTGATCTGGTTTTCACCAAGCGCTTCAAGATCAGTCACTGAGCGCAAAGCGCGCCCAATAAGGCGTTGGATTTCTTGAGTACGACCTGACTGTTTTCCTGAGGCCGCTTCACGACGTCCGCGCGTGTGTGTTGCGCGAGGCAACATACCATATTCGGCTGTAACCCAACCTTTACCAGACCCCTTCATCCAGCGCGGAACATCTTTTTCCCATGACGCAGTACAAAGCACATGTGTATGACCGAACTTGACGAGACATGAGCCTTCCGCATAACGCGATTGACCTACTTCCAAACTTACCTCTCTGAGATTTTCGGGGCTACGTTTAGAAGGGCGTTCAAATTGTGTCATGGTCTCTCATCCTGTTAGGAGCCTACACCAATAATTCAAGAAATCAGGTTTTGAAAATATGGTAGGTTTTACGTATAATGTGTGTAATTGCGATACAGGAAACCTCTATGGTTTGGCAATGCAACGAATTCCCATTGCATCTTAATCGAACCATTCTTACTGTTATAGAGACATGAAAGATCACCCCTCCTCCCACACCACGTTATCTGCGATGGATGAACGCTCACGGTTGATATTCCGCGAGATCGTGGACGCATATCTGGAAACAGGGGATCCGGTAGGTTCACGCACAATATCCAGACGCGGCATCAGCCTCTCGCCCGCCTCAATTCGAAACGTAATGGCAGACCTTGCTGAATTGGGTTTACTCGACAGCCCGCACTCCTCTGCTGGGCGAATGCCAACACACCAAGGCCTACGGTTGTTTGTAGACGGATTGATGGAAGTTAAGCGCATGAAGCTTCCTCCCGCTGACAAGCGACGTATCCAGCAAAGACTTTCAGCTGCTCAAGGGCGTCCCCCTGAAGATTTTCTAGGTGAAGCATCGGAAATGCTCTCTGGTTTGGTGGGGGGTGCCGGCCTTGTCGCTAGCCCCAAAAGCAATGCTTCAGCCGTTAAACATGTGGAATTCGTATCCATCGGCCCCAGCCAAGCATTGGCTATTATTGTGAGCGAGGATGAAGACGTTGAAAACCGTCTTCTTAATGTCCCAGTTGGAATGCCGGTTTCCGCATTGCAGGAAGCGAGCAATTATTTAAATGCACGCATGCGCGGACGCACGCTCGCTGAAGTGCGGAAAGACGTTTTAACGGAAATTCGCGATAAAAAAGCACAATTAGATGAAACAGCCAGCTCTCTTGTCGAAGCCGGCCTTGCACATTGGACAGGCGAAGACCCTGACCGAGGTCGCTCTCTTATTATTCGCGGGCGCGCAAATTTGCTTGGCGACGACCAGTTAGCAGAAGATATTAATAAGGTCAGGGATCTGTTCTCATACCTCGATAAAACAGAAAGTCTTATAAAAGTTTTGGACGAAGCACGTGATGCTGAAGGTGTTCGCCTGTTTATAGGTGCAGAAAATAAACTTTTTAGCCTCTCGGGTTCAAGTGTTATCGTCGCACCCTATATGAATTCTGATCGCAAAGTAGTAGGAGCGTTGGGTGTTATTGGTCCAACTCGACTAAACTATGCACGCGTCATTCCTATGGTGGATTATACGGCGCAAGTTGTAGGTAGATTATTGAATGGCGGACCGGCCGAAGAAATAGAGGATAAGCGATGAGCGAAGATACGCAAACGCCAGAGAACGAACCAGAAGCAGTCGACACGCAAGATGCAGCTGAGAACGCACAAGCTGATGCCGCGGCGAGTGAAGCTGCACCTGAGATTGACGAAAAAGACGCACGGATTGCTGAACTTGAAGCAGAACGCAATGCCTTAAAAGATCAACTCGTTCGAAACCTCGCAGATATGGAAAACTTGCGTAAGCGCACTGAAAAACAAGTCGCTGAGTCACGCATTTACGCTGTTGAGAAATTTGCATCAGATCTTCTGTCTGTTTCTGACAATATGTCCCGTGCATTGAGCACAATTACTGACGACGCGAAGGCAGACCTTTCCGAGCAAGGTAAAGGTCTTCTTGCTGGTATCGAAATGACTCAAAAAGAATTGCACACAGCTTTTGCACGTAATGGTGTTGTAGCTGTAGATGCTGCTCCAGGCGCAAGCTTTGATCCAAACTTCCATCAGGCAATTACACAAGTCCCTTCAGATCAACCAAGTGGTACAGTCGCCGAGACATTCCAATCGGGTTGGAAAATTGGTGACAGAACACTTCGCGCTGCAATGGTAGCGGTAAGTTCCGGTGGTGGTGCGCAAGCCAAAACCGATACAAGCGAAAATGCATAATAAGCTTAGATGCTAAAATGAAAAACGGCAGAACTTACTCATCTAAGTTCTGCCGTTTTGTTTTATAGTCAAAATAAACTCGGTTTGTGTGAAACCAAAATTATTCTGGAATCGTATCACCTATACCCGCTTGGCGACGTATTGAGAGATATTCCCTACCCCAAACTCGCAAAGCTTCGAGCACTGGGCCAAGCTGTCTACCGCGCTCAGTTAAGACGTAATCATATCGTACAGGGCGTGTTTGATATTCTTTTTTCTCCAGAACACCTGCTGCGACGAGTTTTTTTAATCGCTGCGCCAAGACGTGACGGGTAATGCCAAGGTTTTTTTGCAGATCGTCAAACTTGCTAACACCTAAAAAACAATCGCGTACGATCAGAAGCGTCCACCGATCCCCTACAATCGATGTTGCCCGCGCGACGGGACACCAGTCATCTGATAATTGATCCCATTTCATATCGCACCATTATAAATCTGATTTGGCGTTATCTCAAACACATCAATGCGCCTGACCGAAGTTTATTTATGCCTGAATTAGGTCCGCCGCGATAGCGAGTTCTCTAAGGTTTGCTTCTGGGCGTGGACCATAGTGAGAAATCACTTCACTCGCTGCAAGATGACCTAAACGCGCACATGTTTCTAAGTTTACACCTTGGCTCAAACCAAAGAAGAAACCACCCGCATACGCATCCCCTGCTCCAGTTGCATCAACAACTTTATCAAGTGGTTTAGTGGGAACATTCATGCGTGTTTTTGAATCAACAACAACAGAGCCTTTAGAAGAGCGCGTGATTGCTGCAAACTCTGTCTCTGCTTTCAACATATCAACAGCAGCGTCAAAATCATCTGTCTCGTACAACGCAAGCAATTCTTCTTCATTTGCAAACACGAGATCTACATAATTTTTCACAAGGTGACGAAACGCGTCTCTGTGACGTTCGACGCAAAACACGTCAGACATTGTCACAGCAACTTTACGCCCTGCAGCTTTTGCTATTTCAGCGGCGCGCACGAATGCTGTTTTTGCAGCCGGTTTATCGAAGAGATACCCCTCAAGATATAGCCATTCAGATTGCTCGATAAGGTCTTGGTCTACATCTTCAGCTGCAAATTCTGTTGACGCACCAAGGAAGGTGTTCATTGAACGCTCACCATCAGGTGTAACTGCTATCATACAGCGTGCCGTTGCAACGCTATCAACCAGAGGAGACCCAGAGAAAACAGCCCCAATACGCTCCATGTCATTCACATAGGCAGCACCGATTTCGTCATTAGCAACCTTACCCATAAAGGCTGCTTTTGCACCAAAACTCAGTAAACAAGCGATAGTATTACCTGCGGAACCACCTGACGTTTCAACACGGTCTTCTGGCAATGCAGAATAAAGATAATCTGTTCGCTCTTGATCAATCAAATTCATGCGCGCTTTAGCAATGTCTTTATCAATAAGAAACTGATCATCAACACTCGCGATTACGTCCATAATCGCATTGCCCAAAGCAATCACATCAAATTTTGTTTCGGTCATTATGTTGGCTCCAGATATCAATACAAATCGCTATGGCTTACAATTAAAGACTTGTTATATGCCTGCCTACCACATCGACAAGCCGATTAATGCCGCATTCGGAGAAAAACCATGAAATTTGCCTTTTTAGCTTGTGAAACAACTCTGCCCGACATGCCAATGCGCCGTGTCGATGCATTTGAGTTCGATTTACAATTTGGTGGTTTACGAAATGCGCTTGAAACACGCGGGCACACATTGGTTGCTCTCGATTGGAAGAATGAGATTGAGGCCTTTAAACCATTTGATGCTGTGGTCGTAGGAACACCTTGGAATTATCAAGATTTTCAATCTCAATTTCTAGACACATTAAAGGCAATAGAAGGACTAGGCGTTCGATTATACAATACGGCTGAACTTATTCATTGGAACATCAACAAATCTTACTTAAAAGACCTTGCGAAACTCGGTGCCAAAACTGTGCCTACACGCTGGGTGGAAAAACCTACAAAGCATGATGTCCGAGCTGTTTTTGAAGAATATGATACCTCTCATATTGTCCTAAAGCGCCAAGTAGGTGCTGGCTCATTTGGACAAAAACTATTCCAACGAGATGAAACTTTGCCTGAAGGTGTATTACTCGATCGACCAGCGATGATCCAACCCTTTCTTCCTGCGATTCAAACAGAGGGTGAGTATTCTTTTATATTTATTGATGGCGCGTTTTCACATGCACTTTTAAAACAACCAAAATCTGGCGACTATCGCATCCAAAGCAGCTATGGCGGCACTGAAAAAATTGTCTCTCCGACACAAGCTGATATTGATGTTGCGCAGAAAAATTTATCCCTAATCCCATATGGTATGCCGCTTTACGCCCGCGTTGATCTCCTGCGGGGATATGAAGGGGAGCTACTTCTCATGGAATTAGAAATGATTGAACCATATCTGTACATTAAAGAAGGCCCCCATGTTAGCGAGCTTTACGCGGAAGCATTGATAAAAAGAGCCGATAGTTAAGCTGTTTTTTCTTTGAATTTGCAGAGATCATAAATTGCACACATGTCGCATTTAGGTTTACGCGCAACACAGACATATCGTCCGTGTAGAATCAGCCAATGATGCGCGCCTTTTTTAAAGGTTTCCGGTACAACACGCTCAAGCAAATCCTCGACCTGATCGGGATTATTCCCCGGAGCAAGTCCGGTACGGTTAGAGACACGAAAAATATGTGTATCCACGGCGATCGTCGGCTGCCCGAAAGCTTCATTTAAAACCACATTTGCAGTTTTGCGCCCTACACCGGGTAGAAGAACCAATTCTTCGCGCGTTTGGGGGACCTGCCCACCGAAATCATCAATAATCATTTTAGATAATGCGACGACATTTTTTGCTTTATTGCGCCAAAGGCCAATCGTTTTGATATAATCAGCCACTCCCGCCTCCCCCAGTGCAAGCATAGCTTGAGGAGTATCAGCAACAGCGAATAAAAGACGTGTCGCTTTGTTCACACCAACATCCGTCGCTTGTGCTGACAACGCGACGGCAACAACCAATGTGAAAGGAGAATTATATTCTAATTCAGTTTCAGGATTTGGCCTGTCGTCAGCCAATTTCACAAACATTTCCAAAATCGCGTCACGTGTGAGACGGCTACGCGGTTTTGAGACACGCTTTTTCTTGTGCTTTGGTGCTTCTTTTGACGCTGTAGATTTTGCTTTTGAAACCGCAGACATACCTGACACCTAGATTGTTGAACTCTTCGACAATATGCTTATCTCAATGCAAAGATAGCAAGTGATTAACCCCAATGAATCCGCAAATGATGCAAGACACTTCCAAGATATACATGGATGCCACGCTGCGACCTTCACGTTCCCTCTCCAATCGGGGGTTTATCTATCTAGTTATATTGCTTGCATGTCTGAGTGTCGCCACAAGTTTAGCATTTCTTCCCTATGGTTTTTTTATCGTCATGGGATTTCTCGCTATTGATCTTATAATTTTATGGGGCGTCTTCTCCGCAAACAATAAAAATCTATCTCAACGTACCTTTGTAACGATTACATCAGACCTTCTAACCGTTCGCCATATAGATCCAAAAGGTGTAGAGACATCTGCCAGCTTACCGACTGCATTTGCGCGTGCATCTCTTGCTGGAGATACCAATGAAACAAATCAATATGTCAAGTTGACTAGCTCCGGACAGGCATATGCAATAGGACGTTTCTTAACACCCAAAGAACGTCAGTCATTTTTGGCGTCGATTAGTCAAGCACTGCAAGCTGCGCGCAATGAAAGATATAGCTAAAATACAATGGTGATCCTGTGACTCTCTTCATAATCATTTTAATTAGCCTCGCCGCATGGGGCGCTTATATCTTATTCCGGTATAAAAGCGTGGAATCAGACGCATATGAAATCTTCAATGCGCTTAAAGGCGAACGCTTTGATTATGCCCGCTTAGGTCAGGAGAGTTTTGTGGCTATCTACCGTAAGGTACACAATCCATTTGCGCATGTTGTAAACTTTTGCGCAACGATCACAGCCTTAATAGCCCTTCCCGTAATTTTCTTCTTTTCGACGTGGATTTACAATTTTATATGGAATGCGACAGGTCAAATCTCGGATTTGGATGAAGGCTTTGCGCCTTGGTTATTCGCTGTCTCTATCTTGTGTATTTTAGGCTTAATAGGCATCGGCGCAATTTTCGCCCGTCTTTATCATCTCAATCGTCCTAAATCTCTTGAAGACGAAATAAAAATTCAATTGGAAGGTAATTCAACATCATGAGCATTCGCTACCTGCACACAATGGTTAGAGTATCAAACCTTGAGGACAGCCTTACTTTCTACTGTGATGGATTAGGGCTTAAAGAAGTAGATCGTCATGAAAGCGAACAGGGCAAATTTACTAATGTTTTCCTTGCCTCACCTGATGATATTGCTGCATGTGAAACACCACCCAAAGAAGGCCTAACAGTAGGACTACCTGTTATTGAGCTAACATATAATTGGACACCAGAAGATTATAAAGGCGGTCGCAACTTCGGTCATCTTGCATATGAGGTCGATGATATCTATGCGATGTGTGCCAAACTTGAAAAAATGGGCATAACTATAAACCGCCCGCCTCGCGATGGTCGCATGGCTTTTATGCGGTCTCCCGATCAAATATCAATTGAATTGCTACAAAAGGGTGAACCACTTCCACCGGCAGAGCCTTGGGTATCTGCACCAAATATTGGGGAATGGTAATGCTCAAACATCTCGTATTAACATCAGCGCTGTGCATCAGCCTTACAGCATGCGCGCAAGAAGCTGACAAGAAATTGGATGTGACTCCTAAACCAGAACCTACGCCTATTTCAGCGGAAATTGGTATGAAGGGTGAAGGATGGAGAAAAATATCTCCTGAAAACCTTGTGCTGATGGATACCAAATACGGACAAATCGTAATTGAACTCAATCCAGAATTTGCCCCAGGCCATGTAAAACGCTTCCAAGATATGGTCAAAGCGCGCGCCTATAACGGACAAGAGTTTTATCGTGTAATTGATGGTTTTGTTGCCCAAGGTGGCATCAACACTATTGATAAGAAATGGCCACCTATTGAGATAGAAGTTGAACAACCCTTAGGAGACGGGACCAATATTCAACTTTTGGGCAATGACGATCTATTTGCACCAGAAGTTGGTTTCCAGAATGGTTTTGCAGTTGGACTTGATCGAGAAATAGATAAAAAATGGCTTTTGCATTGTCCCGGTGCTTTAGCAATGGCACGGGATTCTGATCCCAATACTGGTGGTACTGATTTCTATATTGTTCTGGATGCTCAACGCTATCTTGATCGCAATCTAACTGTCTTTGGTCGTGTTATTTCTGGAATGCAATATGTCCAAAAGCTTCAACGTGGCGATAAAGATATTGCAAGTGGAGTTATCCAAGCGCCCCAAAAAGGCGATCAAATCATCTCCGCAAAACTTGCCTCTGAACTAGAGCCAAATGAACAACCAAATTACGAAGTTATGCACACAGATACACCCGCTTTCATGAATAAGATAAATTCAAAACGCGTTCAATCTGATCCATTCTTCTTCAACACACCTCCGCAAGTCGTCGATGTTTGCGATATGGACGTGCCTACTGAATTGGTAGATTTCTAAATTTAACGCTAGAGACCCAACACGTCGCGCATGGAGTAAAATCCTGGCGGCTGTTGGATCGCCCACTGTCCAGCACGCAACGCACCTCGTGCAAATATGTTGCGGTCTAATGCGGTGTGGCGCAGGCTGACAAGCTCATCATCAGACCCAAACATCACCTCATGGTCGCCAATAACCCCCCCTGCTCTACGCACAGAAAATCCTATCTTACCAGTTTCTCTTTCACCCGTAATTCCATCATAAGGGGGTGATTGAAGATCCTTTAGTGGCGCTTTACGACCATTTGCTGCAGCTTCACCCAGCATAAGCGCCGTGCCTGACGGAGCATCTACTTTACGGCGATGATGTGTTTCTAGGATTTCAATATCCCAGTCATCTCCAAGACGGGCTGCTGCTTGTTCCACAAGCGCTGTCACAAGATTTACGCCAAGTGAAAAGTTACCTGCCTTTACAATAGCAAAGCGCTTTGAAAATTCACGCAAGGCAGCTTCTTCAGCTTCGTTAAAGCCTGTTGTTCCGATGATAATTGCGCGTACGCCTGTTAGATCAAGCGCAGTCATCGCAGCCAAAGTAGAGGTCGGTGCAGTGAAATCAATCCAGATATCAGCTTCTTTAGCAACTTCTGCTGCTGATAATCCCGCCTTGATATTCAAAGGTTGGATGCCTGCAAGCACGCCAATATCTTTATCCAATTCACCAGACCCGGGGCGCTCCGTACCTCCAACGACCTCACAGCCATCTTCCGTTATGCAAGTGCGTACTAAGGATTGCCCCATACGACCCGCAACTCCAGCGATAGCTATTTTATGAGACATTTCAAAAGCGCCCTATATCAGTTCACGATGTTATAAAATTAATCCGCGTTCGCAGACGCATCAAAAAAGCTCTTAACGCGACTCATAAATCCCTGATGCTCTGGATTCGTCGTTTCGCTACAGCTTTCTGAAAATTCTCTCAGCAGTTCTTTTTGTTTCGATGATAAGTTTCGTGGTGTTTCAACAAACAGCTCCACATACAAATCTCCGCGTTGGCCAGAACGTAAGGATGGCATGCCCTTACCTTTCAAGCGCATACGTTTACCTGTTTGTGCACCTTCTGGAATGGTTATACGAGCACGGCTCCCACCAATTGTCGGCATTTCAATTTCACCACCCAAGGCAGCTTTGCAAAACGGAACGGGTGCGCGTGCATAAAGGTTTGGACCATCACGTTCAAATAAATCGTGCTCATCAATCGTTACAAAAATATAGAGATCGCCTTTAGGGCCGCCAAGCGTGCCTGCTTCTCCCTCACCTTGCAAACGAATGCGCTGACCATCCTCTATTCCAGCAGGAATATTGATATCTAACTTGCGCTTCGCATGAACATTCCCGCGTCCACCACAGTTTTTACATGGTGTTTTGATTATCGTTCCACGCCCCTGACATGTCGCACAAGTGCGCTCCATGGTGAAAAAACCCTGCTGTGCGCGTACGCGGCCCGCACCATGACATGTCGTACACGTTACGGGGGAAGATCCTGGAGCTGCACCAGAGCCCTCACAAGGTTCACATGTCTCTGTCGTTGGTATCTCTATATCAGCTTGCTTACCATTAAATGCTTCTTCCAGCGTAATGGTGTAATCATAACGAAGGTCTGACCCACGTGTTGCGCCACCTCGACCTCCGCCGCCGCCCTGACGACCGCCAAAGAAATCTGCGAAAATATCACTGAACACATCTTCTGGACGTTGGCCGCCAAAGCCTCCAGCGCCCCCTCCAGCAGATCCCATTCCACCCTGCTCGTATGCAGCACGACCAACACGATCATAAGCGGCGCGTTTTTGAGGGTCAGATAAACACTCATAAGCAGAAGAAACTTCTTTGAACTTTGCTTCAGCAGACGGGTCATCTGGATTACGGTCAGGGTGATACTTCATCGCCTTCTTACGAAAAGCCGATTTAAGCTCTTTCTCGTTCACGTTTCTAGAAACGCCTAGAAGTTCATAATAATCAGTATCGCTCATGCGTCGTTCTTTTCTCGTACATCAGTAAATTGCGTGTAAGCGCATCGCCAACTAAGGACATAACTTATGTTGGGTGACCAACCATTTTTGACAAGAGGCAAGCAAAAAGCATTCCTCGTATCTCTAATGCTAAATAATAAAGCAGCTTTAAACGCCATAAAGGCTGCGAGTACAATAACGCACCGCAGCCTTCACGTTCACGAAGCAAAGCTCCGCGCTATTTAAAGCCTAGCTTTTTGCGTCGCCGTCAACTTCTTCAAAGTCAGCATCAACAACATCGTCGTCATCAGAAGAAGCATCTTTCGCAGCGTCTTTTGCTGCATCAGCGTGAGCATCACTCTCTTGTGCAGCAGCGTAAATGGCTTCACCCATTTTCATTGATGCTTCTGTAAGTGCTTGCGTTTTCGCTTGAATATCAGCCGTGTCGTCTGTTTCCAACGCAGCCTTCAGAGCATCACGTGCAGCTTCAATTTCTGCTTTTACTTCAGCAGGAATTTTATCGCCGTGCTCTTCAAGTTGCTTGTCAGTTCCATCGACAAGAGACTCACCATTGTTTTTAGCTTCAACAGCTTCACGTTTGGCTTTATCTGCATCAGCATTCGCTTCAGCATCTTTCACCATGTTCTGAATCTCGTCGTCTGAAAGACCACCAGAAGCTTGGATAGTGATTTGTTGCTCTTTACCAGTTGCTTTGTCTTTCGCAGACACAGACACGATACCGTTGGCGTCGATGTCGAATGTCACTTCAATTTGTGGCATTCCGCGTGGTGCTGGTGGAATACCTTCAAGGTTGAAGTTACCAAGCACTTTGTTGTCAGCAGCCATCTCACGCTCACCTTGGAGAACGCGGATTGTCACAGCAGCCTGATTGTCTTCAGCTGTTGAGAATGTCTGAGACTTTTTCGTTGGAATTGTCGTGTTACGGTCAATAAGACGCGTGAACACGCCACCAAGTGTTTCAATACCCAATGATAGCGGTGTCACATCAAGAAGAACAACATCTTTCACGTCACCTTGAAGCACACCAGCTTGGATAGCTGCACCAATCGCCACAACTTCATCAGGGTTCACACCCTTGTGTGGGTCTTTACCGAAGAATTTTTTCACTTCTTCTTGGACTTTAGGCATACGCGTCATACCACCCACGAGAACGACATCATCGATCTCAGCAGCAGATTTACCAGCGTCAGCAAGTGCTTTCTTACATGGCTCAATAGTACGTTTCACAAGGTCAGCAACCATGCTTTCGTATTTGGCGCGTGTAAGTTTCAAATTGAGGTGCTCAGGACCAGCAGAGCTCATAGAAATAAACGGCAAGTTCACTTCGTAAGATGCAGAAGAAGAAAGCTCTTTCTTCGCTTTCTCAGCTTCTTCTTTCAAACGTTGTAGCGCTTGTTTGTCTTTCTTAAGGTCAATGCCTTTGTCTTTTTTGAACTCGTCAGCAAGGTAATCCACGATCCGAAGGTCAAAGTCTTCACCACCAAGGAATGTGTCACCATTTGTTGACAACACTTCAAACACACCATCACCAATCTCAAGGATGGACACATCGAATGTACCACCACCAAGGTCGTATACGGCGATTGTTTTACCGTCTGATTTCTCTAGACCATAAGCCAAAGCAGCAGCTGTCGGCTCGTTGATAATACGCTTCACATCAAGACCCGCAATACGGCCAGCATCTTTCGTGGCCTGACGTTGCGCATCGTTAAAGTAAGCAGGAACAGTGATAACTGCTTCAGTGACTGTCTCACCGAGGAAGTCTTCTGCTGTTTCTTTCATCTTTTGAAGAATGAAAGCTGAAATCTCTTGTGGCGCGTAATCTTTATCACGGCCTTTTACCCAAGCATCACCATTTGCACCTTTAACAATTTTAAAAGGTGACATTTCTTGGTCTTTTGCCACTGTCGGGTCAGAAAATTGACGACCGATCAGACGCTTAATCGCGTAGAATGTGTGCTCTGAATTCATTACAGCCTGACGTACAGCCGGAAGACCGATCATACGCTCGCCGTCTTCGCGAAAAGCTACAACAGATGGTGTTGTACGTGCGCCTTCAGCGTTTGCAATAACTTTTGCTTGTCCGCCATCCATGACGGCCACACAAGAGTTAGTTGTACCGAGGTCGATCCCGATAATTTTTCCCATATTGTTCTCTCTCATTCCTTAGATATTGGCGGCCGCCCTTGCCCGAAATGGGCCCTTACTTCTGCGGCGCCCGGTTCAGGCGGTCCCCTAAAAAATTAAACACAGCTTGATTTTCATAAAAAAGCCAGGCTCGTAAGCCCATATGGGGTTCAATTCTTCAGGCTCAATAGGCAAAGTCACTTTTCCGTGATGCAGATTATTAATTTGAGTTATTAGACACATGATTGACGGTCTTCAATACTTACCAAACTACCTTTCCCGTGATGCACAGGAGGAGCTAGTAGATATTGTTCGTAAACAATTGAATAATAACCCGTTTTATACTCCTAGAATGCCTAGAAGCGCACAACCTTTTTCCGTTAAAATGACCAATTTGGGTACACTTGGATGGGTTTCTGATATTTCTGGTTACCGTTATGAAAAAATACACCCAGAAACTCAAAAAACATGGCCAAGCATTCCGCGCGCCTTAATGAGCATATGGGAGGCGCTGGCGCAATACCCAAATCCACCTGAAGCCTGCTTGGTTAATTATTATGATGTAAATGCCAAAATGGGATTGCATACCGATAGTGACGAACAGGATATAAAAGCGCCTGTAATATCCATTTCTCTGGGCGACAGCGCCCGTTTTAGAATTGGTGGCCTGTCTCGCAAAGATCCTACAAAGTCTTTCAAAATAAATTCTGGCGATATCATCATTCTTGGCGGCGCTGCTCGCATGGCCTTCCACGGAATTGATCGCATATATGGCGGCAGCTCTACCCTGTTAAAAAATGGTGGGAGACTGAATTTAACGCTAAGGCGTGTGAACAAATAAAAGGTCAAACGCCGAGGAACTATCTGGTCTGCATATAAACCGATATCGCGCGCAGTAAATCCTGATTGCTACCGTTAACCCCTGTCATGGAATACGCGTAATCAGGTAATTTGGCAAAATGGTTGGCAGTTTTCCCGAGGGCAAATTTACCATTGGATAAAACATCATGCACTGGTTGATAGGGAATAAATTCTACTATTTCACCACCATTTTCTAACTTAACCAATCTGGCTATTTCCAGCGCTTCCCATGGAATGGTGGTATCATAATTTTTAATAAATAGACCCTCGGGTGAAACGCGCACCATAACAGGCAGAAAAATCAATCTGTATAAAGCAATAAAGAATACGATGACTGCCCCACATCCAATCAGGGCCATCCAGTATTTCAAATCAGCTGGTACATCGTGTTGATACCATAAAATAAGGCCCGCTGCGGCAAACACAACGGACCCTATTGTAATCAAAAATGAACCCAACCGACTTGCTTTAAATTCAAAAACTTCGGTTGGCATCTTCTAAACCTTATAAAATATACTTCGAAAGATCAGTGTTCGCCGCGTAACCAGAAACCTTTTCACGCACATAATCAGCAGTAATTACAAAGCTTTCACCATTTCGGTCTGGAGCAGTAAAAGAGATTTCTTCAAGCAAACGCTCAAGCACAGTGTGTAAACGGCGCGCACCAATATTTTCTACCGTGTCATTCACCTGAACAGCAATTTCAGCAATGGCATCAATTGAGCTTTCATCAAACTCAATCGTCATGCCTTCCGCACCAATCAAAGCAACATATTGCTTGATTAAACTTGCTTCTGGTTCCGTAAGAATACGTTTGAAATCTTCATGCGTAAGCCCGCGCAATTCCACACGAATTGGCAAACGCCCTTGTAGCTCGGGCAAAAGATCAGATGGCTTAGAAACATGGAAAGCACCTGATGCGATAAACAAAATATAGTCTGTTTTCACAGCACCATGTTTGGTTGCAACAGTTGTACCTTCAATAAGTGGCAATAAATCGCGTTGGACACCCTCACGCGAAACACCTGCACCGCCCTGCTCTTGGCGAGCTGCCACTTTGTCGATCTCATCGAGGAATACAATTCCCTCTTCTTCAACAAGTTTTATTGCATCGCGCACCACCGCGTCCTGATCGACAAGCTTGTCGCTTTCTTCGTCAATCAATGGACGATACGCATCCTTTACCGTTGTTTTGACACTGCGTGTACGACCGCCAAAACCTTTACCCAACAAATCTCCTAAATTGAGCATTCCCATACTCGCACCAGGTTGCCCGGGAATTTCCATGGATTGCATTGGCGAGGCATTGTCGGCGATATCAATTTCAATCTCTTTGTCGTCCAGCGCACCAGAGCGTAATTTGGCTTGAAAAGAGTCGCGTGTACTTTCTTTTGCATCAGCACCAACAAGCGCATCAATAACACGTGCTTCAGCAGCGCTTTCGGCGCGCGCTTTGACATCATTGCGCTTTTCTTCTTTCACCATTGCGATCGCTGCTTCTACAAGATCACGGATGATTTGCTCAACATCACGGCCCACATAACCAACTTCAGTAAATTTGGTTGCCTCTACTTTAATAAAGGGAGCCTGTGCCAATTTCGCTAAACGGCGCGAAATCTCTGTTTTACCGACCCCTGTGGGTCCAATCATCAATATGTTCTTAGGCGTAACCTCTTCACGCAATTCATCGCTCAATTGCTTGCGGCGCCAGCGGTTGCGAAGCGCAAGTGCAACAGCGCGTTTCGCATCGGCCTGCCCTACGATAAAACGATCAAGTTCGGATACGATTTCGCGAGGAGAAAATTCAGTCATTTTAGGCCTTATTATTTATCTTTGCCGCTAAGCACATGTTCAGGGGGAAATAAGCGGCCCCATACACCGCTATCAGGAATAAACTTCAACACGCCATTGCGTGCGGTTTTCCAACCAGCACCCAATAAAACAACACTTCCCCCAACTATAACCAGTGGAAGTGCAATCATTTCTACACCCGACAGACCTGATTTCTGAACAAGCGAGAAAACGACTAATGTAAATGTGATCAATCCAGAGAATATCAAGGCGCGTCTATTAAGCGCCAATGACAATACGCCAACCCCTAGCAATCCAATCAACATCATCACCGATGAACCTTGTTCGGATAAAACGCTATCGCCCATAATCATAAACCGCATTCCCAACATGATTTGAGGTGCAGCCGCGAGATGAAGCCAAAATGCATTGTCAGATTGAATTGTGCGTCGCGCTGGATCACGTGCATCAAAAAACATCGCTACTGCCAATGTTGCCAATCCGGCAATCAACATCGCGCTGGCACTTACGCCAGTAAATCCTGCATTCTGAAATGTGAATGTATAGAATAACGCGGCACCAGACATAGCGATCAAAAACAACGCAAAGGGCAATTTAAACCGGAAATAAAAAACCAGAGCAGCAACCGCTCCTGCAAAAATCGACGAATAACTTGTTTCAAATAATTTCTTGAAAACAAGACCAGGAATATCTTCTTCTTGCGCCCCTTGCTGTGCAGCCCGAAGCAGCTCCTGACCAGCATTCTCGGAGAGCAGCTTCACTAGGATGGCACCGACCCCCAACCCCACCATCAGGGAGAAAACAGCCGCTAAGCTCATAGAGGGCAGAAGCAGACGTCTACGCTTGCAGAAATACTCCGCCATCGCCCAAGCTATGCTTGCGACGATGAGTGCGATGCTGGGTCCAATCAAGCTTTTGGGCAAAATGGGCCATGTCACCCACCCAATTAGCAAGGTTGCACCCGCCATCAAAATCATGATGCCGAACGTGAGAAAAATATCATTGAATGACGCTAAAAAGCTAAGATTTTCAGGATCTTCCGAACCATAAGGGTCTCCACCCTTGGCCAAATAACCTTGTAGTTTCTCACCCTGTTCGGGGCTTAAAACTCCATCCTTAATAGCCTTTTCAAGCGCATCCCGTTCAGACATCCAAACTCTCCACGACAAAGTTATTGTTTGTATAAACACATACCTCTGCCGCAATTTCCATAGCCTTACGTCCTAACTTCTCAGCATCTGGTTCATATTCATAAATCGCCCGCGCAGCAGACAATGCATAATTTCCACCAGACCCAATAGCGACCACATCATGCTCAGGCTCCAACACATCGCCCATACCTGTGAGAACTAAAGTTGTGTGCTTGTCTGCAACTATCAGTAATGCTTCAAGTTTTTGAAGATATTTATCTGTGCGCCAATCTTTAGCCAATTCCACTGCAGCGCGCTGTAATTGGCCAGGAAACCGTTCCAATTTCAATTCTAGGCGTTCAAATAGTGTAAAGGCATCTGCTGTTGCGCCTGCAAACCCAGCGATAATATTACCACCTTCACCAATCCGCCGAACCTTACGCGCATTGCCCTTCATGACGGTATTACCCATCGACACTTGACCATCACCGATAATCACAACCCGACCCGGCTTGCGTACAGCTAGAATTGTGGTGCTGTGCCAACTTTGTGGGGAAGAGTCCTGTGTCATGTAAATCTCCTGATTTCAAATTCTTAGCCCTATAGGTGGACTTTGAATCAGGCAGGATCAAGGATTTTTAGCTAGATTAACTGATCTAAGCCAATTTTTTCGTAAGCGTTGGCGCACGCCATTGATGCACAAAAACTTCAAACTCATGCGCAGGCAAAGGTGGAGAAAAGAAATATCCTTGGCCAATCGTACATGCCCGTCGACGCAAAAATTCATAGTGTTCTTGAGTTTCTACACCTTCAGCAACTGTCTCCTGCCCTAAAGCTTCAGCCATGGCGAGTATCATCTCTATGATAGCTGGCGCATGCGGATCAGTGCCGTGCGCACGTACGAATTGCTGATCGATTTTAAACACATCAAATGGTAAACGAGTTACCGTCGCGAAATTGGAGTGTCCCGTACCAAAATCATCAATCGCAAAACGGACTCCGCGCGCGCGCAACGGCCTCATTATCTTCGCAACACGTTCTGGATTATCAACTGCAGCTGTTTCTGTGAGCTCTAACTCAAGGCATTCGGGTGGTAATCCAGACTCTTCCAATATCGCATTTACAACATCTATAAAGTTCGGGTCTTCAAACTGTAGCGGTGACACATTCACTGCAAGTCTAGGTTTATGCCCTTTGAAATCCCATTTGGCCGCTTGAATGCAGGAATCTCGTAAAATCAATGCGCCCAATTGTGGTATAAGACCCATTTCTTCTGCTTTAGGAACAAATACACCTGGAGATACCACTGCCCCATCAGGACGCCGCCAACGTGCTAAAGCCTCCGCCCCTACAACAATTCCAGTCTCTAATTCGATTTTTGGCTGATAAACGGGGACGAACTCGTGGTTTTCAATTCCTCGACGGATATCGTCCTCAAGAGTAAGGTTTCGTTGAGCCGACTCCAGCATGGTGGAATCGTAAAACCGCAATCCTGAAAATTTGTTCTCTTTTGATGTCTTTAAGGAAAAATCTACTTGCTTCATTAATTCAATAGCATTTGTGGCATCTAGCGGCGAGGATGCAGCTGCAAACGCTGCAGTAAGCTCTACTAAGCGTCCATCAAGAGTAAAAGGTTTGTATAGTTGGAAGCGCAAAAGCTCCACCATTTTCTCTACTACCTTTTGGGAAGCATAGGGGATAACTATCGCATATGTATCAGCAGATAATCGACTGAGAATACTTGGTGATTTATTGGAAATGTCCTCACCGCGTAAAACAAAATCAGCTTCCTTTAAATAGGCTTTCAACCTTGCGCCGACCATCACCAGCAACTCATCTGCGAGTATAGGACCAAACTTATCATTTATGCGGCTAAATTTATCCAAATCTATTACAACGACAGTAACAGCCCGTTCACCAGCGGTGAGAATGTAAGTCTCTGTTTTCTTAAGAAATTGCGCCCTATTCACTAAGCCGGTCAAAGGATCAGAAATCGACATCTTATATGATTTGCGAATGACAGCATCATATCGGCTTGTCATATCTTTTACGGCACCGCCCAAATCAGGAGACAGGGCCATCGCTGATTCAGCTATATCATCACCCTGTCCCGGTCGGATGGAACGCATACCTTCTGCAAGCGCGTCAATAGGAACAAGGTAATGTCGAATTGTCCGATAAGTTAAAAGACCTAACAGCCCAGCTACCGTCAAGATCACTATCGAACACACGACTAAATTGATAATTGATGATGGAAACCCAGCAACAAATACCTCAAAAACCAGCACGCTAATTCCTGCAACTATAGATGCAAGGACGCTAACGATAGTTAATCGAAGTGACAGGTTTATGTGTTTTTGGCTATCGGAAGATTTCGCCGTCATCACTTCTCGCTTTATAAATGCTCTTAAAAGTGCTTTTTAGCCTTCTAAAAACTATGTGTGTGCACCACATATTCAGAATATTAGTCTAACTCATCTGTTAAGCTATGAATTAGGTGTAATAACTTTATTAACGATAACCGGAGTTTTAGATGTCGGATAGTCTAAGACGTGCTGAAAAATCACGCGAAACCAAAGAAACGCAAATTAGCGTCAAAGTTGATATGGATGGGACCGGAAAGTCTAAAGTCTCAACTGGGATCGGTTTTTTTGATCATATGTTAGAAAGTTTCGCGAAGCACTCTGCGATTGATCTGGATATAAAGTGTAAGGGTGATTTGCACATAGACATGCACCACACAATGGAAGATGTGGGCATTGTGCTGGGTGGCGCAATTAAAGATGCACTCACAAAAAAAACAGGTGGTTTTACGGGGATAAATCGCTTCGGACATGCCTATATTCCCATGGATGAAACACTAGCGCGTGCGAGTGTTGATCTTTGTAACAGACCTTACCTTGTCTGGCGCGTAGAATTTAACCGCGATAAAGTGGGCGATGTAGACACTGAACTTTTCAAAGAATTTTTCCACGCGTTTGCAATGAGTTGTGGGGCTTGTTTACACGTTGAATGCCTTTACGGAGTCAACACACACCATATAGCGGAGGCATGTTTTAAAAGCCTAGCGCGCGCTATGCGGATGGCAAGTGAGCATGATGATCGCCTTGCAGGTCAGGCTGCATCTACGAAAGGTAGCTTGTAGGATATAAATTCCTATTATTCTGCGTGACAGATACAATACTGTCACGCTAGAACGCGATTATGAAAACTCTAGCACTTATAGATTACGGCTCTGGCAATATTAGATCAGCATCCCGCGCTTTAGCTCAAGCAGCTAAGCTCGCTGAGATAGATTTACGCCTTCAAATCACATGTGATCCTGAAATTATTGCAAATTCTGACGCGATATTCCTTCCTGGTGTGGGTCATTTTAGTGATTGTATGAAAGAACTAAATGCCCGTGACGGTGTCGTTGAAGTATTAAGAACCAAAGTTTTGCAGGGTGATAAGCCTTTTATGGGCATTTGTGTTGGTATGCAGCTCCTTGCCAGCTTAGGCCGTGAAGATGGTCAGACCCCCGGCTTGTCCTTCCTTGCTGGGAGTGTGGACAAGCTCTGCCCTAGCGATGCTTCGCTTGCGATCCCGCACATGGGGTGGAATGAAATTCAGCACATCAATCACGCTCTTTTTCATGATCTTGGGCAACAGCCACACCTTTATTTCACGCACTCATATGCGTTCACGCCCGAGGATAAGTCCGTTATTGCAGCGACAGCAGACTATGGTGGCGCGTTCACGGCAGCAGTTGTGAAAGACAATATTTTCGGCACACAATTTCACCCTGAGAAAAGTCAAACCACAGGTCAAAAATTGCTCGCCAACTTTTTAAAATGGAAGCCTTAAACCCTATGGAGTTATTTCCAGCTATCGACCTGAAAGACGGTGCATGTGTTCGCCTTATAAAAGGTGACATGAAACAATCCACACAATTCAATGATGACCCCGCAGACCAAGCCGCAAAATTTGCAGCTATGGGATTTGGTAATTTACACGTGGTTGATCTAAACGGTGCTTTTGATGGTCGCTCAACTAATGAAGAGGCCGTAAAAGCAATTTTATCTGCAACGCAAGTACCTGTTCAATTGGGTGGCGGCATTAGAGATATTGCTGGCATAGAGCGTTGGCTAAAAGCTGGTATTTCACGTGTTATTCTGGGTACTGCTGCTGTAAGGGATCCTGAGTTTGTGAAAACTGCTGCAAAGGCCTTTCCTAACCAAGTTGCGGTCGGAATTGATGCAATCGGAGGCATGGTTGCAGTAGAAGGCTGGGCCGAAACAACAGACATGGCTGCAGTTGATTTAGCGCGAAAATTTGAAGATTCTGGAGTCTGCGCCATAATCGCAACTGATATTGGCCGCGACGGAACGAAAACAGGCGTAAATGTAGAGTTCACAGGCCAATTAGCCGATGCTGTGAATATCCCTATTATCGCTTCAGGTGGTGTCAGAGACGTAAAAGACATCACACTACTCCGTACACGGACTGGTGCTAATTCAGTATACGGAACAATACTTGGTCGCGCTTTATATGACGGTGATATTATTCCTGAAGAAGCTGTAAAGGCAGCCAAAGACTAGCTCTCATTTCTCCCTACAATTCAGCGTGTTAACTTTACAATGCAATCACTAGATGCATTGTAAACAAAACTATTGTTTAAGGGGAGCAATTCAATGTCGCATTTTCGTCGAATTTCAGGTGTTTTTTTGGCACTCATTTTGAGTACTAGCGCTAGCGCTCAGGATAAATCACCGCCGCCACCCTTGGAAACATATGGTAAGCTTCCGATCATTAGATCCATGTCCATTTCGCCTAGCGGCAACAAAGTTGGATACCTAAAAAGCCAAGACAATGAGGAAGCCTTTTTTGTACTCAACGTAAACGACCTAACTTCTACTGGAGTAAATACAACAGCAGTAAAGGCACGTGGCGTTGATTTTATAAATGATCAGTACGCTGCCCTAACCGCTTCGGAAACAACTAGACTATTTGGATTCCAAGGAAAAATAGAGTTCGGAGCTTCTTTTTCTTTCGATACTCGCAAAAATAAAGTTGTTCAGCTATTACGCCGAGATAAAACACTTTATCCTGGTCAAAGTGGGTTAGGTAGGATCGTTGGCTTCGTTCCCTCAAAAGAACGTCTTTTAATGCCAGCCTACATAGGTGACAGATATTCTGAAAGAATCCCCTACAACTTGTTGTCTGTGGACCCCAAAACCGGAAAAGCATCTAAATTTGAACGTGGAACATCCCATACGATTGATTGGTTCGTTAACGAAGAAGGGCTTATCCTCGCACGAGAAGATCTTGATGAAAAATCCAATGTTTATTCCATACATACAAAGCGAAACGGTAATTGGGAAAAAGTTTATGAAGTTGAGAACTCTCCGCTCCGTCCCTTCGCTCTTGTTGGTGTAAAGTCAGACGAATCTGCACTCTTGATTATTACAGGTGTTAAAGATGGTACAGGAGAAGCTCTTCGCGAACTTCGCTGGGATGGTAGCATTTCACCGCCAATCCTCGCGAAAGAAAATGCCGAAATAGACGGTGTTTTATCTGACTCAAACAACAAAATATTTGGAGTAAGATATTCGGGAATGCGCCCGAGTTATGCATTTTTTGATGAAACGATAAATGAGTCTGTTCAAGAGCTTTTAGGCAATTACGAAGAGTATTCTTTAAGTATCGAGTCTTGGTCAAAAGATTGGTCAAAGATCATCTTAAAAATAATGGGTGGGAAGGAAGTGGGTGACTTTTATCTGTACAATAATGCAGATAAGTCTCTTAAAAAATTAGGCAATTCTCGTATTATTCCGGCTGAATGGGTCGCTGAATCAATAACCATCGAATATCCAGCTAGAGATGGTACGAATATTCCTGCAGTGCTCACATGGCCTGCCGATCCAAATTTGAAAACAAATATTCCTACAATTATTCTACCTCATGGTGGTCCCGAATCCTACGATCAATTAAGTTTTGATTGGCTAGCTCAGTATTTTGCGAGTCGAGGATATCTGGTTTTGCAACCCAACTTTAGAGGTTCTTCTGGATTTGGGTGGAATTTTAAGAAGCAAGGCCGTGGAGAATGGGGCGGTCTCATGCAAGATGATGTGACAGATGGCTTGAAAGCTCTAATTAATTCAGGGTTCACTGATCCCGATAAAGTTTGCATTGTTGGTGCAAGTTATGGCGGTTATTCTGCTTTAGCAGGGGGTGCATTTACGTCTGAATTATATAAATGCGTTATTGCTATCGCGCCGGTATCGGATCTACCTCGCGTACTCAAGACAGAGAAGAATGAGCATTCGAGCTCAAGTTCTATAGTTGAATATTGGACCCGTGTGATTGGGGATAGAAGAATAGATAAACAGAAGCTAGAGAACGTTTCACCGGTTAATCATGCTGATAAATTCAAAGCACCTGTACTGCTTATTCATGGCAAAGACGACACCGTAGTAAATATTGATCAAAGTGTGGTTATGCAGAAAGCTTTGAAAAAGGCTGACAAAAGTGTTGAGTTGATCAAACTTAAAGGAGGCGATCACTGGCTATCAACGAATGAAACTCGGTTAGACACTTTAATTGCAATTGATAAATTCATCAAAACACATAATCCAACAGATTAGACCTATCGCTCAATAATTATGAAGAACTAGGTTGAGCAATTTTGTTTTCAGGCTTGCTCAGCACCCTTCTCCCGCGTAAACCAGCGTCCATGTTAAAAAATCGCATTATTCCTTGTCTGGACGTTAAAGATGGTCGCACTGTTAAAGGTGTGAACTTTGTTGATCTTCGCGATGCAGGTGACCCTGTCGCCCTTGCTAAAGCTTATGATGAACAAGGAGCGGATGAACTCTGTTTTTTGGATATTACAGCGACGAGCGAAGGCCGTGGCTCGATGCTTGATGTGATTGAACGTACAGCTGATCAATGCTTTATGCCCGTAACTGTGGGCGGCGGTGTACGTTCTCCTGAAGATATGGTGACCTTGCTATCTGCTGGGGCTGATAAATGCGGCATAAATTCCGCTGCAGTTGCAGACCCTGACCTTGTAAAGGCATGTTCTTTGAAAGTTGGTGCGCAAGCCGTCGTTGTGGCTATTGATGCTCGGCGAGAAGGTGATAGCTGGGGCGTGTTCACACATGGTGGCCGCAAATCATCAGGACGCGATGCCATTGAATTTGCAAAACTTGTTGAATCTAAAGGCGCTGGAGAAATCCTTCTTACATCCATGGACCGTGATGGCACTAAAAGTGGATATGATATCGAACTACTGCAACGCATTACAGATGCCGTTAAAATACCTGTCATCGCATCTGGAGGCGCAGGCCATGTTGATCATTTAGCGCCCGCTATTATCCAAGGCGGCGCAAATGCAGTGTTGGCAGCTTCTATATTTCACTTTGGAGAAGCTACGATAGCTGATGCGCGACGCGCCCTAAACGCTGCGGGAGCTTATGTGCGTCCCCTTCCCCAAAAGGCTTGAATTGGACCTTATGATGAGCAAACTTTCGCCAACAGATAATCTATTTCAAGCGCTCACATATCTAGCTGATACAATAGATGCACGTGCTGAGGGACAAACGAATGATCAACCTTCTTACACTGCTAAATTATTAGCGGCCGGCCCTAGCAAATGCGCAAAAAAGTTTGGTGAAGAGGCCGTTGAGACAGTAATTGCGCTTACGTCAGAAACAAACGCGGATGTGGCGAATGAAACCGCCGACCTTTTATACCATTTATTTGTGGCGTTGCGTTCGCGCGGTGTAAGTCTTGAGGATGTAGGACATGCGCTTGCAAAACGTCAGGGCATGTCTGGGATAATTGAAAAAGAAAATCGTCCAAAGGATTGATTTTACTTTTTTAGCGTTGCTGACCAAATTTTCTCAAAAAGACATAATATGCCCCTGCTCCACCATGTTTTTGATGGGCTAAAGCATAAGAAGATACGTGAGCACGGATGTCGGGTTCATCCAACCAACTCAACAACCGTCTCTTAATGACGCCTGTACCGAGTTTTCCTTTACCTGTGATGACAAGTACGCATTTTGCGCCATCATTGCGGTGGTGCATTAAAAATGCACTCAAAGCGGATCTGGCGGCTATTTGCGTGAAACCATGAAGGTCAATACTAGCATCAACTGCGGTCTGACCTCGCCTTACGCGTCTATCTTTCTCCCGGTTTAATAACGGAGTATCCGGTATAGAATCAGGTTCAGGATTTAAAATTTTTCTTTGTAAGTCCGTTACTTGAGATTGTTTTTTTGGTGAGGTGGTTTTCGCTATACCTAATCTGAAACCAGGCGCATCTAAGTGAGAATGACTGGAAAGAAGTTTTGAAAAATCTTCCACTTCCACCTTAGATTTTACAGTTGTTTTTTTATTGGGAGTGACTGTTTTTGCTACTTTTTTCCATAACCGCATTTCAGCTTCAGAGATTGGTCTCTTAGCCATTTTCGCCTACAGCTTCTAAATGTTTGGCGGTCAAATCAGCAGCGATAGCTTTAGGCAGCAACACCCACATAGCAACATCATGATTCATGCTTGCTGCGCGTCCGCCTGCTTCATCACCCCAGCCAAAGAAGAGATCCCCCCTCAAGATGCCTTTGATTGCGCCACCTGTGTCCTGCGCGATCACTATGTTCTGGAAGGGTGCGCCTTTCCAGTCCCCTGCGTGCTGGGGAATAGTAGTGTCTAAGAATATGGGTGTGCCATAGGGATGATATCGAGGATCTACTGCCATGGATGCCATTGGTGTTAATGGTACGCCTTGAGCACCATTTGGTCCTTTTGTTGGGTCCATAATTTCCTGTGGCGTAAACCAAACATAACGCGGATTAACATTCATAGCTTGTTGAGCACGCTCTGGGCCAACACGTTCCATCCAATTGAGAATTGAATTCATGCCTGCTTGATGTTTCTCAATCTCACCCGTGTCGATAAGGTGTTGTGCTATGGATACGAAAGGCTTGTGATTGTGTGCAGCAAATGCCGCTCTTAAAACCCGTCCATCTGGAAATTTCAAGCGACCAGATCCTTGGATCTGAAGATAGAAAACTTTGCCGGCTGGCGCATAGGCAATAGCTTTTTCTGGTGGGTCAATAATGTCAGCGCGGTCTGGATAAAGCTCTAATTCCTCACCAACGACCCTGCCCCAGATTTTCCCCTTGGTATATTTAGCTTCAAACTTTGTGGGTTCAGCCAGAACCAAATCATCAGGGATACCCGGTACTGATTTAGTGAAACCCGGTTCAGGCACATATTTTACATCAATCTCAGGTTCGAAATACCCTGTTAGGCGTGATGAATTTACGTCGGGTACAATCGATAAGGGTGTAAATAAGGTTTCAAATAGTGGTTGAAGGTTTTCAGGAACGGTTTCATTGCCAATTGCTTCGCAAACTGGCATCCAATCACCTACAGCGCCGCCATAGGGTGCGCGGCTGGAGATGAGCGTATCATCGCTTTTATTTGCCCAACGACCACATGATTCCAGAAGAGCTGAGCGAGCGGATATAAAATCAGTATCGCTCCAGCCCTTCATCTCCGCAAAAGAGGCTGGAACCATTGTAAATCCAGCATCAACCGGCACTTCTACCGGTTGGGCAGGACCTGTAATAACTGTTGTTGCAACAGGTGTTTGAGGGCCAGTAGGCATAGTCGATGTGGAACTACACCCATAGGCAGTAACGGCAAAAACTGAAAGAAAGCCCCCTAAGAGGCTTCTGAAACGCCCGCGAGAAGCCAAGCCGGATTCGATTCTTTGAGAGCGCGTTCGAAGGTCCATATTTCTTTCGCCGTTCTAAGGTTTTCACCGTCACTTAACTGAGCTTCAAAAGATACAGATACTTGACCGATTGAGCCATCAATAATTTCAGCATCTGCTATCTCAGCAGATTTTAGGCGCATTAAGCGAAGCGGTTCTGCACCACTTTCTTCACGTGCATCAATTGCGGAAACATAAGCTTCATAAACATCATCGACCAACAAGTTGGACAATGTTTTTTTGTCACCTTCAGCAAACGCTTCAACAATCATTTCATATGCTTTTTTTGATTTGCGCACGAAATCTGTCGGCGTGAATAAACGGTCCATGCGAGAAATTTCTTCCATCGCAGCAGCACCTGGACCGGTAAAAGCCGGACGGATGCTAGACACATCTGCATTGTCTTCACCAGAGACACGATTCTTCGCGGCTTCACGGATGACGGAGGGAGGCGGTTCAGCACCTGTTTTCTTTCCCAGTACAATGTACAAACGGGACAACACAAAAACAGCAACTGCAGCAAATATTATTAATTCTATATCTATCATGACGCTTCTTATAATATATCAGGCTTCTTCCTGCCATTATATAGTGCGACATGGAAGCCCTTAAAACCTATTCTAACAACCCTTATGCTTGTTTGAACAGTAAGGTCATGTTAGGCGGCACACAGTTCCCCGTATCAAACGGATGTATAGATATGAATGACACGCCCACACCAGAAGGCCAACCTGTAAAAGATCCAGCACAGACAAGTGTTGAATCAGGACCATCAATTAGCGTTCTTGCGCAATATATTAAGGACTTATCCTTTGAAAACCCAAACCCGCTAAGTGCGGGTGCTGGTCAAAATGCACCAGCCATAGAGCTTGGCATTGATGTCAAAGCTGACCCTCAGCCACAACAGCCAGGTGTTTTTGAAGTAAACCTACGTTTATCAGCGCAAGCCAAGCGTGAAGATAAAGTCGTATTCATTGCTGAACTTGTTTATGCAGGTCTCTTTGAACTTAAAAATGCTCAACAAAATGATGTCGAGCCTTTATTGCTTATCGAATGCCCGCGCCTTCTTTTCCCATTTGCACGCCGCGTTATGGCAGAAGTCACACGCGAAGGTGGATATCCACCATTGCTAATAGATCCTATTGATTTCATAGGTTTATACCGTGCTCAACGCCAACAAGCTGCTGCTGCAGCGGCTGGACAGAACGCAGGTGAGACACCTCCTTCAGAGCAAGCTTAGCTTGTAAGTTTTGAAGATAAAAAAGGGGCGAGAGTTATGAAACTCTCGCCCCTTTTTTGCATGAGGTAATAAATAAAACTCAAGAAAAATATTGCTTCCATTTAGGTGCATCACCCAATGTATCTACAAACTTCAAATGCGCCTCGTTTTCCTCTGCTGTTATAAGCGACGGGAGTTTATTTGGACGCTGAGGAAGCGGAATTCTTTTCACTTGTTTTTTTGTTTCTTCATCTACTTCATCTTCAAAAACAAAGGAGTGTTCGCGTCCACCCTGCAATTCCAAATAAACCGCCGCCAGCAATTGGGAGTCGACAACCGCCGTGTGAACGTCACGACTTGCTAGTGAAATATCAAACCGCTTACACAGCGCATCCAGAGTTGCTGAAGCACCTGGATATTTATTTTTGGCGATGGCGAGCGTATCGACAAATCTATCTTTTGATAATTCGGGTAGGCCTATACGCCGGAATTCTTCATTGATAAATCCACGGTCAAATTCTGCATTGTGAGCGACTAAAGGCGCATCGCCAATGAAATCTAAAAATTCTTGATGCACTGAAGGGTCACTAAATACAGGCTTACCAGCCAACATTTTATCGGTAATACCAGTAATACGTACGGTATCGGCACTAACCGCACGTTCAGGATATATAAGGCGGTGAAATTCTCGGCCGGTGGGCAAAAGATTTACGATTTCCACGGCACCGAGTTCGATAATTCGATCGCCCTCTTTTGCGTTTAGTCCTGTCGTTTCAGTATCAAAGCAAATCTCACGCATATCAATTCACCACGTTCTTGGTGTTTAGGTCTGTCAGCTTTTTAATAATAAGATTGACCTCTTTCTGGGCCGCCTCAATACCTAAACTTGTATCAATAATAAAATCAGCTCGTGAACGCTTTTCAGTATCTGGCATTTGTTTCTTCAAGATCGACTTAAATTTTTCTTCAGTCATACCTTTGCGTTCTAACACGCGTTTCAGCTGCACCTCCTGAGGCGCAGTGACAACTAGAACTTTATCAACAAAAGTCTCTGACCCAGTTTCAAACAAGAGTGGGACATCAAATACGATTAATGGCGATTTTGCTGATTTATGTTTACTTACAAACGCCTGACGCGTCTTAAACACTAAAGGATGGACAATTGCTTCTAGTCGTTTCATTGCAGCATCGTCTTTTAAGACAATAAGGCCAAGTTTTGTACGATCAATACCACCCGCTTCATTGGTTACATTGGGAAAATCAGCCGAGATTAATTTGGTAGCCTCGCCCTCTGGTCCATATAAAGCATGCACACTTGCATCAGAATCATACACTGGAATACCTGCATCTTTAAACATGTTAGCCGTTGTCGACTTACCCATGCCAATAGAGCCAGTAAGACCAAGAATAATCATCTAATTCACTTTCTGAAGGCACATGCGAAATGCTGAATTCACGTCCGGCATGTCACCATGCCACATTTGATAAGCCAATGCGGCTTGCTCGACTAACATGCGTAAACCATCTTGAGTCTTCCAGCCATTGAAACTGGCTTTAGCCAAAACAGGTTTTGGCGCTTGGCCGTACGATAAATCATAAAACAGACGATTTTGTCCTTGAGGAAATTCCAAATTCGTCGCGATGCCAGCTTTCAAGCTTGTCGCATTGATGACGATTTCTGACGTTTTCATCTTCTCCGCCAAAAGAGACAATCCACACGCATTAGCTTGAGGGGCGAGTTCTGAAATAAGAGATTGCGCTTTTTCAACCGTACGATTTGCAATCGTAAGATCTGCTCCTTGTTTATTCAGAATATATGCGACAGCGCGGGCTGCACCACCGGCACCAATTAGCAAAATTCTTTTGTCTTTTAGGTTCGTTTCTTCAAGGCATTCAAGCAGTGCATTTAGAAAGCCAACGGCATCCGTGTTTTCTGCTTGCCATCCCTCAGGTGTCGCTTTCAATGTATTTGCGACACCAATTATTTTAGCCGTTTCACTTACCGAATAGGCTGCCTGAATAGCCGATTCTTTATAGGGCATTGTTATATTCAGTCCCTTCACACCAAAACGGTATAGGGTTTGAATATCTGTTTTGGCGCTATTCGTCTGTAAATGAAACTTATTATAGTACGCGTCAATCTCAGCTGATTTTATCCACCTATTATGGATATCAGGAGAAAGGGACTGAGCGATCGGGTCTCCTATTACGCCATAGACTTGCGTGTTAGATATAGCGTTCACTGTGTTAGGTCTCCGCGAGATTGGAGCCAATTTAGCAATTGGATGAGGGGTAAACCTAAAACGGAGAAATAGTCACCCTCTATTTTAGAAAACAATTGAGCACCATGAGATTCAAGACGGTATGCTCCAACGGTTGTGAGAGCTAACTCCCCTTCAGTTTGGAGATACTGATCGAGAAAACCTTCCGAAAAATCACGCATAGTAAGTTTAGGGCGCGTAGCTGCTCTCCAAATTGGTTGTCCATTTTCGCATGCAACCAAAGCAGTTTCTAGCGTGTGGGTTTTACCGCGCATCTTTAGTAGGTTTTCACGCGCTTCTTCCATGGTTTTAGGTTTATCAAATTGCACACCTTCTAAATCAAGCATTTGATCTGCGCCCAAAACAATACCTGGATGTTTCATAGATATTTTAATTGCTTTCATTTCAGCAAGTGCTTCTGCTTGACGTTTGGTTGTTTCACCATCCGCACGCATAGCTGCTTTAATAGCGTCTTCATCCACGAGAGAGGAAACTTGATCAAATTCTAAACCCGCTCCTCGCATAAGATCACCACGCGATTTACTCTGAGATGCCAAGATAAGAGCAGATTTCGTCACGTATATAGCCTTTTTAATCTAACTTATTGATTTAGTCGCATTTTTTAATGTTTTGGAACTAATTACGACGACTTTCTGAAATAGTGTTTAAAATCGCTGCGGCAGTTTCTTCAACAGACCGACGAGAAACATCTATTGTTTTCCACTTCATCCTCGCGAATAATCTATTCGCCCAAGTCAGTTCTTCCCGAACAGATTCTTCGGATGCATAGGCAGTATTTGGATCTTCTTTGATAGAAATTAAACGTTGTCTGCGAATTTCAACCAAACGCTTTGGCGAAATTTTGAGTGCAATGACTAATGGTGCATCAGGCCCGAGCAAAATTTCAGGCGGATCTACACCGGGTACTAACGGCACATTTGCTGCTTTTATACCTCTATTTCCTAAATACACGCATGTAGGCGTTTTAGATGTTCTGCTCACGCCAACCAACGCAACGTCTGCGTCACCTAAATCATCTACGCCCTGCCCATCATCGTGCGCTAGCGTATAATTTAAAGCTTCAATTCGTGCAAAATAGCCAGAATCGAGCATATATTGGCCAGCAACAGATCTATTTGATCTTAAACCAAGATAACGACTAAGCACATCCACCGCTGGATCTATAACCGGCAACACTGGCGTATGTGTTTGTGCACACCAATCTTCGAGAGTTTTCCGCAAGCCCTCATCTGAAATCGTGTACAATACTACACCTGGCGCACCTTCAATTTCACGTAAAGCACGATCAAGCTGACGCTGTGATCTCACAAGGTAATAATTATGTTCCAGCGGAGAAACATCTTCAAACTGTGCACAAGCTGCGCGCATCACTGCATTCAGAGTTTCACCTGTCGAATCTGATAACAGGTGGACGTTGAAATATATGTCCATTAAGTTTCGGCTAGGCCGTCCTCTACTGGTTTTACCCCATTTAAATCAGGGTATTACTGGGTCATACCCAGTTTTCCCCAGTGATCTGTGGAAAAACTGTTAGGTTTAGAATTTGGTTAACTTTACTAACCTTTATCCACAATTCTATCTACAAGTACAAAAATGGGTGAAAATTTTTAGATTCTTTTCACCGGAATCCTTAAATTTGGACTCGACTCTAAATTAACCCTTATTAACGAAGGCGTTAACATGGATGATTCGTAATTAAGATTAACACAGTGATTGTGAATTAATGCCGCGTTGCGTGTTGATAACATGTGAATAAAAATCAACTCAATAACTTGTCCCCGTTACCAAGTGTCTTATTACCATATAAGAATCTAAACTTAATAAAAGAATTTAAAGGAAAGAGTTTACGTGTCCCAGTCTGAAAAGAAACTGCTAGAGACTCTCAAGGGGAGAATATACGAACATCCTCCAGTATGGATGATGCGACAGGCAGGGCGCCACTTACCCGAATATCTTGAATTGAGGTCTCGTGCCAAAGACTTTCTGGATTTTTGTTATTCCCCTTCTCTCGCTACAGAAGCAACCCTTCAACCGATAAGACGCTATGGTATGGATGGCGCCATATTGTTTGCAGACATACTATTGATACTTGATGCGATGGGACGAAATGTTCGTTTTGTAGCTGGGGAAGGTCCGAAAGTAGATCCGGCTGAGCGTGCGTCAGACCTAGATAAATTTCCTATAGAGACATTATTGGATCGTATGTCTCCTGTTTATGAAACAGTCTCGCGGGTTAAAACTCAGCTTCCTAGTGAAACAACCCTTATTGGGTTTGCAGGAGCTCCTTGGACAGTTGCGGTTTACGCTATTGAAGGAAAAGGGGGGACAGATAAATCCAAAGCGAGATTAAAAGCGTATCAAGAACCGGATGATCTTGATGCTATGTTGGATATTCTCGTGGAAACAACTGCTCATTACTTAAAGGCGCAAGCTGATGCTGGAGCAGATGCTTTGATGGTTTTTGATAGCTGGGCTGAAGGTTTATCAGAAAATTCGATGGAAAGGCTCGTTGTAAAACCGACAGAGAAGCTCATAGAGCGTGTTCGAGAACTAGGTGTTACTCAGCCTATAATTGGTTTTCCGCGTGGATCAGGTGCCATGTTAGGACGTTATGCTGAGCAAACTGGTGTGACGGGAGTAGGACTTGATACAGCGCTACCCGTTAATTACGCGAATGAAGTTGTACCAAAAGGAATGCCTGTACAGGGAAATTTAGATCCATTGCTTTTAATTGCAGGCGGGAATGAAATGGATTCTCGTATTCGACAAATTAAAGCAGCATTTAAAAATCGCCCTCACATATTCAATCTTGGCCACGGGGTTACTCCGCAAACCCCTATTGCAAACGTCGAAAGAGCAGTTCGAGTTATTAGAGGCGATTAGGATATTTTATGCGTGTTGCAATTGTATTATTCAACTTAGGCGGCCCGGATAAGGCTGAATCTGTTGAACCGTTTTTGTTCAATCTATTCAAAGATAAGGCTATTATTACATTGCCAAACCCTTTGAGATGGTTGGTCGCTAAATTAATCTCGTCGCGACGTGCTGAAGAGGCTAAAGTTAATTATGCAAAAATGGGAGGAGGCTCCCCTCTCCTACCTGAAACGCAAAAGCAAGCGGATGTATTAGAACAGTCGTTGAGAGAAACGGGATTGGATGCGCGATGCTTTTTGGCTATGCGTTATTGGCACCCTTTTACAGAGGATGCAGTAAAGAAAGTTGCTGATTTTGCGCCAGATAAAGTTATACTCCTACCGCTTTATCCTCAATATTCCACAATAACGACGGCGTCTTCGGTAACTGAATGGAAAAAAGTCGGTGGCGGAGATGCAACAACTATTTGCTGCTATCCTACTGAAGAAGGATTAATCTCGGCACATGTGGACAAGTTAGTTTCCACTTGGAAAGAAAATGGAGCTCCTGATAATTTAAGAGTTTTATTGTCAGCTCACGGTCTTCCCAAAAAGGTGGTCGATGCGGGAGA
Source organism: Hirschia litorea (assembly GCF_042665075.1). Classification (NCBI taxonomy): domain Bacteria; kingdom Pseudomonadati; phylum Pseudomonadota; class Alphaproteobacteria; order Hyphomonadales; family Hyphomonadaceae; genus Hirschia; species Hirschia litorea. The sequence continues at coordinate 716,227 of NZ_JBHTBR010000005.1, read as the reverse complement.
TCCTTATCAATGGCAGGTAGAACAAACCTGCGCTGCAGTTAAAGAAAAACTTCCAAGCGATTGGGATGTTGAAATATGTTATCAATCTAAAGTCGGCCCACTCGAATGGATTGGTCCATCAACAGATGATTGTGTGAAAAAAGCTGGTAAGGACAATAAAAATGTTTTGGTTAGCCCTATAGCTTTTGTCTCTGAACACATTGAGACCTTGGTCGAGTTAGATGATGAGTATGCTGAGTTAGCTATTGAAAATGGGGTTAAATCTTATCTTAGAGCCCCAGCGCTAGGAATTTCATCCGAATTTATTGGTGGGTTAACGAAACTCGTACGCAAAGCAATTTTAGAGAAATCAGATATATTATCTTCAAGCGAAGGTCGGTTATGTCCTCATAATTGGTCTAAATGTCCACATACAAACTTTAAATCCTAAGCGGAGTTCAACTCGATATGTATTATGAATGGTTTCGCGCGGGTCACATTATTTGCGTTATCGCCTGGATGGCTGGAATGCTAATGCTTCCACGTTTGCTTGTGTATCGTATTGAAGGCCGTCAAAATCCGGAATTAGTAATGATGATGGATTCGGCTATAACTCGTCTACGCAAAATAATTCTCACACCAATGATGATTTTAACTTGGATTTTTGGGTTCACTATGGCCCATTTTCAGTGGCAGTCTTTTCAACACCAACCATGGTTTTGGATAAAACTTCTGTGTGTTGTGCTAATTTCAGCTGCACATGGGTATTTTATAGGGCTTCACAAAAAAGAGATTTCAGACGGAATAAACATGTCATCAAAAACGCTGAGATTTTTGAATGAAATTCCATTTTTACTGGCAATAGTCGCGGTCATTATGGTCGTTGTAGAACCATTTTCACGTTAAGTAGATCCAGTTTTTTAGTAGGTTAAATATCAAAATCTGAGAAATGTTGACTTTTTCTTACCTTTATGTAGAAGAGATTTAAGCGGCTATTCTGACCGTTACGAAATATACGTGGGCGTTAGCCCAGTTTATCCATCACATTCGTTATTCGTTACTCATAGAAAAAGAAATATTGGTTCATGTCAGAGACAGAAACCCCTGAGCGCATGACGCTTGCGGAGCTCAAGCTCAAATCTCCTACAGATTTACTTGCTTTTGCAGAAAACTTAGAAGTTGAAAATGCTTCTTCTTTACGTACACAAGAACTGCTTTTTGCTATCTTGAAAGAACTATCCGAACGCGATGTTGAGATCGTTGGTGGCGGTGTAGTTGAAGTTTTATCAGATGGATTTGGTTTTCTGAGATCTCCACAATCTAACTATCTTCCAGGTCCAGACGATATTTATGTAAGCCCTCAGCAAATCCGACGTATGGGATTGCGTACCGGTGATACAGTTGAAGGCGAAATTCGTGGTCCAAGAAATGATGAACGTTATTTTGCCCTCGTAAAAGTTGAAACCATAAACTTTGAGGCTCCAGACCAAGTTAAGCATAAAGTCCATTTTGATAACTTAACACCACTTTATCCGAATGAACGGTTCAACATTGAAACTGGTGATCCAACTCGCAAAGACCGCTCAGGTCGGGTGATAGATATTGTTGCACCTATTGGTAAAGGACAACGTGCTCTAATCGTTGCTCCTCCACGTACTGGTAAGACAGTTCTTCTTCAGAATATTGCTCAGTCAATCGCTGAAAACCACCCTGAATGTTATCTTCTCGTTCTGCTTATAGATGAGCGTCCAGAAGAGGTTACGGATATGCAGCGCTCTGTTCGTGGAGAGGTTATTTCCTCTACATTTGATGAGCCTGCAACACGTCACGTTCAAGTGGCTGAAATGGTAATTGAGAAAGCAAAACGGTTGGCTGAGCATGGCCGCGATGTTGTGATCTTGTTGGACTCCATTACACGCCTTGGCCGTGCTTATAACACTGTTGTGCCTTCATCTGGTAAAGTGCTTACTGGTGGTGTGGACGCGAATGCGCTTCAGCGTCCTAAACGTTTCTTTGGTGCTGCACGTAACATTGAAGAAGGTGGATCACTTACAATTATTGCTACGGCTCTGATTGATACAGGTTCACGCATGGATGAAGTTATCTTTGAAGAGTTTAAAGGAACGGGTAACTCTGAGATCGTTCTAGAACGTAAGATTGCTGATAAGCGGGTCTTCCCTGCTATTGATATTCTTAAGTCTGGAACGCGTAAAGAAGAGCTTCTTATGAATCCTAAAGACCTACAGAAGGTCTATATTTTGCGCCGTATTCTCAACCCTATGGGTGCACAAGATGCAATTGAATTCCTCTTGGATAAATTGAAGCAAACTAAGAATAACGACGAGTTCTTTGATTCAATGAAGAACTAATCTTATTGCTTAAATTGATAAGTTAGATGGGATGATGCAAAGATGTGTCATCCCATTTTTGTATAAAACAGAGAAGAATTGGAATAATCAATGTTGAAGATGACTGGCCTCAAAGCATGCGACACCTGCCGTAAAGCTCAAAAGTGGCTACAGGAAAACAACATTGATTTTGAATATAGAGACGTAAAAAAAGATGGTGTTCCGGAGGATGATTTAAAACGTTATGTTGATTCTCTTGGTTGGGAAAAAGTGATCAACAAATCGAGTACCACTTGGCGCGGGTTGGATGTTTCTAAAAAAGAAAATCTTGATCCATCTAGTGCAGTAAAACTATTGATGGAAAACCCTAGCCTGATGAAACGTCCTTTGTTCGAGTTTGAAAACCAGTTTTTGTTGGGTTTCAAGGAAGAGCAAATGAAGGTGCTACAAACTTTAGCTTAGACTTTTCATTATCCCTACTAATGTTAGTTTCACGTGAAACACTCAATTTCAGATAAAATCAATTATGGCTATAAATACTATTTGCGCTCTCGCAAGTGCGTCCGGTAAAGCGGGAGTTTCCGTTGTAAGGATATCTGGTCCCGAGGCTATGGTTATACTGGAACAACTTACTCATAAGCGTCTTCCAAAAAGTCACCGTTTCTCATTAAGAACGCTCTTTCATCCAAAAGATAAAGAGTATTTAGATCCTTTGGATGAAGCTCTTATTGTTCTTATGTCTGGACCTAATAGTTTTACCGGCGAGGATGTTGTAGAGCTACATTTACATGGTGGGATAGCAATCGTTGAAGCTGTTTTGGAAGCTTGTTTCGCTACAAAGTTATGCCGAATGGCTGAACCTGGGGAATTTACGCGTAGAGCCTTTGAAAATGGTCGAATGGATCTAACCAAAGCAGAGGCTATTGGAGACCTTATAGATGCGGAAACACAGGCTCAAAGACGTCAAGCTATTCAACAGTATGACGGTGCTTTTTATAGTAAGTGTCTAAAATGGCGAACAGATTTAATTAATGCAATGGCGTCTCTTGACGCTGCAATAGATTTTCCAGACGAAGAAGATGTTCCAGCAGGAATAGATAGTCGCGCTTTTCCAATAGTCCAAGGATTACTATCAAGTATTACATCAGCTTTGAAAAACGCGAATGCTGGCTTAGCCGTTAGAGATGGATTTAAAATCTCGATTATCGGTCCCCCGAATGCAGGGAAATCTACGTTGATGAATGCTTTAGCAGGACGGGAAGCAGCAATTGTATCAAGCATTCCTGGAACTACGCGAGATATAGTTGAGGTTCGATTGGAGTTGGGCGGATATATTGTTTGGTTGTCTGATACAGCGGGTCTTCGTGATACCAACGATGAGATTGAAGCTGAAGGCGTTAAAAGAGCTTTGGTACGCGCAGCAGAAAGCGATCTGCGGATTTATCTGCACGGTATAGACCAGCCTGCACCAGATTTAACTTTCGCTAAAGAATGCGATTTCCTACTGATGAATAAGGTAGATTTACCTGAGTCTCAAAGAGTTGAAAATGTGACGAACGCTAAGGTTTTCAAAAATAGGGAATTGATCGAGAGACGGGTTTCTTTGAAATCTTCTGAAGACATCAAAGAAATTAAAAGTCTACTTGAGAAGGTAGTTGTTGATCGAATGTCTACAGGATCAGCAGCTCCATTAATTTCGCGGCAGCGTCATAAACAGCTATTAATGTCAGCACAAGAAAATCTGGAACACGCTATAATGGCGATGGAGAACAATTTCCCCGCTGACCTTATCGCAGAAGATATTCGATTGGCTGCGCGCGACATTGGTAAAATTACAGGCGAAATAGACTCAGAGGATGTTCTGGATCGTATATTCGGAGAATTTTGTATTGGGAAATGATGTTCCACGTGAAACATGTTCTGCATTTATCATTATGAAGTCTCGACGAAATTCAATATAATCATTACATGCATAGGCTTGATATTGGATGGTCAGCATGAATTTTGAATTTGACGTAATTGTCGTGGGTGGTGGACACGCCGGTGTAGAGGCTGCAGCAGCTGCTGCTAGACTAGGATCTCGAACGGCACTTATCACACACAAAGCAGCGACGATCGGTGAGATGTCTTGTAATCCTGCGATCGGTGGTTTGGGTAAAGGCCACCTTGTACGCGAGATAGATGCTCTTGACGGTATTATGGGGCGCGCGGCTGACCTTGGTGGCATTCAATTTAGGTTGTTAAACCGCTCCAAAGGACCGGCTGTTCAAGGACCCAGAACCCAAGCTGACAGGAAACTGTATAGACTAGCCGTTCAAAAAGCTGTGAAAGAGCAATCCAATTTAGAAGTCATCGAAGACGGGATAGACGATCTTATATTATTGGATGGAAAAATCGGCGGTGTAGTAGGCGAAACTGGGATAAGATATTCGAGCAATGCGGTTGTGCTGACGACTGGCACATTTTTAGATGGTGTGATCCATCGTGGCGACGAGCGCATTCCTGCTGGGCGTGTGGGTGATCAACCAGCCAAAGAATTGTCAAAACGTCTTTATGGGCTAGAGCTTAATATGGGGCGGTTGAAAACTGGAACGCCAGCGCGTTTAGATAAAAATTCAATTGATTGGTCCAAATTGGAAATGCAGCCTGCCGATGATGTGCCGGTTCCATTTTCATTTCTAACCAAAAAAATCGAGACGCAGCAAATCTCTTGCGGCATGACCTATACAAACAAAGACACACATAAGGTCATTCAAGATAATATTTCGCAATCAGCAGTCTACTCCGGTGCTATATCTGGCAAAGGCCCACGATATTGTCCGTCCATCGAAGATAAAGTAACGCGCTTTGCTGATAAGTCTCAGCACCAAATTTTTCTGGAACCAGAAGGATTAGATGATGATACTGTGTATCCAAACGGAATATCGACATCTCTACCCGCGGAAGTACAAGATAAATTCCTGCGCACAATGGTTGGTCTAGAGAATGTGAAAGTTCTTCAATACGGTTACGCTATTGAATATGATTATGTAGATCCAAGAGAACTTACGGCCGATCTACAAGTTAAAAAACTTCCTGGATTATATTTGGCAGGCCAAATTAACGGCACGACCGGATATGAAGAAGCTGGTGCTCAAGGGCTTATAGCGGGTTTAAACGCAACAAGATCTTCTCGGGGGCTAGACCCTGTGCTGCTTGACAGATCTCAGGCCTATATAGGTGTAATGATCGACGATCTTGTTACACGAGGCGTATCTGAACCATATCGCATGTTTACTTCACGCGCCGAATATAGGTTATCTCTGCGTGCTGACAATGCGGATCAACGATTAACTGGTTTGGCTATAGATCTCGGATTAACGAGCAAGGAACGCAAGCAAGCATTTGAAGCAAAAATGCAGTCTTTAAATGAAGGGCGTGAGCTTCTGAATAAGTTGAATATGACGCCCAATGATGCCGAAGCTATCGGCATTAAAATCACTCAAGATGGAAGGCGCAGAACAGCATTTGATATGCTTTCTTTTCCTAATGTTAAACTAGATACCCTTTCCGCTATGTGGCCGGAAATAATGGACATACCAGAACGTGTGAGGGAACAGTTGGAGATTGAAGCAATCTACGCTGGGTATCTTATAAGGCAACAAACCGATATAGAGTCTTTTCAAAAGGACGAAAAGCTGAGGCTACCCCAAGAGCTAGATTACTCAAACGTGGGCGGGTTGTCCAACGAAGCGCGTTCAAAATTAGAGGCTATACGGCCTCTTACCTTGGGCCAAGCTAGCAGGATTGAAGGCGTGACCCCTGGTGCAATTACGGCACTACTAGCCTATGTAAAGCGGTCGCAGAGAGCAGCTAGCTGATGATTGATAGTTATACTGATGAAGATGGTTTCAGATCAAAAGATTTGTCAGATTATTTAAATGTTTCACATGAAACATTTGAACGCATTAATATAGTTGTAGCTGTTTTAGATAAATGGCGTAGAACTCACAATCTTATTGGTCCCTTGGAACGGGCTCGCCTTTGGCGTCGCCATATCTTAGATTCGTTACAGGTCTATCAGTACAAAGATGAGTTAGCTTCTAAATGGATTGATTTTGGGTCGGGTGCGGGTTTTCCCGCTTTGATAATGGCTTGTGCTGCAGCTGATTCGTCTGAGCATTTTACATTGGTTGAGTCCAATGGAAAAAAATGTGCATTTCTACGAGCAGCAGCTCGAGACGCTAATTTAAATATTTCTGTTGAGAATGCACGTATTGAGGCTGTTTCACGTGAAACTTACGATCATGTTACATCAAGAGCGCTTGCATCCTTGCCCCAACTCTACGAGTATAGTGAACGATTTCTCGCTAAAAAAGCGAGTTGTGTTTTCCTTAAAGGAAAAGAAGTGATGCAAGAGATCGAAGATGCCCAGGCAGACTGGGCATTCGATTACGAGCTTCATGAGAGTTTCAGTCATACCCAAGGTCGTATTCTGATTGTCAAAGGACTTACTCGGCTAAACCAATGAGCACACGGATAATCGCAGTCGCGAACCAAAAAGGAGGCGTTGGTAAAACAACGACTTCAATTAATCTCGGAACAGCACTCGCAGCGGCGGGGCGTAAAGTTCTTATCATCGATTTTGATCCGCAAGGAAATGCGTCTACAGGACTGGGCATTCCACCGTCAGAACGTGAATTGACGAGTTATGATGTCGTTATTGACGGCGCTGAAATAAAAGCTGCTTGCAAAGAGACCATTATTCCGCGTTTGCACATTGTGCCGGGCGATGAAAACCTTTCTGGTGTTGAAACAAAACTGTCAGATGATCCGCGTCGGTCGTATCGGTTTAAAGATGCTATGGATGCCTATCGTGAATCCGCAGCAAATGATGAATGCGTAGAATATGATTTTGTGCTTATCGATTGCCCACCCTCGCTGAGCTCATTGACTATAAATGCCATGACTGGGTGTGATGCTGTATTGGTGCCGCTCCAGTGCGAATTTTTTGCGATGGAGGGACTTAGCCAGCTATTGAGAACAATTGAAGTTGTGAGAGGCGCACTGAACTCTGAATTAGAAATTCAGGGAATTGTGCTCACCATGTATGATAAGCGTCAGGCACAGTCTGCGCAGGTTGAAGCAGATGTACGCTCATTCTTCGGGTCGAAAGTTTATGAAACAGTGATCCCACGGAATGTCCGACTCTCAGAAGCCCCAGGTTTTGGGAAACCAGCTTTGTTATATGACCACAAGTGTTCGGGTAGTGAAGCTTATATAAAATTAGCGAGTGAAGTTATTCAAAGAGAACGGGAGCGTGCATAAAGGTGAGTAACGACGATAAAACGACCTCCGCTAGCTCTAAAGCAAAACCTTCACGATTAGGCCGTGGCCTTATGGATCTGATTGGTGAACAAGCTTTTCAACCGGAATCCAGTAGCTCGAAGCCCGCTGCTGGTGCAGGACATAATTCTGGCATGCAGAAACTGAATGCTTCAGAAATACCCATCAAGTCTATTCTGGCAAACCCAAACCAACCGCGTCAAACCTTTAAGGAAGAAGATTTGGCTGAGTTGGAAGCATCAATACGTACCAAAGGTGTGTTGCAGGCGATCCTTGTACGCCCTGACCCAAAAGTCGAGGGTAAGTATCAGATTGTTGCAGGTGAGCGTCGGTGGCGAGCAGCTACGCGTGCAGGTTTGCGGACCGTACCCGCAGTCATCCGTGAATTGGACGAACTTGAAGTTCTCGAAATCGGTGTTATCGAGAACGTGCAGCGTGCGGATTTGAATCCTTTGGAAGAAGCAGAAGCGTATCAATCGCTGATCAAACGCTTTGGCCGTACTCAAGATATGCTGGCTGAGCATGTGGGTAAAAGTCGTCCCCACATTGCCAACACGCTACGCTTATTAAACCTACCAGATGAAGCTCGCGATCTTATCCGTGAGGGTCGACTAACGGCTGGACATGCTCGTGCGGCTTTAGGGGCACCAGATCCTATGCTGGTTGTTGAGCGGGTCGTAAAAAATGGAATGTCGGTTAGAGACGCTGAGAAGCTTGCTCATAAGTTTCGCGTTGCTGCTGATGGCGACGGTAAGGAAAAAGTTGCTAAGGTCTCCACAGCACATAAAGACGTGGATACTGAGGCTTTAGAATCCGACTTGGCTCATGCTCTAGGCTTGAATGTTGAAATCAAGCATAAAGGTAGCAAAGGTGGTGAAATTAAAATCCAGTACAAGCAATTGGAACAATTGGATGATGTGTGTCGGCGTTTGACGTCAGCACGAAACGCACGATAAAAATATGATTGGCGATTGAATTGCTCAGTCGCCAATTTTATACTTGGCGCCTGCTTATGCGATCTATGACTATTTTTAAGATAGCTTCTGTGGATACCCCTGATTGCTTGCATGATTTTTCAGCAGCATAAAGTATTGCTAAAGCACGGTTTACGCGCGACGCGTTCCAGTCTTGAAGCATCTTGTTAAAAGCTGGTTTTTCTTTGTCAAACACCGGAGGCCTAAGATAACGGGCTCCTAATTTTGCATCAAGAATACGTATCAGTCTAAAGTGTAATGTTCTTAAAGCTGAAATAGCTGATCCACCAGCGTCTAAGAAACGATCGAGTGATGTATTGGCTCGTTTCACATCGCCAGCTAAGGCTGCGTCAGCGGCGTCGTCAGCTCCTCGAGGTTGTTCACTAGCGCAGACATCACGGATGTCATCAGCAGTAATCTTACGCCCGATTTCATAAGCATAAAGGCTTAATTTCTCAATTTCGGAATTTGCTAATCGCCGGTCGCCGGGTAGTTCCGCTGCGAACTTTTCTAGGGCATCCTCTTCAAGTTGAATATTGAGGTCACTCAGGCGCGATCGAATATAATCTGTTATTTGTTCTTGAGTTTCTGCGAAAAAGTGAAGCGCAATAGCATCTGGAGAGGACGAAAATCCTGTCAGGATTTTTGAGGTTTTCTTCAATTCTGGCGCTTCTATGCATAGGTAGTTTTCCGGATAAACTCGCCCAGCTCCAATATCTGTCAACAAAGATGTAATATTTTTTGCAGCACTTTCATTTGAAATTCTTAATCTGAAGAGTTGCTTAGTTCCCAGGAGTGAAACCGCAGACAGATGATCTGCAAGTAGAGCTGCATCTTTTTTAACGTCTTCCTCTTGAAGGCGAACGACCTCCAACTCATTGTTTTCAGCTTTTCTTAGTTTAGTAGTTAAAACGCCTATAGCGTCAGATACTAATCCTAAGTCTTCTCCATAAGCGAGGATTAGATTAATGCCAGCCTTGGGACGTTGACAGAAAGCATGTGCTTTTTCACCGATAGCATTCAAGGGATGCGGTCCAGTTTGTCTTGGTTTTCAGACTCTTCTTGTTGTTTTGCCTCTTCCAGCTCACGTTCCAGAGCTTCAGCCATTTGAGCATCTTGACGAGATGATGATGCATCAAGTGTGAGTTGTTCATGGAGGCGTCTAGCTAAAAGAAAAGCAACACGTTCTCTAGCATCATTCTGTAGAGCAATATCACCATAATCAGAGTCGGCTACATCATAGTCTGTTTGAGCTGTTACTGACCCATTAAGAAGGTTGTCACCATTGACGCCTCTAAGCGTATAATCAGCAACATATATAATTGTAGTACGAGACACTCCAACATTTGCCTTAAGATTTAAACGTTGGAGATTCTCTTCAATGTTCACGTTGAGGAAGGCACCAGATTCAATTCCAGGCAAACCGGTTCTGAGTGTCCGGCTTAGTTCCTGGCGCAAACGGTGGCCGGTACGACCTTCTATTTCAAGTACTTGAATGGGAGCATTCATTGCATCGATTGACCCGTAAACGGGTTGAAAACCGCAACTAGCGAGGTTTAATGAAGTCAGTCCTACAAGGATGGATGATGCAATGAAATGTCTTTTGGTCATGGAGCAACTATATTTACAATTCTACCTGGTACAACAATAGTTTTCTTTACGTCTTTGCCATTTAAAAAGGCGATTATTTTTTCGTCAGCCAGCGCCAACTTTTCGACATCTTCTTTGCTTGCGGACTTGTCAACTTCGATCTCACTACGTTTTTTGCCGTTTACTTGAATTGGCATTGTCACAGTGTTTGTCGTCATAAGCGCTTCATCAGCTTGTGGCCAAGTTGCGGTTGTTACAAGACCTTCACCACCAATGTGGGCCCAAATTTCTTCACTGACGTGAGGTGCGAATGGGGAAACCAATTGCGCAAGAGTTTTGATTGCAAACCGTCTTGCAGTTGCAATGCCCGTTCCTGATGCGTTTTCAGCTTTTTTAATCGCATTCGAAAATTCATGTATTTGGGCGACTGAAGTATTAAAGCGGAACTCCGTAATACCGCGCGAAACACCATCAATGGTTTTATGCGTTATACGTAGCAGGTCCATAGCAGGACCATCAGTTATATCTCCATCATCTTTGTCTGGAGCAGCTTCAGCTAACGTCCACAGCTTCTGGATGAATCGCCAAGCACCCTCAGCCCCAGATTGAGTCCATTCTACATCACGTTCTGGTGGTGAATCCGACAGTACAAACCAACGTGCGACATCGGCACCGTAATCTGAAATAATGATAGATGGATCTACAACGTTTTTCTTGGACTTCGACATTTTAGTGATTTCGCCGACTTTAACAGGCAAGCCAGTAGAAATTTCAAAAACGCCACCGTCTTTCTCGTCTATTTCCTCGGGAGAAAGCCATTTTCCAGATGCTGATTTGTAAGTTTCGTGAGTCACCATACCTTGCGTGAATAGTCCTGCAAATGGTTCGCCGGCTGGTAGGTCTATCAGGTCACAATCGTGCAGGGCACGTGTAAAGAAACGTGAATACAACAAGTGTAGAATAGCATGTTCCACGCCACCAATGTATTGGTCGACCGGAAGCCAATATTTTACAGCCTCCTTATCTAACGGATCTACAGCATGTGGATTACAGAATCGTGCAAAATACCAAGATGAGTCCATAAAGGTATCTAGTGTGTCGGTTTCACGGACAGCAGCTTTCGAGCAGTTTGGACAGTTTGTGTGTTTCCAGGTTGGATGACGATCAAGTGGGTTTCCAGGCTGGGAGAAGTCAGGATCATCAGGTAGTGTAATAGGTAATTGGTCTTCAGGTACAGGAACGACACCGCAATCTTCACAACGAACTGCCGGAATAGGACAACCCCAATAGCGTTGTCTGGAAATCCCCCAATCACGAAGGCGATAAGTTGTAGATGCCGTACCAAGATTTAATTCTTCTAATTTTTTGATAGCTGCTTTAATCGCCTCTTGTGTGCTGAGGCCATTTAAAAATTCAGAATTAAATAGGGTACCGGAGCCAGTATAAGCTTCATTTTCAATTGTGTAAGTATCTGGGTCAGTGTCAGGTGGTAGTACTACCGGAACGACTGGTAAATTATACTTACGAGCGAAATCCAAATCTCGTTGATCTCCTGCTGGAGAACCAAACACAGCACCGGAACCATATGTGGACAACACAAAGTTTGCAGACCAAACAGGAATTTCCCAATCTGGCTTGAACGGATGTTTCACCTTAAGTCCAAGATCAATCCCAAGCTTCGGTGCTTTCTCTATTGCTTCTTCAGTCGTCCCGCCTTTTGCTGCTTCTTTTATAAACTCAGCAATTGCTGGATTTGTTTCGGCAAGCTTTTTTGTAATTGGGTGATCAGGTGCAATTGCGACAAAACTAGCGCCAAAAAGTGTATCTGGACGGGTAGTGAATACTTCTATTCCGTCTTCATATCCCGCTGGAGCATCACTTGAAAATGGCCAAGTGAACGTGGCACCTAAGCTTTTACCAATCCAATTGGCTTGCATGGAGCGAACTTTTTCTGGCCAGCGATCCAAGGTGTTTAGACCATTGAGAAGATCATCAGCGTATTTAGTGATCCTCATTGTCCATTGTTCAAGTTCACGCTGTTCAACAACGGCACCTGAACGCCAACCCTTGCCATCAATAACTTGTTCATTAGCAAGGACGGTGTTGTCTACAGGGTCCCAATTCACTTTAGACTTTTTGCGGAAAACAAGGTCATTCTCCCAAAATTTTAGAAATATCTTTTGTTGTTGGCCGTAATACTCTGCATCACAAGTAGCAAACTCACGTTTCCAATCCAAAGAAAGACCTAATGGCGCAAATTGCGCTTTCATCGCGTCAATGTTTTCGTGCGTCCATACTCCTGGTTGAGCGCCTTTTTCCATTGCTGCATTTTCCGCAGGCATTCCGAAAGCGTCCCAACCCATCGGGTGAAGGACATTGTACCCTTTGGATAGATGGTAACGCGCAACCACATCGCCCATCGCATAGTTTCGTACGTGGCCCATGTGCAGTCTGCCGGAAGGGTATGGGAACATCTCTAGCACATAAGCTTTTGGCATATCGCCAGCCTCAGCTGGTGACTTAGCCTCAAAAACTGCGGCTTCCGCCCACGCTTTTTGCCATTTGGGTTCTACTTCGCGTGCATTATATCGCGAGACCATATTCGCCTTCCATCCACCGATAAAGAACGGTGCTTCTATTTTGTAGCTTTATAACATTTAACGCCGACATCAGAGTGATCCCGGCGCTTAAGTTTTAATCTTAAACCTTGTTTGTTATAAACATGTCTAAGATTATTCAACGGTTCTAGATAGCTTTTACGCCATTTACTCGACGATAGAAGACAATCTCAATTCACGTGCACGACTAAGGATCGCATTCTCCAATGCGATAGATGTTCCTTCATCGACTTTTGCTGTTTGCCAATTACCGTCAACTAGGATTTCTTTTTGCACTGACACGGTTACGCCATCTGCGCGCAGACGCGTATCAAGGATATAGACAGTTGTTTTAAAACGCTCGTCTGGCAATTCAGGATTTGCGTACCAGTCGGAGTTGATGACACCGCCATACGGGTCTGCTGATTTTAGCGGCATGAAACTAATAGTATCCAGCGATGCACGCCAAAGGTAAGCGTTTACGCCAATACCGGCTTGCTGTTTATCATTCACGCTGACTTTTCTGACAGCTGCCTGATCAGAACTTCCAGATGAGGAACAGCCAGTTGCGGCAAGTGTTGCTGCTAAAATTGCTAAGCCAGTGATCTTTCCAGAGGCCATACGCCATTACTCCATGTCAGAGACGCACATGCTGCGCCATTGCTTAGTTCTTCAATAGCTGTCTCTTGTAGTGTGTTGCAAGTGTTGAGATGGCTGGTCAATGCGATAAAGTCGGGGCATGTAGTGAAATAATGTTTCAAAACGTGTTTATCATACCGCCGGATAAGGGATGCTTGGCATATGACTTTTAGAAAGTGGTTGTCTGGTTTTACAGCTGGATTTGTGAGCTTGAGTGGTCTCGGTTCAAATGCTTTAGCAGAAGATAATCCCTTTGTTTTCAGCGTTGAAGCTGTTTTTTCCGGAGCGATTGTAAATGCTGAAAACCCCTCTTATACACAACCCTTCACTGGTGAAATTGGACTAAAATTAGAAAAAGAACACTATTTCGACAATGGTGTATCGGTTGGATTCGCCTCTGAAATTCGCGCGCAAGGCGATAATTCAAAACGCCAAACTTTTGCGGGAGAATTGCAGTTTAATGCTCTAAATTCTACAATAAATGATAATTCTGCTAGTCTGCTACCCTTACGCAGGTCGCCAGCTACAGGTCTGGTTGCTGCGATGGGGGAGACTGATGACGGCCCGTATGCCACCTTTGAGCAAGGTTTTGCCTATGTGAAGGCAGGCTGGGGAGAATTGAGTGTTGGTAGAGATATTGGAGCTGCAACGCGACTTGATGCGCGCGCGCCTAGAGTGTTGAAATACTCTAGTCCTAATAGTTCACGCTTAAACCCAATCGCATTTTCAAGTGTACGTGCGCGCAATGATGTGACAGGGCCAAGTGCGAAACTAACTTATATGTCGCCGCGCTTAATTGGTTTTCGTGCAGGTGCATCTTTTACTCCAGAGGCGAATGCTCGCGGGATTGATTTTGATGCAAGTCGGGACGTGCTTGGCATTGCCAATGCGAATTTAAAAAATGTCGTGGAGGCTGGTTTATCTTTCACACATTTATTTAGAGAGAATGATTTACGTGTTCGGATTGGCGTGACGGGAATTCACGCTGAGACTGATTCAATAATGAATGGTTTTTCAAACTATGAATCTCTTGGTTTGGGTCTTGAAGTGGAAAAGGGATTTTGGCGTTTGGGCACCCAATATCTAGATTCGAATAATGCGATAGATTCTGGATTGGGGGACTATACCGCCTGGGAAACAGGCATAAGTAGAGAATTTTCTGATTGGACTGTTACCGCTGAATACGGTCATGCAATAGATGAGTTGCAGGCCGTGAAGGGTGAAAATTGGGGCGTGGGTGTATCTAAGCCATTGAATAATAATGTTAATGTTGGGGTTGGGTATATTTCGACGAAGTCCAAGCATTTTGGGACGGAAATTGAAGGGTCCGGCGCCATTATCGAACTTATTGTGCGTTATGAGTAACACTTATTAGAAAATTAAGTCTTTTTTCTTAAATTTAATACTAAGACGCTTTTCGTTGGACACCTAAGGTAGTAGGCAAAGAGCTGGAACAAATTGGGTATTAATGTGCTGAGATGAAATTTTTCGCTGGTCTTTTGATAACTGCTGCATTGTGTGCTGCACCTGCTTGGGCTGAAGAGCCGAGTGTTGCTGACGCGCCTGCGGTTGCATCTGAGACAAGTGTAGCGCCAATTAAGTGGTACGAAAATTTCGTTTATAAAGCTGATGAAGATGCTGAGAAAAAGGCATTTTTGGTTGCGCCTACAACTCAAACTGATGAATTTGGTTTAATATGGTCTGGTAAGGGCCGTTGGGGACTGACTTTGGACATGACACGTCGCTATGGTGACGATGTACGCGTTCTACCTGAGCAAGAATTTTCTGCTGGTGCATATTACCAATTCTCTCCACGCTTCCGTATTGGTGGTGGTGTGAGCATTGGTGGAGAGAAGCTTTCTACTGATGCATCTCGTTGGGTTGATGAAGAGAATGAAACAGGCGTTCGTATTGAGTCTGCTTTCTCGTTTTAAACACAGCCCGTCCACAAATTTCTAAAAATTAAACCTGTCGTCACGTCATTTAAAATCTTGATTGTGAAATCCTGTGACACCTGAAATGCCGGCAAAGGTTGAAATCTGTGCTGCGTTTTCATTGGTAACTCCCCCCAGAGCATATAGTGGAATGTGTGACTGTCTCGCTATTTGGCGAAACCGATGAACACCCATTGCTTTTGGTGCGGTTGGGGATTTGCTTGGAAACACGGATGACACAAAACAGGCATTTAATTTAAGTTTCTCGGCCTTAGTAATTTGTCTGAATGTGTGTGCAGAAGATGTATGAACTCGGTTTGATCTTGCACTAAGCTTAAGAAAGCTCAACTTTGATTTTGGCCAATGGATACCATGTGGCTGGATGAGCTTTTCTAAATGCGCGTCTTCTGAAATTGAGAGAAATAAGCGTTTGGCGGTTGCTATACGCTTGAGTTCATTTCCGATGTAAAACCTGTCTTCTCTGCCAAAATGTCGGTAAAGGATCCCAAAACCTGTTGGCAAGTTTTGGGCGGTCTCAAGGATGTCAGATGATCGAACAGGATCAGTTACGAAAAAAGCAGCGGGTAATAATGGTGAATTATTGAAATTTGTGAGAATAGACGATGAAAAATGAAGACGCATGGCCTGCAAAAGCTTGCGGCGTGCGATGGTTTGCGGTTCAACAAAAGACATGATGCAAACACCAGAACTTTCTATTCGTGAGCGCCGTGCGCAGATAATTTCTCGTATTGAAACAGCTGCTGATTCAAAAGGCTTAAACCCATCTGATATCACTTTAACCGCTGTATCCAAGGTTCAACCCGACGATAGGGTTGATGCAATGTTGGAAGCTGGTCAACGTGTTTTTGGAGAAAATCGCGTTCAAGAAGCAAAAGCGCGTTGGAAAGAACGAAAAGCTGAATATCCTGAGATAAAGTTACGTCTCATCGGCCCTTTGCAAACGAATAAAGCAGAGGAAGCGGTTGCGCTCTTTGATGTCATTGAAACAATAGATCGCATGAAATTAGCTGCTTTCGTTGCAAAAGCTATGAAAGCTCAAGATCGTGATATTGAGCTATTTGTTCAAATAAACACTGGTGAAGAAGAACAAAAAGCAGGTGTCTTGCCTCAAGACGCTGATCTTTTCCTTAAGGAAGTCAAAGATAATTTGGGCCTAAAGATTTCGGGTCTGATGTGTATTCCGCCTGTAGGGGAACCTGCTGGCCCTCACTTCGCGTTGCTTAGAAAAATCGCCCTGCGCAATGGAATAGCCAACCTCTCGATGGGGATGAGTGAAGACTTTGAAATTGCAATAGGTTTTGGATCAACGCACGTGCGCGTTGGTTCAGCTTTGTTTGGTGAACGGGTGACTACTTAGCGACTTATATTGACGACATCGCCTGGTTTGGCTTCTTCTAAAAGTGAGAGAAGGTGTTCTTTTGCTAAGGCAACGCATCCTTCAGTGCCTTCATATTCATTGCGTTTTAAGTGCATGAAGATGGCGCTGCCTTTGCCAATTATAGGAGGACTGTCATTATAACCTAGCTCTATTATGATGTCGTATACTCCATCTTCACGCCATAATTTTTCATGTCGGTGAGGAGAGGGTAAAGGGATGAGTGTGTTATAAAATTCCGGTGATTTTATATCATCACACCAACCCATTTCAGGGGTAAGTGCACAGGTGGCCAATTGAGTTTTAGGTCGAGCAACGCGATCTGGCCTGTAAAATACGCGTCTCATCGGCCATTCCCCTAGAGGGCTTTTATTGTCACCTTCTTGCTTATCTTCCGCTGGTATAACGCCCATCTTTCCAAGAGCGCAGCGATAGGAATGGGTCTGCCAAGTGATCACGCCGATATCGCGCGCGTTGAATTTCGTGTGATTAGGACTGTTCAACTCTTCCACCCAAGCAATTACGCGCCTACATTGTACATAATGTTCATAGTTTCTGGTTTTAATCATGTAATCAAAAACTAGTTTACGCAATCTGAGGAGAACCACGTGTCGCAATTAAAGACCATTCTTATCGTTGATGATGATAATGACCTGCGCGAAGCGTTGGCTGAACAGTTTGAACGCCATGAAGGCTTTGCGATACTTCAAGCTCCCAATGCTACTGAGGGCATGAATATAGCTGAAGCTGAAAAGCCTGACCTTGTTATATTAGATGTTGAAATGCCTGATATGGATGGCCGGGATGCATGTAAACTGATGCGCAAACACGGTTTGCGTGTGCCAGTGATTATGCTGACCGGACAAGATTCCGACGCGGATATGGTGTTGGGTTTAGATTCTGGTGCAAATGACTATGTTGCAAAGCCATTCAAGTTTACGGTGTTATTGGCTCGGGTGAGGGCGCATTTACGTACTTTTGAACAAAGCGAAGATGCAACCTTTAAAATTGGGCCATACGAGTTTCGTCCTTCTACAAAGTCTCTCATAGACGAAGCTGGCAAGAAGATTCGATTGACTGAAAAAGAAACGAACATTTTAAAATATCTCTATCGCGCAGAAGGCAAAGCTGTCGCGCGGGATGAGTTATTATCTGAAGTGTGGGGATATAATGCCAATGTGACGACCCATACATTGGAAACGCATATCTATCGTTTGCGCCAGAAAATAGAGCCAGATCCAGCGCATGCACATCTGCTTATCACCGAAACTGGCGGCTATCGGATTCAGTTGTAATTTTATGTAGTTCTTTTGTTTTCAGGCCGCTCTTTTAAAGGGCGGCCTTTAAATTGACTGTCACTGGTGCATGATCAGATGGCTTTTCACCGCCGCGATCCGATTGATGGATTTCATATGAAGATGCATCGGTGAGGGGAGTTGCGGCTTGGTTGGCCCAAATGTGATCTAGGCGCCGCCCACGATTGGATTTTTCCCAATCACGTGCGCGATAGCTCCACCATGAATACAGCTTTTCTGTTGCATCATGTTTTAAGCGGCCGATATCTGAAAACCCACCTAATTTCAAAATTTTGTCGAGTGCGTCTGTTTCAACGGGTGTATGGCTGACCACTTTGAGAAGTTGTTTGTGTGACCAGACATCATGCTCGCCCGGGGCGACATTGATATCTCCCACGACGATGAGGGGTTGGCTATCAGCACAGCGGGCAGCGTAGATTTTTTCCATACGCGCGAGAAATTCTAGTTTGTGAGCAAATTTTTCGTTGATTACTGGATCAGGCTCGTCACCGCCAGCTGGAACGTAGAGATTATGGATTTCGATGCCAGCTATTTTGACGGAGAGGGCGCGAGCTTCACCGCGCATACAAAAGTCAGGTGTGTCTAAGCGCTCGATTGGATATTTTGATCCGATCGCAACACCGTGCATACCCTTTTGCCCCGCAATTTCTACATAGGGCATTCCAGCTTCTTCAAAGGCTTTTAGCGGGTATTCAGCTTCTCGGCATTTGATTTCTTGGAGACATAAAATGTCTGGTTTTTCACGTGCAATAAAATCAGCAACACGAGGCATACGTAAACGGACGGAATTTATATTCCATGAGGTGAGGCGCAGATCTGTCATAAAATTAGGAGTAGGGAGCGTTGCGGATATTTGCAAGCTGAAATGTATAGGGGTGAGGGAACGGTAAAATAAAACGCGCCCAACTGCGGGGAACAGTCAGGCGCGAAAAAAGTTGGGATTAGGGAGGGGATAGCTCCAACATCCACGTGACAGTTTAAAATTGCTTGCGGGGGGAAATCAAGCGATCCTGACTAAACTGACGTGATAAAATTGACACATAAAAATTGAAAACACAATAGCAATTGTTATTAATTCGGGGTGTGGCATAAAAGCACTCGATCACAAAGCTGTGATACGACCCAAAACAGAAATTTGCTTAGCGTCGGTCACGATTGTCTTCATCTTCTAAGACGAAGAGACGTGGTGATATTTTAACGTTCAACTCCATATCAATAAGATCAACTCGCGTTTCATTTCCAAGCCCATCAATCGTTACCCAACCGATAAGGTCGAAGTTTTCTTTATTGAACTTCAAAAATACCAGACCATCCAATGCTTCCTCACCATCCTTGGGGTTATCTTCAAGGACAACGAGGTGTGAATCAGGCAGAGTCCGGATATCTAAAACACTTGTATCTGTTGAAAAATCCAGGTTCGTTTTAAGGAAATGCTTTAATGGCGTCGCCGAAAGCGGAGCACGGTCAATCGTGTCCAACTCTTTATCTTCTATAGCAACCGTTGTTCCATCAGAAACAATTAAATACGGCGTAGGGGAGGTATATTCAAAGCGTACACGGCCAGGACGACGTAAATAGAAATTTCCCGTCGTGACTTCGCCGAGCGCATCGGTTTGGACAAATCCACCGCGAGCAGACGTCGTTTCACTCATGCGTGAATTGATTTTTTTGAGGATATCGTCTCCGCTTAGCTCTGTGCTAGCAGCGTCCTTGAGTTGCTCAGGGGACAATTCGCTCTGTTCATTTTGAACGTGTTGCGTTGGGTTTGCGACCGCCTCTTGAGCTGGGCCTGCCAAAGCAAGCGCATCAAATGAGATAAAGATCGGTATCAGGTAGGATGCTATTATCATGGTATCAGGATTAAACCTTGGATCGGCGAAAACAAGACATCCCTAAGGTATTTTCGCTGATTTTGCCATGATTAGATGAATGGCAGTTCAGAAGACGTTATTTTTCTGAACTGCCTTAAGTGAATTTAAGCTGCGTAGTCTTCAGGCATGAGTATTTCACGTTTACCCGCATGGTTTGCGGCGCTGACTAATCCTTCACTTTCCATGCGCTCAATGAGGGAAGCAGCACGGTTGTATCCAATTTTCAGGCGGCGTTGGATATAGGATGTCGATGCACGTTTATCACGGCGAACGATCTGAATAGCTTCACGATATAGATCTTCTTCAACATCACCAGAAGAGGTGCCCATTGCAGCATCAGCTACAGAAACATCTTCTTCAGGTTCATCTGTGATGCCTTCTATGTAGCTAGGCTCTCCAGTTTCTTTGAGGAATGAAACAACGTGTTCAACTTCTTCATCCGATACGAAAGGACCGTGGACACGGTTTAGCTTACCGCCTGATGCTTGGTACAGAAGGTCACCCATCCCAAGGAGTTGCTCAGCACCTTGTTCACCAAGGATTGTACGAGAGTCGATTTTCGTCGTCACCATGTATGAAATACGGGTCGGGAAGTTCGCTTTAATTGTACCGGTAATCACGTCCACTGAAGGGCGTTGTGTAGCTGTAATGAGGTGAATACCAGCTGCACGAGCCATTTGGGCAAGACGTTGGACAAGGGCTTCAATCTCTTTACCTGCTACGATCATCAAATCAGCCATCTCATCAATGACGACAACAATATGCGGCATTGGGCTCATATCAATGATTTCGTTTTCGTAAATCGGCTCACCTGTATCGCTGTTATATCCAGTTTGGATCGGGCGCGTGAAGACTTCACCAGTTTCGCGAGCATCTTTAGCCTTTTTATTGAAACCTGTGATGTTTCTCACACCCATTTTGGACATGACTTCATAACGGCTCTCCATTTCGCGTACTGTCCATTTTAGGGCGGCAACGGCTTTGTGTGGATCAATCACAACTGGAGAGAGGAGGTGAGGAATGCCTTCATAGATCGACAATTCGAGCATTTTCGGGTCGATCATAATGAAACGACATTCTTCTGGTGTCAGTTTGTAAAGCAATGAAAGGATCATTGCGTTGATCCCCACAGACTTACCAGAACCTGTTGTACCAGCGATCAAGAGGTGAGGCATTTTCGCGAGGTCGGCGATTGTTGGTTCACCACCAATATTCTCACCTAAAGCGAGAGGGAGGGCAGCGCGTGTGCGAGAGAATGCCTTAGCAGCCAACAGGTCACGAAGATAAACTGTTTCACGATTATCATTTGGCAGTTCGATACCGATTGCATTTCGGCCCGGAACAACAGCAACACGGGCTGCAGTTGCACTCATTGAACGTGCAATATCTTCAGCAAGAGAGATTACGCGGGAAGATTTTGTTCCCGGTGCTGGCTCTAATTCAAACAAGGTAACAACAGGACCTGGGCGCACTTCTGCGATACGTCCTTTAACACCGAAATCACCCAATACGACTTGAAGGCGTTCGGCCATTTCTAGAAGGTGGGCTTCGTCAAATTCTGTACGACGTTCTGGCGGTAATTGAAGCAGATCTAATGAAGGAAGACGTGCATTTTCTTCGTCTCCATCCATGTATGATGTACCGTTGGCAGATTGAACAGGGGCAGGCTTAGGTGGCGCAACCGGACGAACTGATACCGGAGCAGGTGTAGGAGCTGGAGCCGCTTGTGACTGTGTAGGGGCAGGCGTTGGAGTAACTGCCCGATTGCCGAACAAAGAAGACTTCGCAGCTGGTTCCTCAGCTGATGGAGCATAAACTGGGGTTTCAACCACTTTTTCAGCAAGTCGCTGTCGAACAGGGATGGATGGGCGTTCAGCGTGTCTAACGCTCTTAAAGAAGCCATCTTCTGGCTCCTCTAGGTGAGGGGCCATTGATTGTGGGTCAGGCAAGGCAGCTTGTTGTGGATTGCGGCTGCGCATATTTTCAAAGAATGAGTTCGCACGATCACGTAGCCCTGCCACATCACGCACTTCTTCTTCAGTTTCTTCGACGACTTCCATAGGAATGGCTTTGCCGCGTCTAAAGGATATCCATAGCTGCTCAATCGTGCGGAAGAGGGCTATTCCATCGTCTGCACCCAGACCCATAGCAATCGCTGCAAACAATACCCCTGATATACCAGCACCGACAGACGCTAGAAAAACTGGATTTGGTGCGCCAAATGCAGCAAAAGGGACAGATGCCAATGCATTGAGGCGTTCACCAACCATGCCGCCCAGACCCGATGCGAGAGGCCAGTTGCTTGGTATTGGCCAACCTGCAAGACACACACAAGACATGGCGATTGCGAGCGAACCCCAAAACCAACGTGAAGGTCGACGAGGTCCGATAGCGAATGTGCGATATACGCCGCCAATCATTAAACCAAATCCAGCTAACCACGCTGTCCATCCAAAGGACTGCATTAGCAAATCTGCCGCAACCGCCCCCGTTGAACTGAATAGATTTGTAGCGCTGGTGTCAGAAGCTACGTTCAGACTTGGGTCTGTGGGAGAATAGGACCCACACGCACCACAAATGAACACACCAAGAGAGAAGGCTATTATGCCAGTCAAAAGCCGACCAAACCCGCTCGGCTTGCGGCCGGGGATTTGATATTCAGCATCGATATGCTGCACGCGGTTTGAAACTTGCGTAGAAGGCATTGTCGGCGTCCTTGAACAAAGGTGGTTAACTCTATTTTCTCCACCATGACGCGGGCCTCTTAACGAGCTGCAAACGCAATGTGATTTCTTTGTGATTTTTAATGTAAATCACTGGTTTTTTCTATTTTGCGGGAAAAATGCCATAGAAAAACCCCCGATACCAAGGGCATCAGGGGTTTCTGCTTCTTAAAATAAAGCCAAAGAGGCGTTTGAGTTTATTTTGTGAAGTCTGGGTAAGCAGCCAAACCACATTCAGAGATGTCTAGGCCTTCTAGTTCTTCTTCTTCACTTACGCGGATACCGACAGTGAATTTCAAGATTAACCACATGATTGCAGATGTGATGGCAACAAACACACCGACAGATACAACACCCAAGGCTTGAATTGCGAAGCTTGTGCCTTCTGTAGACAATGGAACGATCATTGTTCCCCAGATACCACAAACCAAGTGAACTGGGATCGCACCAACAACATCATCAATTTTAAATTTATCTAGAACAGGAACTGTTAGAACAACAAGCACACCACCGACAGCACCAATGAAGATTGCAACAGGGAAGCTCGGGTCAAGTGGACCGGCTGTGATAGATACTAGACCAGCAAGCGCACCGTTGAATGCCATTGTTGAGTCTGTTTTCTTATATAGAACAGTTGTTAGACCCATTGCTGCGATAGTACCGGCTGCAGCTGCAAGGTTTGTGTTCAAGAAAATTGTAGATACAGCATTGATGTCGTCGAATGTACCAGCGGCCAATTGTGATCCACCATTAAATCCAAACCAACCAAACCATAGGATAAATGTACCTAGAGCAGCCAATGGAATGTTTGAACCAGGCATAGGAACTGATTTACCATCAACGAAACGACCAAGGCGTGGCCCAAGAATGATAGCACCTGTTAGAGCGGCCCATCCACCTGTTGAGTGTACGAGAGTTGAACCAGCGAAGTCAGAGAAGCCAGCTTCAGACAAGAAACCGCCACCCCACTGCCATGAACACTGAATTGGGTAAATGATACCTGTCAAAACTGCTGTGAAAGCAAGGAAAGGCCAAAGTTTGATACGTTCAGCAACTGTACCAGATACGATAGAAGCTGTTGCAGCCACGAAAACCATTTGGAAGAAGTGGTCTGAACCGGATGAGTAGCCTGTAGCTAGATCATCTGCAGTTTCCCACATTTTAAATTCACCAAGGTAACCAGCAATCATCCAATCACCAGGGTAGAGAAGGTGATATCCAACAAGCCAGAACATTAGACCAGCAATTGAATAGAGTGCGACGTTCTTTGTGACCTGAGTTGCAGCGTTTTTAGACCGCACAAGACCAGCTTCCAGCATACAGAAACCTGCAGCCATAAGCATGACAACAAGTCCACCTACGAGGAATAGAAATGTGTTGTCGACATAAGCAGATACATCAGAAGCTGAAGGAATTTCAGCGACTTCAACATCTTGCGCGAAAGCTGCCACACCGCATGTTATGGCAGCATATGTGGCTATCCCCGCCAGCTTTCCAGTAATTCCGGATCTCATGGATATGAACCCCTCTTTATAAGATACGTTGCACCCCTTGGTTTGGGGCCTTCACGGATCAAGAGATTGTGAGGAGACAGATCAGACAAGTTTTGCAGGGTGCGTTAATATTTTTCGATGCACAATTGAGCAAGCTACGAGCAGACTTTTGGCATATCGCACAATTCCTGTGCGAGTCTGGACGCCATTTAATGTGAAGGCTACAGTAAATTTATGAGAGATAACCCACATATATTTAATGGTCATGAGATCATAATTTCTGGTGCTGGTCCTGTTGGACTTAGCTTAGCAATCGCACTTTGTGCCCACGGTTTTGAATGTTTAGTCGTAAGCAAAGAAAGTGTTTTTGATCAAAAACAGGGTGATTTTGACGGACGAGCCTACACAATTGCAGCAGGTTGTTGGGCTATGTGGGACACTTTTGGTATTTGTGAGAAAATCCAGCCATTTGCCCAACCGATACAAAAAGTGGAAGCGGAGGCCGCATCATTCGCACCTTTGAGCTTCGGGTTTGATGATGGACAAAGTGAGGATCGTCCTCTCGGTTATCTGATTGAAGCGCATTCTATTTTGTCTGCTTTGTGGGAAAAAGCACAAAATACGAAAGGGCTGAGTCTCGTAACGAACAGCCAGTTAAGTGGCATAAAGACGCATGCTGACCGTGTGGATGTAAGCTGGAATGGATCTGAGGGGGGGGCATCTGCCCGTCTGCTTGTTGGCTGTGATGGGCGTGAGTCCTATGTGCGTAAAGCTGCAGGCATCACCTTTCCAGGTCATGATTACAAAGCAAAAGGTCTAGTCGCGACGGTAAGTTTAAAGCAACCTCATAATGGTGTCGCGCGTCAGATATTTCTCAAAAATGGACCTTTTGCTGTTTTGCCATTGCCCAACAATAAGGCCAGTTTAGTCTGGACTGAGCGAGAGGTTGTTGCTGAAGCTTTGACGGACTTAAGTGATAGAGATTTCGAGCTTGAGTTGAAAGAAAAAATTGGCGACTTTCTAGGCGAGTTTTCATTGCTAGGCGGTCGGTTTGCCTACCCACTCAAAATGAGGGTGGCAGATAGTTTTGTATCAGACCGTATCGCTTTGGCGGGAGACGCAGCTCATGCCATTCACCCATTAGCAGGTCAGGGATTAAACCTTGGTTTGAAGGATGTTGCATCTCTTGCTGAAACAATCGCAAAAGCTGCTCATGTTGGACTGGATATAGGGTCACCACTAGCACTTGAACCTTATGAAGAGTGGCGGCGCACTGAAACTATCAATATGGCTACAAGCATGGACTTACTTGAGCGTATGTTCAAAGCGCCACCTATTTTTCGAGGTTTCGCCGGATTGGGTATGTCGCTTGTTGGCAAGAGTGAAACCGCACGATCTGCATTAATCAAACAGGCGAGTGGCTGCGATGGTGAAAATACACCGCAATTATTTCAAGGTCGTTTGATGCAATTTTCCTAAGTGCATTCTATGTGCGGCTTAATCCAGCCTCTTTCATGCGTTTTTCATAAGCCTTCATGCGGTTTTTCTGGTCTGCAGCGAGTTCACGCAAATATGGCCAGCTATACAATCCCGTATTGTGACCATCAGAAAAATTGATCCTCAACGCATAACGACCAACCGGATCAGCGCTTATGACGCTCACATTTTTTTTGCCAACGGGTGGAAGAGGTGTTTCACCACCATGCCCGCGTGTCTCTGCGCTCGGTGATTCAATACGTAACAGCTCATAGGGTATCTCACCTTTAAAGCCATCATCAAAAACGAGCTTCAATAAAGCTTTTTCTTTGTTGAATCTAATCTCAACAGGCCAACTTCCGTCATCTTTGGGGCGTTTGCGTAGCATGATTAGTCTTCGTCGATCTGGCGGGCTTCATCTACCAACATAATTGGAACACCATCACGAATTGGGAAGGCTAGATTTGCTTTTTTTGAAATCAATTCATTTGTGTCTTTGTTAAAGACAAGTGGACCTCGGGAGGCTGGACAAATGAGCACTTCCAGCAATCGCGGATCGATACCGCTTTCAGGCGTTGTTTTAGCATCTGTTGAAGTCATTGTATTAAGCCACTTCCGCCATTCGCATCCATTTGAAGCAGTGAGATTAAAGCATCACCGCGTTGTTGTAAGGTTGGAAACTCTAGTAACATTTGCTTTTCCATGGTTGAAAAAGGGCAGCCCGATGCCAGAGCATTTATAAGTGTTTCCATAGGAGCATCGGCAACAGCATCCCAATCTGTTTGGATTGCGTTGGTTGATAGGTAAGTTTTAAGAGCTTTGGTGAGCTTTTCTCGTTCTATATCGGGCTCTTTTGAACTTACAGGCTTCATGTCATCTGCAAAGTTCTCGTAAGACACTTTTGCTGTTCGATAAGGGCGGCTACTCGCTTCCTCTTCAATTAGCGTAAAGCGGCATAACCCTCTCAGGTTCAACAGGTATCGCCCATCATCGGTTTCAGAATAGCTATTTATACGACCTAAGCACCCTGTCTGCAAAAGCGGTGGATTTACAGATTGTCCGTCTGCATCTGATGTATCTGAAGGCACAGGCTGAATCATCGCAATAACCCGATGTGAGTACATCGCATCGTCTACCATGTTCAAATAGCGTGGCTCAAAAACATTCAAAGGCAAATTTCCGCGTGGGAAAACAATTGCCCCATCTAATGGAAATATAGGGACAATTGAAGGAAGGTCTTCGGCAATTCTGAAAATCGGAGGAGACAAGCGGCGTCTTTCTTTTAAGGGTCTGATATTTTAGCTAAAGAGTAGGGATGATAAGCGTCGACGGCCTTTTTGAGATACTTCCGCAGTTGGACCTGCTGCTTCAAATATTTTCAAAAGTTGCTCTTTTGCTGCGCCTTCATTCCATGTGAGGTCTTTTTCTAAAATTGCTAATAATTGTTCAGCAGCTTCTTCATGTTTGTCGGCAGCTGACAAAGATTTAGCGTATTCAAACCTTGCGTCAAAATCGTCTGGGTTTTCAGCGATTTTAGCACTCAAATCTGAAGTAGGAGCTGAAGAGGATGAGCCGTCATCGGCCAATTCAATCGCTGTTAGAACAGATTTGACCTGCGGTGATTTTTGAGATTCTTCAGGGACTAATGCTAAGACTTCTTTGGCGCGCTCATAATCCTTTTTCGCTACCATGCAGCGTGCAAGTCCAACTAAAGCATCTAGATTGTCAGGAACAGCTTGGATGATTTGCGCATAAATTGCAGCAGATTCATCAAGTTCGCCATTTTGAAATGCTTCACGCGCAGCATTGAGCGCATTCTCAATTTGTTCAAGTGCGCCGCCGGCACCTGCTTTTTTAATAAATTCAATAATCTGAGTTTCTGGTATAGCACCCTGAAAGCCATCAACAGGTTGACCATCTTTAAAGGCAAAGACAGTTGGAACAGAGCGCACTCCAAGCTGGCCTGCCACGCCTTGGTTTTCGTCAATGTTGATTTTAACCATGCGCACAGCCCCATTGGCTTGGTTCACAACTTTTTCTAATGTTGGGATAAGCGTTTTACATGGGCCACACCAAGGTGCCCAAAAATCAACAAGAACGACTGCATGTTTGGACGCTTCAACAACATCTTGCATGAATGTTTGGTCGGATCCGTCTATGATCCATTGGGCATTGTCGCCGTCTGCGGGAAATGATCCTGAAGAAATATCCATAGAAGTACGTCCTAACGATTCTAAGTGTGCTTATATTATACTACATGGTCGTCTATATACTAAGGTGCAAGCTTATACACTGTGTAAGCAGATAGAATATTCCTTATAATTCATCAAAATCTATACATTCCAACCTGCGCCCTGTCGAATTTAAGAAGCGTGCGAAATCAGGTTGGGATATGGATGTTGTCATATCGTTTCGCAAAGGGTGGAAGTTAAGGGTTTCATATCCCAATAGTTTTTCATCAAGAAAAAAGCGTACGCTTTTGTTTTGATCGTGCATCAACCCGAAGGCTGAGACGGACCCGGGGGTGACCTTCAAGGTTTCCCAAAGTAGTTGAGGCTTGGCGAATGAAAGGCGTTGAGTGTCTATTTGTTTATGTAATTGGTTGAGTTGTAGTTGTGAATGTGCCCATGCGCTTATCAGAACAGTTTGGCCTTTTTTATCCTTCAAAAACAGGTTTTTCGTGTGTCCACCAGCTATTGATGATTTGAGCTCTGAAGACTCGTTTACTGTGTGTGTAGGTGCGTGAGAGACTGTCGTGTGGCGTATATTGTGGCGATCAAGCCAAGCAAATACTTCTAATTCTGGGGCGCGGGTAAAATCATCTACCGCGGGAAGGGAGGATGTATTTTGGTCATTCATGAATAGGGCTCGAATATTCAATGCATATCTCCATCTTCCGGATTAAAAGGGGAGGTGCATTAACCATAATCTGTTGGTCTGGGCAATTGAAGAGTATAGGTATTGTTCAATATGGTTTGGGGATAAAGTCCTCTACCTTCATTAATCTGCGTAAAATCCATAATTCACTCTTAGAAGGCATACATGAAGCTCGATTGTTATAAACTACATGAGTATGTGCCGGATCTTATTCCAGCACGTCCACGGCGCGATTGGATGGATCAGTTTACTGACCGTCACCCTTATAGATGTCTTCCTCTTACGATGGCGAATTCAACAGGGTGGGAAATCGTATGTCAGACGGGGTTAACTATTGAATGGGATGGGGGACCAAGGGCTGAGAATATTAAAATTACAGCAGATGAAGACTGGCCACCAGTTGAAAATGTCGCTGATAGCCATTTTAGAGAAGGCGTTTTGACATTCCATACAGGCTACTTATTCAGAACTCCGCCGGGCTGGGGTGTATGGGTGCAGGGGCCACCGAATGCACCCAAGGATGGAATATACCCTTTGTCCGGTCTGGTGGAGACGGATTGGCTGCCTTTCCCGTTCACAATGAATTGGCGCTTTACGCGACCATGCAAAGTAAGATTTGAGAAACGCGAAGCTTTTGCTTTTCTAAATTTGATCGAGCACAATCGTATGGAAGAAGTGCAGCCAATGCTTCATATGTTGGATGAACATGCTGACTTAAAAGCGGAATATGAGGAATGGGCAAAGTCTCGAGGTAATTTCATTCAGCGTTTGGGCGCTGGCGATGAAGGCGCTTTAAGAGAAAAGTGGCAACGCCATTACATGCGCGGGCAGAAAACGTCTGGAGAGGCAGTAAATACCCATGTCACAAAACGAAAAATGAAAGTGCCTAAGCCTGCTACAAAGTGAATTTTGGCTAGAGTTGAAAAATTATTGGAGTTAGCGTAATTTTTCTCTTGCAAGAAAAGCGGCAATGCTGTTTAACAGCGCCTCAGACAGATTTATGTCTGACTTTTATATCGGATGCGGGTGTAGCTCAGGGGTAGAGCGCAACCTTGCCAAGGTTGAAGTCGAGAGTTCGAATCTCTTCACCCGCTCCAGATATTTTTCTTGAAAATCAATTTTTATAAATCTCACTGTTGAGGCGATGTGCTTAGTGTTTTTTCAGTAGCAATCCGAAAATAAGAGTTCGTTAGGTTTATATATCTCTTGCATCTTTCGATATGGAAAACACTATAATATCGCGGGCGACAGCTATAATTCAATCACGCTGATTGGCATTGATGCGGACACGATTGATGCAGGTGATTTCTACTTCGGGTAAGTCGATTTTAAGATAAAAAACAACAGCGCGGTCAGAGATATCTGGCCGCGTTTTTTCTGTGAAGGTTTTAGTAAAACAGGGGGGTGGCGCTTGTTGTGTGAGATGGTTAATGTCAATAATGAACCAAGTGTGTTTTTCAATTAAAGGTTGGGGCCAAATGCGCAGTACTCAAGGAATATACGATACCGAAGACTTTAGTGTTGTAGATGGATATTATTTTGTCGATCAAGACGATGGCGCGGGCATTGGCGATTTCAACGGAGATGGATTTGCAGACTTTATTGTTGGTCCATATGTCGCTCCTATTAACTCCGCTCTCTATGAAAGACAGCAGGTAGAAACTGATATAATTGCGCATATTGTTTTTGGTGCAAATAATATCGCAACCGGCGTAAATGGTGTTCGTGACGGTACAGCAGTTGGAATTATTGGTGCTGCTGAAGATGCACCGGGCGGCAGTCTTACGCTTCGCATTGATAGTGCTGCGATACGCGCTGATTGGGTCAAGGTAGAAGCGCTTAGTGATGTTAATGGTGATAATTTAGATGATTTTTATATCCAATACGATGGTGGACATGCAATTGTCTATGGTCAGACGGGTGATGCAAATATTAATCTCGATCAGTTAGAAGCCAATCAAGGTTTTCAGTTTGAAGCTACGGATACGAATTTTTCGCTTGAAGTTTTCGGAGATGTTGATGGCGATGGTCTAAACGAATTTCTCGTTAAAGAGACGACACGTGTAGATAATGAGTACTCAACAGACTCATACCTCCTATATGGCCATAGTTTAGATTTGACGCTCGCATTTGATCCTGAGAGTCTCCCAGATACGGCCTACACCCAATTTGAGAAAACACGCCAAGACGCCATTGGTGATATCAATGGCGATGGGTTTGATGATATTGCTCTTACTTTTGAAGATGAAACGAGTGATGCCGCCATCATCTTTGGAAATGAAGATGGTTTTTCCAACAAGTTTAATTTGGCTGATATTACCTTAGATGGAAGCCAAGGTTTTGAACTTAATAATGTTCCTTTCTCCATCTCCTACTCTGACAGAGACAACAGAATTATCACCACTGATAATGTTGATGCTGATGGGAATAAATACATTTTTACAGCAAGCGTCATAAGCTCTGTGGGTGATCTGAATGGTGATGGGATAGACGATCTACTAATCAGTGACCCAGGTGGTGGAAGAATTGGTTCATCTTATTATGGTGATGACGAAAATGGCGCTGAAGGGCTCGTATATGTGCTCTTTGGAAGCAGTGATTTTGCCTCTGAGATAGAATTGAATACATCCTATTTTGATGGTGAAACAGGTTTTGCTGTTCGTGGTAGTTTTCCCCTTTATATGTCTGATTCTAGAGGGAGTTCTCCAAGTAATTTTGGGAGTGTTTCCGTAGGCGGAATGGATGTGAATGGAGATGGAATAGATGACCTTCTCCTTGGTGATAACTCTGCTCGAGGCAATAATTCTGTTCTCATTTTAGGCCGAGATGATGAGAGCTTCGATGCTTTTTATGAGTTTGATGAAATATCAGAAGGCTTGGGGCTCGTTTTTGAGGGGAAGGGGTCAATTATTGAAGAGCAAACAGGCGCATTGCTTGGGGCTAGTGTTGATTTTCTAGGCGATGTGAATGGCGATGGATATGGAGACTTTCTTTTTTCCGCGGACGGCGGAAGGGAAGATTGGGGCCCCACATACTATGGTCAAGAGTTTGCTAGCGGTGGTAGTTATATCTTCTTTGGCCGAGAAAACATTCAATCTCTAACACCCACACTTATTTACTACCTGACTTCGTCTGCCGAAGCTTTTGAGGTTCAACCTGATGAGTTCACCACTGTCTATGGCCTGGCGGGAGATGACCGTATTTATGGCCTTGAAAGTGATGACACTTTATTTGGCGGCGTTGGAGATGATTATCTCGTCGGTAGAGGCGGAGACGATATCCTAATTGGGGGAGACGGCGATGATGTTCTTCATGGGCGCGATGGGGATGATGTTTTCTATGGTGGTGCGGGAAATGATCATTTTTCAGGTGGAGATGGCGAAGACAATCTGATTTTTGAAAATGGTGAATGGACAGGCATTGAAGGTGCTGAATTTACATTCACTCAGGCCATCCAAGTGTCATTAACCGATAAAACGGTCACAACGGAAGCCGGCATTTCGACCTATTCGGGTATCGAAAAAATTTCCGGTACAGAGTTCGATGATGTATTTTATGGTAGCTCCGATAATACAGAGATGAAGGTGTATGGAAGAGCAGGGAATGACACTTTAAAAGGAGCAGAAGGTCATAACATTCTCTATGGCGATGAGGGGAATGACGCTGTCTCTGGTGGACAAGGTAATGATTTCCTATTTGGTGGTGAAGGTGACGACCGTTTGTTTGGCGAGGATGGAGCCGACCGTTTATTTGGTGATGAGGGGGACGACTATATTGTTGGAAATGCCGGAGATGACTGGCTTTACGGCGGTCTGGGCCAAGATATTTTAAGTGGTCGTGAAGGTGACGATGCATTATATGGAGAAGATGGCGCAGACCTTCTTCAGGGCGGAGACGGTGGGGATCTTCTTTCAGGAGGATCCGGTAATGACGAGCTGCATGGTGGCGAAGGAGAAGACAGCCTTTATGGAGGAAATGGTCATGATACGCTCCATGGTGATGAAGGCGATGATTATCTCTTTGGGCAGGGTGGCCATGACATATTGTATGGCGGTGGCGGCGATGATGTCTTGTCAGGTGGCTACGATTTCATAGAATTGTCTTCTTCTTCTAAATACGAAGATATCCTAACGGGGGGAGCTGGAAATGATGTTTTTGAGTTTCAAACTGATTGGGGACAAGACATCATTACAGACTTTGAACTTGGTGATAAAATTGATCTATCTCGACGTATTGCGGTGGGTGAAGAAG
The DNA here is from genome assembly GCF_042665075.1 of Hirschia litorea. NCBI lineage: Bacteria > Pseudomonadati > Pseudomonadota > Alphaproteobacteria > Hyphomonadales > Hyphomonadaceae > Hirschia > Hirschia litorea. The sequence goes on along the minus strand of NZ_JBHTBR010000005.1, from coordinate 683,438 downwards.
AATCAATTAGTGATGCTTTTGAAAAACTAACGATTACTGCAGAAGGTGACGATGTCCGTATCCGTATTCCGGGAGATGAATTTAACTCTATCCTTTTAAGGAATGTTTCTACATCTGAAATTACAGAAGACAGCTTCATTTTTTATATTCCAGAAGAGTCACACCAAACATGGCAACTCCGCCTCTATATTGATCACGATCTTTCATCTTCTTCTCAAAGCTTTGTTATTCAAGGCAGTGTTGTAGATGATTATCTCTCAGTTAATTTATCTGGTGATGATGTTCTATTTGGAAATGCTGGCAACGACTTTCTGTCGGGTGGATTCAATAATGATGAGCTGCATGGCGGCGAGGGCAATGATACGCTCTATGGAGAAGAAGGTGATGATACGCTCTATGGTGGCGTAGGCGATGATACGCTCAACGGAGATGAGGGCGAAGATACGCTCTACGGTGGTGAGGGTAATGACACGCTCTATGGTGATGCTCCTCACGATTTGTCAGGTAGAAGCAATGACATAATTTATGGCGGTGCAGGCGAAGACACGCTTTGGGGGCGTGCAGGAAATGATATACTGCATGGAAATGAGGGCGACGACACCTTGGCGGGTGGACACGACAATGATGAGCTGAATGGTGGCGAGGGCAATGATCGTCTCTTTGGAGAAGGAGGTGATGATACGCTCTATGGTGGCGCAGGCGATGATTACCTTGTTGGTAATGACGGAAATGACCTCCTTATAGGTGGCGACGGCAATGATAATTTGCAGGGCCGAGAAGGTGATGACCGTGTATTCGGTGAAGCTGGTAATGACGAACTTCGCGGCTTTGAGGGGAATGATTATCTTGTCGGTAATGAGGGCGATGACCTTATCGCGGGTTATTCTGGCAACGATAATTTGCAGGGCCGTGAAGGCAATGATCGCATTTTCGGTGGTCTAGGTGATGATTACATGAAGGGCGGAACAGGCGATGATTATCTCGTCGGTGAGGCCGGCAATGATGCACTCTATGGCGAGGATGGCAATGACTCCATGCATGGCCGCGATGGCGATGACCGCTTAAATGGCGGTGGCGGTAATGACTATATGAAGGGCGGCGACGGAAACGACATCTTAGATGGCGGTGATAAATTTGACTCTCTGTATGGTGAAGCCGGCGTCGATACCTTCGTATTCGCAGGCAATTGGCGTCACGATAAAGTGCAAGATTGGGAAGAGGGTGAAACCCTTGATATGTCCAGTCAGGGCATAGACTTTTCTAACCTCACAGTCGCGCAATCTGGCGATGATACTGTGATCAACATCACAGGCGACAGCTATAATTCAATCACGCTGATCGGCATTGATGCAGACACCATTGATGCAGGCGATTTCTACTTCGGGTAAGTCGATTTTAAGATAATAAAACAACAGCGCGGTCAGAGATATCTGGCCGCGTTTTTATTTTATTGGGTGGTAAGGGTAGAATTAGGTATAGGGCAGATTCGGCTGTGGTGCGGGGCTGATGGCTTTCTGCGTATAAGGAGGTATGCCGGTGTGTCGTGTTTGATCACACTCTGACTGGCAGGTGCTAAGAATGTGCTGGGGACCAGGTTTCTAAAAAAGCTTTTATCAAACGTTTTTGGGGGCTGGGCCTGTCGATTCACGCACGATCAATTCATATGGAAGAAATTGGCGAGGATTAACATCTTGGCCGTTTTGCGCATTCGCGATGAGCATTTTTGTCGCGACGCTGCCAAGCTCTAAAAGTGGTTGGCGAATAGTGGTAAGCGCTGGCCACATTTTTTCAGCGAGCTCAGAGTCATCAAAACCAACAACAGATAATTGGTCTGGGACAGAGATACGTAATCTATGTGCCGCGCTTAAAACACCTGCCGCCATATCATCATTGGATGCAAATATTGCAGTTGGAGGGTCTGGGCGTTTTAGAAGATTGTCACCGGCCTTTAAGCCGCTTTCAAATTCAAAATTACCTGTCTGGATAAGAGAGTCATCTACATTTAGCCCTGCTGAGTTTAGGGCATCTTGATAACCTTGAAAGCGTTCGACAGTGGCTTTTTGGTTTTCTTTACCTCGCACAAAGCCGATACGTTTGTGTCCTAAATCTAGGAGAAACTTTGTAATATCTTTTGCTGCTTCGCGGTCATTGATTTTGACTTCAAGCTCATCATCGTCAAAATCGTGAGATCCAATACGCGCAATTGCGATACCCATGGATTTAAGCGCTTTGACGATACGTTTGTTGTTTGTGAGGGGAGATACGAGGATAGCACCTACTGGTGTGCCCAATATTGGTAATCTATTCATCTGCTCAGTAATCTGGTCATCAGATAAATTTTCGCTATCGTCTATCATCGAAACAACAAGCTGATATCCCTGATCCTGACAGGCTTGGATAGTTCCGGCTTGAATCGCATTGACGTAATTGCTTCGGTTATTGTGGATTATATAATGGATAGTGTAACCGCGATGACTGCGTAATCCGCGCGCATTCGGGCTGGGAACGAACCCCAATTCATCAACGGCTGCTTTTACTTTTTCTCGTAATCCCTCAGTGACATGTGGTTCATTGTTGACGACACGGGAAACTGTTTTAATTGAAACGCCAGCTAATTTTGCGACGTCTTTCATTTTTGGAACAGATTTGTGCATTTTGAGGGCCTATAATTAAAGCTCAGTCTTCCGTCGATTCAGTTTCTGACAAAGCATTGATGATTGCAGCGTGTCTCGTTCGGTTTAGCGGCAATATATAGATAACGATTGCTGAAAAAAACAATAATACACCTGGAGACAGTGAAATGAAAAAGCGAATCCCTTCTATAACCGATTGAGACTGAATATTTAAACCGGCCTCATATCCTAGTTTATCTAGCGTGACACCAACCATCAAACCCGTTAAGCCGCCCGATATTTTTTGGACAAGGGTGACGGAACCAAAAACAGCTGCTTCGTTTCTTACACCTGTTTGCCATTGGCCATATTCAACTGTGTCAGGAATGAAGGACCACACGAGCACTCCAAAAGCACTTGCACCAAAACCTAGCCCTATGATTTCTGGCGGAACGCCGTAGATAAGGGGCATTTGAATAAAAGCTAAGGACAAGCCAAAAACAGACACAACTATACAAGCAGAAATCCATGCTGCTTTCTTAGTGAAAGTTGAAATAATGAACGTCCATATTGGCACGCCACATAATGTAGCAAGCGCTGAGACCGTTAATATGGTTTCTTTAGACGCAAAGTTTGCTTGATTGATTTCTATGAAAAACGCCAATGGAATGACATAGCTGGCGCAACCAGCAGCTTGAAAGAAAATTGCAAGAAGTACGAGCATTAATGCTTTGTTTGAAAAAGCATTTTTAAAGAAGTCACTTAGATTATTTGTCGGGATTTGCTTGCGGCCCGGAGGGATTCTTTCTTTGGTGTTGAAAAAACATGTCATGAGGGCAATGGTCGCGACAAACCCACCGAGCATCGCTGTGATTAGAAATCCATAGGGTCCAATTTCCTCTCCGCCATTAAAGTAGCGCACGGACGGGAACCACAATAATGATACTGTAAGCATTCCACCAAAGGCAAAGAACATTCGAACACCAGATATGACGGTGCGGTCAGAACTGTTGAAAGATAATCTTGAGGAGAGGGCCGAATAAGGAACTGCCACGAAAGTGTAGCAAGTTCTAAAGACCATGTGATTTAAGAGCAGAACGCCAATGAGTAGATTGCCTTCAAAAGGCGGAATCCAAAATAATAGCGTGAAAACAATCGCTAAAACGAAACTACCAAAGAAAATGAATGGTCTATAAGTGCCAAATCTAGTCCGCGTTCGTTCAGCGAAATAAGCAACAACAGGATCTGATATAGCATCCCATAGTAAACCAACAAAATATATGGCTCCCGCTATCGTAGGCGGGAGACCTAGTATTTTAGCGTACCAAAAAACTAAGATCAAAGATAAGCTATTCCAGTATATATTTATACCAAAATCACCGATTCCGTATCCCACCATGGTTTTCCAAGCAATGGCATCAGGTCTACGGGTCATTTTATGGAACTTACCTTATATTTCTTCATTTATCACGCGCGTATTCACGCTAAATGCCTTTCTTCATAAGGACAAGGCGCAAATGTTATATCTAACTGTGAGTAAGCGTGGGTAATTTTAGCAAGGTGTCACCTGCTGTAATGAAGAGTGTTGATCCAGTTTCTCCAAAGGTACAGTTTGCCGTTGCTTTTCCTGTATTGATGCGACCTAAAACTTCACCATCTGGTGAGAGAACGAAAACGCCACCCGGACCTGTTGTAAATAGTGCGCCATCATGAGCGACAACCATACCATCAGGTAGCCCCGGTGAATTATCAGACTGATAGGAACTGGCATCAAACCAAACTTCGTCACCCACGACTTGGTTTTGGTGATTTAACTTCACACGGCGTATAATGGGCTTATTTGGGTCAGATTGACTGACGAAAACGAAAGTTTCATCCGGTGAGAGGACTATTCCATTTGGAAATGTCATATCGCTTAGTAAACGACGTATGGTGCCATTTTTGGATCTGAGATAGACGCCATTGAACTTCATTTCTTTCAATGGCGAGTCATTGATACCGGTTAAGCCATAGGGCGGATCAGTAAAAAACATATCGCCTGAAGATGCATAGATAACGTCATTCGGGCTGTTGAATTTTTTGCCCTCATACTGGCTGGCCAAAATTGAACGTTTGCCGGTGGATAAGTCCATCCGTTCGAGGGCTCTTTTTCCATGATTACAGATTAGAAGCGTGTCATCATCCAGATACAACAACCCATTGGCACCTGGTTCACGGAACCCGTCATCAGCTGTAAGGTCCGCGCCTGATGGTTTCAAAAACACCTTGACCCCATCTAAGCTATTCCAAGCGTAAGCCGTATTTTGAGGAACGTCCGTAAAATACAGCGTGTTGCGTTTTTTATCCCATGTCGGGCCTTCAATCCATTGATGACCTTCGGATAAAATTTCTGCTGTCGCAGACGGGGAGATATAATCAGCAAAGCGCGGGTCGTAGATGTCAAAGCTAACAGGGTTTGTTTTTGTTGGTTTTGTTGAGTGCTGGCACGCCGCAAGTGCGAGGCATGCCGTGCTGGATAATATATATGCGCGACGATTTATCATTGAGTCACCGATACTTTTGTTTCTAACGCTGCCGCTGGGGCCTTAGAATCAGCATTGTTCAAAATGTTTATGATTTGGCTAGACTTGAGATCAGCAGATGATCCGCCAATGAAAAACTCCAAGTCTCCGCTTTCAACTTTCCAATCGTTGCGGCCCTTATATATGGCGGCTTGTTGAGGGGAGAGTTCAAACGTGACTGTTGCGCTTTGATCTGGCTCCAAAGTTACACGTTTAAAGCCGCGAAGCTGTATTTGTGGCCGAGCGACGAATGCAACGGGGTCTCGCATATATAATTGGACGACTTCATCGGCTGTGATGTCACCTGTATTTGTAACGGTGACGGATAGTGATATTACTCCGTCTGCTGAAATTTCTGTTTGGGCAGCACTTAAGTTTGAATATTCAAAAGTTGAATAGCTTAAACCATGTCCAAATGGATAGAGCGGGGTAATAGGTAAATCTATGAATCTATTGGAGTCATTCGATAGATCCGGGTCGGCTGGACGTCCGCTTGGATATTCAGAGTAAGTAAGGGGGGCTTGGCCTGTTTTGCGTGGGAATGATATGGGGAGACGTCCTGCTGGTGCGGATGTCCCATATACAAGGTTAGCCACGGCGTTACCTGCTTCAACGCCGCCCATCCAAATATTCAAGATGGCATCAGCGTCCTGATCTATTTCTGGAATTGCTAGAGCGCGACCTGTAACAAGGATAACGCTGACTGGCTTTCCTGTTTCGATTGCAGCTTTGAACAGGGCTGTTTGGTCGGCCGGAAGCTCTATATCAGAACGACTTCTTGCTTCACCGGATAAGTCGTAATCTTCCCCGATCACGAGCAAAATACGGTCAGCATTTTCTGTGAAATCTGAAATGTTTTCAGCGGTTTCAGAATAGGAGATGTCTATACCTTCAGGTGCGTGTGTTTTAAGGCCATCGAGGATAGAGACGACATCATTGGCGTCTCCACGTCCGCGCCATGAGCCCAATTGGGTGAGTGAATCTGTTGCCAGCGCGCCCAAAACTGCGATTTTTTGAGGACCAGAGGCGATGGGAAATGCGTTGTTGTCGTTTTTGAGGAGTACCGCTGATTTTTCTGCAGCGATACGGGCAGCTTCTCGCGAGGCAGGCGTTAGCATTTGTGCCTTTTCGCGTGCTTCATCGTGATATTTAGCGGCATTATCAAACAGGCCTAGCTGTTCTTTAACGGTGATGACTCGGCCAGCTGCAAGGTCTAAGTCCATCATGAGGGATGGATCATTTTCAATAGCTTTTACAAGGTCTTCTTTATACACAGCGCTTGTCATATCCATGTCGACACCTGCCTTTAGTGCAAGGGCTGCGGCGGCGGGGCGGTCTTTAGCAACGCCATGGTTTATAAGTTCGTGAATGGCGTTCCAATCACTGACGACAAGGCCACAAAAGCCCCAATCTTCACGTAATATCCCATCTACTATTTCTTCATTTGCAGTGGAGGGAATGCCGCCAATATCATTGAAAGCGGTCATGTAGGAGCCACTACCAGATACATTTGCGGCGTAGAAGGGAGGAAGGTAGACCTCGTTGAGAGTGCGCTCTGAAACGTCGCTGCTCCCATAGTCACGACCACCGGTTGGTGCGCCATAAACGCCTAAGTGTTTTGTGGTGGCGAGGAGAGTATCAGACGCCGATAAGTCATTGTTTTGAAAACCTTCTACTTGTGCAGCGGCCATACGAGATCCAAGGTATGGATCTGCACCTGCACCCTCGACAATGCGACCCCAGCGAGGGTCACGGGCAATGTCTACCATTGGGGCAAATGTCCAGTGTAGACCTGCGGCTGTGGCTTCTTGGGCTGCAATACGGGAAGCGGTGTGCCATTGCTCTGTGTCCCACGTGCTGGCCATAGCGATCGGGACAGGAAAAATAGTGCGGTATCCGTGGACAACATCCATTGCGAACAACAATGGAATGCCGTGTTTGCTTTCCTCAGTTGCGACTTTTTGTAATTCTCCCAAAGCTTTAGCGCCTGCTACGTGGAGATAGGAACCTACTTCGCCGCGACGGACTTTATCCAATTCTTCCGGCGTAAGTTTTGAGTTGAGGTTTTTACTGCGCCCACCTGCTGCTTGGTGCAATTGGCCTATTTTTTCTTCGATAGTCATGACTTTAAGCAGGTTTTGAGCGCGTTCTGATAGGCATGAAGTCGCTGCCAGTTTAGCGTCTGCAAGGGAGGTGTCTGCTGCTTGGTTAGCGAGTGCTGCGGGTGTGGTGGGTGCCTGAGTGGTCAGTGAGGTACACGCGGTTAGCGCGACAAGACAAATTGTGGACTGGATAGCGTTTTTCCAAAGCATTTTCATGAATTTCTAGTCGCACTGGCCTCTGCTATTTTTACAAAGTAAATCGAGACGCTGTGCAATCCTCCCTCATAGTGTTGTCAATTAAGTTGGAGATATGTATCCACTGTCATGCGTATTTGTCAACGTTGTCACAATTTGGTATTGTAAGTTTGTGTGGCAAATAAAATTAGAGGTGGGAAATGGTAGAGTTTACGCGATATATAATTATGGGCGTGTCTGGCTGTGGAAAATCTACAATTGGAAAAGTTTTGGCGTCTAAGTTGGATATTCCTTTCTTAGAAGGGGATGCCTTTCACCCCGTCGAAAATGTCGAGAAAATGCGAGCAGGAACACCCCTTACAAATTCTGACCGCGAAGCATGGATACGAGACCTTTCTCAAGCGGCGAATGACATACATGGTGCTTGCGTTATATCCTGCTCAGCTCTCAATCAGACTGTTCGTAATTGGATTGAGACACAGATGTCGGGCGTGTGTCAGTTTGTTTTGCTGGAAGGCAAACGTGATGTGTTATTGAGCCGCCTGAATAATCGAGAGGATCACTTCTTTAACCCAGATTTATTGGACTCTCAGTTGGAAGCGCTAGAGGTGCCAGCCAATGCATTGCGATTTAACATTGGCCTGACACCGGATGAGATTTCCAAACAGATAATCTATAAAATTCCCATGAAGCGAGGTTAGACGATTATCCACAGTAGGCTGACAACGATAAAGGAAACGACTCCTATTAAGGTTGTTGAGACTGTCCAGCTTTTCAGGGTTTGAGCTTCATCTAATCCAAGATAGCGACTGACCAACCAGAACCCTGAATCATTGACATGGGAGAGGATGGTTGCCCCTGACGCAATGGCGATAACGAGGAGGGCAAGGTGTGGTCCTTGTATGCCGAGTGTTTCTGCAACAGGCGCAGTCAGCCCTGCGGCGGTTATCATTGCAACTGTGGCGGAGCCTTGTGCAACGCGCACGATACCAGCCACTACAAATGCAAAAGCCACGAGTGGGAGTGCATTCGCTTGTAATAATGCCGCTAAATCAGCTCCTGCACCGGACGTTATTAATATCTGCTTGAATACACCGCCTGCACCCGTGACAAGAACGACGATTCCGGCTGGCTCCATCGCTTTGACCATAGCATCGCGCAAAGTTGATGTTTCAACGCCGCGACGCACACCAATAAAATACCATGATAAAAGACATCCAATAAGCAGCGCTATAAAAGGATGTCCGATAAACAGTATGATTTGTTCGGTTATAGAGGGGGAGACACCTTCTGTCAGGTTCATTTTAGTGAGTGTGCTGGCGAGAATGAAAACAAGCGGAAGAAGGATAGCGGCCATTGCCGGAATAAATCCGATAGGATTCTTAACATCATCTACGCTTATTACATCGCTATAAAGCATGTTGGTTTGTTCGGGCTGAAAGGTATGCAGAGACGCCAATTTTTTCGCCAATATGGGGCCGCCTACCAATGTGGCAGGCAAACCAGCAATAGCGCCGAATGCGATCACCCAACCAAGGTCAGCATTTAGAATATCAGCGACTGCAATTGGGCCAGGTGTTGGCGGGATAAAAGCATGCGTTGCAGCTAAACCTGCTAATAGGGGGATAGCAAAAAATACCAGTGGTTTTTTGGTCTTTTGCTGTAAGCCCAACAAAACGGGCATGAGAATAATAAAGGCGATATCGAAGAAGACCGGAATGGCGATGAGAAAACCAATTAAGCCAAGCGCGTATTGAGATTTATCGGCTCCAAATCGTTTTAAAAGTGTGGATGAGATTGCCTGAACACCGCCTGAGTGTTCCAATAGCGCTCCCATCATGGCACCCAAGCCAACAACGACAGCGACAAAACCTAGCGTGCCACCCATGCCGTCCTTAATAGCATCAATGACAATATCGGGTGCCATGCCGACACTTAACCCAAAGCCAATACTGACGATTAATAGCGCCATGAATGCGGGCAATTTTATCTTGAGAACAAGAAATAATAGCACTGCTATTGAGAGCAGTGTGAGCAATATTGGTGTAGACAGCATAGTTCTCCCCTAATTTTTTGTCCTAATGAGGCAGTTTTTGTCAACGTTGTCAAATAATGATTGGTGTATTCATTAAAATTGAGAAGGCAGGAAGCAAATTTTCATGCGGATAAAACAAAGCCACCTATTGAGATCAGCAATAGGTGGCAAGGATATTCTAATTTGTAATTGCTTAGTCTGCGTTGTAACTTTCGCGATCTTGCAATTGGTTTATTTCAAGAAAATATCCATCTCTATCAAACATGTAGCAAGTGTGCACTACGATAGGAGGACCGCCATTACGTGATGGATAGCGCGATTCTGACTTTGGAGTTGTGATCGTGATTTCTGGAAGCTTCGCAGCCGCATCACATTGTTTATCAACTTCGGTAGTATTGAAGACCATAACCATATCTCCAATTCCCATTTTCCCTGTCTTTGGTTTGCGGGGAAGGGCGTTTGGTTCCAACCATTGCAACATGCCGATCCAGCCAACCCAGCTATCATTGGAATTCATCAGAACGAGGCGCGCTTCTGAACCTGGATTTCCTGCGGGGAGGGCGACACCGCTCATGGTGACGACAGTGTCGTAGTTTACTTCAAACCCAAGGACATCACGGTAGAGTTTCAGAGACTCATCAATGTCATCAACGATTAAAGTTGTGCGACGTAAATCCGTTGGAAATTCTTGTGAGGCTTCGCTTGGTGCTTCGACATTTGCCGTTTTCGTTGTTTGTGTGGTTTGTGTCGTGGCACAATTTGCAAGCAAGCCAAGTGAGGCGAGTGCCAATATGATTTTCTTCATGTTTATTCCTCGGTGGTATTTTCGACTGGTATATTGAAACGGCTAACGCTCTCCATCATGGCTTTCATTGCTTGACCTGTTTGAGGAAGTTCCTCTGCCGGCATATCCATGTGGTTTAGCGGGAATTCTTGCTGGTATTGATTGAATACGGGTTGAACCATTTCCAAAGCATAGTTTGGAATTTTGCGATTTTTTCTAAACTCGGCAATTGGAATGACAGCTTCAATAATGCCGTCTTGGTCTTTGGTAGGTTCTTTGGCGAGAATATTCCCGTGTGGGTCGACGATAATGGATTCACCTGCATCATATTTTGGATTGTTGGGATCAGCAGGGAAGGCGATGTTTGACATTGCTGAATAAAAATCATTGATGCGTGCCATTGCTAGCACATCATCTTCAGCAAATAATGTAGCTGTCCGCATCATGATTTCTGTGCCGCGCATTGCGAAGGCTGCGAAGATGAATGGGTCCATCTGCACTGTACTGACCGCAATGTTCCCATATTCAGTTTGGAGCACTGGGAATTCTTCTTCAATGCCATACATGGCGCGGTATTTGTCGCGAACAGATTCTATCGTAGTGGTCGTTATTTCGCGATCTGGGTAGATGCGTTTGATATTCCGCGACTTCCAGAAAATTTTGGCAATCTCGCCCTGACGATCAATAACGACATTGAGGCTTAGAATGTGGTTTGGCCAATCCTTGTCTGTGGCGTAGCTACCAAAGATGAGATAGGTGTCGCAAGCTTTTGCTATTTGGCCAAGGCGGTCAGTTTCGGGGCCTGGAAATTGTACTGTATATTTTAGCTTTTCATCACGTCCACCTGATGAATATCCGGTGAGGGGGAATTCGTGATAGAGAAGAAAGTCTGGCTTTTTACCTGTTGTGCAAGCCTGATCTGCCATTTTTTCCATATGCGCGAGGTTGTGGTCTAACCCTTCTTGGACGCTTGGAAAATCAGACAGGGAATTTACTTTTGTCTGAATGACTTTGACGACGACATTGTCCTTCTCCAACGGCTTAACGGGATAAGATCCGTTTGATTGCACCAATAGAGGGGCTTTAACTGGCGGCGGTATTTGCGCGTCAGTGTGTGCAATCTCTTGTGTTTGAGTTGTTTTTGTCGATGTGGATTGGCCAAGCCAGAAAGTGCCGCCAGCTAGCGCGAGTGCCATCACTACATATAATGGTTTCACGGTTTTTCCTCCCAGAAATCAGGCTATTGGTATGAAGCCTGAAGGGAGTATGAGAGAAAAAAACGTGAAAAGATATACCTTTGTTAAAGAACGAAAATCTAAGCCGATTTACGCATATTTCCCAAAAATAATTCGATACATTCGCGTATTGCATGGGATTGCTCTGTCATAATTTTCGACGAGGATTCAACTTTTTGAGCAATCGCACCAGTTTCGTGAGCAGCATCATTGACGCTACTGATATTTCCATCCACCTCACGGACACCTGAAGAGGCGTGTTGTACAGAGGATGAGATTTCACTTGTGGCTGTGGCTTGTTGAGAAATGGAATCTGCTATTTCAGCAGATGATGATTCCAGTTCACGAATAACATCCATAATCTCACGAATGCCGCTTACGGTTTCACCCGTAACGGATTGGATGTCATCAACTTGCTTTTGGATATCTTCAGTCGCCTTTGCAGTCTGGCCCGCGAGGCTTTTGACTTCTGAAGCAACAACGGCAAATCCTTTACCTGCTTCACCTGCGCGTGCTGCCTCAATGGTTGCGTTTAGAGCAAGAAGGTTGGTTTGTGAGGCGATGTTGGTGATAAGTTCAACCACTTCACCAATAGAGCTGGTCGCGAGCTCAAGTTTAGAAACGTGTGATTGCATTGTAGTGGCACGTTCAGCTGCTTGAGATGTGGCTTTATCGGAATGAGATATTCTCTGACCAATTTCATGTATAGACGCTGATAATTCTTCAGCGGCTGCGGCTACATTTTCGACACTTGCAGACGCTGATTGTGAGGCGCGGGTCACATGAGAAAGCCTCTCTTGTGTGTTGGCCGATACATCGGACATGGAAACAGAGCTTTGATCTAGATTATCCGTAGCGATAGACATTGTATTGAGGGCAGATTGCACCTCTGCTTCGAATGCTTTTGTAATTCCATCCAGATATGTAATTTGAGCAGCAGCAGCTTGCTCGCGACTTAAAACAGCGCGTTGCTCTGCGGCGGCGCGCTCCTCATTGACAATCATTTCTTTGCGGAAAAACTCAACGGCTTGAGCAAGTCCACCTAGCTCGTCTTTTCGACTTAATCCGGGTACTTCTAAGCTGTTTTTGCCCGATGCGATCTCGTTTGTAGCACGGGTTAGCCTTTTCATAGGTGTGGAAATGCGGCGGGAAAGCAAAAACCCGATTAGACTTGTCAATGCAATCATCATTGACGTGATCAGCAACATACGGTTTCGCAATTCAATCGTATGCTGCATGATTTCATCGGTATGTTGTTCTGCAACTATATCCCATTTTACACCGTGATAATTTAATGGTGCGATACCCGCAAAAACACTATCACCCTTGTAATTTTTCGTATGCAGAGTTTGAGATTGTTCAACTAAAAAGCTAGGATCAACAGTCTGTTTGAGCAATGTGCTTTCACTTGATCTTGGCGCGTCTGTTCGCATGATTGCATCTTGACCAATCACATAAGCTTGTCCGGTTTCACCAAGGCCGCTAAGCGAATTTACAGAATTATTTATGCGATCAATTGGCATTTGAAACACAAGAACACCTGCAACACCGCCATTACCATCAGGTATTGCGGAGGATATGAAACTGGCAGGGGCATCCTGACTTGGCGCGTAAGCGGAGAAATCGAAGAAAGAAATCTCGCCCGGTTTTTTATTTTTTGCAGATGTAAACGCTTTTGCGAGGTCAGTATTTTTATACTGACCAGAAATCATGCTTGTCGCGTAATCGTTTTCTTTGAAGACCGAATAAACAATGTCTCCGGAATTTGAGACTAGAAAGATATCGTAATATCCACGGTCTTTGAGAAATTCGCGGAACCAATTGTGGTATTCACCATGGACTTGAGAGTATAGCGAACCGTCTTTACCTGCATCCAGCTTTTCTTTTTCGCCAATGGGAAATGGGTTTTGGCGAATGTAGATATCTTGCAGCGTTTTTTGAGGTGTTGCGCCTAAACTTTCCCACGCGTTTTGAAAATCTTGAATAGCGTTTCGTGTATAAGGATTGCTGGATACTATCCGAAGGTCTTGTTCAATTGAGCCTAGATATTGTTTTAGCGAATCTCGACGATCTATAGCTATTTCCGAGAGGTTTTTATCCATATCTTCAATTAGGGATTTTTTAGAGCTGTTGTAATTGGTCGTCCCCAGAGTTCCACCGACCAACAATCCCGTCCCAACGACAAGAGTGGTCAATTTTTGGGACATAGAGAGGTGGTCGAAAAGTCTAAGCATGTGGGGCCCCCGCCATAAAATGAGCAATTATATATTTTACGATATGATAAATATAAACAATTACAATTATCTAGGTAATCTCATGTGATGGTTAACAATGGGTAGGCGGCGCGCTAATTTTTTAAATTTGGTGAGATTTGTTTTCCGTTACGCAGACTTAGGTGAATTTCAAACCTTGTGAGTTGGCGCTGGTTATGGTTGACGTATTGTAACGAATTATTACTTAGTTAATTCAACAGATTTTAATTGGACGGAGATCCCCACATGGCGGACTGGAACTTCCCGAAGGGCGATTTGATGGCTGGCAAGCGTGGCTTGGTCATGGGTGTCGCAAACCAAAACTCTATCGCGTGGGGTATTGCACAGCAATTAGCCGCTCAGGGTGCGGAAATGGCTTTTACCTATCAAGGTGAAGCATTGGAACGCCGTGTACGTCCGCTTATTGAGTCCATCGGCATGGACACGATGATTTCTGCTGACGTAACCAATGATGATGAGATGGACGCAGCTTTTGCGACACTCAAAGAAAAATATGGCAAGTTGGACTTTGTTGTTCATGCGATCGCTTATGCAGGCAAAGATGAGCTGAAAGGTTCTATGGTTCACAACACAACGCGTGAAGGTTTTGCACGTGCGATGGATATTTCTGTTTTCTCATTCATTGATGTATGTCGCCGTGCTTCTGAAATGATGGAAGAGGGTGGGTCTATCATCAACTTAACTTATCTTGGTTCTGAGCGTGTTATTCCATCTTACAATGTGATGGGTGTGGCGAAGGCTGGTCTTGAAGCGGCGACACGCTATGCAGCCCGCGATATGGGTAAACAGGGCGTGCGTGTAAATGCGATTTCTGCGGGCCCAATGCGGACTTTGGCGCTGATGGGCATTAAAGGGTCAAAGACACTAATGTCTGCTGGACGTGATATGTCTCTTCTTGGGGAAGACACTAAAATGGAAGGTGTAGCGGGTGCTGCGCTTTATCTCTTGTCTCCAATTGGTGCGTCTATCACGGGTGAGGTTCTTCACGTTGATGCTGGTTTCCACGTTGTGGGTGTGCCTGAGCCATCTGAGGAATAGAAAAATTGCGTCCCACCCTGATCGGAATATTCTTGTTTTCAAGTTTAGTGTTCCTTTCAGGGTGCACGCATAATGCTCCTGTTTTTTCTCAACAGTCTGAGCAAACGACACAAACTGATGGTGTTGAAGAAAAACCCGTAGAGTTTGTAAAACTGGCGACGGGTGTGTGGTTGCATACCGGATATAAGGTTGTGCCACCTTGGGGAAATATTCGCACAAACGGGCTGATCATTGAACGCAACGATTATAGCGTGCTTATTGATACAGCTTGGAATGATGCACAAACCGCTGAAATTGTTTCATGGGCCAAAGATACCCTTAAAAAGCCAGTTCGCGCTTCAATTCATACGCATGCACATAGTGATAAAATGGGTGGTATGGATGCTTTGCATGCGCAGGGGGTTGAAACTTATGCGAGTGCTTTAACGAATAGACTTGCGATTGAGCGCGGTTTGCTACCTGCTAAAAATGTGTTGGAACTTGCAGATATTGGAAGTCAGGTTGAATGGGAAGGGCTGACAGTGCTCTACCCTGGTGGCGGGCATTCAGAGGACAATATCGTGGTCAATGAGGGCGAGAATAACATATTGTTTGGAGGATGTATGATCCGTCCAGGTATGACGACCTCCTTGGGTAACACTGGCGATGCAAATCTTGGATATTGGTCTAGAGCTGTTGAAAACGCTACAAATGCTTTCCCCGACAGTCAGATTGTTATTCCAAGCCATGGAAAGCCAGCAGGACGTGAAATTTTGAAAAACACAGCTTATATTGCGCGGCCAAAAGTTGATTAGTTCAGTTCTTAATCTAAACGCGTAACACTATTTACTGAGCGGTTTTGCTATGGCCTCTTCACGATCTAAAAACAACGAATTGGGGCCGGATCCGCTAAACCCTCGCCCTATTTGGGATACAGCTTTTTTAAAAGCGGTTGTGACGTCCCCCAATATAGAAGTGGGCGAATATAGTTACTATAATGACCCTAAGGGGCCAGAACACTTTCAAACACATTGCGTGAAATACCATTTTGATTTCATTGGTGATAAACTTATTATCGGGAAGTTTTGTGCTTTCGCGACAGACATTCAGTTCATCATGAATGGCGCAAATCACGCGATGACAGGGTTTTCGACTTTTCCCTTTCATATTTTTGCAAATGGTTGGAAAAATGGTTTTGACATGGACAGTATCACAAGCGGGCTACGCGGGGATACAATTGTTGGCCATGATGTTTGGATTGGCCGTGGCGCAACTATTATGCCCGGAGTTGATATAGGCCATGGCGCAATTATTGGTGCTCATGCGGTTGTGACCAAGAATGTTCCCGCTTATTCCGTTGTGGTTGGAAATCCAGCGAAGATTGTGCGTCAACGATTTGATGACACGACTATTGAAACGCTTCTGGATTTAGCGTGGTGGGACTGGCCAATCGAAACAATTTCAAAAGCGCTAAATGCTATTCGCGGCAATGATTTGGATGCACTCAAACAGATGCGCCCAACTGCTTAAAAGCCTAGCCCGCAATCACGCCTTCATCGACTAGAAAGCTCCATAGTGGTGCAAGAAGGCGTGCTTCGGCGCGCGCATTGGGTGTGCCTACTTTTGCGGCGAGTGGGCCTTCATCTTTGATGATGAGATCGCAGAGATATTTTGCAGGCTCAGTAAATTGAGCGTGAGCAGGGCGCACGAAATTAAGATACTGGGCTAATACGCGGTCCAAATCACGGTTACGCTCGTTCACATCGCGCTCAATACGGCGGGCGAGGCGCAAATCTGCGGGTGTATCTACGAAAATTGTAAGGTCAAATAAATTGAAATAGGCTCTGTCAGAGAGCGTGTGTACACCTTCGCAGACGATGATGGGGCGTGGCGATAAGATTTTTTCAGCACCATCAACGCGATCATGCATGGTGAAGTCATAGACGGGTTGTGAGATTGTGCTGCCACGGCGAAGCGCTACAAGATGGGCTTCATACATGTCCATGTTTTTAGATGCTGGATCATCAAAATCCACGCGTTCTTCCATTTCCTTCATCGACCATAAGGGCGCGTCTGGATGTTGGTGCTCGCGCGGTTTGTAATAATTATCTTCCCCCATAAGCAGGACTTTGTCCTCGCCTAATTTATCCAACAAGGCTTGCGCAAGTGTGGATTTTCCAGAGCCAGATCCGCCAGTAATTGCGATCATATAAGGTTTGGACATTGTTCAGGCTTTCTGGAGCGTTTTAATGGGAGGTGATTGTTTATGTCAGAAAATTTGTTGCGAAAATAGCGCCGCACGAAATTTCAAGCGACGTTACTGATGTTTCTTTTAAATAAGGGGCACGAGGCACGCTTATTCTTGGCAAGTGATAGCTGGTCCCGATCCAAACACGGGATGCCAGCGGTAAAGTGGCCGCAAACAAGCGCGCCTCGTATGATGGTTTTGGCCTTTTGCATAGCCGCGAAGGGAGGATGGGCAATGCCCCCAATACTCCGCATCAGAAAACAACGTGATCAGAAAACAACGTGTTTTCCAACTGGTATCTCCCCAGCCCCACCACCTTGATCGCACCCCGATAGCGCGATCTGGTTTGATGAGCCCATCATTCCAACCCCAGCACGTTCGGTCGCGAGCCGCTCCTGTAGATTGGATGATGTGAGTATGGGAGGGATTTGCGGCGAGGGGGATAAGTTTTGAGTTATCCCACGTTTAAACCTCAAAGGGTGTGGTGCATTCGTGCCTTAATGCACCCTACATTGTTCTAATTGCTGGGAAAGAGAAGATGTTTTGGAAAGCTTTTTTCAGTCGACAAGTTTAAGCTCTGGATGAATGTATATCAACTGGGGGCAAGAGAGGTTTGAATGTAATGGGAATCATGCATATATAAAGTTGTATTGCTATGTCTGAAAAAGGTAGAAATATTGATCATCGACGATATAGACTTTGCTGATCTGCCAGTTGGAAAAGAAGAAGCGTTCGTTGAGTATGTGCGGCGTCTTAAAAAACAATTAGGTCCCTTAGATCGTCAAGATCTAGAAATAAATTGGGATCAACAGCATGATTGCTACTCAGGTGAATATGAGCCTAGAAGATTATATGTTTCATCTATCCTAGCTTTTCTTGATGAGTATGATTTGGATGGAGGTGAAATTAAAGATATTTCAGGCCTTCCAAAAGTTGATTTTGGGGTTGAGTATTCAGCTTTTTCTAATTCAGTAAATTATATTGTTACTCGGTACAAACTTCGTAGCAGCAGATATTGCAATGGTTCTGCTGGTACTCCAATTTTGATTGAGGGTTCATATAAAGATGAAATTGGAAAACATCTCGATCAGATCAGAAAGATAATTAATCAAGAAATATCAGATGAGAATAAAAAAGATATCCTTTTTAAGAAGATCGCCTCATTACAGCTAGAGGTAGATAAATCTAGAACCACAATAGATGCTGTATTTTCACGCATATATGAAATTTCTCAAGGTGTTAATGAGTATGCTCGAGATTGCGAACCTCTAATCAAAAAAATTTCCCAACTTGGAGATATTTTTATCAAAGGCTCCAAACGGGACGATAAACTACTAGAGACTAAAAGGAAAAAAGCTTTACCGAAGCCTGATGATAAATCACCAGACGTAAATGAAGAAATTCCTTTTTAGTTTCCCCCCAAAAAAACGGCCGTATCATTTCTGATACGGCCGTTCTTAATATTCAAATTAGAAAGAAGGCTTAGCCTTCGTCGCTTTCGGCAACGATTTCTTTTCCTGTTTCTTGGTCAACCACTTTCATGGAAAGACGCACTTTACCGCGGTCGTCAAAGCCAAGAAGTTTAACCCAAACAGTTTGGCCTTCTTTAACAACATCAGAAGTCTGTTTCACGCGCTCTTCAGCAAGCTGAGAGATGTGAACCAAGCCATCTTTTGCGCCGAAGAAGTTTACGAAAGCACCAAAGTCCATGACTTTAACAACTTTACCTTCGTAGATTTCGCCAACTTCAGGCTCAGCAGTTAGGCCGTGAATCCATTTATAGGCAGCGTCGATTGACTCTTTGTCTACAGCAGAGATTTTCACAGTACCATCGTCTTCCACGGACACTTTCGCGCCTGTTTCTTCAACGATCTGACGGATAACTTTACCACCTGTTCCGATAACATCACGGATTTTGTCAGTTGGAATTTGCATAGTCACGATGCGCGGTGCGTTACCAGATACATCATCACGTGATCCATCAAGGGCTTTGTTCATCTCAGCAAGAATGTGAGCGCGTCCGCCTTTAGCCTGCTCAAGAGCAGTTTTCATGATGTCTTTTGTGATACCAGCGATTTTGATGTCCATCTGTAGAGATGTCAGACCTTCAGTTGTACCAGCAACTTTAAAGTCCATGTCACCAAGGTGGTCTTCATCACCAAGGATATCAGAAAGAACAGCAACGCCGTCTTCATCCTTGATAAGACCCATTGCGATACCAGACACTGGACGCGCAAGCGGCACACCAGCATCCATCATAGCCAATGAACAACCACAAACAGTCGCCATTGAAGATGAACCGTTTGATTCAGTGATTTCCGATACCAAACGCAATGTGTATGGGAAGTCTTCTTTTGTTGGAAGAACAGCCTTCAATGCACGCCATGCGAGTTTACCGTGACCGATTTCACGACGACCAGCGCCGCCCATACGGCCAACTTCACCCACAGAGTATGGAGGGAAGTTATAGTGTAGCATGAAGTTTTCTTTTGATGTGCCTTCTAGACCATCAATGAATTGCTCGTCTTCACCTGTACCAAGTGTTGCCACACAGATTGCTTGTGTTTCACCACGTGTGAAGAGGGCAGAACCGTGTGTACGCGGAAGGATAGACACTTCACCAATGATCGGGCGAACCTGATCCAAAGCACGACCATCAATACGAACACCTGTTTTGATGATGTCGCCACGAACAACTTTAGCTTCAAGAGATTTGAAAATACCTTTGAAGAAAGCTTCGCTCCAGCCTTCTGGATTTTCATCAGAAACAACCAATTGTGCAGCAGCTTTATCGCGTGCTTCACCTACAGCAGCATAACGCTCTGCTTTTTCCTTGATTTTGTACGCCGCTGAAATGTCAGCGCCGACAAGTGCTTCAAGTTTAGCAAGTTCAGCTGATTTGTCTTCTGGTTGGAAGTCCCAAGGCTCTTTAGCTGCACGCTCTGCAAGATCAATGATTGCAGAAATAACAGGTTGGAAGCTCTCGTGACCGGCCATTACAGCGCCAAGCATAACTTCTTCAGAAAGCTCTTTAGCTTCTGATTCAACCATCATCACCGCATCTTGCGTACCAGCAACAACGAGGTCTAGTGCTGTATCAGGCATTTGGTCGAGTGTTGGGTTGATGATGTATTCACCATCTTTGTAACCAACACGCGCAGCACCGATTGGGCCCATGAAAGGTACACCAGATACTGTCAACGCAGCAGACGCTGCAACCATAGCAACAACATCTGGGTCGTTTTCCATGTCATATGACAATACAGTCAAAACAACTTGTGTTTCGTTTTTGAAACCCGGTACGAAAAGCGGGCGAATTGGACGGTCGATCAAGCGTGATGTCAGCGTCTCTTTTTCAGTCGGGCGAGCTTCACGTTTGAAAAAGCCACCTGGAATACGTCCAGCAGCGTAGTATTTTTCTTGGTAATTCACAGTCAGCGGGAAGAAATCCAAGTCTGGATTTGCTTTCTTAGCCGCAACCACTGTTGCGAGCACTGACGTCTCACCGTAAGTGGCGAGAACAGCACCATCGGCTTGGCGCGCAATGCGACCTGTTTCCAGTGTCAGCGGGCGTCCTGCCCAGTCGATAGTAACTTTTTGAATGTCAAACATATATATTTTTCTTTCCTACATACGAAAACCGCCGGTCCCGTGGACCGGCGGGTGAATAGATCTTGGCCTAGCGGCGTAGACCCAATTCTTCAATAAGAACCTTGTAGCGGTTCTCGTCTTTAGACTTTACATAGTCTAGCAACTTACGACGCTGGGACACCATTTTCAGGAGGCCGCGACGTGAGTGGTTGTCTTTTTTGTGAGTTTTAAAGTGCTCAGTCAAAGTTGTGATGCGGTCTGTAAGGATCGCAACTTGTACTTCTGGTGAACCTGTGTCGCCTTCTTTAGTGGCGAATTTTTTGATTAGCTCAGCTTTACGCTCAACAGTAATCGACATCGTGTTACTCCGTATTAAAGTTAAATACACGAACCGGCACAAACCGACCCGCACGAACTTCGCCAAGAGCGACTGCTTTTTCACCTTCTTTTGCGAAAGCTATTCGAGAGGCGTCTTCCCCGTTTACAATACGAGGGCGGCGCTTTTCTTTGAAAGCTTCAACCAAGTGTGGCAAAAGAACGATTTCGCGGCCTTGCCTAAGTTTTGAAGCGTCTTCCCCATTGATGGCCAGCGCCGGGATGTCGTCCAGCGCGGTCTCAATCGGGACTAATTGAGCCTCAAGTGCATCTCTATCGCCGATTTCGACGAACTTTTCTAGTCCTATAGATGATTCTTCGGAAAAACTTCCAACTCGCGTGCGCCTAAGGGCTGCAACATGCCCCTCAACACCGAGTTTTTCGCATATATCACGAGCCAGAGCACGAATGTAAAAGCCTTTTCCACTCGTTACGGAAATGACCGCTAGATCAGCAGATGGACAGTTTTCAAGCTTGGCTGCAAGAAGGTGAACTTTTCGAGGCTGTAGCTCCACTTGTTCGCCATCTCTCGCTAAATCATACGCACGCTCACCATTGACTTTTATTGCTGAGAACTGGGGAGGAATTTGTTCTATCTCTCCCACAAAGCTTGCTAGCGCTATTTCAATTTGCTCAGGCGTTGGGCGAAGGTCAGAGGTCGCAATGACATCACCCTCTCTGTCTTGCGTCGTTGTTGAACTTCCAAACCGAATAGTGAAGCGATAGTCTTTATCTGCATCCATTACATAAGGAACAGTTTTTGTCGCTTCGCCAAACGCGATGGGCAAAATGCCAGAGGCGAGGGGATCTAGTGTGCCGCCATGCCCAGCTTTTTGAGCATTGAGCTGCCATCGTGTTTTACCGACAGCTTGGGTGGAGGTGATATTTTCAGGTTTATCAAGAACCAGCCAGCCATGGACTGGTTGTCCCTTTTTTCTTTTGCGTCCCATAGGGAAGTCTCCAATGCCAGACTGACGGCTTGGACGCCAGAGTGGGGGATTTAAGTGGGGTAGAGTTAGGTTTTGAGAGTCCACAAAACGCCTGCCTTAGCGGGCCGGGTGGAACTTTCTAATCTTCTAATGAAGGTTTTTACTTATTTTGCCCATAGCTAAGTAAAATACTTTGTTCTATCGGGGCTGTGGCACAAGCTGTAAGTGTTGCAAGCAAGATCACGAATAAGGCACTACATATTGTTTTCTGTTTCATCATCGTCTTTTCTAACGAGGTCACGCGCGACCTCAGGTGACGCCAATAGCTCTCCGATTCTGCCGGCTTCCTCATAGGATTCATCAGGCAAAAAGCGTAATTGCGGCGTAAATTTCATTTCGATCTCTTTTCCAAGATGACCTCTAAGAAAACTACTAGCACGATTTAATCCGTAGACGACCTTTTCTTGTGTAATTTTATCGCCGCCTAGAGGCGCAACAAAACAAGAAGCGTGTTTAAGGTCAGGCGATACACGTATCTCGGAGACGGTCACGGACACACCGGACAAGTCAGGATCTGCAAACTCTTCACGTGCGAGAATGTCTACCAGTGCGTGACGAATGAGCTCTCCAGCGCGTAATTGGCGTTGAGAGGGTCCTTTAGAGGCATTGAATTTACGTTTAGACATTTAAGGACCTTTCCTACAAACGTGTGTGTTCTTTATCTGACTTTGAGAGGGGGCGGTCTCAAGGCGGCCACTTTACGGGCCGCTTCCATCATCTGCTTTTGGTTATCAAACCAATCAACAGGTATGAAAAAGTCGTTTGCGCCTTCTACTATAAAGGCGATGTAGTGCTTTGTTGTCCGAATGTCCACTATCGCGGCCCAATCTAACTGCGTCGTGATGTGTTTTCGTTTTATGAGGATGCGTTTTCTATCGATATTGAAATCAAATGATTGGGTCGTTTCATCATCACGTCCATCTTTTTGGCGCTCTGCTAACCGTGTGAAAATAAGAAACCATGACAAACCAGCACTCGCTGCGAATATCATTGATAACAGATCGGCCCAAAGAGGAGAGATGTTATATTCGGAAAAGAAGGTTTCAAATAATTGCAGGGTTGCTGCTGAGATAACGGGAGCAACAACGCCGGCATAATATAATGTCGTTGGGCCAAAACCACCATTACGGCGTGCTTTGATAAATCTTTTCAATTGCCGCGGCGTTATGTGCCCAGCCTTCGTGACACTGTCACGGTAGGAAAGTTCATCGCCTGTAGCTTCTTCAGGGCGGTAGGGCGTCTCGATCATGTGAAGCTCGCTTTTAGTATTAGGAGCACTATAGCTAATGCCATCCCCTGAATATTTCGTTGTTGTTTTTCAGAATATGGTGAACTGCTTTGATGATATGCAAAAAAGGCCGATACTCGTGGAGAATATCGGCCTTTAAAAATTTAATCAGTGCATTCCAGATTATGCGAGTGAGCGTTCGATAAGCTCAACTTTGAAACATTCAATCTGGTCATCTTTCTTGATGTCCTGATATCCGATGAAGCCCATACCACATTCCATACCGGACTTAACTTCTGGAACTTCGTCCTTAAAGCGTTTCAATGTGGATAGTTCACCTTCGTGGATTACGATGTTATCGCGTAGCAAACGCACACCACACCCACGTTTAACAATACCTTCTGTGATAAGACACCCAGCCACTTTTCCAAGTTTGGAAATGTCGAAGACTTGAAGCACTTTAGCGTATCCAAGGAATGTCTCACGACGTTCAGGTGCCAACATGCCAGAAAGCGTTGCTTTTACATCATCGATCAATTGATAGATCACTGAGTAATAGCGAATTTCCACGCCTTCTTTTTCTGCCAATGCAAGTGCTTGTTTATTCGCACGTACGTTAAAGGCAATGATTGGCGCTTCTGAAGCTTTAGCAAGAAGAATGTCACTTTCAGAAATTCCACCCACAGCACCATAAATGACACGTGCGCGAACTTCTTCGGTTGAAAGCGTTTCAAGTGAGTGCGTAATCGCCTCGATTGAACCTTGAACATCACCCTTCACAACCAATTGAGCTTCTTTTGCTTGTTCAGTGACAACACCATCTTTTAGGCGTGCCAACATGTGCTCAAGAGATGCACGTGCGCTTGGTGCCGATGCAGCTTTGTTCTTAATCATACGCTGACGGTATGCTGTGATTTCTCTCGCGCGAGCTTCGTTTTCAACAACGACAAACTGGTCACCAGGTGATGGCGGGCCATCAAGTCCAAGGATTTCGGCTGGACGTGTAGGGCCTGCTTTATCCATTTGTTGATTGCGTTCGTTTACGAGAGCACGGACTTTACCCCACTGACCACCGGCAACAACAATGTCACCGCGTTTTAGGGTTCCGCGTTGAACAAGAACAGTGGCAACTGGACCACGGCCTTTGTCCAATTTAGATTCGATGACTGTACCATCAGCTTCGCGATCAGGATTGGCTTTCAACTCAAGGATCTCAGCAAGCATGGAAATAGCTTCGGTGAGTTCTGTGAGACCTGTTTTTTTCAATGCTGATACGTGGATAGCCTGAACGTCACCACCCATTGATTCAACTTGAACATCATATTGAAGAAGTTCAGTTAGAACCTTTGTTGGGTCAGCGTCTGGTTTATCCATTTTGTTGACAGCGATAATAATTGGAACATCAGCAGCTTTTGCGTGCTTAATCGCTTCAATTGTTTGTGGCATCACACCATCATCAACAGCAACAACAACAATCACGATATCAGTGATGTTTGCACCACGTGCACGCATAGCAGAGAATGCCGCGTGACCAGGTGTATCAAGGAAAGTAATCTTTTCGCCTGATTTCACTTTTACCTGATAAGCACCAATGTGCTGTGTAATTCCACCAGCTTCGCCACCGACAACGTCTGTTTGACGTAGAGCATCGAGTAGTGATGTTTTACCATGGTCAACGTGACCCATAATCGTCACGACAGGTGGACGTTCTTTCATGTCTTCATCAGCATCAGCTGGGCCTTCAAGACCTAGCTCAACGTCTGATTCAGATACACGTTTAATTGTGTGACCAAACTCTTCCACAATCAATTCTGCTGTATCGACGTCTAAAGTATCAATACCGCGGATCATTTCACCTTGCTGCATCATGAATTTCACAACGTCTGCGACGCGTTCTTTCATACGATTTGCAAGTTCTTGAACTGTAATTGTTTCAGGCACAGTCACTTCGCGAGACTGTTTTTCAGTCTCTTGCTTGCCCATTTTCATGCGGCGTTCGCGTTCTTTTTGCTTCGCACGGTTGTATGAAGCAAGTGAACGTTGACGATCTTCATCTGCTCCAAGAGCAGTTGTGATTGTCAATTTACCTTGACGGCGTTTAGGTTGACTGCGGCGTGACGGTGCAGGTTTGTTGCGATCATCACCTTGTTCTTCACCAGCTGGACGCGCCTTTTTAATGCGCCCACCCAATTCTGACAGAGTATCTGGGTCAGGCGGGGGGCCTTCTCCTTTGATTTCTGCTGGTTTAGAGCTTGGCTTGTCTGGTTTAGTGATGCGTTTTTCGCGTTTTTGCTGAGGTGTCTCAGCTTTCGCGCTGTCATTACCACCAGATTTTTTACGTTCAGCTGCTTCAAGCGCTGCTTTTTCAGCAGCTTCACGTGCATCAATCTCAGCTTGTTTACGCGCAGCTTCTTCAGCTCTGCGGCGTTCATCAGCTTCTTCACGCTCTTTAGCTTCAGCATCGAGAGATTTGGCTTTTTCGTTACGCAGTTTTTGCGCAGCTTCCATCGTCTCGCGTTCGGCTTTGCGCTTTTCTTCATCAGCTTTACGCTTTGAAAGAGCGGCTTGACGCGCTCTTAGCTCTTCTTCTGATAATCCAAGCTTACGGGCTGCAGCAGCTGCTGCAGACATTGGTTTTCCGCCTTTAGAAGGTGCGCCACCCGGACGGGAATTATTATTGGGTACAACTACACGCTTTTTCTTCTTGGTTTCGACCACAACTTGTTTGGATCGTCCGTGAGAAAAGCTCTGCTTTACCGTGCCACCAGTCGCACCACCAGACACAGTCAGGGGTTTGCGACCGGTCGGAGTGCCGTTAGCATTGGAGTTGTTATTGTTCTGCGCGTCTTTAGTGTCGCTCATGCAAGTTCTTCATGTTGTGGCCGACTCGACAATTCGCTACGACCTTAAATTCAATTAAACCGCCAAAGACATCCAGTCTGACGGGCGCAACGGGCGGAAACCACCCAGTCGCTCTACTTCAATGATCCAATTACGGGCGGATCGACCCTCTTTAACGATAGCGTGTATCACACGCTCCCGCCCTAAGGCCATGCCCAATTCCTCAGAAGTGAAGCATCCAACAATAATCGGTTGCTCCTCAACGTCGTCATCGCCAAAAACAGCTTTAGCAAGAGAAAGTACTTTCTTCCGGCCATCGCTAGCGCCATCTAGGGCTTCAATCAAGCAAGAAGGCTCAGAAAGTCGTATTTCTTCTCTAACTTGTTCAAACCCTAAGATAAGGTCTCCAGCACGTTTTGCGAACCCCAAAATATCAAGACAACGACGAAACAGCAATTGGTGTGTCTGTTCGGTCAATGCAATATCGGCCTTGACGGATTGTTTAAACGCGCGTGAAAAAACTTTTTTTGATATCGCCAAATCAATGGCTTCCGCTGATGCCGTTACCCAAGCGCCGCGCCCTGGAAGGCAGTTTGCGACGTCAGGTGTTACGACATTATCGGGAGACACCACAAATCTGACCATAGCAGATTGTGGTAGACTTGTCCCCGTTGAAATACAACGGCGCACAGGATCACTCTTCCCACCGATTTTCTTTTTCGGTGGGCCGTTATCTGTGTCGAAGTCGATGTCATCGCCAGACGTTAAGTCTGGTTTGCTATCATTCGTCTGTGTCGGGGGCAGGTTCTGAGTCATCAGATGTGCCCTCCGAGCTTAAGAAAGCTGCTTCAGCAGCTTCAAGATTACCTAATTCGCCTTCAAATGCTGCTTCAGCAGCTTCTAACTCAGCGGCACGTTTTGCGAGCTCAGCTTCAAGCACTTCTGCTTCAACCCAGCCTGCTGCTACACGGGCACGTAGGATGAATAGCTCTGCTGCATCGCGCGTCATTTCACCTTTCACCAATAAACCCGGTTGCCAACGTTGCTTGCCGCGAGAATCTGGCTCTTTCCAACCGATGAGATCATCTGGAACAAGTCCAGCAAGATCATCAATTGTTTTGATACCTTCATCACCAAAGCGGACAGCCATCACAGGTGTTACACCATCCATGAAGGCTACTTCATCGGTCACACCAAGGTCTTTACGCTTCTTGTCCATAGCGGCAGCAAGCAGCTCTAAATATTCCAGAGCACGCGTTTGAAGTTCTTGTGCAACGGCTTCATCAAAACCATCAACACTCGCAAAGTCATCAATGTCAACATAAGCGATTTCTTCAATTGTTTCAAAGCCTTCTGACGCAAGCAATTGTGCAAGCATTTCATCGGCATCAAGTGCACGCATGAAGAGTGCAGTACGTTCTTGGAATTCTTTTTGGCGACGCTCAGAGTCTTGGGCCTCAGTTGTGAGGTCGATTTGCCAACCGGTAAGTTGAGACGCCAAACGAACGTTTTGACCACGACGACCGATTGCAAGTGGGAATTGGCTTTCCTCAACAACAACCTCAACGCGGCCTTCATCTTCATCGACAACAACTTTAGAAACTTCTGCTGGTTGAAGAGCGTTTACGATAAATGTCGCTTCATCATCAGACCAAGGGATAATGTCGATTTTTTCGCCTTGAAGCTCGGATACAACCGCTTGAACACGTGCACCGCGCATACCCACACACGCACCGACAGGATCAACAGATGCATCATGTGACAAAACACCGATTTTAGCGCGTGAACCTGGATCACGAGAACAGGCTTTGATCTCGATAACGCCTTCATAAACTTCCGGTACTTCTTGTGAAAAGAGGGCAACCATGAAGCTAGGGTGTGCACGAGAAAGGAAAAGTTGAGGACCTTTAGGTTCGCGAGATACCTTGTAAAGGATAGCGCGAACGCGATCACCTGGGTTTAGATTCTCACGAGGCAAGCCATCATTACGGCGAATAATTCCTTCACCGCGACCAAGGTCAACGATAATGTTGCCGTGTTCGACGCGCTTAACCAGACCATTGATGATTTGGCCTTCTTTATCTTTAAATTCATCATATTGGCGTTCGCGTTCTGCTTCGCGCACTTTACCAGTGATGACTTGTTTTGCTGTTTGTGCCGCTACACGCCCAAACTCAAAAGGAGGAAGAATTTCAGTAAATTCTGTTCCTATTTCTGCGTTGGGGTCCATTTCACGACCTTCCTCTAAAGAGAGGTGGTGTGCTGGGTCTTCTACTTCCTCAACAACAGTTTGAACACGTGTAATAGTCGTCTCACCTGATTTAGGGTCGATTGTTACACGGATGTCGTGTTCCTGACCATAACGTGAGCGAGCTGCTTTTTGAATAGCTTCTGCCATTGCATCAAGAACAATCGTTTTATCGATTTGCTTCTCAGCTGCCAGAACGTTCGCAATTGCTAGGATTTCCAGCTTGTTCGCTGAAACGCCGATGGTGCTCATCAGTCATCCTTTCTTTGTGCTGGGTCGTCTACTTGGTTGACGTCCGCATTGTTGTTTTCAGAAAAGTCGTCGTTGTCTTCAATGTCGTCTGATTCAGTATCTTCAAATTCGTCGAATTGATCTTCATCTAGTTCAGGTGCTTGCCCGCGAGATTGTGCATCTTCAATGAGGCGATCATTCATGACCAAAGAAGCTTTGACCATGTCGGCGATAGCAATATCGGCTTGTGATCCATCTTTCAGATCAAGAGACACAATACCGTCAGTTTGGCCTGTTATAAAGCCGTGAAACCGTTTGCGTCCATTGATAGGCATACCAACTTCAATACGCGCTTCATGCGTAAGCCAATTGGAAAAATCTTTGGCGCGTGTCAAAGGGCGGTCAATTCCAGGAGAAGAGACTTCTAAATTGTATTCCGAGTGGATTGGATCTTCCACGTCTAATATTGGACCAATCGCGCGAGACAATTTAGCACAGTCTTCTACATCCATCGTGCCGTCTGGCTTTTCAGCCATTATCTGGAGTATGGGCGTGTTTGCACCCATCATACGAATACGCACAATCTCCAGCCCGATGCTCGTAGCCTCAGGTTCTATAATATCAAGAATACGTTTTTCTATTTCAGATAGGGCGCGCAAATCAGGTCCGTTATTTTATTGTCGTCTATTCACTAGGGTATCATAAAAAATGATACTTTGAGAGGTCTTGGAACGAAAAGCGGCGGCCTAGTTGCCCGGGCCGCCGCTGTTCAATTTCAGCTTTAGATATCTCATACGCTAGCTTCACGGATTTGTCGAGGGCTTGATACGATGAAGTTGGGAGCGGTAATTCTTGTAAGTATATTTTGAAAGACATCCGTATTTTATTGGCTGTTATCTAAATATGCATATCAGTGGAAATGGTAAATAAAAGGATACGTTATGTTAACCCTGTCCATGCATTCTTTATATCCTGAAAAAGTATATCAACTATAATGTGTTGAATGTTGAAGGGGTTTTTATGATTGAGAAGTTTGAAGCGCCTAAACGTGACCCCATAAATCAGCAAATTCTGATTTATAGTGAAAATATCGAAATTATCCGCATGCAACGCGACATGCTAAAATCATTTGGGGTTCGCAATATCATTGCTGCAAATAATCCTGATGAGTTGATGGAGTTTGCGTCCGTAAGAAGTTTGGGGACCATTCTCGTTAATGGGAATAGCCGTGTAGACCCTCGCAAAATTATCGGTGCTCTTCGTAACCAAGACAAAGTGCAAGACCCTTATTCTCAAGTGTTTTTTGTAACTGGTAGTAGTTCAGCCCAACTGGTCAAACTGATCATTATGGCGGGATATGATGGTATATTATGTCTTCCGTTTTCGCGGGCGCGCCTTTGGAAAACGATTGAGCGTATGAGTATTACACAAAGAACTTTTGTGCGTGTGGGAGAGTATTTTGGTCCTGATAGACGCCAAGGTATTCTACCTTCTCAGCCCAAAACAGAAGAGCGCCGTAAAGAAGAATTGCTCAAAAAGGTGAGTGTAGAGCCAAAGCGCGTAAGCTAGGTCCGCTTGAAATCAAGCCAGACAGGGGCGCAATCACCGAGTCCTTTTGTTTGATAGCGTGTGGTAACATGGTCTGCTGGAGGCGTGCGCCAATCATCGGCTTTTTCAGCTAACCAGCTGAAAGAAGGTGAGTTTTCAAATCTCTCCAACGTCCAGTCAGCATAATTTGCCCAATCTGTAGCAAACCGAACATGGCCGCCAGGTTTTAGGATGCGCGCGAGTGTGTCTATGAATTCAGGTTGGATAAGGCGGCGTTTGTGATGACGTGTTTTGTGCCACGGGTCTGGAAACATAATAAAAATGCGATCCAGCGATGCATCTGCGAGCTTATCTAAGACCAATCTTGCATCATCAGGGTGTATGCGTACGTTCTGCATACCGTCTGCATCTATCAAGGTAAGTGCCTTGGCGACGCCTTCTTGGAAGGGTTCTGCCCCAATGATACCGACCTGCGGGTTGCGTGCTGCTTGTCCGATTAAATGTTCGGCCCCGCCAAATCCAATTTCAAACCAGACTTCCTTACAGGATGCATCGAATAGATTTTTCGGGTCGAAATTGTCGTGAAGTGCGTCCATGTCAACAACGATTTTGGGAAGGAGTTCTTCCATTAATCGTTGTTGACGAGGAGATAAAGGGCGACCACCAGTTCGACCGAATGTACGCAAGGGGCCAAATTTTGAACCCTTGCTGCTTGTGTCGTCTTTCGGTGTCGCCATTGTGTGTCTAACCCTTGTGTTCCAAACCTTGAGCCAATGAATTGGCTATGAAGTAGGGAGGGGTTCTAGGCTAGACTTTTAAGCTTGTCGACTAGGTCTGTTTTTTCCCATGAGAAACCGCCATCAGCATCAGGTTCGCGACCAAAGTGGCCATAAGCTGCTGTGCGCGCATAAATTGGTTTGTTGAGACCGAGGTGCGTACGGATACCACGTGGTGATAAATCCATTAGGTCTGGGATAGCTGCCTCAATAACAGCTTCATCAATTTTAGATGTCCCATCTGTGTTGATGAAGATAGAGAGTGGTTTTGCAACACCAATTGCGTAGGAAAGTTGAATTGTACAACGGTCAGCTAGACCTGCTGCCACAATGTTTTTGGCCAAATAGCGGCTTGCATAAGCAGCAGAGCGGTCAACTTTAGTTGGGTCTTTACCGGAGAATGCACCACCACCGTGAGGCGCGGCACCACCATATGTGTCCACAATGATTTTACGGCCAGTTAGACCTGCATCACCGTCTGGTCCACCAATAACGAAGTTACCAGTTGGGTTTACATAGAATTCTTCTTCAGGTGGGAACCAACCTTCAGGAAGAACTTGTTTTACAACAGGGCGAACCATTTCGCGAATATCAGCTGGTGTGAAGCCATATTTGTGCTGTGTAGATACAACAACAGATGACACACCTACAGGGCGACCATTTTCATATTTTAGGGTCACTTGTGATTTTGCGTCAGGCTCAAACTCAGGTTGTTTGCCGGACTTACGAAGTTCGGCCATTTGCTTTAGAATTTGGTGAGAATAAATGATTGGAGCAGGCATTAATTCTGGTGTTTCGTTTGTCGCGAAACCAAACATGATACCTTGGTCCCCAGCACCTTCTTCTTTGAAGTCGCCAGTTCCTTCATCAACACCCATCGCAATATCAGTCGATTGACCGTGAAGGCGGTTGATGAGTTCAGCTGTTTTCCAGTGGAAGCCTTTCTGGTGGTATCCGATATCACGAACAGCTTCACGCGCTGTTTCTTCGATTTCTTCCATAGAAGGCATCAAATCATCAGCTATGCGCATTTCACCAGCAAGAACAATCAGGTTTGTCGTTGTAAGGGTTTCACATGCCACGCGCGCTTCAGGGTCGCGTGCTAGAAAAAGGTCGACTATAGAGTCTGAAACACGGTCGGAAACTTTGTCAGGGTGTCCTTCGGAGACACTCTCACTCGTAAAGTAATAATTAGATTTCACGTTGGCACCCTAATATTGAATTGCACATATAAGGATATCTTTATATGCGAAAAGGAGGGGTTTGGGAAGTCTTGAATGAAAAATAGCAAATGGAAGTATTCCAAGCATAAAAAAGGCTCCCCAGAATGGAGAGCCTTTAAGAGTAGGTATTAAGCGATTAAACGATTTAGATTTTAGAGAAAATCACTGAGCCATTTGTGCCGCCAAACCCAAATGAGTTGGACATAACCATTTTCAGCGCAGCATCACGTGCCTCTCTAATAATGTTCATTCCAGCCGCAGCAGGGTCTAAATTCTCAATATTGATAGATGGCGCAATGAAGCTTTCCTTCATCATCAAGAGAGAATAAATTGCTTCTTGTACGCCAGCAGCCCCCATTGCGTGACCCGTCATGGATTTCGTACCAGAAATCATTGGTTGGTCTTTTGCGTCGTTTCCAAATAATTTGCGTACGCTTTCTAACTCGACCATATCGCCAACCGGTGTCGCAGTGGCGTGTGGATTTAGATAATCAGGTTTTCCTTTTACAGTGGAAAGTGCCTGTTGCATTGCGCGATATCCACCTTCACCAGACGGGGCGACCATGTCATGGCCATCTGATGTTGCGCCATATCCAGTGACTTCGCCATAAATAGTTGCACCGCGTTTTTTGGCGTGCTCGTATTCTTCAAGAACTAAAATTCCAGCACCACCAGAGATAACGAAACCATCACGGCTTTCATCGAATGCGCGTGAAGCTGTTGTAGGTGTGTCATTATATTTAGATGACATTGCGCCCATAGCATCAAAAAGAGCGGAGAAGCTCCATTCAACTTCATCACCACCGCCGGCAAACATAATATCTTGCTTGCCCCATTGGATTTGTTCAGCAGCAGCGCCGATACAGTGAAGGGATGTCGTACATGCAGACGATATTGAGTAATTCACACCCAATATTTTAAACATGGTTGAAAGTGCGGCAGACGCAGTCGAACACATAGCTTTAGGTACTGCGAAAGGACCAATGCGCTTAATGCCTTTTTCGCGTCCGATATCGGCAGCTTCAACAATCGCGCGTGTGGAGGGACCACCTGTTCCAACAATTAGACCAGTGCGCGGATTTGAGACTTTTTCTGCGGGAAGGCCGCTATCAGCCAGTGCTTGTTCCATTGCCATATAACAATAGCCCGCTCCATCGCCCATGAAACGCATCGCGCGTTTTTCAATATGGTCTTTAGGAACGGCTTTAGGCTTACCAACGACTTGGCAGCGGAATCCGCGGTCAGCGTATTCCTGAGAAAATGTAATGCCTGATCGTCCGTTTTTCAGGCTGTCAGTAACTTCTTTTATGTTGTCCCCAATTGAAGAGACGATGCCCATTCCTGTGACAACAACGCGACGAAGACCAGATGCACTCATGTGTGCTTACCCTTTTTTGTTGGGCGCGCCGCAGGTGGAGGAGGGCGCCGCCTCAATGAATATAAGAACTTACGCTTCAGGTTTAAATAACCCAACTTTAAGGTCTTTCGCTTGATAGATTTTCTGATCGTCAGCGAAAACCATACCGTCAGCTATTCCCATAACCAAACGTCCGCGAATTGCGCGTTTGATATTGATTTCATAGCGTACTTTTTTGATGTCATTTGTCACCTGACCAGTGAATTTTACTTCACCAACACCCAAGGCGCGGCCACGACCAGGTGAACCTGACCAACCAAGCCAGAAGCCAACCAATTGCCACATGGCATCAAGGCCAAGACAACCGGGCATAACTGGATCGCCTGGGAAGTGACATTGGAAAAACCAAAGATCAGGATTTACGTCTAGTTCTGCAATAAGTTGGCCTTTGCCATTTTCGCCGCCATCTGAATTGATTTTCAAGATGCGGTCGAGCATGAGCATTGGAGGTGCAGGAAGCTGGGCATTTCCCGGTCCAAACAATTTACCTTCACTAGATGTGATAAGGTCTTCATATGAATACGAACTTTGAGGTTCGTGGAAATCAGCAGGGCTAGACATTCTGGTCTTCTCCAATACACGGTAGCGCGTGATATTGATTCAATTCATCACATTGCGCAACATTTGAAGACAGGGGTTAGCACGGTGTTTACGAAGGGCAAACCCTTTGTTCGGTCCCTCTTGCGTGGGAATAGGTTGTATTTAACCTAAATCGTCTACACCCCAAATTGAATTTCGTGTTGCCCAGCCACGTTTACCATCAATATCAATGCGACACCAATCACCTTCACATTCGGCAATATCTGCGACTACGCCCATTGACACTTCGGCGATCGGCCGCGTTTCTTGGTCTGGTTTTTGGAACATAACCAACATTTCGGAGGTGATGCCTGTGCGGCGTGCGCCGAGCATGCGTTCATGAACCCATACTTCATCCCCTTGGGGATCGCGTATTTTACGCCAATCACCAGATTCACGAATGACGAGCACTGGCAAGCCGCTGCGTTGGTATTGCCATTTGATAGGATAATCTATGCTCGGACCTAAGCGACCATTGACCTCGCCATATTTAAGGCTTGCATAACGGGGTACGGGCATACTGGAAAATTTTGAAATACGCCTATTTTGTTCCTGATGAATATATGGCGTAAGGCTTGCAGATTCTATTTGGAATTCATCTTCATCATGCGCTTGCGCATAGGCTTTGGTGGTCAATCCGTGAGAGAATTGACAGGTAAGCAATAATAAAGTGACGGTGATAAAACACCGGAAGTGAGCATTTTGACTCGAGAACATAAACATGACCATCATTTAATGATGAGTTAGAATGTCCTTCCATGGTGAATGGCTTGTTAACCTGATTTTTCAAATTTGCCGCACCCATGAATTTAGTTGAAAATTTGGAAATTTATTGCTGATTTGCTATGTGCTCAGTATAAAAAATATAAAGTACGGAGACGTTGAATGCCACGGGACAAGGTAAAGGTCGTCATATCGCGCAAATTGCCAAAACCAATTGAGCAACGCATGGTGGAGCTCTTTGATGCTGAGCTAAATGCGACAGATGAAGCGTTTACAGAGAACCGCATTGCGGATGCTTTGGAGCGCGCAGATGTTTTTGTCTCGACGGTGACGGATAAAATTCACGCCGGATTAATCGCGAAAGCAGGCAAGCAGTTAAAGATGATCGCCCAATTTGGTGCTGGCGTTGATAATATTGACGTTAAAGCGGCGGCAGAACGCGGTATTGTCGTCACCAATACGCCTGGCGTTCTAACGGAAGATACTGCCGATATGACGATGGCGCTTATTTTGGCGCTGCCAAGACGCATGGTGCAGGGAGTGGAGGCGCTGCGGCGCGGTGAGTTCGAAGGATGGTCTCCAACGTGGAT
Source organism: Hirschia litorea (assembly GCF_042665075.1). Lineage (NCBI taxonomy): Bacteria > Pseudomonadati > Pseudomonadota > Alphaproteobacteria > Hyphomonadales > Hyphomonadaceae > Hirschia > Hirschia litorea. The sequence continues at coordinate 648,017 of NZ_JBHTBR010000005.1, read as the reverse complement.
GCTGGGCCACCGTATCTTCGGAAAACGCATCGGTATTATTGGTATGGGCCGGATAGGGCAGGCGGTTGCGCGTCGTGCGCGCGCATTTGGTCTGGAAGTGCACTATCATAACCGTAACCGTGTTTCACCGGCCATTGAGGCACAGTTTGCGACGACCTACTGGGAAAGTTTAGATCAGATGATATCGCGAATGGATATTATCTCGATAAACTGCCCAGCGACACCGGCAACTTACCACCTTATGCATGAGCGTCGCTTAAGGCTGCTAAAACCGCACGCCTATATCATTAACACCTCTCGCGGTGAGGTGATTGACGAAGAGGCACTCATTAGTGCGCTTGAGGCTGGGCAAATTGCTGGGGCAGGTCTGGATGTTTTTGAGAATGAGCCAGAGATAAATCCAAGGCTTTTGGCACTTAAGAATGTTATTCTCATACCGCATATGGGATCTGCCACGATCGAAGCGCGTACTGAGATGGGCGAAAAGGTGATCATTAATATTAAGAATTTCCTTGATGGTCACATGGTTCCTGATCGTGTCATTCCCGACCTAATCTAGTTTTGTGCGTACATTTAAAATGTGCTCACACATCCCCTGTGATGGGGGATGTGGCAGATAGCGGCTGACTTTTTTAAAAATTAGGCTTTCGCGAGAAAAAATATAAATTTTCTGTAATTTATTTTGACAGATTAACTTATTTTAAGGACAATCCTAACATATATGTAATCTAAGCTTGTAGCGTTCTGTACTGGGGAGTTTTTGTTATGAAACTCAAAATTCTAAGTCTTATGGTTGTCGCAGTATGCGCATTAGGTGCGTGTGAGACGGCAGAAGGTTACAGAAAGCAGCTCACGCAATACCAAGGACAAACGACCCAGCAACTACTTGCTGAATGGGGCAAACCCACGCTCGTGAACCGTCTAGAAGATGGTCGTGAGATATGGGTATATAAAGAGTCTAAAGACTTGCCGCGTGGTGGATATTTTGATCACCGTTATTACCGTACATCAGCAAAATTTGATACTGAAGCAGGTGATGCGCAAACACGTCGCTATATTGAAGCGCGCAAAGTGTGGGTGCCGCGTTACATATTAAAATCTGTGTGCAGCACACAATTCATTGTTGAACACCATAATGTTGTCGAGGAATTTTCATTCCGCGGGAATGGGTGTTTAGCGAATGAATGGGGCATTTAATTTGCCGCTTCTGAACCCGTTTCAGAATTTTCATTTGAATTCAAAATAGCCCGAGGCGGAGAGCTTTCAAGGACTTGTGTTTTTGAGTTCGTGTGAGTCTTTCTGACGCTTTCCAAAAACGATAAGACATCATCAAGCGAGCGACGGGGGGTCTCGATGACTAAACAATGCCCCGACATTTCATAAGTTATCAGTGTAGAATTTGGAATTGCACTATTAAATTCGTGTGCAAACCTAACGGGAATAATCTTATCTTTCTCGCCATGTAAAATAAGCGTGGGGTGCTTTAGGTCTTTAAATTGGGTTGGCAAAGAAATAGATGTTTTTCTAAGCGCCAATTTGACCAAGCCCTTGCGATGCGCAGGTCCACGCGCGAGATCAGATAAGCGTTTTACCATCGCTTGTTCAGTAATGCTTGGATCAGAAAAGCACTTATCCAAGCGCGCTTGGATGTGCGTTTGCATGTCAAAATGTTTTAAGACAGGGGCTAACCACGGATTTAGCTGAATGTCTTTTACAATGGGGTCAAAGGCCACATCATTTTCTGTTAAAGGCCAACCATCTGCACCAATTAGAATAAGCGCATTTACGCGATCTGGGTTGGTTAAGGCGTATTCCCAACTTATCTGTCCGCCAAGTGATGTGCCGCCAATTGAGAAGTGATCTAAATTAATTGCGGTGGTAAAATCTTGGATGAAGTTCACCATGCCATTTGATGTTTCAACATATGACATATCGGATTCAGTCAATCCATGCATCGGCAGATCAACGGCGATTATACGATATCGACCACGCAGTTCTTTAAGCCACTCATTCCACTCGGAGGAGTTGCTGGTATATCCATGAAGCAATAGCAGCGTGTCTTTGTTTGGGTCGTATTGGCCGATGGTCGGTCCTGAATCTAGATAGTGGACGCGCGCACCGCTCTCTAAGGTCACAAAATGAGAAGCGCTCAGACTGTAGCGCTGCTCAAGGCTGGAGAAGGGGATATCTGACCGTTTTAATGTAAACCAAGCAGCTATTATCACGATGAGAGTGAAACAAAACGCGCCGATTATAAAACGTACCATACAGATGATTTCCAAACTAAAACTTGGCGGTGATTTGATGTTTGCTTATCAAGCAATATTAATTCACGAACCTCATTAATGCCCTAAATTAGTTTGCCCTTGCAAGCTAGAATTATTGGGCTGCTTATTTCGACAGCAGATATCTTCTTCTAGCAGAAAAACATTATGTATATGATTTTAAATAGGTGATTGAACCAATATCACATGTTTGGGCGTGCCCGAGTGGTCTTGCCTTACACTGCATCTCTCAAATATATTTAGATACTCACCATTGCTGTTGCGAATACGTAGAGTGTGCTCCAACGTTTTCGTTTTTCCATCCAACATGTTTTGATAAGCATTTCTGGCGCTTTCAATATCGTCTGGATGAATGCGATCTATATGATCGTAAATCTCATTTTTTCTAAGATTTTTGGCGTATTCATAGAGATTATGCCAACCTTGAGAATAAATGACCGAGGCGTCTTTCACATTCCAATCAATGATGCCTGCTTGCAGCATGTCACTGGCGATTTCAGCGCGTGCGAGTGCATCAGCTGAGTTATTTCGCCGCCGGTCGCTTTTATGCCATTCGTTCTGAATGAGCGATATTGTAAGCAATAGGCCCAGTATTCCAGGACCGATAAAGGTTAGAACCTCCAAGCCGGCTTTTCGTAACACATAGACAGAACTAATGGGGCTGCTGGTGTAGATCACCCTTACATCATAGGCGGAAAGGCCAGACTCGACAGTCAAAAACGGGATGTTTTTGGGAGATGTTAGCGTTTTGACTTGTGTCTCTTCCAAAGGTGAAATTGGTGTGTTCAGCCCATCAAACTCCAGACGGTTTCCTAGAACTCCGAAATAATTTTCTGATCCGTATTTGGAGAGGATATTATTGTCTTTATCTATCAGATAGCCATTATCAATATCCTTTGCCATCGTGCTCTGTGGAATGAGCAGATTGGCCAGTGTTTTGTCATCGAGTACGAATATAAGTGTTTTCCGGCTTAGAAATGATGGACGTTGAAAGATGAGGACATCATCATTTTCTGTTCTCACAATATCTAGTCTTTGCTCCAATAAATTAGCTGATTTTTGAAGTGGAGATGGAGTCTGCGTATACTTCTCTGAGGAAGTGTCGCTGGTTGTCTCGCTTATTTGGAGGAGAATATTTCCGTCTTCATCTTTCAGCATTACCGCCTTTATGGGCGTGTTTTTGAGCATTTGGAAAATGGCACGACGCGCGTCTCTTTGCGATGTTGAAGAAGTTGGGATCGTATCAAATTCGCGAATAAGAGGTGCTAATTCAAGCGTATTTTTTTCTAGATTGGATAGCAAATTTTCTATTTTGAGCGAGCCAATTTGGGCAGAGGCACGAAGCTCATGAGAATATTCTTTGGCGATCTTCTGTCCGGTCAAATAGACAAAAAGTGCAAGCCCCATAAAGCACGTGACAAAGGCCATTGCGTATAAAGCAATAACGAGCGCAGGAGAAGATAAGTCTCTGTTACGACTAGACTTAAATATCTCGGAAGTGGTGGTATTTGTCATCTTATGATTACCAAATATCTCTGTTTAAAGGATCGAACTTAAAGTCTCTGCTTGTCATTGAGGCGCGGCCCTTGGGTGTGAAACGCAAAGTGATGCCTGCGCGCACATCTTGAAAAGCATTCGATGAAATGACGCTCGCTGCGGCACCAATGGACCATTTATCATTTAGACGATGCATGGCTATGACGTCTGCTGACACAGCAAACCCTGTATTTGAAGAACCTGAAAACTCATCTCCATCTGGTCCATTTAATGGTAGCACCAAAGACGGGTCAGTTTTCACAGACTCATATGCTGTAGACGCATTTACACGTACAATTGTTTGGCGTGCTTCTCGCGTTTGGGCATGTAGACTTATGCCGGCGCGATGATGCTGTTGAGGACTAAAATAGCCGCCATGTCCAATTGTGTGGTGGTTGGAATTTTTTTCATATGTATCAAAACCATAAAATGGACCAGCCGCGATATAATCAAATGATTGGTGCTGGATAGACGTCGTAGCAGCGAGGGATGCGCCTAAGTGCGTGTTATCAATTGTGTTTTGTCCACTTAGCTCGCTTATATTTGCTGCTGTCGTCACAGTGAATTGTTCTTTGAAGGTTTTTGCGATTTGTCCCTTTAGGCCGCTCTCAACGATACGCCCATAAGCAATGGTAGAAGCAGGGTCTTTGCGACCCAATAGGGACGTAAGACTATCATCGCGGGGAATGGAAAACAGGCTGGCTTTGATTCGGAAGTCTTCACGTGCTTTGCGGCGGTGTAAGCTTAATTCACCGACCAGACGTGTGGATGTGTTTTCGTTGATAGGTGTGGTTGTGATCAAAGCAGCGAATTGGGTTTCGCCCTCACGTTGCCATGATAGGAATGGTGATACGCCTAGTTCTTTTCCTGAATCATTGGCGAAATTAGGCGTGCCAACATTTGCCGTCAATTTAGCGCGTCCAGCATCGGTTGAAATAGTCGCTATGCCAGCCTCTAAGATGTTGGTATTAAATGTATTTCCTATAGATGTACGGGTGTGTGTGGCGCTTAGTCGATTGGCTCCCTCAACGCCGTTTGTGCGACGCATGGATATAGCTTGAGCGATCCATAAATTATCAATACCCGCGAGATCTTTTTCGAATTTATCGTTTAACTTTAGAGCTGTAGAGAAATCATTGCGAGCAAAAGCACTTTCAGCTTTTGATGCTTTGACTTTTTCAGCAAGAGGGCCACCGACAAGGCTAGAAAGTGTTTCTAGATTATCTAGATGTTGATTTGCGCTTGCGGCAAAATACAACCCTTGACTGGATTCTTCATCCTGTTGATCAAGATAAAGTGCTGCGAAATTGGCTTCTGCCAAATCTAGTTTTTTGAGGTGATACTGGGACCATGCCTCACGCATTTTAGCGTCACGAAGTGGGGCACCGTTCTGTGCGGCTTGAAAGGCTAAAGTTTCAGCTTGTGCGTAGTCTTTGTTTTCATAAGCTTTTTGTGCCATTCCCAACCAAGCTGATCCAATAATGGCTTGTGCATCTGGTGTGCTTTTCTCGGAAATGTCTATCGCTGCATTTGCGTAATCTATGGCAGTTTGCCAGTTTTCTTCTGATAGTGAGGTTTGTGAAAGCTTTAATTGGGCGTTGGCGCGTAGCGCGGACCATTTTTCAGATTGGATAATATCTGGAGTGGGATTTATGTTTAGGGCATAAGAAATATCGCCCATGTTAAAGGCGCTAAGTGCTTGTGCATAAAGAATATTTATGTCTTTTTCTATAGATAGAGAAGCGGTAAAAGCCTTGTGTGCGAGCACGGGATTTTCAGCCAACACAGCCCAGCCAATTTGATTATACATGCTGGCGTTATGAGTTTCATCAGCAAGACTTAAAGCATTTTGCCATTTTTGATCTGTGAAAAATGCATCAAACTGTTTGTTTTTTATCGTTTTTTCAAGGTTTACCCACGCATTCACGCTATCGGGTGTAAGCGCTTTGCCTTTAAAACGGGAGCGGATAGCCATCAAGTCCGCAAGATCTAGAAATTGGGTGGCGCTTTCGAGGATTTTAATCTGACGAGATGGAGTATTACAGTGATCGAGTGCTGAAATTTGATATTCAGCTAACTTGTTGCTGCTCTGGTGGCTTGCTAGTGCAAGCGTGCGCGCCCAGTGGTCCCCTTCAGATAAGCAGTGCTTAGTATCTGCTGTAGCAGAGAGTATGCCTTGCCAGTCTTGTGCTCTGACCATGCTCTTAATCTGGTGATCGTGTTGTCCAGATCGCAAGGTTAAAGTCAAATTTTTGGAAGGGGTCCAATTTGGAAAATTGGTTTGTGTCTGGGATAGAAGGTTTGCAGCCAATTGCCATTGGCCATTTTCTATAGCTGCCCAAATAGGCTGATCATTCACTTCCACAAGGGGCTTGTTTTGAAGCTGGGTGGGGTTTGACTCCTCGGCAAGATCGACTTTCGATACAGGTATCCCCAGACGCGTCACACTGATAGCGTTTGATGTATCTGCATGCGATGAGGCTGCGCTGCTCAAACTCAATGAGACAGCTAGCCCGATCAGCAAATGTTTAGGGATATTTTTGATAAAGGGAGCCATTTAAGGTTGGTTCCGTTTTCTCATATAGCGAGCGACAAATGCTAGAATTGAGGCAACACCAAATAAAAGCCCACCCATGATTAAAAGCCATTTCAGAGGTGTTTTCGCATTGTGAAACGCAATACGTTCAGCGGCTTCTAAGTTGCCGACAAAATAAGTATCTTGTGCAGATTGAGTCGCAAAAGTAGATGGCTTTTCACGCCATACGGCGGCACCGCCATCCAACTGACTCCAATGACTCGGTTCAACGAGGTTTTTGACTGCATTTTCCAATGTCGAAGCGTTTTGTCCCATTACCACGGTTAGCAAGGTTTCATTTGCCGATGGGTTCTCTCCTGATATGACCGCACCATTGCGTCCAAGGTTGGCGAGTTCATAGAGGCTTTTGTGTCGTCCATTGTTGGACGGCGTTAGGATGAATGGGCTTTTTAAAATTGGATCTAGTGTTGATTTAGCTCCAACTAACAGGGTGTTGTTGGCAGGTGGGACTAAACCAAAATCCATATCGACATTGCTAAACCATGCCTTGTGAATTTGCCCAAGCTTTGCTGTTAGTGTCCAGACTGCTGCAAGGTTGGGGCTTGTTGCATCTGCGGCGAGAATAGAGAATTTCTCTGTCTCCACACCCGAGTAGGGGTAGCCTGTGTTCTTCATTAGGCCCAGATTGGGTAATTCAACATAGGTTTGCGCATCGGGCAGGCGGATAAGTGAACTACCTTCCAAAATGAAAGCTAGGTTTCTTAGATTGCGCGGCGCACATTTGCCTATTTGCGATTTATTTAGCTCAGCCTTGAAACTTACTTTATTGGGGCCCGGTTGGAGGACACGGGAAGGCAGTAAGATTTTATATCCTGCAGTCGCTTCTCCATCTGGATTAGATAAGGTGATGGCTTTACGGAAAACATCATTTACGAAGATATTTAATACAGAATCAGGATCTTGCGCAGCTCCATAAGCATAGTCTAATTCTAACTCAACGATGTCTTGTTCGGTGGCAAAATAGTTGGCTGGCATTTCAAAATTCAAAGCAGCCTGAGCGTATTGCGATCCGGTTATAGATGTTGTGTTCAGCCCTAAATCTTTGAATGTGTATGATTTACCACTTTGCAACGGAGCACTTGCTGCAAAATTGACATTGGAAACAGCATCTTCTTCGAGGATACGCGCTTCATTTGTATCTGCGAATGGAAAAGAACTTAAGCCCAGTGCATCAATGGCAAGGCCAACGCTCTTTGCGTTGTGACCACTGGCAATTATAACAAAGCGAGACGGGTCCGCTGGAGAGGGGCCTATGGCTAAATAGCCTTCTTCTTGAGAGACGCTTGCAGGATCTATAGATAGATATTGTCCGATTTCTTCAAATGTGCCGACAAGAATGAGATCACTATCTTGAGTATTTGTGGATAGGTAAGGCGCGGGTCCAATCGCGGTTTCGGACTCAATGCGTGTGGCGGTTGAGTGTGAAATATCTGGAATTTTATAGTCGAGACGGTTTGCAATGGCCTGACTAATCAATGCACCCCATTTTAGGTGGCTTTTGTTGATGTTCTCAGCTGTCACAATGCTGATTTTTTCAATTCCTGCGAGGCCAGGCGAAATCGCTGCATCAAGGTCTGCAAGTGTGCCGGCAAATGGGCGGCGTGTGTATGTAAATTCTATCGTTGAGCGTAGGGTATCAATATCAGTCCAAAGTTCGGGTGAGGTCGGGTCCTGACATTCGATAGTATGACGCTGAATCGCATTCAATTCGATGGCATTGAAACCTGAAGACAGCGCTTGTTTGTCCAATACAATTTCATCCAAAACGGATGTTTGACTTGTAGATGCTTTCACTTGCGCGATGAATTGCTGATTGATCGACACTCGCAAATGCGGAGACATCCCGTCCATGGCGCTGGATGATGCGTGGCGCAGGAGTAAACGTGCATCATCAATGCGCGCTTGTGGCGCAATATTGACATAGAGCGTTTCTCTTGCGTTTGCGCCGCTTAAATGAATGCTGCCTTGCGCTGACCTAAGGAGAGATAGGGGTGCACGTACTTTATAGCGTCCATCGGCAAGTTTTTCAGTTTGAATTTGCGCGGGTGCTTCATATCGCGCGTACACATCTGCAAAAGGCGCTGATGTGCTTGCCTCAGGTGCAATTTGAGCGGTGGCTGGAATACTGATTAGACTGGCCGCACAAAGGGCGCTTAGTGATATCTTTTTCATATTTTTACCGTTCTCAGAATTTCGGTGAAGTGTTCAAAAGCGCGCACAACGCTTGTACGGATCAGGAAGTAAATGCTTCCAAACATGTTGTTGGAAGTGGAGCGAACTTCTTGAAATTGACTCCAGTTTTTGCTGTTGGAATACACTAGCGAAACGATCGCTTTCCATTGCGCAGCGGTTTCTAACTTGAAGCTAAGTCCAACGAGGATTTTGTTATTCTTTTCAAAGACAGATCGCACAACAAGGTCGAGCATATGGCTGTCGGGACTATCTAAGTCTTTGGCGTTGATCTGGACGCTGTCGCCAACTTCTAAAATGTCTCTAAATTCTGTTGTAAATTCGATCCCCATACCGTGAACGGATAGGTCTGTTGTCACAGTTCTGAAGGATTCCCCTTCAATAAGAATTGCGATTTCAGAATTTCGCTCAATACGGGGGAAGGCGCGGCGTTGGGAGCGTTCAAAGAGAACACCAAGTGCGCCAAGCAATAGAATGAGATGAAAGGTGTTCCACATTAAACCAGCAGCCATAAAGCCTGCATCTTGAGGGTTTAACACCATGCGGAGTATGCCCGCTACTTCGCCAAAGAGCACAAGACTGATGAGCCAATAAAAGGGCAGAGCGAGTGGCGAAATAAAGTTTGTGTCGAGGTCTTCACCCTTGGGCGTTACCGCAAATGTTGGCGCGCGTGGGTTTCTGAAGACTTCCAAAATAGCGCCAGCGCAATGCACGGACTGTATAATTTCATATAATTCGGATGCAAAAACCCAGCGGCTTTTTCCATATAATGCGGAAGAAAGTAAAATAGCGCCGACAATGTGAGGGCCGCCATACGCGAAAAAGTCGGTGATGGATGCGTCATACACCTGAATACCAAATATCAGATATAATAGGGGCGCAAATACAAACGCCATGCGGGCAAGAGGGAAAAACCAGAAGAAACAGGAATTTAGATACCCTAGACGTTGAGATAGGGAGAGACCTTTTTTAAGCAAAGGGTTTTTTAGAATGAAAATCTGAGCCATGCCCTGCGCCCAGCGCATACGCTGAACAATGAAGCCAGAAAATGTTTCAGGCGAAAGACCTGCCACCATGGGTTGGGCGACATAAGCGCTACGATATCCACGAGAGTGTAATTCAAGAGCTGTTTCTGCATCTTCGGTGATTGTGTCACCTTGAATGCCGCCAATTTCCATAATGTATTTCCGGCGCAATAGCGCGGCAGATCCACAGAAGAAAGACGCGTTATATCCATCCAACCCTTTTTGGATGATGTTATAAAACATCTCGTTTTCACTTGGCATATCATTGAATGTACCAAGGTTTCTTTCCAATGGATCAGGGTTGAGGAAGAAATGCGGCGTTTGAACGAGGAAGAGTTTATCATCCTTCGTGAAATGACCGACAGTGCGTGTGAGAATATCTTTGGTGGGAACGTGATCCGCATCAAGGATCAAGATAAGTTCACCATTAGTATGCTTTAGGGCGGAATTGATGTTACCCGCTTTTGCGTGTTCGTTCTTCTCGCGCGTAAGATAGGTTGCACCTGTGCGCTCGCAAAGTTTTTGAAGGTCGATACGTCGTTGTTTAGCAGCTTGGGCTTTTTCTGGATCTGATTGTCCGCATTTTTGGTCTGTTCCGCCATCATCCAACACATAGATGTTTAGTTTTTCAGCAGGGTAATTGATTGCAGTAGCGGCGCGAACAGTGACCTCCAGCAGCATCTCATCCTCATTATAGGTTGGAATGAGTACATCTACACTTGGGCTTTTATCTATGGAGACAGGCGCGGGTTGAGGTGAGCGCTCAAATACATCCACAGACAAAAAAGTTGAAAGCAGCAGAATGACGAAGCCGTAAATTTCGGCTCCAAAAAGGGCTAACCCAAAAACAAAGGGTAGAAATTCGTCTGTCGGAAGCGTTTCAGCTGCTCGCCAGAGAATATAGCGTGTGGATGTGAAGACAGTCAGTAGAAACAGGAAGACGCGCAGAGGACCAGAAGGAGGCTTTATCCAGTTTACAGTAAAAAAGATGATGACTGTAAAGCTCGCAAGGAGCACTTGCGTATCAAGTTCAAGCGGCGTTGCTGATAAAATGGACACAAACAATAGGGCAAGAACGGCAGAAACCGTCTTGAGTGGGGCATGCTTATTGCCTGTATATTGATGTGTGTGCATCGGAATTTGCAATCTGTTTGGAATTATTTGTCCAACATTCTTTGCAAATTATATTGAATATTTAGGCCAAGACGTGCGGCTAAATTCAACGAAGTGTGTTTACGAATGCATCTATACAACCGTAAATTTTGTGATCTTGTTGGTTAACCCTTAGTAGGCAATCCCTAGGATTACGCTAGAAATATCGCGAAATGACGCCATTGAAATACTTAACAGCATAATCATCCCACAAATTTTTGTTAGGTTAATCAGGTCATCTTTTGAGTTTTTAATTCTAGTGGTCATGGTTTTATCAATCTTTGGTTAGTTCTCTCTTTTTAGCATGGGAGCGTAAATAAAAGTGCCGCTTCTCTTCATGATTTTGTTCAAAATTTTCGAAGAGCTTTTGAACACTAATTAAGCATAGTGCTGAGTCTATTATCGCGATGTGGCGAGTGTCAGTGCGGAGCGGATGCTATTGGATTTGGTGTCGTATTATGGAGATAGGTCTTCTTAGACGAGGCGCTGTGTCCCAATTGCTGTATGGAGATCGCATGACAGAGCTTTTCGAAAAATCACACCAAATAATTTTTTTTACGAGATGAATTTAACCATTTAGACAGGTTAAGTCCTAAACATATCTACGTTGCTGCCCCTTTTTTTGTCCCGAATTAACTTTGAAAGATGAATGGGCGGAGATTTTGTGGCTTTGGAGCAACAAAAATTCAAGCCGCGGCTTTTGTAAGTAGGCGTTTTATAAACCAATAATTCACCTAACTCATTGTTATTTATTGTTATTATTGGTTTTTGGTTGCCTATTTCCTGAACCCAAAAACAGTATTTGCCATTTGGATAAAAGGATATATCATTTGTCCATAATTACAAAATGGGAGAGGTAAATGTCCATTAACGGGAGAGGTTATATGACTTTTAAAAATATTTTGACGGCGTCTGTGGCGCTGACAGGTTTATGTGCAACTGGCTTCGCGCCACAAGCGTTTGCACAAGAGCAAGAAGTCGCTAGCGAGCAACCAGCAGAGGCTAAAAAAACACTAAGTGTCGTAACTGTTACAGCACAACGTCGTGAAGAGAACCTACAAGAAGTTCCAGTGGCGGTGACTGCTCTTTCAGCCGAGCAATTAGCAGATCGTCAAATTGGCGATGTAAATGACATTGCTTCACAAATACCAAGCGCAGTGATCGTAACAGGTGGTGGTACTTCTAGTTCAGCACGTGTTTATTTCCGTGGTATCGGGGAAGATGAATCACGTGGTGCTGTTGACCCAGCTGTTGGGATTTATCTGGATGGTATTTTCCTAGGGCGCTCTATCGGATCACTTCTTGACCTTGTTGATACACAACGTGTTGAGGTACTTCGTGGACCACAAGGTACTCTATATGGCCGTAACACAAACGGTGGTGCAATTAAACTTGTGAGTGTGGAGCCACAAGATGAGAATGCTGGTGACCTATCTGCCGGTATTGGTAATTACGGTTCGTTCAACTTCAAAGGCATGGGAAATCTAGCACTTGGCGATAACACTGCGGTACGTGTATCGGGTGTATATAAAGAGCGTGATGGTTTGTTTGAGTTAAACCCAAATGGTGCATCTGCTGGTTTGGCACGTGACAATTTGGGCAAAGAAGAAGTTGCAGCGGCACGTATTTCTGTGAAGCACCACTTCAATGACGATTGGTCACTATTATTTGCTGCTGATCACACGCAAGACAATTCAGACCCATCACCAAGTACAATTTTGACTTCAAGTAATGACCCATCAGTCGTTACAGATGTAGACAATGATCTTTTCACTATCGAGCCTGTACCGGGCGCAGTTTGTTCCCCAGCACCTCAAATTTTCCAACAAGTTGGGTGTTTTGCGAACTTTAGTAGTGAAGTAGAAATTTCCGGTGCGTCATTGAAAATTGATGGTGCAATTGGTGATTATGATTTCGCGTCGTTGACGGGTTATCGCCAAATGAAAGATGACTTGTCATCTCACATTGGTTTCCCTTTCTCACAACAAACTGATCAATCCCAGTTGAGCCAAGAGTTTACACTATCTTCTGCGTTTGATGGTCCGTTCAACTATATGGTTGGTGCTTTCTTCTATAATGAAGAAGTTCAGCTAGACTCTGTGTTCTTCTTCCCGTTTAGCGTGGGAATTGATACCAATTCTGCTGCAGCTTTCTCGCAAGTAAACTTTGAAGCTACAGACAAAATTACCCTAACAGGTGGATTGCGTTACACCACAGAAACACGTGATGTTGTTGGGTCTTCTGGAGCGCCAGGTGCGGCTTCAGTAGCGTTCCCTCTTGAGCGTAACCTAGACGAAGACAATCTGACATATTCTGTGAAAGCAAGCTATCAAGCTACAGACAGCATCATGGTATATGGTTCTGTATCAAACGGCTTTAAAAGTGCCGGTGTGTCTCCTGACTGTTTTGCTGCAGCATCTTGTTTCCTTCCTGTAACTCAAGAAGATCTTGTGTCTTGGGAAACAGGTATTCGTAGTGATTTGTTTGACAACGCAGTGCGTTTCAACCTGACTTATTTCAACAACTCGTATGAAGATTTGCAAATTTCCGCGACGGTTCCGGGTGTAGGTTTCACGCGTTCCAATGTGGGTGAAGCTGCAATTCAAGGTATTGAGTTGGAGACATCATGGTTTGCAACGGACAATCTTGAATTCTACATGAATGGTAGCTGGTTGGATGCTGAGTATCAAAACCTAACTGCCGCTGATGCGGGTATTATTAAGCAAATTGATCCAGCTGTGGCTGGACCAGCAGATGCTGCATGTCCTGGGCTATCATCGACGCCGGGTGCAATGCGTGACTCACAACTTATCGCTTGTGGTGAAGCATCTCAGCTTAAAAATGCGCCAGAAACAAAAGCATCACTCGGTTTCCAATATTCAATTCCAGCATTTGATGGATATGTGAAATTTGGTGGTGACCTTGCGTATGAAGCAGATTCATATGCATTGGTTGCAAACAACCCAGGCTCTCTCATATCACCGGGAACACGTGTGAATGCACGTGTGGGATATGCTCCTGAGGACAAAGGATGGCGTGTATCTTTGTGGGGTAAAAACCTTACAGATAAAGAATACTACCGCAATACAACAAGTACGAACCACGTATATGCGGAGCTTCCTCTGACTTGGGGTGTTGATTTCGGCGTAAGCTTCTAAATCAAGTTTTTTTCTTCCTTTACCCGTCTGGCGTCGTGTTGCGTCAGGCGGGTTTTTTTTACTTTGAAGGAGTGTCGAGATGGCGCGTATTGAACCTTTGACTGTGGATCAATTGTCCGAACAGGCAAGAAAAGATTTAGAGTATTCAGAAAAACTAATGGGCTTTATTCCCAATGACGTGTTGACGATGGCGCGTTGGCCAGCATTTCTAAGCGCAACAAAGCATCTTGTAGATGTTGTATATGCGCCTGGTGAACTGGACTCTGGATTAAAGCGCATGATTGCTACAGTCGTTAGCAGTGCTGCGGGATGTGTTTATTGCCAAGCGCATACATCTCATGGGGCTGTGAAGATGGCCGGCGCAGATGCGGAGAAAGTGGCGCATGTTTGGGAATTTGAGACAAGTCCTTTGTTCTCAGATGGTGAACGTGCAGCTTTGAGTTTGGCAATGGCCGCTGGTAGTCAGCCAAATGGTGCGACTGACGCGCATTTTGTCGAGTTGAAAAAACACTTTTCACAAACCCAAATCATGGAAATCATGGGCATGATTGCGCTATTTGGTTTGTTGAACAGATGGAATGATACTTTGCAGACAGAGTTAGAGCCTGTGCCTCTTAGTTTTGTAAAAGAAAATGACGCCAAAAACGTATAAATCTGTGCGACTCTTCAAAAGACAATAAGGGCGAGTGCATTTTAAAGTTGTACTTTTGGGTGCGGGAGCAGCTGAAATCTGACGCATTTTAACGGCCAAAATGAGTTAGAGGTATGTTTAAACGATATCTGCTCTTTGAGATTGTTTTGAAAATCCTCCTCAATAGCGTGCCGACGGCTCAATACCCAAGTTTGCCTCTATAAATGTGTTTTTTGAGGTGACAGCTTTATCGAAAAGCTAAAAGCATGCATTAACTTGCGTAGATTGCTTGAATTTTTTATTCAAACAGATGGTGCTATTGAATTTTTTTAGCACAATGCTGTGAATTGCGTGACAAATCGTGGTATTGCGTGCTTTTGCAATCACATATTCACGAATTTTGTTCTGATATCTTGATTTTTAGGTCAATGACTGGGATTAATTAATTTCGCATTTTGATAAAGTGAAGAAAGAAAAGTCTATATTTTACACAATGTGCGGTAAATAATTACAAAAATAGTCGGTACTGGGGAGTAAAACGCTATGAATAAAGCAATATTGAAGCTGACAAGTTCGGCGCTCATTTTGAGCTCTCTTCTTGGGGCAAATGCATATGCTCAAGATGTAGAGAAAGAGACAGCTTTAGAGCAAGATGTCATAATTGTTACCGCCACTAAGAGGGCCTCCACAATTCAAGAGGTTCCATTTTCTATTAATGCGCAGACTTCTGATGCAATGGAAAAGTCAGGTGCGACTAACCTAGAAGATGTAGCGCGCAGCGTTGCCGGTCTGACAATCCAAAACCTTGGACCAGGGCAAAGTCAGGTTGCGATCCGTGGTGTTTCCGCCGGTCAAATCGTTCGTGACCAGCCAGGTGTAAAAGAGCAAGTGGGTGTGTATTTGGATGAGTCAGTGATTTCACTATCTCTCTTCACGCCTGACTTAGACCTGTTTGACTTAAACCGAATTGAAACATTGCGTGGACCGCAGGGCACATTGTTTGGTTCTGGTTCAATGGGTGGAACGATCCGTTACATTACTGAGCAACCAAATACTGATGGTGTGTCGGGTAAAGTTGAAGCTAATGTCAACACAGTCACAGATGGGAATGAGGGCGGACACCTAAAGGGTGCGATCAACATTCCAATGGGTGACAAAGCAGCACTCCGCGCTGTTGGATACACAACGCAATATGCTGGTTATATTGATGCACTTACACCCACAGGCAAAAAAGAAGATGTAAACACGGGTACACGTAATGGTGGACGTATTGCTCTATTGCTTGAGCCATCTGACAACATCAAAATAACACCGCGTGTTATCTATCAGGAAATTCAAGCTGACGGGTTTAACCGCGAAGAGGCTTATAACTGGCTTTCTGCGGGTCAGCAGCTTGATGCACGTGAACAATTTTTGCTAACGGATGAAGAGTTCAAAGACGAAACGTTGTTGGCAGATATCACAGCGTCTATTGATCTTGGTTCAGTAGAGCTAACATCTGTGACCTCATATATCGACAGATCTATTCTTGTAAGCCGTGATGCCAGTGCGCTTACACACAGTGTGTCAGCAGACCTTGGATTTGACACTGCAGCGTTTGAGATTCCATCTAACCTACGCGATTCCACTGCATATGAATCTTGGACGCAAGAATTGCGTTTAAGCTCCGACTATGAAGGTCCAATTCAGTGGGTCGGGGGAATATTCTATTCTACTAATGATCGCTCCTACGAGCAGCTTCTTCCAACACCAGGATATGGCGCATTTACTGATGATGCTTTAGGTGCAGGCACGGCTGCTGCAGTATCAAATGGGTATTCAGAAGATTCGCCCTATAACTCAGAGCTTGATTACACATTAGACCAATACGCTATATTTGGTGAAGTAAACTGGGAAGCAACAGACCGTCTAACATTGACGGCTGGTGGTCGCTATTATGACTTTGAAGAAGAGCGGACAATTTCTCAAGGCGGTCTATTTGGTAATGTGATTAGCAACCAAGCTGATACAACATCATCTCAAGGCTTTAACCCAAGATTTTTGCTTGCTTATGAAGTCAATGACGTTGTGACATTGAATGCGCAGGCTGCTCAGGGCTTCCGTCTAGGTGGTGTGAATGATCCACTGAACGAAACGCTTTGTCAGGGATCTGACATTGATACATTCGGCGGATACCAATCATTTGAAGATGAAACGCTTTGGAACTATGAAGCAGGCTTAAAAGCACAAAAAGGTAGTTTCTCTTTCAATGGTGCTGTTTTCTATAGTGATATTAAAGACCTTCAAGTCACGTTAGATGCAGGTACATGTTCTTCACGTGTCGTGTTTAACGTTCCTGAAGCGCACTCTGCGGGTATCGAGGCTGAAGTTGGATATAGTCCAATTGAGGGCTTGAACCTGAACATGGCGCTCAGCTTGTTGGAAAGCCAATTTGACTCAACAGTTGAAAGCGGCGGCGCAGTGCTTGGCGGCATTAGAGACGGCAACCGTCTTCCATCTGTTCCAGAGTATCAATTCTCTTTCTCTGGATCATACTATTGGGATGCTGGCTTTGCAGGTGCTGATGCCTTTATCGCTGGTTCATTGCAATTGATCGGCGATCGCTACACGCAACCTACAGACCAAGAGCCGGGCCAAGGTCTACCAATAGCCACAGGGCTTGCTTATGGCACGTTCACTGGCAATGAAGACCCAAGTCGTCTTGTCGATCTTGATCTAGACTCATATCAGACACTTAATTTGAGCGCTGGTCTTGAGTTTGAAACATGGAAATTGACTGGGTACATCACTAACGCGTTGGATGAAGATGCAGATCTTTCCTTTGACCGTGAGCGTGGTGGACGGGCGCGTCTTGGCTTCCGTACCAACAGCCCACGTACAATTGGGATGACAATCCGCAAGGATTTCTAAATCTCACATTATAAGTGAATGAATTTGACCCCGTAGGCTATTGCTTGCGGGGTCTTTTTTTTGATTTGGAATAAGCCTCATATGCAAATCAATATTGCGAAGTATGGTTGTTTTTTGGATTGTTTTTGTGGTAAATATAAAAAAATCGAATAATTGAAGCGCTAATATTCAAAGGGGTTTATAATGTCCAACGCGTTGATTTCTAATCTATCCCTACTGCCGCCAGATGCTCTTTTAGGATTGATGGCTGCTTATAAGGAAGATCCACGCGATACCAAAGTGGACCTTGGTGTTGGCATTTATAAAGATGATGCTGGTCAAACACCGGTGTTAAAAGCGGTGAAAGCTGCTGAAGAAATGTTGCTAACAACAGAAACCTCAAAAGCTTATGAGGGGCCGCGTGGCAACCAATTGTTTGATAATGCGGTTGAACGACAAATTTTTGGAGATAATTCGGAAGCTAGAGCGCAAGGTCGCGTTGTTTCATTGGCGTCTCCGGGGGGGTGTGGTGCGTTAAGTGTCGCTGTGGGCTTTGTGAAGCGCCTCAGCCAGCAGGGTGTTGTATGGGTGAGTAGCCCGTCATGGCCTAACCATGCGCATGTGGTGCGTGCGATGGGGATGGCAACTGATAGTTATGCTTATGATGAGGTTTCTTCTGGGCCTCATGCGGGTAAGGTTGATTTTGAGGGGATAAAAACAACGCTTGCCAAAGCAAAGGCGGGCGATGGCATTATTATTCAAGGGCCATGTCATAATCCAACAGGTATCGATTTGGACAATGCGCAATGGGAAGCAATCGCTCATCTATGTGTTGAAAAATCATTATTTCCTATAGTCGATGTTGCCTATCATGGATTTGGAAATTCACTTGATGAGGATATGCTTGGCGTTCGTCGTTTTTTAAGTATCGTTCCTGAGGCTCTGGTATCTTATTCCTGCTCAAAGAATTTTGGTTTATACCGCGAACGGACAGGGTGTTTGGTCGCGCAAACGCAGTCGACAGAGCATACCAAGGTAACGCTTTCTCATCTGGCAGATATTGCGCGTGCCAGTTATTCCATGCCTCCGTCTCATGGGGCAGCGATTGTCGCGACTATTCTTGATACACCTGCGCTTTACGCGATGTGGGTTGAAGAACTCGATCTAATGCGTGGAAGAATTACTTCTTTGCGTGAGGCAATGGCACTTGCTTTGCGCAAGCACGGAAAAGATGTGGCGGCTGATCGTATTGTGCGCCAAAAGGGAATGTTCTCTTTGATGCAATTTGAAGAGGGGGCTGCGCAGAAATTAGTTGCTGAGCACGCTATTTATCTTCCAAATTCTGGTCGTATCAATGTGGCAGGTTTGAAACTGGATACAATAGAATATGTTGCTAAATGTATGGCCCCGTATTTGAAATAAAGTTTTAGCGGCGCTCGCCATATTACCCAAATAGGGGGAAGCGCCGCTAACCTTTGCAAAAGATTAGTTTGGGTCTTTGGGAATAGAACAAAGACCAGCTTTTACCATTTGTGACCATGCTTCTTCAGGGGTGTCGGCATAGCTAAATAGTTTCACATCTTCTGGATTGATGGTGCCAACTTCAATCAATTTGTCGAAATTGAATGTAGAAGTCCAAAACTCTTTATCAAAGAGTATAATGGGTAGCTCGTTTGGAATTTTCATTGTTTGGCGCAAGCACAAAACTTCGAATAATTCATCCATTGTTCCAAAACCACCAGGAAATACCACAAGCGCATTGGCACGCATTGCTAGGTGCATTTTGCGCATTGCAAAATAGTGAAATTGGAAGGTGAGCTCCGGCGTCGAATAATGGTTTGGTTCTTGTTCGTGCGGCAGCGTAATATTGAAACCAATATTGGGTGCGCCAACATCTTGAGCGCCGCGATTTGCAGCTTCCATGATGCCTGGGCCGCCACCAGTGGCGATCACGTTATGGCGTGGATGATCCTTCGTTTTCAAAGCGCCACCACGTTTTGAAACAATGCGTCCTAATTCTCTAGCAGCGTTGTACCAGCGGGCATGGTTTTCGGGACCATCGTCCTTAAAGCGAGCTGAACCAAATATCACCACGGTAGATGCAACGCCCCATGCGCGCAGTTCTTCTTCCGCTTTGGCATACTCAAGCATGAAGCGTACACCGCGCATGCTGTCACCTAGCAGGAAGTCTTCATCTAGGGCAGCAAGGCGGTAGGAGGGCGAGTCCATGCTGGCAGGACGCGAGGAGGAAACCTCATCTTCAATGGAGGTCAATGTTTTGGCGGGCGGGGTGTTTTTATCTGTTTTACTCATGTATCCAATATAAGTCTAAAATTAAAAAATAACAGATAGATACTTGTTATTGTGATATTTTATGTCACCTCTTTCAATCTCATAAGGTGGAATTACGCTGTGTAATACGGCTTCCATTCTTTGATTTCTCAATGATGAAGCCATTGGGAATGGCGCGTTTCACATCTTCGACATGTGAAATAATGCCGACAAGCCGGTTATTGCTAGCAAGCTCTTGGAGCGTATCTAGAGCTAAGTCCAGTGTTTCTGAGCCAAGTGTTCCAAAGCCTTCATCTATGAAAAGAGATTCCAATCTAACACCGCCAGCTTGCGCTTGAACGACGTCAGATAACCCTAAGGCGAGTGCCAGGGATGCCAGGAAACCTTCACCACCCGATAGCGAAGAAGATCGGCGGTGCGTATCGGTGTGGGCATCATATACAAGTGTATCAAGGCCTTGAGACCCTTTACCGCTCGCGGCGCTTGTGTCGCGTCTAAGTTCAAATCGGCCGCTTGTCATAGGGGTTAGCCGGATATTGGCGGCATCTAAAACGTCGTCATACATGGCGGCGATTGCAAAATCAGCCAGTTTGAGTCTGTAGGCGTTTTTTCCGTCCATCAGATCGGCTAGCCCACCAAGAGGTCCAAATTTTTCATTGAGACGATCAACTTCTTTAGAGGCTTGGTCAATCGCATCGCGTGTATTGCGCAAATGGGCCAAATTATGTTGTGCGGTACTAAGAGCTTCTGTTTTTGTTTCTAGGTCTTTACTCGCGGCATTCAGGTTAGACTGGAGCGTTTCAATATCTTGTAATTTATGATTTTTTGTAAATTCTTCAGCTTGTTTAATTTGCGCTTTTACGGCGATGAGCGCTGTCTTATAGGCGTCAATTTGTTGAAGAAGCGTATCTGACCTTTGTAAGATTGATTTGGCATTGAGGAAGGTGTCTGCGGTAAATTTTGCGTCTCGCAATGCCGTTTCAAAATTCGTTTTATCGCCGTTTAGACGTTTCAAGGCACGTTCTAAACTCTCATTTTTTTCCAGAGTTGATGCTTTGCAACCCTCATAGTGAGTTAAACTAGAGCGTTCATTTTTTTGAGCTTTTTCTAGTTGTTCCGCGTGTCCTTTGAGTTGTTTGTCTAAGTCCACAATCTCACGGGAAAGCAGTGATGTGTCACGGTATTCAGGCGGTAAATTGGTAAGAGTATCTTCATACCGGCTCTTTGCAATCTCATAAGCTGACAGCGCAGATTGGAGTGTCTGTTGGCCGGTTTGCAATGTCGTGTTTTGGTCAGTGAGCGCGGTTTCCAAGGCGAGGATAAGTTTGGAAATATCCTCGTGGGATGGTGCTGCTTTTAAAGCACTGAGAGTTTTAGTGCATTGATTTTTTTCGTTTTCAAGATCAACTTTATTCTTGGATGAGGGCGTTAATCCGTCTAACAGTTTTTGCGCAGCGTATGTTTTTTCTCTCAGTGAAATGAGGCGATTATTGGCTTCGCGTTCGTCTGCATTTGCTATTTCGAGCGTTTTCTTTGCTTTTTCAAATGCTTCATTGAGGCCCTTAGAGCTGCGGTCGCCGCTTGCAAGGTTGGGATGCTCTAAGCTTCCACAAACGGGACAATTTTCTCCATTTTTCAAATTGGCAGCAAGATGTAAGGCTTGGATGTGGGAGAGGTCTGCTTGGGCTTTGTCAAAATGGGTTTGAGCGTTGGTTTGCGCTGAGGTTGCGGCTTTGTGGTGATCCGAAGTTGATGTAAGTTGTTGATTAAGTTTATCAAATTCTAATTTTTGAGTGGCATATATCTGAAGCGCGGCAAGATCTGCTTTAATGGAATCAAGCTGTTTTTCTAATTTGGCAATATCCCTTTCACGCTGTAAGGCGAGACCTGCTTCTTTCTTTTGTTCCTCCAGCTTGAGCTTTGTTTCATCTATGTTTTTTTGAAGCGCGTCTTGTTTTAATTGTGCGCTATTGAGCACTTTGTAGCAGGTTTCAACATTTGCTTTTAACGAGAGAGTTGAAGCAGCTATATCTTGCAAGGATTTGAGATATTGAAGGCGTGTTTCGAGAGCCTTCATGCTGGCTTGCTGGTCTTGGAGTGTTTCTAATATGCTTAGTGCCTGCTGGTGGCCTTGTTTAGCGTTGCTTTCGGTGTGTGTGGCTTCTGCGTGCCGCGTGATTGCTTGCTGATGATCGAGCTTGGATTGGCTAAGTGCCGTTTCCAATCCTAACAGTGTTTTGGCACGGTTTGCGCTGTCGAGTTGGAGCTGTAGATCGTCTATTTCCGGTTGGCGTGCGTGTAGGTGGGCGAGTTCGGTTTGTGCTTTTGTTAGTTCGTCAAAACGCCCATTTATCATTTTGGCATGCTCACATTTTTCGCGCGCTTTTGAGTGAGCAATTTTAGATTTCTCGACAGCCATTTTGGCTTGGTCGAGCATTATGTTGCCGGCATTAATTGCGCCAGCGAGTTCTTCTATACTGGCATATCCGCTCTGGGAAAGGCGGTCGTCTCGGCGTGTGGTTGCTTCCTTGATTTGAGCAGATGAATCTTTGGCTTTCTCTTTGAGATTTTCTTGAAACCGCTTGAAGTGAGAGACATCAAATAATTGTTCCAAAATAGCGGCGCGGTCTTTGGTGTTTGCGTCGAGTATTTGTCGGAATTGGCCCTGAGGAAGTAAAATTATCTGACGAAACTGGCTGGCCGAATATCCCAAAATTTCCGGCACAAGTTTATCCACTTGTGAGGTTTTTTTCTCAGCGAGTACTTTTCCTTGCGTATTGTCATTTATCTGGGAGACATCCATTCCAGTCGCATCAAAGAAATAGGCTTCGTGCGATTGCTGCGTTGTTCTTCCGCCTCTTTTTGCGGCGCGTTCCTGAGCGGGAATACGCTTGATAACATAGCGTTTAGGGCCAAGATCAAAGACGAGCTCAACTTGGGTGAGTGTATCTAAATCTGCATGATCAGAGCGAAAGTCTTTTCCATCTCGAGAAGCACCAGATGATTGGCCAAAAAGCGCAAAGCATAGGCCATCGAAAATAGATGTTTTACCTGCACCTGTGGGGCCGTAAATTCCAAATAATCCTGAATGTGACGCTTGGTCAAAATAGATTGTTTCAGTGCCGGCAAATGGACCAAAAGCTTGGAGTGTCAAACGTATAGGTCGCATGGTTTATGCCTTCTCGTTTGAAATGTCTTTGAATGCCGTATCCAAAATGGCTTGTTCGTTGTCGCTTATAGCATCGTCGCGGACATAAGTGAGGAATTCACGGATTACGGCTTGAGGATCATTAAGCTTGGCTGTGGCGCGACCTTTTCCATCTGACTGAGTGGTCTGCCTCGCTTCGCGTTCAAGCGTAATAGCATTGGGAAATGTTTTGCGTAAGCGGGCCATAGGGTCAACAAGCGCGCCGGTGTCCGTCAATACGGCGTGAACCAGATCACTGCGATTTGGATCATTGGTCATGTTTTCCAGATCTCTGAGATTGCCTTTCAATATGCGTACCTGACGCAAGGCTTTGAGAGGAAGAAGTTCAATATTGCTGACGCCGTCCCTGCCCAGTGTGATCATTGTAACTGATTTCTCACTCCCTGCTTCGTCAAATGCGAAGGCGAGGGGAGAACCGGAATATCTAATATGGTCACTTCCTACTTTTTGCGCACGGTGCAAATGCCCAAGGGCGACATAATGTGCGCCTTCAAAAACACTCGCTGAGACAGTCTCAATGCCTCCAACACTTAAGCTACGTTCAGATTCCGTTGTGGATGCACCTGTTACAAATGCATGGGCTGATATTATCCAGCGGGCATTAGTGGGTATGTGTTTTCGGGCGCATTCAACTTGGGCTGCAATGACATCTGCGGGAGAGGAAATGCGGGTATTATCAAATGTTTCCCGCGCTGCATAAATTTCACCAAATGGAAGCGCGCTAAAGGCAATTGGCCCATATTCATCATTTAGAATAAGGGGCGTATCATCTTTTTCCAGTCGGCCGCGTATCAGAACACGGTTTCTATCAGCAAAGGGGCCATTGATACCGATACGTTCGCCTGAATCATGGTTTCCAGCTAATATTACGAGTGCTGTCGCAGTATTGTGATATACTTGTCGTTGAAATTCATCGAACTGACTGATAGCACTTGCGGGCGGGGAGGCACGATCAAAAATGTCGCCCGCAATGATGAGTACGTCTGGTTCTTGAGTGAGAATAATATCCATTAATTGTGAAAGAAAATAGGCATGGTCTTCTATAAGGGACTCCCCTTTGAAGGTGCGGCCTAAATGCCAATCAGATGTATGCAATATTTTCATGTGCAAGGCCTAGGTGAAATGGGACGCACTGTAAACAAACCGTGTTCGTATGCAATTAAAGCTTGGTGATTCGGATTTGATAGCTAAAATAGACTATAGAATTGACACACATGCTTGAAGTTGAATTTCGCGTAAAGGTATAGATTCATGCGCCTAAAAGTTTCAGCTCTGTTGTGTGTTTTCAGTCTGCTAGCGAGTTGTGGCGGCGGAGGAGGAAGTGCGCCAACACCTGCTCCGACGACAGACCCTGTGCAGCCAACTGACCCTACACCGCCTGTCACGCAAACTGCATCTTTGACGAGTGTCGTGGAAACGAATTTACCCATAGTCGCTGATGCTGATAATAATGATGAAGGCTCTCCCCAGACAAATAATAATACAGCGGCAAGTGCACAATCAATTAATAATGGGTCCTTGGTTTTAGGGTATGTTACAAAAACCATACCGCAGGATGGTGCGGACCTGTTTGGATATCTAGGCAATAATGGGCAGACGGATGAGGTCGATTATTTTCGTGTGAACCTATTAGGCGGGGAGACGATTCAGCTTGAAATTGCATTAGAAGAATCGGACAATCCTTCCAATGATACAATTGATCCTGCGTCTGGAATTGACCTTGATCTGGAACTTCTTGATGTGAATGACAACTCAATTGTTGTATCTGATAGTACAACGAGTGCATTAGAAGAAATCATTGTTCCTGAAGATGGAGAATACCTTATCAAGGTCGTGGCTGCGAGTGGGTCGTCCATGTATGGCTTGGCAGTCGGCGGAAAGGAATTGTCTAGTGCGTCTGTCACGCAGATTACCACACGCCATATAGCACCCGGTATAGCGGTGGTGACGGAACAAGAGCGTGTAGGAAAATCGTCGTTACGTTCTACATCGCGAGAAGGGACATATAAGTCTTTGGCATTTGGAAGCCGAACTCACTTAGATTTAGAGCCATATTTTGCTTCAACGATTTCAACACAAGGCGCATCAAGGCAATCAGCAAAATCTCTTACCCGCCTTGATCGCCAGCGCGCGACATTGGCGGCAATCAAAGCGATTAATATGGAAGCTGGACGTACAGTCCTTGAACCATATGTGTTTCCGCGAAAAGTGCAGCTTGCATCACCCTCACTGTATGACCCGGTCCCGTCGGAAAATACGCAATGGAATTTGAGCGATATTGAGTGGCAATCTGCGCGTACAACGCTTGAAGGCCTGACAATCACGCATACGCCGGTAATCGCAGTAATTGATTCAGGGTTTTTAACCTCGCACCCTGATTTAGCTGATCGTATAGTCGATCAACGTGATTTTGTGGCAGAGGAATATGATGGTGACGGATTTGATGCAGAAGCAGAAGAGATTGTCGATGTAAATGATGAATACCCTGATGCTTGCCACGAGTTTCATGGCACGCATGTCGCATCTATCGCATTGGGAGAGGTAAACGACATCGGAATGATGGGCGTGTATCCAGAAGCTAAACTTATGGCGCTTAAGGTGGGGTATAGTAAAAGCATTGGTCCGGATGGTACTGATTCAGAAGGTGAGAATTGTGAAATTCTTCCGGGAGATATAGCGAACGCGATACGGTATGCGGCGCAATTACCATTAGTGGGCATTTCTGGTGTGCCTACGGCTTCGGTTAAAGCAGATGTTATTAATCTGTCTTTAGGGACGAATTCTCCGAACTCTAATATACGGGCTGCAATTAATGAAGCGACGGCAGCAGGTGTCATCGTCGTTGCTGCTGCGGGGAATGAAGGGGGCACAGCCCTTGGCAAGTCTAGGTTTTACCCTGCTGCATATGACAATACAATTTCAGTTGCATCCTCAAATCTGGCTGGTGGGCAATCCTTCTACAGTTCTGAATATGCTGAGGTGGATATAACGGCACCAGGTGGTGATATTCGCGCTGATGTGAATAGAGACGGAATTGCGGATGGTATAATTGGCGCTAGCGCGAGTCTGGAAGATGGTAATTTTGAAACGTCAGTAAAAATTATTCAAGGAACATCTATGGCAGCGCCGCATGTGGCGGGTGCTGTCGCTATGATGAGAGCTATTGATCCCACACTTACCACAGCTGAATTTGAAGAAATGTTGCGGTCTGGTGTCCTGACAACTGAAGCAGAAGATGCTGGCTTTGACTTTCAAACTGGATATGGGTCCATGTCTCTACCGCGTATGATAAATGCGGCGCAGGGGAATGGTTCGCTTAATCCAGTAACAACGCTAATATCGGCAAACCCCAAAGACATCACAATTGATTTTTCAAGTCGCACGGCAAAACTTGATATTCGAAAAATCGGTAATGATGCTTTGGCTGTTTCTACAGTAACTCCAAACTCTAACCCCGAATGGTTGTCAGTATCACCGAGTTCGGATGTGGATGCGGATAAAGTTGGAATTTATAATTTAAATGCTGACACAACTGGATTGACTGGCAATTACTACACAGGATCTGTGCAAATTTCTTTGTCCGATGCTCAAAACCTAAATGTATCCGTTGCGCTATTGAGAGACCCAACACTTCCAGCGTCTCCAGCTGCGATATTTCCTACTCTATACGGGGTATTGCAGCAAAAAAATGAGACGACAGATAGATTTGAACAGGTCGGGGATACGTTACGTGATTTAGGAGGGAATTCTGCTTCTTTCACCTTTGAAGATGTGCCGCATGGAGAAGAATATCGTATCTTGATATCGACTGATCTTGATGGGGATAGCTTTATCTGTTCGAACGGCGAAATGTGCGGGGTATTTCCAGACTTCGATCGCCCAAATGTGACTTTTGAAGTCGATGGAAATACGACACAAAACATCGAAATTAGCTATATGGGGCGAGGTGGCCCAATTGGAAGTTCTACGGCTATAGCCGCAGCCATGCTAAGCGATGTTTCTAAAGAGGACCTTGAAATCAAAAAGAATTAATTGATTTTAAGGTCGATTAGATAATGGTGCGTCTAGTCTCTCTGTGGGGGATAAGCGCGCCATTTTCCGTCTTGACCACGAAGCTCTAATTTTTCATCTGCAAAGCGTGCATCAGACGGCGTTACGATGGCTTTGGACACGCCGCCTGGTATGTCGACGACATAAGTGGGCGTGCAAAGGCCAGATAATGTATTACGAAGGCCATCCATCAGTTTTTGACCTTGCTGAACGCTCACGCGGAAATGCGATGTACCGGGCGCAAAATCTGGGTGGTGTAGATAATAGGGGCGGATACGGTTTTCTACAAAAGTACGCATAAGGGCTGATAATGCTTCAAGATTATCATTTATGCCTTTTAGTAAAACTGTCTGTGAAATCATAGGGATACCAGCATTTACAAGGCGCGCACATGCTGATTTTGCGGCGGGTGTAAATTCATTGGCATGGTTGGAATGTAAGGCTACATATACTGATTTTGTGTGGCTAGTGATTGCAGACACATATTCATCTGTCACTTTTTCAGGTTGAGCGACGGGAATGCGGGTATGCCAACGGATAACTTTGACGTGGGAAATGCTCTCTAGGCGCTTTGTGAGGTCTTTTGCACGTTTTGGAGACAGCATCATAGGGTCTCCGCCAGTGAGGATAACTTCCCAAATTTCAGGGTGAGAGGCGATGTAATCCAACGCGGCGTCTACTTCTTCGGGACGTAGCATATTGTCTTTGTCGGGGCCTATCATTTCACGTCTAAAACAAAAGCGACAATAGACAGGACAGACAGATACAATTTTTAAAAGGACGCGGTCTTTGTGACGGTGGACTATGCCTTTGACGGGTGTATTAGGGTGGTCGCCAATGGGGTCGTCTAATTCTTCGGGTGTGGTTTGTAACTCTTCAATAGATGGTAAAAATTGACGTAAAACCGGATCATCTGGGTGAGTATCGGCGATAGCATCTACAAAATTAGATGTCATCGCGATTGCGTATTTTTCACCTACTGCTTTGATATTTTTTGTGTTTTCTGTAGATGTGAGTCCGCGTGCAACAAAGTCTTCTGCAGTACGTAGCGTTGGGTATTTGGCTTTGGTTGCAGTTTTATTCATGGCTGACTTATCGCTGGGAATGGTGTCCATAATACATCTTCTATTCTACGCGCACCCGAACATAGCATAACGAGGCGATCAAACCCTAAAGCGACACCCGATGCATCTGGCATATGAGGCAGGGCTGCTAGGAAATCTTCATCTAGTGGGTAGTTTTCATTATAAATTTTCGACTTTAAGCGCATATCTTCGCTAAAACGGGCGCGCTGCTCAATTGGGTCAGTGAGTTCACCAAACCCGTTCGCGAGTTCAACGCCGCAGGCGTACATTTCAAACCGTTCGGCAAAGCGTGGATCATGTGGGCATGGCCGCGCGAGGGCAGCTTCACATAGTGGATAATTATATAGGAAGGTAAGGCGACCCATACCTAAATTGTGCTCAATACGTGCCACCAGTACGGCGGAAAAGATATCGCTCCAACTTGCGGATTGATGCACATTTATCCCTTGAGCGGCGGCGGCGGCATGGAAAGCATCGCGATCGTTTAAAACGGCTTCAAGGTCTATGCATGCATAGCGTGCGAAAGCGTCTGTGAGGGTCAAATATTCAGGTGTGAGGTGTGGCTGGCATGTCTCTGCTTGCCAGCTGAGGCTGGTCTGCCCTGTGGCTGCTAGGGCGGTGCGGGTCAGTTGCGCACAATCTTCCATAACGCTGGTCAGTGTATGGTGGGCGCGATACCATTCGATCATAGTAAATTCGGGAGAGTGCAAGATTCCACTTTCCCGATTTCGATAGACGCGCGCAAAATCTACGATTTGGGTTTCACCCGCTGCGAGCAATTTCTTACACGAAAATTCCGGTGAAGTGTGCAAATATAGTGATGCGTTTGGAGTGCCATCTTCATTTAAAAAATGGGATGAGAACGCATGAAGGTGGGTTTCATTCCCAGGAGAAATTTGCAGGGCACCACATTCCACTTCCATGAAGTTTTCATCTTCAAACCAACGCCGCAGGGCAGAGCGCACTTTATTACGCGCAAGTAAAAATGGGCGACGGTCGGCGTGTCTTTGTGCATCCCACCAAGGCGCATCACTCATAATCTGTGTCCTGAACTGTTTGATATTCTCGTCTGAAAGCCCGTTAGCACTTGGCGAAACACTTATTGCCAGCTATGGGAGGGGTCAATCTCGTAAATTTGTGCGTGGGTTTTGGCAAAGCTTTAGGCCATCTCCAGCACTCAGGCAATAAAGGTAGGTAATCGTGGCCGTAGAAACAGCAGCCAATATCCGTAAAGGTAACGTCATTGAGCACACTGACGGTCAGCTATATGTCGTTCTAAAAGCGGAGTCTTTCCGTCCGGGTAAGGGGACTCCAACAACGACGATTGATATGCGCCGTATTTCTGACGGTATTAAAGTGTCCAATACATATAAAACACAAGAGAAACTTGAACGCGCATTTGTGGAAGAGGTGGACTATACTTACCTTTATGCAGACGGTGAGAACTTTGTTTTCATGCACCCAGAAACTTTTGAACAATTGATGGTGCCGGCCGCAATGGTTGGTGATTCTGCACCTTTGCTTCAAGAGAATATGACGGTCGTACTTCAGATGTTTAATGAAGTTGCTGTGTCGATCTCATTCCCAGCGCGTATGACTTTTGAAATCACAGAAACTGAGCCAGTTGTAAAAGGCCAAACAGCGTCTTCTTCCTACAAGCCAGCTATTTTGGAAAATGGATTGCGCATCATGGTGCCGCCGCACATTGGTGTAGGCACGCGTATCATCATCAACACTGAAGAAATGACATACGAAACACGCGCAAAAGACTAATTCACGCGCTTCGTATTTAAACACGCTAAAAGGCCCTTACTTGGAAAAGTGAGGGCTTTTTTATTGCTAGGTGTGAAGCGTATTCGTCTCAACGTATTTCCGCGATAGTTCAACCAGATATTTAGATGCAGAGGATATATTACTGCCAATGTGTCTGGGAGGGCGTCATGTATTGGATAAGACAGATTTCATTTCTCATCGGTTTGGGCGCGATTGTCTTTGCTGGATTTAGCTTTATGCAGGCCCAAAAAAGAGAAAAAGAAGCCTATCAGACGATTCAAAGCATGATTGATCTGGATGCGCCAATCAATATTCCGCGCACGGATAAAATGGCATTGCAAAAGCGCGTATTCAACGTTTCCAATACCCAAAAGAAAAGCGGTGCACAGGTGAATCGCCATGATGCAAGCTTTGGGAATTGGGCGACGCGTTGTTCTTTTACGCGGTCGCAATCGGATAATTTTGGGGAATGTATTGTTGTGCCTTACAACGGGAATACGACTGAAATGTCGATGATGAATTTGTCCTACAATACATTGGCGCGTATCTCATATCGCGGCCGTAGAGAGGGCCGAATTGATCTTGTGACACCTTTGCGGGAGAAAGATTCTGACATTGCATATAAATGCAGTGATGTTGTGTCTAAGGGGCCAGAGAATAAAAGCGAGAACCGCATTTTCATCAAAACCGAGGCGGAGCGTTTTATTAACCGAATGGGCCGAAGTGATTGCACCATTGAGTTTACGCGTCGAGGCGAAGAGGAGGCCACAATATATCGCTTTCTTTCGCATGGGTTTTCCCAAGCCAATATGTACGCAAAGCAATATGCTCTAAACCCCAAACTGGTCCAGTAAGCTACGCTTATATTAGAAAGCTATTGAGTGAGGCTGCGCAGTAAACCCTTACTCGCCACTTCTACCAGATCAATCGTCTGATCGAAGTCGCGGGTATAATAGGGATCAGGAACGTCTGTCAGGGAGGTTTTGTCTGCATAATCCAGAAATAGCTTTACGGGCGTGTCGCTATTGTCAGGGCGCAAAGCTTCAATGTCATCAAAATTAGATTGGTCCATCGCGAGGATGAGATCGAAATCATAAAAGTCATTTGCGGTGAATTGGCGTGCGCGAAGTGTTGAGAGGTCGTATCCGCGACTAAGGCAAGCGTCCTGCATGGCATCATAGGGTGGTTTACCGCTATGCCAGCTGGCAGTGCCCGCGCTGTCTATTGTCAGGTGTGATAGACCCGCTTCCTTTGCATGCTGTGTAAAAATACCTTCTGCTGTCGGTGAACGGCAAATATTTCCAAGGCACACAAAGAGAATACGGGTCATATCAAAAATTTACGCGTCAGTTGTTTCGGGTGATGGTGTTTTAGGAACAACCATTAGCTCTTCTTCTAAGTGAAGAGGAGGACGTGTGGCCCAATCAGCGATTGCGTTTAGATCATAGTCTCGACAAGCTTCCATGAGCATGCGCGTTTCTGTCCACATATCGCCATCTACGATTGGCATGAACAAGTCTGCGATATTGTCGATACCTAGATACACACGCACACCGGCTTCTTTCATTTTTACATAAGGGCCGATGGAGTTGTGCAATGGACCTTGCATGGGCAATTGCTTCATGGAGAGTGCGGCTGATGGACAAATTACAATCCCAACATCTGCTTCTTTAACAAGCTTGATGATGCGGTCCTGTTCTGAATTATCCTTACAAGATACGGAGATTGAGTGAATACCGTAAACGCGGCCTTGCATTCCGTGCTCGATTGTTTTGAGCGCGAGGAGTTCGGTCTCTGTTTGGTATGGATTGTTTTCTTGGTCCACGTGAACTTCGACCATTTTGCCAAGTTGTTTGGCTGTTTTCATGATAAAGTCGAGGTGTTCGCTTTCGCGGGGGCGGTCACGAGAAGGTAGGCCGCCGCAGAAGTCTGCCATTTTACAAGCTTCAACATATTGCGCTTGCGTTTTATCATCCAGCACGCCTTCAAGTGGCTGAATACCAATTTCAAATTTTATTTGGTCTTTGTAACGCTCTTTAACTTCAACCGCCGCTTTGATGCCTTTCAGCCCGATAATGCTGTCAGCATCAATCATTGTGCGGCAATATTTAGAGCCTTGAGCAATCACTGTTTCAAGTGCACGTGAGATACGTTCGACAAGGTCTTCGTGCGTGTAGTTTTCTTTTAGGTGGCGGTAAAGTTCCCATTTTTTCTCCATGTCGGCATAACCCAATGCCAAATTTTCTGGAGAGATAAGATAGGCTTTGTCGAAATGGCCGTGATGGTTTGCCCATCCGCCGCGTGCCTCTACAAGTTCACGAAACTTAGCTTCAAGATCCCAAGGACGTTCTGCAGAGCGTTTGGTCCAGTCATAAGTGCCCTCTTTCAGGTCGCTAATAACGGTTGCAATGGTCTCTTTAGCAACTTCGCGGTCAGTGATGAGGGGAATGCCGTGTTTGATGGCGAGGGAGCGGATTTGTTTTGCGTCTGAGTTTTCATCATAGTCCTGCTCACCGGTCAGGATGTTGATGACAAAATCAATTTGACCACTTTGGATCAGGTCTTTGATATTGGGTTGTGTTCCAGAAGATATTTTGTGAGCTGGTGATGATTTGATGTTTTGAGCTTCAAAAAGGCGCTGCGTTCCTGGAGTTGCAAAAAGGTTCACGCCGATGTTTGCCATGTCTCGGCAAGATTCGAGGAGGAATTGCTTGTCATCAGGACTACCTGCACTAATCAAAAGAGCGCGTTCACGGCCCTTTGATAGCATTTTTAGATTGAAGCCGATAAGGTCGATATTGGTATAGCGTTCGCCGTTAGCCATTTTTCTTCTCCTCAAAGACGCGTTCAATAGACAAATTGTCCGTCAGTCACACTTTTCGGGAATTTATGTCAAGGCAAATGAGGTTAGAGGGTGAAATGTTTTGTGATCGAGATAAGTCCAAATCAAATTTGCACACGTATAAATCATGTAAATATTGCATAATTTGAGGAGATGATGTGTGAATTTGTGCTGGTTTCGTCAGGATTTGCGACTTTCTGATAACCCTGCATTGCGAACTGCGATGCGTGAAAATTCTGCAGTTGCAGTTTTTATTTTGGAAGAGACTGAAAATCAGCGCCAGATGGGAAGTGCTTGCAAAGCTTGGCTGCATAAATCCCTATCGAATTTGAAACGTGACCTTGAGGCATTAAATATTCCGCTCATTTTGAAGAGAGGTGATGCAAGAGAGGTTTTGCCTCAACTCGCTAAAGATCTCAAAGTGGAAAATATCTATTGGAACAGACGCTATGATCCAAAAGATGTTGAGGTGGATCGCTGGATTATGGAGCGTTTGAATAAAGACGCGAAGATTGCAGATAGCCTGAAAGCTAATTTATTATTTGAACCATGGGAAATAAAAAGCGCAGGGGCGGGTACACCCTACAAAGTCTTTTCTCCGTTTTGGAAAGCCGCGCTAAAGGAAAATGGCCCTGCACAAAGCCTTCCTGCGCCCACCAAAGCGCAAACCATGCCTGACCTCGGCGGTGTTCAATCAGATCAATTGAGTGATTGGCAATTGATGCCGCAATCGCCTGACTGGTCCGTAAGTTTTTGGAAGGATTGGGAACCGGGTGAAGCTGGGGTAAGAAAGCGATTGGATACATTTTTAGAAATGAATCTTCAGGGATATGGCGCGCAAAGGGATGTGCCTTCCAAAAGTCACACTTCGCTTTTGTCACCGCATTTGAGATTTGGAGAAATTTCGCCACGGCAAGTTTGGCATGGTGTGCATGCGTATGCGGGAGGAGAACTTACCAAGGATGCACATAAGTTTTTAGCAGAATTAGGGTGGCGCGAATTTTCGCATTCTATTTTGTTTTATGCAGATGATTTGGCCCAGAAAAATTGGAAACCAAATTTTGATGCTTTTGCATGGCAAAGCGATAGTCATGCGTTCAAGGCGTGGACGAAAGGTCAGACTGGATATCCGCTTGTTGATGCCGGTATGCGGGAATTATGGCAGACCGGATGTATGCATAACCGTGTTCGGATGGTGGCGGCGTCTTTTCTTATCAAGCATTTGAGAATTGACTGGCGAGACGGGGAAAAATGGTTTTGGGATACATTGGTAGATGCCTGCCCAGCGAATAATCCTGCAAGCTGGCAGTGGGTGGCGGGGTCTGGGGCTGATGCCTCGCCGTTTTTTAGGATTTTCAATCCGATTATGCAGTCCCAGAAATTTGACGCTGGCGGAGATTACATTCGCAAATGGGTGCCGGAAATTTCAAAGCTAGATGATAAGTCCATTCACACACCTTGGGATGCGCCTGAATTGGTTTTGAAAGCAGCAGATGTGCGTTTAGGGACAACTTATCCAAAGCCTATTGTAGACCATAAGGCAGCGCGTGAAAAAGCACTTGCTGCCTACAAAGATTTGCCAAACTAGACGCCGAGTTGGGACCAATCATCATTGCCTCGGCCAAGGCGGCCCTTGGCGGTTCGTTTTTTGCCTTTGGCAATGACTTTCGTACCGACTTTACCCAAGCCATGGTCTGGCATGTTCACATATAGGCACTCATAATCGGTTTTTTTGACCATGTAAGTTTCGTGCCATGTACCAACGTCGCCGTTTGTACCTACAGCTTTATTCATAGAGCGCCATGCGGGTACATGTGCGCATCCCTTGTGAGAGGCGTAAGCGTGGAGATGTTCAAATGACTTCCAGTATTGAACGACCATCATGCTGCCAAAACCGGGGTGATAACGATAATGGATCATCCCAAGCTCTGGTCGACGGGCAAGTTCGCGACACATGCGTGGCATAGCAATAAAGACAGGAAGCCATTTCCAGACTTTCCACCATTTATTGATACGCATACCTGTCAGGAAGACGACGAAATCGTCTTCCATTTCAACGGTAATATAGTCGTTATTTGTCGCAGTCATTACCCCACACTCACTGCTGGTATACTAAGCTAGATTAGCTCATAAGTTTTTCCATAAGATCATCTGAGATGTCATAGTTGGAATAAACTGTTTGTACATCATCTAGATCTTCAAGAACTTCAATGAGTTTGAGGACCTTAGCTGCTGCGTCTTCATCTTCTACAGGGACAAGATTTTGAGGACGCCAAACGAGAGTGGTTGAAGAAGCTTCAATTTCTTCTCCAAACTTGCCTTCAAGTGCGGAAGCCACATCCATTAGATCTTCACGTGTCGTGTAGATTATGTGGGATTCTTCATCGGATTCAACATCGTCGGCACCAGCTTCAATTGCAGCTTCCATAACAGTGTCTTCATCGCCAGCTGCAGCTGGAAAAATGATCTGACCAACTTGATCAAAACCAAAAGACACCGCACCTGTTTCACCAAGATTTCCGCCATTTTTAGTGAAGGATGCGCGTACATCACCACCTGAGCGGTTTTTGTTGTCAGTGGAGACTTCAACAATTAAACCAACGCCACCAGGCGCAAAACCTTCGTAACGAATTTCTTCATATGTTTCCATATCGCCGCCAACGGCCTTATCAATGGCGCGTGTGATGTTATCTTTAGGCATGGAAACACCTTTAGCGTTGGCGATAGCCAAGCGAAGGCGCGGGTTCATGTCGGGTTCGCCACCCCCCATTTTTGCGGCGATTGTGATCTCTTTAGAAAGCTTTGCGAAGACTTTCGCTTTTTTTCTGTCCTGAGCACCTTTGCGGTGCTGGATGTTCGCCCATTTGGAGTGGCCGGCCATTGATGCCTCTTTGTGTCTGGTAATTCATAGATTGGGCGTGTGTACCCCAATCCTTATAGAAGCTGCAAGGTATAGCCGAGTGATCAGGTATTGGTGAAGGGCTTAAACTTCAACTAAAGCTATCATAAAGGAAGTTATCTATCCAAAACGGTACAATATCGACCAGATTTCCATAACGTGTATCGTCAAAACTGACGGCATTCTTTGATGGTGTGGAGTTTAATTCAACTAAATGAGCACCTGCCTTGGTGGCTGTTTTTATAAATTCAATTGTTGGGTATTCGTCGCCAACTGTACCGACACTGAGGAATAGATCACATTCAGACAAGGCAGATTGGATTTTATCTATGTGGTAGGGTTTTTCACCTTTCCATATGATGTCTGGACGGAGAGAGCCTATAGTGAGGCATTTACCACAGGCCGTTTCGATTGTGATATCGCTGCTGCAATCTGAGCGATATTGGCATTTTATACAAAGAGATTTGTTCAATTCTCCATTGATATGAAGCACACCAGAAG
This sequence comes from Hirschia litorea, assembly GCF_042665075.1. Taxonomy (NCBI): domain Bacteria; kingdom Pseudomonadati; phylum Pseudomonadota; class Alphaproteobacteria; order Hyphomonadales; family Hyphomonadaceae; genus Hirschia; species Hirschia litorea. The sequence goes on along the minus strand of NZ_JBHTBR010000005.1, from coordinate 611,905 downwards.
TATTGGCTTTTTCATGAAGGTCATCTTCATTTAAAGTGGCGATTGTGAGTTTTGTCGGTGAACCACACAACTCTCTTTGCATATGCTGAATATGTGCGTGTGCTTGATTAAACTGCACTTGTTTCAGATCTAAACGGCGTTGATTATAATATGTATGTGTTTTTTCTGGAGTACGTACAAAGCATGTTGGATCTGTAAGGTCTTCTACCTCACTTTTATTCCACATTTTGTGAGAGTCTTTTAAATTGGACGCATAAAATTCTGCGGAGATACCCGTGCCCGTGAGGACAACAATGTGTTTGAAGTCAGGATAATACATAGAAAATTCAAATAATAATTACGACATAAGGTATCGTCGTTCAGGAAATACGTTGAATCGTATCTTGTGACTGGTTACGGAGCAATATTCTTTAAGTTGTATGCGCACTCGATTGGTGTGGTGTCGGGAGATAAATATAGCGGCAAGAAATAAGTCGATTTGTGTCCAAGACATATTCAAACCGTGCGTAAAATCTCTGAATAAATCTGTCATTCTGCTGAAACGGACATTATGTAGTCGCAAATTCCGTGCACTAAGGTTAACATAGGATTAAGCTTCAGCGTTGGCGTTTTAGACTGCCGTGGCGTTGTTTCGGGATTGTCGTGAGATTCAAACGGGCTGTGAGAACTGATATGAGCAAATTGAAAAGACTGAATATCATTGCGGGAAGCTGTGCTTTGTTAGCGGTCAGTATGCTATCAGGGTGTGATCAGGTTGAACAAAAACAAGAAAATTTCAAAAAGTTGACAAACAGGGTAGAAGCCCAACTGTCTCGCGACGTTTTAGGTGAACCCACGACAATAGATTATCTTGAGCAGGCATCTGTTGAAGCTCGCGCTATGGCAGGCGTAATAATAGGCGGGCAGGTGATACCAGACCGCACACTTGAAGAAGCACTCAAGACTGAGAGCTATTTTGTTGTCGGATCTGTTATTGCTAAGCCCAAAATAGAGATGACATCTGTTGTTGAAGAAGAAATGCCTGAAAGCGCGGCCCTTCCTGATCCTGTATCGGCTGATGAATCTGTTGCGGCGCGTTCGATGGCACCTCCTCCGCCTGCTGCGATGATGAAGGCACCAGAGCCTGTGATATCTGCATTGGAATTTGAAGCGATTGAGGAAGCTGTGCCTGATGTTGTAAAATCTCTTAATTCGAAGGATTTACGCAAAACGAGTGAAGGCATCCAACTTTCACCTGAAGCGCGCCAAAAAATGAAACGCGCCATGAGATCAGGTGAGAAGATTCAACGATCTGAAATGCGTGAGACAGTGATGCAAAAGCTGGAAGAGCCGGAAATGCTCCCTGTACCTGTGCGTCAAATACAAGTTCAGAAAAAAGAGATGCGCGTGCGTCGGGAACTTAATCAAGCTGCCGCGCATGATGCACGTACGAGAGCAATGAAGCGTTTGGAGAAAATGGGATTATCAGGTGCTGCATATGCTCGTGATGGCGGCAATATGGTCATAAATATTGGTGTGGACCCTACCCATTTTGACGAAGCGATGAAGGCGAAATTGAATTCACAATATAAGCGGTTTGCACCGATGAAGGTGGCGTCTCCCGTCCAAATGGATGATTGCTCTAGCCCTTTAGTTCGGAATGCGATGAAAACGGACGCTGAGTTGGCCACGCGATGTGTTGTAGAGGATTTGCGCGCGTCGGGTGATTATGAATATGTCGAACCAGATTATATTTTCACAAACCAGTTTGAAATTCGTCCAAAGGATTTGCCTGTGCGTCCTATTGCGACCTCTACAAAACTGACCCCGAATGACCCGTTGTGGGGATTTCAGTGGCATTTTAAAAATCAGGGCGAGGGCGCAAATCAATCTTTAGGCGGAGCTGGGTTTGAAGATTTCTGGTCACGTGCCAGCCAAACTGGGTCTGCTGGAGTGACTGTGGCCATTGTGGATACGGGGTTGCAAATGTCTCATCCTGATATCCAAGCGTCTCGCAATCTAGCCCCCGGTTTTGACATGGTATCAGACCCGTTCATGGGTAATGATGGAGATGGACGGGACTCAAATCCTAACGATCCCGGTGATGCATGTGATCCCAATGATCCGTTATCTCAAGATACCTTCCATGGAACACATGTGGCGGGAACAGTGGGTGTTGCAGGAACCAATAATGCCTCTGGAGTAGCCGGTGGCGCTTGGAATGTGACGATTGTTCCTGTGCGTGCGTTAGGCCGGTGTGGTGGGCAATTATCTGATATCAATGATGCTATTCGTTGGGCTGCGGGTGTTGTGCCAGCGCGTGATGATTTAGGGGATGAGATTTGGAATGCAAATCCTGCCGATATTATCAATTTGTCTATTGGTTTGTTTGAGCGCTGTCCGGCGTCAATGCAAGAAGCAATCAATGATGCGACTGAGGCGGGAGCCGTTGTTGTTGCGGCAGCAGGGAATGCACGTATTGATACCAAATACTATGCGCCTGGTGGGTGTCAGAACGTCGTGTCAGTCGCCGCCTCTGATGCGCGTGGGCAGTTGACGCCATATTCAAATTATGGAGCAGCTGTTGATATTCTAGCACCTGGCGGTGATTTGACTCGCGATGATGATGGAGATGGGCGTCCAGATGGCGTGCTCTCAACAAAATACGCGAAAAATTGTTATGATCCAGTCACGAATGAGCCGGTTGAATCTTGCTATTACGCATATGAGAGTGGCACCTCGATGGCTGCACCACACGTGTCTGCGGCTCTGGCTTTGCTGAAATCACAATATCCTTTGGCGACTGGTGATGAACTTACGTCCCGTTTAAAGGCTGCGACGAATAGCAGAACTCAATTGCAGTGTTCAGGTAAGTGTACGCACTACCCCGGCTCAGAGCCTATTCCTGGATCAGAGGGAATGTGTTTTAGACCTTGTGGAGGCGCTATGCTGAATTTGCAGAATGCGCAATTGGATTAGAATAAAGGTCTATTTGGGTGGGAACAATAACGTTCGGGTCTTGTTCAGTATACATGCAGTAGTGTCTGTGAAGCAATAAGACTTAGGGCGAAGAAAACGGGGCTTGAACAATGGATAGTGAGAGTAAAAGTAAGACGGTAATGGCTGCACCACTTGCGATGTTTTGTGGGCTTTTTACAGCTTTTGGATGCGGGTTAGTTTTGTCTGCTCCGAATAATGCCTATGAAGCAAAGCAAAATGGGGCGCAGATCGCGCATGGTCCAGTTGAAATAGTGCCTACTTCCTATCAAGACGTACGAGAAGGCAATGCACAACCCGAGCAGATGGCTCAAATAGGAATGGCGCAGGGGCGTTTGGGGCCGCCACCAGAAATCGTTGTAAAGTTGAAAGATGCCCAAGAGGCTGACCGCATTTGCGATATCTTCTGGAAGGATAAAAATGCTGGTCGTGCAGCGTTCAAGTCAATGTTTGCGGATAAGCCAGATTTGGCAAAAGTGCAGTTGAAACGCGTCACATACTCCAATGAGTTTGTACTCGACCTTTATTCTGATGATGAAAAAACATCTACAGATATGGGTTCAGAGTATTCAAAGGTTATAAAAAGCCTTAAAGCTCTACCAAGTATTGCCTATGCCGAGCCAAACGCGACGGCGCAACCGGGAAAAAACGGATGAAGATGACCAATTTGTATCGCTTAGGAGCTTTAGCACTGGCTGTGGCGATGATGAGTGCATGTGAAGAACCTAAATTGCGTGCGCCTGAAGCAGTGGCTCCATCAGCAACACCTACGGAAGCCCCAATAATTGATCTTTCCGGTGCAGAAATGCCATCGCAACGTACACGACAGATTGATTGGACAGCTGCGCGCCAAGCTCGCATTCAAGCGATTGAAGCTGGGCATACGGCTGATACTGTCTTGGCGCAGGCATCTGGAAATGCAAGCATCAGTCCTGTGCCTGTCATGCTGCCATCGGGAATCGTGATGCCTGCAAACGCCAAGCAAACGGTCGCGTTCACGCCAGACGGCTATTTTGCGAGTTATCCAGGCGCGAAATACGATATCATCGTGAATGGAACAAATGAAGTATTTGATACATCGGCGATGGATGCAGATGAAATAGAACGTTCTGAAATGAAGTTTGATGTAATGGAGGCAGGCGCGCAAGTGGCGTTCTCGCGTTTTGGAGCTGATTACTTAGTTGAGTTTGAGTGCAATATTCTGGACGGGGATACAGGCTGTATCACTGAAGAAGAGGCAATCGCGGTGGTGAATGGATTATTTGTTGCTGTTGCTGAATAGCTTGCCGTCTTAATCTTAGAAAGCAGGTATTGATATCTTGATTATTGCGCTCTGACAGTGTTGTGTCTGGGCGAAATAGTCAGATGGGCAGAAAGCCCACCCTTGTATGCACATAGCGTAAAGGGAAGGTAGGAGTAGTGGTATGGCGCGATTGAACACTGGGCAATTGAGCATAGAAACGCGTCGGGTTTCGCGTAGACCTTTGAGCCATGCAGCGCTTCTTTTTCTCGCAAGTGCGTCTATGGCATTTGTATCTGGGTGTGATTTGCTATTGGAACCTGAAAATGTTCCAGCCTCGCCAAGACCTACGCCAAGTTCAACACCGACACAGACGCCAGAACCTATTGAGACTACGACGCCTACACCAGATGTAGATGAAGACGTTGAGCCTGATGTAGATGTGGAACAGCCTGTTCCTACTGACGAAACCATTCCTAAAGTGCCGGATGATGAGCCAGCAACGCCTCCTACGGAGGAGCCGACGCCAGAGCCTACACCTGAACCTACCCAAACACCAACGCCAACACCCACAAGTCCCGAGCCTGAACCAACTGAAACACCTTCACCAGAACCTAGTGAGACGCCTACGCCGGCTCCGATACCAACCAATAATGTATCACCTGCGTTTTCGTATCATCCACCAGGGGATTTAGAACCAAATAGCGGTTTGGGTGCTAAAGATCCTACTATTTATGTGCCTGATATGCTGTTTCCCATTAAGCAGGCGCGTGCATACCCTCAATCTCAAGTCTATCGCTATGGCGGCGGAATTGGTGGAGGGGACCAGTGTGATCCACGCAATTTTACGGCATCGTGGAGAGATAATTTCTGTGAGAATAGGTCAAGTCGGACCACATCTCCCTATTGCCCGTCAGCGGGTGTGCATGTCGGGCAAGACATTCGTGTGGGAACACCTGAAGGATGTCGTGCAGAGCGTTCCTTATTACCCTCTGAGCGGAAACGGTATGTCGTGGTTGCGGCAGAGGACGGATATATTTCGAACATTGGTAGCTATACTGTAAATGTTCGGGCGGGTGGTCGCATATATCGCTATATGCACATGAATATGAAAGCGCTTGAAGTCAGTCTTGGACAGCAAGTTAAAGCGGGTGATCCGCTTGGGTATGTGTCGAATGATTTTGGTGGCACGCCTACAACCTTACATCTTCACTTTGAAATAAAACACAATACGTCTGAATATGGATGGACGTGGGCTCCGCCATATACCTCTCTTGTCAAAGCATATGAGCGGCGTGAGCAAGCACCGGGTGAGATGGTGGTTGAGGAATAAGCTTTATGAAACTTGAGCTTACAGACGATAGAAAGCGTAAATTGCAAGACAAACTAGCTGTCATGTTTAGAGATGAGTTTGATGAAAACCTATCTGATTTTCGTGCAAGTCAAATGTTGGAGCTAGTTTTGGAAGCCGTGGGTCCAAGTGTTTATAACCAAGCTGTTCAGGATGTTCGGGGATATTTACAAACGCGTGTAGATGATCTTGAAGGCGAGATATATTGGGACGAAAAGACTTAGATACCAATTGTTTTGCTTGAATATGCGTTGATAGGACAAACTTAGCTTGCAGCTTACGTGGGGGCTGTTAAACCCATTGCAAAATAGAATAAGAATACGCTTAGGCAATTTTAGGACATAGAAGGGGTATCAAATGGCCAAACTGGTATTGATCCGTCACGGACAAAGCGAATGGAATCTTCAAAACCGTTTCACTGGTTGGTGGGATGTTGATTTGACGGAAAAGGGTGTAGCAGAAGCCAAGAAATCAGGCCAAATGCTTGCTTCTTCAGGTGTTTCTTTCAGTGAAGCTTTCGTGTCTGTTCAAAAACGTGCCATTCGTACTTTGTGGATTGCACTTGAAGAGATGGGACGCACATGGCTTCCGGTCACGAAAGATTGGCGTTTGAACGAGCGTCACTATGGTGGGCTTACAGGTTTGAATAAAGCTGAAACCGCTGAAAAGCACGGTGATGAGCAAGTGAAAATTTGGCGTCGTTCTTACGATGTACCACCGCCGCCGATGGAAAAAGGTGCTGAGTTTGATCCTGCAAATGACGTACGTTATGCGGGACTTGATGTACCAATGACGGAAAGCTTGAAGCTGACTCTTGAGCGTGTAATGCCTTATTTTAATTCAGAAATTGCACCAAAATTGAAAGCTGGCGAAAATATTCTTGTGGCAGCTCACGGTAACTCATTGCGTGCAATTGTGAAAGATTTGTTCAGTGTGGCGGATGATGTGATTACAGGTGTGGAAATTCCAACTGGTAATCCGCTTCTGATCGAACTTGATGACAATTTGAAAGTTGTATCGGCAAAATATCTTGATGCTGATCGTGCGACTGAGCTTCCTAAGTTCTAATTGATTTCATTGAAAAAATATAAAAAAGCGGAGCATCAAAAGGTGTTCCGCTTTTTTGTTATTGGGCTATCGTATGATTTGATTTTGCGAAGGTGAGGCCAGATATGTCGAGCATTGAAACAGAGCTAAGCGATTTAGCCTTTATGCAGCGCGCCATAAAAATTGCGCGTACCAACCTAGGAAAAACAGCGCCGAATCCGTCTGTGGGATGTGTCATCATGCGGGGTGGTGATGTGCTGGCAGAGGCCTGCACAGGTGCTGGTGGGCGCCCGCATGCTGAGCAGTTAGCGCTTGCTTCCCTTGAGGGGCAGGACTTGTCCGAGGCTGTTGCCTATGTGACGCTTGAGCCATGTCATTCACGCTCAAATGGAGAGGCGGGATGCTCGGATCGCTTGCTTCACTCGGGCATAAAGCGCGTAGTTGTTGCTGAACTTGATCCACACCCAACTGCAAATGGCGGCGTCAATAAATTACGCGATGCTGGCATTCAGGTGGATGTTGGGATTGGTGCGCAGGACGCTAAAATTTTAACGGCTGGTTTTTTCAAACGCATGCTCACTGGATGGCCGTTAGTGTCTGAAACGGATAACCGAGAAAGTTATGATGGGCAGTTTCTCGTAGAAAAGGATGAAAGCTTACATCAAGCTTTGATGCGCTTTGGTGACGCTGGGCATAATCGCTTATGGGTATCAAAGCACAGCGAAATTGCGCAGGCGTTGAAGGCGGCAAATTTGCTCGATGAAATCCAAGAATGATTAAAGTGACTTAGTGAGGAAATTGCCGTGCTGAATACGGCTCCATTGTAGGTCGGGTCTGTGTTGTTGGAGGAATGCTGTAAATTCATCCGCAAGCCTTGTGACGTCCTGTTTAAGCTTACCGCGGTAACGACTTCCAAAAGAGTGAAGGCTGTTGATGGTTTTGCGTGGCAATTCGCTATTCATTGATACGCGCGCACCAATGGGTGACGAGAAAGTACGGTTTGGCCAATCGAGCTTTAGCCCTTCAAAAGCTGTTTGGTGGCTTCTTGATGTTGGGATGAAGCGAGTACACACAACAAATTGACGTTCATCGAAAGAGGCACCGCAGGATTTAGCCAGCCAAGGTGTTTGGTCTGTGTGTGTCATCCATGTAGAGAATTGCCGAAGTCCCCAAATAGATAGCGTTTCTGCGAGCGTGGGAGTGACGTAAAAATCGGCCATTTTCAACGCTGCACGACACAGGGTGGAAACGTGCGGCGGGCAATCTATTATAATGATATCAGCTTGATTGCGTTCAAACTTGGTTGCTTGCTCTAGGCGGTTAATAAGTTCATCACCTATATCAAACCAGTCTTTGCCCGGGCTACGTTCGAGAAAGGGTTCAAGAAACCGCATGGACGGATCTGCGGCGAGAAGTGAAACCCAGCCCTGTTCTTTGTTGCGGTTTTTCTTACGTACCAAATCATCAATAACTGTAGCATTCCATTGTTCTACAACGATGCGTAAATCTTCAATCGTTTTATCTGAATCGGGTACAAATGTATCAAGGATAGCAGCGACACCGCGATCTTGATTGCGTTCGCGTTGAACGCCTTGGCTGGTTAAAAGAAGTTCTGACAGATTTGCCTGTGCATCAAAATCATAGACGAGGACATTCAAGCCGTATTGGTAGGCCAAGCCTTCAGCAAGCATGAGCGTGGTTGTTGATTTTCCGACGCCGCCTTTAAGGTTTGTCACTGCAATAACAGGAGCTCTGGAAGTCATAATTTCCCCAAAAGCCTATCTCTGGCTTTTTTCTAAATCTACGCGCTTCCCAACCCCAATGACACGATAATCAGAGAGAGGCCCGAAATGCAAATTTTTGTGCGCACTTTTCTCGCAAAAGCTGTAAGTGATCGAATGAATGATACAGCTTACAGCTTCGCAAAAATTGGTGACGCATTTATGAGGAAAACATTAGAAATTTAGCTTCTTAATTCAGCTTTTGTCCCTTTTGCCACGGCGGCAACAATTGTCTTAGAAACACTTTCGATATCAGCGTCTTTTAATTGAGTATCTCTTGGCTGCAAGGTGACTTCGATTGCAACCGATTTTTTACCTTCGGGCATGCCTGTGCCTTCATAAACATCAAACACGCGGCATGCTGTGATGAGTTTTTTATCGGCTGCACCGGCGATACGAGCGATATCACCTGCTGGCGTGTCCACATCCGCAAGGAATGCAAAATCACGCCGGATAGGGGTGAAGTCTGCTTTTTCAAGACGTTGTTTGGTTTTCCCACCTTTAGACTTTACCAAAGGTAATGCTTCAAGATAAATTTCAAAGCCGATCATGGGGCCATCGACATCTAGTTTCTTAAGAACAGCAGGGTGAAGCTGACCAAAGGTTCCGATGACATTTTTAGGACCAAGGCGAAGGCTGGCTGATCTACCTGGGTGCCAGTGGTCGCCTACTGGTGCACCGATTTGGAAACGCTCACCTGGTTGATCAAGCGATGTCAGAACAGCGAATAAATCTGCTTTTGCCGCAAATACATCATAAGGCTCGTTTGCACCTGACCAATGACGGGCAGGGCGAGGTTTTACAAGTGCTGTTACAGCGGTACGTTGGTCTTTGGGGCCATCACCAAGATAAACGGGTCCAACTTCAAACAGTCGAACTTCCTCGGCACCATGATCGACATTGCGCTGAATTGCTTGGGCAAGATTAGCCAACGCGGACGGGCGCATATAGTTTAAATCATTGGCAATTGGGTTATCGACAACGAGTGCATCATTATCGCCGCCGCCAAAAGATTTAGCGACTTCACGGTCCATGAATGACCAGCTCACGCCCTCAAGGAAACCACGTGCAGCAAGCACGCGACGCGATGAACGCACACGGTTTTGTAGCGGTGTGACCACTTGTTTAGCGGCACCAGCTTCACGTGGCAGGCTGTCAGTTGGAAGGGCATCGAAGCCTTCAATGCGAATAAGTTCTTCGACAATGTCGGCAGATTGGAAAACGTCTCTACGGAAACCTGGAACTGTAATTTTCCAGACGGCATCATCGAGTTTTGCTTTAGCATCGACACCAAAACCAAGCGTTGCGAGAATATCTTTCATACGCTGCGCGCTCATATCTACACCTGTTAGGCGTTTCATATCGCGTGGTTTGAAGTCGACGGGGGCTTGTGCAGCAGGCTCTTCGCCGCCAATGGCAATGTCGGATGCTTCCCCGCCACAAGCTTCAAGGATGAGTTGTGTGGCAAGGTCGAGACCCTCACGGCATGAGTTTGGATCAATCCCGCGTTCATTGCGATAGCGCGCATCTGACACAATGCCGGTTGTGCGGCCAGTACGCGCTGTACGAAGAGGATCGAATATCGCAGCTTCAAGGAAAATATTGACTGTATCAGGAGAAGACGCCGTGCCTGCGCCGCCCATTACACCACCAATACCAACAGGGCCATTATCATCTGCAATGACGCACATGTCTGAGGTTAGCTCATAGGTGTTTTCATCTAATGCTTCGAGTTTTTCACCAGATTTAGCAAGGCGTGCTACGATGTTTCCAGAGAGTTTGTCAGCATCATAGGCATGGAGCGGACGGCAACGGTCAAATGAGACATAGTTGGTGACGTCTACCAGCATGTTTTTAGGGTTGATACCAATAGCTTTAAGGCGCGCTTGCATCCAATCTGGCGATGGACCGTTTTTTACACCTTTGATTAAGCGACCCATGAAGACAGGACATGCTTGAGTATCTTCTGAGGTAACTTTAATCGGACACGGGAAGCTGCCTTTAACTTCTGGCACTTCTGGAATTTTCACCTTGCCTAGACCTGCGGCTGCAAGGTCACGTGCGATGCCTGTGACGCCAAGCCAGTCTGGGCGATTGGGGGTTACTTCAAAATCGATGACAGCATCGTTTAATCCAAGTACTTCTGCGATAGGTGTACCGACTGGGAAATCGCCTTCGATTTCCATGATGCCATCACTCTCCGTACCGATTTCAAGCTCTGTGGCGGAACACATCATGCCGGAACTTTCAACACCGCGAAGTTTACGGGGCTTTTTATCCAAAGCAAAATCAAGTCCGGGAATGTAAGCGCCTAAAGGGGCGTAAACTGCTGTTATGCCTGTGCGCGCATTGGGAGCCCCGCATACGATTTGCTTGGTGCCGTCTTTTGTTTCAACGGTACACACACGTAATTTATCAGCGTCTGGGTGTTGCTCGGCTTTGCTTACTTTCGCAGTTGTGAAAGCGGCAAGCTTTTCGGCAGGGTTTTCAACTTCTTCAACTTCCAGACCCGCGAGGATCATGGCTTCGACAATGCCATTTAGATCGGCGTCTGTGTCGAGATAATCTTTAAGCCAAGATACTGAAAATTTCATCGGTTTCGTCTTTTCTAGGTAGAGGAGTCTTTAAATTGTTGCGAATGGAAGCTTTAGAACAATCCATCTTTATACTGAGGGCATTCATTGATCGGCTGAGGATGTGTGCGTTGTCCTGAGCGCGATGTCCAGCATCGATCGAGTGTGGAGCAATAACAAACTTCCATCGCCCAATCACCCGTGCTGGCATAGGCGCGATCAATCGTTTCACGTGGCAATACAAGCGAGCGCCATGAGAGGGTGAGGGCATCTTTGCCTACGCCCGGGGCGAGCACGCGGCCTGTTAGTTGTTTGAACTGTATGTCCACACCACTTGGTAGGAGCGCGTTTAGCTCTTCATACCCAGTTAGAGCGGTATCACCTTGATAGAGGCGCGCTGAGTGGATGAAGGCAGGGCCGACACCCGCGTTTTCAACGGTCCAGCCAAGTTGTAGTCCATGCCCGTTTTCGTGTGTGTTCACCGGATCAATCTGAATTGCAGGGAACACAGAGGCATGTTGCTCTATGTGCATGGTCTTGGCTTGGTCCCAAGCAATGTAGACAGCCGCAGCAGACGTTACCAACGCACCCACGGCGATGACAACTTCCATAGCTGAGAATGATTCTTTACTCATTTTTCCGGCTCGATTTCTGCTCGCTTGGTTTGGTTTTTTAGAATGTATCCGATTGCAATTAATGCTACGGCTAAACCAAAATCGTTCAACGTGAATACAATGAAACGGACATTTCCTGCTTCATCAATTTGGAAAAAACTAAATGGAAGCAAGACAAAGCCAAGAGCGAAGAAAATGCAGCTGATTGTTTTAGCCATTCCAATTCTCCAAGCTTAGCTCAAGCCACCCGTTAGCGTTGGCAACAACCAAGGCTTGAAGCCATAGTTTGAAATCCAGTCTGCATCTGCTTCAAAATAAGGACGTAGGTCTGGCATACCGTATTTAAGCATGGCCAAACGGTCGATACCCATACCAAAAGCAAAGCCCTGATATTCGTCTGGGTCGAGGCCGCAATTGCGCAATACATTCGGGTGCACCATGCCAGAGCCAAGAATTTCCAGCCAGCTATCACCTTGTCCGACTTTGATACTGTCGCCAGAACGATCACAGCGCACATCCATTTCAGCCGATGGTTCGGTGAATGGGAAAAAATGTGGGCGGAAACGCGTTTCGGCATTGTCCACTTCAAAGAATGCTTCAAGGAAATCAGTCAGACATTGTTTGAGGTGACCCATGTTTGTGGTCTTGTCGATAACAAGACCTTCCACTTGGTGGAACATTGGTGTGTGTGTTGCATCCCAGTCTTTGCGGTATACGCGGCCCGGAATAATCACGCGGATAGGTGGCTTTTGGCTCATCATTGTCCGGATTTGTACGGGTGATGTGTGTGTACGAAGGACTTTGCGATTGCCATCGCTATCTGGTGCCATGAAGAATGTATCATGATCTTCGCGGGCCGGATGACCTTCAGGGAAGTTTAGCGCTGTGAAATTGTGGAAGTCATCCTCAATGTCTGGCCCTTCAGCGACAGCAAAACCCATATCGCCAAAAATCGCAGCAACTTCTTCAAATACCTGCATGACAGGGTGAAGTGCGCCAACGGGTTCAGGACGAGGCGGTAGGGACATATCTAGCGTTTCAGCGGCGAGTTGCGCATTTAGCGCTTCTGTTTCCAGAATCTCTTTGCGAGACGTGATGAGATCACCCAGACGCGTTTTTAAACCATTTAACTTCGGGCCAGCGACTTGGCGCTCTTCAGGGCTCATCTTTCCAAGCTCGCGCATCAATAAGGATACACGGCCTTTCTTGCCAAGTTCTGCAACGCGCAATTCTTCAAGTGCAGCTTCGTTGGCAGTCGCGTTGATTGCGGCTGAGATTTCAGTTTCAAGAGCGTCGAGATTGTCGAGCGTGGCCGTCATCGGGCAGGCACCTCATAGTCGGATTAAAGATAGAGCAAATAGCTCTAAGAACATGTTGGCTTGTGGATTAGCGGATTATTTGTTGGGCGTGAAGCTTATGCTTAAAGAAATTCCTGATAACTGAGAAACATACTCGTTTTAAACATGTGGGAGAATGAGATTTAATGCCGCAAAAGCCCAAAGAAACTGACCTTTATCTGCCGATCAAATCTTTTCTTGAAGGGCAAGGATATGAGGTGAAAGCCGAGATTGGCGCGGTGGATGTTGTGGCAATTCGCGGGGAAGAGCCGCCTGTTTTGGTAGAGTTGAAACTAAACTTTAATCTCGCACTCTTGCATCAAGGCGTGGCGCGACAAGCAATAAGCGATGATGTGTATTTGGTGATACCGCGCGGGAGCGGCAAAGCATTTCAAACAGCGATGAAGGGGCATTTGTCATTATGTCGGCGTTTGGGACTCGGGTTGGTGACGGTGCGTCTAAAAGATGAACTCGTTGAAGTGCATTGTGATCCTGCGCCCTATCAACCACGAAAATCCAAAGTGAGGCAGGGGCGATTACTTAAAGAATTCGCGCGGCGTGTGGGTGATCCCAATCAAGGCGGGCAGACGCGGGTAGGGCTGATCACAGCCTATCGCCAAGATGCAATCTTGTGCGCAAAATTTTTACAAGCCGAAGGCCCAAGCAAAGGCGCAGTCGTCGCCAAAGCCACAGGCGTTGAGCGCGCAACGCGCTTAATGGCGGATGACCATTATGGCTGGTTTGAGCGCGTAGAGAAGGGGATATATGGCCTTACACTTAATGGTGTTGAGGGGGTGAAGGGGGGGTAGAAAATGAACTTAAGCATCCATCTTGGTTGCAATCCACGCGGGTTGTTTTAAAGAAACTTGTACGAACTTATTGGTATGTTTGTTGTTTTTTATGGCAATCAGGAATGCTGCGAAGCGATGATTTCCGTCTAACAAACTGTAGCCGTCGGTTATTTTCTCAAGAATGATTGGTTTGGGAAAAATTGGTTTTGTTTCAAAATATTGAAGGACTGAATCGATCCTGTGTTTGGAGCCATAACCGTTCCCCAACACTAACTGTATGGTTTCGACGTCCTCTTGCATTATGTTAATGTCGAGTAGCTCTATTTCTTGAAGGTTCCATCTCAAATTTTGTAGGTACTGAATGCTTTTGATTTTTTTTTGAAGATATTTCCAGTCATTCAGAGGAGATGGAGGCCACCCTTTTTTCTCAATCTCAGAACGTAACCAAATATCCATTACGTCTGCGGGGAAATTTGGAAGGTCAAGACACGCTTGTGTGTAGTTGTTAGTCAATTCAAAATAATCCACATGAGAGCTGTAAAGTTATCAGTATATGGATTCTCTAAAACGGAAAACGCGCCAATCAAAAGACTAGCGCGTTCTTTGAATTCTTCAATGTGTCGCTAATTAAGCGATAGCTGCCATTGCTTTGTCGAAGACTGCTTTGAATGCTGCAGGCTCTTTGATTGCAAGGTCAGAAAGAACTTTACGGTCAATCTGGATACCAGCTTTTGTGATACCGTTGATGAAAGTTGAGTAGTTTGTGTTCGGGTCGATTTCACGAACAGCAGCGTTGATACGCTGGATCCAAAGCGAACGGAAAGCACGCTTTTTAACTTTACGGCCAACATAAGCGTATTGGCCTGCCTTCATTACGGCAGATTGAGCTGTACGGAAGGTGGATTTACGGCGACCGTAATAACCTTTTGCAGCTTTAAGTACTTTTTTGTGGCGAGCATGTGCTGGGACTTTACCGCGTGCGCGTGCCATGGGCTTCTCCTAAAAATTCGGTGTAATTATAATTGATGCAAAAGGCTTAGAGGCCGTATGGAAGGAATGCCTTCACTTTACGTGCTTCGTTTGACGCCATGACAGTTGTTCCGCGAAGTTGACGGATTTGCTTAGGTGTACGCTTGATCATGCCGTGACGCTTACCAGCTTGGCCTGATTTTACTTTACCTGTTGCAGTCAATTTAAAGCGCTTTTTTACACCGCTTTTAGTTTTCAACTTTGGCATTTTCATCTCCTAATAGGTCTGCGTGAAATTTACATCTCACATGGACTTGAGTTCTGACTAACAAGGCATGCCTATTGGCCCAGCTAGTACGCGAAGGCGGACTTATACGCAGACGGAGGAAATAATCAAGCGAAAAGAATCACATCCGCGTAATATTTAGCTGTTTAGGCGACGTGATTTAAGAGTGCTCTACGCATAAAAAAGGCGACTGAATAATCAATCGCCTTAGGTCGTATATTTATCGTCTTCTTAGTTTAAATTGTTGGGCAAGCTGAGTTGATTGCTGAACGTAGGAAGAAACCAAATTTCCAAAGGTTTTCCATGTCAGACAAACGCTGCCAATCTGCATTTTCTGAAGGCTTGATCCAAACGTCTACAGGAGTAGGCACTTTGGTCTTTGCACAAACACTGGCTTGTTTTTCACCATCAATTTTGAAGCTAGCGCCCAATTGCATGTTAATATCCAATTGGTCTGCGCCGTCCATTTGGGACAGGTTCACAAAGTCAGAGCGAGTCTGAGCGGCTTCAGAACTCAGGGCTGGTTGTACAGCGAGCATGAATGCGTTTTCTTGTGAAACGCTTACTGGTAGTGCCTGTGACGCGGCGTTCGCTGAGGCATAATCAATCATAATAGGTGATGAGTTTGCTTTGCGAGTTCCAAAGTCGGCGCTGAAGCGGATAGACCAATCAGAAGATGGACGAACACCTTCGGGTGCCACGATTAATACGCGACCTGTTTCAAAATCAAATCCTGATAAAAAGTCCTGCACATCGTTTGCTTGGGCTGTTTGGTTGGACATGCCTAAAGTAGCAAATCCAGCAGCAAGCATTGATACGGCGACAGTTTTAAGGTTCTTCAGCATAGTGGACGTTTCCTGGGTCTTTATTCTCTATTCATTCTGACTAATGCATTTTTGAGTAGCTAGGTCTGAAAAAATGAGGGGTTCATATTTGCATAACAGCGTTGCAAGAACTGATCCAGCTTTAAATTATTTTTTTTCAGAAAAAATTAATCTCTTGTTAACCAATGTCTTAATTTGGCACAAATTGACCTAAAAATGAGGGAATACGGACGTTTTTCGTCACTTTAGTGATGCAAACTTGGTTCGTTCGATAGATTTTATCGACTGAAATAAATGCAATTTTTGTGTTTGGGCGGTCAAAAAACCACGCAAAACAGTGATGAGCGGCGTTTGAGTGTCATGTAGAGACAGGTTTTCGCGTCAGATTAAAACGCTGGTTCAGCCACAATAGACTTTTGTGATAATCGCTGTTTCATCAATTTCGATATTGATGCGGTCAGGACGAAAATCACGTGTAACGGGGGTGTTCACTCCAATCACACGTACATTCTGGCTTGCTGGCATTGTGACGGCAGCGATACTTTTGCCGATAAGCATTTTTAGTGGGTCAGCGCCACATGTATCTTTTTGTGTGCCATTTACGGTGTTCTGCTCTGTGCCTGCTTCGGGAGAGGTCGCAGACTGCTGCCCTTCTGAGCTGTGTGTGGTGGCATCCTGCGTTGAGTGCGCTTCATGCGAGCTTGATGGTTGCTGTGTTGCACATGCGCCAAGCATCGCAACACTTACCAAAACAGTGCCTATTCCGAAGATAAAGCGGCCACCGCTCAATCGTTTCAAATTATGTCGCATCTAACTTAACCCCGTTTGAGTGAAATGCTTGATTTTCTGAACATGCGCGATGGCTGATCTTTATGTTGCGAATTAACGCGGTGAAAGCACCATAGTCATTTGGCGGCCTTCAAGCTTTGGTTCTGCTTCAACTTTAGATTCTTCAGCGAAGTCATCTTTTACACGTTGAAGGAGTTCCATACCTAATTGTTGGTGCGCCATCTCACGACCACGGAAGCGCAAAGTCACTTTGACTTTATCTCCGTCTTCAAAGAAGCGTGTCATTGCGCGCTTTTTGACTTCGTAATCGTGGGTATCAATGTTTGGACGCATCTTGATTTCTTTAAGATCCGCAGCCTTCTGCTTTTTCTTTGCAGCGGCGCGTTTCTTTTGTTCTTCGAAGCGGACTTTTCCGTAATCAAGGATCTTCACCACTGTCGGCTGTGATCCACCTGATACTTCAACGAGGTCCAAGCCAGCTTCCCGGGCCGCATCAAGCGCAGAACTAAGAGGCATCTCACCTTGCTTTTCACCGTTTTCATCAATGAGTAGAACGCGGGGGGCAGTGATGTCTTGGTTGACGTTTGGGCCGGTTTTCTTTGCAGGCGCTGCTGCTTGTGGACGACGTGCTATGGCTATTCTCCTGTAGTTGCCAATCTTTAACAAATATCCATTGGCCTATTCTTGGTTATCTTTCAAGATAGGAAAATGAATATCCAAGCCGATCATAGCACATTCAGCGCTAAAATGGAGCGCCATATGTCATCTGGGCTTAAAAAGTCTACAACTGCTGCATTATTGACAATAATATTGCCACCGCGAGGCGCATATTGACTTAACCGAGTTTCATTATCCCAGACGCTCGTAAATGGGTCGGTTTGCACCTCTGAACCTGCTTGACGAAAAATAGCAACACCAGCCAAACCAACGCTAGCGGTGAGGTAGGTTGGTCCTGTGTCGCCGCCGACGAAAAATTCGGCGTGTTGTGCCAAGGCGACCATTTGGAAAAAATCTGCGCGTGAAATGAGGTTTTTAGCTTCCTCACATTCATTGACAATCTTTTGGGCTGTCTGGCCTTGCGTGGGGTTACCAATGATGACGGGAATGAGATCCGCTTCGTGAATTTTGCGACAGAGTGCTCCAAATTTCTTTGGAGACCAACCATCTTCTGAGCCGTCAATCGGACCGCCGGGTATGACTAAGGCGAAACGCCCATATAAATTAAAGAAAGCGGGATCCAATCGCGGAGAGTTTCTAAAAGCGGCGCGTATCCAACTATAGTCTAATTCGGGGCGTTCGTTTTCATCCCACCGTTTTAAAGCCCCACCATCAATGGCAGTTATGCCGGCGCAAAACAATTGATCGGCCATTCGGCGTGTATAATGTTCGTTTGGTGAAAAACTTTGATAGGGGTGGGACGCACCTTTTTGACTGCTTGAATTGAGCTTGATGTTCAATGATTTTGCAATCGCATGACTATTGGCGTCATTTTGAAAATCATAGACCATTTCATATTTGGCGGCTTTGAGTTTCTTTAAAGCAAAATCGCGCGTGCGCTCCTCAGGTGCTTCAACATCATTGAAATAGGGGCATGCTTTTCCAAATTCGAGGAAGCGCGCTTCGGTTAGTAAAGTGATATGTGCCGAGCGGTGGGTGCGCCGCACATAGGCGCTGGCCGCCATGCCTTCCAAGAAAGTGCGCATGGGGCCGAACTGAATGACGAGAACACGACGCAGCTTATCCCCCGGATTTTCGGGAGGCATAAAGTCTACATTTGTATCTTGCATCATTTTATCTGCCCCACCAGATCGTCGTTTTTATTGCGCTCCAAGACATCAACATAAACACCTAAAGTAGCGTTTTGAAGATTATGTTTTGAATAGTTGGCTCGAATATGGGCACCAGCGCAATGCCCCATAGCATCGCGATCTGTTTTCGACATGTAAAGTAGTGTTCTTAAGGCAGATGCAAATTCACCCACATCATGTGGTTTTATACGTAGCCCTGTCTTACCCTGAATGACAGTTTCACGTTGTCCGCCAAGGTCTGATACAATTGTCGGTTTTTCTAATGCGCCGGCTTCGGCGGCAACACGACCAAAGGCTTCAGGTTCTTGAGACGGAGCCAGTACAATATCTGAAACGCTAAAAGCAGCCGCCATATCAGAGCAATGACCGACGAGTTTAATTTGGTTTTGTAGGCTGGCTTCATTTATGAGGGTGTGAAGACTTTGAGTGTAATCACTTCTGCCCTGATCATCCCCTGCAAGGATGAGAGTCCAGTCTTTTTCGTCGTTTTTTGCCAGTTGAATTAGCGCTTCAATGGCCTGCCTTTGGCCTTTCCATGCAGTTAGTCGCCCGGGAAGAAGCAGGATTGGTTTTTTAGGTGTCTTACCATCAAACCATGCTTTCAAGATCGCGTCTTTACGGTCTTGGCTTATCATTGAGGGTTGGAACGCTTCTAAATCAACACCGCGCGGAATGGTGATAATTTTATTGGCCGCGTCCGGATAGGTTAAGGCGACGTGCTCTGCGATATAAGATGAGTTTGCAATTACGCAGTCTCCGCGTGCCATGACAGAGTTATACCAATGCTTTGCAGCTGATTTGGCATTGTAGGCACCGTGATATGTGGTCACGAAGGGCGTGTGTGTTTGTCCACATGCCCAATATGCGCTCCAAGCGGGGGCGCGTGAACGGGCGTGGACAAGATCAATTTTCTCACTTTTGATGAGGCTTTTTAGCCAGAACATATTTTGAATAAGTTTGACTGGGTTTTTGGACGGTAATGAGGCGCGGGAAAAGAGTTCGCCGCCAACATCCCGCAATTCGTCTTCAAGTCGTCCGCCAGAACTGGCAACAAGCGCACGCGCCCCCGCCTTCACCAAAGCTTCTGCAACTTCGATTGTGGTGCGTTCGGCTCCTCCGGCAGCAAGATCGGGTATGACTTGCAAAATAGTTTTTCCTGCAAGGTCGACATTCGCTGTTTTAGGGATTGTCGACGCACCATTATTGTGTAGATCGGTATTCATAAAGGTGCTCTCATTCGTGAACGCATGTTTTGATAAGTATGCAAATCGCTTGGACAATTTTTGTATATAAACTAGATCAGACCGAACACCTATATAGGATACAAATCGCGGAGTACCCAATGTCTTTTGCTTCAACTGAATTTATTGAATCTCCTGCGGGCAAGATCGCTTATCGGCGTACACTTGGAAATGCCGATAAAGTGGGGTTGGTTTGGTGTGGTGGTTTGCGCTCTGATATGATGGGCGGCAAAGCGACGGAATTACATCAAGCCGCGATTGAAGCTGATCACTCCTTTTTGCGATTTGACTATACGGGGCATGGTGAAAGCGATGTTCCATTTGCGCAAACAACGATTGCGGATTGGAAACGAGATGCCATTTTTGCAATAGATGAACTTACAAATGGTCCTCTTATTTTGGTTGGTTCCTCTATGGGCGGGTGGACGTCTTTATTGTCAGCAATGGCGCGTCCCGACCGAATTAAGGGAATGGTATTGATTGCGCCAGCACCAGATTTTACCGAAAAATTGATGTGGAAAGAGTTCACGTCTGAGCAGCGTCGCCAAGTAGAAGAAGAAGGTTTTTGGATGCGTCCATCTCCCTATGAAGGGGATTATCCGATTACGAAGGATCTTCTTGATGCAGGGCGCGCATTGCAGATTATGGATGCACCGATTGATTTAGGTGAAATTCCGGTACGTATTATTCAGGGGATGCGCGATGATGCTGTACCTTGGACGCATGCCCAAGAGCTTATGAATGTGATTACTTCAGAAGATGTGCATTTCCACATGGTGAAGGATGGAGACCACCGCATGTCTCGGCCTCAAGATATAGCACTTATTAAAGAGACTGTTTTTGACATAGCGAGAAAGCTTGGAGGCTAAACGCGGTTTTCTGATTGCTCTGCTTCCAAAATTGCGGGGAGACCTTGTTTATAGCTGGGGTATTTGGGAAGCCAACCGAGCTCTGATTTAATGCGGGCATTGGAAATGCGTTTGCATTCTGTATAGAAGCGCTGCGCCTTTTGGGGCAGATTTGCATCTTCAATCAAAACTTTGGGCGGCGGTTCTATGCCTAGCAAATGGGCACCATAGGTAATGATGTCCTGTGGTGGTGAGGGCAAATCGTCTGCAACATTATAGATGCGTCCGCGATTTGGCTTGGCGATTGAGCGAGCTAAAATATCAGCTATATCTTCCACATGTGCGCGGGAAAATATCTGACCTTCACGGATGATGCGACGTGATTTGCCCGTTCTTAGGCGATCAAAAGTGGAGCGGCCCGGCCCATATATGCCCGGAAGTCGAAATATGTGTGCGCCTAAATCTTGCCATTGTGTTTCAGCAATAGCGCGCTTTTTTGCTTCTTCGCTTAACGGATTGATGGGGGTTTCCTCAAAAGCCCAACCACCGCCCAAATCACCGTATACGCCGGTAGAAGATAGATATCCTATCCATGTTTCGGGGGCGAAATGATCTTTAAACTGGGCATAAACAGGACAGCCTGTGTCAGTTGGCGGAACCGAAATGAGTACAGCATCAGGGCGGTTTAGGGTGAAATCGGGTGCCGGCCATGGGGTGAGACGGACTGTTTTGTTTTCAGGACAAAATTTCGTTTCGGGTGTGCGATTTGTGCCAATTATTTCCCAATTCGAAATCGAAACGTTTCTTGCCAAACTTTTAGCAGTGTAGCCATATCCAAAACACATTAAGGATTTAACAGTCATGTCATTTGTACCTTTGGGATTGAGCGTTTAAAGATAGCGTAAGATCTTGCTTTAGGAGTAAGCCGCTATGATCGCTCTCGTCCAGTCTAGTCTGGTATCAGTTTTTATGATGCTAGATGCCTCCTCGCAATATGCCGCTGAAGAAGTTCAACGATTAGAGGCTTGTCTCGAAAAGTTGGAAACATCTCCCGAAGATGCCTATGAGGATGGTTTGGCGTGGATGGCCGAGACAAACCGCGCACGTGCGAGACATTGTACGGCACTTGCATTGATTGAGCTTGGAAAGATTGAAGAGGGCGCGGCGCGTCTGGAAGATCTGGCAAACGCGCCGGATGGCGGATCAATCGGAGATCGTGCTGTGTATTTGGCACAATCTGGAAATGCTTGGTTGCTTGCACATAGGTATGAAGCGGCAGAGCTGACGCTCACTAATGCAATTCGCTTATCTCCTGAAGATCATGAGCTATATAAAGACCGCGCACGTGCACGTGTGATGTTGAAAAACTGGTTTGGCGTGGATTCAGATGTAAGCGAGGCGCTGCGTTTGAAGGCGAACGATATTGAAGCGTTGAAAATACGTATTCAGGCGCGTATCGAGTTGGGTGAACTGCAATTAGCCCACCAAGACGTTCAAGTGGCGATGGCGTTAGCGCCTAAAGATATAGATGTTTTAGTGTTGAGGGGCGATGTTAGAGAGGCCCAACGCAAAGAAGCAGCGCGCAATCGCTAATAGGCTTTAAGACCCTGTAAGAATAAAAAAAACGGCGACCTGAAAAGGCCGCCGTTTTCTTTGTGTAAAGCGATGTTGCTACTTATTGGCGGTCAACACCAATGAGAGACACCTCAAACATAAGGTCAGCTTTGGCGGGTATCACGGGTGGACGACCAGCTTCGCCGTAAGCCAGATCATATGGGATATACATTAGCCAATGGTCGCCTGGTTTCATAAGTTGAAGACCTTCAACCCAACCTGGGATTAATCGACCAGCTGGAAATTGTGCTGACTCACCACGTTGGAAAGATGAGTCGAACATTTTTCCATCAACAGCTAAACGCCCTTCATAGTGCACATCAACCATGTCTTGTGGACGTGGGCTTACACCATCAGCATCTCCAGCTTCGAGTACGATGTACTCTAATCCGCTTCCTGTTTTTACAACGTCATCAGAATCTGTTGGCCATGTTGCATATTTCGCCCATGCTTCAGTATCTGACTTTGGTGTAACGAGTACATCTTGAAGAGCGAGCATAAACATAAGGTCTGCATTGGGTGGAATAGCACCGCCCGCGCCTTGCTCACCATATCCTAGCTCAGATGGGATATATAGCATCCACTCATCACCTGGACGCATAAGTTGAAGCGCTTCAACCCAACCTGGAATGAGCTGTCCAGCAGGGAAAGTCGCTGGTTCACCACGGTCGTATGAAGAGTCAAATTTCTTGCCGTTTTCAGCCAAACGTCCGTCATAATGTGCAACAACTTGGTCTGTTGGTGTCGGGTGAACACCAGATTCATCGCCAGACTTTAGAACAATATATTGCAAGCCACTGTCTGTTGTTTTGACATCGGAAGAGTCTTTTGGCCAGTTTGCGTATTTCGCCCATACAGTTTCATCAACGGCAATTGGTTTTGGACCTTCGATGACTTCTTCTAGGGATACGCGGAAAACAAGGTCAGCATTCGGCGGAATATCACCACCAGCGCCGTGTTCGCCATAGCCAAGTTCAGAAGGAATAAAGAGCATCCATTCATCACCAGCGCGCATAAGTTGAAGTGCTTCAACCCAACCCGGGATCAAGCCGCCAGCTGGGAAAGTTGCAGGTGCGCCGCGATCATATGAAGAATCAAACTTTTTACCATCTTCAGCCAAGCGCCCATCATAATGTACAACAACTTGATCTGTCGGGATCGGGTTAACACCGCCCTCATCGCCAGATTTGAGGACGATATATTGTAGTCCACTCTCTGTTTTTACGATGTCGGAACGGCTTGCATCCCATGGAAGAGTAGTTGCGAATGGATCGGTCAAAGAAATCTCCGGTGGTTTAGTGTCAGAACATGCAGCCACTAAACTTAGGGCAAACAAACTCATCAAAATATTTTTCAGCATGAACATTCTTTCCTGCTGGTTGCGGATAACAGGGGTCCTATCACTCAATTCACGAAGAAAAAAGTGTTTGATTATCCATGTTGAAGGATAGGAACCCGTCTAATTAATTATGATTGCGCGGTGGGAAGCCTGCACGTGACAGTGAATCCACGATATCCTGTGTGTGCTGTGCATCGCGGGTTTCGATGAGAATATCAAATTCAGCACCCTTTGCAGGAACATCCAGTGCAATACGGTTGTGCGCAACTTCAATAATGTTTGCGCCGCCATCTCCAATTATGCGTGATACTTCTGCCAAGAGGCCCGGATTATCTCCACCGACAATTCGAATGCTTGAAAGGCGTTTTTCACGCACAAGTGAGCGGGTTAAAACGGATGCTAGCAGACGTGTATCAATGTTCCCGCCACAGACGACTAGCCCGACGCGGCGTCCGGCGAATTTACTTGGATAGGCCAGAAGTGCGGCAAGGCCTGCTGCTCCAGCGCCTTCTGCGACTGTTTTTTCAACCGTTGTTAATAGTGTGATTGCGCGCTCAAGGTGCTCTTCTTCAACAAGCACAACTTCTTCCATTAACTCTCGACAAATATCGGCGCCCAGTTGACCAACCTTTTTTACTGCAATCCCTTCAGCAATGGTTGCGCCGCCAACTTTAGCTTCTTCGCCGCGCATTTCGGCGGTGAGGGAAGGGTACATGCTTGGCTCAACACCAACAATTTTGATGTTGGGGTTGATGTGTTTTGCCGCGACAGCCATTCCGCCGATCAAACCAGCGCCGCCTACAGGAACGATAAGGTATTCAAGGTCTGGCTGTTGTTCCAGCATCTCGATCGCGATTGTGCCTTGTCCCGCTACAACTTTGGTGTCGTCATATGGGTGGATGAAGGTTAGACCTTCTTTCTTCTCTAACTCGCGTGCATAAGCATCTGACTCTGTCAGCATGTCACCGTGAAGGATGACACGTGCACCATAGTTTCGTGTGTGCTCTACCTTCACAAAAGGAGTAGATTTCGGCATTACGATTGTTGCTGGAATGCCTAAGCGTTGGGCGTGATAAGCGACACCTTGTGCATGGTTTCCCGCTGACATTGCAACAACACCAGCTTTCTTTTCAGCGTCTGTAAGACTCTTCAATTTGTTCAGTGCGCCGCGTTCTTTAAAGGCTGCGGTGAATTGAAGGTTTTCGAATTTAATCCAAATTTCCGCGCCAGTAATAGAAGAAAGAGTACG
The DNA here is from genome assembly GCF_042665075.1 of Hirschia litorea. Classification (NCBI taxonomy): domain Bacteria; kingdom Pseudomonadati; phylum Pseudomonadota; class Alphaproteobacteria; order Hyphomonadales; family Hyphomonadaceae; genus Hirschia; species Hirschia litorea. The sequence goes on along the minus strand of NZ_JBHTBR010000005.1, from coordinate 587,228 downwards.
TGACATACGCATAGGCGTATATTCCACTTCTCCCTTTAATTCCTCAGCGGCGGCAAGTATGTCAGCATACGTTATGGATTTAGGTTCGGTCACTTAAATAAGTCCTGCTATGAAAATTTTGCAGGACACTAGGCGCGCTTTTTAGAGACAGCAACATCAAGTCAGGACAGAATTGTCTGTTTTTTTAGTTCAGGGAAGAATAATCACTCATATGTGGAGCAGTAATCCCTAAAATTAGATATATCTTGCGAATATTATCGAGAATTGGACTCGCTCATACCGCGCCATATATCCATGCGACGCATTGCTTTTGCAGGCCAAGAGCGAACACATCCCAAAGGAAGACTTTCGACAATAGACCGTACTTCATATTGCAAGCTTCTTGAATATGTCGCGAGATTTGAAGAGCCTATAAAGCCGGGGCCAGCCATGCGGGTTTGTGTAGCTAGACTTTGTTTGAACTGATATTCGCCTCCGCCCAGATCTAATTGCTCATATCCGGATTCAGCCATAGCCTTTAAAGTCTCTGTAAAGAGAATGAGGCCAGGGGAGTAGGTTTCGTAATCACGAGAATAGCCGACAAACCAAGCATGTAAAATCTTGTCCAGTTTCAGTGCGTAAAGCGCTGCAACAAGCTGTCCGTCCGCTTTTAATGTAAACAGTTCGCCACCAAAACCATTGTCAGAGACATCAAATGAGTCTGATATGACCTGATTGATCCACGGCTTTGACATAATATCAATTGAACCAGTTCGTCTCCACTGGTCCCGTTTCCAATCCATCAAAGTTTTAAAATCATCTTTGTTATGCGTGAAGGCAGAAAACTCTACATTTGTACATTCGGCCTTCATTTTTTTGTATTTTTTGCGGACACGTTTTAAGACGCTAGAGCCAGCTGCGCGGCGGTTCTCGACATAGGCATCCCAGCCATTGGAGACGTCCACAACCATCCCTAAATCTTGAGTTTTTATGTGAGGTGCACAACAAGGATGTGCATCTGTCAGCCCTGTAAAATCAATACGTTTGACTTTAAGTTCGTCCAACGCGAGTCGGGCATCCAATTGTACGTCATCACGAGCAATCAAACTCTGATAGTCGCAAATTGGACCACCAAGAGGAAGGGCAGTGTGACCGGTTGAACGTTGTACGGGGAGAAAGCCAACTGGTTGATCGTCTTTACGAAAGACGACTACAGTTGAATCTGGGCGTGATCGGCCAACGAGTTTAGCCCAACCTGGTGAGAGATAGGGGCTACGAAAGGCAGGCACATCGCGTAGTATCGCATTCCAAGCACTTAGCTCGTCAACGCTCAAATCACTTGGCGATACGCAATTCACTTTCATCGCTAATGGCCCAGTTCTATACCACATGCACAAATATACTCTGTTTGCTTTGGAGATATCCCCATTCAGGAAACAGTGTACGCGAATAATGTAAGTATAGCATTTAAGAAGGTGTCGAATTTTTACCTTACAACTAACCCTTCAGTTACCCTATCTATAGGGTCGTGTTCGGCTACGAAGTGACCTTTCGTAACTTCATGTAAAAGAGGTCGATATTGATCTGGGCCGGTTTCGCTTAATCGAGATTTCATAAAGCGTAGTCCTGCTTTCGGGTCGAGCGGGGAAGGTAGATCACCCGATAACAGCACATGTTTGCGTTGTTTTTCTGACTTTGGATCAGGTTGTGGTACGGCTTCAATTAAGGCTTTAGTGTAAGGATGTTTTGCCTTGTTGAATATCCGCTCAACAGAGGCCAGCTCTACAACGCGACCAAGATATAGAACCATAACGCGATGGGAGATTTCCCTCACGACTGAGAGATCATGACTTATGAAGAGCATGGACATGCCAAATTCATTCTGCAAATCAATAAGCAAATCAATAATTTGAGATTGCACGGAAACGTCTAATGCTGAGACGGCCTCGTCACATACCAATAATTGTGGTTTGAGGATCATAGCTCGCGCTATACCCACGCGTTGGTTTTGTCCGCCTGATAATTCGTGTGGGTAACGATTGATCATATTCGCTTCGAGACCAACGCGTTCCATCATTTCGCGTGTCGCATTTTCTCGTTCTTCACCACTCATTTCAGGTCGAAAAACAGAGAAAGGTTCAGCGATAGACTGCCCTATTGTCATACGAGGGTTTAAGCTTGCGACAGGGTCTTGAAAGACTATTTGCAGATCTTTTCGATGTTCACGAAATTCACTCTGACTATCTTTAAGAATGTCTCTACCAAGAAAACTAACGCCGCCCTTATGCGGGTCAATCAATCTAAGAATTGCGCGGGACAGGGTAGATTTACCGCAGCCACTTTCTCCAACAATACCCAGTGTTTCCCCAGGTTTAAGGGAGAAGGATACTTCATCAACTGCGCGTAATTTCTGCTTTTTCTTAAACAATCCGCCTGTTCCGGCAACTGGAAAAGATACGCCAAGATTGCGAACTTGAAGGTTGGGTTTAGTGGCGTCATCTACACTGATTTTGTTGCCTCTTCCCTTGCTATCAAGCCGAGGCATGGCATCCAGTAGCATTTTTGTATATTCATGCTTGGGCGCAGAAAATATGTCATCCACTGTTGCGGTTTCAACAGCTTCACCTTTGCGCATAACCACGACATCACTACACATGCGTGCCACCACACCCATATCATGCGTGATAAGTACTAGGCCGGCGTTTGTCTCTTTTATGAGATCGTTCATAAGCTCTAGCACTTGTGCTTGCACAGTAACATCCAGAGCTGTGGTCGGTTCGTCTGCAAGTAGGAGGCTGGGTTCGCATAACATAGCCGTTGCGATCATGACCCGCTGACGCATTCCGCCAGATAATTCATGGGGGTATTGCAATAATCGACGAGATGCTTCGGGAATGCGGACCTTTTCGAGCCATTCCATACAGGCATTGTTTGCTGCTTGCCCTTTTATACCTTTATGCCGTGCGAGAACTTCCCGCATTTGCGCTCCAATGGTCATGTGAGGGGTTAGGGCGGTGAGCGGGTCTTGAAATATCATTGCGATTTTAGAACCGCGAATAGTATTTAGCTTTTTAGCAGGTAGTTCGAGTAAGTCTTTGTCTTCAAACAGTATTTTTCCAGTCACATTGGCATTTTGCGCAAGTAAACCCAATGCAGCCAAAACTGTTTGGCTTTTACCAGAACCACTTTCACCTACGAGACCTAGGCATTGGCCAGCTTGCACTTGAAAGTTAAGGTTTTTTACGGCCTCGACTTGAGCATCAGGAGTATCAAAAGTGACGTTTAAAGCTTGAACATCGAGTAGAGGGGAGGAGATATTTAGCAATCGGGAAACTCAACAAAGGACAAGTTTAGTGAAAAGAAGATTTCAATTAGTGCATTGATTTTATTTTTTAAATTTCAATACTGGGCGAGATAAAATACGGAGATTTAGTAAATCAGACTATGTTAGACAATATGAATTCTATATGAGCAGATATGCTAATCAGGACGATATGCGATATTATTTGTCAACAATACTGAAATTACAAATTTACGTACTTGGTTTATCAGGCGTGCTTGCGTCTATATTAGAGTCTTCAACCAATATTTCTGTATCTGAACTCTTTGTTTTTTCTGGTGTTTTATTTTCCTGCACGGGCGCAGGTAAAGCGATGTGCGCGATCGTTTCAAGTTCACCGCCATAGGTTTCATAGCGTGGGTGGATGAGTGTGCCGCCATCACCAAAAATATATATTAGACGCGCCCAATCATCATTGCTGTAGTTGAAAGCGCGGCCTTCTGGGTCTATGTCCGACCAGTCCGCTTCACGAGCTGAGGATGCAGCTGAGCGGGCCCATCTAGCAGCTTGATTTACATCATTTTTTGCTGCGGAAATAGCTTCCATGAGAGAACAAAGACGGGTGGTTTCGCCTTCGCGTAGGAGGTGTGAGAGTGTGTTTTCGGCTTCATCCCAATTGCTTTGCAGCATGGCAGCTTCAACTTGAAGAATTCGGCTTTCGCGGTGCGTTGGATTTATATTCGCAAGTGTTTTCAAACGTTTGGCGCGTGAAGAATTGTCTTCTCCCGTTTTAAGGTCACGCCATAAAAGTGCTAAGGCGGGGTGTGGGCGGATTCGCCATGCGCCTTCAACACTTGCTTGAGCTTTTGAAGTTTTACCTGTTGCTAGTTGTAAGCGTGCCGCGAGGTAGGCGGCTGGTGGAAAGCTGGGGGCCATGCGTGCAGCGTCTGCTGCTAGGCGTTCAGCCTTCTCGGGTGCCTCCTGCCTTATGCGTGCTGCTTGTGCGGTAAAGAGAACTGCGCGGCGACGGCGTGCGACTTCCAGATCGATGGATTTACGTTTTTCACCGATAGATAAAGTCTCACTTGCAGCTTCCCAATTGGCAGCTTTTGTTTGCAGTTCAAACAATGTGCTAAATGGCCAGCTCGCATTTGTTTTTAGATCAAGCGCTTTTCGCGTATGAGTTTCGGCTCCCCGAAGGTCACCACGTTGCACTGCGGCGGCAGTTAGCCCGCGTAAGCCCACTAGCTCAGCACCTTTTTCACGTGATAGATCACTATAGGCGTGTTCGGCCTCGTTCCAATCTCCATTAGCTTCAGCAGCGCGCGCTGCAAGCAAATATGAGAGTTTTCGGTCGCCGGCGTCTGATTGAGAAAGCTTGGTGGATTGTCGTGCTTTTTTGAGTGCGTCTTTTGAATCGCCGCCTTCTGCGGCAATCAAACCTTCTGCCAACGCATTGCGCGCTTTTCCAAAACGGACACGTTTGGCTGTCCGCGTAAGGGCGAAAGGAATGGAGAGCAGATTGATGATCAGTTTCCAGAAAGCCGCCATAACAGCACCGCCCAGAACGAGGACGATAATCGCAAATACGCGGGAAGTGTTATATTCAAAGTCACCAAACTTTAGGGACACATCTTGCGGTGCATTCAGAGCCCAGAAAGCCAACCCTATCGAGCTTACAACAAGTGCAAGAATGAAGATTATACGCATTACTCGGACGCGCCTTTCTTGTCTGTAGCACCTGCTTTTTGTTTCTGGTCAGATACTGTTGAGCTTGGCTCTTTAGGTTGAGGAGGAAGGATGACGCCAGATTTTTGCAAAATTGCCTGACGAACAGTTTCTATACCTTCATCAAATGCGAGCCGCCTTTTAGCGCCATCAAGCCAGCTTTCAATTTCTGTGGAAAGGGTGCCATCCACGGCCTCAGCGTGTTTGATCGCTTCCGCAAGATTATTGGCATCAAGCGCTTTAGAGATGTTGTGTAGTCTGCCAGCATTATCAATATTATCGCCGGACGTACGCTTTACAGTTACAACACCGCTCATTGCTTTGCGTGCCCAGTTCCAGCCATCATCTTTTTTGGGTGTTGCGGCACGCGCCATGAGGGTATCTTTGATTTGAGCAAATTCTGTTGAAATCTCTTCCAATGGAGGGGCACCACGACGTGCGATATCCATGAGACCCATGACGTTTTCGTCGGGCATAACTTTCGCAAGTTCATTCCACGCGTTTGAAAAAGGTTTTCCACGCGCTGATGCGGCTTCAACCTTGGATACGGCCAATGAAGCTTTTGCCATATCTTCTGCTAAATCAATGGAGGGTGTTTTTTGTGTATTCACATTCGCGTTTTGTCGCGTCTGAGCGGTACGCAATTGTTGGATGTCGTTCTCAATGCTTTTGACTGATTTTTGTGTCTGACTGAGACCGAGTGTGAGGTCGCGAATGGCATCTGAACGCGCTTGCATTGCTTGGGTTAGGTTAGTTTCAGCGCTTTCAACTGCTTCAATACGTTTGATGAGCTTTGAAATATCTGCTGATACTTGTTGAGTTGCGCCATCCGCTGCTGCGTCTTCACGCGTGGAGGAAGCTAGTTTTTCGGCCTCCGAATTTTCAAGTTCAGCGATCTTCGTTTCCAGTGCGTCCAACTGTGTTAAAACAGCGAGTAGACTTGAGGGGCGGGTAGAAGGCGTTGGGGTCTCTGAATCGTTATTTGTGTCTGTATCCAGATTTGATGTGGTGTCTTCTTGGGATGTTTGGTTTGTGTTTTCTGACGTTTGAATATTGGTTGAACCATCTTCGAGAATTGTTTCGAGATGAGATGTGAGCAGGTTTAATTCATCACGTATGGAGGTCTCACCCTCAAGGCGCTCATCAAGCAGCGTTCTTATTTCGGTGATGGATGTATTTTGACGTGCCTCAATGGCGGAAATAGAACCACGTACATCTTGAACGCGTTGGTTTAGATCTTTTTGAAGCTCTTCAACCGCGAAAATCTGGTTCTTAACTTCGGCTGGCGCAAATTTGGCAGTGTCCACGCCGCTGGAACCTGTTGCGACCATGGCGATTGCGGCACCAATGATAGACGAAAAAGCACCCGTTGTGAGCATTGCGCCCCAACCTGGCCCGCTCTTCTCAACTGTTGTTCTGACTTCAAAAGGTGTGGTGTCCGTTTCGGGACTGACATTTTCAAATTCAGCATCGATAGGGGTTTGATCAGATACCGTTTCGGATGATGTCTCAACACTATCCACAGGCGTTTCAGCCTTGGAGTTTGGAGTGTCTTTTTTATTTGAATCCGATGTATCGTTCATTTTGCAAAGTCTTCCTAATGTCGTCCCCTAAACCACTTTCAGTAATGCGCTAAATATGTGTTCAGTTCAAGGTGATATAAGCTGTTCTAACAGGCTATTTTCATTGGGTTTTGCAGCAAATCTCACCTGCCCATTGAAGATATCTTGAAGCGGTTTTCCCGCCTCTGGGGAAATTGCAACACATTGGGGCAAAGTCACGGTTGATAATTTATTCCAGTCTTGCAAGGCGTGGTCAATGAAAGCTGCAGCCATTGGAGAATGAACAAGTATCACGTCTAGCTTTAAGTCCATCAAAAGACGATCGCGTAATTTTTCTTCAAAGTTGATAGGCATGCTGGCCTTATAGATTGGCATAAAACGCGCTTCATATCCAAGCTCAGTAAGTGTGGCGACAATATTGCCGCGTGGGTCTGCATTTCCCATGTGCAAAAGCGGACCATCTTCTATTTTCCAATGGTCTTTGACAAATTGGATAAGGGCTTCAGCATCGCCGCGTGCGGAGAGTATGTTTTTAAAGCCAGCTTGATGCGCCGCTTGTGCTGTCGCATCTCCCACACAAAACACACTTTTTGCTTTTCTAAAGGGTGCGCGCGGTGCGAATTGAACGCCATTTTGACTGGTAAAGATAAGGGCGCCTTCAAAATTCTGTTCGCTGAAGACAACTGAAGAGGGAATGAGCTTTATAGCGGGGAGTTTTTCCGCGAGCAGGCCCATTTTAGTGAGCCGCGTCATGGTGTGCGTTGCGCCCGGCTCTGCGCGGGTTACCAAAACTGTGCGCCAAGGTGTGTCTTTGGGGGTCATTGAGAGTTACTCTTTGAAGCATCACGTGCTTGCGCGACTTTCTCTCCTAATTCATGGCCAATTCTTGTTGCATCCTCCGCGGTGGGAATTGAAGCTTGGCTATATTCTGCGAACCAGCGCTCACTGCCATCATCTTCCAACACTTCTCCAGCCATATGAATACCATTGTCCGTGAAAGAGAAATGGCCAGCGATAGGTGTACGACATGATCCATCTAGGCGTGTGAGGAAGGCGCGTTCAGCATGAGCGGCGATACGCGATTCAAGGACATCTATTTGCGCGCTCGCTTCAATGAGCCAATCGGGTGCGTCATCGCGCAAAGTCGTGCAGACAATTCCTTGTCCACATGCGGGAAGCATCTGGTCTTTGGGCATAAAACCTGCGGCTTTATCTGTCATGCCAAGGCGATTTAGACCTGCGGCGGCGAGCAGTGTAGCATCGGCATGGCCCTCGGCGAGTTTACGAAGACGGGTTTGTACATTGCCGCGAAACATGACGATTTTCAAATCAGGGCGAAGGGCGAGCGCTTGGGCGCCTCTGCGCAAACTGGCTGTGCCCAAAGTGGCACCATGAGGAAGGTCTGAAATGTTGGCGACTTTGCCAAAAAGGGCGTCTCTAGCATCCTCGCGAGGTAGGTAGCTACCCATAATTAAACCATCAGGGAGGATTGTCGGCACGTCTTTTAATGAGTGAACGGCGATATCGATGCGGCCCGTCATCTGGGCTAGGTCTAACTCGCGGGTGAAAAGGCCTTTCCCGCCAGCATCTTGGAGGCGTTTATCAAGCAATTGGTCGCCAGATGTTGTGAAGGAAAGTATTTCAATCTCAATTTTGTCGCCGAGGACATTTTTTAAGCGCGCAGCAAAATCTTCTGCTTGCTGAATGGCTAGAGGTGATCCGCGCGCTCCGATTTTGACCAATTGGGCACTGTCTTTTGCATTGTCTGGTGAGGGGGAGACCGGATTTTGAGTGCTCACGATGAGATATTCTCCAATTTTTGCAACGACTTTGTGTTGTGACGCTTGGTATTGTGCATAATGGGGAGTACAAGCGCGACGATCATGATGCAAGATACACCTAAAATACTTGATAACCCTATTATATTAGGTCTCGAATCCAGCTGCGACGAAACAGCCGCTGCTTTGGTGCGCCGTTGCGATGATGGCGGTGTTGAGGTTCTAGCAGAGCGCATAGCCAGTCAAGACGACAAGCATGCTGCTTTTGGCGGGGTTGTGCCTGAGATAGCGGCGCGGGCTCATGTCGAGCGAATGGATGGCCTGATTAAAGAAGTGATGGAAGAAGCCCGGCTTGATTGGAAAGATTTAAGCGGTGTGGCGGCGACATCTGGACCCGGATTGATTGGCGGTGTGCTTGTGGGGCTGATGACGGGGAAAGCTATTTCATTGGCGCATGATTTGCCGTTTATGGGGATAAATCACCTTGAAGGGCATGCTTTGTCACCGCGTTTGACGGGGCAAGTTGAGTTTCCTTATCTTTTGCTCTTGGTATCTGGTGGTCATTGCCAGTTTTTGATGGTGAAGGGTGTGGGGGACTATGAACGCCTTGGCTCAACTATTGATGATGCGCCGGGGGAAGCTTTTGATAAAACCGCTAAAATCATGGCGTTAGGCTTTCCTGGTGGTCCGGCTGTTGAGCGGTGGGCCAAGCAAGGAAATGCAGAAGCGATTGATTTGCCGCGTCCCTTGCTGAACCGCAAAGACACGCTGGATATGTCGTTTGCGGGCCTGAAAACAGCAGTACGGCGCGCTGTCGAATTAGAACCAGTGAATGATAAACGAAAGGCGGATATCTGTGCGAGCTTTCAGCTTGCTGTTGCTGATATTTTATCCACGCGGACACGCCAAGCTATGGATATTTTCAGAGAGCGTATAAATGCTGAACGCCCTCATTTTGTTGTGGCAGGTGGTGTTGCAGCAAACCAAACATTGCGGTTTCGATTGGAAGCGGATGCGAAAGAAGCGGGCTTTGCATTCGCCTCGCCCCCTATGAGGTGGTGTACTGATAATGCTGCGATGATCGCCTTGGCAGGACTTGAACGCTATCTGCTCGGCCAGTTCGATCCGCTTGATGTGTCTGCGCGTGCCCGCTGGCCCCTTGATGGTAAGGCTGCGGTAAATTCTCCAGCTTCTGGTAGCGGACGTAAGGGTGCTAAAGCTTAGATTTGCAAACTTAAATCTTGTATCCTGCATTGGCATGTTTAGAATCATTGAAAGATAATTGCTTGAAAAGCAAAACGAGTTGAATTGGAGCAGATGTGAGTTTTGAAACCATAGGCGTGATCGGTGCAGGCGCATGGGGAACAGCTCTAGCTATTAATGCTCAACGCGCTGGCCGGAATGTCGTGTTGTGGGCGCGTGAACAAGATGTTGTCGACGCGATCAATAATGACCAGAAAAACCCAAAATATCTTCCAGATGCAGCTGTTGAAGGTATTCGCGCAACGAGTGATATGGCTGAAATTGCAAAATGTGATGCGGTGATGGCGGTGACGCCAGCCCAATTTATGCGAGGAAGTTTAGAGCTGCTTGGTCAATCTGCACCTGAAGGCATTTCGGTGATGCTTTGTTCAAAAGGGTTTGAGGCAAGTTCGCTAAAGATGATGACGGATGTATTGAGCGAGTCTATTCCTAGCGCTGTGATTTCTGTGCTGTCTGGACCTTCATTTGCAAAAGATGTGGCGCTTGGTTTGCCAACGGCTGTTACCTTGGCAGCTTCATCCCCTGAAGAGGGCGAACGCTGGATGGATGCAATTGGGCGTCCTGAATTTAGACCTTATTTTTCGGATGATTTAATTGGTGCCGAAGCAGGTGGCGCGGTGAAGAATGTGCTGGCAATTGCGTGTGGTATTGTCGAAGGTAAAGGGCTTGGAAAGTCAGCGCATGCCGCGCTTATCTCACGTGGGTTTGCAGAATTAACGCGTCTGGGCGTGGCGTTGGGCGCAAATGCAGAAACGCTAAAAGGTTTGTGTGGTTTAGGTGATTTGGTGCTGACATGTTCTTCTACCCAATCACGCAATATGAGTTTTGGGTATGCATTGGGGCAGGGGCAGACTGTGTCGCAAATTCTTGCATCCCGCACTGCTGTGACCGAGGGCGTTGCGACTGCGCCTGCAATTGCTGCTTTAGCGAAAAAGCTTGATGTTGAAATGCCTATATGTGAGACGGTTGCTGAAATCGTTGCTGAACGTATAACGCTTTCTCAAGGTATAGAGGCGTTATTGAAGCGACCTTTTAAAGCCGAAAATTAATAGCGGAGACCCTTCAATGGCCTATTTTTCAATTTATGCGATGGATCGCCGCCCTGATGGCCCAACTATTCGCGCAGAAACACGTCCAGCTCACTTGGAGTATTTGCGCCGCTTAGGAGATCAGTTGAAGCTTGCTGGCCCTGTTATGGCGCATGATGGAGAAACAGTTGCTGGGTCACTGATTGTTGTTGAGGCAGAAAACCTGGATGCGGCCCATGAGATTGCAGCAGAAGATCCTTATGCAAAAGCAGGATTGTTTTCATCTTGCGATGTGCGTTTGTACAAGTGGGTTTTTAATCCGCCTGAATAAATTTATCGCGGGTAGATAAAGTTTGATTAGCGGCGCTTTCTTTTGAAGATTGCGCCGTTTTTTGTGGTGATTGGGGAATAAATTCAGCTGCGAGAGCAGCAAGCAATATACTCAATGCAAAACACCAAGCTCCCGGTTGGCTGGCCGCAGATGCAAGGCCGGATTTATGCGCGGCATACACGCTGACTGCCAATATCAAAACATCAAGCATGGACCATTTACCCAATCGGGCAAGCCATTTTGTGATAGGCGCAAATTGACTTTTAGGAGAGAGCACTAGAGCTGATAAGAGAGCGAGTTTTGAAATTGGAAAAATGAGCGTAAACACGACAAGAATGCTTGCCAGAAAATAGTCTTTCTCGTCTGCGAGGCCAGCAATGACGGACAAGAGAGAGGGTGTATCTGTGAAAAATTTCAGCTTTTTAAGTTCGATTAAAGGCAGCAGATAGCCCGCCGCCAAAAGCGGCCATGCGATCACAACACATATTAGAGCAATGCTACGCTTAAGGGCGATCATAATGTGCGCCCTTTCATATTAGTTTTGGCGTACAGCTCTTAATAGATCAGATTGGGCAGCATCTATAGCAGCATCTACAGCTAAATCCCATTCTTTCGCAGTTGAGGCGTTTTGTGCAGCATCAGGAAAGGTAATTGAGCGAGATGCGTTTACGAGCCCGCCTTCAAGTCCTTTTGGGCCGCTCACAAAACCTGCAACGGCTTCATTTGCACCAGCACCTTGGGCTCCATATCCAGGAACGAGGAAAGGACAAATAGGAGCTGCTTGGCGCAATTGTTTAGCTTCCTCAGGGCCTGTAGCACCCGCAACAAGCATAAGGCCAGACCATTTTGTATCTTTACCTTTAAGGCGTTCTGCGAGTGGGTTTAGAGCTTGAGCTACCCGCATAAAGAGGGGTGCGCCATCCAAGTCCTTGGCCTGAAAATCAGCAGATCCTGCATTGGATGTGCGTGCTAGGACAGCTATGCCTTTGCCCTCACGCAAAGCCACGTCCACAAAGGGTTCAAGTGTATCCAATCCCATATAGGGATTTACTGTGATGGCATCAGAGGGAGCGCAGGCATCTGCACCTAAATATGCCTCTGCATACCCGACAGCTGTTGAGCCAATATCTCCGCGTTTTGCATCCATCATGACTAGTAGGTTTGCTTTTTGAGAGGCAACACAAACGCGCTCTAAAGCGGCGACTCCTTGAGAACCCCAACGTTCAAACAGGCCAGCTTGTGGCTTGACCATGGCGACTTTGCCTTCACAACGCGCGATGATTGCTTCACCCCAATTGGCGACACCTTGAGGCGTGTTGCCGCCAAAGAGGGAAGGAATGCGACCATAGTGAGGATCAACACCAACGCACAAAGGGCCAAGATTAAGGGTAGCCTGCATAAGGCGGTCAGCAAAAGGTGTCGGTGTGCTCATAAGGGTCTCAAATTAGATATTAGCGAGTGGTGTCGGCCTGACAAATGACTTTGACGACCGAAAGCTCTCTGCGCAGACGGTCTGCTTCACGGCCATATGTGCCTGTACCCAATGAAAAATCATTACTGCCTTCATCGGCGACGGGCGTTCCACTTAGGACGCGGCCAAGCGATTCTGGAGCAGCGGTGTAAATGCGGCCTCGTCTTGGGCTTTCTGCAACTGTAACCCCGACAATATTTCCGTGATTATCAAATACTGGACCACCGCTAATGCCGGCTAGTGTGCCTTTAAGGCCGCGTGTACGTCCCATTTCCGCCCATGCTAGAACTGGTTCTTCGTTGCGATAACGGCCACGCGTAATCAGGCGAGAGCGTGAAAGCAAACGAGATGACACTTCCCCCGGTTGGCCTTGAGGGTAGCCAATGTGGAAGCCTGCTTGATTTAGGCGCAAATTTTCAGATGTGCTTATGTGTAAGCTTTTTGGGGCGCTTTGGGTTCTTAATATTGCAATGTCTGAGTCTTCTGAAGTTGTAATTTCATTGACGGGCATAACTCTGCCGCCGCCATATAGTAGGCCAACATTTTCACAACTGTCGACCACATGGCGGGCTGTCATCCAAAGCCCTTTTTGATCAATGGCAAAGGCTGTGCCCATCCCATCGGCAGCGTCACCAATTTGAACGAGGATTTCCTCATCAAAAGCTTGCGCTTGCGGGAGGAGACCGCCTGTATCGCCATACATTTCAACAGGAGGTGCTTCTGGTGCATCGGCTTTATCACGCGCGCCGGAAAATAGCGCCCATAAGACAATGCCCAATACAGCAAATAGTACGATCCAGTCAGGTATACGCATAAAATATCACTCTTAAGAGGAACAATCTGGCAGTCTATAGGCGTGCAACATTCGGGTCCCAAAGTGCGGAAGAAATGATCAGAGCGGACGCTATTTTTACGGCGATCAAAAGGATTGCAGCACCGGCTTCATCGTTCTCGATACGCTTTGGCAGGTCACGTAGGATAAGGTCAACAAAACGGAAGGCGAGTATCTGAATAAGGAGTGCAACAATACCCCATATAATCAGGTCCGCGAGCGATACAGACGATGCCAGACAGGATGCAATTGGAATGGCTAGACCAATGATGACACCGGCAAGGGCTAAACCTGCGGAGGCGTTTCCTGAACGCAGAAGGGCCATTTCTTTTTGCGGTGTTAGTAGGATGTAAAATGTACATGCGAGGAGAAGCAATCCACCAGCTGTTCCGGTATAGATTAGAAAACTTGGAAACCCTGAAACAAATGATTCAACAGCAGCTTTCATGGTTGTCCTACCCTTATTTTGCGCTTTACGCGTTGTGAGAATATCGAATGCACGCGGCCTGAGAATGAGCGCTCTTAAAATTGTTGGCCTAATGAAACGGTGCGCGAGGCATTGGTCAAGGTGTTGTTAACATTCATTGCGGCTATTTTGTTAATTTCAGAGTGTTCAAGCGCAAACTTGTGCGACAACGCGCTCATTTAAATCCCAAATGCAACGAGCGCTGCACCTAAAGCAGCGAAAGCCGTTTGAATGAGAGTAAGCGCGACAGCAACCATGCGTTTTCCTTTGCGGTTTTCTCGCATACCGGTGACACGTTTGCCCGAGCGAGGGGCGAGGGTCCACACATTAGACAGAAAACCTAGCGCGGTAATCAAACACGTGATGAAGGCAACAATTGATCCAGATAACAGGGAGAAAACAGCGGCGATCCCCAGTAAAATTGCTTGGAAATTGGATGAGACAAGTAAAGTGCGGCGAAGCATTCTGTCGGCACGGTTATAATCTAATCCATCAAAGGCGATATTGGCGAAAATGACGGCTACTGTCCAACCAGATGCAGCTGCACCGCCCGCGAATGCGGCACCAGCCCCTTGAAAGATATTTCCTAGAACGTCCATCGAAATTAAGTTTCCTGAATTGGGCGTGGTTCTATTTGTTGCAATATTAAGGGAGTAGCAGATTGCAATCCCCTTTTTATTTCTGAGATTTTATACCTAACGGCCCATTAAGGAAAAGGAAAGGTGTACAAACAGTTCGTAAAATTTCTTATCGAAGATGCGAAATGTAAATAAGATGAATGTATCAAACCAATAAGGGCTGGACGTGGGGATCTAGTCGCGCATGACGCATGGCTGCGTTAGCGGAAGATACGATAGGGATGGCTAGCTGATTCGCTTGTTGTGGTTTGTGGAAATATAGTTGTTTCAAATCGTTTCTTCCGCTGCTTGCGCGCACGTTTGAGTAGAAAATCATATTAAAAATGTACAAATGTTAATGAATAACAGGGGATTTCGCCCCTTCGTTCATGTTCTGTAAACCATTTCTCGTGTATATATGAATGCAGTAGAGTATGAGTAGATTGTGAAGCGGCGGGAGCTCCCTAAATGGAAGCATCCGCCGTTTTTGCGTTTGGGGTATCTATCCCCCGCTACCCATTTAGAAGGCGAGGGCTGATAGCACCTTCGTTAATTGCACAAGATTATTCTGCTGCGGGTGTTGTATCAGCTAAGCGCGCTTTGAGACGGTCACTTGCTTTTTCTTTCACGCTTTCTGAACGTAACTGTCCACAAGCAGCAAAGATATCGCGGCCGCGAGGTGTGCGAATTGGGGCTGATAGGCCGGCGCGATTAAGAACTTCAGCGAAAGTTTCAATCTTATCCCATTCTGAGCATTCATAAGGAGAGCCCGGCCAAGGGTTAAACGGGATCAAATTGATTTTGGCGGGTAGGCCTTTCATCAGTTTTACGAGATCTACCGCTTCCGCAAGACTATCATTCACATCTTTGAGCATAACATATTCAAATGTGACACGTTTTGAATTGCCAAGGTCTGGGTAGGCGCGGATAGCGTCAAATAGGCATTCAAGATTGTATTTTTTATTGATAGGTACAATCTCATCTCGCAGATCGTCATTTGTCGCGTGCAAGGAGATGGCAAGCATCGCATTTGTGCGGGCACCAAGTTCTGGGATTTTAGGTGCGACACCCGCTGTAGAAACCGTGATGCGGCGACGCCCTATAGAGATACCTTCACAATCGGAAATCGTATCAATGGCTTCCACCACATTATCAAGATTATAAAGTGGCTCACCCATGCCCATGAAAACGATATTTGTGAGTTTACGGTTTTCACTTGGTGTAGGCCATTCGCTCAAAGCATCACGCGCCACAAGCACTTGGGCGACGATTTCTTGCGCGGTGAGGTTGCGCACCATTTTCTGTGTACCTGTGTGGCAGAATGTACAGCTTAATGTACAGCCAACTTGCGAAGACACACATAGCGCACCAGAGCGTGCAACATCAGGAATGAAAACGCTTTCAGCTTCGATGGCAGGGCCAAAACGTGAAAGCCATTTTTGAGTGCCATCCACTGAAACTTTGTGCTCGACGATCTCAGGGCGCTCTATAACATGGTTTTGTTCTAGTTTGGCGCGCATATCTTTGGCGATATTCGTCATATCGTCAAAATTGGTAACACCAAAATTGTGCATCCAATGAGAAACTTGCTTCGCGCGCATTTTTGCTTTTTTTGCATCAATGCCAAGCGCTTCCATCTGCTCACGTATTTTTACAAGTGAGAGACCGGAAAGGTTTACGGGGCCTGTCGCAGCCGGTTTGGCTGGACGGCGAGAAAGATCAAGTTCTGTGGACATGGGCGTGCTTATAGCGTGAAAAATTCGCTGCGTCACGCTATACATGAATAGACGTGATTAGTTTGGTTGATTTGCGACAGAGGCAGCACCGTCAAAGACGCGCACTTTCGCCCAATTATCTTTGTACAGTTTTATGAATTCCATGTGGATATCACTGACTTGGTAGGCATCATGGGATTCAACGTCTTTAAAAATTACATTCAAAGCGACATCAAAATCCAAATCATTCACATCACGCTGCTTTTCTTTCACGCGAGGGCCCGCTGAGAAAAATACAATACCTTCATGAGGCGCGAGGTATTTATAGCAAGCGTCTATCAGTGCGTTTACAGACGCCTCATCCTTGTTTTTTAAATCAAAAAAAACATTGTGTGTGAGCATATTATTTGTTTGCTCACTATAGGAGGCCGTTTGTGTGGGTGATTGTGCACACGCTGCTGCAAATAGGGTAAGGGCCAAAGCAAGATATTTCATTTTCTGTATCCTAACTCGTGGAATTTTATAGAACTTGTTTGATGAAAAGCCAAACTGAAGCACTGAATGTAAGCGTTACAAGTACCATGCTTTGGGTCGTGAATAGCCAATTTGAGCGCGGATATTGAGGGGCATCTGCACTTAGTTTATCAGCTTTCGCGAGTCCCATCAGTTTTTGAACGGATTTGATGTCATTTGGCGACAATGAGTTTTCTATTGAGGTAGTCATGTCTGGTTGATGGGTCAGTGCAATGGCGAGATCTTTGTGAATGCGGTTAAGCCGAGATTTTTGCCGCAGCAAAGAATGAAAAACTATAAGTGACGCTATAACAGGGTCTATATAATCTTCGTATTTGGCGTCCAAAAATTGCAATATGGGCGCATGAATATATTCTCGCCAGTTTAAAACGACTATGTCGAGCAAAGCTGGAAGAGCCGTTGGAGATATTTGCAATGCGACAAAGCTTAAACTAGCTAGTGAAAACAAAAGCCAAGACAGTATTGTGATGAAATGAGAAATGGCCATTTTTTCACTTTAGGTATGCTTTTCGTTTATTTGCAAGCTGCTGCTGCGCGATCTATCGCAGCAGAAGAGCCGCTCAATGAAAAATGATAGGCTGTTCGAGTGTCGCGTGCAGAAACGGCTTCCACGCGTAAATTGGAACCTCGTTTCAGCGCACGCACGACGCTATTTTCATTTTTATCTTCAAGAAATGCTTCGTTTGCAGATGTGTACATGCGCCAGCGTTCCCGGCCAATAACGACTTCTGGAGGAATGTCTCCGCGTAATTCATAACCTACTTTAAGGCTGGGTTGTTCTTTGCCTGCACCAGATTTCCAATTGGCGACGTAAAAATGAACATCACCGTGTGTCACGTCTTTAGGGGCTTTATCCATCGCTTCAGTGGCCGCAAAGCAGACAAGGTCGCCATCAACTTTTTGGGTGAAGACTTGCCAGTCTTTAAAGCTGCCTATGGCTTTAACTTGCGCATTGGCGATACCGCTCATGGAGCCAGCAAGCATGCTAAGCACAAGAATACGCCGAATGAAAACGTGAGTCATGTGTATTATTCTTGGCTGAACAATTGGCTTCGGCATAAAACATTCCCCTGAGTTGGTGAGATTCTAGTATCGCAATTTTTGACGTTTAACCATGAAGGAAATGAGGCAAGAGCCTTAAATTGCAGTCATTTTAGTGATCAATTGCATTTGAGCAGCGGGTATGAAGCTTCTTCATGATAATGACTTTGGTGTTTGCCTGGCGTGGAGCTGTATAGTGCGAACCGATTTACAGTAAATTCAGGTGTTTCAAACATTGCGTGGCGTTGCAGATACCCTGCGACTAATTCTGGCGCTGATTGAGGGGGCATATGATTGAGATAGGCCAATGTAACGTGCGGAATATATGTGTGTTTATCTTTCTTAATTCCAAGCTCACGCATGGGGCGGGCGCATTTTTCCGCTAAGCGGAGCAAGGTCTCATTGTGTTTGACGCCAGCCCATAAAGTGTGAGGTTCAAATCCGCCAAATTGATCAACACCGCTTAAGCGAAGCGTGATAGGGGGGAGGTCAATTTCAGCAAGTGCTGCATCTAGGTCATGCGCAGTATTTTCTGAAACATTGCCATAAAAGCGTAAAGTGAGGTGGAGATTTTCTTTGTGCCGCCAATTAGCTCCATCAAGCCCTTTTTGCATGCCTTTGAGCATGTCGCAGATGGGCTCGGGGATGGGGAGAGCGGCAAATAGTCTGTAAGACATGGTGTTTTTCTGCTCTTGGCGCAGCTGTCAGTATTAATGGACTATAAAGAAATAACAGGTGAAAACTAAGTTTCAATCAGATTTCTGATGTATTGCGAATAAAATGACGAAGAATAGGTGTTAGATCTAGCAACTTGCCTCAATTTTTCCTATATTCATAAGCAATATATGTTTCATACGTCTTCAACTTAGACAAAAGGTGTTTAATGTCGAACTATCAATATTCTCAGGGTGCTGCTTCCCAGACAGCTGACATGTCAGTTGATGCTGGCCTGCGGGGCTTCATGCTTGGCATTTACAACAAAATGGCACTTGGTCTCGTGCTATCTGCGGTCATTGCTTATGTCGTGGGTACAGTTGATCCTGTGACTGCTTTGGTTCTAGGGACACCCCTTAGATTTGTTGTAATGTTTGGGCCTATCGCAATTTTGCTAGTCTCATCTTTTGCAATGAAGAACCCATCTCCTTTGGCATCAGGTATTATTTACTGGAGCGTTGTATCGCTTTTAGGTGCTGGTCTTGGTGCTTTGGTGCTTACATATGCGGCCATTCCAAATGGTTTCACGACTATAGGTAAGGCGTTTTTTGTAACAGCTGCTGCCTTTGGTGGTCTTAGCCTCTGGGGTTACACAACTAAGAAAGACTTATCTGGTTTTGGAACATTCCTAATCATGGGTCTGATCGGTATCATTGTGGCGTCTGTTGTGAACATGTTCATGCAGTCATCTATGATGGAATTCATCATCTCAGTCGGTGGTGTTTTGATTTTCTCCGGTTTGATCGCGTTCGATACACAGCGTTTGAAGCACACTTATTACGCGCTTGGTGGTGACACGCGTTCAATGGCGGTAGCGACAAATTATGGTGCGCTTAGCTTATATTTGAACTTCATCAACTTGTTCCAGTTCATCCTATCCTTGATGGGCCGTGACTAGATTGAATTGATATAAATCACATGAAAGCCCTACCAGCGATGGTGGGGCTTTTTTGTATCTAAAAGCGCTTCGGCTTGAGGTTGGTGGTGCTCTGCTAGATGGAAGATAGCGTTTTGGTAGTAAGGTGGTTGGCGTCTGCTTACGGGGTGGTCAGTGCGTGGTTGGGGCGTGGATTGAGGTAGGTTAGCTCTTGCCTTTTTGCGGCATGAAAAGCGAGGAGTTTGCGTAGCGTATGCCTTGCTTGAGGCGCTGGCTTTCGAGATGTGTCGAATTTTATTTAGCTTGGTGAGTTTTGAAAGTCTGTTTTGCAGCACAAGGGAATTGGGTTGGTGGCGGCGCTGGTTAACAACCATGAATTCGTTTTAATCAATAAAAGTGACATGAAGCTGCTTTTTTAGTCACTTGGCCCTTTTCAAATCATGCAATTCATCCCACATTAACCATGTCAGATAGGCTGAGAAGTAACGGCTCCGGACCCAACAGCCCCCCAGCCCCCCGTGGGCCAATTGTTCCAAGTCTGTCTGACACCAATCCTAAAATTGATATTAGAGCCGCTAGAATAAATAGCTGTAATGAAGCTGATTTTGCTGAGTTAGACGGTTGGGTGTTGTGACAGATATGTTATTTAAACATATGCCACGTCACGCCTTCTTTGCTTAATGCGCGACGCACGCTATCAAACTATATCATGACTCTTTTCAGCGATTTGATTTGAGTGAGCGAATGGATCGGAGAGTTTCTTTTGAGCCTGTTGAAGATTGATCGCCTTGTAAAAACCTATGGCAGTGGGCTGAGTATCAAACATGCTGTTCGGGGTGTTTCCTTTACCGTTGAGAAAGGGGAGGTTGTTGCCTTCTTAGGACCCAATGGGGCGGGTAAGTCGACAACTATGCGGATGATATCTGGCTTTCTTGAGCCTGATAGTGGTGATGCTTTCATTGCAGGGGCGAGTATTTGCCAGGAGCGCGAGAATGCGCAAATTGCGCTTGGCTATCTTGCTGAAGGTGCTCCGCTTTATGGCGATTTAACAGCGCGCGGCTTTTTGACTTTTCTTGCGGGAACGCATGGTCTGTCCATGTCGCAGACACGGTGGGCGCTAGATCGCGTTATTGCTGATGCGCGAATTGAGGCGGTAATTGATCGTTCAATAGATACTTTATCAAAAGGGTATAAGCGACGTGTTGGGTTGGCTGGTGCGATTATTCATGATCCGCCGGTGCTAGTGTTGGATGAACCGACAGATGGCCTCGACCCAAATCAAAAACGGGCTGTGCGAAGCTTGATCGCGCGTATGTCTAAAGACAAAGCGATTTTGATTTCAACTCACCAATTAGATGAAGTTCAGGCGATGTGCTCACGGGCATTGGTGATTGATGGCGGTAAAATTGTTGCCGATGATACGCCCGCAGGATTGGTGACCAATTTGCCTGCGAAAACGCTAGAAGATGCGTTTACATTGCTAACCCAAGAAGAAAGTATCCCACAATGAGCGATCCATCTTCTGTAAATGTAGCGGGAATTTCCCAAGAAGAACTAAAGTCGGGCGAGGATGTGCATGCGCATATGGGACGCAAAACACGCCAACGTGCGGCAATGGCCGCGGTAACATCCATATATAATCGTGAATTGCGCGCGTATTTTTTTACGCCTTTGGCGTATGTGTTTATCGCTGTTTTCCTATTGTCTTTAGGGGCATTCACATTTGAGATTGGCCGCTTTTTCGATACAAATCGCGCTGACCTCTCTCCCTTTTTCTTTTTCCATCCTTGGCTATATCTTGTTTTCTTGCCGGCGGTGACTATGCGGCTTTGGGCGGAAGAAATACGGTCTGGAACACTGGAATTATTGCTGACCTTGCCAGCACCCGTATGGGCGCTTGTTGTCGGGAAATTTCTTGCGGCATGGACGGTTGCTGGAGTGGCGCTGTTGATGACCTTCCCAATGTGGATTTCGGTCAATTACCTTGGTTCACCTGATAATACGGCGATTATGTTGGCTTATATTATGAGCTTTATGATGGCGGGCGGCTATGTTGCGCTTAGTGGTGCTTTATCTGCCTTGGCTGGTAATCAGGTGGTTGCTTTTGTGTTGGCGGTGACAATTGGTTTTGTGTTTACCGTAATGGGCTTGCCGCTTGTTGCCTCTGGGTTAGCGGGCTTTCTAGGAGCGGGCGTGGCGGAGGCGGCGCGGAGCTTCTCGTTTTTGACGCATTTTGAAGCTGCTCAACGGGGTGTGCTCGAACTGCGGGCTTTGTTGTTTTACGCGGGTTTCATTGTTCTGTGGCTGACTTTGAACACGTTATGGATTTCAAGCCGGAGGGCTGGCTAAATGAAAACCAAACACTTTACGCTGGCAATTAGCGCATTGGCCGTTTTGATTTTTGGTGGATTAAATATCACGTCACAAAATTGGCTATCGAGTGCGCGCGTCGATATGACGGAGAATAAGCTCTATACGCTATCGAGCGCTGCCAAAGGCGTTGCTGCAAATCTAGCTGAGCCAATTGAATTGCAATTTGTGTATTCAAGAAAGCTTGCAGCGGACTTTCCTGCGATCCGCACATATGGCGCGCGGGTAAGAGAATTATTATCTGAAATCGCAGCGCGCTCGGGCGGTGATGTGATTATTGTTGAGACAGATCCAGAACCTTTTTCAGACGAAGAAGAGCGTTTAATTGATGCCGGTATTCAGTCCACTCAAACTGATTCTGGTGATCCTCTTTATATGGCGATAGTGGGTCGCAATTCTGTAGACGATGAAATTGTAATTCCATATTTAGCACCAGAGCGAGAAGCCTTACTGGAATATGATTTGGTGAAGCTCATCTCACAATTGGATGATCCTTTACCTGCGCGTATTGGGGTTTTGACAAGTCTGGTTGATTTTGCCGGGTCTGGTCAGTCTCCAAAGGACTATTACTTGTTGCGAGAAATGGCACGAAGCTATGAGATTGTGCCGATAGACCCGAATTTTGTGGTGCTTCCTGAAAAATTAGATGCATTGATGATTGTGCATCCTCCTAAGCTAAGCCCTCGCCAGCAATATTTGATCGAGCAAGGCTTGCTGCGGATAGGGCGGGCAATTATAGCGCTTGATCCAACATCAAAAGCTTCCGTGGCTGCGCGTGGACGGCGTGCGCACCTTACTTCTAGTCTTGGTCCCATTGAGGCGATGTTGGGCCTGACACCTTTAACTGAGGTGGTGATAGATAAAGAAATTGGTCTTCCAGTTGAGCGCATTGAAAACGGACGACGTTTTGTAGAAGTGCAGCCTTTGTTTATCGCGCCGCCACGCGGTAATATGTCAAATGATGACCCAGTTACAGCAGACCTTGCGCGCTCGATTAATTTTGGAGCGGCGGGCGTATTGAATGTAACACCTGCACTTGGCGCTGATTTTGAACCGCTGGTATGGACAACGGCGCAAGCTATGATGATCAGCTCGCAGCGCGCAGGACGCGAGGTGACGCCACGTGAATTAATGAGCAATTATGCCGGACTGGGCGTGCAGCAAACGCTTATCGGTCGATTGACGGGGGAGCTGCAAAGCACATTTACGGATGCAATCCCGCCAATTGTTATTCCTGATGATCCAGTTTTGGCAGCTTTGGCGAAGGATTCTAATACTGAGCTACCGCATTTAGAAAAATCTGAACAAGCTGTTGATATAATACTGATTTCAGACGCTGATATGTTTGATGACACATTCTATGTCAGCCCGAATGGAGGCGCGCCAGTTGCCGATAATGCGGCCTTTGTTCTGAATGCTTTGGATAATTTATCGGGATCTGATGCTTTGGTGCATTTACGATCGCGTGCGCCATCTGCGCGGCCAATGACGCGCGTGGATGACATGCGGGCTGCTGCACGCGAGAGATTGTATGAAGAGCAGGAAATTCTACAAACACGGCTTCAACAAACAGAGGCACGCTTAGATGAATTGCGCGCTTCTGGTGCGGGAGGTGGTCTGCTGGGCAATGGCTTGGGAATGGATGCGATTGACCAAGCAGAAGCAGAAGAGCTGACGCGCTTTCGGGCTGAAGCCATTGAGATACGCCAACGCTTACGCGAAGTAGAGCGCGAGTTTCGGGCAGACATCGACAAATTATCGGGGCGTCTAGCGCTGTTTAATGTGTGGGTGCCGCCTGCATTGATTATCCTTATTGGGTTTTTCGTTGTCGGTTGGAGAAACCGTAGCAAGGGGAGGAGTCGCTAATGGCAAAGGCGAAAAAACGGTCTCGTCTGCTATGGGGATGTAGCGCATTGGCCGTGCTGTCTTTTGCGACGGCTTTTATATCCGGCATGGATAAACATACGCGTAAGCAGGCCGGCCTTGTGGGTAAGGTGGTTTTGCCCGAATTTGAAGCCGATGTAACGGCGGCAGATGATATAAGTGTGACGACGAAAGAAGGCACTTATCATTTAACACGTGATGGGCGTGATTGGTTTTTGAGTGAGCGTGGGCGATATCCGATCCAGTTGACTGCGATTGCGAATTTATCTGAAGCATTAGCTTCAATGACATTTACCCGCCAAATGACAGTCGATCCTAAGAAATTTGACCGTTTGGGGTTGGGTGACCCACTCGAGGGCGGCACTGGCGCGCTTATGCAGGTGAAGGATGCGGATGGAAATACATTGGTGAATATGGTTGTGGGTTTTAAAAACGGATCCGCCTATATTCGCAAGCCAGATGAGATGCAAACTTGGGCCGTAGATGCGAGTATTTTTCCACCATTGCAAACGCCGGCACGTTGGTTGGATTTAGATATATTGGAAATTGGCGCAGAAGATATTGCGCGTGTTCAAGTTGAGTTTAAAGACGGGCGCTCTAGCTATGGTTTGAAGGTTCGCGGGGATGCACCGGGTCAATTTGAATTGACGGAACCTTATGAGGATGCGCTTCTGATAGCGAGTTTTGCACCGAATCCTCCAGCTTTAGCCTTATCTCGATTGGTGCCGCTTGATGTTGCGCCACGTAGCGAAATTAAAGGCCGATTGCGCGCTATTCATCGTACAATCACACACCAAGGCTGGGTGATTGAGGTCGAATTAATTGAAGATAAGGGCAAATACTGGGCGGTGTTCTCGCAAGGACTTGAGGTTGAGCGAGAAGAAATAAGCGACCAGATAGATGAGCTTGAAGACAAGGTCGCTGGGTGGGCGTTTGAGATTTCAAATATGGATTTCAATATTATGACCACAGCGCTTAATGATATCGCTGTGATCAAATAATCTTAGTTGAGCGCCGTGTTTAGTGCGGGTGTTTTAGGAAATGTTATTGCTCCTAAGACAGCACCATGGTCGGGCTCCTCAAATATGATTGCGCAATGCGACGGGCAAGGCACGTGATAGGTGCCGCTTTCGCTGACTTGTCCAGCAAGCGATATTTGCTTGGCGCGGTTATGGTAGACCATAGTTTTATTCGCGTTCTGACCAGATTTTGGTGTGGCGAATGTTTCACCTGGTTCAAATTCAATCAGCCAAATATCCAAAGCGGTTGCGTTGTTTGCGATGCTAAGATCACGTCCATCATAGGCAACTGAAAGTTCAGTTTGCTTTTGAGATGTTGCCTCTAATTTACGCGACATGGTTTTATCATTGATAGCGGAACAATGCTCTTTTCCGTTAAAAATGACTTGGGGCGTGTAGGGGCCGCGACGTCCGAGGCTTGCATTCAAGACTTCCTGACGCTTTGTGAAGCCTTTTTGCGCATATGTGTCGTGCCAACCCATAAAGTCCCAATAATCAACGGGGAAGGTGATCGCGACGACATCCGTTTTGGCCGCAAAATTGGAGAAATTCTCATTTCCTTTAGGGCAGCGTGGACACGCTTGACTTGTATATAATTCCATAAAGGGAAGAAGTTTTTCGGTTTTTGGTGCAGGCGATTTAGCATTTGGCTGCGCGGAAGGAGCTTTGGCAAAGCTAGGGCTTACAAAGGCAGATACGGCTAGCGCAAATACGAGGGGGAGGAGGCGTTTAATGTTCATATCCCATTATATACAACACTGCGCGAACACATACCAATCAAGACAATGTGAGCGAGATTAAAGACAAGAGACGGACTTTATACGAAAAAGCCCCTTCCGGTAAAGAAAGGGGCTTAAAAGATGAATCATTCAGCGCGAGGCACTGAGATAGATATTAGCCATTCGCCAAGTTTCTAAGAACATAGTGTAGAATACCGTCATTACGGAAGTATTCTAGCTCGTTCTCAGTATCAATACGAACCATAGCTTGGATCGTTTTCTCTGATCCATCAGCGAACTTGATGTTCACAGCCAATGTTTGGCGCGGCTGAATGTTTGCAACGTTTTCAATTGTCACAACTTCATCACCCTTCATGCCAAGGTCTGACCAACCAGAACCAGCAGGAAGTTGAAGTGGGATAATACCCATACCAATCAAGTTGGAACGGTGAATACGCTCAAATGAGGATGCACATACCGCACGCACACCTAGTAGACGTGTACCTTTGGCAGCCCAGTCACGAGAAGATCCGTTACCGTATAAGTCACCTGCGAAGATAACCAATGGTGTCTTCTCTTCTTTATAGCGCATGGCTGCATCATAGATGTCCATTTGCTCGCCTGAAGGTTGGTGCTTCGTGACGCCGCCTTCTGTACCTGGAACCATTTGGTTTTTGATACGGATGTTGGCGAAAGTTCCGCGCATCATGACTTCGTGGTTACCACGGCGGGCACCGTAAGAGTTGAAGTCTACAACAGGCACATCTTTTTCTTTCAAGTAACGGCCAGCAGGGCTAGCTGCTTTGATGTTACCCGCAGGAGAGATGTGGTCAGTCGTGATTGAGTCACCGAATAATCCAAGGATACGTGCGTTTACAACATCACCCGGTGCTTCGGGAGTCATTGTCATGCCCTCAAAGTATGGCGGGTTTGCAACGTAAGTCGATTCTGGCCAGCCATATGTTTCGCCACCAGAGACTTGAACAGCCTGCCAGTGTGCGTCGCCTTTGAAGACATCGCCATAGCGTTCATCAAACATTTGAGATGTCACAGATGTGCGAACAAGGTCTGCCACTTCTTTTGATGTAGGCCAAACGTCTTTTAGGTATACTGGCTCGTTTTCATCATCATACCCGATTGGGTCTTTTGTGATGTCTACATTCATTGAACCTGCAAGCGCATATGCAACAACCAATGGAGGAGATGCAAGATAGTTTGCACGCACGTCTGGGTTTACGCGGCCTTCAAAGTTACGGTTACCTGAAAGAACAGATGTCGCAACAAGGTTTTCAGCGTTAATTGCGTCAGAAATTTTCTTCGGCAATGGACCAGAGTTACCAATACATGTTGTACAACCATAACCCACAAGGTTGAAGCCAAGGGCATCAAGGTCTTTTTGTAGGCCAGCTTTGATGAGGTAATCTGTTACGACCTGCGATCCAGGTGCGAGAGATGTTTTCACCCAAGGCTGAACCTTGATACCGCGCTCGATTGCTTTACGCGCGACAAGGCCCGCAGCGATAAGCACTGATGGGTTAGATGTGTTTGTACACGATGTGATCGCAGCAATGACAACATCACCGTGACCGATTGAGTACTCTTCGCCTTCAACTTTGGCACGTTTGTGTGCTTCGTTGAGTTGGTTGAATTCTTTATCCAAAGCCACAGCGAATGCATCAGCGGCATCATCAAGAACGATACGGTCTTGAGGACGTTTTGGTCCAGAGATTGACGGGCGAACTGTAGAAATGTCGAGTTCGATTGTGTCTGTGAAGACAGGCTCTTCATCTGTACGCCACATGCCTTGAGCTTTAGCGTATTCTTCTACAAGCGCAACTTGTGCATCGCCGCGGCCAGTTGTGTTTAGGTATGTGAGTGTTTCTTTATCTACTGGGAAGAAGCCACATGTTGCACCATATTCTGGAGCCATGTTTGCGATAGTTGCTTCATCTTCAAGAGATAGGTTAGCAAGTCCAGGGCCGAAGAATTCAACGAATTTACCGACAACACCTTTTTTGCGAAGCATTTCAACAACTGTAAGAACAAGGTCAGTCGCTGTTGTGCCTTCTGAAAGTTTACCAGTTAGTTTGAAACCGATAACTTCAGGAATAAGCATTGAGACAGGTTGGCCAAGCATTGCAGCCTCAGCTTCAATACCACCAACACCCCAACCGAGAACAGAAAGACCATTGACCATTGTAGTGTGAGAGTCTGTACCCACACATGTGTCAGGATAGGCAACAGTTGCGCCGTCCTCGTCTTTTGTCCAAACAGTTTTGGCGAGGTATTCAAGGTTTACTTGGTGACAGATACCTGTGCCTGGAGGAACTGCACGGAAGTTTTCAAATGCAGATTGACCCCATTTTAGGAATTCATAACGCTCTTTGTTGCGCTCATATTCGCGGGCAACGTTTTGCTCGAAAGCGTCCGGTGTACCAAAATTATCAACCATCACAGAGTGGTCGATTACAAGATCAACAGGCACTTGCGGGTTAATTGCTTTAGCATCTGCGCCAAGGTTTTTGGCTGCATCACGCATCGCCGCAAGGTCTACAACAGCAGGAACACCTGTGAAATCTTGCATAAGAACACGTGCTGGACGGTATGCGATTTCGTGTTGCGCTGAACCTTTATCGTTCAACCAAGCCGCAAAAGCTTTGATGTCTTCTGCTTTTACTGTTGTGCCATCTTCATTTCGAAGTAAGTTTTCCAAAAGCACTTTTAGAGAAACAGGGAGTTTTGATACGTCGCCGAGTCCATTTTCAGAGGCTACAGGTAAACTGTAGTAAACGTATGATTTGCCGTTTACGTTGAGTTCGCGGCGAGATTTAAAGCTGTCGAGTGACGCCATGTTTAGAAAATCCTTCCAGACAATGTGGTGAAAGGGTCGCGGGTGATTTTTAACCCCCGTCCGTATAGTGTGCGCTTCTGTTAGCCCAGCCAGCAGAATATCGCAATTC
This sequence comes from Hirschia litorea, assembly GCF_042665075.1. Lineage (NCBI taxonomy): Bacteria > Pseudomonadati > Pseudomonadota > Alphaproteobacteria > Hyphomonadales > Hyphomonadaceae > Hirschia > Hirschia litorea. Next base: position 559,060 of record NZ_JBHTBR010000005.1, on the reverse strand, counting down.
GTCAATGTGTGACTTTATAGGAATGGTCGTAAAAAAGTGGAGAACTTGCTAATCGTTCGCAATGTAGGCGCTACCAGAGGGTATCGTACTCTTTTTAAAGATATATCATTTGAGGCAAAAGCTGGTGAAATTCTAGAACTAAGGGGTGAAAATGGCTCAGGAAAGTCAACTTTGCTTCGCATTTTGGCTGGTTTGACACGTCCGGATGCTGGTTCGATTGCTTATCATGCTGATGGTAGCGGGTCACATTCTTCATCGTTTTACCCGGTACATTTTCTCGGTCATCAAGATGGAATTAAGGCCCAAGAGAGCGTTGAAGATCAGATGAAGTTTTGGGCGAGTTTCTTTGGCGAAGGAAAAGGCAAAATTCAGCCAGCATTGGAACGTGTGGGACTGTGGAAGAGGCGCGATGTGCCCGGACGCGGATTATCGGCAGGTCAAAGACGTCGTTTGTCATTAGCTAGACTGCTCATCACCTACCGACCCGTCTGGTTGCTAGATGAGCCATTTGCAGCGCTAGATACTAAGGGGCAAGAGTTGGTGAAAGAGCTGATTGCCAACCACAATGATGAGGGCGGTGTTGTTATCGCAGCAATGCATGGTGCAGCTATTCCAAATGCGCGTGCATTAGAGATTTTATCGCCACGCAAAGCAAAAAACTCAAAGCCTACAATAGAGGATATATCATCCTTAGAGATTGGATCTTCTGTATGAAAGTTTCTGAAGAGGCTATGTCTGCGCAATTATTGCCATTGCTTTGGCGTGAGCTGCGTCTGGCTTGGGGAGGAGGCGGTGGTGCGGCGCTGCCTGTCGGATTTTATGCGGGCGCTGCGACTTTGACGCCATTAGCATTGGGACCAGCTGCTGATTTACTGCGTGCAGCGGGTCCAGGTATTTTATATATATCGCTGGCTTTGGCGAGTTTATTGCCAATGGAACGCCTGTTTCAGGCAGATTTGGAAGATGGTACTTTGGATGTTGTCGCTTCATCAGGTGTGAGTATGACGGGAGTGGCTTTGACAAAAACATTGGCGCATTGGACTGCTTCGGGGCTGCCTTTGGCAATGGTGTCGCCTTTATTGTGGGTGATGTTGTTAGGGCCAGGGCACGCAGTGTTGCACGTGTTTGCGGTGTCATTGTTTGGAGGTTTGGCCTTCTTTTTTATTGGCTCAATTGGGGCTGCTCTAACAGCTGGCGTGAGACGGGGTGGATTGTTGATTGCGCTTGTGGCTTTGCCACTTTATGCCCCAGCGACAATTTTTGGCGCATCTGCATTATATGCAGTGTCTGAAGGGCGTGATTGGACAAGTGCAATGGCGCTTTGCGGTGCTTGTGCGTTGGCGGCTATCGCGCTTGGGCCGTTTGCGGCTGGGGCTGCATTAAAAACAGCTCTGGATTAGTGGGCCTGAATAGGGATAAGTGACTTTTATGATTTCGACATTTGCCAACCCGCATAAATTCATGTCTGCAACTCGACTTGCGGGGCCAATCATGCTTGCCCTTTCGGCGCTGGCATTGGCGATAGGGGCCTATGTAGGCTTGTTTATAGCGCCAGCTGATTATCGCCAAGGGGATGCTGTGCGCATTATGTTTGTGCATGTGCCGGCCGCCATGATGTGTATGGGGGCTTATACCTGTATGGCGGGGGCGAGTTTGTCCTCCCTTATATGGAAACATGCGCTTGCCGATATCGCAGGTAAATCAATTGCGCCCATTGGAGCAGTTTTTACGGCGATCTGTCTCATGACAGGGAGTTTGTGGGGGCGTCCAATTTGGAATACGTGGTGGGAATGGGATGCGCGACTAACATCTGTGCTCGTCCTATTTTTTCTATATCTGGGATATATGGCGATATGGTCAGCTTTTGAGACGCAACAAAAAGCAGGGCGAGCAGCTGCGATATTGTGTTTGGTTGGCGTTGTGAATATTCCGATCATTAAATGGTCTGTGAATTGGTGGTCTACGCTACATCAAAAAGCCTCTGTCCGATTGGCAGATGATTGGACAGAGAAATTGGGGACACCCTCAGAAATTATTCACTCTGAACTTCCTCAACCTTTTATCAGTCCATTGTTGATGGTGCTTTTGGGGTATGGACTATTATTTGGCGCATTGGTGATTATAAATATGCGTGCTGAAATATATGCGCGTCGCTCTGAAGCTCTCGTGCAGCGCCGCTACGCACAAGAGGAGGATGACTAATGGATAAGTATGCGCCTTTTGTGTGGGCTTCCTATGGGGTGGCGTTTGGGCTTTTGGCTGTGTTGACGGTGTTCATCGTTTTGCGTTTGAAACGTGCAAAAACTCGGCATGAGAAATTGGTTGCGGAAAGTTCAGAATGAAACGTGCTATCTATATTCTTCCGATCATATTGTTGATCGCGCTAGCTGCTCTATCAGTGGTGAAGCTGGGGCAGGTTGGTGGTCCTCAAGGTGATCTCTTCCAAGGCAAGGCCCGTGCGGCACCAGCGATTGAGTTGCAAACATTAGAAGGTGAGACCTACAGGCTGAGTGAGCATTTGGGCGAGCCAGTCGTTGTGAATGTGTGGGCCACATGGTGTTTGCCATGTAAATTAGAACACCCCTATTTGATGGAGATGTCGGAAGAAACGCCGATTGTTGGCGTTGCCTATAAAGATCAGCCTTCAGCGATTGTTAAAATGTTGGAAGAGGATGGCAATCCGTTTGCAGTCGTTGGGCTCGATACGGATGGGATGACAGGTTTGTCGCTAGGTGTGAATGCTGTACCTGAAACTTTCCTCATTGATGCAGACGGCATGATTGTGCGCCAGCATAGAGGGCCGCTTTCTCGGCAAGAAGCGGATGCTTTTAAGACAGAGTATGCACAATTGAAAACGGCTCAATCATCAGGCGATGAGGTCAATTAGTTTGTTAAAATGAGTTGGGAAGAACTGCGCGCGTCTGCGTGAGCAGATAAGCTATTTCTTGCTCTTCTTTTTCTTGCTGGAAGTCTTTTTTTTTGACTTCTTTTTATCGCCCTTGGATTTGTCTTTATTCTTGCCGTTAGCTTTGGGCGGCTCTACGCCTTCTGCTGCGCTGTGAAGTAGAGCTAGAGTGGCGAGAAAAGATTTTCTTTTGTTTTTTGGGAGAGCGTGAAGCAATGCTTTGTCTACCGTTTGCATCGCGGGCATGGCTTCATCAAGCGCTATACGTCCTGCATCGGTGAGAAATACAGATTTGGCACGTGCATCGGTTTCAGCGGCGCTACGCGAAACGAGGCCTTTCATCTCCATACGTGCGATCATGTCTGCTAATGTGGAGCGATCAATGCCTGTTGTATTGACGAGGTCAGACTGGCTGAGACCCTCTTTTTCTGCAACAGCAGCCAGGACAACCGATTGGCGAAGCGTGACATTATCTGCGAGGCCAAGATCAGAATAAATCTCTGTCGCAAATTGCTGAGAACGGCGCAAAAGATGCGCAGGAGACTCGCTGAGTTTAAAACTTGAAACTTCGTCAGACTTCGAATTCTCTTCAGACATCAGCCCCACCATTCCTGCAGTCAAAAGTTACGGAAACCCTTTCGTCCGTTGTCTGACTACATAGTTCGCTTTTGTCTGGCAAATGAAGGTTTCGTGTCAGTTCGCCGATTGGTGGGTATAAGCCGTATGCATTCTCTTGTTTAGAGAATACATGGGTGGTTTTGCTTAGTAGATGCGTTGATTATTTATTCTCTGCTTTAGAGCCAAAAGCATCATCATTTGAGTGTTTCATTAGATAGGGCATGTTTGCCATCATGAATAAGAATGTTGCGGGCATAACCAAGAAAATTTTGGAGTTGGCCCAAAAATCTTCTGTTTGCGTGCGCCATAAAAATTCGTTTAACGCGGCAAGTGCAATATAAAATAATCCCCACCGGATAGCGAACACTTTCCATGCATAATCTGGGAGATCAAAAGCATGCTGAAAAGCGATTTTCCAGACGTTTTTGCCAAAAGCTAGACCACCAAATATCAATCCAGCGAAGAGCAAATTGATGATGGTGGGTTTATAGTAAGCAAATTCAGGGCTTTGCAGATAAATGGTCAGCCCACCGAATACGGTAACGATGACCCCTGTAACGATAAGCATGGGGGAGATGGGTTCTTTTTTATAGACCGTCCAACCGATGACCGCAAAAATAGCTGCCATGAAGACACCTGTTCCCCAGTAAATTGCTGTTTCTTTTGCGAAAAGCCCGCCGCCTTCAGGCATGCGGCGCACAAGGTTGTAGACGACGACAAAGAGCAAAACAGGGCCAAGCTCACGCCATATCTTGCCTGCGCCTCCAGATTTGGAAGGGGCGGAATCTGCTGTTGCGTCTACTGAAGTGTCTTTTGAAATATCTGTCATATGCTTGATATGGCCTGCTTGTGGTGGGATGTCACGATTATTTACAGAAATTAGGCGGAATTGGAGCGTTTAAGGCTTTTTACAAGATCACGTGCACCGCCAGCATTTAAGCCGATAGCTAGAATTGCGTAAGCGATGCCGCCAAGTGATGCTTTCAACATCAACTCAGGGAATGCGCCTATTGCTGGAAGCAGATATACAACGCCTGCCATCCCCGCACATGCTATTGCAATAAGCGTTAGATCTTTTATCGGAATGGGGAGGGCGATGAAACGGCGTCCAACTCCCATGACGAGAAGCAAGGCAAGGGCGTAACAAAATACGGTCGCATATACAGCGCCCATCAAACCAATGCGTGGCAATAAGATTATATTGAGAATGACGTTTAAAACGGTTGGTATAATCATGAGCGAAGCGCGTAGGGCGGTTTTTTTAGAAAGCTGGAAAGCTTCTGAGAAATAATAAATGATGAACCCATTTATCAGGCCAGCCGCCGCGATCCAAGGTATTGTAAGGGCTGCTTGATCGCGTAATTCTTCGCCGATCATGAATTGAGCGAGAGGTTGAGCCACCATTGCGAGGCCTGTTGCTGCAGGCAATGCGATAAGCATCAGCAAGCGGGCCATGTTTTTTCCAGGTTCTGCAATGCCGCTCATTCCATGTTTTTCATAACTTGCCATGAGCAGAGGTGCACCCGCCATGGCTCCCCACATGCAAAGCAGACGAATAGTCTGGTCTGAGACACCATATCCGGCGGCATAGGCACCTACGGCGGCGTTATCTAGGAAATAGGCGATTAGGAAGCGGTCTCCTGCGCCAAGGGCAATTTCTAGGAGGAGGGCCAAAGCGAGAGGCATACCATAGGCAAAATAGCTTTTGGCGCGGCTCGTTTCAAAACGACCTTCTTTGGAGAGCTTCCAGAGGTATTGGCCCTGAATTGCAGCGAATAAGACGCCGCTAATGGCAAGGCCGATAAAAGGGGCAGCGGCTCCTGCTTGGGTACGCCATGCAAAGTATAATCCGCCTGCAAATCCTAACAGGATGTGGGCGATACTGATTTTCGCAAATCTGGAGACCTGCTGGCGTGCTTTATGGATTTCCAAACTCATCTGGATGACTGAAAAACAGGGCATAGATAAAGCTAGCCATATTATTGCAGCTTGCATTTTGGGATCACCGCCCACGATGAGCCACCCTATACCAACGATTAAAAGCGCGGGGATAAGTGACAGCATTGAGAGGGTGATGGATGTACGAATGTGATCATTCATGCCGCCACGTTCTTCAGCTTCTCCGGCAAATCGATACGCGGCAGCTTCGGCCCATGTTAGCGTTGTTGTGTGCGAAGCGGACATGATGGTGAGTATAAGGGCGTAGCGTCCGTAATCATCAGCACCTAGCAGGCGTGTATAGGCGTAGACCGCTCCAAAAGAGACAAGCCCTTGGATGACATTGGCGGGAAGATAGCCAAAGAGATGACGCCAGATCATGGTTTAAATTCCATCCCGCTTGATTTGAACATGCCTATTGCGGCGGACATTAATACTGTTTCTAAAACAAGTGATTAAAGCCTTGCTACATTAAAAATGGGTGTGATATTTTGCGTTATTCCCCGGTCACATCATCGCTGAGTCCGACCAATGCGTTTGCAAATGCTTGTGCTGAGAAGGGGTATAGGTCTTCCGCTTTCTCACCAATACCGACAAAGTGGATGGGTATCTCATGCTTATCTGCAATGGCGACAAGGACACCCCCTTTGGCTGTTCCGTCAAGTTTGGTCATCACCAAACCAGTCACGCCGGCAGTGTGTTTGAAGGCTTCAACTTGCGAGAGTGCATTCTGTCCAACTGTTGCATCGAGCACCAGAATTACATCATGCGGCGCGGTTGGTTCAATCTTCCGAATGGCGCGGACAACTTTTGCAAGTTCATCCATAAGCTCGGTTCGATTTTGCAGGCGGCCCGCTGTATCTATCAAAACGAGGTCGCGATTTTCACGCTTTGCCTGTTGGATAGCGTCAAATGCAAGGCCAGCGGAATCGGCTCCATCGGGGCGCGATAGGAAACCAGCATTGGCGCGGTCCGCCCAGACTTTTAATTGCTCAACAGCGGCAGCGCGGAATGTGTCTCCAGCGGCGAGTAGTATATCAGCGCCTTGGGCAGACAGTTTGCTTGCGATTTTACCAATCGTAGTTGTTTTACCGGATCCATTGACGCCGACAAATAAAACAACGCGTGGAGACGGGCCTTCCGAAAGGTCTAGTATTTCTTCACGAGGTTTTAAAACGCGTGTTATTTCAGTAGCTAAGGCTGATTTTATTTCTTCATCTGTGACTTCTTTGTCGAAACGGTCTTTGCGGATATTTTCACAAACGCGCATTGCCACACTGGCACCTAAGTCAGATGAGATAAGTAGATCTTCAAGGTCTTCTAGCGTGTCATCATCTAGTTTCTTCTTGGTGAAAACAGATGTAATGCCATCGGCAAGCTTGGATGATGAGCGTTTTAAACCTTGGCTCATACGAGAGAAGAAGCCCGGCTTCTTCGTCTCTGCTATCGGGTTGTTATCGTCCTGCTCAGTCTCTGTAGACGGCGTGGTGTCAGCCTGCTCTAAGGACGGTTCAGGTGTGTTGGCTGCTTGTTGATCAGCTGCATTTTCAGTGATGTCATAAGCAGGCGCATCTTCTTCAAATGTGTCTTCAGCAAGTGTTATTGCTGCGTCCGCTTCCGTGTCTGAGATGGCGGATACTTCAGGCTCGTTTTCCAACTCTTCGGTAGAGGTGTTAGATAAGTTTTCTTCTGTTCCATCCGCTGCGTCTTGCGTATCCGGCTTGACCTCAGCTTCCGGTGTCTTTTCCATGAATTGATTGAAGGGAGGAGGTGTTTCATCCTCTTCCTCGTCATGGGCGTCACTTGCATCGCTGTTTATGTCTTCATCAATAGCAGAGGTGTTTGAAGTATCCGGAGCAGATTCAGGAGATGCTTCCAAATCGGTTTCAGAAACTGGCTCAATCACTTCTTCGGATGCTGAAACAGGCGTGTCTTTAAGGTTGTCTGTTTCTGGTACGATCTGTTCCGTTTTGGAAGGTTCTGGAATGTTTTCGCTTTCATCCTTAACGGGAGATTGAGCATCATCACGAGTTTCAGAAAGCGGCGGTGTTTGAGGCGCAGTATCTTCGCTTGTCGGTTCGATCTGCTCTGCATTTTCAAGCGGCGACGCAGGTTCTTTTTCAATATTCGGCACAAAGCCGTCATCATCTCTGAAAGGGGCGTCAGATGTGATCGCATCCTTGTCGTAAGGGTCTTTGAAATAGTTTTCGACATCTGCCTGAATTTCAGCATCAATAGCAGCGTCTTCTTCTGATTTTTTCTTGCCGCCGAACAATCCACCAAACAGACCCTTTTTCTCTGGTGGTTTGTCTGCGTCCAGTAAAGCTTTAACAGCTTCTGGCGAATCTAAAACAGGGGTTGAATCTGTTGCAATGGGCACGCTGGTTGATGTGCTATCTTCAGAAGCAGCAGCGGGTGTTTCTGGTTCGATACCCGCCTCTTGAGGTGGATTTGGTTCAATAGGTGTCTCGCCAGATTTGTCAGCTTTTTTCTTTTTTCCAAACCACAATATCATAGCGTGCGCCCCATCAAATCTGTTCCATTGTGTGCGTAGAGTTCGAGTTTGACGATGCTGCCGGGAAGAGGTGCTTCGCCATCAATACGAATGGGTGCAAAGTCCGGCAATCTGGCGCGGCCACCCATTTCTACTAATGCATTCTGTGTTGTGCCGACATGGCGTTCTAAACGTAGTTTGAGCCTGTCTTCACCCTTTGCGCGCAACCGCGCGGCACGAGCTTTGACAATATCCCCATTGAGCTGCGGCATACGGGCAGCGGGTGTGCCTGGTCGCGCTGAATACGGGAAGACATGCAAGTAATCCAATCCGCATTCATCCACGGAGGCCAATGTGTTCTCAAACATTTCATCAGTTTCAGTTGGGAAACCTGCAATAAGGTCTGCACCAAAGGAAATATCAGGGCGAACAGCACGAAGGCGTGTGCAAAGATCAATTGCGTCTTCGCGGGAATGGCGACGTTTCATGCGTTTCAAGATCATATTGTCGCCCGCCTGAAAGGATAGGTGCAGGTGCGGAGCGATGCGCATATCATTAGCGATGAGATCAAAGAGCTGATCGTCGATTTCAATCGCATCAATAGATGATAAGCGAAGTTGTTTTAAATCCGGTGCGAGTTTGAGAATTCGTGCAACGAGGTTACCAAGATTGGGTTTGTTTGGCAGGTCAGCGCCCCATGAAGTGAGGTCTACGCCTGTTAGCACGACTTCGTAATGGCCTTTAAGGACCAATTGCTGAACTTGCCCCACGACTTCACCGGCAGGTACTGAGCGAGAATTTCCGCGACCATAGGGGATGATGCAAAACGTGCAGCGGTGATCACACCCTGTTTGTACTTGCACAAAAGCGCGCGCGCGACCTTCAAGCCCATCAACGAGGTGTCCGGCTGTTTCGGTCACAGACATAATGTCATTCACGACCGCTTTGGGAGCTGCTTGATTGAGAAGCGTGGAGGGCTTGAACGTGCCTTCCTGCATTTTCTCATTATTGCCGATAACGCGCGTAACTTCAGGCATTTTGGCAAACATATCAGGATCAATTTGCGCAGCACAACCTGTAACGATTATTGGTGTATCTGGGCGATCCTTGTGCGCACGTCGAATGGTTTGGCGCGCTTGCCTTACCGCTTCATTGGTAACGGCACATGTATTGACGATAATGGCATCCTCTAGCCCAGCGCTGGAGGCGTGATTGCGCATGACCTCGCTCTCATAAGAATTGAGGCGACATCCTAATGTAAGGATATCTAATCCAGACGCGGGTTTGCTATTGCGCTCTTCTTTTAAAGAGGCAGGCTCATTTGTAGATTGGGCGTCAATTGCAGGCGCGGAGGAGGGCGTGTTTTGTGTCATTGGCCCTTAAATGCGCGTCTATGAAAGATTTTGCAAGAGGGCTGAATTTTCGGGACACATTAGACGGCGTGATTTCCACGCTGAAGATATAGAATTGAACGCTGAACGTCTCCTATGGGAGAGGCATCGCACCTTTTTTGTTTAGTGGTTTTGCCATCTAAATAAGTGCGCCCCTGCAAGCGTAATTGCACCCAAAGTGGTCAAAAGAACTTCACTCTCATGTAGGGCGGGAATGAATGCCGCGACTATGAGAGAAAGCGTTCCCAATAATGCAAACACACCAAAAATCTTCCGAGTTTCAGCTTTATGAGTTTGAAGGAATGCAAAGAAAGCTGACGGAGCCGCAATCAGAACCAATGCTTTGTGAAGCCATTCAGTGTCTGAGAATGCGCTGAACATTGGAATTACCGATGTAAGAACCGGAAGTGCGAGACAATGAAACAGGCAAACGCTGGAGGAGGTAATGGCGACAATATCTAAACGAGTGGAGTTCACGAGCAAATTCTTTATGTGATGTTATAATATAACGTCAGATAAAGCGTCACATCCAAACTTTGTCAATGATTCTGGCGATGAAACTTATAGCTTGAATGTCAGATAGGCTTTTGAGGATAGCATTCTTATGCGCCAATCTATTAAAAATGCGGACGCTGTGAAGCATCCGCATTCTGGCGTTTTAATATGTGAGGATCTAGCGAGGAGGGCCTTTGCCGCCACCGCCTTCACCTTTGCCGCCACTGGAGCGTTGCTTGCCGCCACCTCCAGATTGGCCGCGCATGCTTGGCATTTTCACCAACAATTCTGATCGATTGAGGCTGCCGTTTTTATCTTGGTCGAGAAGATCGAAGTGACGGCGTAGGCAGGTTTCAAATTCAAGCTGAGTGATTGAACCGCTAAGGTCCGTATCAAATCCAATAAAACTGGGCATAGCTTCGGCGTGGCCTAGATAGATGGTGGCCCATGATTGATAATCAAAACTGCGCAAATGGGAGTCTTCTTCCAAGCCCATAATTGTCCAATTCGTATCAATAAATCTGTTGAGCTCATCAATAGATGTATATCCATCTTGGTCTGCATCCATGCTTGCATAGAGCAGGTTTAAGGGCGCTGCGACATAACCCATTGTTGAGAGATTGCCCTGATTGGGCGGGCCACCGCGTCCGCCTCCACGTTCTGGTGGTTTATGGGAGGCACATGATGCGGCGAATAATAGGCTTGCGGCGAGTGTTAGCTTTGCGACAGTCCCAGATTTAAAGTCGAACAATTTGAAAGTCTCTCATTTGGCAAAATTGCCCCCGATATTATCCCAAGAGATAGAACGGGAGCGCAGAGAGAATCCGTCGAAATTTTTTATTTAAATAGGGGAGCAGAGGCAGGTGATTTAATTTCGGCTTGGCGTTCAAGCTCGATGGGGCCTGTCATGATGACGTGATCATCCGACTCGCGCCAGTCAATGTGAAGGTCTCCACCATCAACAAACACTGTGCAGGACCGGTTTAAGAGATTTTTACGTACACCTGCAACGACAGCTGCACACGCGCCAGTGCCACAAGCTTTGGTGAGGCCAGCATCACGCTCCCATACACGCAAACGAATACAGTCGCGCCCTAATATTTGAGCAAAACCAACATTGACCTTCTCTGGGAAGAGCATGTGACCTTCGATAAGCGGGCCGATCGCTTTAACATCTGTGGCATCCAAATCATCAACGAAGAACACACAATGAGGATTACCCATATTCACAGCTCCAGGAAGCTGAAGATAAGGGGCGTCAATGGGGCCAATTTTGATATCTATACCGCGTGTGTCCATGCGTTCAGCAAGGGGTATTTCTTCCCATTTAAGAAGAGGTGAGCCCATATCAACTGAGATCATGGTTTCACCATTGCCATGGCGTTTGGCAATGAGGAGACCTGCCTCTGTTTCAATTTTGATTGTGTCGCGTTTGCGTTCGCGCATCATAATCCAGCCGACACAACGGGACACATTTCCACACGCACTTACTTCGCTGCCGGTATTATTCCAAATACGCATGAAAATATCACCGCGCATGGAATGCTCTAAGGAGACAACTTGATCTGCGTTGGCGGATTTTGCGATGCGACGTACAGCTTCGGGAGAAAGAGACAGTTTTTCACCGCGCCCATCAAGGATAGCAAATGCATTTCCGCAGCCATTCATTTGATAATACTTCATGGGTATTCTTCATCCGTGTAGAAAGCATGCAACATAGTTAAGATGACTGCGCGCGCTGCGTTTGTCTATTCGCCTTTAGGGTGAAAATAAGAAGTTTTTCCGGCGCGTCAAACTAAATAAGATTTAAAGCATGTAACACGTAATATTGAGGTTCTTTGAACACACCCCATCTAAACATATTCGATTGTAAATAAATGAAATGTTGCATGACGCATACTTGCATCATGAGCATGTGACGATAAGCTCGTTTTATGCGGGAAAGGTCACTTTATGAACAAGATAATTTTAAGTGCAGCTATATTGTTAGCTGGAGCATGCACGGCGCAGGACGATACATCTATAATGACGAACACGGCAGACACTCCATCAGTTTCGAGTAAAGCTGATCTGAGCTTTAGTTCAGACGCGCACCTTTTCCTTGAAGAAGTTGAAGGCGACAAAGCACTTGAATGGGTGAAGGGAGAGAATGAACGCTCCCTCGCACGTTTGAAAACTGATCCTCGATTTGCGGCGCTTGAGAAAGATGCACTCGATATTGTGAACGCTAAAGAGCGTATTCCTTACGGGTCTGTACGTGATGGGTTTGTGTATAATTTCTGGCAGGATGAAACGAATGTGCGTGGCCTTTGGCGCAAAACCACATTGGAGAGCTATAAGTCAGATACGCCTGTCTGGGAGACGGTATTAGACTTTGATGCTTTAGCAAAAGCAGAAGATAAAAACTGGGTATTTAAAGGCTCAAATTGTTTTAAACCCAAGAATGCCACGCAGTGGAAATGTATGGTTTCCCTATCTGATGGCGGTAAAGACGCTGTCATTCAGCGCGAGTTTGATCTTGCAAGCAAAACGTTTGTAGAAGGCGGCTTTGCAACGCATGAAGCCAAACAAGGTATCGCATGGGCTGGTGCTGATACCCTGCTTGTCGCGACAGATTGGGGTGATGTGGACGGTGTCGCTTCCGTTACGGAGTCCGGCTACCCATATATTCTAAAACGTTGGACGCGCGGTACGCCTCTAAATGAAGCGCAGACGATTTTGCAAAGCTCACCGACTGTTATGGGTGTGTGGCCGATGACGTTTGAGCTTGAAGATGGGCGCGTTATTCAGTCTGCAATGGAAGCTGAGTCTTTTTTCTCGTTCAATTACTGGCTATTTCCTGAAGATGGATCAGAGGCGGTCAAATGGCCAATCCCGAAAAAATCAACACCCCAAGGCGTATATGCTGGCCAATTTCTTTTGACATTGGAGGCTGATTGGGATGTTGAAGGGCAGGGTAGCTTCAAGCAAGGGGATTTAGTCGCCTTTGAAGTGAACGCCTTTCTTGAGAGCAAAACACTGCCAAGCGTTTCGCTTGTGATGCGCCCTAAAGAGCGTCAGGCTATAGGCAGCGTATCTTTATCCAAGGATGCCTTGTTGATCTCTTATAACGATAATGTCGCCGGTAAAGTGATGTCAGGTGATTTGGTTGATGGCGAATGGACGTTTTCTCCTGTTGCGCTCCCTGACAATGGAAATGCTGGAATTGCGTTCGCATCCAAAGACGAGAGCGATGTTTTCCTCAATTATGAGGGCTTTTTAAACCCAGATTCCTTATATGCATTTGATGCAAAATCAGGTGAAGTGACATTGCTAAAAAGCTTGCCACCAAAATTTGACGCAAGCCCATATGTGGTAGAGCAATTTGAATCGACATCGAAAGATGGAACAAAAGTGCCTTATTTTGTGGTACGAGCAAAAGACACCGCGATGGATGGTTCCACGCCAACCTTGCTTTATGGGTATGGTGGTTTCCAGATATCGCTAAATCCAAGCTATTCAGCATTCACTGGCAAGCTTTGGCTCGATAATGGCGGTGCCTATGTGCTTGCGAATATTCGGGGCGGCGGAGAATTTGGACCGGCATGGCACCAAGCCGGGCTGAAGCTAAAGCGTCAAGTAGTGTATGATGACTTCATTTCAGTTGCTGAAGATATTATCGGCAAGGGGCTTACATCACCAAGCAAACTAGGAATTATGGGCGGCTCCAATGGTGGTTTGCTCATGGGTGTTATGTTTACACAGCGCCCAGACTTGTTCTCGGCGGTTGTGTGTCAGGTGCCGTTATTGGATATGCTGCGTTATCACACCATGCTGGCGGGTGCGTCTTGGATGGATGAATATGGTGATCCAGATGTGCCAGAAGAGCGCGAATGGTTGGAAAAACTATCGCCCTACCACAATATTGATCCATCAATGGAGTATCCAGAAATCTTCTTCGTCACCTCCACAAAAGATGACCGCGTTCACCCAGCTCACGCACGTAAAATGGCGCATCGTTTACAGGATCTTGAAAAGCCATTCTTGTATTATGAAAACATTGATGGTGGACACTCTGCAGCGGCGAATTTGAAAGAATCTGCAAATCGCCGTGCGCTGGAAATGACCTATCTAATGCAAAAACTTATGGGGTCATCAGCTGAGTAAAATTATTGGTAAACACTAGATTGTGATTTGATTTTTCAAGATAGTCCTTTCAGGCTTGTGGGGTGTAGTTTTATTGAACCACCTGTCTGAAAGGGCGTTTTTATGAAGTCTCTATTTGTCGCAAGTGTTTTATCTTTTGCTCTAGCGCTTCCAGCATTGGCAGCTCCGCGATTGGGAGAGGAAGTTCCTGATTTTGAAGCAGTTTCCACGCATGGGGAGACTGTTAAACTAAGCGATATAGAAGGTCTCGTCGTTTTGGAGTGGACAAATGATGGCTGTCCTTTTGTACAAAAACACTATGATTCAGGAAATATGCAGGCGACTCAAAAAACGCTGACTGAGGGCGGTGCTAAGTGGATCACGATTATCTCTTCTGCTCCAGGTAAGCAGGGCTATGTGGATGCGGATGAGGCCAACTCCATAGCTTCTGATCATGGTGCGATGCCGGATTACACAATTCTTGATCCTACAGGTGAAATTGGTAAACTCTATAAGGCGCAAACAACGCCGCATATGTTTGTAATTGATGATGGTATTCTTGAATATGCTGGAGCGATTGATTCCATCCCTTCGGGAAATCCTGCAGATATAGAGCGTGCGGAGAATTATGTTTTATCTGCATTTGCGGACATATCGGCAGGCAAAGAGGTGCAGACTGCATCAAGCAAACCGTATGGCTGTAACGTCAAATATTAATTTGAAAATGTGAATATACTTCCTCTTGCGGTTTATCGTTTTTCGATATATTATGAGCGCAAGAGGAGCTATATCACATGAAAGCTGAACTTATTCGCGTGGCAAATGGTGCCATAGATATCAAGGTTGTAACGTCTAAAACCATGCATATTTTGCAATGGCGTCGACATATGTTTCGCGATGAAGTGCTCTTGGATGGCAAACGCCAACAAGTCTCACACGGCCTTTTGTGGGGGCGAGAGACCATTTATGGATTGGTGTTTGGCAGAGATGAAGATGGCCAAGGCGGCAGCAAACTAATCCTCACGATTGACTCACGTCATGATTGGAATTCGCTTGATGTGGATGAATATAACCGTCCACGTGGCGTGCGTTTGGAAGATGCAGACAGCACTTTATTGGTCTTTGGGTCGTTAGATCCCAAGGAGTTGGAGAAGCCACGAACCTTTATGGAAGCGTTGAAAAAATCATTTGGAATGCAGTGGTAAGAAAAAAGGCGCACCCAGTATAGAGTGCGCCTTTTTCTGCATAGGTTTTTAGAAGCGGATTATTCGCTTTTAGACATGATATACGCAATCACATCCTGTTGTTCTTTCTCTTTTTTTAGGCCGATAAAGACCATTTTATTACCCTTGACCGCAGCACGTGGGTTGGCAAGGTAAGCAGATAGAGATTCAGTATCCCAAGTCTTGCCGCCTTCACCTTCAGCGAGCATGGCTTTGGAGTATTTGAAACCTTCCACAGAAGCGATTTCACGACCAAGAATATTGTTTAGGTTTGGACCCACTTTATTGGCACCTACAACATTGTGACATGCAACGCATTTTTTGAAGACTTTCGCGCCAGCTTCTGCGTCGCCTTCCGCGAGGGCGCTTCCAGAAAAGCCTGCTGTCATGGCGAATGCGGTGAGGGCGAATGATGCGATTTTGAATGTTTTCATAGGGTCGGCTCCAGCTCGAATTCTTAGTTTCCGGGTTAGATATAACAATGCTGCGTGTGTATGGGTAATGAATAAAGCAGTTCTGGTCGATTCGTCGCAGATTGGACAAGGTGGGTGTAGGATAAGTTGGTATTATCAATTTGCTTCATGGCGATTTAGTGACTTCAATGTGAACGCTTTTTTACGCCGCGTTGGGGTTTCGCATTTGCGGGATTTTCGGGCCAATCATGCTTAGGGTAACGCCCCCGCATATCCTTCCGCATGTCCTGATAGCCTCCTGTCCAGAAGGCGACTATGTCTTTTGTCATTGCGATTGGGCGCTGGGCAGGTGAGAGCATTTCGAGAGTGAGGGGGACGCGTCCATTGGCGATATGAGGGTGCTGGGAGAGGCCAAAAAACTCTTGCGCTTTGACGCTAACCGTGGGGCCTTTTTCGCTATCATAGACAATGGAAACATTGCGATCTGTAGGTGTGGTCCAGTGAGATGGCGCGAGGTTTTCCATTTCAGATATGAGTTGCCAGTCGAGCAATGTTTTGATGGCGGCTATGGCTTTTGCGTCTGTTATATTTGAAAAATCTCTTGCGTTTTCAAGGAGTGGGGCCAACCAATCCTTTGCGCGTGTATGGATGGTATTTGCAAAATTTTCCGGCCAAATTGAACCAAATTGGGTGTGTAAAAAATTAATCCGTGCACTGAATGAGGCGATTGCATCATGTGCTGGGAGGAGTTTTGTCCCGTCTTTTTCAAAGGCATCCAAAAGCCCTTTTATAGCGGCCTTTCCGCTGGGTTTTGCAAGGGGTGTTTGGGAGAGTGTGATTGCCCCAATGCGTGTTACGCGCCTTGCTGTGAGGCGGTTTAATTTGGCATCGAAACTGGCAATATCTTCGGTGATCTCTGGACCAATATCGCGCGCTTCAGCTTCAGAAATTGGTGCTGCGAGGGTGATGCGCAGGGTGGCTGCTCCCCCTGTGATGTCCGCGATCGCTAGCCATGCTTCCCTTGAGAGGGGGTCTGTGGTGTCCACCTGCGCGGCGCGTCCATTGGCCATGAGGAACTCCCCCACCTTGCCTGGTCGTGCTTTGGCAATTCTGTCTGGAAAACCTTGCGCAATTGTGACGCCTGCTTCTTCTCGGTTTAAGTAGGGATTGTTTTTCAATGCGGGTTTTGCGGTTCTGGCCCATCGGTTTGCCATATCCCGCATGGCGCGTGCGCGACCTGATTTATCCACGGAAAAGCGCGCAAGACGTTCGCGGGCATCAATGCTTTTTCCGCTTAAACCTCGCTCACTTATCAAGGCGGCTATATGAGCAGCTAGAGGGATAGTCTCAATCTTATCCGCCCCCAGCACCATTGCTGCTAATCTTGGTGGCAATGGAAGATCAGATAACTTAAGGCCGAATGGGGTCGGTTGTCCTTTTTCATTGATGGCACCCAGATTTTGCAACAGCGCAAGACTGGCATTCCAAACGCCTTGGGGCGGTGCATCCAGCCAACGCATGGAGGATGGATCGTGCGTGCCCCATCGGGCGAGATCAAGCACAAGGCTCGTGAGGTCGCTATTGGTGATTTCAGGTGCTGGAAAGGCAGGTAAGCCGCGTGTTTCGGCTTCATGCCATAAGCGATAACACACGCCCGGCTCTGTACGGCCGGCGCGTCCGCGTCTTTGATCGGCGTTGGCGCGGGATGCGCGGATTGTATCTAGGCGTGAGGCATTTAAGGAGGCATCATATCGAGGCACACGGGCAAGGCCGGCATCTATGACGATGCGTACGCCTTCAATTGTGAGTGAACTCTCGGCGATATCGGTTGCCAGAACAATTTTGCGCTTCCCTGCGGGGGGAGGTGAAATTGCTGCATCTTGCTCTTGTGGTGTGAGGCCGCCAAAGAGCGGGGCAATTAGAATATTATCGCCAAGGTGGTCTAGGCGTTCGGCTGTGCGTTTAATTTCCATTGCGCCGGGAAGGAAAACGAGGAGTGAACCTGTTTCTTCTTTGAGCGCATGGTTGATAGCGGATGCAACCTCATCTTCGAGGCGGGCATTTTGATTGCGGCCTATGTAATGTGTGGTGACAGGGTGGGCGCGCCCATCAGACTGGATAAGGGGGGCATTTAAAAATGCGGGTAGACCTTGTGTGTCCAATGTGGCGGACATGGGTAGGATACGTAAATCTTCGCGCAGGGCTTCTTGCGCTTCAAGGGCAAGTGCGAGGCCAAGGTCAGCATCAAGGGAGCGTTCATGAAACTCATCGAATATAACCGCGCTAATGCCGGATAATTCGGGATCATCAAGTATCATGCGGGTAAAAATACCCTCTGTGATGACTTCAATGCGCGTGGATTTAGATGTGCGTACATCAAGGCGCGCGCGCAGGCCAATTGTATCGCCGACACGTTCACCTAAGGTTTGGGCCATACGCGTTGCAGCCGCGCGGGCAGCAATACGACGTGGTTCTAGGACGAGTATTTTCCCAGACTTTGCCCAGTCTTCATCTAGCAAAGCGAGCGGGACACGCGTTGTTTTACCTGCCCCTGGAGGAGCGGCGAGGACTAGGCGAGAATGCGTGCGTAGACTGGTTTTGATGTTATCAATAACATCATCAATAGGAAGAGAGAGGGAGCTTTGCGTCATGCCTCAGCGATACGCAGGAATGACGCTTGCTGCAAGATGGGATTATGCCACGGGAATTTGTCCAACTTCCTCACTAGGCAAATCTATATAAGATAGTGGTCCACCTTTCCCACATCCCGTATCTAGGAAGATGGCACGGCGGCCATTGTCTGCGGTGTGAATGAAAGGTTGTTCGGCTCGGATATCGTGACCCACAACGGCAGTGATGCCTTCGGGAAGGCTTTCAACCCAATCATAATGGCGCACAGGGCGACCTTCTTCATCACGATCACCGCGCACTTCACCATACAACGCCATGTTTTCAATGCGGCGACGCAGACGATTGAGGTTCATTGGCTCATCTGGTGGGGCAAAATGAAAAGGACTGACAGCACCATGCGCAAACACAAATTGGCCCATGCGTAGAATGTGAGGTGTATCCGCATATATTTTGATAAAGCGCTCTTTTAGCTCTTTCCCGTCTGGTGCATTGGCAATGCTTTTCAGGGTTTGAGATAATTCGCGATTCATGCGGATATTATTCCCTATCAGCATGCGATATAATTTATCATCATGGTTTGAGCGCACAAGATAAGCGCGGCCTGAATCGATCCAATTCAGAGCTAATCTTAAAACACCTGCACTGTCGGGGCCGCGGTCTACTAGGTCTCCCAATAATATGATGTGATCGGCACTTCCAGCGGCAGCTTCAAGACTGTCAGGGTGGCCATGCACATCACCAATGGCCCGTATATTATTCAACTTAGAAATCATATGGTTATTTTGATGCTGTAACGAGATAAATGGCAAGAGGCATAATCTACTCCTTGACCGCAATTTCTGTAGACATAGTGTCTAAACTTGATTTTTTCGAGGTGGAGATCCTTTTTAATGGGCGGCTGGTTGAAAATAACGCTGTGGAAGCGTGTTATGCTTGGGTTAGTGCTGGGCATATTATTGGGGCTGGGTCTCCATTATGGGGTAGGAGAGAAGGGCGCAGATTTTGCGACTGATTGGATTTATCCATTCGGAAAAGCCTTCATCAATTTAATTAAAATGCTGGTCGTGCCTCTCATTTTCACGACGCTTGTGTCGGGTGTCACGGCGATGGGCAATCCTGCAAAGCTGGGATCTTTGGGTGGGCGTGCGCTTGGGCTTTATATGGCGACGACTTTGTTCGCTGTAACCATTGGTTTGGCTATAGGCACGATTGTGCGTCCGGGCGCAAATTTTGATTTGGGCATGGTAAGTGAAGACGCAAAACTTGATCAGCAGAGCAAAATTGAAAGCTTGCAAGGCGCAACGAAGGGATTGGGGGATCGCTTGCTTGAGATTATTCCCACAAACCCAGCGGCAGCTTTTACGGATGGCAATACGCTGCAAATCATTTTCTTTGCAATCATATTTGGTGTGGGCTGTTTAATGGCCAAAGAAGCGGGACGTCCGATTGCGAAAGCGACGGAAAGTGCTGCTGAAGTTATGATGAAAATCACACATATTATTATGGAGTTAGCGCCATTTGGTGTGTTCGCTTTGATGACATGGGTGATGGCGAGCCAAGGCTTGCAGGTTTTAACAGTGCTCGGAAAAATGGTGTTTGCACACTATTTGGCGTGTACGCTGCACATGGTGTTTACGCATGGGGGGATTGTGAAGGGGATATTGAAACTCCCGCTTATACGCTTCTTCCGTGGGATTGTGGATGCACAAGCTGTGGCGTTTTCTACGTCATCTTCAAGTGCGACTTTGCCCGTGACGATTACATGTGTGGAAAAAAATCTGGGTGTGTCTAAGCCCATTGCGTCATCTGTTTTGCCCTTGGGTGCAACAATCAACATGGATGGAACAGCGCTATATCAAGGCTTGATCGCTTTGTTTGCTGCGCAAGCTTTTGGCATTCAGCTTGATCTTGTCGATTACGCTATGGTGGCGATGACGGCGACGCTTGTATCTGTGGGAACGGCGGGTATTCCGTCTGTAAGCCTCTTCCTCGCGACGACCACATTAGCTGTGATTGGGTGTACGCCTGAGCAGATAGTGATTGTGTTGGCAGTGTTATTCCCGTTTGACCGTTTGCTCGACATGATGCGTACCGTGACTAATATTACGGGTGATGCGGCTGTGGCGACTGTGGTTGCTAAATGGGAAGGCGAATTGGATGAAGAGGTGTTTAAGCGCGTTTCTTCCGTTTAAGCATCTAAATACGCACTTTTTATCCCTTTGATTAAAGACAGCCAGCACGATGTGTTGGCTGTTTTGGGATGAAATAATGAATAGATTTCATCGGCAAATTAAGGATGGAAATATATTAGATTCACCATGTTGTGAATTGTCACATGATCTCCTTATATTACCTGCATAAAGTTTCATATCTTGGGGTTGATTTTAATTAGATCAATTCTAAATAAGAGAGATGAGTTTAGAAAATGCTGCGTTGACGGGGCGATTTCCTAGGGGATCGAAACGGGGGCGCGGCCATGCAGCATGGAGATTTGCACATGATTGGACGTCAGGTTCCTAAGGTTACTTTCCACACACGCGTTCGTGACGAAAGCATTGGTGGCGACAACCCATTCCGTTGGGAAGACAAGACAAGCGACGATTTCTTCAAAGGTAAGAAAGTTGTACTTTTCTCTTTGCCGGGTGCGTTTACGCCAACATGTTCAACATACCAATTGCCAGACTTTGAAAAACTCTTCCCAGAGTTTCAAGCTAAAGGCGTTGATGCAATTTACTGTATGTCTGTGAACGACACATTCGTAATGAATGCATGGGCTAAAGGCCAAAACCTTAAAAACGTATCAGTGATCCCTGATGGTTCAGGTGAGTTCACACGTAAAATGGGTATGTTGGTCAACAAAGACAATATCGGTTTTGGTGCACGTTCATGGCGCTACGCAGCTGTCGTAAACGATGGTAAAATCGAGAAATGGTTTGAAGAGCCAGGCTTTGAAGACAATTGCGGCGATGACCCATATGGCGAATCTTCACCGCAGAACGTTTTGAAAAATCTCTAAGTTTTTCTAAAATGAACTAAAAAAGAAGGCGACGGATATAGCATCCGTCGCCTTTTTAGTGTGGGTTCTGTCTCGTGGGTGATGAATATTACGAGGAACCCTGATGGAACTGGTGTGCGCCTAAGCTGCTTTTTGTAAGTCTTGAGCTTGGCTTGAGGCAACGCTTGATGGGCGAGTTGCAATTCTTGACCGTGTCGCGCGTGCTGGCATTGGTTTCTTCTCGATCTCTGCTTTTACGCCATTGACGATAAAAGGTGTGAGAAGGGATTTTAGCCGGCTTGCATCTTCAACGTAGAATAAATCCATTGAGAAACGCAGCTCAGTATCACGTAGTTTAAGGGTCGATGTGTTCTTGTGTTTTTGGATACGAACAGAATCGATAATGGGTGAATACCAGCTCGCCATTTCATTGTTTGTGCCGTTAACACTGATTAAGCGCTTATTGGTGAGCGCGTAAGCCATGTTGACGCGTTTCTTGCGGTTTGACCAAGCAGAGATAGCACCAATAGCGCGCATGAGTGCAGTTGCGCCAAGCGCAATGAAGATTGCATTCTTTTGGGCGGGGGCGAAAAACCAACTTGTCGCCGCAGCAGCACCCAATGTCAGAAAGAATGCGACATTCTTCCAGTAGAAGGTTTTGATTTTATTGCAAATAATCTGTCTATCAGGGAAGCCTGACCAAATGATTCTCTCATCACTTGCAAGGTCGGATTCAATTTTCCCGATCGCGGCATACATTGCCTTCTTACACATTCACTCTACTCACTCTACAAAAGTCTCAACAATTAACCATGTATTAATGTAGAAAACGCGCAAATTCAGCCTTCGTCAAGGGTGTTCTCAAGTCAATTGTGGAGAAGATTGAATATTGTGAAGATAGTTAACATCATTAACGCCCAGTAGCGGGTGTGTTTACCTTTTGTTAAGACTTTAAAGCCTGTTGAGCGCTTGAACTATACTTAAAAGCGGGCCGGTGATGGTGTTGTGTTGACGATGAAGCGGGATAGGTGACGTGATCCAAAGCGGGGTAACCAGATAATGGATTTTGTCAGGTTTGATGCATGCTGAAGTTCTGGGCGGTGGGTAAATAGGCGCTGAAGCGCAATCTCCGCAATGAGGTGGGCTAGTTGAGCGCCGCCGCAAAAGTGCGCGCCTGCTCCAAATGAGATATGACGTATGGGGCTGCGGGAGATATCAAAAATATCTGGATTTGGCGTAGAGCTGGAATCCATATTAGTGGCCGCTAGAAAGCCAAACACGATATCACCGCGTTTAAAGGTGTGATCGTAGAAGGTGAATGTCTCTTTTGCATAGCGTGGGGCCGTCATCTGGGTCGGCGCTGCGTAACGCAAAATTTCTTCAACAGCGTTTGGGGCTTTGGTCCAATCTTGTGTCAGTGTTTTGAGCTGCGTGGGATGGTCAAGCAAACTCATACATCCCAAAGCGATAAGGTTAGATGTGGTCGAATGACCTGCTTGCAACAGAAAATAGGCTAGATGGGCAAGTTCATCTGGATTGATCTCTGCTGTGGTGTCGGGCTGTTGTTTAAGTTGGAAGCAAAGGCTGTCTTGCGGCAACTCATCGGAGGCAAGGAGGTCTTTAAGATAGGCAAAGAGTTTCTTGCCCGCTGATTGCTGGTTTATGCCGCCCAATGGCCCTTCTGGATAGGATATTTGGGTGGTGAGTTTAAGGATATCTGGCGCATCAGTTTTAGGGATGCCCATAAGTTCCATCATGACGAGTGCGGGAAGGGGACGACTGAACTGGGACACCAGATCTATATGCCCCGTTGGAAAACCTTTTGCGGGTATAGCATTGGAGATGAGCGTGTCTGCTAGAGCAGCGATATTGGGGCGAAGTGTTTTAATGCCCGATTTGCGCAATGCCATATCCAGTTGATGCCGGATTGTGCGGTGCTGATTGCCTTCTGCAAGAAAGAGGCTTCCATTGGATGGCTTCCAATCCGGCATGCCGCCCGCTTTGGCGCATATGGGGCTTTTACCAACTTGCGTCGCGTCGGTTGTGAAGCGGTGCGGGCTCTTGAGGAGGTCGATGATAGCTTCATTCGAGGTGGCGAGAAGGGCTTTTCCGATTTTTGGAATTTTGACCGATACCAATGGGCCATTTTTTAAAAGAGAACTGAGCGTTTTGTGAGGTGAGCGAAGATACTGGCTGTCCGTAAAATCAATCTCAGACACTTTTGGTATACCCCTAACAAATCAGATTCTATTGTTCTTCTAACCTAAATTGAATCACTATGAAATAGTAGGAATATCAAGAAGATTAACTATCTTATTCTTTAATTATTCAGTGTTTTGCTGGTGAAATATCCTGTAGAAACCTTGATAGAGCAAGTTGTGTGCAGCACGAATGAGTAGGGTAGGAAAATGAATTTTGTTCAACGACTTAAAAGCGATGTCACCTATGTGCGCGGTTTGTTGAGAATTTTAAATTCTACATCGGATATTACGCCAGACTCCTCAAATTTATTGCCCGATGATTGGGAACGCCTTGCTGATACATATAGCGAGAATGTAGCTATTATTTTTGAAGGCCAATCCCTAACCTATAGGGACGTGGAATTGCGTGCGAATGTGTTTGCCAATTGGGCAAAATCGCAAGGTATTCAAAAGGGCGATTGTGTTGCGCTTCTTATGGGTAACCGGCCCGATTTTATCGCGATCTGGCTGGGCATTGTTAAATTGGGAGCACGCTGCGCGCTTATCAATAACCAGTTGGCTGCAACGCCATTGGCGCATTGTTTGAATATTGTGGATGCTAAATTATTGATCATGGGCGATGCACGTTGGGATCAATATGTATCTGCCAAACCGCATATGAATGAAGATACGCCAGCTTGGGTTTTGGGTAAGGGGGCTCCAGAGGGACGCAATCTGGAAGATGCCTTGGTGCAGGTTTCAAATGCGCGCCCTGATAAAACGCCGCGCTCTGAATTAGTTGCTAAAGATGTTGCGCTTTATATTTTTACGTCCGGCACAACGGGATTGCCTAAAGCGGCGCGTATGACGCATGCGCGATGTCAGACCATGATGCGGTCGATTATGCCTGCGTGTAAGTCTGTGCCAGAAGATAGAGTGATGGTGTCTTTGCCATTATACCACGCCACAGGTGGCTTGGTTGCCGTTGGATGTGCATTTATGGCGGGCGCTGCTGTTGTGATTGAACGCAAGTTTTCTCCAAGTACATTTTGGGAAACAGCGATAGAAACCGGCGCGACGAATTTTGTTTATATTGGAGAAATGGGGCGTTTTTTGATGAATTGCGCACCCAAGCCTCAAGAGCGTCAACATAAGATCACGCGGTGCTTTGGGAATGGTTTGCGGGCAGATGTGTGGAGAGAGCTTGTTGCGCGTACAGGTATTTCACGCATTTATGAGTTTTACGGCGCAACAGAGGGCAATGTAAATCTGCTGAATTTGGACGGAAAAGTTGGGGCGATTGGGCGTATTCCTGCTCTGGTACGGCATAGATTGCCTACTCGCCTCATTCGGGTTGATAGCCAAAGCGGGGATGTTTTGCGGGATGAGGATGGCTTTTGTATCGAAACTAAACCCGAAGAAGTGGGGGAGGCGATTGGGAAGATCAATCCGAATGACAACCGGGGGAGGTTTGAAGGGTATCGCGATAAGTCGAAGAATAAAAACAAGATTTTGACGAATGTGTTTGAAAAAGGTGATGCCTATTTCAGAACAGGCGATCTAATGCGTCGTGATAAGGATCAATATTTCTTTTTCGTTGACCGTCTTGGGGACACGTATCGTTGGAAAGCTGAAAATGTGTCTACCAATGAAGTTAGCGAAGTGTTGTCTGCCTTTGACGGGGTGAAGCTTGCAAATGTGTATGGCGTTGAGGTTCAAGGCCATGAAGGGCGGGCTGGGATGGCGGCGATACAAATTGAAGAAGGTTTGGATTTTGCGGCACTTTGGGCGCATGTGAAGACGCAATTGCCTGAATTTGCGAGACCTGTCTTTTTACGTTTATTGGATTCGGGACGCACGACGGAATCGTTTAAATTTAAAAAAGTTGAGCTTGTCGAAGAAGGGTTTAACCCTGAGAAGGTCGATACCGAACTATATATTTCCTCCAAAGAGTTGGAGACTTTCGAAGTTTTGACGCCGCAGATTTATGCCGATGTGTTGAGTGGGAAACGTCGCGTATAGTCTTTTCGTACGTCCCATAAAAAACGCGCCGCTTTTGAGTAAGGGGCGCGTGTAAGTGGGGAGTTTTTTTCTGTAAATTATTGTAGATACAGGTGACTAGCTTGCCATGGCTGCATCAATTTCATCTTGGTAATCACCCATTAGGCGGTGTAGCAAAAATTTGTATGTCATCATTTGTTTGCGGACAAAAGCGCGTTCATCGAGGGACATTTGTGCGCCAGTATCGGCTGGTGTGAGCTTTGACCAAACAACATCTGCGATGCTGGCAAGAGGCGCTAAATCTGTCCATGCAGCATGTGCATGTATCATTGTAAATTGATCACTTGCTTGAGCATAGCAAAGCGGTGTTTTGCTATGGAGTAAGCGCATAAACCCTACAATCTCACCTTCCACTTCAAGCAGTGAAGAAATTTCTTCTTCGCGAATACTTGCTTCTGTCTGCATAAGGAGCATCCCCAGTTGTTCTACAGCCCTCAAATTCGTCTATGTGGGGAATATAGGGATATAAAGTTAAAAAAAAGGTTCTTTTAATTTGTATTTTGGGGATATTGATCAAAACGTACAAGATGGAATTCACCAAGGAATGTATTTGAAATCTGTATTCAAGGATGTTTTCCTAAGTATTTGAAGTAATAATTTGCCGATTAATTGGCTGCGACATTTTGGTCTTGAGTGTAAATCCCACGAGCTTTCTTGCAAGCGTGTATGAGGGGGGGAGGTTGGTTATCTTGAGTTTGGTAACTATTTCGCAATTTGCGTAAGTTAACTATCCCCTTACGTACACATGTGAATTTCTCGGGATGTAGAAGATGGGTTTTGATGCAACGGGCGGAAAGCCATATAAAGGCGGGCAGGATAGTCCTATCTGGTATGCCGTTATCGGTGTGGTGGTTGTGTTATGCTTTGGGCTTGTTTGGTTGGGCCCCAAAATATTTGGCAGCAAGCAGCCGAGTGTAAATCTGACAATCTCCGAATTAGTAGAAGGGCGCTCTATTCCTGAAGCTGCCGGCCTTTTGAATGAATATGGCTTTCAAGATGAACTGACGAAATCTGTATTGGTGAAAATGCGCCATGTAGATGAAATTGGACATGCAAAGCTTTTGACGAAAATGGCTGAAAACGCACAAGCAGGCGTGAGTAAGACCGAATTGTCGATGATGATTTTGGATTGGAGTAAACGCTTTGCCCACCAGCAAGCGGAAACCATATATAAGGCTGATATCTCCTATTTCGATCAGTTCTTACTCTTGCTTTCTGAGGTGTCTTTGGGATTGCAGGCGCAAGGTGAAACCGCGTGTGAATTGGGCGGGCTATATCGGATTTCGCAAAACCCGGACCTGTCCTCAAAATACATGTATTATGATAGTCCCTATTATCAATTCTCTATGCGCGCGACACTGCTTATGCTTGGCGCTGTCGAGGGTGGTTTGGTAGCCCCTCAGTCATATGGTGAACTGACTGACGATGACCGTGCTCAATTATCTGAGCTGGTGATGATGCTTGCGGCTAATCCTGAAGGATTGAAGTTCCTAGATATTTTGCTAACGCCGCCTGCGAAAAAGAAAAAGATTGAACCCGCTCCAGATGATGCGGCTGTCGTAAACTTGCAGCAGCCCGATGTTATGATTATCGAAGACGAACACAATTTTGATGGTGTGAATGTGTGTGAACAAGCAGATAGTCTAATTGCTGGATTTCAAGCATTGCCGGTTGAAACTCGTGCGCGCTATTGGGCGGCAGGGTTTAAAGAATAACCTATTTGTCGAACCTTATAATTTAAGTCATCCTCGCGTCTCATTTCTGTCGATGTTTGAGCGTAGAGAGTTGGTGTAATGACACATGCCCATTTTAGACCGAAGAGATTGCACCATGAGTGATAAGAAAAGTGAAACTGGCCTTGGTGCGTTTCAAAAGGCGTGGGAGGCGTTTGCAGAAAAGACATCTCCGGTCACATTAGATTGGTCGCGACAGTTCACAAAACTTCGTGGGCAATTTGTGCAAATTTCGCAGAATATAGAACGCGACTTACCGCAGATGCAGGCCACTGAAGATATTGAAATAGACGGCGGTGAGATTGATGGAGAGGTGGGGCGTATTGGTGCGCGGATTTATACGCCTCATTCTGCCAGACACCCAGTTGGACCAAGCCTTGTTTTCTTTCATGGCGGCGGCTTTGTGTTGGGTGATTTGGGAACAGCAGATTCAACATGTCGGCGGCTAGCGGATTTATCGGGCTGTCGGATATTGTCGGTCGATTATCGCCTCGCGCCAGAATTTAAGTTTCCATCTCAGATTAATGATGCTGTGGCAGCGTATAATTGGGCGGTATCGCATGCGGCTGAATGGGGCGCGGACCCAGATCTAATAGCTGTTGGCGGCGATAGTGCGGGTGGTAACCTCGCAATCAATGTTACACGGGCTGCTCAGGAGGGGTTATGCCCTATGCCTGTGTATCAATTATTGATTTATCCGCTAACACAATTTGTGGACTTAAAAACAAAAGGTGTGAAATTCCAAGAAGGAAGCTTTTTCTCTCCGGCAGTTTTTGACTTTTGCAAAACGGCCTATCTTGATGAGGGGCAGGATGTGATGGATCTGCGCGTGTCGCCGCTATTTCATTCTGATTTTCGCGGATTACCACCTGCGCATGTTATTACGGCTGGCTGGGACCCTCTGCATGATGAGGGACAAGTCTACGCTGAAAAATTGCGTGCGGCTGGCGTGCGGACAACAATGGAAAATTTTGCTGATTTACCGCATGGTTTCTTCAATTTTACGCCCGTGTCTAAACCTGCGCGCGATGCAGTTGAAGCGACAGGACATATTCTCGCTGAAGCGCTAGGGCGTTTATAGGCGGTCTTTAACTGTGTGATGCAGGGATTGCGTATACGGTAGAATATACGAAAAGAGCGAGCTGATATCAGCTCGCTCTTTTGTTTTGAAGCTATTGGAAAAGACTATCCTTTAATGGAGAGCTCTAGACCAACTAGACGTCCTTTGTTGAGGGGTGAGAACGTGCCAAATGGTGTTTGTGTATCACCACCTGCTTGGGCCTCATCCAACAAGTTTTTACCGTAAAGTGACAAGGAAATACCATCAGCTGGTGTGTTCCAAGTAATGTCTGCATTGACCATATCAACAGCATTGAAGAATCCAATATTGTTGTCAGTGTATGCAGAGCGGTCACGGTGTTGGTAGTTTGCAGTTGTAACCAAAGACCCAGCATTGCCGAGTGTTTGATCCCATACAAAACCAAATCCGTATGTCATTTCAGGTGTACGTGGCAATTCTAGATCATAATCTGATGGTTGAACCACACCGCCAATAATATCTGCTGTTGTCGCAGCTGAAATCGGGAATTTGATGTCTGTATATTCCGCATCAATATAACCAACATTGGCAGAAATTAGGAATGAATCTGAGATTGCGAAGCGACCTTCAAGCTCTACACCCTTCATCTCAGCATCTGCGGTGTTGTAGATGAGCTGAGATACACCCGCTGTTGGGCTTACAACGTTGATCTCACGCTGAAGATCTGTCGCTTTGTTGAAGAATACAGCTGAGTTTAAAAGGAAACGGCTGTCAGGTGTTTCGTATTTGTAACCAACCTCAAATGCATCAATGGTTTCTTCGTCGAAATAGGCATTTCCGTTATTGATAGTTGCATTCAACGTTAGGAATGCAGTTGGGTCAGTGATACGGAAGTTGTAACCACCCGAACGGAAACCACGATTATAAGACGCATAGAGAAGCGATGTGTCTGTCGTTGCATACTCTAGGGCAACTTTAGGCGTTACGCTGCTCCAGTCATTCTTATCTGCTGTTTCCACCGCACATGTTCCGTCGACGACAGAACAAGGAACGCCGCCACGCTGGGCTGTAATGATTGGAAGAACCCAAGAAATTTCAGCGTCTTTTTCTTCATATGAATAACGTAAACCCACTTGCGCGCTTAGGCGATCAGTGAAGTCATAGTCAGCTTGTGCATACACACCGAATGAAGAGTGATCCTGCGCACCACCACCTGTGAATGGCATGCTGCCTGGTGGAAGAAGCGGGCTGACGAGAGGCGCAAAAATATTACGGCGTTCGTCTGACTCAATCGTTTGATCAAGATAGAACACACCTGTTGTAAGGGTGAGGTCTCCAAAAGAACCATTGTAGCGCAATTCATTAGAAAGTTGCTCGTGAACAGTGTCAGACAGAGCGTCAAATAAGAAGCGCGTTGTTGAATCTAGGTCAGTGCTCGTTTTGTTGCGATAGTCGCGATATCCAGTGATGTTTGTAATTGTACCATCACCAAAAGGGACGTCCCAATCCAAACGCAATGAACCAAAAGTGGTCTGCATGTCATAGAAGCCACGATTGTCGATGGCGAAGTCGAAGCTGTCGCGGTCGAAAATTGCACGGTTTTGAGATGCAGGGCCGTCACCGCTAAATTCACCATATTCGACTTTGGCGAGGGCAGTAAAATATGTCGTAGGCATAAATTCTAATGCACCACGAATTATTTTTGCGTCGCCTTCACCGTGGTTTTCATTGTTTGCGAGGTTTTTGAAATACCCCTCATCATAGTTGTAATAGGCAGCAATTTTACCGTTCAATTTGCCTTCGATAAGTGGGCCAGAAACCATGCCTTGAACGTATGAATTTGGACCGCCGCGACCTTCATCAATCGGCGCTTCTGTTGCGACCTTAAAGTCATACTTAAGAGTGTCAGTCGGGTTTCCTGTATTGATGGCGACAACACCACCTACAGTATTTCTACCTTGAAGGATTCCTTGCGGTCCACGTAGGATTTCAATGCTATCAAGGTCGAACATGTCCATGACCACACCTGTGGCTGAACCGAGTGCAACACCATCAACGACAACACCTATGGTTGGGTCGATGGATACGATAGAAGAGTTCACTCCAAGGCCGCGCATAGAGAAGTTTGCAGAGCCTTTGGTTGTGCCTAAATCAGTAAGTGTGACGTTGGGTGCGGAGAAGGATACATCCTCCAGGTCTCTTACTTTAAGCGTGTCTAAAGAGTCTGCATTGAATGCTGTGACCGACGTGGCAATATCTTGCACGTTTTCAGGGTCTTTTTGCTTGGTTGCAGACACAGTAATGGTCTGCATCATACGCTGAACAGCGGTTTGACGACCATTGTCTTCATCTGTGGTTTGTTCTTGCGCGATAGCCAATTGAGACCCAAGGGTTACGATTGAGGCTAGGCAGGTTGCGCCACGTAGGACGGCTTTAACTTTAGTCATGTTTTTTCCTCCCAATGGGTGCACGTTTATGGTTCGTGCTATATATTTTGTTTATCACACCAGAAAACAAGCAGTTTACAAATTTTGTGAGTCTATGCGGGCTTAAGTTGTAAAATTCGCATCTACTTCATCGTCTCCAATAGCGGATATAAAAAATGTCACATAAGTCTCATAAAGACACAAGGTACAGGGCTGCTCAAAGAATCAATGAAGTCAAAGAGTTGATTTCTATTGCAACCACATGTGCTGATTTTCCGACCGCGACGTTACGTCACTTCAACGATAAATTGTTAAAAAAGATTGGATTTTTTGAATTTTCTTCAAAAGAGTTGCAAAAATATTTCTGTTTTTTTGCCCCATTACCCGAGAATCTGCCCGAACCACTTGCTCTTGCATATCATGGTCATCAGTTTGGTGTTTATAATCCCGACATCGGAGACGGACGCGGCTTTTTGTACGCACAATTTTTAGATGAGGAAGATCGTTTACTTGATCTTGGTACTAAAGGTTCAGGGCAAACACCATTTTCTAGAAGTGGTGATGGGCGGTTAACATTGAAGGGTGGCGTAAGGGAAGTTTTAGCCACTGAAATGCTTGAATCACACGGCGTGAATACATCTAAAAGCCTTACACTTTTTGAGACTGGCGAACAGTTACATCGTGGAGATGAGCCTAGTCCTGCGCGCTCGGCTGTGCTGGTGCGATTATCTCATAGTCATATCCGTTTTGGGAGCTTTCAGCGCCTTGCATATATGGAAAATCATGATGGTATAGCTGAGCTCGTCAACTACTGCGTGCGGCATTATCATCAACAAGCACAGCGCGAAATCTTTGCGAATACTGTTGTTGAGTTTTTTCGCGCAGTAGTGGTGGCGACTGCGGATATGATTGCAAGCTGGATGGCTGCTGGCTTTGTGCATGGTGTGATGAATACAGATAATATGGTCATCACAGGTGAGAGTTTTGACTATGGTCCCTATCGTTTTTTACCTCACTCCGACCCCAATTTTGTGGCGGCATATTTCGATCAGGGAGGGCGCTACAGGTTTGGGCGTCAACCGGATGTAGGATTGTGGAATCTGACCCAATTGGCAGGGTGTTTGTTAAGTCATTCCACGGTGCCAGAGCTTGAAGCGGTATTGGAAGAGTATTCGCATGAGTATAGGGCCGCCTTTAGAAAGCATATCTTCCGAAGATTGGGTATTCTTCCTGTTTCAGAAGAGAAAGATGGGCAATTACTACAAGAATTGTTGACGTGGTTGACGCAAACTGGGGCGGGTTTCGAGCAAACCTTTTTTGATTGGCAAGGCGGCCCCGCGAGTGAAGCGCGTGCTAAGAATAGCCCTCAATCTAACTTTTATTCTAAGTCAGACTTTTCTCCTCTACGCGCTTTGTTAATGGCGCAGACCCCTATTGATGAGGGACGTCTGGAACATGCTTATTATCAAGCAGACACACCTGTAACGCTTTTAATAGATGATATTGAAAGACTATGGGAACACATTGATAAGGAAGACGATTGGGCTCCTCTTAACCGACATATTGAATGGATCCGGCAGTATCGAGACGCTAATTCTTGAGCTGTAAATTATGCATCCAAAGTTGCATGAACAAGATAGGTAAGTTTATTAACCGTTATTTGTTACTAGAAATAGATATATGAGAGTATTCCTATAAGGATGCCTAGTTTCTGGTGATGAGTAATGGACAGCGGACCTGAGTTTAAGGCCGATTTAGATATAGAGGCTCTGGAGTTTTTCTTTAACTCCGTTGATGAGCATTTTGCTATACTAAATGCCGATGGATCTGTACGGCGTGCGAATGGCGCGTTCCGTAGATTTGTCGCGCCTGCTGCTGGGGCTGACAACGTTTTATTGACTGCCTATTTGGCAGAAGAGTGCCGCGAGAAATTCAACGCTCAATTAGCCAATCTTAAACCGATGGAAACGGTTAAAGAGCTGCGTTTGACGATGCGTATTGGATGGGATGTGAGGCTGGTCCAAGCATCTATAAGTAAGTCATCATCTAATCTTATTTACTTTAGCGCTGTTGATATCACGCATGAAGTTAGACTTGAGCAAAGACGTAAAGAAACAGATTCCGCTTTAGAGCAGTTGGAATTACTTGTTGGTATTGGTCGATGGACTATTTCAAAAACAAAACCAACTTTCTGGTCTCCTGGCATGTTCCGTATGTTGGGAATGGATGAAAATTCAAAACCGCTTTCTTACTCTGAATATGCTGAAATGGTGTCGAAAGAAGATTTAGCAAAGCTATCTGAAGCATTTGTTGGGTCTCAAGTGAATGCCAGTTCGCAAACTGTTACATGTACAATAAATTGCCCTGATGGTCAGGCGCGTGTTCTAGAGCTGGCAGGTTCACCAAATTATGCAGATGATGGGTCTGTTGATGGTGTAAGTGGTGTTGCGCTAAACAAAACAAATAATATCAATGCTTTAAAATCTGCGATGCGGACGGATACATCTGCCCAGACACTTTTAGAGCTGGCCCCGATGGGGATTGCTATTGTTGACTTGGCGGGAAAGATTTCACTCGTGAACCCAGCGCTTGCAAAGCAATTGGGGAAATCAGAAACATATGTATTGGGCTCTAAAATTGCCCAATTGTGGGATCAAACACCGGAACGTTTGCATGAGAGCGTATCTTCGGCCTTATCAGGACAGCTAATTGAGTTGAAGCGCGTACAATTAGTCAATGAAGGCCAAGTTCACTGGGTTGATTGGACATGTGCGCCTTGGAAAACCCTTGAAGGTGAAATCTGTGGTGCAATTTGCATCATTAAAGATGTAACCAAGGAAGTAGAGAGAGTTCGGCGAACAGAAGCTTCGCATAAACGAATGGAATACGGTCTGTCTCTTTCTTCTATGATGGTTTGGGAAATTGACCTTGTAAACAAAACGCTGGAAATTGAGGGTGACTGGAAGCCGTTTTTTAAAACGAAACCCAATCTGAGCGAGCTGTCCAATAGTTTATTTAAGTCCGCTCATGAAGATGACAAAACGCGTGTATCTAAGCTGTGGAAGCAGCATTTATGCACGGGGTCTCCAATTCAGATGTCCTACAGGAAGGACAACGCAGTTGGTCGCGAAATTTGGGTGTCAGTTGCATCTCGGCAAGAGTTGAATGACAGCGGACGTGCCATTCGCATGATTGGTTCTATGCGTGATATTACGGTATCTCAAAAAGCTGATTTTTTAAGTGCGCAAGTTGAAGAGAAAATCCAAATGAAGCATGGCGCTAAAGCAGCGCTTGTGCGGAAGGTTGGAGTTGGTGTAATTAAACAGGCCGAAAGCATGATGGAATTGTCCACTATGCTGCAACGTACTGGTGTGAATGAAGAACAAGCGAGTATGCTACGTTTGTTAAAAACGTCAGCTAGCGCTGTTGCTGAGGCTATGCAAGGGGTTGAGCGCTTTGCAGCATTGCATGCATTCCCCTTCAAGGCGGAAACATCTGAATTTATCCCAAATAAACTCGTGGCAGCTTGTGTTGAGAAAGCCAAGGAGAGCGCTGAATTAAAAGGGGTTGCGTTGGAGAGTGTTAATCTCTCTGGGATGGAGGATACTTATAAAGGAATCCCCGCTGCAATCTCTGAAACTTTGGACCTGATACTACACGAAATTATCAAATCCGCACCTTCTCAAACTCGTGTAATCGTGGAAGCGGATATTGATAATTCGGGGGAAGGGCTCTGCATATTCTCTCTGGGTGTGAAGATTGATGGGTCTGAAAAATTGGTCTCCATGGATGATCTGGTTGAACTCACCAATGATCACTATGAAAACCTGATGCTTGCGACAATTAATGACTATGTTGAGAAGCTGAAAGGCGATGTGTTTTTGCAAGTGGATGGTGAAAATACGTTGCAAATTCTCACGGAAATTCCAATTACGCAGGAATTTGAACGCACATCCAGCATTTCTAAAAATACACGCGTGAATAACCAAAAAGGTCTTTCAGTTCTTGTTGCTGAAGATAATCCGCTCAATCGTCGAGTGCTTGAGTTGTTGGCGATTCAGCTTGAGTTGGATGTGAGTTTTGTTGAAAACGGTGAAGAGGCGCTCGAAGCGATAAAAGCGAAAGCTTTCGATGCGATTATCATGGACACGCAAATGCCGATCATGAGTGGCATTGCTGCAATTCGTGCGATCCGCAATTGGGAAAATTCCAATTCACTCGAACATGTTCCGATAATCGCAGCTATACCGCATATGAGTTTTGCCAAAGTCAGAGAAGCGATGACAGCTGGTGCAGATGATTGTATCGCCAAGCCAATATCGCAGGAAGATCTATTATCGCATTTGAGCGATCTGACTGGAAAAGGTTGGGAATTGCCAGCATCTAAACTTGTGGCGAATGGATGAATTGAGAAAGAAAAAAGGGATTGAAAAGTATCAATCCCTTTGATCACAAGTTTTATATCCTAGAGATATTTATCCAGCGAATGCTTTTTCAATAACAAATTGAGCTGGCGTTGCGTTTGAGCCTTCAACCAAACCAGCATCCAAGCAAAGTTGCTTAGTATCTGCTAGCATTTCCATCGAGCCACAGATCATAACGCGGTCTGTCTCAGGGTTTAAGGCTGGCACGCCTAGATCTGTATACAGTTTGCCCGATGTCATTAGGTCGGTTATGCGTCCTTTGGTGGGGTAGTCTTCGCGAGTGACAGAGCCATAGTGAACAAGTTTTCCTTGCGCTAATTCACCAAGGAATTCATGGTTAAGTACTTCTTCTACAAGGTCTTTTCCATATTGAAGTTCTGCAACTTCACGACATGTATGGGTAACGATGACTTGATCGAATTTCTCATACGTTTCAGGGTCACGGATAACGCTGGCAAATGGCGCAAATCCGGTACCTGTTGAGAGGCAGTAAAGACGTTTACCTGGAACAAGCGCATCATGCACGAGTGTACCTGTCGGTTTGCGGCCAAGTAACACCTTATCGCCAGGTTGAATTTTCTGTAGGCGGGATGTCAACGGTCCATCTGGCACCTTGATGGAATAAAACTCCAACTCTTCATCCCAACTGGGAGAGGCGATAGAGTAAGCACGTAGGAGAGGCTTTCCATTATCCTTGTACAGGCCAATCATTACAAATTCACCGGACCGGAAGCGGAAGCTGTCGGGGCGCGTCAAGCGAAATGAAAACAAGCGGTCTGTATAATGCTTGACCGAAAGAACGGTTTCTTCTGTGGGGCCGTTCGCTGATTTCGCGGGTTTAGCTGTTGTCGCTGCGTCCATTACAATTCGTCCTTAAGCCTGTTCTCGTCGCGCCTAAAATTCACCAACATTGTGTTGAAGAGATCGCTATATAATAGGGGAGCTAAGTCTTCTTGAGTGAAGTTGCAACTAAACTGACCCTTTAGTGTTTGCATAAGTTGCAAAAAGAGTGGGTTTCGTCATGCAAAATATAACAAAAACTTTTTTACAGTGTGTAAATTTGAGAGGTGGGTGCATGTGTTGCGAAAGATTATTGCGTTATAAATAGCGACACAATGGCCGTTAACTATAAGGTTTGCGTGCCAAAACGGATATTTTTCTATATTAGGCTTCGTCAAAAGCCTGCCAATGCTGGTAGATAAGAGTGAAAGGAGGCCGTGAATGTCGCGGTCCATGAAAATTGCCGCAGGAATACTTGCGGTCTTTGTTCTTTATTTTGCCGGAAGTGCATTGTTTCGTTCGGGCGATGATACACGTGGGCATATCCCTGAGGGAACGGCCAATGCTGTGCCGACACTAGAGAAGCCTGTTCCAGGTAAGCGCAATGGCAAAGAAGTTGTGCGTGTATTGGTGCGCAATTCTAAAGCCGAATCCCATCCGATATTTCTAAGTTTGAAAGGGCGTTCTGAGCCAGCTCGCTCTGTCTTAGTACGTTCTGAGACAACTGGAGTTGTATCTCGAGCTAACGCAAAAGAAGGCAGTCTCGTAAAACTAAATGCGGTGTTATGTGGATTGGATGTAGATGCGCGCCAAGCGAAGTTGGACGAAGCTAAAGCTAAATTAGCATCCGCCAAATTCGATTACGAAGCGACAAAAGATCTTGTGGCGAAAGGCTGGAAACCTCCAAACCAAGAAGCAGCAGCAAAAGCCAGTTTGGATGCTGCCGCCGCTGCTTTAGAGGGGGCGCAAGTTGAACTCTCAAAGACCGACATACGTGCGCCTTTTGCAGGTGTTTTTGAAAAGCGCGAAGCCGAGATAGGGGATTTCCTATCGCCGGGCGGAGTATGTGGCTTATTATTGGATTTAGACCCCCTAATTGTTGCAGCAGATGTATCTGAAAAATACGCAGGTATATTGAAAGCAGGTTCAACGGCGACTGCGAGTTTAGGGCAGCGTTCTGACGCTATAGTGCAGGGAGTGGTTCGTTATATTGCTTCGAGTGCAAATCCTGCGACGGGTACATATCGAGTTGAGATCGCCTTAGAGAATCCAGACATGAGTATTCCTGCGGGCCAATCTTCTGATATTAGAATCCAGATTGGTGAAGGTATGGCGCACCATATCTCGCCTGCGTTAATTGTGTATTCAGATGATGGCGCACCCGGCGTGCGGTATGTTGGGCCTAGTTCGATTGTGAATCTATCCCCTGTTGAGATCGTTGATAGCGACCAGTCTGGTGTGTGGGTTGTGGGCTTGCCGCAAGAAGCCAATATTATCGTTCAAGGGCAAGACTATGTGCAGCAAGGTCTGCGCGTTGAATCCTTCTTTGAAGGAGAGAAGAGCTAATGAACGCTCTTATCGATGGTGCTGTATCGCGCGCGCGCATGGTGTTGTCGATATTGGTCTGCGCTTTAATAGCAGGTATGATTGTATATAATAATCTGCCCAAAGAAGCAGCCCCTGAAATTCAAGTTCCATTTGTGTTGGTGACTATCCCATTGGAAGGCATTTCACCTGAAGATGCAGAACGCCTATTGGTTCGACCAACAGAGGCTGAAGTACGTTCAATTGAGGGTATCAAAGAAATAAACTCAGCTGCATTGGAGGGAGCTGGTCAGCTTGCGATTGAGTTTGAGATAGACGCCGATATCGATCAGGCGTTGGTTGATGTTCGTGAAAAAGTTGACATGGCGAAACGTGAATTTCCTGTTGAAACACGCGAGCCAGTGATTTCTGAAATCAATACCGCGCGTTTTCCAGTCGTTGTTGTCAATATGTATGGTGAGATACCAGAGCGCGGCTTGTATGCAATTGCGCGGGACTTGCAGGAAAATCTTGAAGCCATTCCCGGTGTATTGGAAGCAAATATCGAAGGAGAACGTGAAGAGGTTCTCGAGATACAAGTCGATCCCATCAAATTAGAGACCTATAATCTTTCTGCTGCTTCTATTTTTGGTACGATACAAGCCAATAATAATCTTATTCCGGCAGGGAATATAGATATGGGTGAAGGGCGCTATTCCATTAAGGTGCCTGGCCTGATCGAAACGCCAGAAGATGCGTTTAATATTGCGATAAAGCGTGATGGCGACCGTGTCGTCACAATTAAAGATGTCGCAGAAGTACGCCGCACCTTTAAAGACCGAGAAGAATATGCGCGTTTTAACGGTCAGAGAGCTGTATCTGTGCAGGTTGTTAAGCGTTCCGGGGCCAACATCCTCGAAACGGTTGCGAATGTACGCGAGACCATCGAGAGGCTTGAGAAGACTTGGCCTGATACTCTGAATGTTGAACTGACCGCAGATGAATCTGCGGAAATTGGGG
The DNA here is from genome assembly GCF_042665075.1 of Hirschia litorea. Lineage (NCBI taxonomy): Bacteria > Pseudomonadati > Pseudomonadota > Alphaproteobacteria > Hyphomonadales > Hyphomonadaceae > Hirschia > Hirschia litorea. The sequence continues at coordinate 520,645 of NZ_JBHTBR010000005.1, read as the reverse complement.
ACCAGATCTCAACGCTTCAATCATCGATTATGACAGCTGTGATTCTGGTTATGGTTATTGTGGTTGGCGCATTGGGGCTACGATCTGCAATACTTGTTGGTATCTCAATTCCAGCAAGTTTCCTTATGGGGTTCTTGTTTCTGGGATGGGCAGGATACACCGTGAATATGATGGTGTTATTTGCTCTTGTCATAGCGGTTGGAATCTTGGTCGATGGGGCAATTGTTGTCGTTGAATATGCCGACCGGAAGATGGCTGAAGGTTTGGATAAAGTTGAGGCGTTCGCCACGGCTGGAAAGCGTATGTTCTGGCCAATTGTCGCTTCAAACGCCACCACATTGGCTGCGTTTCTCCCATTCCTATTCTGGAATTCAATGCCAGGTAAGTTCATGTCTTATCTGCCGATTACCTTGATATTTGTGCTTACATCTTCCTTGTTTATGGCGCTCATATTCCTGCCAGTATTGGGGGGCGTAGTTGGGGGACGCAATAAGGATCAGGAATCGGCTCTGAATGATTTATCGGGTGAAAGTGGAGACCCAGAAAAAGCATCGGGATTTTTCGGCTTTTACGCACGCATGATTTCTCGGTTATGTCGGCGTCCGCTCGCGGTTACTGGCGGATTATTTGTGATATGTGCAGCGATTATAGTGTGGTTTGGGTCAACTCAACACAATGTGTTTTTCTTCTTAAATGCCGAACCTGAAAAGCTCTACATTTATGTAGGGGCTCAAGGGAATTTATCGGGCGAAGAAGAGTTTGAAATTACCAAACGCGCTGAAAGTGTCGTATTGCCGATTGAAGGTATATTATCGGTGACTACTGTGACGGGACCTGCAGCCTCTCAGGGCGGGTTTGGAAGCGGAGCAGGTGCGATTCCCGTCGATACAGTGGGGCGGATGCTTGTCGATTTAAATTCGAGCGCCCCTGGCATTGATGGGCGTAAGGTTGAAGCTGATATACGCGAAGCATTCAAAAGTTTTGCGGGTGCGCACATTGAAATATCCCCGTTTGAGGAAGGTCCACCAGTTGGAAAAGATGTTCAAATTTCAGTGTTCTCGTCTGATCATGATGCCTTGCTTGAAACGGCCACGCTTATAAGAGAAAAGTTAGATGAAACAGAAGGTTTGATAGATCTTGAGGACACACGTCCCTTACCGGGTACAGAGTGGCGATTGGATATCGATAGAGAACGCGCTGCCAAATTTGGCGTGGATATCAATCAAGTGGGCGGTGTGGTCCAGCTCGTGACAAATGGAGCGCTTGCGGGACGGTTTAGACCCGATGATGCTGTGGATGAAGTGGATATTCGCGTCCGTTTCCCAGAAGAATACCGATCTGTAGAGGCATTAGATGATCTAACTGTGTCTACACCGGATGGGCCGACGCCGATATCTACTTTTGTAGATCGGGTTGCGGCACCTCAACTTTCTAGGATTGATAGACGAGACGGATTGAGAGTTTTCACGCTGCGGGCAAATGTGGAAGCTGCAGGGCAAGGGGCGCATATGAACGCACAACTAAAAAAATGGGTTGAAAATCAAGAGTTTGATCCGCAGGTTATGGTGAAATTTGAAGGCGCTGATGAAGATTCCGCAGAGGCTGCTGCATTTTTTGAGGCGGCCGCTTTTGGAGCGCTTTTCTTGATGGGGGTGATATTGTTATGGGAATTCAATAACTTCTATCACGTGTTGTTGACCCTATCGGCGGTAATCCTATCGACAATCGGTGTTTTGATAGGCTTGCAGTTGGCGACTAGCTATATTTCCATGATTATGACTGGAACCGGTGTAGTGGCATTGGCGGGTATTGTTGTGAATAATAATATCGTTTTAATTGATACTTTTCAGCGACTTATAAGTGATGGTCGTAGCGCGCATGAGGCGGCGGTAATGACCGCTTCGCAACGGATGCGTCCTATTTTGCTAACAACTGGAACAACTATATGTGGATTGCTGCCAATGGTTGTTCAGATGAACATTAATTTTGCTGAAGGCTCGATTACACGCGGTGGCCCAGCATCAGAATGGTGGGTTCCGCTTTCGACTGCTGTGGTATTTGGACTTGGATTTTCAACCTTTATTACATTGATCGTGACGCCGGTTTGGTTGGCTGCACCTGAAAAGATGGGGCGCTGGAGAGACCGTATGTGGGATCGTGTAAAGCGGTTCTTCTATGCTAGATTCGGGGATAAGCGGCTGTTGGGAAATACAGCCCCTGAAAGCATTGAGGATGAAAAACGGCCTTTACTGCCGTCAGGTGGAAGTGTTCATGCGGCGGAGTAGGCGACGCTCACTGGTTTTCAAATCCTTGTGATAGACGCACTTTTCGATTGTTGGAATGCGATTTTAGCGCATACTAACACCATGATACATTTCAAACCTCTCTCCATTATCGCTTCCCTTACTTTGCTTGCAAGCTGCTCACAGTCAGCTGTGGAAACACATATAGCGGAAGAAAAAGCTAAACAAATCAGCGCAGTTGAAACGAAAACCGTTGTCTTTGCAGGCGGCTGTTTCTGGTGTGTCGAATCTGATTTTGACAAAGTTGAAGGCGTGGTTGCTACGCTGTCAGGATATTCAGGCGGACATACTGAAAGCCCCACCTATAAAGAAGTTTCATATGAAGACACTGGCCATTATGAAGTGGTGCAGGTGGAGTATGATCCGGGCAAGGTAAGCTTTGAAGTGCTGTTGGATTACTATTGGCACCACGTTGATCCAACTGATGCAGGCGGGCAATTTTGTGATCGCGGGGATAGCTATAGAACTGCTGTATTTGTAAATGATGCTGAACAGCGTGAAATCGCCGAAAAATCAAAGGCTGACTTGGACGCTGCCGGCATTCTGCCAAGCGAGATTGTAACGCCTATTTTGGATGCTGGCCCGTTTTGGAAAGCGGAAGAATATCATCAAGATTACTATGTAAAAAACCCGTTGCGCTACAAATACTATAGATCTAGCTGTGGGCGTGATGCACGTGTGCAAGAGGTCTGGTCAGGCGCTGATAGCCATTAGGTTAGGGTGAGGTAGCGAGCTGAAATATATCTGCTTAGCAAGAGGTAAAGCGACGCTCACTTACAGCTATAAGTGAGCGTTTTTTTGCCCGATGCGCTATATTTCTATTCGCTAGATTCTGGCAGTTGGCTTTTAAAAGGACATTTTTCCTGAGCATCTCTAAATCGCGCTTCATATTCTTTTGTACGAGCGAGCGGATGAAATCCGCTAGCTTCATATAAACAAAAAGTACGTGTGCGATTTCCGCCAAGTGGAATATCAATGCGGCCAATTGCGTTAAAGTCGGTGAAGTCGGCGCGCATACGCGCTCTGAAATTATCACGCAAGGATGCAATCAGCATCGTGTCAGTTGAACCTTCTGGAACAGGCGCAAAGGATTCGGCAAAAGCATGCGCTTCATCATGTCTTTTCCATAGGTAGTGAGATGGCGGATTGTTGAGTGCCTCACCATAATAATCCATGCCATGCCAGTTTTCGCGTTCATCAAAGACGATGCCTTGGGCATTGATTGATTTTGCAGCGGCATCGAGTTGAGCCACAGAGTCTTGCCAGCCGCGAACACGTTTAATGGAGTTTGATCCACCAATCGCGTCAGCAATAGTAGGCTGAATAGCAATCGCTAACATTAGCGCGCCAATGGCAGCATTAAATCCCAATCCCCATTTGAGGAAAGTTGTCCAATTGGACCGCAAAACCCACGCCGCGACGAGAATGGAGGCGGCAGGATAAGCGCTTGCCGCCCAATTTGCATGAGCACGAGACACAAACGCCTGCACCGCAATAACGATGAGTGGAGGGAGGATGAAACACAGAAACCATCTGTCTTTTCGTGCGCTATCTTTGTCTGTTTTAGGGAGAATGAATGCGAACCCTGACAATAAGATCAAGAATGATATGGGGCCGAAAACACCTAATTGGTCTTTGAAAAATTTGATAAGATTGCCGAGATTGAATGTTGAGTTTTCCCAATTGGCATTGTCAGCCGTATGGCCGAGCGTGGCAAAATTATGCGATGCATTCCAAATGATATTTGGAGAAATAACTGCCAGAAATGAAACCAGCGCAACTAAGCCTTTGAGGGAAAATAAAGCACGACGGGTTTTGGCGTCCATTAACGCAGCGAGAGCGAAACCAACCAATATATAAATGGCGGCGTATTTGGCGAGGAAAGCTAAACCAATCGCAACACCCATCCCAACAGATTTAAGCCATGTTGTGTCATCGCGTTGATACCAAAGCAGCGTTATGGCGGCGGTCCAGCAAGGCAGGAGCAATCCGTCTGTAGAGATGACACCGGAAGATAATGATACGCCAGGCATGAGCAAATAAATGGCACTAGCCCATGCGCCAGTGCGAATATCAAACGCTTTCTTACCCAGTAAAAAGATGAAGAAGGCTGCAAATCCATGACCGATAGGGGCATACAATCTGATAGCCCATTCACCATGCCCGAATATCGACGTTGTAAGAGATATCATCCACGCAATGAGGGGAGGTTTGGAATAATACCCCCAATCTAAATGCGTCGACCATCGCCAATATTGGGCTTCATCTGGCCCGAGGTTTAGCGGGCTTAGCAAGACACTGATCAATCGTACACAAACAAGAGCTGCAATTATGCAAGCGGTGGTACGAATAGGGGAGCGACGCACGAAGTCAGGCAGAATGGTCATGTGATGAGTGGGTCTCTTATTTGCTGCGTGTAACAAACTTGTATGCGCGATAAGCGGTTTTTGGCAAACAGATAAAGAAGAAGAATTTTAATCGGCGTACAATTTAAGAGCTTTGTAAATCGCAAAATATGATCTTTCTACGGAAGATTTTTTGCGTAGCGTTATGATTCGTGTACTGACTAAAAACGAGCTGGATGATGCTTGTTTTATTTGCGGTATGTGCGAAGAAAACGTGCAACATATAGGGTGACGTAGGGTCATTTGTTGCAAAAATGCTTCATTGCGTGTTGAAAAACACATCCCAAACAATCTGTAACACAATTGTCTTTGAACTGTCACATGAGCACTGTATCGCACCCTTATTCTTTCGCGATGCTTGCCCCTCCCAATTTTGCAGGCGTCACACTCAGTGGTCTTACGGGGATATTTTATCGATGACCAATTGGAAACAACTCGCCGGCGGCGTGGCAATGGCCGCCATTTCAACTTGTATCGTTCAGCAAGCTGAAGCTCAGGTTACATCTTCTGCTCTACGTGGTCAGGTCACGTCACCAGAAGGCCAAGCAGTATCAGGTGCTAAAGTTGTCGTAACAGACACACGTACAGGTTCTGCAACAAGCTTAACTGCAAACTCACAGGGTTCATTCTCTGCGCGTGGTTTGAACGTTGGTGGTCCATACACAATCACTGCAGAAGCAGATGGTTTCCAATCCCTACAATTGAACGATGTTTTCATCGCGCTTGGTGAAACAGCGAATTTGAACCTTCAGTTCACATCTGCTGACGAAGAGCGCATGATGGACACAATGGTTATCACAGCTTCTGCTGCAAGCGTGATCCAAACTGCAATCGGTCCTAACTCAACTTTCGACCTTTCAACATTGCAAAACTCACCAGCTGTAAACCGTGACCTTCGTGACATCATTCGCCAAGACCCACGTGTATACATTGATGAGAGCTTTGGTGATGGCGTTCAGTGTGCGGGTGCAAACCCACGCTTTAACTCACTTACTGTTGATGGTGTGAGCTTGAACGATGGTTTCGGTTTGAATGCAAACGGATACCCTGGTCAGCAAATGCCATTCCCGTTTGATGCTATTTCAAACGTGTCTGTTGAGCTTGCACCATTTGATGTGCAGTACAACGGTTTCACAGCTTGTAACATCAACGCTGTAACAAAATCAGGTACGAACGAGTTCCACGGTTCTGCATTCTTCGACTATGCTGATGACAGCTTGGTGGGTGACAAAACTGAAGGTGACTCCATCACAACAACACCATTTGAAACAAAACGTCACGGTTTCACAATTGGTGGTCCAATCCTTAAAGACCGTTTGTTCTTCTTTGGTGCTTACGAAAAGTTTGAAGGCCCAGGTGCAACTATCGACCGTGGTGTTGAAGGTTCTGGTGCTGGTTCAGAAGTTATCGGCTTCTCTCAAGCAGACTTCGACCGTATCCGCGATGCTGCAATCAACATCTATGATTACGATCCAGGTGGGGTTCCAGCAACTGAAGCGACATTCAACGAAAAATACTTGATGCGCGTTGACGCGAACATCACTGACAACCACCGTGCATCATTCACATACAACTATGATGAAGGTTTGAGCCTATCTGAATCAGATGGTGATGATGACGAGTTTGAATACTCAAAGCACCTTTACCAACGTGGTGCTGAGACAAAAACTTACTCAGGTCAGTTGTTCTCTAACTGGACTGATAACTTCTCAACAGAGTTCCGCGTTTCTAAAAACGAAGTTGACTTCACACAAGCTTCAATTGATGGCGCTGTGTTTGGTGAAGTTCAAATCAGCCACAACGGTAACACAATTTACCTAGGTTCTGATGACTCTCGTCACGCAAATGACCTGAACTATGACACATGGACATTTAAAGGTCTTGCGAACTACCAATTGAACAACCACTCAATCACTTTGGGTGCTGAGCGCGTTGAAACAAACGTATTCAACTTGTTCGTTCAGGAAGCTGAAGGTGAGTATCGCTTTAGCTCAATCGATGACTTTATCGCTGGTACACCTAGCCGCATCACATACGAAAACGCTGCTGGTACAAACAATGCCAACGATGGTGGTGCTGAATTTGGTTATGCCGTGAACACTTTGTACCTACAAGATGAGTGGGAAATCAAAGCTGGCATGAACATTACTGCTGGTCTTCGTTATGACTATTACCAAAGTGATGATGAGCCGAGAAGAAACCAAAACTTCTTCGACACATACGGTTTCGACAACACATCTAACCTAGATGGCAAAGACCTTCTTATGCCACGCCTAGGCTTTAGCTATGATGCTGGTGACATTCAGCTTCGTGCAGGTGCTGGTCTTTATTCTGGTGGTAACCCAAATGTTTGGCTTTCAAACAACTACTCCAACAATGGTGTGGCTTTGTTTGAAGCACAAGACCGTTCAGGTGCACCGCTTTCAAGCTTGACTTTCGTAAACGATGAAGACGGTCTTGGTCGTCCATTCTACGGTATCCCAGAAGGTCTATTCAACCAAGTTGCTGCAGCATCTTCAAACGGTCCTGTGAACGCGCTTGATCCAAACTTTGAAATTCCTTCAGAGTGGAAGATTGCTGCTGGTTTCACATACAATTTCGACCTTCCAGGTTTCTGGGGTGAAGACTACACATTGATGGCTGACTGGTTGCTTTCTGCTTCTAAAGATGCAGCTACTGTTCAAGCGATTTCTCTTGAAAAAGAAGGAAACGCTCCAGACGGTCGCCCTGTATATGGCGGATCTGCTGGTTTCGGTGGTGACTATCTATTGACGAATGACGATGGCGGAAAATCAAACGTACTTTCCGGTGCATTGTCTAAATCATACGATGATGTTGGTGTGAAATGGACATTGGGCTATGCCTACATGGACGCTGAAGATTCAAACCCAATGACATCTTCTGTTGCTAACTCTAACTTCTTCAACGTTGCGCGTACTGATGCCAACAGCTTGGGAGTTGCAACATCTAACTACGAAATTCCACACCGCTTTACGCTAAACGTTTCTTGGGAAAAAGCGTTCTTCGGTGAATATTTCACACGTGCAAACTTGTTTGGAGCTGCTTACCAAGCACGTCCTTACTCTTTCACATTCAACAGATCATCAGACGACATGTTCGGTGATGACTCAGTTGCAAACCACTTGCTTTATGTTCCAACAGGTCCAGATGACCAATTGGTACAATTTGCAGATGGCTTCGACCAAGCAGCATTCTTCGCATATGTTGATGGTGCTGGACTTGAGCGCGGCGGAATCGCTGGACGTAACGCACAAGATGGTCAGTGGGTAAACAAGTTTGACCTTCGCATTGAGCAGGAATTCCCTGGTGCATTGCAAGGCCACAAATCAAAAGCTTACTTCACTATCGAAAACATCGGTAACTTGCTGAATGATGAGTGGGGTGCAGTATACCAAGCTGGCTTCCCGCAAACAGTTGGTATTGTTGATGCTTCTTTGGATGAAACAACTAACCAATACGTCTACAACGAGTTCTTTGCAGCAGATGCGGAGCGTCGTCAGACTTCAATTTCTCTTTGGGAAATGCGCGTTGGTGTGAAGTATGAATTCTAAGCTTGCTTAGATTTTGACAGACTAAAGAAGAGGGCGGCATCTAAGGGTGCCGCCCTTTTTCTATGTAAGGTCTTCTCTTTTGGGACGCATTGACCCATATGTGAAACAGGATTGATTTATCGCGTTTTTCTATTGCGCTTAGTTGAAAGATTTCTCGTAAATGACGACTGCAAATAACAAAAACCTTGTGCCGCCCGCTGAATGGGAACCACATGCGGCAGTGTGGACTGCATGGCCTACAGGCGATGATTTATGGGCACCAGAAGCTAAATTTGCACGTCTCGAAGTGGAGGGTTTAATCCGTAGCTTGAGCGAAGATTGCAATGATCGCAAAGGCGACAAGGTCAAATTGCTCGTAAAAAATGAAGAGGCGAGAGACAATGCTTATGCGGCGCTTGGTGATCTGGCTGAAATCATTTTGCAGCCCTATGGGGATATTTGGTTGCGCGATATCGGCCCTATTTTCTTATCAAATGAATTGGCTGCGTCTTTCCGAGTGAATGGCTGGGGTGGCAAATATATTTACGAGCATGACGATAAAGTATCCCGTGCGGTGGCATGGCTGGCGGATGCGCGCAGTGAGCAGCACGAATTTATCCTAGAAGGCGGCGCTATTGATGGCGATGGAAATGGCACATTTCTAACGACGCGGGAATGTCTTCTAAATCCGAATAGAAATCCTGATTGGAAATCTGAAGTGGACGCGGAAACAGCGTTGGAAAAAACGTTGGGCGCGCGCAAAGTTATTTGGTTGGATGGTGGTTTGATGAATGACCATACGGACGGCCATGTTGACAATGTGGCGCGTTTTGTGGGGCCCAGCCATGTTGTGTGTCAGGCACCAACAGGTGATGATGATCCAAATGCTGATGTGTTAAACGCAATCTATGATGTGTTGGTTCATTCAACGGACGCCGATGGCAATAAGCTTAAAGTGACGCAAATTCCTTCGCCTGGAAAATATCTCAATGATGAGGGAGATATTGTTCCGGCAAGTCACATGAATTTCCTGATTGGGAATGCATCTGTTGTGATGCCAACATATGGCGAGTTGAGTGAAGAAGCAGCTGAAGAAGCAGTGTCTATCTTGCAGGATGTATTCAAAGATCGGCAGGTCATTGGGCAGCCGTCCAACTATATCTTGACTGGAGGCGGATCGTTTCATTGCATCACTCAACAGCAACCTGCAGAATAGGTGTGCGTTGAAGCACTGAGTTTTGAATCTACTGGCTGGCAAATCAGCCAAGCATAAGGGGCGTGGCATGGCACGTACATTGAGTGTTGGTATTGTTCAATCTGCTTTTAGCGATGATATGGATGCAAACCTTACAAAGCTAGAAACGCATGTAAGGGAAGCAGCTGCATTGGGCGCAGGGGTTGTTCTATTGCCCGAGCTGTTTCAAGGGCTATACTTTTGTAAGACGCAGGAAGAAAAAGAGTTTTTGCGCGCATATCCTTGGCGTGAGCATCCATGTGTGACCTATTTTGCTCCAATTGCCAAAGAGCTTGGAATTGTGATGCCTATCTCTATTTATGAGAAAGCAGGACCACACTATTTCAACTCCATGGTGATGATTGATAGTGATGGAAGTCTGATGGGGGTTTATCGTAAGTCTCACATTCCAGATGGCCCAGGATATCAAGAAAAATTCTATTTCCGTCCAGGCGATACAGGTTTTAAAGTTTGGAACACGAAGAAGGGTCGCATTGGCGTCGGGATTTGCTGGGATCAATGGTATCCTGAATGCGCGCGCGCAATGGCATTGCAAGGTGCAGACTTGCTCCTTTATCCGACTGCGATCGGTGCAGAGCCACAAGATCTTGAAATGGATACGGCAGCACGTTGGCGGCGCGTAATGCAAGGCCATGCCGTCGCAAATGTGGTGCCGGTAGCAGCAGCAAACCGTGTTGGACTTGAGGAGGGGCAACTCTTCTACGGTACAAGTTTTATCTGTGATGCGACTGGAGAAGTGCAAACAGATATGGATCGCGTTGAAGAAGGCGTGCGAGTGGCGAATTTTGATCTGGATGAGAACGATCAAATGCGTGCGGCGTGGGGCTTTTTCCGTGATCGCCGTCCTGAGTTTTATGCAAGCTTGGTTTCGGGTGCTCCAACCGACGGACTTTCATGACCCGCGTTCTTGTCTTTGACAGTGGGGTAGGTGGCCTTTCTATAGTAAGGTCGATTGAAAATCAGGCACCGCATATCATCGTGGACTATGCGGCTGATGCTGGTTTTTTTCCTTATGGCTTGAAGACGGATGAAGAACTGCAAGCACGTTTGCCAATGTTGTGCGAGGCGCTGATTCAGGAAGCTAAGCCGGATATATTCGTGATGGCGTGCAATACGGCCAGCACTTTGGCGCTAGAAGGAGTACGCGCGCGTGTGAACATCCCTGTGGTGGGGACTGTTCCGGCAATAAAGCCAGCTGCCGCGTTGACGACATCGGGTGTGATCGGCGTTTTAGCGACGCCGGGTACGATTAGGCGCTCCTATCTTGATAAGCTTGAGCATGAATACGCAGCGAATATCACTGTCTTGCGCCATGGCACATCTGGACTTGTGGAGTTAGCCGAGCGTTATGTAAGAGGTGAAGCGCTATCGCAGGCGGCTTTTGATACTGTCATCGCGCCGTTATTTCAGATGGAGAACGGACATCGCATAGATGTGTTGGTGTTAGCTTGTACGCATTTTCCGCTCGTGCGCAGTCAAATTGAGAAAGCCTGCCCTGAGCATGTAATGCATATAATTGATACCGGAGAGGCGATTGCAAAACAGGTGTTGAGGCTCTCTTCGGGAGAAAAAGAAAATAAACATTCTCCAGATAGGCGTGTTTTACTTACTGGAGGAAAAGCGAACAGAAAAGCTTACGCTCCGGTATTAGAAAAATTTGGATTTACAAAAGTTAATACTTTAGATCTGTAGTAAAGGCGCTTATTGCCTTGATTTTATTTCATTCAGGTTTAGTTAATCATTACTAATGGAGTATTAATATTCCTTTAGAACATTCTGCAACTTTTTGCGGATGTGCGCGTTATTATTGTGACGGTTGGGAAGATGGGAATTCATTCCATCTATCAGGATCAATATAACGGTTTAATTTGGTAGGGGCCGATAATTATGAAATCTAGTTTGCAATCTAAAACACTTAAATCATTGTTGTTTGCGTCTGTCGCAGGTTTAGCAATGAGTTTTTCGCCCGCTATTGCTGAGGCTGCAAAAACGTCTCCGCAAGCGGAAGGTACGAAAGCTGAAGGTGCGGTGACTAATCACTTCACTATTACACCAAAGTTTATTCCAGTATTCTCACAAGCCGAAATTTCTTCAAACTTCGATGAAATGTTGGGTGCTGGTGCTGAAATCACAGTTTATGAAAAACAAGGTGATTGGGCACGCATCTCTGAAAACGGCGAAGCATCAAAATGGCTTTATCTTCCTTTTGTGAATGCTGCACCTGTTCTGGCTGAACAAGATTCTCTCACTAGCCTTGTAGCGCAAACTGTTGATGCGGACGCACCAGCTGCTCAAGAAGCAGTGGAAACTGAAGTTGAAGCTGAAGTCGCTGACATTGCTGAAGATGTGGAAGTTGATGCAGACATAAAAGCGGAAGCTGATGTAATGGCTGAAGCAGAAGCTGAAATTGATGCGATGGTGGAAACAGCTGACGCAGAAGATGCAATGGACGCCGTTGAGGCAGAGGTTTCTGACGAAGCTTCTGAGCTCGTGGAAGAAGTTGAAGTAGAAGTTGAGGACGCAGAAGCTGTTGTCGAAACTGAAGTAGATGCTCAAGCTGATGTACAAGATGTGATCGTTGAGGAAGTTGAAACAACTGTTGAGACAGTTGCAGTAGCGCCAATGGTTGCTGATGAGCCAGAAGACGAAGCATATGAAGCAGATGACTTAAACGCGAGCATTCTGGAGAAGCTAGATCAAGCAGATGCAGCTCTTGCTAAAGTTGAAGCAGCTGAGGCGGTTGAAGCTGAAGAAGTAGTGGAAGTTGAAGCTTTAGAAGCTGAAGAAATTTCAACTGAGGCTGTGGAAGCTGAAGTTGCCGGTGTTGCCGTTGACAGTACAGAAGCTGCTGTGGATGCAGCTGAGAATGCAAGTGAAGAAGTTGAGTCTGCGGTAGAGGCATTGGGCGAAGAGGTCGGTAAAGAAGAAGTTCAAGCCGATGCTGCTGTAGAAGAGGTTTCAGTTGATGCACTCGGCGCAAAAGCGGACGCAGTAGCTGCAGACGTTGCGGATGAAGCAGGCGTCAATCTCGATGCAGATGTTGATGCTGTTGCAACTGACGTAGTTGAAGATGCTAAAGCAGAAATGACTGAAGCTGCAGATGAAGCAGTTTCTGAGGTTGTTGCTGATACAACAGAAGAAATTGCAGCAGAAGCTGAGGCTGTTGCAGGTGTAACTGCGGCTGAAGAAGCTGTTGTCGAAGAACTGCAGACTGAAGCAGATGTTGCTGCTGAAGAGGCTGTAGAAGCTGCGACTGCTGACATTGAGGCCGAAGTTGAAGACGTTAAAACTGAAGCAATGGAAGATGCAAAAGCAGACATCGCAACTGAAGCTGAAGCTGTTGCACAACAGGCTGTAGAAGAAGCAGTTCAAGTTGAAAAAGCAGAACCAATCACGGATGTCGTGGAAGGTGTTGAAACTGACCTTGCCGCCGAAGCAGAAACTGCTTCAGACGCTATGGTGGAAGATGCTGCAGCGGCTGTAGAAGAAACACCATCTGGTGTTGTTGGAGAAGCTACAGAGACTGTGAAAACTGAAGCTGAAACAGTGACTTCCGATGTGGCAGCAGAAGTTGGCGCAGATGTTGAAGCTGAGGCCGAAATTGCAACTGAAGAAGTTGTAGAAGACGCTAAAGCAGATATCGCAACAGATCTTAAAGCAGCTGCAAGTGATGTTGTCGCTGAGAAAAAAGATGAGCTAACTGCAGACCTTAAAGAAAAAGCGAAAACTAAGGTTGAAGAAGTAGTTGAAGATAAAGCTGGTGACCTTGTAAGGGCTGACTAAGCTCTCTAGAAACTAAAATTAAAACCCCTCTACACTTGATGTGTGGAGGGGTTTTTTATCCGTTATAATTGCAGTTTCGACATGCGCGAGTGCTATGCATAGGGGCTGCTTATGGACTGGTCAGTGTGTGGTATTTCTCTGGTGTTGGCGAGTGTGTCAACCGGTCAGCTAGAGATGGTCAATTGGTTTTGGTGTGTCTGAGGTGTTGTTAAAACAGGAAGCGGGCGCGACCTTTAATTGGTCCGCGCCCGCATTTAAATTTATAGTCTTTAGGCAATTTAAAAGAGGTTTAGTTGAATGCGCCTGCTTTTCCGATGAGGTCTGTCGGCACTCCATTGAGAGTGAGTTTAGAATCCTCAACTGATATTTTTACATTTTCACCGTCTTTTATACGGCCTTCCAAAATCATCCGCGCAAGTGGATCTTGCACTTCTTTCTGGATCGCACGTTTAAGAGGGCGGGCACCATAGACTGGATCATAACCTTTATCCGCGAGCCATTTCCTTGCGTCCTCATCAATATCCATAGTGATACGACGGTCAGCCAGTAGTGTATCCAAACGTTTTAGCTGAACACTGACAATGGAGTCGATTTCGGCGCGACCAAGACGTTTGAAGAAAACAACTTCATCAACACGGTTAAGGAATTCAGGGCGGAAATGTCCCTGAATAGCTGTCATTACACTTTCGCGTGCTTCGTCTGACACATCTGTTTCTGACGTATCATTTGCCAATGCGTGTGCACCAAGGTTGGAGGTCATGACGATCAATGTATTGTTGAAATTAACAGTACGACCTTGACCGTCTGTCAGGCGACCATCATCGAGCACTTGCAATAAAGTGTTGAACACATCTGGATGTGCTTTCTCGATTTCGTCAAACAGGATGACCTGATATGGGCGACGGCGCACGGCTTCTGTTAAAGCACCACCTTCTTCATATCCAACATATCCTGGAGGTGCGCCGATCATGCGTGATACAGCGTGTTTCTCCATATATTCAGACATATCCAGACGCAAAACAGCGCTTTCATCATCAAACAGAAATTCTGCCAATGCTTTTGTAAGTTCTGTTTTACCTACCCCTGTCGGACCCACAAACATGAAGGAGCCAATAGGGCGATTGGGGTCTTGTAGACCTGCGCGCGCGCGGCGTACAGCATTTGAAACAGAGGAGAGGGCTTCTTCCTGTCCAACAACACGCTGGCGAAGGCCTTCTTCCATCGCTAAAAGCTTCTCGCGTTCACCTTCCATCATTTTGTCGACTGGAATACCTGTCCAGCGAGACACGACCGATGCGATTGCTTCTGCATCCACGACTTCTTTCACGAGACTGCCAGTGGCGCTATCGCCAACGGTTTCAGCGTCAGCAATCTGTTTTTCAAGACGCGGAATGGCAGAGTATTTAAGTTCACCTGCTTTTTCCCAATCAGCACGGCGCTCAGCATCAGCAAGTTCTGCGCGGGCGCGGTCGAGCTGTTCTTTCGCCTGTGTTGCGCCGCCTAGACGTGATTTTTCAGCCTCCCAAGCTGTCGTCATCTCGTTGGATTGAGCTTCAAGAGTTTGAATTTCAACATCTATATTTGATAAGCGATCTTTAGAGCCTTCATCTTTCTCTTTCTTGAGGGCTTCAGCTTCGATCCGCAATTGCATTAATCGGCGGTCAATCTCATCCAATTCTTCGGGTTTGGATTCCACTGCCATACGTAACCGTGATGCAGCTTCGTCCATCAAGTCGATGGCCTTATCAGGCATGAAACGATCAGTGATATACCGGTTTGAAAGCGTTGCAGCTGCCACAATGGCGGCATCAGAAATACGGATACCGTGGTGTACCTCGTATTTTTCTTTTAGACCGCGCAAAATAGAAATTGTGTCTTCTAAAGTTGGCTCTTCTACAAAAACAGGCTGGAAACGACGTGCAAGCGCTGCATCTTTTTCAACGTGTTTTTTGTATTCTTCCAATGTTGTTGCCCCGATACAGTGAAGTTCACCACGGGCGAGGGCAGGTTTTAACAAGTTAGACGCATCCATAGCGCCGTCTGACTTCCCAGCGCCGACAAGTGTATGCATCTCATCTATGAAAAGAATGATTTCGCCTTCAGCTGCGGTCACTTCATTGAGGACTGCTTTGAGGCGCTCTTCAAATTCACCGCGATATTTCGCGCCAGCGATCAGCGCCCCCATGTCTAGCGACAATAAGCGTTTAGTACGCAAGCTTTCGGGTACATCCCCATCAACGATACGGTTAGCAAGACCTTCGGCAATGGCTGTTTTACCTACGCCGGGTTCACCGATGAGAACAGGGTTGTTTTTGGTGCGGCGGGAGAGAACTTGAATGGCGCGACGTATCTCCTCGTCACGGCCAATGACAGGGTCTAGCTTACCAGCGCGTGCGGCATCTGTAAGGTCTAGCGCGTATTTAGATAGCGCTTCATAGCCAGCTTCTGCATTTGCGCTATCGGCTGTGCGACCTTGGCGCAATTGGTCAACAGCCTGTTGGAGTGCTTGAGGCGTAACACCTGAATCCTTTAAGGCGGAAGCGGCTTTATCGTTTCCCTTAGCGGCGGCGACAAGCAAACGTTCTACGGTGACGAAGGCGTCACCGGCTTTTTGGGCGTCCGCTTGTGCAGTTGTGAGGAGGGCAGCAGCGCCCTGACTGATGGTGAGCTGACCTGCGCCTGATCCAGAAACTCTAGGAATAGCGTTGAGGGCTTTTTCGACCAATTGTTGAGCTTGTTCTGGGCGACCGCCCGCAGCGCGGATAAGATTGGCGCTGAGCTGATCATTCTCTTTAAAAAGCTCGTTTAATATATGTTCGGAGGTGATCTGCTGATGGCCTGCAGCCAGAGCAGAAGTTTGCGCGGTGCCGATTAGAGTGCGGGCGCGATCAGTAAATTTTTCCATATCCATGGCAATCCCCTTTCAAAGGCAGATAGAATGAGCATCACACCGCAAAGAACGCATGTGACGTAATTTAGTTCATGTATGAGCACCGATGTCGGCTGCCCACAAATTGGATATGGGTATTCATAAAAAATGCTCAAGATACACCGAGGATAAAGTTCGGCATTTCTTGAGCATTTTATTTAAAATCAGTATATTAAGCGTAGGTTAGACAACTTTTTTGAGGAATTCATCCACGCTATTTCTAAGTTTGTCACTGGCGATTGCCACATTGCCAGATGCTGAAACGATTTTAGCGGCGATATCTGTTGTGGACTTAGCAGCAGCAATTGCAACTTTTACTTCATGGCCCACTTTGGATGTCCCCTGTGAAGCAATCCGTGTGCTGTTTGCGATTTCATTTGTTGCGCCGTTTTGCTCATCAACGTCCTGTGCCACAGAGGCCGTTTGGTGGGTGACTTCAGCAATAACTTTGGAAATTGCATCAATAATGTTGGATGTATCTTCGGATGCATTTTGAATGGATTGGACTTGTTCGGAAATTTCTACAGTTGCTTTTGCTGTTTGGTCAGCAAGCTGTTTAACTTCTGTAGCTACCACGGCGAAACCTCGACCCGCATCACCTGCCCGTGCAGCTTCGATAGTTGCATTGAGTGCGAGAAGGTTTGTTTGTTCGGCGATGTCACTAATGATGCTAATGACGTCGCCAATTTTGCGCGCATTATTTGAGAGTGTGGCGACGGTCGTTGTCGATGAACGTACTGATTCATCCGCATCAGATACGACAGCATTCATTGCTGCGATCTTTTTGGCGATTGTCGCAATAGAGGAAGACAGTTCTTCTGTTGCTGCGGCTGCGCTATCGACATTATGAGTTGCGAGTTGGGAGGCTTCATTCAAGCTTGTTGATGTGCCAATTGATGAATGTGCCGAAGCTTCCAGTTCAGTGGCGACATTATTTAACTCTTGTGCACGCTCTGTAAGTCCTTGCATCAATTCACAGACTTCAGCACGAAATTGTGTCGCAAAAGACTGTTGTGTTGAAAAACGGTGGGCGTTTTCTTCGGCAGCGGACTGTACCTTTTTTTGAAGCTCCAGGGCATCGCGAGTTGCTTTTTCTGATTGAAGCAGCGTTGTTGCATTGGCTTGAAAAAGTCTATGGATTTGGTGCGTTAGCCAGATAAGTACGGCACATTGAGAAAATAATATAACTGCATGAAGTGCAACACGAATAATGGGGGCACCATCAGGAAATACAGCAGCGGGGAAGACGAATGAGAGCGTAAGGTGATGAAAAATTACCACGCTTGAGAATGCGACAAGTGCCCGCCACTCAAGGAATCCGGCAACAATGGCTAGTCCTACAAAAAAGGCCATGTGCATATCAATTTGATACGCTACGCCTTCACCGCTCCAAGTAAAGTTGTACACTAAAACTGCGATAATTCCCGCAAAGGCCATGGAAATGCAGATGGAACCTGATTGGTTTCCCGGTGATTTTAGGTTTGCGAATGTTCCCAAAAGTGCGAGCAGGGTGGCCATTGCAATTGCAGGCCAACTATTGATGCCATTCTGATAAACACCAGATGCAATGATGATACCCACGAGCCCCCATAACATAAAAATGGAGTATTTGGAAAAGCTCGATCTCAGCGTTTCTATTGTAAAGGTGGGGGAGGAAGGTGAGCCCATTTTTGTGTACTCTATTTTCTGGTTTCTGAAGGGGTGTTTGAACAAAATTTAGCGAATTTTGCTTTCAGGACGAAGTTTGCGCCAGCGCGTTTAAGTCTATTTGGCGCATCGCCCTTTGGATTAGAAACAACGACATGTCGCCATTCCTCATCAAAGGAGACTATTTTCAAGCTTTGTGCATCTAGCTTGTTATAAATTTCAGGTAGAGAAAGATTCTTGTCAAAAGAGGCGAAAATATCGTCATTGGGTTGTGGCAGTAAGCATAGACCACTGACGCCCAAAGTAGCGATCAAACTCACGACAAAAGGCATGAGGTTCATATTTCTTCTTTCCCACCTAAATATTGCCGACAGTTCTTAACTATCTTTGGTGAAGAATTAGGTTGTGTTTATTAATATTTCGGAACCAAGAAAAGCGATGAGTGACATCAAATGCAGTTGAACATAAAAAAACCGCTGGCTTTGAACCAGCGGTTTTAAATTCATCAATCTGCTAAGGATTTAAGCAGCTTTTTTCAGAGCCTTTTTAGCTTTTTTAAGTTTTACTTCTTGTTTCGCGATTGTTTTTTTGCGGGATTTGATTTCGCTTTTGATCGCTTTAACTTTTTTGTTCGCCATGATGAAGGCTCCTTATATTTTCTTTTCCAATGACTGTTCCTATTCAGGTGTCAGAGGATTGAATTAAATGCAATAACATAGTTATGCATTGTGATGTCGTTGTATATACAAAACTAAATATAGAAAAGCAAGACTAGCTTGTGCAGAAAGTTTGAGGCTTGAAGCTTCATTGCAATTGAGGTGGATTTGATACGCCGTTTGGGGGGGGTATTCAAAGGCCAGCATTGGAGATGGTGTGTCCGCGCCGCATTTCCCATTGTTTACGGATGAATTTGCGCGATGGTTTTTCTACAAGGTGGTAGATAGGGCCAGACACAAGAATAACGACACTCATGAAAACGAGAGACGTCAAGGGTGTTGCGACAAATTCATATCCTGCAAGCGACCATATTTGTGCAAGGATGGTGTAGATTGGCGCATGCAGTATGAAGATGACATATGACCAGTTTCCCAATTCCTGCATGGGCTGACTGGAGAGACCGGTGGGGCATTTAAGTTCATCAAGGCGGGCTAAACCTATCATAAGAAATGCTGCGCCTAAGCCGACAAGGGGAACACCCCATTGCTGCATGGCGGAGGTAAACACTAATGAGATTCCCGCGATAGCAGTGATAATTGCCATTAGGGTATTGGGTTTGAAGATATTAAAAACAGACCGCGCTGCGACACCGCAAAACATAACAGATGCGCCGCGCAAAATTCCCCAATCTGTTGTCAGCTCATTCATAGGAAGGGGAGAGACGAATTGGAGGAAAATTTCGAGCAGTAAGACGAGGCCGATTGCAATCGCCAATAAGAGATAGGGTAGTTTTCGCGTGAGTTGCGCGAGATATATAAAGATCGGAAAAGCGATATATCCACCCATCTCGGCTGCGACAGCCCAAGCAGGGAAATTCCATGAATTTGTCTCTGTAAGTCCTGATGCTTGCAAAAAGAGAAGGTTCATCACCAAGTCAGAGAATGGGTAGCTGGTACTGGGCGCTTTGCCGAGTAAAGCACCGCCAGCAAGGTAAGCGATAATAATCCCTAAAGCGAGTAAATACATGGGGTAGATGCGGGCGAGGCGAGCCACCATGAAATCTGCGAAATTGAAGGGTTTTGTGCGCTGTGCCCAATATACATGGCTAAGTACAAAGCCAGATAGACAGAAGAATACATCTACACGTGCAATGCCTAGGCGTAAGAATGGAAGTGTTCCCATGCCCGCATCATCGAACATATGTCCGACGTGGAAATAGGCAATCCAAATTGCAAGGATGAAACGCAATCCATTGAGGGACAAAAAAACTTGTTTCGGCTTGGATATAGTATGCCCCGACATTGTGTACCCCCGCTATGTGCACCCGATGTATAATAATGGAGTGTTGCTTCTCGTTAAGGCAAGTAATACCAATGCCGTATTGGTCTATATGTTATCACAAGTGCGTGAAGTGGTGTTAGTCTGTCAGTTTGGCACAAAAAAATGGCAGGTTTTGATGCTGCCATTTCCTTAATTGATTAGATCGCCTTTTAGGATGCGTCGGCAAGTAAGATTGGCAATGGATGTTCATTGCGAATGTCATCAATACGTTGTTTTTCTTTTATGAAGGCTTCAAGCATATCGCCTGTAAGTTTGCGCCCTGTTGGTAATTTTAGGCTCATAGCATCCACATGCTTCCCATTGATCAGAACTTCATAGTGGAGATGGGGGCCAGTGGAGCGCCCAGTCGTCCCTACATATCCTATCACTTGTCCTTGTTTTACGCGGACGCCCGATTTGATGCCTGGCCCATATTTATTGAGGTGGGCATAGGCTGTTTTGTAGCCATCAGCATGACGAATACGTACGTAATTTCCGTAGCTACCATAGCGAGATGAGCGTTCAATGACGCCATTTCCGGCTGCGTATATTGGGGTGCCTCGTGGTGCAGCGAAGTCTGTGCCTTTGTGCACTTTTGTGTAGCCGAGAACAGGGTGACGACGTTTACCAAAATTGGATGAGAGACGCGCACCATTTATCGGCGTTTTCATCAAGAATTTACGCGCTGCTTTACCCGTTTCGTCATAATAGTCAGTAACGCCATCATCAGGTGTTGTGAAGCGGTAAAAGTTTCGGCTAACACGTTTCCCATCAAGTGAAGCATAAAGGATATTGCCGTTTTTAATGGGTTGGCCTAACTCATCGCGGAGAACTTCATAAGTGATTTCAAATGTATCACCTTCGCGGATTTCACGTTGAAAATCCACGTCATAAGCAAATATATCTGCAAAATCAGCTACTTGTTGGTCTTTTGCACCTTGTTTGAGCGCGAGTTCATATATTGTTGAATTGATCACGCCGCCAACTTTTGCAAAGTCTGGTGTGAGGCTGACCTTCAGCTCTCTGGACACCCAATTTCCGTTGTCATTGCGGGAGACTAAGACTTGGCGCTCAGCATCTGGTTGGAATGAAAGTGCCGTAAGGCTTGCATCATGTGTTTCATCAAAGAAAGCAACGACGTCTTGGCCTGGACGCAATTTTCGCATCTCAATATGTTGAGACGCTGCGTGTACAGCGCCATTAGATTGCTGGCGGTTGGCACCTAGGCGATCGAGGACGTTGATAAGCGTTTCGTTGCGTTTGAGCTTGTCTTGTTTGCGTTCCATCAACGGAGAGGGGGTAATGTCCTCTGCACTCAAGAAAGTGGCAAGTTCAGCCAGTGGATTTTTGGTTTTTTTGTTGGTTTCGTTTTGCGTTTTAGCAATATCAGTTGAAGTAGATTTGTTATCACAGCTTGTAATAACAAATGCAGTTAAAACGATTAAGGCGATATGACTTGCAGAAGCAGGTGTCTTTTGATTCCAAAGACTCTTCATTTTTGCAACGTCTCCAATACTCTACAATAACACAAATGCTCGTATGTTTGTTTGCTTCACAATTGATGAAATAAAAATACAATATTTGTATTAACCATCAACTTATCGACAGTGAACTTATTTTGGCAGTAAGGTCAGGCTTTCTGCAACTATAGAAAGCAGGAATTACGCCAGTTTTATTTTAAAGTGTTTGCTGTGACTGAATTAGATCAAGAACAATTGTCAGATATGCCTGATCCGAAAAAGAGCATTGCTAGAAAAAATGGCTTTGTTTGGGCAGGTTTTCTAATTCTTGCAGTGGTTTTGTGTGCAATTTATGTTGCCAGATTGGCGATTACGGATCGTTTTATTGCGGGAAAATGTTTAGATCTTGAAATTCCTTGTAATATCAAGGTGTCCCATATTGGCATAGACAGGGTTGATGTAACGCATCTTGAAGTTTCTATTTCAAACACTGAAAAAATATCTGGGCGTGACATAGAGATACAACTTGATTGGCTGGGTTTGTTCAAGCCGAATGTTTCAAAGGTGACGTTCAAAGAGGCTATTGCGAATGTGGATGTCTCGCAAGGGTCTGAAAATATTGAAAAATTTATAAGGCGATTACAGGATATAGCTGAGACGAATGGGCAGAGAGAGGCTCAGTCTTCGCCGATGCATGTCGAGATTGAATCTATTGGGCTAAAGCTAGCCACAAAAGGAGGAGATGTCGACGTCAAAGCATCAATGCAGGGAGAGCTATCTGACGGGCAAGGGCAGGTTGTTTTTCCGTTTGAAATTTTGCCGGTGGTTTATAAAACTTCTGACTTTCGGTCCGAAGTTAAGGTGTTGTCTGGTAAGGCTTTTTTGAATGGTGATCGCATTGAAAGTACGGTGGAATTTCAAGCAGAAGATACCCATATTGGGGCCACGAAATTAGGGGATGTATCTGGGACTTTGCCGTTTGAGCTTGATTTAAGCACGGGACAAATGTCGGGAATTTTAGACCTCGCGGTTGCTGATTTATTGTATGAAAACAAGGCTGCAGAAGAGCTGAGGGCGCAAATTGATTTGCGTGGAAAGTGGAATGTAGCAGATAGGTTGCTTAGTGATTTTTCCGCGCAAGGTGACGCTAAGTTTTATAAAATCATAGGATTTGAAAACGCATTTGCACAGATCAAGCATTACGCCTCCTTGTTTCCTGCTAATGGTCTGCTTGGGAAATGGTCTCCTTCTGAAGGGGGGGTAGATATGGTCTTGCCCTTCGCCTTCAACCTATCTGATGAGGGGATGGTGTTATCTTCGGTCCCCAAAGCAGTGACAGTTCAAAAAGTAGACGACTTTGAAATTAAATTGGGCAGCGCGTTATCACAGTGGGCTTATGATTTTGAAGCGCGAAAGTTTAACTTTACCGGTGACATGATTTTTCAATCCGATCTGGCGCGATTGGAAATGTCAGACCTAGACCTAGTTTTTCATGACAGTGAATTAAACGTTTTAGGAGCCGCGAAACTGAATGCAAGCAAGGATGCTGAAAGTTTAAAGGTGAGCGTTGAGGGAATGAAACTGATCTCAACCTCTCGGGCGGTTGAGGCAGAATTATTAAACACGCAGATAGATTTTTCTGGGCGCGCTTTTAATGCCGATTGGAAGGGCGTGTCTATCGGTGGTGATTTGAAGTTGGGTTTTGATGAGGGCGATTTTGCGTTCCACCAAGATCCAGTATTGGATATTAGCATTGAAAGTATCTCCACCCAGTCAGCTAAAATCGGTTCATTCAGAACGCAGTACAAATCGCGAAACTTTGCTTCCGCGAATGGAGGTTTTAGCGGTCAAGGCATGGTGGCGGGATTGAATGTTGATTTGCAACGAGCAGGGCAGATATTTGATATTGAAATAGATGGAGCTGATTTAGATTGGTCGATAGATGACACCTTAAATGCAAATATGGTGATTGCCGCGCCCAAGCTTTCATCGACATTTCAAGATAAACCCGTGCAGGCAAACGCACCGGAAATGGCAATTAGTCTGTACACGGACAGTCGTTGGCGGGTGGAAGGATATCTTGATGAGGGGCAGCTTAATTATCAAGCATTTGCGGTGAATGAGATAGCCTCAAAATTTCACATATCCGGTAGTGAAGCGGGTCTAATTGGAGGTATGAAATCGCTTTCATTTGGGGTGACAGATACAGCGGAGAATATCCGGTTTGTGCCTATGCGATGGAAGGGAGGGCTTGAGCTAGCAGCGGGTCATTTGCGTGCAATTGGGGAGTTGATGACAGAGCAGGAAGCGCATGCTTTGGGCAGCGTAGAAGTTAGGCATGACTTTGTTGAAAATGCTGGTGCTGTAAAGCTGTTTCCGACGAATCTAACTTTTTCGCCCGAGCGTATGCAGCCCTATTCAATTTTTCCTACCCTTCGGGGCGTAGCATCAAATGTACGCGGCAATGTGACATTGCAAGGCGGAATAAATTGGGTGAGGGGAAAGCTAAGTTCTTCTGGCATAATTGATCTTACAGATTTGGGATTTGTAACGGACAAGGCTGGCTTGTTTGAGGGGGTGTTTGGGCGCATTGAATTTGATGACATTCTAAAGCAGCACTCCTTGCCGCATCAGGAAATTTTGATTGATCAATGGAATGCGGGTGCGCCTATGGAGAATGGCAAGGTGCAGTTTCAAGTATTAGAATTTGGCGAAGTGTTTGTGCATGGTTCCCAATGGCCGTTTGCGACAGGCACTTTATCACTTGAGCCGATGATATGGAGTGTGTTTTCAGGAACAAACGCGGTCGAAGTGGAAGTGCAAAATGTTGACCTTGCTGGGTTTGTAAACGAGGTGAAGCTTCCCGGGGTTGAGGCGTCGGGAAAGTTGGATGGTCGTGTCAGTGCGGTATTCTCAACAGGAAGGGTGGCTATAGAGCGAGCGCATTTGGCCTCCTCCTCTGGAGGTATCATCCGATATTATACACCAGCAATGGAGGAATTAGCGACAACTGGAGATCGGGTCGCTCTATTGGTGAATGCGCTTAAAGACTTTCAGTATGATGAAATGGCTGTAGATGTGCGCGGCGACCTATCGGGTGAAATGATGCTGGATGTTTATCTGGCGGGGCAAAGTCCAGAGGTGATCGAGGGGCGGGGGATTGTCATGGATGTATCTATTGAATCTGAGCTGATGTCGTTATTGGGCAGTCAAAGAATGGTAGATGGCAAAATCAATGCTTTTGTGCAGCGTTTACATGAAAAGAAAAATGGAATGTAGCGTTAACGTCATCACTATGCCTAAAATAGAGTGCTCTATTATATTGGGTCATGTCAGATTGAAGGGAGGGCATTGAAATGAAAAATAAAAATAGCCTTCGCTTGTGTATTGGCACCGCCGCTTTAATGTCTCAGGCATGTTCTCCCATTATTCGGGTTCAGGCGCCTGACAAGCCAATCACCATCAATCTGAATGTGACAATTGATCAGCAAGTGCAGGTCAATTTGGATGAAGATGTGGATGATCTGATTGCAGAAAATCCTGATATTTTTTAACGGATGAATATAATGCGCGTCATTGCATATGTTGTTCTTTTATTGATCGCGAACCAAGCGTTTGTAGGTGCGGCTATAGCGCATCCTCAATTGGATGATGCAAAACGTTCTGGGCAGATTGGTGAGCGCTTTGACGGCTATATCGGCTTGGTGGATGCCGCGGGCGCTGATGTCGAGCTTAAACGATTTGTCGATGACATAAATGCGCGCCGCCGAGAAGCCTATACACGCTTGTCAGAAGAGACGGGCAAAAGCATGACGTCGATTGCGCGTAAAACAGCCGAAAAACAAATTGAGAAAGCCCAAATGGGTGAATTTGTAATGTATGACACCGGCAATTGGAAACTAAAGCAATAAAGCAAATAGGGGAGGCGTTTGGTGGCTATGTGTCATCTGCGTTGAACTGATCTTGCTGACCTGCATCACATTTGGATGGTGGGCCGAGCTTGAAATTTGCTCTGTTAAGTTGATTTCTGGAAAAAATCAGTGAAATACTGCTTTGAAATTCCCGTGTTGGGAAAGTCAATGCTTGTTTTAGCGCGTGCGAAGTGATTCGTATGGGGTAATTGAAACCGATTCATAGGGCTGTCATTCATCATGAAAGCATCGAAGCTAGCAGCGCTCGTCGCGTCACACATTTGCCATGAGCTCATATCTCCTGTGTCATCGTTCAAACTTGTGCAGGATTCTTTGAATGATCCTGACATGCGTGAACATGTTGAAGAGCTTATTCGCTCTGCATCTTTGACCGTTGAGTATAAACTCACTTTCTTGCGTTATGCGCTTGGGTCTGTGGGTATGCAGAATGGTTTTGCTGACCTGCATGAAGCACGTGGCTTATGTCAGAATTATATGAAGGGTTTCCGTGCTGACCTTGAATGGGATCACACGCCTGAAATCACAACGTATGCACAAGTGCGTCTCGTCATGAATATGATTATGATTGCATCGGCTGCATTGCCGCGCGGTGGTATGGTTACCGTGACCTCTGCAAAAATAGGCGATAAAGTTGAATTGAAGGTCGAAGGTAAGGGCGCACGCGTTCTTTTACCTACAGAAAAACGCGACTCATTGAACGGCGTTGAGCCAGAAGGTGGATGGACTGCGAAGACAATTCAGCCTTATTTTGCGCGTGTTTGTGCCGAAGAAATTGATGCCGTGATTGATTTGACGGACTCTGAAGGTGAAATTTTACTGAAATGTGTGACACCGGAGTAAGTTTTTGATTGAGAGTTAAGCGTTTGAACATGATTTCTTAACTCTCACAGCGTTTTCTATAGCCTGATCACCTGCCTCGATTTGGGGCGATTTGTGAAGCGGGCTATGATATGGACGATCTTCTAAGCGAATTCCTCACCGAAACTTCGGAAAGTCTCGATACGATTGATACCGAGCTAGTGCGATTTGAATCGCAGCCGAATGATAAGGAAACGCTCAATAATATTTTCCGTCTCGTGCATACCATTAAGGGAACTTGTGGGTTTTTGGGGCTGCCACGGCTAGAAGCTGTTGCGCATGCCGGTGAAACCTTACTTGGCAAATTTCGTGATGGTGCACTTCCTGTTACGCCGTCTGCTGTGACATTGGTTTTGGAGTCTATTGACCAGATTAAGTCTATTCTTGAATTTCTTGAGAGTTCGGGTGCAGAGCCAGCTGGTAATGATGAAGAACTTATTGCTCGCCTTGAAGATGCTTCCAATGGCGGACTTATTGCGGGAGCTATCGTTGAAGAGGCACCTGCCAATGATGCTGAGGCTGTGTTGGCAGGACTTGATGATGATGAAGATGAAGAAGATCCAAACGCACCGCCTCCAGGTATAGATCCAGCAAATTGGGATGCGCAATTGGGCCGTGAACTTCGCCCAGGCGAGGTTTCCCTTGCAGACCTTGAAGCTGCGTTCAATTCGGTTGAGCCAGACGAGATAGAACAACCTGCACCAGTTGTTGCTAAAGTTGAAGCGGCCGCAGCGGCTGCGCCTGTTGCCATTGAAAAAGCGTCTCCACTTGCAAACCAGACTATTCGCGTGGCTGTGGATGTTCTGGAAGATTTGATGACGATGGTGTCTGAGCTTGTGCTGACACGTAACCAACTTATGCAGATGGTACGTGGGTTAGACGATTCAGAATTTAAAGCACCATTGCAGCGTTTGTCTGCAATTACTGCTGAGTTGCAAGAAGGTGTCATGAAGACACGGATGCAACCAATTGGTACAGCGTGGAAGAAGCTTCCGCGTATTGTGCGTGATGCGTGTCAGGACTTGAACAAGAAGATTGATCTTGTTTTGGATGGTGAGAGCACAGAGCTTGACCGTCAGGTACTTGAGCTAATCAAAGACCCATTGACCCACATGATCCGTAACTCATGTGACCATGGTGTAGAGACGCCTGAAGCGCGTAAATCTAATGGTAAGCCTGAAACAGGAACAATCCATTTGCGTGCTTACCATGAAGGTGGTCACATCATTATTGAAGTTGCAGATGATGGTGCGGGATTAAACACGCAGCGCATTAAAGAAAAAGCGATTGAGAAAGAGGTTGTAGATGCGGCTGAAGCTGCAAATATGACGGATGCTCAAATTCATCGCTTGATATTTGCGCCGGGTTTCTCAACCGCAGCGAAAATTACAAATATTTCGGGTCGCGGCGTCGGTATGGACGTTGTGAAAACCAATATCGAATTGATTGGTGGGGTGATTGATCTACGTGCTGTGGAAGGTGAGGGGACGACGTTCCTTATCAAAATCCCACTGACACTAGCGATTATTTCTGCACTTATTGTGGGTGTCGGTGAGGAGCGTTTTGCGCTTCCACAATTGTCTGTCGTGGAATTGGTGCGCACTGGTAATGAGCGTGATCAACGTGTTGAGCGTATTTCCAATACGCAAGTGTTGAGATTGCGTGACCGTCTATTGCCACTTGTTACATTGAACCAAATATTGGGACTTGGTGACGGGGCTGGCAGTGATGTCGTCGATGAGGACGGAAATGCTTTTGTTGTCGTCATGCAAGTTGGCGATACGCGCTTTGGTCTTGTCGTTGATGAAGTGTTTGACACTGAAGAGATTGTGGTGAAACCGCTTACAAACATGCTTAGTGGTCTGCGCCAGTATTCAGGTGCAACAATATTGGGTGATGGGTCAGTTATCATGATCCTTGATCCTAATGGCGTGGCAAAAGAAGTCTCAAGTATTGAGGGCGCAAGTCAGGCGAATGCAGCTTCTAAAGCTGAAGACAATATCAATGATGATAGAATGTCGCTTCTTCTCTTCCGCGCGGGTGGTGATGAGCCTATGGCATGTCCGCTTAGCCTTGTGACACGTCTTGAAGATTTGGATGCATCCACATTTGAGCATGCTCAAGGGCACCAAGTGGTGCAATATCGCGGCAAGTTGATGCCATTGGTGCACGCTGCTGGTTCGCACATGATTAAGTCTGAAGGCAAGCAACCAATCCTCGTGTTTAACCAAGGTGATACAGTGATTGGTGTGGCGGTTGATGAAATTCTCGACATCGTTCACGAGACTGTAAACTATGAAATGGCCGAAATGACACCGGGTGTGCTTGGTGCTGCTGTTCTTAAAGGTAAAACCACGCAGATCATTGATGTTGCTCACTTCCTTAATGAAGGTCAGCGTGATTGGGCGAAACTTGCGACGTCAATGAAGCAAAAACAACGTCGCCGCGTATTGCTTGTTGAAACGCACCCATTCTTCCAGAACATGCTTTCACCATTGTTGAAAGCTGCTGGATATGACGTGACATTGGCTCCGACTGAAGACAAAGCGATTGAGATATTAAAATCTGAAGCAAGCTTTGATGCTGTTCTTGCCGATATTGATGCCTCACAAGGTGTAAGCCGTCTTGCTGTGGCCATTGATGCAAATGCTCAGTTGATTTCAGCACCACGCTTTGGATTGTCGAACCGTGATGATGCACAACCGACTGAAATGGGAATGAGTATTCCAAAAGCTGACCGCCAAGCATTGCTGATGGCCTTGGATACAGCGCTTAAAGCAAGAGGAGATGCAGCATGAGCTCGACAGAGTATGTGACTTTTCAAATTGGTTCGCAGACCTTTGGAACATCTGTTTTGGAAGTTCATGATGTTTTTCGTCCCACTCAAGTGACAAAAGTTCCATTGGCGAAGCCAGATATTGCAGGAGTTCTTAACCTTCGTGGGCGTATAGTAACCGCAATAGATGCCAGAGCGCGTTTAGGATTGCCTCCGAGAGAAGGTGATCCTGACGATATTATGGCCATAGGAATTGAACAAAACGGTGAAAGTTTTGGATTGATTATCGACACTGTTGGCGAAGTTGTTCGCCTTGAAGACGTTAATCTGGAGAAAAATCCAGTGAATCTGGACCCAATATGGGCTTCAGTTTCAAAAGGCGTTCACCGCTTGGGCGATAAGCTTTTGATTGTTATGGATATTGGTAAAATTCTGGCCGTAAATGAGCCCGATGAGGGTTTGGCAGCATAAAGGACGACTTTGATGAAGCGTTGTTTAATAGTTGATGATAGCCGTGTGGTGCGTAAAGTCGCGAGACGTATTCTCGAAGACTTGAAATTCGACACGATGGAAGCCGCAGATGGCCAGCAGGCATTAGAGCAGTGTCGTGCGGATATGCCTGAAGCTATCTTGCTTGACTGGAATATGCCGGTCATGAATGGGATTGATTTCTTGCGTGCACTGCGCCGTGAGCCAGGCGGAGACCGTCCAACAGTAGTGTTCTGTACGACAGAAAATGACATGTCGCACATTGCAGAAGCAATCCGTTCAGGTGCCAATGAGTACATCATGAAGCCTTTCGATAGCGAAATTATCGAGTCGAAATTTGCGGAAGTGGGTCTCGTTTAGCATCACACACATAATAGATGTGCGGGCTGTGTATTAGATTGAAGGGGTGCCGATGGTGAACGCTTTTGCGACAAACCGGTCCTATGGACAGTCAATCCGCGTCATGATTGTTGATGATAGCGCTGTGGTGCGCGGTCTCACAAAACGCTGGCTGGAAGTAGAAAATGACATAGAGATCGTAGCTGTCAGTACTGACGGTATGCGAGCTGTCGGCGATGTCGTAGCGGCAAAACCAGACGTAATTATCCTTGACGTTGAAATGCCGCGCATGGATGGGCTGACGGCGCTGCCTCAGCTATTGAAGCTTGCACCTCATGCTCGTATCGTCATGGCGTCAACGCTGACACGTGAAGGGGCAACCACAACCCTACGCGCTATGTCATTGGGCGCGGCGGACTATATATCCAAGCCAGAAGCAACAGGCTTAGGTGGAGCAACGGCGTATCAGAAGGATTTGATCGCTAAAATTCGTGCCTTGGGTGGTGCTGCACAAACTGCTGCTAACCCTGCCAAACGCACGCCAATACCGCCAATGCGTCCAGCATTTGCATCTAAACCAGCGGTATTTCGCCCTAAAGCTTTGATGATTGGTTCATCAACAGGTGGCCCGCAGGCATTACAGAATTTTTTAAAGCCAATTGCGCAACAGATAAATGCACCGATTTTTATCGTGCAGCATATGCCGCCAACATTCACAACGATTTTGGCTGAGAAACTTGCACAAGTTACAGGTCGTCCGTGTAAAGAGCCGGAAAATGGTGATGTTGTTCAAGCGGGACATATATATTTAGCGCGCGGTGATTGGCACATGCGAGTTGAAAAGCAAGGTATCAATCAAGTCATCAAGATTGATCAATCTCCACAAGTTAATTTCTGTCGTCCTTCTGTTGATCCTCTATTCCGTTCAGGTGTGGATGTGTATGGCGGGTCATTATTGAGTGTCGTGTTGACAGGCATGGGGCATGATGGCCGTGATGGCGCAAAATTAATAAATGAAGCTGGTGGTCGTGTGTTCGTTCAAGATGAGGCATCTAGTGTCGTCTGGGGAATGCCGGGTGCTATTGCGCAAGCTGGTTTGGCGGATGAGATCAAACCCATTCCTGAGCTGTGCAAGCTGGTCGTAAAATATATGAATGGAGCCGGTTAGGTGAATAGTACTGATTTTGATTTCGTTTCGGGGCTTTTGCGTCGTCGTGCCGGTATTCAGCTTACAACTGATAAGACCTACCTCTTAGAGAGCCGTTTAGCACCATTGGCGCGAAAAGAAGGTTTGGCTTCTATCGAAGATTTGTTGTCTGTTGTGCGTTCGCGTCGAGATGAGAGGCTGATTGCGCTTATCGTTGATGTGATGACAACAAATGAAACATTCTTCTTCCGCGATAAAACGCCGTTTGAATTAATGAAGGATGTGGCGCTTCCAGACCTCACCGCGAAGAATAAATCGCGTATCCGCATTTGGTGTGCTGCGTGTTCTACGGGACAAGAACCTTACTCATTGGCGATGATGTTGAATGAAAATCCTGCTTTAACGAAAGGGGCGGCTGTCGAAATTATTGCTACAGATATTTCACCGCGCGTTTTGGAGAAAGCAAAATCGGGTCTTTATTCTCAGTTTGAAGTTCAGCGTGGTCTGCCTATTCAAATGATGATGAAACACTTCAAACAAAAAGACGACTTATGGCAGATTTCAGATAAAATCCGCTCAATGGTGACGTTCCGTGAACATAATTTGATGGATCAACCAAATATGTTTGGCAAATTTGATGTCGTGTTTATTAGGAACGTATTGATCTATTTTGATCAGGCGACAAAGTCTGAAGTGTTGGATCGTGTTGCATCTGTGATGAACCCAGGTGGATTTGTCTTATTGGGTGCTGCAGAGACGGTGATCGGCATTACGCGCAAGTTTGAAGCGATGAAAGAGCGCCGTGGCTTGTATCAATTGGCTGTGGGAGAGAGTAAATCAGGCATTCGTGCTGCTTAAACTATGGTTGCTTTCGCATGAGAAATAACAATAATGCCGCACACGACTCATAGGGTGCGGCATTATTGTTTATAAAAACTGGCATATTCTGATCGTTGAATTGTTGTCAGTTCTATAACCCCATGCTACGACCCGCGCGGTTGAGGCGTAGTCCCCGCGAAGGACTACAAATACCTCAAGTTATTTTGGGACATCTAATCCTGTAGTATTGTCGCGGCGATGCTCCAGATTAAGCGGGCAAGATTTTGGGCGCATCATCTAACTCCTCCTCTACCGGAGCAGCACAACGTTATGCACTAGCGTTGTTTGACTTGGCACTGGAAGCGAAAGAATTGGACAGCATTGAAGCTGGTCTAAAAACTTTGGCGACTCTTATTAATGACAATGACAGCCTATCAAAAGTGTTGGGCGCACCTTTACACTCTGTTGACGAGAAAAAGGCTGTGTTAGATACACTCGCAGACAAAATTCAACTTCCTGAACTGGCAAGACGTTTTATTGGTGTGGTCACGCAAAATGGCCGCGCTGGAGATCTTGTTGGGATTGAAAAAGCATTTTCTGAGCAAGTAGCGTTACACCGTGGTACGACACGTGTTGTAGCGGTAAGTGCTCAAAAATTAACGGCCGCTGAGGCCACTAAACTGACGTCTACTGTCTCTACAGCACTTGGTCGTGATGTAGAGGTGGAATTAGAGGTCAATCCCGCTCTCATTGGCGGGCTTCAACTTCGTGTGGGATCACGTCTTATTGACGCGTCTCTTCGCACGAAACTCGATGGTTTGACGAACGCGATGAAAGGGGCCTAGCCCAATGGACATTCGTGCCGCTGAAATTTCAGAAATCCTGAAGGCGCAGATTACTAATTACGGTGCTGAGGCAACTGTATCCGATGTCGGTCAAGTACTGTCCGTTGGTGACGGTATTGCCCGTATCTACGGTTTGGACAACGTCCAAGCTGGTGAGATGGTACAGTTCGAAAGTGGTGTTAAGGGGATGGCCCTTAACCTTGAAAGTGACAATGTTGGTGTTGTTATTTTCGGTGATGACCGCGGAATTAAAGAAGGCGAAAACGTAAAACGCCTTGAAGAAATTGTGTCTGCACCTGTTGGTAAAGCTATGCTTGGTCGCGTTGTTAACGCGCTAGGTGAGCCTATTGATGGTAAAGGCGAATTGGCTGGCGTTGAAAAACGTAGCCGTGTTGACGTGAAAGCACCTGGTATTTTGCCACGTAAGTCTGTTCACGAGCCAATGGCGACAGGTATCAAGGCAATTGATACACTTGTTCCAATCGGTCGTGGTCAACGTGAGCTCATCATTGGTGACCGTCAGACAGGTAAAACTGCGATTGCTATTGATGCAATCTTGAACCAAAAAGCCATTAACGAGAGCGGTTCTGAAAGCGAAAAGCTTTACTGTATCTACGTTGCTATTGGTCAAAAACGTTCAACAGTTGCTCAAGTTGTTAAAACTCTAGAAGAGCGCGGTGCACTTGATTACACAATCGTTGTATCAGCGACTGCTTCTGAGCCTGCACCTCTTCAATACATTGCACCATTTACTGCGACTGCAATGGGTGAGTATTTCCGTGACAACGGAATGCACGCTTTGATTATTTACGATGACTTGTCTAAGCAAGCTGTGGCATACCGCCAAATGTCTTTGCTTCTTCGTCGTCCTCCTGGTCGTGAAGCTTACCCTGGTGATGTTTTCTATCTTCACAGCCGTTTGCTTGAGCGTTCTGCGAAATTGAACGAATCAAATGGTTCTGGTTCTTTGACAGCTTTGCCTGTGATTGAAACACAAGGTAACGACGTATCAGCGTTTATCCCGACAAACGTGATCTCGATTACAGATGGTCAGATCTTCCTTGAAACAGATTTGTTCTACCAAGGTATCCGTCCTGCTGTGAACGTTGGTTTGTCTGTGTCTCGTGTGGGTTCATCTGCACAGCACAAAGCGACAAAACAAGTAGCAGGTACAATGAAGTCTGACTTGGCTCAGTTCCGTGAAATGGCAGCATTTGCTAAATTCGGTTCTGATCTTGACCCAGCTACTCAGCGCCAATTGGCACGTGGTGAGCGTTTGACTGCTCTCTTGAAGCAGCCACAATACTCTCCTTTGGCTATGGAAGAGCAAGTTGTCTCTATCTATGCTGGTACACGTGGTTATTTGGATAAAGTTCCTGTGGATCAAGTGCAGCGTTATGAAGCTGAGCTTCTAAGCTTTGCACACGCAAACCACAGCGCTTTGCTGAAAACTATTCGCGACGAGAAGAAACTGACTGGTGACACAGAAGGCAAAGTGAAAGAGTTGATCGAAACGTTCAACAAAACATTTAGCTAAACGTAGATCAGGCAAACAGTTGAGAGGCTGATAAATGGCCAGCTTGAAAGATCTTCGCGGTCGCATAGCGAGCGTGAAGTCAACGCAGAAAATCACGAAGGCCATGCAAATGGTGGCCGCAGCGAAGCTGAAACGGGCGCAACAAGCGGCTGAAGCTTCACGTCCATATGCACAGCGTATGGCTGCGGTTATCGGTAATTTGGCCGATTCCGTTGGTGTAGGTGAGGGCGGTCCCCGTCTTCTCGCCGGCACCGGCAGCGACCAAACACAGCTTGTTGTCGTTTTGACAGCAGAACGTGGATTGTGTGGCGGTTTTAACGGGAATGTCGCTAAATTGGCGCGCAAGAAAGTATTATCGCTTCAAGCTGATGGTAAGGATGTGAAAGTTCTTACTATTGGTAAGAAGGGTAATGACGTTCTTAAGCGTGAATTTGGTTCTATAATTGTTGATCACATTGATTTGCGCGGTGAAAAAGAACTGAACGGTGAAGTCGCCGCAAAGATCGGCCGCACGATCACTGGCATGTATGACGATGGCGCGTTTGATGTCTGCTCCTTTATCTATGCAGAGTTTAAAAACGTGTTGACCCAGAAGCCTGTTGTTCAGCAGCTTATTCCAGCTGTTGCACCAGAAGATGCACCAAAAGTGGATCTTAAAGGGGCAACATACCTGTATGAGCCAAATGAAACAGAGATTCTTGAGGCACTATTGCCACGTTATGTGAACACTCAAATCTTATCAGCACTTCTTGAAAGTTCAGCTGGTGAGCAAGGTGCTCGTATGACAGCTATGGACAACGCCACACGTAATGCTGGCGAAATGATCGATAGCTTGAACTTGACATATAACCGCGCCCGTCAGGCGCAGATCACAACAGAACTTACAGAAATCATCTCCGGCGCGGAAGCGCTGTAGGACCGACCGGGAGCAAAGACTATGGCGACGACAGCCAAAGGAAAGATCAGTCAGGTTATTGGAGCCGTTGTAGACGTCGAGTTCGACGGCACACTTCCAGACATCCTGAACGCACTTGTGACTGACAACAACGGCAACAAGCTTGTTCTCGAAGTTGCTCAGCACCTAGGTGAAAACACTGTTCGTACAATCGCGATGGACGCGACTGAGGGACTAACACGTGGTCACCCTGTAGAAGACACAGGCGCACCAATCATGGTTCCTGTTGGTCCTGCTACGCTGGGCCGCATCATGAACGTTATCGGTGAGCCGATTGATGAAGCAGGCGAAATCGCTACTGCTGAACGTCGTCCAATTCACGCGGATGCACCTGATTTTGTAGACCAAAACCCAGAGTCAGAAGTTTTGGCGACAGGTATCAAGGTTATCGACCTTCTTTGTCCATACGCAAAAGGTGGTAAAATCGGTCTCTTCGGTGGTGCCGGTGTGGGTAAAACAGTTCTTATCATGGAATTGATCAACAACATCGCGAAAGCATATGGTGGATACTCTGTGTTCGCTGGTGTGGGTGAGCGTACGCGTGAAGGTAACGACCTTTACTGGGAGATGATCGAATCTAAAGTGAACGTTGAGGGCGGCGGCGGCGACTCTCGTGCGACGCTTGTTTACGGTCAGATGAACGAGCCTCCAGGTGCACGTGCACGTGTTGCTTTGACGGGTCTTGCCCAAGCTGAGTATTTCCGTGATGAAGAAGGTAAAGACGTTCTGTTCTTCGTGGACAACATCTTCCGCTTCACGCAAGCTGGTTCTGAGGTGTCTGCGCTTCTTGGTCGTATCCCATCTGCTGTGGGTTACCAGCCAACACTTGCGACAGACATGGGTGGACTTCAAGAGCGTATTACATCAACACACAAAGGTTCTATTACCTCTGTGCAAGCGATCTACGTTCCTGCGGATGACTTGACTGACCCTGCGCCAGCCACATCATTTGCTCACTTGGATGCGACAACAGTTCTTAACCGTGCGATTTCAGAGAAGGGTATTTACCCAGCTGTGGACCCGCTAGACTCAACATCACGTATCCTATCTGGAGACGTTGTAGGTGAAGAGCACTACCAAGTCGCACGTGACGTTCAGTCAATCCTTCAGAAATATAAAGAACTTCAAGACATTATCGCGATCTTGGGTATGGATGAGTTGTCAGAAGATGACAAAATGACCGTTGCCCGTGCGCGTAAAGTTGAGCGTTTCTTGTCACAGCCATTCCACGTTGCTGAGATCTTTACAAACACACCAGGTGTGTTGGTTGATCTTAAAGAAACAGTGGAAAGTTTCCGTGACATCATTGCTGGTAAATATGATGACTTGCCTGAGCAGGCATTCCTCATGTGTGGTGGCATTAAAGACGTTGTTGAAAAAGCTCAAAAAATGGCAGCTGACGCTGCTTAAGGGCTGAGATGAAAAACGGATCGCTCGACATAAAGGATTGTGTGAATAGCATATGTCCTTGGTCGGGCGAACCAGTCAGCGCGGATGCGTTGACACTTTACAGGGGAGAAGTTGTCGGGTTTTGCAACACGGGTTGCCGCGACAAATTCGAAAAAGCTACCCAGCTTTTTGATCCTTTGGTTGATAAGAATTTGGACACCGGAGTTCAGGAATGAGCGACAAACTACACTTTTCTCTCGTATCGCCTGAGCGCGAACTTTTCGCTGGCGAAGTCGACCAAGTCGATGCACCAGGTTCTGAGGGCCAGTTCGGTGTATTGCCGGGCCACGCACCTTTCATGGCAACATTGAAAGCGGGTGTTGTGGTTGTGTTTGAAGGCGACAAGCGCACACGTCTGTTCGTACGGTCAGGTTTTGCGGACGTAACGCCTCAAGGTCTGACTATCCTTGCTGAAGAAGCGATAGACCTCATTGATTTTGACGCGACAAAATCTGAGGCAGCATTAGCATCTGCAAAGCTTGAGTTGGAATCTGCGGATGAAGATGATGCTAAAGTACGTCTCATAGAAACAATTTCATATCTTGAGGCATTGATCGCATCAGCGGCCTAAGTTTCAGAATATAATCTACAAGACGATAAACCGATAAGCATTGAGCTTGTCGGTTTTTTTGTGCTTGGGCGAATTGTGATAAATGAGTGCATAATACCAGCAGCGGTGTCTATCTGCTCATATTATGCATCTGGTTGGGGGAAGAGGGCGCTTTTACTTATCTAAGCGGCTGATAGAGATATTATTTTTGCTGTTTTGCGCGGCATGGCGGGGCGTGTTTTGATGCATTCAACTGTATTAGCCCATTCTAATACACTACTAAACATCGTTTCAGAGCCGACTTCTTTGAAGGGCCAATGACCTATATTCGGGAAGGTGAGAGATAAGCCTACTGTTTTTGCTTTTGTCCAATTGGCAGCAGTGAGTTGCACGGTGCTTTTGGAAATTGCGCGGTCTTTTCCGCATGTGATTGTCATAGTCGGGACATTTACTTCTTGCGTGGTCACGCGGCTCGTTTGTCCCGGTATTGAGAGCGGGTTTGCTAATTCGGAAGATAGGCGGGAGGATTCATATCGCATGTTCTCTATGATAGCTGCACGCTCATGTGAAGCTACATTGTTTAACATGCCCCAGCCTAAACCAACTGACCTTAAAGGAGAGTTGTTAGCTCTCATGGTCAAAAGGAAAGCAGAGAAGTTCAAGGATTTAGAGAGTTTTCTTCCTGTGATGTGGCTGGCTGCATCGGGTGTAGGGCTGATGAACACGCCGCCAGATACATCACCGTATTCAACGAGTTTTTGAGCAACAAGACCACCAATGCAGTGACCAATAACGAGAGGCTTTTCGCCTTCTTCATTGGTAAGGTGTTCTGCATAAGCCGCGCTCGCTTTTATCCAGTCATTGAAGCCCAAATTGTCGAGGGCTTCAGGTGGAGTTTGACGGGTACGAAGGTGCTGGAAAAGAGTTGGTGCTTCACACCGCCAACCGCAAGCTTCAAAGAGAGGGATCACTTGATCCCAATCATCGCCGCTGCCGCCCAATCCGTGTAAAAACAGAATGGATTTTCCCATAACCACCTCAACTCATACTCTTTTTTGTTAAGACTTAGAGTGGGTGAAAATGGTTAATGAGTTAACTAAACACTCTGTCTAATTCGTCCAATGCGCAAATTTATCTGCAATAAATGTGTATATATCTCGCTTGAATGGCACGATCAGTTCTGGGACTTCATGCAGGGAAACCCACTTCCACGCATCAAATTCTGGCGTGTGCAAATCCAACTTAATATCACTTTCCAATCCTTTGAATCGGAACGCGAACCATTTCTGTTTCTGTCCAGAAAAGGGGCCAGCTAAACGTTTTTTTACATCCTCAGGGAAGTCGTAATAAAGCCAAGGGTCTAACTGTTCCAAAAGCTCGACTTTGTCTTTGGCGATGCCTGTCTCTTCTTCCAATTCTCTGTATGCGCCTTTGAGCACATCCTCACCTTTATCAATGCCGCCTTGGGGCAGTTGCCATTGATATTGGCCAGAAGAGCCGGCGCGACGGCCGACAAATACATGCCCTTTTTGAGAAAATACAGCCAAGCCCGCATTAGGCCGGTAGAGGTCTGGATCCCGGTTACCTTGGAGTGGGTTATTCGTTCCCTGTGTCATCGCCGCTGCCTTCTGGTCTTGCTGTGTTAATACCAGCCGCAACCGAGGCAGGTACGAGTTCATAGACGTCTGAGTCTATGGTTTCGGACCATTGTTTAAATTGATCGACAGTGACAGGGAAGGCAAAACCAACACCTAAAGCTGAATTATTCTGCAGTGCGAGTGCTTCAAGGTGAAGAAGATTTCTGTCGATGGCATCAGCGGAAGGGACAGTGTCAACAATCCTATCAGCTTCAGCAAAATTCATATCAATCTCTTCAGCAATTGAAGGAAAGACGGAACGATTTGCGGCACCATCATATATAAGCGCCAATCCACGACGGTTAAGCTCTTCCATTATAGGCTTTAAGACGCGTGATTCGGTGGCCAGTCTTGCGCCTTGATAGTTGATTACACCAAAATACCCTGTGGTTTGTCCTAGAACAACTTTGAGGCGTCTTTCATTTTCTTCTGCTGAGAGCGTTGTTAGCAATGTGTCTGGGCCGGTATCCACATTTGGATAATCGTAAGGCTCCATAGGCATTTCTAGCAATACTTCATGGCCGGCTGCGCGTGCACGATTTACCCATGTTTGAAGGTCTGCAGAATAGGGTACAAAAGAGAGAGTAACTTCGGGTGGCAGATCACTAATGGCTTGCATTGTAAGGCTTCGCTTAATGCCAAGACCACCTACGATAAGCGCAATTTGAGGCTTGCCGGTTGGTGTGTGTGGACGCGCATAAACTTCTGCAGGGCGGCGTCCATCATCGGCAATTTTCGGTAGCCGTCCAACAGCACCGTTTTCATATAGTCCACTGACGGGTGCCCTCGTAAGCGGGATGCGTTCTTTTTCAGCTTCGGGTTCAGGTGCCACTTCAGGAGCGAGGCGGGTGATACGAATATCGCTGCCATCACCAGTGCTAGCTATCTCTGCCTGCGCTGTGGCTCCTTCCGCCGGATATGAAACGGGCAAGCTCGGTTCATCATCTTCCGTGTGGGAGGCCGTTTGTGTGCCATGCTCTGAAGGCACTTCATGTATAAGAGGTGGCTCGTCCAGTCGAGATTTTAATGCTGGTGCCGGACCTGCACGCTCTGCAAACAAGCCAACACTAGCTTGGGGGCTGCCTGCATCTTCATTGCCTGTTAGCTGCACGAATGCGGCACTCAACCCAAACACAATCCCTATAGATGTTAAGCCCAAGGCGGCATGCTTGAGGCCGGTGTTTAGCGGGGATGTGTTGTGTTTTAGAGTCGAAGACATGACTTGCGTAATCCGTTGAAATTCCTGTCGGCCCAGCTGTGGTCTCGGAGCAAACGTTTATAGGAAAGAAACTTTGTCTCTATTATCGGTTAAACGCGGTTAACAAGTTGGAAACAATAAAGGTCTGCCGGGTAGAAATTGCCCAGCAGACCTTAGAATTTCTACATTTGCTGTGTTCTATCCCTTGTGGGCGAGCTCTGTTGCAAAATCTGTAGACCGTAAATACGAAAGAGCGCGTTCCAATTGGTAATCTTCGCCCTCATAGTCAGCGGGAGGTTGGTCGGCTGGAATATGAGGTGGACGACGTTCACGGCCTTGGTCGTTTTCTAGAGCATTGCGCAAATTGGCCTCTGAATATCGTTTCTGACGCGTTTCTATGTGTTCCATTTCTTCATCAGTGAGGCGTGATTGTGCGACCTCAATATCAGGATCAATACCGGCCCCCTGAATAGATGCGTTTGATGGAGTGTAATAACGTGATGTTGTAAGGCGAATTGCGCCGCGTTGTGGGCCTAGCGGAATAACCGATTGCACAGAACCTTTCCCAAAGGAGGTTTCGCCCATAACAGTTGCGCGTTTATGATCTTGAAGCGCTCCAGCTACAATTTCAGCTGCTGAAGCGGAGCCGCCATTTATCAGTATGACGATTGGCATGTCTGGTAGGCGCTCACCTGGGCGAGCATTATAGCGCTGTACATCATTGGCTTGGCGGCCACGCGTAGATACAACTTCTCCACCATCAAGAAAGGCAGAGGATACGCCAACAGCTTGGTTGAGTAGTCCGCCTGGATTGTTACGTAAATCTAGGATGAGGCCTGTCATTTTTGACCCTAGGTCACGCTTTAAGGATGTGATCGCATCGTTTAAGCTATCTGTGGTTCTCTCATTAAAGCTGGAAATACGAATATAACCAATCGTGTCTTCGGCGTGATAGGTGACGGAATTTTGTTTGATGATCTCACGTGTAAGCGTGACATCGAAGGGCTCTTTGTCTTCACGCAAGATTGTGAGCGAAATATCTGTGCCGGGTGCGCCGCGCATTTCTTTTAGGCTGTCATTCATTGGCTGGCCCACTATAGGTTCACCATTGATTGCCGAGATATAGTCACCAGGTTGAATGCCAGCCCGGCTAGCGGGCGTGTCATCCATCGGAGAAACAACGAGGATGAAGCCATCTTGTTGTGTGATTTCAATACCCAATCCGCCATATTCTCCAGAGGCTTGAACCTGCATGGAGCGATATTCTTCAGGGTTTAGATAGCTTGAATGTGGATCCAAAGATGTGAGCATGCCATCAATTGAAGCTTCCATAACTTCGGCTTCGTCGACACCTTCAACATATTCGGTTTGCACACGTGCAAGAATTTCAGCAAAAAGATCCAGTTGAGCATACGTATCAGCGTGGTTTGTTTCAGGAGCGCTATCTGCATTCCACACAAAAGCGCTCAAGCCTAATACGCCAGCAAGTGCTGGTCCGATAAATCTTAATCGCATATAGTCACGCTCCATCTTTTCTCGCACCTGCTCGTCGCTGAAATGGCACTCTCATATAATTTAGGGGATTTCCTCAATTTATCTAGTGCAAGCATGCTTTGCACACAGATGATTTTCCCTAACGTTTGGTTTTATTGTCTGCGAGTAATGTCTCTGGGTCTATGGGAGCACCATTATGGCGCAGTTCAATATATAATTCTGGCGTTTGTTTGGCGTTGTCTGACATACGGCCAACGGGCTCACCGCTTAAAACAGATTGCCCCACTTCTGCGTAAATAGAATCCAGTCCCGCGAGTACCATGATGTAATTGTCGCCTAAATCAAGAATCAATATTTGACCATAACTGCGGAAAATACCAGCATATTCTACACGACCATCTCTTGGTGAAACAATGTGCGCGCCTGCTCTGGTTTGCCAAGTTTGTCCCTTGGATTTTTCCGAACTGGTGTTGGAGCTGCCAAATGCACTCACAAGCGTCCCAATTGCTGGCCGCTGGATATGTGAACCTGATCCAAAAACTGGGGGAGAGGGGCGGGATTTTGAGGTGCTTTTTTTAGGTGCTTCCACTGGCTTTTGAGCAAGTTTGGCAAAGCGTCGAGGAGGGAGCGGCTTCAGGCTCGGTGTTGTTGGTGCTTTGGAAACAATAGAGGAGAGAAGGGCTTGGAGCGTGTCAGCTTCGCCTGCCAAAGCTTTATTCTGCGCTTTTAGGCTGGCTGTAGCTTTGGCTAAATCAATGCGTTTTGAGCGTTTTTCTTCATACAATGCTTCAATTTCTTGGCGTCTTGCTAGCAAAGTCTGCTCAGCTCGGATGAGCTCTTCTTTCTCGGCGCGGATATTTGCTTGCAATGATGCGAGTGTATCGAGTTCTTCGGCAAGCGCTTCTGCTTTCGCAGCGAGTTTCGGGGCCACGTCTCCCATGAGGATCGCTGCACGAATAGCTGCGCTCGTGTTCTCTGGGCTTGTTGTCAGAGCTGGTGGCCGTTTGGAGCC
This sequence comes from Hirschia litorea, assembly GCF_042665075.1. Classification (NCBI taxonomy): domain Bacteria; kingdom Pseudomonadati; phylum Pseudomonadota; class Alphaproteobacteria; order Hyphomonadales; family Hyphomonadaceae; genus Hirschia; species Hirschia litorea. The sequence continues at coordinate 478,298 of NZ_JBHTBR010000005.1, read as the reverse complement.
AAAACTCATCAATGTTGCCAATACATCCGCGAGCGTATCTTTGTCTTTGAGTAGCTCTTGGCGCGCAGCAATTTCCTGTATTTCTAGGTCATTTAGCGCCATCTGTGCGTTGATAGCAGATTCTTCACGGCGACGACTATCGGCTGCTGCTGCAACAAGATCATCGTCAATTTCTTGGAGTTCGCGATCAGCTTTTTTGCCGCTTTTTTCCAATTTTTTGAGCCGTTTGAGCACTTCATCACGCTCTGCTTCAACGCGCTCTAGGTCACTTATGGAAAATGTATCTTTGTCAGCTTTTTTATCTTGTGCCCATATGGGCGGCGCGAAAGCGACGCTGAGAGCAAGAGAACAAGGTAAAATAAAACGAAACAACATATGCCAACTTATAAAAAGAGCTTCGCTAACCGAGGGTGAACATTCTATATGTTTGACATGGTTTCGCGTATTATTGGCATAACAAAAGCAATATTTTTATTCGCGGTGATAGGGAGAACCAGCTTCGATAGATAAAGCGCGGTAGATTTGTTCAGCTATCATCACGCGCACAAGCTTGTGGGGCCATGTTTGCACACCAAAAGAAATCGCGTCAGGGGCCTTTGGAGTTAGGGATTTGTCGTGGCCATCTGCACCGCCTATTAGGAAAGCGACATCATCACCTGTATCGCGCCAATTGGCGATTTTTTTAGAAAATTCCATAGACTTTAACGCCTTGCCGCGTTCATCTAATCGAACTAAGCGTGCGTTTCCAACTCGTGCAAGAATGCGTTCAGATTCTTTGGTTTTGCCGCCACCTGCTTCCACCTCAATTTCTTCAACAGAACGGATACCAAGGCCGCGTCCAGTTTTGGCAGCACGTTGAATATAATCATTCACCATGTCGCGCTCGGGGCTATCTTTCATGCGTCCAACGCAGACGATTTTAATATGCATGGTGGTGTGTAATCCAGATATGAAAACACCAGCTCACGGCCTGACATAAGGCTGCAAACTGGTGGTTTATGTTTAAAATCAGGTTTAGGCTGAAAGGTGATCTGAAGAAGGTGTTTCAGCACCCCAGATGCGTTCGATATTGTAGAATTCGCGCACTTCTGGACGGAAAATATGAACCACAATATCACCTGCATCAAGTAAAACCCAATCGCAGTTTTGAAGACCTTCGGTGCGTACACCCGTCACGCCGGCTTCTTTTAGAGCGCGTGAAATGTGATCAGTCAGAGCATTCACATGGCGCGCTGAACGGCCAGAAGCAATGATCATTGTATCGGCAATGGAGGACTTATCTACCAAGTCAATTTCGATGATGTTTTCTGCTTTATCGTCGTCGAGACGTGCAACTATCATCTTTGAAATTTCGGCTATTTGAGCGATTGAGACCTTATGCTGCGTCTCGTCATTGTCACTGGCAGTGTTGTCAGCGGCAGTACGCATATCTTGAGCGGACAGGGCTAAAACCTTTCTTTAATACTATTGGTCAATTGCGACCTTACTTTCCCTTTTAACACGTAGACTGGAATAGGGAAAGGATTGGGCTAAATTAGTGAGATTTTGATATAGGGTTGAGCTACCACATATTCGAGGGGCCACGTAGACGAGTGGAACTTTCGCTGTTGAGTGGTGCCCTTAAATGCACCCAATGAGGTGCTTTGGATGTGGGTAGAGACGCTGCACGGGCATCAGCGATTCTTGCATGTGCATAGCGGCGGGCGAATTTTGAAAAACGCGCACGTGCACCTGCACCGGGACGGGCAACAACAGCGATTGGGACGGAATCTGCAATTTGGGTCCAGCCTTGCCACTTATGGAAGTTGATGAGGTTATCTCCTCCCATAATCCAAACAAAATGTGCTTTCGGTGCTGTTTGTTTTAGTTGTTGAATCAAGGCATTAGTATAACTGAGGTCGAGGCGTTTTTCGATGTCTGTAACACGCATATGAGGCCCGCGGGCCATGCGTTCAGCGGAAGCGAAACGCTTTTCGAATGGCGTTTGCGTTGATTTTAAAGGATTTCCTCGGGCTGGAATCCACCAGACATAATCAAGCTGTAAGCGCTTCAATGCTGTTTCAGCGACATGGGCATGGCCTTCATGGGCGGGATCGAAAGAGCCGCCCAAAAGTCCGATTTTGATACCATCCGTTGCAGACGGCAAGCGCAAAAGATGGCGGCTCATTGAGCCACCTGAATGCTTTTGGCAATGTCTGAAACGGCGTTATTTTTCATAAAACTATTCTATTTCAATGAATTAAGAAGGGCGAGTTTGGCCATTCCCGCGGACCATGTATTTGAAAATTGTGAGTTGTTCAGCCCCCACAGGGCCGCGTGCATGCAAGCGGCCTGTGGCAATTCCTATCTCTGCGCCCATACCAAATTCACCACCATCCGCAAATTGTGTAGAAGCATTATGCATAACAATAGAGGCGTCGATCTCGTTCAGGAAGCGTTCTGCTGCTGCCGTGTCTTCTGCAAGGATAGCCTCTGTGTGGCCTGAGCTATAGGTCTGCACATGCTCTAGTGCCTCAGTGATATCGGTCACCACCTTGATAGATATAGTAGGAGCTAGATATTCGGTGCGCCAGTCTTCTTCGGTCGCGGCAATCATTGGCACAATAGCTTGTGCTTTGTCATTTCCACGCAATTCACATCCAAGTTCCTGAAGTGATTTTGCGATTTTCGGCAAAAGCTCAGAAGCAACGCTGGCATCAATCAGCAAAGTTTCAGTTGCGCCACAAATTCCAGTCCGTCGCATTTTGGCGTTGGAAACGATTTCTATCGCTTTAACTGGATCAGCGCTTTCGTGAACATAAGTGTGGCATAAACCTTCAAGGTGTCCGATGACAGGCACACGCGCTTCTTCTTGTACACGCGCCACAAGGCTTTTGCCGCCCCGTGGAATAATGACATCCAAGTTGCCGCTTAGACCTTTGAGCATAAATCCAACGGCAGCGCGATCAGTTGTTGGAACCATTTGCACAGCATCACGTGGCAAGCCTGCATCTGCAAGTCCGTCTTGAAGTGCAGCTGTAATTGCTGTGGCGGAATGGACGCTTTCAGACCCTCCGCGCAAAATGGCAGCATTCCCAGAGCGCACACATAAGGAGCCAGCATCTGCTGTCACATTTGGGCGGCTTTCATAGATGATACCGATCACACCGATAGGACCACGCACCCGAGAGATTTGTAACCCGTTTGGACGTTCCCAACTTGCGAGTACGTCACCGACTGGGTCAGCAATTTCTGAGACGCTTTCAAGCCCTTGCGCAATGGATTCAAGGCGTGCAGCTGATAGCTCTAGGCGGTCTAGAAGAGAAGGGGTGAGGTCTTTAGCACGTGCTGCTTCCATATCTTTGGCATTTGCAGCGATAATCATATCGGCATTCTCACGAATGCGGTTTGCCATCGCTTTTAGCGCTTTTGTGCGTGCCTCAGGGCCCGCTTTCACCAAGAGCGCAGAAGCTTTACGCGCGCGTGCGCCCATGGCGTTCATGGTGTCATTGAGTGACGCTGTGTCAGTTGGGGTCATGGTCATGATTAGGCTCGGTTAGATTAGGGCTGTAAGTATTTAGAGCAGAATAAGGTCGTCACAATGGATTAGTGCAGGGCGACCCTTAAATCCAAGGATAGATTCAATCTCAGAAGAATTGCGACCTATAAGGCGCGTTGCGTCTTCTGATGAATATGCGCTTATGCCTCGCGAAACAGGGTGTCCTTGAGGATCAACAACTTCAATAGCATCGCCGCGATCAAAATGGCCCTCTATATGTGTGACGCCCGCTGGCAAAAGACTCTTGCCTTTGCGCAGAGCACGAGAGGCACCTGCATCTACCGTGACTTTTCCAGCAGGTTTTAACGATCCCATAAGCCATTGAATACGCGCGGTATCTGGGGACACAGGCGGAATGAACCATGTTGCCAGCGCGCCATTTTTTAGGGCGGCCATCGGTAAATCACTGGCGGCATCAGTTGGTTCGCCGCGTGTGATGACGGTTGCGCACCCTGCCGTCATGGCAATGCGAGCAGCTTGAAGTTTTGTGGCCATACCGCCTGATCCAACGCCAGCTTGGGCATTGGCGCTACCGCCCATATTCATAATATCTGGTGTGAGGTCGGTAACGACAGGAATGTGTTTCGCACTTGGATCATTGCGCGGGTCAGCTGTATATAGACCATCAATATCGGAAAGAAGCACTAATACGTCTGCGCCAGTCATTTGGGCGACACGTGCCGCAAGGCGGTCATTATCGCCATAGCGAATTTCTTCGGTTGCAACTGTATCATTCTCGTTGACGATAGGGATCGCGCCCGCTTCTAGTAGCGTATTGAGCGTTGCGCGCGCATTTAACCAGCGGCGTCGGATTTCAGTGTCATCTAATGTGAGAAGTGCTTGAGCAACAGGGACATTGTGAACAGCAAAAGCATCTTCCCAAGCCCGCATGAGACGGATCTGACCAGATGCCGCAGCGGCTTGCTTTTCTTCTAGTTTTAATGCGCCAGATTTCAATTTTAGCGCTTTGCGTCCCAACGCTATTGAGCCTGAAGACACGATAACGATTTGTTTTCCTTGGGCGCGCAGAGAGATAATATCACGCGAAATTGCCTGAATACGGGCAGCATTCGCTTTGCCCTCAGCATTGATAAGCAGTGCTGAGCCGAGTTTTATGACGATGCGTTTCGCACTGGATAAATATTCCGCGCCAGATTGTATTGTATCAGGCTTGGTTCCAGAGACCGTTTCTACGGTGTCCATCCTTGATCTTCTTCCCCAGCTTCAAAGGCTTGCTTTGCGGCCTCTTTATCTCTTTGCACTTGTCGTTTTTCTTGGATGGCAGCAAATAGCTCACCCAAAACATCTTTTACATTGTCGCCTGTCGCACCGGAAATGATATGTGGTTTTTGACCACACACTTTTTCAACCTTGGCGGCTTGTTCCTCAAGAATTTCCGGATCAAGCGTATCAGATTTGTTGAGGGCTACAATTTCAATTTTTGACTCAAGGTCAGCCCCGTAATCTTCCAGCTCTTTGCGTACCGTTAGATAAGCTTGGTCTGGATCATCCTGTGTGGCGTCTATCAGGTGAAGCAAAACAGTACAGCGTTCGATATGACCAAGGAAACGCGTGCCTATGCCAGCACCTTCAGCGGCACCTTCGATAAGGCCCGGAATGTCAGCTAACACAAAAGACGAACCAAGCCCTAGGCTAACGACCCCAAGATTTGGGTGAAGCGTGGTGAAGGGATAGTCTGCGATTTTTGGTTTGGCTTCTGAACTTGCGGCAAGGAATGTAGATTTACCGGCATTTGGCAAACCAACGAGCCCTGCATCTGCGATGAGTTTCAAACGCATCCATATCCAACGCTCATCTCCGGGGAGACCAGGGTTGAAACGGCGGGGCGCTTGGTTCGTGGATGTTTTGAAGCGTAGATTTCCCCATCCACCATTGCCGCCTTCAGCCAATAAAACCTTGTCGCCAACTTTTGAAAGGTCAGCAATCATAGTTTCCTGATCGTCTTCAAAAATTTGTGTACCGACGGGGACTTTAATGATGACATCCTCTGCAGCTGCACCTGTGCGGTTGCTTCCCATACCATGGCCACCGCGCGCAGCTTGGAAATGCTGCTTATAGCGGTAATCAATCAATGTGTTGAGACCTTCAACAGCCTCGGCCCAGACGCTGCCGCCATTGCCACCATCGCCGCCATTGGGACCACCATTGGCGATATATTTTTCACGTCTGAACGCCACACATCCATCGCCGCCATATCCGGCAGCGACAAAAAGTTTACATTGGTCCAAAAATTTCATTTCGTGTGTCCAGTCGAGTTAGCGCTACTCTAATGTAGCGCTGAAAGAGGTGTGGTGGCAGCTTTAGAGGCTGGCCAAATATATACAAGGCCGGGCGATCTTCCGCCCCGCGCCAAAGAGAACATCGGCTTTGTTTCATTTTCTTTGCCGACACGTGCAAACCCTAGCTTGGTGAGTACCCGACCAGAGGCGGGATTATCAGCAAAGTGTCCTGCAACAAATGTATCTGCATCCAAAGCGGCCTTTGCCCAATCTAGGACAGCATTTCCAGCTTCTGTTGCAAGTCCCTTGCCCCAGTGTTTTTGCCCAAGCCAATATCCCAATTCATAATGGGATGTGGGTTTGCGTTTAAAAATACCACATCCGCCAGCAATTTCCTGAGTATCTTTGCAAATAAGTGCGAACTCATAACACAAGCCGCGCAAAAATTTTCCGTGTTGAGAAGCAATCACCCCAAAGCCAGAATTTGGAAGATAAGGATATGGCTTTGAGCCTGTCATTTTGGCAACTTCATAATTGCTGAAATGGGCATCAATTGCTGGGCCGTCGTCTAGTTTCCATGGGCGCAGAGTCAGCTGTGCTGTCTCCAATACTGGAAGCGTGGTTATTCTGCGAGATGTATCGTCGCGCGTTTCCATAATCTGCGTGTCCATTTACTCGGGTATGCCCCTTTTAAATGTCGCCTTATGATGAAAATGAGGCGAAAAAAAAGGAGAGGCGGTCACCCGCTTCCCCTTTTTGGGTCTTGTCGCGAGCGCGGCCTTCAAAGTCTTGAAGCGGCTCGGTCCTGTCTTTCAGACGTCTACCGCTATTCAGCTGCCTTTGGAGCATCTGCCGGAATGACGTTAATGTATTGACGGTTTCCAGCACGCTTGCGGAAGTTTACATTGCCTTCCACTTTAGCGAAAATTGTGTGGTCTTTACCCATGCCGACATTGTCGCCTGGGTAGTATTGTGTTCCGCGTTGGCGAACAATGATGTTCCCCGGAATAACAACTTCACCACCGTATTTTTTTACGCCAAGACGTTTTGACTCTGAATCGCGGCCGTTGCGGGACGAACCACCTGATTTTTTGTGTGCCATAACAGCATCTCCATGTTAGGTGCGCAGTCAGCGCTACGTTACGATTACGCTAGGTCTTTTGACTCAGCTACGATTTGATCAAAAGGTACACGACCTTTGAAGATGTTTGTGTCTAATTCAGCAAATTGAGCTTCAGTTAGAGCAGCAAGTTGAGCAAAGCTTGTGTAGCCTGCTTCTGCTAGCTTACCAGCAGCAACTTTACCAACACCTGTTAGCTTTGTGATGTCATCGCTAGATGCAGCTTTTGGTGCTGCGGCAGCTTTAGGAGCAGCCTTTGGTGCAGCAGCTTTTGCTTCTGCCTTTGGAGCTTCTGCTTTCGGTGCAGCTGCTTTAGCAGCAGTCACTTTTTTGCCGCCTTTAGCGAGGATGTCAGTAATACGAACCATTGTAAGGTTTTGGCGGTGGCCAAGCTTACGACGGTATGTGTTACGCTGACGTTTCTTAACGGTGATAACTTTCTTAGAGCGTGTTTGCTCTACAATTTCACCTACAACTTGAGCGCCAGCGATAACTGGAGCACCCATGTCTACTTTTTCACCTTCGCCAATCATCAGCACGTTGTCGAAAACGAATTCAGAACCAGCTTCAGCAGCTAGCTTCTCTACTGTGATGACGTCGTCTTGGGCGACTTTATATTGTTTTCCGCCCGTTTTGATGACCGCGAACATAACTTAACGACCTTTTGCCTGTCGGTTGACGCACCAAGGAGGCATGTTGCCAGCCTGTGCGAATTCTTCCAAAAACTTGAGACGCTTCCTAGTAACAATCAGGTAAATACCGTCAGGTTTAAAAGCGCGAAGCGCGCATATAGACGACAAGAAGCGAGAAAGTCAAATGTTTCGTGACAATGAATCGCGTAAATTTGGGATATTTCTCCAAACCGCAGACGAAATGTCAGTGAATCGCTTCTAAATGCATTCTAAAATGCTGGCAATGACGAGATTCAAATCTTTTCTCGTCATTGCCGGATAAATTCAAATATTAAGGCGCGACGCCCAATCTTTCCAATGTCGCGAGCGTTAGGCCACCGGTTGGTAGACCATCACGAAGTTGGAAGTTGCGAACTGCTGTGAGCGTTTGGCGCCCAAGCACACCATCTGCTGTACCGGCGTTGAAGCCTTGATTGTTGAGTGCTTGTTGTAATCTGCGGACGGTGTTTTGCTTTGTGTTTGTTTCACACAAGATTTCACGCCATTCCAAACGCTCGCCTGATGTTTGTGTACGTTGCTCGACTTGATCATACACAGGCGGCACATATTCTACCTCTGTGCGTTCAGGCTGAACGATACGGCGTGTCGTGCGTGTATCATACTTTGCAGGGATTTCTTTACGTTGAACAGTTGCCTGTTCGACGACCACGCGGCGACGTACAGTCTCATATTTAGCAGGTACTAATTCTTCGACCACGCGCTCTGGTTCTAAAACGACGAGACGTTTCACTGTTTTGTACTCTGCAGGAATCTCAACACGACACATGATTTCGCCTGTTGCATCATCCACACGCTCTAAAGCGCCGCGTCCAGGTTTCCATTCAACGCGGGCTGGGCGGACCATGACTTTTTCTTCGACGGTTTCAGTACGTGCTGGAATAACTTTCTTTTCCATACGTTCCGGTGCAACGACTACATTCTCTTGTACATAATCATAGCGCGGCGGCACAGGCACATATTCAAATGACGCTTCTTGCACGAGATATGTTTCTTCAAATGTTTCATATTGTGCTGGGATTTTCTTGATCTTCTGAGATTCAGGTTTAATCAAGATTTGCTGAACGCTTGTGGAGTATTGCGCAGGCACAAGTACTTTGGCGTAACATTCGCCTGCACGTGCGTTTGGAGGCAAATCAACTTGCGCAAATGCTGGTGCGCTAAAGGCGCATAAAGATACAGCGACAAGCGCCTTCGAGTTTAGTTTCATGTCGTTCACCCTGCGAAATACGTGTAATTTCATATAGTATATTAACGTCTCATTAAGAAAGCGTCACGTCTAGCGTGTTCGTCCTTGAGGGGTAATTGTGACTGCAATTGCGACATGAAAACAACGCTTAGGGGAGTTTTTATGCAGTTGGAGGGGCGCGTGTTGCTAAGTTAACGGCTTTGTCGTTAGGGCTGCTAGGGCGGATAATTTTTGTTTCAATGCTGTGAGAGCTGCTTCTGGTGATAGACTGATGAGGGTGATCTGGTCGCCTGCTTGTATCTGGCCCAGCCTGTGCCTGTCACATGATGCTATCGTGCCTATGCGCGGATAGCCGCCTGTTGTTTGCGCGTCTGCAAGTAAGATAAATGGTAGGCCATTTTCAGGGCATTGAATGGTGCCCGCAAAAACGGGTGCGCTTTTCATCTTTCCATCTGAGCTTAAATTTAGAGGCGTTCCTTCCAATTGGATTCCCATACGGCTCAGTCGGGAACTTGCTTTGAAGGGAGAATGCGTGAGTTGTTTTGCGCTTTCTTGCGTTAGCACGTGGAACTCTGGCCCCTCGCAAAACCGGAGACTCCATTGACGACTGAAAAAGGGACGAATGTGTTGAGGTATAATTTGAGAGGGAAGGGAGGGAGGATTATCTGCAAATTTCAATATATCGTCTTTTTGCAATCCGCGCCCTAAATGTCCGCCGAAATTGGCGGGAAGATAGGTCGATGTGCTTTTAAGAAATGTCTGCGCTTCAAATCCGCCAGTAACCGCTAGATAGATACGCAGGCCTAAACTGGGAGGTGGGATAATCAGAGTGTCGCCCGCATTGGCGTGTATGGGGGTATAAAAATGAAGCGGGACGTTATTTAGTGTTGCTGAACTAGGTGCGCCAGTAAGAGCAATGGAAATGGGCGCGTTGATAACCGCTTTGAAACCACCGCCAGTGATTTCAATATTTGCCGTGTCAGCTTCATTGCCCAGTGCAATATTGGCAAGCGCATGTGATAGGCTGTCTGCGGGCCCAGATGAGGGCACACCTTGGTGGCGGAATCCAAGACGGGGATTTCCTTGCAAAGTTGCCTGCATACCAGATGCTAATATTGTGAGACTCATGATTTTACCGCCTCAAACTTAACTTGCATGCCCGCTTTTAATATGAAGGGGTCATCTTGCGCGGCATCAAAAAGGGTTGCGTGAGTGCGTCCTATGAGAGGCCAGCCGCCCGGTCCTTCAAGGGCGTAAATACCAGTATATCCCCCAGCTATTCCGATTGAACCAGCAGGCACACGAATGCGCGGTTGTTTGAGGCGCGGGATATTCCAATCAGCGCCACTTATGTATGCAAAACCAGGGGTGAAACCGATTATCTCAATCGGGTAAGTTTTACTTGTGTGGGCCGTGATAAATGCGGTGCGATCAATACCCAGACTTTCACACACTTGATCTAAGTCGGGGGCTGCACTTGGACTATAATCTATTGGGATGGTGAATGTGTCTGGGTTTGCTTGAGGTGCATCTGATATGTGTGCGGCTGTTTTTTGCAGCATTGCCAAAAGCGTTTGTGCATTCTGAGTGAGCGGATCAAATTGAACGCAAATACTATCAATGCCCTCAACGACCTCTTTAAAATGAGGCAGGGCACGCAAAGACGCGGCAATCGCAGTGCGGTTTAATGAGGGGGGGTAAGTGATAGAGATGAGATCATCAGCGATCTGCAAACAATTAAGAAGTTGACGTGCCATGAATGTGTGCTTGGACTGTGAAACTGGCTATTTCCAAAGCGCGTTTAATATAGCGAGCGCTCTGAACCGCATTTGGGGTGTCGCCATGAATACAGATACTATCAATATTGAGCGAGAGTGTGTTGCCTGTGTCTGTTTGAATAAGTTCGCCTTCAGCCAATGCGAGCGCTTGAGCACAACGCTCCAAATCTGAATCAATCATCGCGCCGTCGCGCACACGCGGTACGAGTTGGCCTGCATCTGTGTATCTGCGATCGGCAAATCCTTCACGGATAAAATGACGATTTTGTTGTTTTGCGACCAATTCGAGCTTGCTGTTTGGCATGCCCATAATTGCGGCGTGTGGAAAGATTTCACGCGCCGAACATACAACAATCCAAGCCAATTTTTCTGATGTTAATGCATCATTATAAAGTGCGCCATGCGGTTTTACATGGACGATTGGCACGCCATAATGCACAGCTGCTTTTTTAAGGGTGCTCATTTGATCAAGAAGATTGGTTTCAAGATCAATATCGCGCATCGTCATTGATGTGCGGCCAAAATTTTCTCGGTCGGGATAGGAGGGGTGGGCACCAATGCGTACATTGTTGAGTTTGGCGAGCATAACTGCTTCCGCCATACTTTCAGCATCCCCTGCATGACCACCACACGCTATATTGCAGCTTGAAATATAGGGCATAAGCCCTGCATCATCTCCGCACCCTTCGCCAAGGTCGGCATTGAGGTCGATCATACGTGTCATATGTCTATTGAAAACGCTCTCGCGATTCCGCGCAAGCCCAAGCCAAGGGTTATTATTACCACCAAGCCGCCAGCAATATTGGTTTTAAGCGTATTGGTGTGCGCGCCCAGCAGGGATTTTTTGTTCATTATGACAAGCAGGAAGCTGGCGATAATGGGTAAAAGTAGCCCATTCGCTGTTTGCGCAATGAGGATGAGTGAGATTGGACTTATGCTTGTAAGGCTAAATAGAACCCCAATTAAAAGCACACTTAATGCTGTGATACGGAAGATGCGTTTTTTCTGAGCATCATCTGATGTGGGCCATATTTCGGTGATGACATAAGCCGTTGCGAGCGGGGCAGTGATGGCGGATGTCAGGCCCGCGCCGAAAAGACCTATCCCAATGAGATATTTTGCGCCGGCACCAAAGACTGGCTCTATAGAGCGCGCTAGATCAGCGGCGCTGCTAATGCCGAGGCCTGATTTAAACATAGAAGCGGCGGCGGTGGTGAGGATGAGTATGGAGACTAGCCCGCCCAAACCAACAGATAGAATCGTATCTGAACGTGCGGCTTGGATATCACCATTCGGGCCCCAGCGTTCACGCGCTGTGGCGGCATGGAGGAACAAATTATAAGGCACGATTGTTGTGCCGATTAGGGCGATGGCTGTGAGCGTGCCGCCGTCTGGAATGCGGGGGATAAGGCCGGATGCAAATTGAGATATATCCGGCTTTACAATACATGCCGCGATTAGGAAGGCAGCACTCATGACTAAAACAAGGCCGACCAAAATACGCTCTAACAGCTTGTACTTCCCATAAAGAAGCAGGCCACCCGCGATGAGGGCGATACAGAGTAAAATGATAGATCTATCTGGCCCGCTTGGTCCCAATATCGCTTGAAGCCCCAATGCACCGCCGGATAAATTGCCGGCTTCATACGCTGCATTGCCGATAGCGAGGGCCGCAAATACCAATATTGCGGATGCCATTTTAAGCATAGGGTTGGACGTGTTACGCATGAGCGCTTCACCCAGTCCTAATTTAGCACCAACGCCAAGGCGGGCTGCCATATCTTGCAAAATAATCGTGGCAAGCGTGGCAAACACCAGCGCCCAAATAAGGGCATAACCAAAATTAGCACCTGCAAGCGTGCAGGCTGTGACAGTGCCGGGACCTATAAAAGCAGCGGCAACTAATGCTCCTGGGCCAATACGCAGTTTCATTCTGAGGCAGCGGATGCGATGCCGCGTTTAGTGGTTAGGTATGTCGCGAAACTGCCGAGCCAATGGCTTCCTGAATAGTGTTCATCTGAAACAGAAGCGATACCTTTTTCTGTGTGCAATTGGGCGGATGCCAGCAAGCTTGCGCGTCTTGCATCATCTGCTGGTAGAGCGGACGCAATACCTTCCAATGCCCAAGCGCGCGAGAGGTTTACGCCATCCAAGTGGACAAGTTTTCCGTCGGTAGCATCCAAAACGATACCCGGTGCCAGCCAGTCCGCGCTACCATCTTCAGGAATATCGGGAAGGAAGGCGCTAAGCCATGTCGCGAATGTGTTTTGAGGCATGATGCGGCGCATAAGGTCTGCTTCCATGAGGCAAGGAGAGAGGAAATCTTCTCCAGAAGGCTCGTATGTAAGCGGGCAATTTATGTCATTCTCGTGGAAGCGCATTGCGCTGTCCGAGAGAGATTTTTCAAAGTCTGAATTGCCTATCGTGCGGGCATAATCGAGCATTAAACCAAAGGCAAAAGATGATTGGTTATGTGTGCCGGATCGGATCGGGTAAGCGAGTGATTTGAGCCAGGTTTGGGTTTGCTCAACAATGATTTTTTCCAATGGCTGCAATATGTTGCGCCATTCTTGCATTTTGGGGTCTTCACTCGTGTGAAGTTCGGCGACTAATTGCAAAAACCACGCGCGGCCATAAGGACGTTCGAAGGCACCTTTGCCGTTTGTGGAGAAATACTCCACCTCTCCAGCAAGGTTTTCTGGCGTGAAACTTTTGTCTAATTCTTGAATAATAAGCGTGCGCAAGGGTGTGTCAGGATCGACGGTTAGAATGCGTGTGAGAAGCCAGTGTCCGTGTACGGATGAATGCCAATCAAAGCAGCCGTAAAACGCGGGAAATAACTGCGAAGGTGGCTTTGAATCGCTATCTTGATCGAGGACAATAGAGACTTTGTTGGGGTATTCTTGATGCAGACAAGTCAGGGCTAAACCCGCAAATCTATCCTCAACAACACCTGCGCGCGGAACGGGCAGATGGAGTGGTTGTTGGGTGTGGTCTGTTTGGACAGTTGGACTTGGTGTCGTGCTGGTTTCAGGCGGCGGTGTGTCCTGCTGGGAGCAGGCAGCTGCACTGATGGCGACGGCACTTAGAAGTGTGCAAATGATTTGTTTCATAATTGACCCCGCTTAATTGTGAAAAAGGGAACACAAAAAAGCGGATAAGGGAAGGCCAATTTGGAAAATGAGAGAGGCTTAGCTCACGCCTGCTTTCAATAGGTCATGCATATGAATAACGCCGACAGGTTTGTTATCCTCAAGGATGAACATTTGCGTAAAGCGCTTTTCATTCAATGTATTAAGGAGGGTGGAGGCGAGTGTTTTTGTGTTCGCTGTGATGGGCGAGCGTGTCATGGCTTCATCAACGGTAGAGACTGTCTTGCCTGAGGTGACGAGACGGCGGACATCTCCGTCTGTGAGCATACCGATAAATGCGCCGTTTGCATCCGTAATGCCGACACATCCCCATCCTTTTTGAGACAAAACATTGAGCGCTTCTGACAGGGTTGCACCTGTTTGAACGAGGGGAAGTTCATCCCCTGTATGCATGAGATCCGTGACTGTTTTGAGCATCGCGCCGAGTTTTCCGCCGGGGTGGAAAACGCGGAAATCTTCAGCTTTGAAACCCTTACGTTCAAGCAAAGCAACCGCTAAAGCATCGCCTAAAGCGATGGTGAGGGTGGTAGATGTGGTGGGCGCGGAGGTTAGTGAGCATGCTTCAGGGCCATCAGGGATTAGCAAGGAGATATCCGCAGCTTTTGCGAGCGTGGATTCTGCTTTTGCACAAATGGAGATGAGCGGGATTTGGAAGCGGCGCGTATAGTGGATAATATCTGATAATTCGCTGGTTTCACCCGAACGTGACATGGCAATCACAACATCACCTTTTGCAATCATGCCAAGGTCACCATGGGACGCTTCTGTGGGGTGAACGAATATAGAGGGTGTACCTGTGGAGGCTAAAGTTGCTGCGATTTTTCGGGCGACATGACCTGATTTCCCAACCCCAGAAACAATGACGCGGCCTGTTGCGCCAAGGCAGGTTTCAACTGCTTGAACAAAGCGATCATCCAGAGAATTTGCCATTAAATTCAAGGCTTCAGCTTCCATTGAGAGGACGCGGCGGGCTGTCGCTATGTCGGCATTGGAGGCTGTGTTTGAAGAAGATGTCATGGTGGGATCACACTCTACTTTATGATTTCAATTTAACTATCAGATGGGGCTGGTCTTAGGTTCCAGTCAAGCACTTGGGCGTGCGTTTTATTGTCTATTGTCTGTACACGGACGATGCCGTAAGCGCCTGTTTTCAGCTTTAATTCATAGCCATTGGTGTCATTTGCAGCTTGCAGGGCAAAACGGGCAACACCGTTTGATGTGACGATAAGAACAGGCGTTGCAGGGCCTGTTTCTGGCAGAGGCAGGCGGGCGATTTGTGTAAATAAATCTTTCCACGCAGCAATGATTTGCTGAGGATTAACCTGCCAGCCATCGGGTGGAATGGCATGATTTTCCCACGCTGTGAGGGCATCCTGACCTATGCGTGCTAGGACGGTGCTTTCGGGCTGGTTCTCGTCTGGTCCATAGTCGATCTCGCGCAAGAATTCGAGTGCTTCAAGGTCGTATGCGTCAGATGCTTGCTGGCTTAAAATTGCGGCGGCGGTTTCGCGTGTGCGCTTTAGCGGGCTGCAATAGATTTTCTCAAATCCTGAGACGGATACAGAAAAATGTGCAGCAAGAGCATCGGCTTGAGCTTGGCCTGAAAGAGAAAGCGGCAAATCGGTGCGCGCACCGACACGTGTAACAACATCGCCCTTATCAAATGTATTGCCGTGACGAACAATATATATATCGCGCATGGATTAAGCCTTGTTCTCTGTCGGCATATCTAGGGGATCACCATGTTGAGCGATGAGTTTTTCTGCGTGTTCTGCATCGTCTAAAGTATCTACACCCCACATTGCATTTGGCCCTGTTTGGACTGCGACTGTCATGATGCGCATACCGTTTTCGAGGAAACGAAGCTGCTCTAAGCCTTCGAGCTTTTCATAATAGCCTTCAGGCAGTGAGGTGAAACGGGCTAATGCGGCGCGGGTATAGCCATAAAGACCAATATGACGCCAAACAGGAGATAAGGGGGCTGAGCTACGAAGTGCGTCTTCTTTGCGGATAGCGGGTAGGATGTTTTTGGAAAACCATAAGGCTTCTCCATCTCTGCGCCTAACGCAAGACGTGCCGGAAAAGGGTTGGATTTGCTTTTGTTCACGCATGATATCAAGCGCATCCCACGGCATTTGCAAAACGGGGGTGACGACATCAGCGCGGCTCGTTTTGCCTGCATTGATGATCGCGTGGACGTGCTCAGGCGGCGTAAAAGGAGCATCGCCTTGAAGGTTTACGATAAAATCAGCATCAGCTTTGAAAATATTCGTGGCAGCGAGGGCGCGATCCGTACCCGAGGCAAGATTTGGGTCTGTCATGACAACAGGTGCGCCAATTTCTTTTGCGTGCGCCTCAATCCGCGTGTCATCTGTGGCGACAACATAGGAGACTTTACTATCAGCTGCGCACACTCTTTGAGCGATATTTACGACGCGTGATAATAAGGTGTGGCCTGCGATTTTATGGAGTGGCTTTGCTGGAAAGCGCTTGGAGGCATAACGTGATGGAATAACGATAAGTGATTTCACAGGCTAATCTCGCAGGCGGTATGTGGGTTGTTAAGGGTGTAACGTGCTTTGGGTGTTGGCAATTGTGCCTTGAAAGTCAACTCTATGTAAGGCGTGGGCTTACATATTTAGGGCCGTAAATGGTGTTTTTCACCACAAGTATTAACCTTACCACTTTCCCTGCTGGCAAACCCTGTTACATCTTAGCGCCTCAAAGGAGACGCTTCTATGCCTGTGACACGCGAACTCAACGAAGATAGCCATGTAATGTTGGTGGATGCTTCGGGATATATATTCCGCGCATTTCATGCTTTGCCGCCTTTAACGCGCAAATCTGATGGCTTACCGGTTGGGGCTGTGTCTGGCTTTTGTAATATGTTGTTTAAGCTGCTTGAA
This sequence comes from Hirschia litorea, assembly GCF_042665075.1. Lineage (NCBI taxonomy): Bacteria > Pseudomonadati > Pseudomonadota > Alphaproteobacteria > Hyphomonadales > Hyphomonadaceae > Hirschia > Hirschia litorea. The sequence goes on along the minus strand of NZ_JBHTBR010000005.1, from coordinate 461,686 downwards.
GATACAAAGGGCAAGGATGAAGCAACGCATTTTGCATGTATCTTTGATGCGTCCAGCAAAACTTTCCGAAATGATTTAGATGCGCGCTATAAAGCGCAGCGCCCGCCTGCGCCTGAAGACTTAGTGCCGCAATTTCCGCTGGTGCGGCGTGCTGCCATTGCATTCGGGACACCAGCGATTGAATTAGAAAATTATGAGGCAGATGATTTGATCGCTGCCTATGCGCGTATTGCGGAAGAAAAAGGCGCGCGCGTGACGATTATCTCATCAGATAAGGATTTGATGCAGCTCGTCACAGATAAAGTGTCGATGCTGGATACAATGAAAGATCGGCATTTATCGTTTGATGCGGTGATGGATAAATTTGGCGTGGCACCAGATCGCGTGACGCATGTGCAAGCGCTTGCAGGCGATAGCGTTGATAATGTGCCGGGTGTTCCGGGAATTGGATTGAAAACCGCCGCGCAATTAATCAATGCTTTTGGTGATCTTGAAGGCTTGCTTAAATTTTCGAGTGAGCATGCGCCAGATAAGAAGAATAAGCCGCATGAGCTTTTAACATTTAAGCGCCACGAAAACCTTTATCAGTATGCGGATGATGCGCGTATCTCGCATAAATTGGTGACGCTGGATGTGCATACGCCTGTGCCTGTTGCGATTGAAGAATTTGGTGTGTGTGAGCCAAAGCTTGAAGAGCTTGTGCCGTTTCTTGATGAAATGGAGTTTCGTACCATTACGCGGCGCGTGCAGGAAAAAATAGGCAATGGTGCAGCGCCGACTGCGAGTGCGGCAAGTGAAGGCGGTGTGGATGCGAGCATGCCTGTGGCGGCGAGTGCTGAAGCGATTGATGCCTCTAAATATGTGACTGTGATTGCGCCCGAGGATTTACGCGAATGGATGGCGCGTGCTTCTGCAGTGGGTGTGATTGGGGTTGATACCGAAACCGATGGGTTGGATTCTGTAGCGGCGAATTTGGTGGGCGTCTCATTGGCATTGGGGCCAAATGATGCGTGCTATATTCCGCTAGGCCATACGGGTGATGGGGACTTGCTAGGCGATGGACGGCCTGAGCAAATGGATATGAAACTGGCATTGGAAATTTTAAAGCCCATGCTGGAAGACCCTTCTATTTTAAAAGTGGGGCAGAATTTTAAATACGATATCAACGTATTTTATCGTGCTGGCATGGAGGTGCTGGGTGCGCCGATTTTGCCATCCCCTGTGGATGATACAATGCTGATTTCAGCCACGCTTGAGGCGGGTTTGCATGGTCATGGCATGGATGCACTGGCGGAGCTGCATTTCAATCACAAGCCTATCGCGTTTAAAGATGTGGCTGGGACGGGCAAGAAGCAGATCACCTTTGATAAGGTGTCAGTGGGCGAAGCTACGAAATATGCGGCGGAAGATGCGGATGTGACGCTGCGCCTATGGGCATTGCTTAAACCGCGCCTGTCTGCGGAAGGCATGGCGACGCTTTATGAAACGATTGAGCGGCCTATGGTGCCTGTTGTTGCGCAAATGGAACGCGCTGGGATATTTGTCGAGCGGGAAACATTGTCGCGATTGTCCGGCGATTTTGCACAGCGCATGGCTCAATATGAAGCTGAAGCATTTGAACTTGCAGGACGCGAGTTTAACATGGGTAGCCCGAAACAGATTGGTGAAATTTTGTTTGGCGAAATGGAGCTGCCAGGCGGGAAGAAAACCAAAACGGGTGCATGGGCTACGGGTGCTGATGCGCTAGAAGACCTTGCAGCGGAGGGGTATGAATTTCCCAAAGCGTTGCTGGGGTGGCGCTCTCTTTCAAAATTGAAATCAACTTACACAGACGCGCTGGGCGAGTGCATTAATCCGCAAACAGGGCGCGTGCATACAAGCTTTAATTTGGTGGGCGCACAAACAGGGCGTTTGTCATCCTCTGACCCGAATTTGCAGAACATTCCTATCCGTACCGAAGAGGGACGTAAGATAAGGGCGGCTTTTGTGGCGCAAGAGGGCAATGTGCTGATCGCGGCGGACTATTCACAGATTGAGCTGCGATTATTGGCACATATTGGAAATATCGACTCGCTGAAAGATGCGTTCAACAATGATCTCGACATCCACGCCATGACGGCATCGGAAATGTTTGGTGTGCCGATTGAGGGCATGGACCCAATGATTAGGCGCAAAGCCAAGGCGATCAATTTTGGGATTATCTATGGAATATCTGCGTTTGGGTTGGCGCGGCAATTGGGTATTCCACGTGGAGAAGCGTCTGAATATATCAAGGCCTATAATGCGAAATTCCCCGGCATATTGAAATATATGGATGAGATGAAAGCCTTTGCCCGCGAGAAAGGGTATGTGGAAACAGCCTTTGGTCGCCGCATTTGGATGAAGGGGATAAATGGCAAAGGCCCAGAGCGAGGTTTTGCTGAACGCCAAGCCATTAATGCGCCTTTGCAGGGATCTGCGGCGGATATTATCAAGCGGGCGATGGTGAAAATGCCAGCGGCTTTAGAAAAATCGGGTCTGCAAGCTAAAATGCTGTTGCAAGTACATGATGAATTGATCTTTGAAGCGCCAAAAGCTGAGGCAGAAAAGACGATTAAGCTGGTGAAAAAAATCATGGAAACAGCAACATTTCCAGTGATGGATTTATCTGTTCCGCTATTGGTGGAAGCTGAAGCTGCGCATTCATGGAATGAAGCGCATTAGGCGTTAACTCATCACAAAATAGAGGCGATGAAACAATATCGCATGCCAATCTGAAGATCGGTATAATTATTGCTGATAGTTACATGAATTTGTAAAGGTAGGCGGTTAAGTAGCTTTATAAATTCAGTCGAATTTGAAAGTGCCTGTGAGTTTGAAGGTAGTATGTTGAGTAATTTGGAAAGCGAGAGTTGGGGATGACACTAAAGATTGTACCTGCGATTTTGTGTGGTGGTAGCGGAACACGTCTTTGGCCTCTATCGCGGTCTCATGAGCCTAAACAATTGCAAACCCTGTTTGGTGAGCATTCATTGCTGACGCATACAGCATTGCGCATGAATGCCGTGCCAAATAGTGCTGCGCCTTTGATTATTTGTTCTCAGGCTTATGCAAATGAAGTTGAGACACAGCTACTTGAAAACAATATTCCTGTAAGTGCCATTCTTGAAGAGCCAATGGGACGTGATACGGCTGCGGCTGCGGGTATTGCTGCGCATTGGGTGAATGATAATTTAGGCGAAGATGCGGTTTTGGTATTGGTTCCTGCGGACCATTATATCGAAGATATGGAGCATTTTCAGACAGCTATCTTAGAAGCAGCCCAAACAGCTGCAAAAGGCAATATCTGTACAATTGGTGTGACACCCGATCGTCCTGAAACGGGATTTGGATATATTAAGCGCGCGCCAAGTCAGTTGGATGGTGTGCCAGGATATCCAGTTGAAAAATTCGTTGAAAAACCAGACGCTGACACGGCTCAATCCTATGTGGACAGTGGAGACTATGTTTGGAATGCGGGGATTTTCGCTGTGCGTGGCTCCACTTATCTAAGTGAGCTATCGAATTTTGAGCCAGATATTTATGCCAAAGTGATTGCCGCGTGTGATTGTGCACGTCTGGAAACGTCCGCGAATGGCTATAAGCATTTGCAATATGATCCATTGCTATTTAGCGCGATTGAGAAAAAATCAATCGATTATGCGATCATGGAACGTACAGAAAATGCCGCTGTTGTGCCTGCCAAGTTTGGTTGGTCTGATGTTGGAAGTTGGGCCAGTGTTCGTGAGCTTGGCACGATGGACAAGAATGGTAACAATCTCACAGGTGATGTGCGGATTGTAGATTCTAAAAACTGTCTCGTGCAAGCAAGTGGTCGGGTTGTCGCTGTTATTGGGCTTGATGATGTCGCGATTATTGATACGCCTGATGCATTATTGGTGTGTCACACTGAGCATGCTCAGAGCGTGAAAAAAGTACACCAAGCGCTTGAAAAAGACGGACACTCCACCGCACTTGGACATGGGTCGCGTTCAAAATCATTTGAGTCGCGTTCGCGTGGGTGGGCTAGAAATTGGCTGTTTAACCAAGCATTGCCATTATGGGCTGATATTGGTTTGGACCGTGAATATGGCGGTGCATATGAAGCGCTGGATATGGATGGTAAACCTATCCACGACATGGGACGTCGTTTCCGTGTTCAGGCGCGTCAGGTGTATGCATTTGCACACGCACATGAAATGGGCTGGAAAGAGGGTGCGCACGCACTGGAATCGCCCCTAAATTACATGCTCAAGCATTGTTGGCTGGATTCTGGCGGTTGGGGTCATACTTTTAACCGAGACGGGTCTTTGCGCGATAGTCGTGTCGATACATACGACCAAGCTTTCGCACTATTGGGGCTTGGATGGGCGTATAAAGTGACCGGCGATAAGAAGGTCATGGATGCAGCCAATAAAACAAGAGATGTGCTGTTTAACCGTCTGCGTCATCCGGTGATCGGGTTTGTGGAAGGTATTCCGGCGACAACACCGCGCCGCGCGAATCCACATATGCATTTGTTTGAAATGGCGATGGCCTGGATGGAATTGTTCGGCGATGAGCAAATGGCTGATCTCGCACAGGAAATTTTTGAGCTTTATACGCAGCGTTTCTGTGTGGATGGTTTGCTGCGTGAGTATTTCCACGAAGACCTGACACCCTTGCCTGATCGTGCAAACCCTAAATATTTGATGCTGGAGCCGGGTCACTTGCTGGAGTGGGCTTACTTGCTGCGTAAATACGAAAAACTGACGGGCCGTAAAACAAACACAACAGCTGTTTTGGAAGCCTTTAGTGACACATATGGGATTGCGCCAAAAACGGGCTTGGTGATGAACCAATGCTATCCTGATGGGACACACCCTGAAGAGGTAAAATGTCGTCTATGGCCGCAAACAGAATATATCCGCCTAAAGCTCACACAGGGATCTATTGTTGAGCAGCGCAAAGGGCTGGAAATGCTTGAACGTTTGAAAAAGCACTATCTCACAGTTGGCGGCGAGAATATGGGTTATTGGCATGATGAAGTGGATGCACAAGGCAAGGTGCTTTCGAGCAATTCGCCTGCGTCCACACTCTATCACGTGCTGGGCTGTTTGATGCCGCTATTGGCGGAAAAAGAAGCAAAGAAATAACAGCGTTTTTCGCCGTTGATTTTAAACGGGGCATGCAATATCTGCGTGCCCTTTTTTGTGTGTGGTTGACTTTAAAAATTTGAAAAAAGGTACAAAAATAACTGCACCAGGCATGATCCTGTGCAGTTTTATCCTATGTCGTCCAAGTTGGGGCGCGAGGCGCTCAATTGGCATATGTGCCAGCCGAAACTGGCGGGTAGTCTATGCTGGTCCCGATCCAAACACGAGATACCAGCGGTGTTGGCTGCCAATTGGCGCGCCTCGCATGGGATAAACCCATTCACCCTCAGCACGTTTGATCGCGAACCGCCCCTGTGAGGTGTGATGGCGTCAATATAGGCGGAGTTGGAAGAAGGGGGATAAGTTTTGGGATATCCCTGTTTTTTTAGGGTTTTGAGCTTTCTTCTTCCTGATCAAGTTTGCAGATTTTAGCACTTGTGGAGTCAGGGGTTTCAGAGATGTCGCTACGATCACTCAAGACAACTTTTGCAATTTTGGTTTGCAGGGCCTTGGCAAGCATTAAGCCATTATGTGGGGAGAGCTTAAAGGCGGCGGTGCCGAACGTGTCTTCGCTAAGTGGGTGCTTGGATTTGAGCACGATGACGACATCATCATCTTCATTAATCTCAACATAGGGGCGTTCGCGTGCATCTATAATCAACATTCCATGTCTCCTTTCATGCAGGAGGCGCATGCTATTTGGGGTCGCACGTCCTACGCTTGGAGTTTGGCTAGGTTAAGCAAAAGCCACAGGGCCAAACCCGTCTTATGCGTAAAGAACGTGTGGAGCATGTGGAAGGTTCCCATTGGGCGTTTTTGCTTTGATTGCTAGAGAATGCGTTTTTTCAAGTTTGCTTTGTTTAAGCGAGTGTATGAGCAACAAGAGCATTGGCATGTCCATGCCCGATCTGATGATGCTCTTTTAAGAAGGTGACGATTTCCATATGCTTTTTATCTGGCATGGTTTGGATAATGGCTATCCATTCATTGATAGGACGACCGTATTTTCTCTCAATCGACGGGAAATAGGACGCCGGACCTTTTGGAGGTAATGTTTTTGTTTCAGACATGACAAACTCGTTTAATGTATGAAAAAGAGTGATTTTAAGTCTCTGAAATTACATCAAAACTACCAAAAATCATGCGTTTGCCATCAAAGGGCATAGGCATATCGCTCATGGTCTCTGTCATTTCAATCATAGCATTTTGCATGCCAGTGTCGTGTGTGGCTTTGTCTGGCCATGAAATCCAAGAAAAGACGATGGTTTCATCTTCCTTGCGATCAACGGCAGTGTGGAAGGAATTGATTTTACCTTCAGGGACATCATCCCCCCAGCAGTCTACAACTGATAATGCGCCGTGTTTTTTGAATATAACAGCTGCTTTGCTGGCGTGTGCGATATAGGCGTCTTTATTCGCAGTTGGAACTGCGGCGACCATTCCGTCGATGTATGACATAATGTTATCTTCCTATTGATTGTGAAAATCGGGGGATTGGGCGAGTGTATTGAGTTGATCGGCAGCGGCATTCCAGCCGGCTTCAAAGCCCATCTCTAGATGTTTTTTTACATCATCCTCATTGGAGTGTCGGGCGCTCCAGATCATTTTGGTCTGGTCTTGCCCGTCATCAGAAAGCTCAACGATGCCTGTCATGAAAGAAGTGGGACGTGGCATGAAGCCTTCGCTATAGGCGTCGGTGAAGACAAGGCGCTGCAGGGGAGCAACTTCAAGATATGAGCCGATATTTTCCATGCGCTCGCCATTTGGCCCTGCCATGACGATATTCATGCGGCCGCCTGCCTTTACGTCTATATCAGCTTCAGGAACGCTCCACGGTTTGGGGCAGAACCACTGCTTGAGCAATTCTGGTTCTGTCCAGCAGCGCCAGACGATTGGACGTGGAGCCTTTATCGTGCGGGTGATGCTGAGCACGTATTTGGAAGGCACATTCATACTGCATACTCCATTGTTGAAGGGTAGTTGAACAAGAATTCAATATAATGTTTGAGGTGATCCACGCTTTCTAACGCAACTGCTTTATCATTTTTGGCTTTCGCGAGAATGAAAGCACCCTGCAGGACGGCTTGGGTGTGGTTGGCAAGGCTTTGAGCTGTCCAGTTGGTATTGGTAAGGTGGCGCGCTTGCATTGCGGCTTCTATGTCGGGAATGAGTGTGTTTGCATGATTGAAAATACTATCGGCACACGCATCACGAATTTCTGGGTGAGAGCCATAAACTTCCTGTGTCATCGTGCCGACCAGGCAAGTAAATTGAGCGATATCTCCATCAATTATAGCTTTACGAAAATCGATATAGCCAAGCACACGTTCGAGTGGGTCTGCGTGTTGGTGATACGGGGCGGACTGGAAAAAAGCGCCTGTTGTCTCACCCCAAAACTGGGCCGCTGCGACGCCAAGTTCTTCTTTGCTTGAAAAGTGATGAAAGAACGCTCCTTTAGAAACATCTGCTGCGCGGCAGAGATCTTCCACTGAAGTGGCGGTATATCCGTTTTGTCGAATAATCTGCATGGCGGCTTCCAGTAGGCGTGTTTTTGCGCTTTTGCGTTCGGGCTTTGCTTGTGTTTTCGTGCTCATACCAAATAATACCGACTGGTTGGTATGTGTCAAGGAGGCATTATTTGGAGAATAGGAATTTGTAAGTTAAAAATTTGAGAAATGGGAATTGGCTCGAGTTGGAATAGGAGACGAACCATAATTGGCGCTTGTGTGGAATGCGGACCAGATTTGTTCTGAGAAGGGGGGGATTAATAAAAAATACGCACTTCGCGAGAACTCGCCGCACTCTGTCTCAAATCGCCTAAATAAAACCTTATATGCGTCAGGACTTGGCCCAATTGAAGCATGCGTTATAGTATGTGAAACTGATTTGCATTTTGACTCGGAAAAGCAGTCAAAAATAAGGGGACACCCATGACAACCATCGCATTGGTCGATGACGACGAAAACATTGTTGAAAGCCTGAAACTGTTCTTTGAAGCAGAGGGTTATAATGTCCGCGCTTACCATGATGGCGAATCTGCGCTTCAGGGTTTGGCGGAGAACCCACCGGAATTGGCTATCCTTGATGTGAAAATGCCAAAAATGGATGGTATGGAATTGCTGCGCCGTTTGCGTCAGACATCTAACCTGCCTGCGATTTTCTTGACATCTAAGGATGATGAGATTGACGAAGTGGTTGGCTTTAACATTGGAGCGGATGATTTTATTCGTAAGCCATGTTCTATGCGCCTGCTGTCTGAGCGCGTGAAAGCAGTATTGCGCCGTTCGCGTGGTGCCGGCGTTGTGGAAGAGGGTGATAAGAAACCTATCGTTCGCGGATCACTGACGCTGGACCCTAACCGCCATGCGTGTGCATGGAAGGGTGAGGTTGTGCGTCTTACTGTGACGGAGTTTTTGATCCTTCAAGCGCTGTCTTCCCGTCCGGGGTATGTGAAGAGCCGCGATCAATTGATGGATGCAGCTTATGATGACCAAGTGTATGTGGATGATCGCACGATAGACAGTCACATCAAGCGTTTGCGTAAGAAATTCCGCGACCAAGACGAAGAATTCGATTCGATTGAGACGCTATATGGCGTTGGGTATCGTTATAAAGAAGCTTAAATCTTCAACATTTGACTTTGTGCCTCTCGTTAGAAGGGGAGGCGCAGAACAAAGCGCTTGTGAAGTTGAGGATGTGCAATCATGGAGATAGTTGAAAGAGGAAATCTCTTGCAGTCTATCCTGCGCACCGGACGTTCGCTTGTTCGGTCGCGGATTGCGCGGCTTATTCTTGCGTCCAATCTGGCGGGGTTGATGATCCTGATTGCAGGCGCGCTTTTTGTGAACGAAATCCGTGCGGGTTTGGTGCAGGCACGCACTGAATCGTTGGAATCTCAAGCTCTTACATATGAGTCCGTTCTCTCTCTAACAGCGACATCAGGTACGCCGCGCCCCTCTTTGAATGAGGCGCTTTCGCGGGCATTGTTGAAACGACTGCAGGTGCCGGCCAATACGCGGGTGCGGCTGTATTCATCCAATATGGAGCTTATCGCCGATAGCTTTTTGCTGGGCGAATTTATCACTACAGCGGAATTGCCCGAATTAAAGCAACCAAGTTTGCTAGATAAATGGGCCGTTGGGATTTCCAGCAGTGTGTCGGGCATGGTGGGCCACCTTGGTGGAGACACGAATATAAATGCAGCGCGCACATTAGAAGAAGAGTTATCAATTGCTTTGTCGGGCAAGAATGCTGCCGCGCAACGTTTTTCCGAACGCGGGCAAAGGCTCATTTCAGTGTCTGTTCCGGTGCAACATGTGTCTGCGGTTGTAGGTGTGTTGACTGTTGAAGCGAGTGATATTGAAGATATTATCCATGCAGAACGCGCAGCGCTCACACCGATTATTTCTGTAGCTGTGTTGATGTCCTTGGTGACGTCATTTTTGCTTACGGCGGGTATTGCGCGTCCATTGCGCCGTTTGTCGATTGCGGCAGATCGTGTGCGTTCGGGTCAATCGCAGCGTTTGGACTTTCCTGGGATTACCAATCGCAAAGATGAAATCGGTGATTTGGCGAAGGCACTCCAAGGCATGACAGATGCCTTGCATGACCGGATTGAGCTGAATGAACGCTTTGCGGCGGACGTGGCGCATGAGTTGAAAAACCCGCTTACATCTATTCGTTCGGCTGTGGAAACATCTCAAGCGGTGAATGATCCAGTCGTGCGAGAGAAAATGCGTAATGTTATTGCGCGCGATGTGGTGCGGTTGGATCGTTTGATCACGGATATTTCTAATGCATCGCGATTGGAAGCTGAGATTGCGCGAGAAAAAGCAACTCAAGTGGATTTGCAGCGCTTGCTAGATGACCTTGTCTCTATCTGGAAAGATACACGCAAGGATGGTCAGCCGCATGTCAAATTGAGAACGGATACGTTTCTGGGTGACTTGGTTGTAAAGGGACGAGAAGGTCCAATAGCGCAAGTTATTCGAAACCTAGTTGAAAATGCGCGCTCGTTTTCACCGCCTGACGGTGAGGTGACAATTACCGCAACCCGCGAAGCTGACGCTGTCTCATTAGTATTTGATGACAATGGGCCGGGCGTTCCTGAAGACAAATTGCTGACGATTTTTGACCGTTTCTATTCAGATCGCCCCAAAGGAACGCAGTTTGGAAACAATTCAGGACTCGGACTATCGATAGTGAAACAGATTGTTGAAACCCATCATGGCGAAGTATATGTGCAAAATCGCCGTAGCAGCCATGCATCTGACGAAAAGGGTGAGGTATTGGGGGCACAGTTTGTGGTTCGTTTGCCTGTGTTTGGCTAATTGAATACATTTTCACCTTGACCCCGCGTAGATTCAGTCGTCCAATTTCCGTTCGATAAGAATTTTGGAGATTACCGGATGATTGGTGTGGTCGTTGTGACCCATGGTGGGCTAGCTAAAGAGTTTGTAGCTGCGACAGAACATGTCTTCGGGGCTCAAGAAGCATTTGAGGCCATTTGTATTGATGCAGATGATGACATGGAAGCGCGGCGTCAAGAAATAATTGATATGGCAGAGACGTGTAATTCTGGCAAAGGTGTCATAATTTTCACCGACATGTTTGGTGGAACGCCGTCTAATTTGGCAATATCTGTTATGGCACAGTCTAAGGTTGAAGTCATTGCCGGCGTGAATTTGCCGATGTTGATTAAGGTTGCCGAAGTGCGCAAAGATCGTCCTATGGATGAGGTGGCGCTGGCGGTTCAGGATGCTGGCCGAAAATATATCTCTATTGCATCAGTGGTTCTTCAAAAAACAGCATGACAGAAACGCTCACAAAATCCGTAACGATTTGCAATAAGAAGGGCCTACATGCGCGAGCATCTGCAGCGCTTGCAAAAGAAGCCCTTAAACATAAAGCCCAAATTAAAGTGACGCATGAGGGGGAGGAAGCCTCTGGAATTGCAGTCATGGATTTGCTGATGTTGACAGCGTATAAGGGGTGTGTTGTTGAGGTGCATTCCAAGGGTGAAGATGCTGAAATAGCTTTGGATGCGATTGTCGAACTTATCGAAAACCGTTTTGGAGAAAGCGAATAAACCGCTCTCCTGCTTTTAATATCATTGAAAATTAAGCGCTAATTGTGGCTTTTAGGCTGCTCTTCATCTCGTAAGGGGTGGCTGTCTTTGCTGCCCTTTTGAGCTTTGCCGTTTGGGTTGATCAGCATGCTTGCAAACTGGATTTCTGTCTCGTCGGATGTCATATAGGAATTTGCAAGACGGATGAGCCCAGCTTTAAATTCTTCCAGAGTCACTTGGCGGTCGATATTTGTGTCGAAGGTCACAGCATTTGCGAGAGGACCATCATGAGAGCCAACGGCTTCAGCCCAATCTTGTTGTTCAAAGATAGATAATGTGCCGTTTTTACTTGTATCTGCGCGTGCAAAAGCTGCTTCAGCATTAGCTTCTATCTCTGCAATGGTGACGCTTAAAGAGTGATCATCATCAAAACTGGCAAATAAAAGAGCGGCTGGTTTGGCAATGCGAATGCCGCGCAAATCACGGCCACGCCCCACAACACGCTGAGGAATAAGCTCTACTGAACCAGTGCTAGCCTCAGGAGGTGGGGGGTCAGGTGCTTCGATTGTGTCATTTGTATCTTGCGTTTCAGCTTGTGCCGTTTCAACGGTTTCTGGTGGCGCAATACGGTCTGGTTCAGTCTGGAGGACTTGATCTTGTAGGGGCGCGTCAGGTGCCGCTTGCGCAACTGCCATGCGAGTGCTGTCCAACATGAGTGTAGAGAGCGCTGCTAGACTAGCAGTGAATAAAGCAGTTTTAGATACAGTTTTCATGTGTTCTCCAAGCGAACTGACTTTCTACTCTACAATGTTGGCATGGATTGAGGCAATTAAAAGACCTAAAATAAAACTTCAGTCCAAATAGATGACTTAAGCATATAAAGAAATCTTTATATCATTTGCGATTTTTTGTCGTTGCTGGTATAGGCATGAGCATCACAACACACTCGATCTTGTTTGATTGCTTTTTTAAAAGTGCAATTAAGGCGGATCGACAAAGACACTTAGGAAAAGCACGCATGGCTTTCACAGATTATTTGGTCAAAGATATTTCTCTTGCAGAATATGGACGCAAGGAATTGGACATCGCTGAAACCGAAATGCCAGGATTGATGGCTATTCGTGAAGAATTCAAAGATGCACAGCCGCTTAAAGGCGCGCGTATCGCTGGTTCTTTGCACATGACAATTCAAACTGCCGTTCTAATGGAAACATTGACTGCACTTGGCGCAGAAATCCGTTGGGCTTCATGTAACATTTACTCAACTCAGAACCACGCTGCTGCGGCGATGGCTGCTGCTGAAATTCCTGTGTTTGCTGTTAAAGGCCAAACACTTGAAGAGCACTGGGATTATCAGGACCGTATTTTCTTCTTTAAAGAAGGTACTGCCAACATGATCCTTGATGATGGTGGCGACGCGACTTTGTATGTTCTTCTTGGCGCACGTGTTGAAGCGGGTGAAACTGAGCTTCTTGAAAACCCGCAAACGGAAGAAGAAGAAGCCGTTTTCGCACAAGTTAAAAAGCGTTTGGCTGCGTCTCCTGGTTGGTTCACGAAACAACGTGATGCGATCAAAGGTGTTTCTGAAGAAACAACAACAGGTGTGCACCGTCTGTATGAATTGATGGAAAAAGGCCTGCTGCCTTTCCCAGCAATCAACGTGAATGACAGTGTGACTAAATCCAAATTCGACAACAAATACGGTTGTAAAGAATCACTTGTGGACGGTATCCGCCGCGCAACTGACACAATGATGGCTGGTAAAACAGCTGTTGTGTGTGGCTATGGTGATGTGGGTAAAGGTTCTGCAGCATCTCTACAAGGTGCTGGTGCACGCGTTAAAGTTACTGAAATCGACCCAATTTGTGCGCTTCAAGCGGCTATGGATGGGTTTGAAGTCACGACTTTGGAAGATGCTGTATCGTCTGCTGATATCTTCGTTACAACAACAGGTAACAAAGACATTATCCGCATCGAACACATGCGCGAAATGAAAGACATGGCGATTGTGGGTAACATTGGTCACTTCGACAATGAAATTCAGGTTGCTGCACTTAAAAACTTGAAAATGACAAACATTAAAGACCAAGTTGATATGTACGAAATGCCATCTGGTAACCGTATGATCCTCTTGTCTCAAGGACGTTTGTTGAACCTTGGTAATGCGACAGGGCACCCATCATTCGTGATGTCTGCATCTTTCACAAACCAAGTGCTTGCTCAAATTGAGTTGTGGACGAAAGGCGACCAGTACAAAAACGAAGTGTACATTTTGCCAAAACACCTTGATGAGAAAGTTGCTCGCCTACACCTAGAAAAAATTGGTGTGAAGCTTACTCAACTTTCAAAAGACCAAGCAGATTACATCGGTGTGAAACCTGAAGGTCCTTACAAGCCAGAGCACTACCGCTACTAGGGCTAGTGTCATAATTTAAAGCGATAAAAACCAATCCTGCAAATGCGGGGTTGGTTTTTGTTTTTTGGGGGCTGCGCATTGCTTCTGCGAAATTGGCGAAAGGTATGTTAGGGTAGAGCAAGACCACTATTTAGTTTCGTTTTTTCTTCTCGGATTGATTTTAGTTGGTGCCAATGACCAAATTTTATATCGCAATGATATTGTTATATGGGGGTGTCCTTTTAGCCGGACTGAGTGGACATTCCTTGTGGACTATCCCAATATTTTCAGGGATTTTTCTACTCTATATGCATCGTTCCCGTCCCTTGTTGCTGCAGAATGCCATAGGTGTTTTAGGAACGTGGAGCGTGCAGCTTATATTGGTGGCAATTGTCTATAGCGTAGGGTGGGGCGTTGGTCTTCTCATACCGGCCGATATGCAAATCTCGTTTTTTATACCTATTTTGTTGTCTGCATCTGCCATTGCTTATGCTTATATCGCTAATCTTCCCACGGCTGCTGATTTTGAAGAATTGAATGCATTTCTTGATGAAGCAATAGATGACATTGAAGCTATAAATTTAAACAAGGACGAAGATTAGTCCGGGTGAAAATCAGTTTGGTTTCGACGCTGAACTTTGTGCCAATTGTCTCCCGCGCGCGATGAAATAATTTTATAAGCTGCGCGTACAGTATTTTGTTCATATCCATTAACGGTGTATTAAGCCAAAATACGCCATTCCGGAGGGTGGAATAATCCTTTATTAGGGTTATGTTGGGTTTGGTTAACAAGCAAAGAGCGAGTGTCACATGGAAAACGGTATGTTCCAAGTTTTCTCGGCTATGGTATTTGGCGCGGCAGGAATTGCCATCGCTGCATTACTATGGGCGCTACGCATTTCAGATGGGGCACGGGGTGCCGCTAAGAAATATCGTGAACGCGCGCGCGAGCTTGAAGAAAAACTTGCCCGTTCAGACAGTGTTTTCGGGGCGCATCCAGGTGTTGTGCTTGTTTGGGAAGAAGATGAGATACTCGAAGGATCTTGGGGAAAACCAGGGGTTTACGGCTCACACGTCGCTTTGGCAGCAGTGCTTAACTTTACCGATGACTCCATGTCGGCAGACCCTGCGGTGCGTTTGCTTGAAGGTCTGGGTGATTTAGAGGCACGTGATGGGGCAGGGCGAGATGCGACCCTGCGTGAGCGTTTGATGCAGCTTCGCACAGAAGGCGCACCTTTCTCGCTAACGATTATCGGTCCCAATGGTCGCTTCCTTGAAGCTGACGGACGAACAGCAGGTGGTCGTGCTGTGCTTTGGGTTTCTGATTCGACGATTAAAGGACTTGAAGAATCAGGGGCGCGGGGACGTTTGGAAGAAGCGCGTCAAATTATTGCACGTGACCCGACTGCGTTTCTTGAAATGTTGGGCAAGGCCCCATTCATTGCGTGGCGTCTATCTGGCGCTGGACGTTTGCAATGGGTGAATGATGCATATCTAAAAGCGGTTGAAGGAAAAAACCTAGATCACGTTCTGGATCGTCAGATCATGTTGGATCAGGAAATTTCTGCGCAAGCGCAAGCGGTTTTAAACGACAAGGCAGAGTCGCGCAAAACACGTTATATTGTGATTGATGGTGAACGCCGCGCTATGCGTGTATTGATGTTCCCGCTTTCCGGTGGTGTGGCGGGTATGGCTTTTGATGTTTCCGATGAGGAAACAGCCCGCGAGACATTGGACCGTCACCAACGTGCGCATGATGATACACTGAACCACGTCTCTGATGCGGTGGCGATTTTTGGTGCGGACCGTAAATTGACCTTCCACAACAAGCATTTTGAAGAATTGTGGGATTTGGCACCAAGATTTCTTTTAGAGAAGCCATCTCATGGAGAGTTTCTTGACCGTTTGCGCGAGAGCAAGCTTTTACCTGCACAACAGAAATATGCAGATTGGCGCGCTAAAGAGCTGGCCTATGATACAGGCGGAAACCGTCGTTCAATTGATGAAAATATGTGGATGTTGCCTGACGGGCGTACATTGCAAGTGACACGTCAGAAACACCCTCTAGGCGGCATTCTATTGCTGTTTAAAGATATTTCAGACGAATTGACGCTCAAAGCGAATTACAACGCGCTGATCAACCAGCAAAAAGCGACATTGGATAAATTGAATGAAGCTGTTGCTGTGTATGGCAGTGATGGCAGTTTGAAACTGCGCAATGCCTCATTTGAGGAGCTATGGCAGCTTGATCCAAAACTATTGAAGAACACGCCTGACTTTGATGTCGTGGCTGATCTTTGTAGTCCGCTTTTCCATGATAAATCTGTCTGGTCTGCAATTAAAGGGCGTGTGACAAACCCAACGCCAGAAGCGCGCCAGCAATTTCGTGGTGAGATGAAGCGCTCTGATGGGTCGATAGTGACCTTCCTGACGCAACCTTTGCCCGATGGTGCGACATTGATCGCGTTTGTGGATGTGACGGCTGCGCGCCGTGTTGAAGGTGCTTTACGTGAACGTGCAGAGGCTTTCCAAGCGGCTGACCGTCTCAAGACAGAGTTTGTGCAGAACGTATCCTATCAGTTGCGGTCACCGCTAACGACAATTTTGGGCTATGCTGAATTCCTTGATTCTGGAAAACAGGGCACGCTGAATGAGCATCAGAAAGAGCATGTCTCTTCTATTCTGCAAGCCTCAGATCACTTGTCTCGTTTGATCGAAAATATCCTTGATCTTGCAACAATTGAAGCAGGACGTATGGATCTAGACCTTAAAGACCTAGACCTGAAAACACTGATTGATCAAAGCGTAGAAATGGTTGTGGCGAATGCTGCCGATACTAAAGTTTCGATCAAGGTTGATTGTCCAGCATCTATTGGCGGTATGCATGCGGATGAGCGCCGGATTAAGCAGATTTTGTTTAACCTGCTGACGAATGCGCTGCGCTTTACAGCTCCGGGTGATACAATACGTGTGAAAGCTGAAAAGGCTGAGGGCGTTATACGTTTGCAGGTCACGGATACAGGTAAAGGTCTGGCGTATGATCAACAGACCGAAGCATTCGATGCGTTTACAAGCGGAGATAATCGCGGTGCTGGTTTAGGCTTGGCCTTGGTGCGTTCTTTTGTGGAACTACATGGTGGCTGGGTCGCTATCAAATCAAAGCCGAACAAGGGTGCGACAGTGATTTGTTGCTTGCCTGAAGTAGCGTCGCCTAAGAATATGCCGCCAACATTGGAATTAGTGAGCACAAATGTTGCTGCTCAATAGGGCGTTGAAATAACATCGTTAAAACAAGAAAACGGCCCTCAATTTGAAGGCCGTTTTTTTGTGTCTACTTATTGTGTGAAGGGATGAAGATTAAGCGGTTGTGCTGCCGCCTTGAAGGCGTGTGAGGCCAGCTTGTAAATTTGCAAGTTGGGCTGTTTGGTATGCCGTAGCTTGCGTGCTTTTACCCTTTGTCCCGCCATTTTCTAGGGAAAGAAGTGTCGGGTCTTTGATCGCATATCTATATGCCTTACGCAGACCGCGCATTGCTGTGTCTAGCATTGTGGCTAGGCTTTCTTTCTCTTTATCTGTGGTGTCTTTGTTTAGAGTGATTTCTGGTTTCAAGCCAAGTGTGACGAGTGGAGGTGCGTCTGAGGACGAATCTTCATCCGAGTTGACGTCCAGTGCATACAGAACACCTTGGGGAAGGCCGAGGGATTCAAGCAAATCTTGGCCATTGCTTCCTTTTGAAAGTGTGATTTTCACATTTTCGTTTGGCGTAATACGCAGAGTTTGACCATCTGACCCACGGCGCGCTTCGGCCTTTCCATCTAGCACGAGAGCCGCATTGATTTTGAAGGTGAGGGCGCGATAGGTGTCACCGGCTTCAATTTCAATTTTCTTTTTGGAGCCGTCATTGACGGAAATATAGAAGTGATCTCCGGGGCGTGCTGTTGTGCGGTCGGTGACATAGCTAGTGTCACCCGTCGACAATGTACCGTTGGGAAGGCCAAATGCATCCAGATCACTGGCACCATTGGCAGAAAAAGCCATGCCAGCGCTGGAAGATGTGCCATTGCGTCCACTCAATGTTGAGGACCAGTTTTCGCTTCCTGTAGCCGCATTAATAGACGTGACAATTGTGTTTGTTTCATCTGTCGCGATAGACGTCGCGCCAAAACTTTCCCTAGCGGTCCCTGAGAGAAAGACTGTGCCGTTAGAAACTGTAATGCTGGAAGCTGTTTGAGCGTTATCGCCGCCAAATGCAGAATACCACCCTTCGGTCACATTTGTGCCGGCGACATCAAGCTTTATTGCGAAAGCATCTGGGTCAGGCTGCACATTGCCGGAAAAGACGCCTGCTGTACGCCCATCATAGCGTGTTTCACCCGCAGCATAGAGGGAACCATTGTCCCAATCAATTGAGCTGATTGTTCCATCACCTAAAGAGTGAGACCAGTCTGACGCAGTAAATTCAGCACCTGAAACGCTCTGCACAACGGCTTGGTTGTCTGTTTTGGTTGCGACAATCGCTATATCATTGTCATCAATTGTAATTGCTGTGACGGCGTCTTGTTCTGCAGTTCCCCATTGGTTGATCCACATGCGTTGACCAAGGATATCGAGCTTTTCAACATAGGCGTCTTGTTGGCCAGCATTTACTTGCCCGTCCATACTGCCATTTGTTTTTCCGCCCACATACAAGGCACCTGTGGAGTCAAAGGCAAGGGCGGTGACTTCGTCATTATATCGCGTGCCTTGTTGGCGTGTAGATGTCTCAATGCCAGCGGCGCTGAACATCATAACAAAGCCGTCTTTTTCGCCACCAGTTGCAGAGCTTGTGAGGTCGGTATTAGTTGCGCCGCCAATAGCAACACGTCCATCTGCTGCAACGGCCAGAGATGATCCTGTGATTTCACCCGTATTACCGATCATGCGTGACCAGACTTCGCGGCCCGTACTGTCGTATTTTGTGAGAACAAGGTCTTCATCAGAGCGTAGAATTTGCCCGTTAATGCTGCCTTTGGTTTCTGCAAGTGCATATACTGAGCCGTCCGGACCAGCTGCCGTGGCTATGAATTTAGTATCATTGTGCTGAGCTTTTTGAACAGTTTCAGGCACTGTTCCATCTTTATCAGCTAAGAATTTTGCCGCGATGTTTTCATTATCTACCATCGTATCTTCGGCAGATAAAAGTGCAGTGAGTGAACGTGTTGGCGACCCGCTTGCGAGGTCTGTCCATTTAGATAATTGCGCTGTTTGAGCATCAGTCGATCCAGATGCGCCCACAACATATAAAGCGGGTTGGGCAGAGGCAGAGGCTGAAAAAGTGAGCTGTTCACTTTGAGAACCAGAAATTTTCATTCCCCAATCATCGCCGGGTATAACGCCAACTGAATCTGGGGTTCCTATTTTTTGTGGGGCGAAACGTGTTGATCCACCCACAGCTTCTATTTGAGCGTTTATGAGGTCTGTCACGTTCGTCAGGGTGCGCTCATTGTCAGCCAAGCTGGAAAGGTCAACGGTCAGATTGTCTGTCGTGTTTGTACGTTTCAGAGTGATATCAAAACCTGAAAGACCTGCCCATGCCGCAACAGGTTCATCCACGCCGCCTTCATGCAGCATTTTGGTTGTGAAATCATAGGATGTACGCGCAATTGCAACTTCAGAACTTGCAGAGCTGAGGCGCTCTCCTTGAAGGATTGTTGAGGCTTTAATATCGACGTTTCCAAGGAATTCAGAAATTTCAGCTAAGCCCTCATTTAGCCGTTTTTCTGCACGATCATAATAGTGTTCTGGAAGGTCACCCTCTTTGATGGCAGTTGCGAGCGTATGCAGCTTTTCTAATGCTTCATAAGCAACAAAAAGTTTGGGTGAGTCTTCGCTAGATGATTGCGCTTTTCGCAAATCCGATGCTGATATCAGCGAGCCGGATTTTAAGGTGCTATAGGCAATTTTTAAAATGTCGTCTTTGGAAATTTCGTCATTCCAAGGCGGTGTACCAGCAGCTTTTTCTGCTTTAACTTCACTTGAGGAGGCCGAGGTTTGTTGGGTGTTTGTAGCTGCAAAAGTAGACCCGACCAACCGTTGGTTGATCTTGGCATTCATGTAGTCACCCACAAGGCCAAAGTTAATTTGAATAGGTTGCAACGACATTACGATTCATCCATTGACGAAACCCACAGGAATTTCCTATCAGGCAGTACTTCACCCTTGAATATAATCGATTGTCGTGACGAAATAGCTAACAGGAATGATTTGATTTCCATTCAGTCATTTGCCATGATTAATTTTTGTCCACGTGCTGAGTGTCAGGTTGCATATGCGTCATAGAAGAAAGCGACCGCCACCCTTTGCTTGGTTAAGCGCTGCGCTATTCTGGGCGTTATTGGTGCTAACCCCGTTACTGGCTGCGCGTACTGTTTCAGAGACATTTAGCCGACATGGTATGGACTTTGACGTGTCCGCTGCATCTGTTGCAGCCACACGTGATACCATAGATCGCCGTTTTGAATCCCTCATGGCCGGGCAAGAATCGCGTAAGGCAACTTGGTCGCGTTTGGTTTCAGAGCAAGTACGCGGCGGATATCTAAAAACGGCACGTGGATTACTGCTTGCAGCGCCGAGTATGTTGGATGCACAAAACTCAGCGGCGCTTCTTGCGTCCGTGGATGTGCAGGGGCTTGCAGGTGATGATGCAATAGAGGCTGCAGCCTTAAATTATCTTGATGAAGATGTACGCTATGCCTATGAGCACGCTGTGTCACCTTTGCGTGCTATGTGGCGTGCGGCGATTGCTCAACCAGAGGCGGGTGCGAGCCCTGAAGAAGCTGAAACATCTGAGAATCTTCCTCCTTCAGCTGGATTGAATGTGTTGGGGGATGAACGTGACCTTGCCATGCAGGCCGCACGGTGGGTGCGTGGACAAAATATAGATACATTTGCATTTGCGCTGTCTGGTGTGGGTTTGAGCGCTTTAGGCGATAGCGAGCGGGCGGGGGCCTCTATTGTTCGCGCCGCCGACAAAGCAGGTAAGCTTAATCCAGATTTGAAACGGCATATTGAACGTCGATTGTTCAATGTGGCCCCTCCAGAGCGGCTGAAACGCGATTTGACGGTTCGGTTTTCTGGAGCGCTTGGCATTGCAGCGCAAGGTGATGTGGTTCTGGATATTATTCGCGGAGATATTGACCAAAGAGAGTTGGCCGACTTTGAAGAGCAATTGCGTTTTATTCGTGAAATCTCATTGAAGACATCTGCGCCAGCAACGATACGTATTCTGTCTTATGCCCGCAATGATTTGGATTTGCAGCGCGCAAGACTGTTAACCGAAGCAGGCGGCGATAAAGCGCTGGCTTTGATGGCAATGGAAGGGGCAACAGCCCTAACAGCGGCGCAAACACCTGTGCGCTGGACAACACGTTTACGGGTTATGCTGTCATTTCTCGTTGGGATGGGTTTGTCATTGCTATGGTTGACAGCAGATACGTTTATTCGGTCTATGCGTCGGGGACGTTCTGTACGCCGCAGCGCTGTATACGGCCTTGATGAGCGCGAATGGGATTATGACAAAAGGCCGTAAAACAGGCTGTCGACCCATTTTCCTTCTGTGAAATGCGTTTCTTTATGTGTGCCTTCCAGCTTGAATCCGAGGGAGGGTAAGAATTTTTGTTTTGGCAAATCTATAGAATAAATCTCCGCCCAGATGCGATGTAGGTTTAATTCTTCAAACCCGTATTTGATAAGAAGTTTACCTGCGTCTGAGGCGAATTTTTCGTCTATATAGAGATCATCAATTCCCAAATAGATTGAAAAATCCGCATTGCGGTTGATTGGGTCTATATAACACAATCCACACGCGCCCATCAGAGCGTTGTCATGATTGCGTTCTATGGCAAACATCCGCACACGGGGGTCATGCAGGACGCTATTTTCAAACCATTTTTGTTGCATTTCGGGAGATATTTCACGGTATTCACGGAAATAACGACGCATTTGAGGTTTGTTACGCCATTGGCGCAAAGGCTCTAAATCGCTTTCTTGAATGGCGCGTAGAGAGACGTGCTTTCCAACAATCATGCTTTGGCCGCCTTTGTGTTTTCTGGAGTGAGTGCATCTCCAAAGACCATGTCTTTTTTCAAGCTTCTGCCAATAAGTTGGTCGAGGGCATGAGGCTCATAGGCATTGGGCGGAGCGGGACGTAGCGCTTCAATATCGTTTGCGGTGAGGACATGGCCTTTGGGAAGGTCTTGTTTCAGGCGCAGACATCGGCGCTGGACAATAATACTATCGCCTTCATTAGGCTCAACCCGCTTAACGCCATCGCCCAGTGCGGCTTCCAATTCGCGAGTGCGATCCACCATATCGCGCCATGTCGTTGGTGTCATGGAAAAGCCGTGGTCAGGACCCTCACGGTTATTATCGTCTGTGAAATGCTTTTCAATGGCACGAGCACCCAACGCGACTGCACCCAGTACAGCGGCATGTCCGGGTGTGTGGTCAGAAAGGCCAAGCGGCAATCCGGGGAAGGCCGTTGCAAATGCTTTAAGGACATTCAAATTCACATTTGAAAAATTGTCATGGCTGCCGGTGTAGTTAGTATTGCATTGCATGAGGCAAAGCTCGCGGTTCTCAGCGAGAACTGCTTCTGCGGCGCGAATAGATTCTTCCATATCTGATGCGCCTGTTGCGACAAACATGGGTTTATTACGTTTGGCGACTTCAGATATAAATTGAGGCCAGCTCACATCGCCTGAACCAATTTTCCATGCTCCACATAAAGGGTCATTCATCTCAATGGCTTCGACATCATAGGGCGTGGTCATATAATGAATGCCAGCCATTTTGCATTCTTCGGCTAGGATAGGGGTCCAAGCGCGCGGCAGGTGAAATTCGTCGAAAATTTCATAAACAGATTTCTTCCATTTTGATTGATGCGCCATTTGGCCGCCAAGCTGTTTAAAGCCGCGATCTGAAACAATGTCCTTGGCAAGAAAATGCTGGAATTTAGCACATTCTGCCCCCGCTTCTTTTGCTTGCCATATCAAAGCTTTTGCGCGCTCTAAATCCCCATCATGAGATGCAGCAATATCGGCGATGAAGTAAGTTGGTTGATCGAGTGCGATTTCGCGATCATAAATTTTGAAATGGTTGTTATAGCGCATTTATAGAGCCTCGTTCGCGAGTGCATGGGCGGTTTGTTCAAGGGTTGGCAAATGATAGCCAAGTTGTTTTTCAGCTTTTGACACATCCAGCCCCAAACACATGGCGCGCGCCACGTTGAGCTTATGGCCGGAACCTTCTTCGACCCAGTCTGGATTTATGTTCAGTGCTTTTGCGACAGCATAGATGAAATCACCTTTAGAGGAGACTTCACGGGAGGCCACGTTGAAAATTCCAGTGGCTTTGCTTGCTGCAAGGTCAAGAGAGATCTGCGCCATATCATTGACGTGTAGCGGTGATGCATAAAAATCCATAAACAAAGTCATAGGAGATCTGTTTAAAAGACTTTCTTTAACCCAGCGGCCATGGCCCTTTTTCGCACCAATAATATTGGTACGCAGAATAAGAGCATTGGGCGAGGTTAGCGCTAATTGTTCGGCTAAATATTTAGTGCGGGCATATTCGTTGACTAAACGGACTGTAGCTGTCTCTGATTGAGGCTTATTTCCGCCTTCTACAAAATAATGATCCGTAGAGACCTGAAGAAGCGGACGCTGATGCTTTGCGCTCCATGCAGCTAAAGAAGAAAGGGGGCGCGTATTTATAAGATAAGCGTTAGCGGGATCACTTTCACACTTATCGACATAAATATTGGCTGCACAATTTATAATGCCATCTGGATTGATGTCTTCAAGCACTTTGGCCAAAACATCATCATCTGTGAGGTCAAAGTTCACATCGGCTTGTGAGCGGGCTGCAGCAATTGCTTCATCACCGCGTGCCCGAAGTTGAGAGACAAAGCAGGGGCCAAGCAGCCCAGTTGCGCCGAGTATGAGCCAACGCATCTGCCTAAGCTACCATTTCCATAGATACAGGGGAGGTTTCAAAATGTGCGCGCTCAGATAATGCCAGCCTGTTTACATCAATGTGCTTTTTATTGATGTCTTGAATATCAGGGCGCATGAAACATAAGCGGGCATATTCTGCAGCACTCGCGATAGATGCGCGTTCTCCCATTGCTTCATATAAGGCTTGCATGAAGAGGAGGTCCTCTTTGTAATCTAAGGTCCAGCGCAAGCTTGAAAGTGGCTCACCTGGCCCTTGTAGAGATGCACGTCGGATGTTTTTCATCGTGCGGATGTAGGGCGTGACGTGTTCGCGGTCATATTGGCTTTGGGCGTTAGCGTCTGCCTCATACAAGTGTTCAGCAGGGAATACATCGCAGTCTAATCCATGCGGAAAACGCGCTGGCATATTATTGCAAGCATATCCAACATCTGAACTTTTAAGGAGGCGGGCAACGGCACCACATATTTTGGGGTCAATCATCGGACAATCAGATGTCACGCGCATAACGCTCGTTGCGTTGACTTCGCGAGCGGCTTTTGCATATCGCGAAAGCACATCATTTTCGGAACCACGAACAACGCGATATCCCCAACGTTTGGCTGCATCTGCGATGATGTCGTTTTCAGCAGTGTCCGGAACAGCGCACACCACGATATTTGACTGTTCGATGAGATTGCAGCGGTCCAAACACCTTTTTAGCGCGGGAACGCCACCAAGATTTTCTAAGATTTTGCCAGGTAATCTACTCGAATTCCAACGCGCTTGAACAATAATAGCGAGTGTCATGATGTCCTCGGAGGCCTGTAAAGCGGCACATTCTGGGTAGGATACCCCTAATGAGTGGCTTTGATGAGTTGATTTAAACTAACTCAAAGCGCGTAAACCAATGCTTAAGCCTCAGGTGAGAGTTTAGGCGTTAACAAGGCCTTTATTGTTTGTATCAAATCTGTTGGATCGAGTGCATCTCATGACTAAATCATTCTTCCGGGACTTTATGGACCCAGCACCTAATCTGGATGGTAAAACTATTTTGGTGACAGGTGGAACGGGAAGTTTTGGTAAGGAATTTGTCAAGATCGTTTCCCAACGCTGGAGCCCCAAAAAGCTGATCGTATTCTCTCGTGATGAGTTGAAACAATATGAGATGGCCCAGCAATTTCCACAGGCTGACTATCCTTTTATGCGCTATTTCATTGGTGACGTCCGTGACCAAGCGCGTTTGGAAATGGCGATGCGTGGCGTGGACTATGTGATCCATGCAGCCGCGCTTAAGCATGTGCCGATTGCTGAATACAACCCGATGGAGTGTATCCGTACCAATGTATTTGGTGCTGAAAATGTCGTGAATGCATCCATCAAAGCGGGCGTGAAGACGGTTGTTGCACTTTCGACGGATAAAGCTGCCAACCCAATCAACCTTTATGGCGCATCTAAACTTGCTGCGGATAAGGTCTTTGTGGCTGCTAATAATCTTTCTGGTGCAGATGGTACGAAATTCTCAGTAGTGCGTTATGGAAATGTGCTTGGTTCACGCGGGTCGGTGGTGCCGTTCTTTCGCAAATTGATTAGTGAAGGCGTAGACCATTTACCCATTACTGATCAACGCATGACACGGTTTTGGATTACGCTGGAGCAGGGTGTAAATTTCGTGCTCTCCAGCTTAGAGCAAACTCATGGCGGCGAGATATTTGTCCCGAAAATTCCATCCTCCACGATAGGCACTTTGGCATCTGCAATTGCACCTGAAATGCCTCAAAAAGAAGTGGGCATTCGTCCGGGTGAAAAGCTTCATGAAATCATGGTGCCTGAAGATGATGGGCGTTCAACAGTCGAGATCGCTGACCGCTATGTCATCTTACCTGCTGGCCACACGCGACGCTTCAGTGATTGGGCCGACAAGGGCGCAACACCAGTATCTGAAGGTTTTGCTTATTCTTCAGATCAAAATGATGAAGTGCTAGATGAAATGTCTGTATTGGAAATGTTGAGCCTAACATTCCCCGGTGAAAGCTTGAAAACAATGGCGACAACTATGCGCCGCCGAGATGGTGATGCACCAGCTCCACTTGCGGACACAGATTTGGCTGTAACGACACCAAAGCGCAAAGCCCGCAAGCGAAGCTAAACATCAGCAATTAGCTTGTCGTTTTATCATTCCAATTAGAGCTCAATGGGGCTTCGCGAAAAGCGAAGCGATCCAGATGGCTTTGCGCGACATTTTTTAAACCTTCAAGCTGCGCAGGTTCGCTCGCGTTTATCTCACAGATAAGCTGTGCATCCTGCGCGCGCATGCTCAATACACCATCGCCCCTCCAATTTATCCACGGATCTTTGCAGGGAAGGTGACGCGTGCTTTCTCACTGACATGCTCTACGTCGAGATTGTGCGAGCAATGCTAGCATAATTGCAGCATGTATTTGCTGATGGGATAGCTGATTGGCTTACGGCAGAAGCCGCCTTTAGTGCATGCCTGCTAGGCCAAATGCGCCCTTGATACCATCAATCAATAATTGAACTGATAGTGCCGCTAAGATCACACCGAAAATACGTGTAATACCACCTGACACACTATCACCCATTATGCGAATGATTGGCGCAGCCGCGAGAAATACAAGACAGCACAATGCAAGGTTTGCAATAATGGCACCAATAACAATACCTTGCTCTACCACATTCCCGTTTGCATTTTGCATATAGAGCATAGCCGTAGCGATCGAACCGGGCCCGGCAAGCATGGGAATACCGAGCGGAAAGACAGAAACATCATCTAATTCTGTGTGATCTTCTTCTTCTAGGAAAGCTTCAGCGCGCGTTTCACGGCGTTCAGTGCGCTTTTCAAACACCATATCTAACGCGATCAAGAATAACAAAATACCGCCAGCAGCGCGAAACGCATCAATTGAGATATGCAAAGCGCCCAATAGCCAAGCGCCACCAAAAGCAAAACCAATAATAATGATAGCAGCGACCAAGGTCGATTTAATCGCCATTTTGCGAGCAAATTTTGGTCCGCCACCTGACGTCAAAGACGCAAATACGGGCGCGACACCAGGAGGGTCGATCAAGACGAAAAAGGTCACAAACGTGGCGAGGGCAAGGTTTAAAAGTTCATTGGTCATCATTTGCGCATATAGGGGCAAATGCTTAATGGCAACACCCAATCAATCGTGTGGGCGGCAAATTATTATTTCAAATTATATCTATCCTAGAAATTTATAGCGTGTTGGCTTTTGCATTTTGATGAAAATAAAGCGCCGAGTTGCCTCGGCGCTTATGTATTTTCACAAGTGATAAATCAGAAAATTTTATTCTGCTGCTGTAGCGGAAGCTGATTCATCCAAAGGAATTTCCAAGCGTGATAGAAGTTCTTTTGGAACAACTTGCTTGAAGTGTTGCAATTCAGCCTGCCAGTTGGAAAGCAGCGTGCTAGCAAATTGCGAGCGAGTTACTTCCACATGCGCTTCGATCAAGGATTTCAAATCCGCTTCCCAGTGCTTAGATTTGATAGTGTCCCATACGATTGAGTCGGGGTTGGCCATAATGTCGAACTTATCGTTCGGGTCATAGATATATGCCATTCCGCCAGTCATACCTGCACCGAAATTGTCTCCAATAGGTCCAAGAATCGCGACTTTACCGCCTGTCATATATTCACATCCATTGGAGCCACATCCTTCAATAACGGCAGTGGCACCGGAGTTACGAACTGCGAAACGTTCCGCTGCTTGTCCAGCTGCATAAAGGTTCCCAGACGTTGCACCATATAGACATGTATTCCCGATAATTGTGTTTTCGTGTGCGAGGAAACGTGCGCCTGATGATGGACGCAAGATGATTGTCGCACCTGAAAGACCTTTACCTACATAGTCATTGGCATCCCCAATAACTTCAAGGGTGAGACCTTTCACACAGAAAGCACCCAATGATTGCCCCGCAGATCCATCTAGCGTGACCCATAGGCGGCCATCTGGAAGGGGATCATCTGTACCAAATTTGCGAACGATTGCAGAGGAAGAACGCGTACCTATAGCGCGCTGAACGTTGCGAACTTTATAGTCCACTTGCATCTTCTCGCCTTTTTCAAAGAAAGCAGCTGCATCACGTAAGATTTCAGCATCCAATGAATCAGGAACGTCGTTGCGAAGTGTTGGCTTGTATTCAATTTTCTGATCGGCATCCGCACGAATAAGAAGCGGGTTTAGGTCGAGATCATCAAGGAATTCTGATCCACGTGACACCTGTGAAAGCAGATCAGTACGACCAATAACTTCATCAAGTGTTGCAAACCCTAATTCAGCCAGAACATCACGCACTTCTTCAGCGATGTGTGTCATGAGGTTTACCACTTTATATGGCTTACCTGTAAACTTATCACGTAGATCATCGCGCTGTGTACACACACCAACCGGACATGTGTTTGAGTGACATTGGCGCACCATGATACACCCCATTGCAACCAAGGATGCGGTTCCAATACCGTATTCTTCAGCACCCAGCATCGCGGCCATAACAATGTCGCGACCTGTACGTAGACCACCATCAGTCCGCAGAGTGACTTGGTCACGCAAATTGTTGAGCGTGAGCACTTGGTGTGCTTCAGCCAGTCCCATTTCCCATGGTAGACCAGCGAATTTGACGGATGTTAGCGGGCTTGCACCTGTACCACCGACATTTCCTGCAATCAGAATGATGTCAGCTTTGGCTTTTGCCACACCAGCCGCAATTGTACCCACACCTGAACGTGCCACAAGCTTCACACAGACACGTAGTTCTGGGTTGATTTGCTTAAGGTCGTAGATCAATTGTGCGAGATCTTCGATAGAATAGATGTCGTGGTGCGGTGGCGGAGAAATGAGCGTTACACCGGGTGTTGAGTGACGGTTTTTCGCAATAAATTCCGTAACTTTGAAGCCGGGCAATTGTCCGCCTTCACCTGGTTTTGCACCTTGAGCAACTTTGATTTCAACTTCGCGACATTGGTTGAGGTATTCAGCTGTTACCCCAAAACGACCAGATGCAACCTGCTTAATCGCAGAGTTCATATTGTCGCCATTTGCCATTGGTTTATAGCGCTCACGTACCTCGCCGCCTTCACCAGACACAGATTTTGCGCCAATGCGGTTCATCGCAACGTTGAGTGTTCCGTGTGCTTCAGGGCTAAGGGCACCTAGAGACATGCCCGGTGTGACGAAACGTTTGCGGATTTCGTTCACCGATTGAACTTCTTCTTGGCCCAATGGTTTGTTGGGTGAGCGGAAATCCATAAGGTCACGCAATTGAAGCGGGTGTTCGCGGGCTTCTTTTTTCAGAGCTTCAGAATATTTCTTCCACTCAGCATAACTACCTGTGTCACATGCTTTTTGTAGTTGGTGAATAAGGTCACCTGTCAAAGCGTGGCGATCGCCTGAGCGACGGATGCGGTAAAAACCACCCACAGGAAGAGAAATAACTTGTGAGTCCCAAGCTTTTTCGTGCAGCCCACGTGCTTTTTTCGCAAGGCCGTTCAAACCAATACCAGAAATTTTAGACGTCATTCCTGGGAAGTAGTTGTCTACAAGCGCGCGAGACAGACCCAAAGCTTCAAAGTTATATCCGCCGCGATATGAAGATATCACAGAGATACCCATTTTAGACATGATCTTTAATAGACCTGCATCAATGGCTTTCTTGTAGTTTTGACAGGCTTGCTCAAGTGTCAAACCTTCAATGAGGCCACGTGCGTGACGGTCTGCAATTGTTTCCATCGCAAGATAGGCATTCACACATGTTGCACCCACACCGATCAATACAGCGTGATAGTGTGTGTCGAGACATTCAGCAGCACGTACTGTTAGAGAACAGAATGAGCGAAGTTCTTTCTTGACGAGGTGTGAGTGTACAGCACCCACGGCCAAGATCATCGGAATACCTGCACGCTCAGCGTTTTGGAACTCGTCGGTTAGAACAATGTGCTCTTTACCTTGTGAGACGGCATCTTCTGCGGCCTGACAGATTTGGTTCAATGCTTCTTGAAGCGTTGTTCCTGCGTGAGCTGTTGTTTCTGCGTCAAACGTACAATCAACAATGGATACGCCATCGCCTAGCACTTCAAGCAAATTGTTATACATGCCTGTGGTGAGAACAGGGCTTTCCAACAAGAACACATTTGATTGTGCTTCATCATCAGCAAGGATGTTGCCGAGGTTTTTAAAGCGCGTTTTCAAACTCATCACACGGTCTTCGCGCAACGGGTCAATTGGCGGGTTGGTCACCTGAGAGAAGTTCTGACGGAAATAGTGTGACAGTGGACGGTAGTGCTCAGATAGCACCGCGATTGGGCTGTCATCACCCATTGAACCGATCGCTTCTTTTCCATCTTCCATCATTGGCGATAGGAGAAGCTCTGTTTCTTCCATCGAGAAACCAGCGGCTGTTTGGCGGCAAAGCAATTCAGAGCGACTAAATGTTTGCGGCTCTTTGCCTTCAGTAATGCGCTCATCCAGTTCGATGACGTTTTCTAGCCACTCATCATATGGGTGTTGTGCAGCGAGTGCATCAATCACTTCACGGTGTGTGTAGAATTTACCTTCGTCGATATCCACAGCGATCATGCCGCCTGGACCCACGCGGCCACGGCGGTCAATGCTGTCTGGATCAAGAGGACACATGCCTGTTTCGGAACCAACAGCGAGAACGCCATCGGATGTCAAAGCATAACGCATCGGGCGCAGACCAGAGCGGTCCAACCCAGCAACCGCCCAACGACCATCAAAGGCACAGACAGCAGCAGGGCCATCCCATGGCTCCATCACAGCGTTAGCATAGGCATACAAGCCTTGGTGCGCAGCAGGCATAACGTCTTCACGTTTTGACCAAGCGGCGGGGATAAGAAGTGTTTTTGCCATTGTCGCTTTGCGGCCTGCGCGCACGATCAATTCAAAAGCAGCATCCAGCGCCGCAGAATCGGAAGATCCTTGCGGAATAATTGGCTTAATGTCGTTTTCATGCCCACCGAATGTCTCCGATACCATGCGGATTTCGTGGGATTTCATCCAATTGACGTTACCGTTAATCGTGTTGATCTCACCGTTGTGGGCTAACATCCGGAAGGGTTGCGCCAACCACCATTGCGGGAATGTGTTTGTGGAGTAACGTTGGTGGTAAATTGCAACAGAAGAGACAAAACGCTCATCTTGAAGGTCTGGGTAGAAAATATCGATATCTTCAGCGAGGAACATACCTTTATAAATCAAAGCTTTGGCTGAGAAAGAACAGATGTAAAAGCTAGGTATGCCAGCTTCTCTCACGCGCTTCTCAATACGGCGGCGACAGATGTAAAGTATGCGTTCGAGCTCTGCCTCGTCACGGCCTGTTGGGTCGCAGAACATGATCTGCGCTATCTCTGGTCTGGTCGCGTCTGCCTTTTGTCCTATGACTGAAGTGTCGATGGGAACTTGGCGCCATCCATAGATGTGGAAGCCGAAACCAACAACTTCAGTTTCAACAATTGTTCGCGCGCGTTCTTGTGCAGAAAGGTCTTCACGCGGCAAAAAGATTTGTCCGACGCAGATCGGTTGGTCTTTGTTTGGTGCGTGACCTGTTTTAGTAATTTTGTCGTGGAAGAAAGCTTGTGGCACATCCAAACGGATACCAGCACCATCTCCGGTTTTTCCATCAGCATCTACAGCACCGCGGTGCCAAACGTTTTTAAGGGCTTTGATACCCATTTCAACGATTTTACGCTTTGGCACACCATCCATTTGGACCACAAGGCCCACACCACATGCATCATGTTCATCTGCTGGGTTATAGGCGTGTGCATCCATTAAAGCCTGACGTTTGGCTTCATAATCGGCTTTGTAATTATTGTTCTCGTCGGTCATCTTTTTCACCTTGCTTGGTGCGGGAAGGGGAAGCTGTAAGCGACACCCTTCCGAGAATTCTGATTTCAAATACTAACTCGTATTGCGGTCTATAAAGCTTTATTCGGCGGCGATCTGGTTTGCTGCTTTTTGAGCTTTCATATAAGCGTGCATGTGCTCAGCAGCGTCGCGTCCATCTTTAACGGCCCAGACAACTAAGGACGCACCGCGCATAATGTCTCCTGCTGCAAACACACCATCAATTGAAGTCATTAAATTGGCGTGGTTGACTTTAAGAGCGCCCCAGCGGTTTACGACAAGGTCTTCTTCGTTGAAGAGTTTTGGAAGGTCTTCTGGGCTGAAGCCAAGTGCTTTAATCACCATGTCCGCTTTTACTTCGTACTCAGACCCTTCAATCGGCTCTGGTGAGCGACGACCGGATGCATCTGGTAGGCCCAGTTTCATGCGCGTTGCAGTCACTGATTTTACGTCACCTGATTTTTTGGCTACCACTGCTGTTGGCGCTGAAAGCCAGTCAAACTTTACGCCTTCTTCTTCAGCATTGCGCACTTCGCGTTGCGACCCCGGCATGTTGTCGCGGTCACGGCGATACATACATGTTACTGCTTTAGCGCCTTGACGGATGGCAGTACGTACACAGTCCATCGCAGTATCACCACCACCGATCACAACAACGCGCTTACCGTTTGCGTTTAGTTCGCCGCTTTCAAAACGGTCGACTTTATCGCCAAGGCTGAGCTTGTTTGATGTGATCAAGAAATCGAGAGCAGCATGCACGCCATGGGTCTCTTCGCCCGGCATGTTAAGATCGCGTGCTTTATAAACACCCGTTGCGATTAACATAGAGTCGTGTTTCTGGCGAAGTTCTTGGAGAGAAACAGTCACGCCGACATCTGTATTATATACAAATTCAACACCTGAATCTTTTAGGTATTGCTCACGGCGAAGCACGATTTCTTTTTCAAGCTTGAAGCCTGGAATACCGTATATAAGTAGCCCGCCTGCGCGGTCATAACGGTCATAAATCGTAACCTGATAGCCGAGGCGGCGAAGTTGTTCTGCAGCTGCAAAACCCGCAGGCCCAGCACCAATAATTCCAACAGATTGGTCGCGCTCTTTAGGTGGCTTAACTGGTTGAACCCAGCCATTTTCAAACGCAGTGTCTGTGATGTATTTTTCAACGGAACCGATGGTTACTGTACCGTGGCCCGATTGCTCAATTGTACAACTGCCTTCACAAAGACGGTCTTGTGGGCAGATGCGCCCACATATTTCAGGCATGTTGTTTGTAGAAGAGGACATCAGGTAGGCTTCTTCTAGCCTTCCTTCTGCTGTGAGCTTTAGCCAGTCCGGGATATTGTTGCCAAGAGGGCAGTGTTGCTGACAAAACGGCACACCACATTGAGAGCAACGTGAGGCTTGCTCATTTGCTTTTGCATCAATGTATTCCGCATAGATTTCGTGGAAATCTTGCTTGCGGTTTTTAGCGTCGCGCTTTTCGGGCATCTCTTTTTCAATAGAGACGAACTTCAGCATTTTCTCTGGCATGGCTGAACTCTTTATTCTTGGTTTTATTTGAATGGCAGTGTCATAATGCCTAAAAACCAGAGCTGCAAGTATCAAAATGACATATGAGAACCATATGGATTTTAAAAACGCAAACTATGCCGCACAGTGAGAGTTTTTGAGAAGGGTTCGCAAAATATTAAAAACCATATGGATCCAATTAAAACTTGGCTAGAAGTTTGCTTCTTATCATGGTGTAAACGCTTGGCTTATAGAGAAGGTGCTGGAATGGGGCATTTTGAGCATATGGCGCGCCATAATATTACTTATAAGGTTGGGATTTAGATGTCTTACTTACAGCTGGCTTTAATCGCTTTGGTGCAGGGCATAACCGAATGGTTGCCTATATCTTCATCTGCGCATGTTTTGCTTGCAGCGGATTATTTTGGATTGGATGGTCCTGAAGAATTGCTGATAAATGCAATGGCGCATCTGGGGACATTGGGTGCGATTTTAATATATTTCTGGCGCGATTTCGTGCGGGCCACTGTGGGAAGTGTAGAGCTGGTAACTGCACCAGCCACCAAGAAACCATTATCAGAAGGCGCTCATTTAGCTTTGATGATTATAGTTGCAACACCTGTTGCTTTGGCAATTGCTGCGGGATGGGAAATGCTGGCAAGTGATGTAATGAAAGATGGGATGCGCAATGCTTATGTTGTGGCGGGATCTACTATCTTTTTTGGGATTTTGCTGTGGATTGCAGATGTAAAAGGTAAAACCCACCGAAAAGAGAAGGATATGACAATCAAAGATGCGTTTTTGATTGGTATTACCCAGCCTATTGCTGCTCTTATACCTGGGACAAGTCGTTCTGGTATTACAATGACTGCTGCGCGTGCGCTTGGCTTTAGTCGTGATGAGGCGGCGCGGTTCTCAATGCTTATAGGTGCGCCCATGCTGGCGGCTGTTGGTGCCTATGCGTTCTTGGAGTTGTCTAAGGCTGGTGGCAATACGGGTGATGCGACCTTGCTGCATGGTTTATATGTGGCTGGCTTGTCCTTTGTGTCTGGTATTGTGTCTATCGCGCTATTGATGGCGATTTTGAAAAAGATGAGCTTTTTGCCCTTCGTACTTTATCGCTTTGCGCTTGGGGGTGCATTGCTGCTGATGGCACCTCACTTAATGAGCTAAAGGTGAGGCGTTGTGTTTAAAATTTTGGCCAAAGAAAAAACGGGACCGATTGGCCCCGTTTTTTTGTGATCTTTAAGAATGGGTAGATTTAGATATCTACGCGAGACACATCATCTTTTACTTTTACGTGGAACTGACCATATTCGCGGTAACGCCACACGTAAGTTGGAACAATCACCTCTATTGTTTCAAGATTGGTGACACCAAGATCAGCGATTGTGCCGTAATTTTTATCTTTCTCCAGACCAACAATATTGTCAGACTTTAGCAAACGGACCTGATCGCCAGTAAGTGGCGGTGCGTGGAAAGGCCAAAGTTTGAACAAGAGGTCAATTGTCATGCCCTTTAATTCCGCAAGGAAGAAAGGAACTGGGATAAGCAATTTTGGACGGTCAACTGCATCGGTGATAAATTCGAGCAATTGCTTAAATGTGTAAGTGCTTGGGCCGCCGATTTCATATGTGCGCCCCTGCGTATCTTCGGAGGCGAGGGCACCAATGATTGCGTCTGCAAGGTCACCCACAAAAACGGGTTGGAATTGTGTTTTGCCGCCGCCAATAAGAGGTAGGAAGGGCAAGAAGCGAGAAAAGTTGGCAAATTTGTTGAAGAAATCGTCTTCCGGTCCAAACACAATTGAGGGACGTAGGATGGTCGCTGTTGGAACTTTTGCTTTTACAGCGTCTTCCGCTTCTGCTTTTGTGCGGGCGTAATCAGATTTTGAATTTAGGTCTGCACCGATGGCGGACATTTGAACAAATTGTTTGATACCAGCTTGCGCTGCATATTCCGCAATGTTTTGCGCACCGAGTGCTTGGGTGCCGTCAAATGTTTGGCGACCCTTTTCGGATAAAAGACCTACAAGGTTTAGAACGGCGTCTGCGCCATCCAGCGCGCGCACGATAGAAGGGCGGTTGCGTACATTGGCTTGGATAATTTGCACTTGGCCAACTTCACCAGATAACCGCATGTCACCTGCATTCATCGGGTTGCGCACAGCGACGCGAACACGCCATCCTGCTTTGCACAGCGCTCGCACTGCATAACGACCTATAAAGCCTGATCCGCCAAATACTGTGATGAGTTTGCCTGACATGACACTTTGTCCTGTGTTTCATTCGCCTGCTGAGTATAGACGAGTGTGTGCTTAATCAAAATTTGCAGCTTATGTCCATGCAGTTTGGCATGAAAGAGTGTCGCGTTTTGATGAATGGTGCATTTTTATCAATCGATAGTCTCAATATCCAGTTTATATCAAGCAGAAAAAACGAATCACTTGCTACTTAAATGCGAGATCTAAATCCATAAATTGAGTTTCTGAGAAATGTGCGCGTTAACGGGTTGTAAGTAAAATATTTAGAATTCTTAACGCAAAACGGCAAAAACGAGCGTATCTTAACGCAAATGCCTGTGAATATTAATTGTATATTAACTAGAATTTATAGATAGTAAAATTATTGAAGCAAATTGAAGGTGTTTTCTAACCGATTTTAACGAGTGCGTTAAGAACGGATACAATTGGGGAGACTAATCATGGCTATAAGTCTGCAAAGTATTGACTATGATTCTGTGTTCACAGAAGAACCAAAACTTACGCCTGTATCTCAGACTATACGCAGAGTTGCGATCGTGGACGATTGCCGCGTTGATTATCAATTATTGAAATTGCAGCTTGAGAAAGCTGAAGATCATCTACACATTGAGTATTATTCTACACTCGCTGAATTTTTGGACGAAGCGACTTCGTCTCCGGATGCTGTTATTTTGGACCGTCACTTGCCAGAAACGGGTTTGAGTGAAGGGCGCATACGCGAGATACGAGCACGTCACAAAAATTGCGGTGTGATTATTCATACAGGTGTGATGACTCCATCTCTACGCTCGACTGCGAGCCATGAAGGTGCAATTGCTGTAATTGAAAAAGGGACTTTGGATGCCGCAGCTATTGAGTTGTTGATTGAGACAGCTGCTGTGCTTGGTCCGCAAATTCACCTTCCCGGTGAGAGATAAACGAATATCTTATTACAAGAACTGATTAAGCGACGGCTTTTGCGCTCGCTGTTTTTTGGCGTTGCTCCACTTTGCCCATCCATGCGTTGAAGTAGGTGGCATTCATTGGGCGTGCTACAAGATAACCTTGAACTTCATCTGCGCCTAACTTGCGAATATAGTGCAAGCATTCTTTGGTTTCGACACCTTCTGCCACAACACGAAGATCGAGTTGTTTGGCCATTTTTAAAGCAGTTTCAACTGCAATTTTACTAAAAGAATTTGTAACCACGTCTTTGACGAAAGATTGATCAATCTTCAGTTCGTTAAATGGATAGAGACGTAATTGTTCGATAGATGCCGCACCGGTTCCAAAATCATCAAGGGATAAACGAAACCCTTTAAGGCGGAAACGGGACAGGACATCCAGTAATTCAGCCCCATAGGACATGACTTTATTCTCTGTCACTTCAAGTGTGATGAGGCGACGGTCGATGGAGCGGCTTTTAAAAATACGTTCTAGGCGGTCGGGCAACTGAATGTCTGCCAAGCTCATCGGGCTGAGATTGATTGACGCTTTAAGGTGTCGCCCAGCTTTTTGCCAAATATGTAAATCTTCAGCAACTTGTTCGGCAAGGTCTTCGGTTGCGCGCGTGATCCCGCCATAAGTTTCGGCTGCATCTAGGAAAGCCATAGGCGGTTGGTGTTCACCCGCATCATTCAGGACACGAGCGAGAACTTCTACGCTTTCGATGGATTTTGAGATCAAACTAAGCTTGGGCTGGTAGAAAGGGTTGAAGCGGCGTTCATCAATGTATTGGTTGACGCGTTTTCCTGACCATCTTTCTAGGCTGGCACCACCATAGGTAGGGCGCTCTTTTGCTTGGGGCGCAGACGTTAGAACTTTGTTGAGCGTTTCTGCTGTTATGGGTTTTTTGATTGTGCCCAATACATTTATTTTTTGAATTTTTGCGAGACGCGTGACTGTTTCTAGAATGTCCAAGTCTTCGCTGGAAACAATGACCAATGATCCGTGATAATTGAGTTTACCAAGTTCACGAATGAGGGTGATGCCGTCCATGTTTGGCATATTCAAGTCGCAGAATATGATATCTATTTGGTGTATAGAGCGTCCAAGGACTTCAAGCGCATGAAACCCATCATGCGCGATTTCAATGTCTTCAATGCCGCTTGCACGGATAAGGTCCTGTACCACAATATGGAATACAGGATCGTCATCGACAATCAGGGCGTGTTTAAAGTTCATTGAGTCTCTCACCATCTTCTCTAGGGAGAATACCTTAAAAGCTTCTAGCAAAGACTAATAACTATCGGAAAAATGTTACCTTTTAAGCCTGATTGTTACATCTTGTTTGCCGACACCTTCAGGTAGTGGGACATCTGAGAGGTGATAATCCGTGCGGATTACGAGATTGGGCCCATTTTCTAATTGGAAAGAATTTGCAATGATTACAGTGTATTCTGATTGGTCAGATACGGGGTTGTCACCATCAATTAGGAAATCGCCATACGGCATATAAACAGTGCCGACCATGACACGCATGTCATTGCTTTGAATATTATGCTTTTCAGCTTTTACTTCTGGGGTGTCTGTGACGTTTTTTTCTTTAATTTTTTCAGCCTTGGCTTTGGGATCAAGCTCTTCATAAAAAAGCAATCCGGCCATTGGTCCATCCGAAGGGGCGTGCAGTTCGATTGTCGATTCTTTCTTAAAACGAATTTTTGCACCCTCTGCCAATAAAAAACCCACACCATCAGCGATGAGCGTGCCGCCATTATCTACTTTTAGCTCGCCGCCTTTAATTACATAGACGCCCGGTTCTAGTTTTGCCTCTGCGCCCTCAATCTTTAGGCCGCCGCAATAGACACCAGGTTGAAGCGTGCGCGATCCTGAATCTTCATCGATAAGGATGCCTTTGCTCTTTCCATCCACGCAATCGTCAGGGTCGTAAGCAGGAGGCGTTCTATCGCGTAGAGGGTCACCAATTTGCGGGCAATCGGTCACGACGGTGCCGCCAAGTGTTGCAGGATCACCGTCTAGGCCGCCTGCAATACAAACAAAGTCCATGTTGATTTTGGCTTTGTCTTTGACTTTAACAGATTTTTTGTGGGTGGAGTTTGAATAGACTTGGCAATTTTCAGCAGTGAGCCTTGATTTGTCTTTCAAATCTATTGTGGCTTCTCTGTAATTTGAGAGGCTGACTATACAAATATTCCCGCCACCGGAGACTTCGGCCACAGCACGCGCGGAGATGCGTGAGGAAGATGGGTCACGTTTAAGAAGATTGGAGGAGGAGGAGGGCGCAGATACGTGCACTGTGATTGTACCTGCTGTCATATCCAAACTTGCTTTTGTTGTAGCAGTTTGGCCCGTCCAGTTCGCGTTTACATAGCTAGAGGCTGCAGATTGCACACGGTTTGGATTGGCTGCGGAGACTGCCATCTCACGTGCTGCTGCAAGGGCTGCTGCATCCGTTACGGATTGAAGCTCTTTGTGGCTGGATGTTTTGCTTGATACATCAATCGCTAAAGCGATAACGGCGACAACACCGAGAATCATAAAGGCTGATGTGACAGCAACGTTTCCGCTATTTGAGATTTTAAATGAAGATAGAGTATTTGAAATTTGTTCCAATGCTCTGTGAAGGATACCCAATTTCAAATCCTCAGTTTTCAAGTTTATGATCTAAATTAGGTTTTATCTCATAAACTTGAATATTTGCGGAATGAAGAGCCGTTGAATTTAGGGTGCGTATTAATTATCTGTAGGCTGACGAATGCTTCATCTTAACTTTTAAGTCTTATTTTGACATCTCTAGGTCCAACGCCATCAGGAACGGGCACATCGGTTAGGTGGTAGTCTGTGTGAATAACGAGATTAGACCCATTCATTAATTCAAAAGCGTTGGCAATGATTACGGTGTATTCAGACTCATCCGCAATAGGGGCATCGCCATCAATGATGAGATTGCTGTAAGGCATATAGATGGTTCCCACCAAGACACCTGCATTATCGCTTGTAATGCGATGAGATTTTCCAAGAACTGTGCCCACGGTCTTGTTTTGAACGTCACTTAGAAGTGATCCAAGCTTGCCAAGCCCAAGGCTTTCATCGAGTCCATCCGTCAAGCCACCAATTCCACCATCATAAAAGAGTATACCCGCCATTGGACCATCACGTGGGGCGCGTAGTGAAATCTGTGATTCTTTTGAAAAGTTGATCGTTGAAAGGGCACCTGAAAGGTAAAATCCAACACCGTCCCCTTCAACGCTTCCTGTGCTATTAACAACGAGTGGCCCATTTAGAATGACATATTCACCCGGTTCAAATTCAACATTGGCACCATTGATAATCAAGCCACCGCAATAAACGCCAGGTTTTAATGTGATATCTTTGCCGGGATTCACATTATAGCCTTTTGAAAGTCCGCCGACGCAGTCAGCAATACCAAAAGGTGGAGGAGGACGGTCACGCAATGGATCTGTGATGCGGGGACAGCTTGTGATGACATCGCCACCTAAAGTTAGCGGATCACCTTTGAGGCCGCCATTTATGCATACAAAGTCCATTTTGACTTGTGCATAATCTTGCACAATCATTGAGTATTTATCGTTTGAATTTGAGTAGACTTGGCAGTTCGTTGCAGTAATTCTTGACTTGCCCTTTAAATCGAGTGTGCCTTGGTCTTGGTTGGATAGTCCGATCAAGCAGACATTACCGCCGCCGGAGACTTCTGCAACAGCCATCGCGGAGATGGTCTCTTTTGTCGGATCGCGTTTGAGGAGTGAGATAGTAGAGGAAGTTGCCGATACATTTACCGTGATCGTACTTTCCTTGGTGTTAAGAGACGCTTTTGTTGTAGCTGTTGAGCCAGTCCAGTTTGCATCGATATAGCTGGAGGCAACAGATTGAACGCGCACTTGATCGGCTGCTGAAACAGCCATTTCGCGCGCTGCGGCTAACGCTGCTGCATCCGCAACGGCTTGTAATTCGCGGTGGCTAGATGTTTTTCCAGAAATATCAACTGTGGTTGCGATGAGTGCGATTAGTGCTCCAAAGATAAGAGAGGATGTGACAGCGACATTACCCCCATTTGCTTTGCCGTATCTCAGGAAAGCAGTTTGCATAGATTTAATCGTGTCAAAAAATCGGTTCACTTTAGATTCTTAACGTCCCTAACGTTTAAACATGACGATAAATTAACATACGAGGTTGAATATTTAACAAATCGGGTGCTGCGGTTTCGTTGTGATACCTTTATGAATTAGAAACCATAAACGGGCAGTAATATGAGGCATCCATGGAGCCTCTAAATGCAGTCGTCACAGTCACTAAGTTATTTCAAAACAATACGTTTTCGATTGTCCCTATTGATTGGAACAATTATTTTCATCAGTGTTTTGTGCGTATCCGGCTTTTCCAGTTGGCGTGAATTCCATCGCCAAGTTGATGCAAAGCGTGTGTATGTAGAGGGATCGGCGCAAGGGTTTGCAGCCGCGATTGTGGAGCCTCTGCTTGAGGAGGATCGCGCAGGCGTCATGCATGCTTTGCGGGGCATTCGGAATCTGCCGGGAATTGAATTTGCTGATGTAAAAAATGCAGATGGACGTTCTTTTGTATCAATCGGCGCAGGCGCGAGCCTGAAGGGACGCGATGGCGACCCCAACACAATGACAACAATGGAGCTCTTGAAAGCGGATTATCTAAGAGTGAGTACCCCGCTTGTGCAATCAGGCAAAGAGGTGGGATCTATTCACCTTCTAACCGATATTACAGAGTTTCGGAAAAACTTGATTTCTGATCTGCTTTTCATCGTGCAAGTGATGGTATCGGTGATGGTCATTAGTATTCTGGTCTCTCAAATCGCTATAGGCCAATTAATCTCTCCCATCGCTAAGCTTGCTAAGCTCATGAAAGACATTGGTGAGACAAGCGAATTTGGGACGAAGGAAAGTGAAACTCAGCCTCTGGTGAGCCGCCAAGATGAAACGGGACAATTAGCGATCGCCTTCACGGATATGATGGGGAAGATTAAGGATCGCGATACGAAACTCGCTGATCATCGTGCTTCACTAGAGCGGACAGTGGAAGAGCGCACGCATGATTTTCGTGTGGCAAAGGAAGACGCTGAGGCAGCGAATGCCGCTAAGTCTGACTTTTTGGCGACGATGAGCCATGAGATACGTACACCGATGAATGGTCTGCTTGTGATGGCGGAGATGTTATCTGCGGCCAATCTTTCTATGCGCCATAGACGTTATGCTGAAATTATCTCGCGGTCGGGTAAAAGCCTGCTGACCATCATCAATGATATTTTGGACCTGTCCAAGATTGAAAGCGGCAAGCTTGATTTGGAGACGGCACCTTTCGAACCAGACGCGATGGTGGAGGATATTTCGACGCTTTTCTGGGAAAAAGCGCGCTCAAAGAATGTAGAGATCACTACTTATGTATCGCCCAATACGCCTATGCGTATTTTAGGGGATGTCACACGATTGAATCAGGTGATTACAAACCTTGTAAACAATGCATTGAAGTTTACCGAAACGGGCGGTGTGGAAATTCGTGTCGATGCCAAGTTGAGCAAGGATGGCAAAGTGGCTCGACTACGTATTGATGTGACGGACACAGGAATTGGTATCCCAGCAGATCGCTTGGATCAGATATTTGAAGCTTTCTCTCAAGCTGATCAAAGTACGACACGTAAATTTGGTGGAACAGGGCTTGGTCTTGCTGTGTGTAAACGCCTTATGCACGCGATGGGCGGAGACGTGAAGGTTGCATCTGTTGAGGGGAAGGGAAGTTGCTTTACTGCAATGGCTGATTTCCCTGTTGAAGCACCTTATTCATTCGCAAAAATTGACGATCCATCAGCTCTGACAGTCATGATATTGATGGAAGAGAATAAAAAAGGCGAACTGGTGTCGCGGCTTGCATCAAGGGCATTGGCCAAAAGTTTTCAAGATTATGGGGTGGCTTCTAAAGTTTTGCCAGCTTCCCAATTGGATATCAGTAATGTTGAAAAGCAAACCTTACTGATTGCAGCATCATCTTCCATTAAAACGCTAGCTCAATCGCGTAAGAGCGCGTCTTTGCCATCGGACCTAAACTGGGTGTGTTTATCTGATGTGGGTGACATGCAGGCTGACACTTTGGTGAAAGAGGGAGTCGTTGTTGATATTCTGCCTCAGCCCACTGGTCGTCGGATGATTGGGGATCTTGTAGACCGCGCTTTGAGAGGTAAGTTCCGTGGACTTGATGCGCTGAATGCAAATAATGCAGCGCAGGCACATGTTCAGTTTGAAGGCGTTCATGTGCTGGCGGCAGATGATAATGCAGTCAATCGCGAAGTGTTGCGTGAAGCGCTTTCAACATTGGGCGTTACTGTGGATTTTGCGGAAGATGGGCAAGAGGCCTTGGAGATGGTGCAGGGAGATGTGCAAACACAGCGCTATGACCTTGTATTTATGGATGGCTCCATGCCTGTCATGGATGGATTTGAAGCTACAAGGCGTATTCGCGCCGACGAAGAGAATGCGGATCGTCGCCTACCGATTGTGGGGCTTACAGCGCAGGTGCAAGGGCTTGGTGCGGATCATTGGAAAGAGGTGGGCATGGATGAGTGCTTGCATAAACCTTTCACGATTGAGCGCTTGGTGTCGACATTATCTAACTTTGTAAAACCGCCTGCCACAGGTGGCCAACCGGGTGAAACAAGCGCCGTGGAAAAGGCGGATGAAGTGGATGTTTCTCAGATTGGAGACGCTGACATTTTTGATGCTTCTACGCTGGATATGTTTGAAAAACTATCAGCGTCTTCAGGCAGTAATTTGCGAGATAAGGTTTGGCGTATGTTTGTATCTACAGCGCCCACTTCATTGGAGATGTTGCAGAGTTTGGCTGCTGATGAGACGCTTGATTATAATGAGATTGCAAGCGCAGCTCATGCATTTAAATCCATGTGTTTAAGCGCTGGTGCCAAAAGAGCAGCGGATTATTTGCTCGTATTAGAGAAAACATCAAAGTCAGGTAGTGTGCCTAACTTATTGGATTTGATGAATAATATCACAGAAACGTTGAGCCTCACCATGGATGAAATGCAAATAGCATTGGATCAAAATGATGAGAGTGGTGATATAGCTGTTTAAACCAATTAACGAATTAAACCATCATGAATAGGAGCTGGTTTGGCATTTTTAAGTGCACGGTCAGCACCCCTTTTGCGGTTTCCACTGGCATATACAGCGACATAATATTGAACCGCAATCCCGATACTAAACAGGATGATATCGATCAGGAGTGTCGGTGTAATTATCTGTCTGAAGCACTGTAGGAGTATGGAAAGAACCGTACCAACAGCAAACACAGGTAATCCGTGTTTGCCCATAAGCTCTAATCCATTCCATAGGCGTGATGTCGCTATCCAGCTAGGCCATTTGGTATTGATGATCAAATACGCCATTGAGAGCACGTGCAAGAGGCGTGGCAGGGATAGGTAAGATTTATTGAAGTCTTTGAAAATACGCGGTAATTCGTCGTTAAACGGTAGTGCGCCCATGTGCATTTGTATCCAGTAAAATGAGAATAACGTGTAGGCTAGCGCAAGGATGTAGAGCACAGGATGGAAGGGGGCGATCTGCTTCCCTGTACGTGTGCTCATGCCGCCGACGATACCGATCACAAAGATAAATTGCCACGCAAACGGATTAAGAAACCAGCGTCCATCATGGGGCCAGTTTGGCATGTTTATATAGATGCCATTGTAAAATAGTATATGTAATGCAAACCAAACAAAAGCTGATAAGCCTATGAGAAGCCAGTGGTTTTTTACACCTAGCCACAAAAATGCGGGTGCCATCATGATGAGCAGCATATAGAGCGGAAGAATGTTCACATACCCGATTTGGTAGGTGAGAAGAGGCACGCCGATAGAGGCTAAAATGGGGTGCTCTATAAGGGGCTGTAGCGATACGGCGCGTATCATTTTTTGCGTGTCGAAAAAGCCAATAGAAATAGCCAAGATTGCAAAACATGCAGCAATAACAAGAAGGTGGGACCAATATAGTTTGAAAGCGCGCGCCCACATTTTCTTTGCGCCATTCATAAACTCGCCGCGCTGGAAAGTGCCTGTATAGGCTAGGCCAACGGCAATACCGGACATGAGCACAAATGCTTCTGCGGCATCTGAGAAACCCCAATTTCGGGAAGTGAATTTTTCAAATGCATTACCCGGTACATGGTTGATGAAAATCGTGAGAATAGCAAAGCCACGAAAGACATCGAGCCGGCGATCGCGCGATGCTTTGGGGGTGTTTTTTGGCGAGTGAGCAGCCCCAGAGGTATTAGGCATGTGTGGTGCTGTCTATGCTGTGGTCTGGGTCTGAGCCTTGTGTGCTATCGTTCTGCTTTGCATCTGTTGCATCGCTGAGTATCGCGTTCGCGCGCCATTGTTGTAAAATGGTTTCTTGGATCTGCATAATGTGCATTGGGGCGTATTCTGTTGGGGTCCAAAATGCGCCGACGGCTGATGCAAACTTTCCAGTCGATCGAGTTGATGTGATGGTAATGAGAACCGGCGCAAGGATTTGCGGAATTGCAATCGGCATGAACCAATATACAAGTTGCGGCGCTAAAAAC
The DNA here is from genome assembly GCF_042665075.1 of Hirschia litorea. Lineage (NCBI taxonomy): Bacteria > Pseudomonadati > Pseudomonadota > Alphaproteobacteria > Hyphomonadales > Hyphomonadaceae > Hirschia > Hirschia litorea. The sequence continues at coordinate 416,868 of NZ_JBHTBR010000005.1, read as the reverse complement.
CAACATGCTGCCATTATGGCGATACCTGTCAGTGATATCCACCAAGAGGCAAGAAAGCTTTCTTTTAATCCCACGGTATCTGCATCACGGTTTGATGCTGGCCAACCGCCATCTCTGCCTGAAACTATTTCTAGGAAAGCACGTGTTTGAAACATCAACATGATGGGGGCAAACATGGACGACCAAATAATCTCAATCGTCGTACTCCAGAGCGCCGTGAGTGTGCCACCAAAATCTTTGTTTTCGCCCGTGAGCAAACCACGCAGCACGATAAGGAATTTGGGGCCGATGAGCAAAACAAGGACACCTATAATAAGGGTGAGCGCTTGTGTTTCTGCGGAGACAGGGAAGACGGGCCGTTGACCTGGGTTGGGGAAGTAATTGGTCGTTGTCTCCACCAATGTTGGAGCAAGAATGGAGGCAATGATAAACAATGCCCAAAGCGGTGAAGCTAAATAAGCCATGATACCCTGCATGAAGGTAAATCGACACCATAGCGTGAGGCCGGGCGCACCAACGAGGCGAGTATGCTGGAGGTTACCCTGACACCAGCGACGGTCGCGCTTGGCAAAGTCGATTATATTCTCGGGGCCTTCTTCAAATGAGCCTTGAATTTCAGGGTCAACTATGACGGTCCAACCAGCGCGAGATAAAAGTGCTGCTTCCACATAATCATGACTAAGAATGTGACCACCAAAAGGAGGTTTACCCTTTAGGGCTGGTAGACCACAGCTTGTGGCAAATGCATGTGTGCGCACAATTGCATTATGTCCCCAAAACGGGCCTTCCTCGCCTTGTGTGCTGGCGAGCCCGCGCGCAAATGAAGGAGAGAAATAGTTAGCAGCAAATTGTATTGCACGGCCAAACCATGTGCGTGCGCGGATAACTTTAGGTAGGGTTTGTAGAAGTCCAATGTTTTCATTCGCTTCCATACGCTGCACCATATGCACAAGCGTTTCGCCTTCCATGAGGCTGTCTGCATCAAGAATGATGAGATATTCATAAGCAGCACCAGATGTGCGAATGAAGTCTTCAATATTTCCGGCTTTTTTTCCCGTATTCACCTCGCGGCGGCGATAGAAAATGTTGGATTTGTCACCCCATTCATTTGCAAGTTTTTCAAACCATTCCTCTTCCAGAGAAATGATGTCGCTTTTATTTGTGTCAGAAAGGATAGCAAAATCAAAATGGTCTGAAGCATTCGTAAGGCTTAATGAATGCACCATTGCGGCGACATGAGAAAATGTGCGTGATGGATCTTCATTATAAACAGGAACGAGTATCGCTGTACGGCGCGCCTCTGAAATGGGCGGCAGGGGCTGTTCTGGGTTTTTAAGTGGATCCGGTCGGTCGGAGAATAGGCCACCTATCGCCATTGAGCCGCCCCACGCTATCCAAGCGGATGTGATAGCGAGCAGAAAGATTCGAATATAATCGAGAAAATCTATGCCATCAGCGAAAAACACTTCGGCTGAAAGCCGCGTTGCTGCGATAGCAATGATCAACGCGTAAGCAAGGGAGATGAAGCGACTAATAAAAAGCATAGGCTTACCTTACAGTTCCATGCCGCTAAGGGAAACTAGCTAGCTCGGGATGGAACTGAAATAGATGAATTTTGTCGCTTAGGCACGCATTATTTTGCGGCGAGGCGAGCCATAAATGGCAAAACTGAAGTCGTACGACGTGTGCGACGACGCTCAAGCGATTGAGCAGGCATAGCCAAAGGTGCGTTTGGTAGGCCACGCATTGTTGATTTTGATACAGAGTTAGATTTTTCAGTGACGTTTTTCATCGCCAGTTCTCCATTGGTAAAGCCAGATTTCGGACAGACGTTCACCCTTATTTTCAAGGTAAGCGTTCATTTCCATTGGTTTGTCCGAGTTTGTTTTTGCGTCGAGGACTAAGCGCCACACATTTGAATCGCCTATGCGGGACAAAGAAGTGTGTACGAGGTCACCACGACTTATGTTGATGACAGACTTTACGTCTGCGTCTTCTGGAAGGTTCTCAAGTTGTCCTCCTTCAAAATCTACAACAAATTTACGTAACGGGTTTTTGCCTACAGTTCCCGATACACCACCCATGCCGCCACGCAGGCCAATTACACGAGCGAATGTCTTTTTAGTATCTGTTTTTTCAGGCGAAATTGTGTCTGAAACGCCCATTTGCGTTACATCTTGTTCATGATCAGGGCGCTCAATATCACCCCATGATAGGCGGTATGAGTATTCGCGAAACTCTCCCGCTTTAGGGGCGTCTGATGGCGTCCAGAAGGCAACAATATTATCGTTGATTTCCAATTCAGTTGGGATTTCCACCAGAGAAACAGTCCCTTTTCCCCATTCGCCAACAGGCTCTACAAGAAGAGATGGACGGCGCTCATAATGGGCTTCTGCATCTTGATATTGGTTGAAATCACGATTGCGCTGCATAAGTCCGAAAGCTTTTACATTGTTCTCAGCAAAGTAAGAGTTTGCCAAAGTTTGCGGATTGTTGAGGCTGCGCCACAATTCATCACCATTGGCACGGATGATTTTTAGACCATCACTATCATGAACACGTCCGCGGTAATCATCAAAGCGGTGGTTTGAATCAGAATAGAGATACATGCTTGTCAGGGGGGCGACACCTAAACGCGCAACATCTTTGCGGAAATATAAGCGTGCTGTCACATCCATAGTTGTGTCTTCGCCGGGTGTGATTACGAATTTATATGCACCCGTCACAGATTTACTGTCCAAAGCTGCGTAGACTGTGATGTCTTGGGCGTCTTTAGTTGGTTTTTCGATGTAAAAATCTGAAAAGCGTGGAAATTCTTCACCAGCAGCAGTCGCTGTGTTTACGGCAAGTCCACGTGCTGAAAGACCATATAGGCTGCCTTTACCAAGCGCACGGAAATAGCTTGCTCCAATGAAGGATACAAGTTCATCTTTGTAATCTGCCGAATTTAGAGGTGAGGCTAAACGAAAGCCAGCAACGCCTGGCATAACGAAATCTTCAAAATCAGCTGGGTCTAATGGCTCGCGATAAATGAAGTCATCTGAGCTAAAGCCAACAGGCTTTACCTTTTCGTTTGTGACTTCATAGATGCGAACTGTTTCCCAGAAAATCCCACCAAGGTGGAAGGCTTGCATCTCAAATGGAGATTGATCCTTCCAATAAGCTTTCTCAGGGTCATGACGGATGGCGCGGTGCTCATCATATGTCATGCTACTTAGAATTTCTGGAAGTTCATCACGTGATGGCGCTTCATAAGGCGCTTTGGCGCGCGCTTCCATGACTTCTGATAAAAGGTCAAACGAAAATGGAGCGTCCGCATTTGCTACCATGTCACGCGCAGCATCAGGCGCAGAACTAGCTGGCATGCAGGCGAACAATGATAAGATCATCCAAGAAATGAAGAGGGTAATGGACGGGCGGGACATTAACGTATTGTTAACCTTTTGTTTCCCCTAGGGGCGTTGTTTGGGTATGTCGATTTAAGACGACGTTGCGAAAAGCGGTAGAGAGTTGAAACTGATTGTTAAACTCGCGAATAGGATAATCTGCTGGATGAACGCACTAGCGATCGAGATGTTCCATTGAGCGATGAAGGGTCTGTGTTCAGAGTATCAAAATAAGCTGGGTTAAGATTGATCCCGTGAAGATTCGGCGTCCTCCTGTTAACGATGAGCTCTTATTACTCAAATCCAGAAAAGTTTCATGTGAAAAATCAGTAAGCTATCGTTTAAACTTAACCTTAACGCCTTAAAAGCCGCGTATTGCTTGAGATTCTGGCAGTTATGAAAAATTTGTAAGCATTGCGAATCTCTGGCCGTTGGGGTGATTCCCCCACAAAAGTGACCCTCGCAAGTGAGAAGCGGCGCGTTTTTGTGACTTTTGTGAGTGGTTAGACGCGGTGAAAGTGCTAAAATACTGGTGTGACAGTGGGTTAGCTAGAAGATTTGCGGCTTAGTGCTTGTGATTTAAGTTAGTCTCAGCCATTTTCTTATTTTAGCAGATGGTAGCTTCGCGAATCGCTTATGCGCGTGGAGATTGACAGGAAAAAGTTTTGGGTTCGGACAGAGCGCGATCAAAATCTATAACATTGTCTGACGTTGCAAAGGATGCAGGCGTCTCACCGATGACTGTTTCTCGGGTGATTAATGGCGAAGCGAGTGTGCGGGAATCAACGCGTATCTCGGTCCAAGAATCAATCCGGAAGCTTAAATATCGACCAAATATCGGAGCGCGGCGGCTGGCGGGTGCTAAAGTAGCGCGCATCTGCCTGCTTTATGGAAATCCCTCTAGTTCCTATTTGGGCGAGTTATTATTGGGTGCAGTAGAGATGGCTGGGCGGCTTGGGCACCAGCTTGTCGTGATACGCGCAGGGAAAGACTTTTCTGCTGAAACGCTTGCTCAACAGTATGGAGCGCTGTGGGATGGGATTATCTTGCCATCTCCCATGGGAGATGAAGCAGAGACGCGGGCCGTTATTGAGCGTGAGAAAATTCCAGCAGTATTTACGACGGGGCGTGTAAGTTCCCCCCGAAAGAAATTAGCGCATGCGTTTGAGATCGGTATTGATAATAGAGCGGCAGCCAAAACGCTGACTCAAAGATTGATAGCCCTCGGGCATGTACATATTGGTTACATCAAAGGACGCAAAGACCATGCGGGTACGGCGCTGCGGTATCAGGGGTTTTGCGAGGCGATGGATGAGGCGGGGTTGGAAGTGAACCCGCTCTTAGTTGAGCAAGGTGATTTTACTTATCTTTCTGGAATGCAAGCGGCAGAGCGCATGCTTACGTTCGACCCAAGACCTACGGCTATTTTTGCAGCGAATGATGACATGGCGGCAGGTGTATTGGGGGCGGGGTCCCGTCAGGGTTTGATTTTACCCGGAGATTTGTCTGTTGCTGGATTTGATGATTCACCCATCGCTACAAGTATTTGGCCACATCTAACGACAGTTCACCAGCCAGTGTCTGAGATTGGGTCTGTTGCTGTTGAAAGACTGGATGGAATCATTTTCCCAAAGGAAGATGCTGCGAATGCAAGCCCTGCGCATCATCAATGGCTGGATTATACCCTCGTTGAGCGCGCATCCACCTCGTCACCTAATCGACATAGCTAAGTTTAGTGGCAATTGAGGATGAAGTGTGTGTTTTATGCCAAGTTCTCATTTGTTCTGCATGCTATTGTATGAAATAGGGTTGCACCGACATGGAAACCCTACATATCTACGGTAAATAATTGTAGTTTAGTGTCACGAATTGTGAGGAATATGAAAATGGCAATCAGATATCATGAAGGCGATTTGCCAAATGGGTTGAAATTAGGATCCATTATCGCGGTTGATACTGAAGCTATGGGATTGAATTTCCATCGTGACCAGCTTTGTGTTGTTCAACTTTCAGACGGCACAGGTGATGAGCATGTTGTGCGCCTAGACCGGAAAACATTTGATTGCCCAAATTTAAAAGCATTGCTGTCTGATACATCTGTTTTGAAAATCTTTCACTTCGCGCGCTTTGATGTTGCCATGATGAAAAGATGGTTGGGTATAGAGTGTGCGCCGATTTTCTGTACGAAAATAGCATCTAAGCTTGCGCGCACTTATACAGACAGACACGGTTTGAAAGATGTTAGTCGCGAATTGGTTGGCGCAGATATGTCTAAAGCACAACAATCATCTGATTGGGGAGCAGAGGCTTTGAGCGAGGCGCAATTAGCATATGCCGCGTCTGATGTTCTTTATTTACATGAAATCCGTGAGAAGCTGATTGTAATGCTTGAACGCGAAGGGCGTTTGGAATTGGCGCAATCTTGTTTTGATTTCTTGCCTAAGCGTGCCGATCTCGATTTGGCAGGGTGGCCTGAGACTGATATTTTCGCGCACAGTTAAAGAAATACTGAGAAGTGTCACAGTGCGGACAAGGTTCGTCCTTTATTTATGCTAACTTATTCGCCAATATGATAACGACAGAATTTTAAAAACGGGGTCCATTTTGAACGCGCTCACTCACAATAAGATGGACTTATGGGAGCCTCGGCGCGCGACGACCCTTTCACAGGCGCGATTTCGTTCAAGCCTTGTCGGGCTTATTCGCATGCTTTTCATGGCAGGGATTGCGATATCAGCAGGGTGGTTGATCGGGCCTATTATTGTTCATGGGTTTATGTCGGGTAGCAATACGCAAGTAAAACCGGTGAATGGTATTACAATGCTAAACCCGCGCTTTACTGGTCGCGATAATAACGGGAACGCATTCACGCTCACAGCAGGTACTGCAAAGCGACGCATAGATGAGCTTGAAGTGGTAGATCTTCAAAATCCCGTTTTGGAAGATGGTATTGGCGGAATTGTACGCGCAAAAGCCGGCGTTTATGATCGTGAGCGTCAATTGCTCACGCTTTCAGGTGATGTGCATTTGGTTGATGCGTCTGAATATGAGTTACGTACGCAAAATGCGATCATTTATGTAAGTGAAAACCGTGTTGTTGGTGATTATGCGATAGATGGTGACGGGCCTTTAGGTGAGTTTCGTGCAGACAGTTTTGAGGTGATGGAGGGGGGCAAGAAAACTGTCCTCACCGGAAATGTGTGGACTCGTATAGTAAGTGCCGATCAGGAAGCTGCAAATTAAGGGCGACGTTAACCATGTTGAATAGTATGAGTAGAGTAGGCGCAGTGATGAGGAATTACGGCATGTTGAAATTCAAAAACGCAGTTCTTACGAGTATATTTGCGCTTGGCATAATGGTGCCTGCTGCTCATGCTCAACTTGGAAATGATAGTGGTCCAATCGAAATTACAGCAGACCGCTTTGAGTTGGACGACCTGAAGCAAGAAGCCATTTATGATGGCAATGTGGATGTCATTCAGGGGCAATCGCGTATTCGCGCGGATAAAGTTGTCGTCAGTTATTGGGACAAGGAAGCCCAAAAAGAACGTGCAAAATCAACGACAGGCGCTATCGGAGCTCTAAAAGAAATACGTGCGAGCGGTGAAGTTTACTATATTACACCCGTTGAGCGTGTGAAAGCCGAGCGCGGTGTTTATAATGCTGAGAAAGAGCGCATTACACTTTCTGGAAATGTGCTTGTGACGAATGCAGATGGTGTCATTGCGGGGAGTCACTTGGTGATTGATATTCCACGCGGGCGTTATAACATGGATGGCGGCGGTCAAGGTGGGCGCGTGCGCTCCGTCTTTGAAAGTGTTGAGGCACCTTCTGGTCAATAAATTAATGATGTCTGTGAAGATTTGCAGGCATGTTCTAACCTGATTTTAATGGTGTTGAGTTCTAATGAACGGGCAGAAGATTATGCAACCAAGTGATGTAGGGGAAGAAGGCAAGGGTGGCCTTCGAGCGTTGAGCATGGCGAAGGCCTTTAAAGGCCGAAGTGTCGTGAAAGATGTCTCTCTTTCTTTAAATCGTGGTGAAATAGTCGGTCTGCTTGGGCCGAACGGGGCGGGTAAAACCACCTGTTTCTATATGATTATGGGACTCATCGCTGTGGATAACGGACGTGTGGAAATTGATGGAGAGGATGTGACAGCGTTGCCGATGTACCAACGTGCACGCCTTGGCGTCGGTTACCTTCCTCAGGAAAATTCAATTTTCCGAGGCATGACCGTTGAACAAAACATCATGAGTGTTGCAGAACTGACAGAGAAATCCAAAGATAAACGCCTCGAACTTGTGGGCTCTTTGATGGATGAACTGAATGTTGCGCACCTAAAAGATCAAAGTGCAAACTCTTTATCGGGTGGTGAACGCCGCCGTGTAGAGATTGCGCGCGCGCTTGCGTCTCGGCCTAGTTTCATTTTGTTGGACGAACCCTTCGCCGGGATCGACCCATTGGCAGTATCTGATATTTCAGATTTGGTGCGATATTTGAAGCAACGCGGATTAGGCGTGTTGATTACAGATCACCAAGTACGTGAAATGCTCGATATTGTTGATCGCGCCTCCATTATTTATGAAGGTGAAGTGCTCTTTGAAGGCCAACCAGACGAAATTCTGGCCAATAAAGACGTGCGTCGGGTCTATCTTGGGGACCGGTTCGCGGCCTAGGGGGCTCGTATGGCGATTTCACAACGTTTGCAGATGCGGCAGGGGCAATCCCTTGTTATGACGCCGCAATTGCAGCAAGCAATTAAATTGCTGCAATTATCAAATATTGAACTCGCAGAGTATGTCGAAGCAGAGATTGAGAAGAATCCGCTTATTCAAAAAGGCGATGGTTCTGAAGATGTTTCACCAAAGAGTGAGGCTGCAGACACGTCCAAAGAGGGTGATTTTGATATAGGCTCCGGGGAAGCGCAGGGGAATCTTGATGCGCCCCGTGAAGATGCCTATGAGGCTGATAGCCCTTCAGAACAAGTGCGATCAGAAGATGGAAGTGCGTCCATTAGTGGCCCATCTTCTTCTTTAGATTGGTCCGGTGCGGGTAAGGGTGGAAGCTCTAGTTCTGGCGGCGGTGATGATTTCGATTTCGAAAGCAATCTGTGTGAAGATGTGACATTGCGCTCTCATTTAGAAGAGCAGTTAAAAATGTCTGGGCTTCAGGGGGCAGATAAATTTATCGCGCAACGTTTGATCGATGAACTTGACGAGGTGGGCTATATGCGCATTCCTCAAGAAGAGATTGCCCAAGCTTTAGGGACGGATGTATCTGAAATTCAACGTGTTTTGACTGTGTGTCAAGGTTTTGAGCCTACGGGTGTATTCGCAGCCAATTTACAAGATTGCCTTGCCATTCAATTGAAAGAGAAAAACCGCTTTGACCCCTGTATGGCGGCAATGCTGGAAAATCTGGAAATGATTGCAAAAGGCAATTTAAAAGGCCTTGCAGAGATTTGCGGTGTGGATCGCGATGATCTATCGGACATGCTGGCAGAATTGCGTGATTTATCTCCGCGTCCAGCTGCTGGTTTTGCTGGTGATGCTGCAGCAACTGTCATACCTGATGTGTTTGTTCGTGAACTAAGCAATGGTATGTTCGCGGTTGAATTGAACTCAGACACACTTCCAAAAGTGCTGTTGGATCGTTCTTACTATGCGGAAGTCTCTCGTGTGACGCGCACGGAAGATGAGAAAGAATTTGTATCCGAATGTCACGCAAATGCGAACTGGTTGATCAAAAGTTTGGATCAGCGCGCGCGGACGATTTTGAAAGTATCTCAAGAGATTATCCGTCAGCAGGATGGGTTCTTTGTGCGCGGTGTACAGGCTTTGCGTCCACTTAATTTGAAAACTGTGGCTGATGCTGTTGATATGCATGAGTCCACTGTTTCGCGTGTGACATCGAACAAATTTATGTCGACGCCGCGTGGTGTTTTCGAGCTAAAATACTTCTTTTCTGCATCTATTCCGGCAATTCGTGGTGGGGAGGCTCACTCGGCTGAGGCTGTCCGTTATCGGATTAAAGCGATGATTGATGACGAGGCACCAGACGCAGTTCTTTCTGATGATCAGATTGTTGAGCGTTTACGTGGGCACGGAATTGATATTGCAAGACGTACAGTTGCTAAATATCGGGAATCTTTGCGAATTCCTTCTTCAGTTGAGCGCCGTAGGATATTGGCCCGCGCATCATAATGTGCTTCACTATCTAAACTGAGACGGGCTGGTCATTCTGTGCTGTCTTAACAGGACCGCTTATACATGATGGCTTTCAGCCTCAGGGGAGTCTGACGATGTTCGTCAGACAAGTTTTTCGTACTATTGGAGACCCCACATGCAAATTGAAATCGCTGGAAAACAAATCGACTTGGGTGATGCACTTAAAGAGCGTATCGCGTCTGGTCTTGAAGGAAGTGTATCCAAATACTTTGAACGCGCTGGTGAAGCTACTGTTTTTGTATCTAAACCAAGTCGAAATTTTGAAGTAGATTGTTCAGTTCACTTACCCTCCGGTGTAACTTTGCAGGCTCATGGTGAAGGCGTGGATGCGCATTCTGCTTTTGAGGCGGCTTTGGAAAAGATCGAAAAACGTGTACGCCGGTATCACAGGCGTTTGAAAGATCATCACAAAAACAATAAAGACGTTCTGCCAGCAGAAGCGATGATGGAACGTATTATTGCCTCATCAGATGAGGACGATGATGACTCCATTTCGCTTGGAACTGCGCCTGCAATCATTGCAGAATCAAATGCGAAATTAAAAACTATGACTGTTTCTATGGCAGTCATGCAGCTGGAACTCACTGATTCTCCAGCGATTATGTTTAGAAACGCATCACATGGTTCGTTGAATATGGTGTTTCGTCGTAACGACGGAAATGTGGGTTGGGTTGATCCCAGCGTGTCATAGCTGTAACTGGTACTCAAAATACCGTAGTTTCTGATAATTATTGACGAGAAAATATCTAATATGACAGACGTTTTGGACTTGCTTCGTCCTGAAACAATTTCGCCGCGTGCGAAATGGGGCAGCCGAAAGCTAGCTATTTCTGAATTGTCAGAGATTATCGCGGAAGCTTTAAACCTTGATGCGAATGAAATTTTCTCGGCGGTTATGGAACGAGAGCGTCTTGGGTCCACTGGCGTGGGTGAGGGAGTTGCAATCCCTCACGCACGTATAGCTGGACTGAAGGAGCCTATTGGCGCTTTTGCACGCCTAGAAGAACCGGTTGATTTTGAAGCGATTGATGAGCGCGATTGTGATCTTATTTTTCTGCTTCTGGCACCCAAAGAGGCGGGCGTGGACCATTTGCGCGCGTTAGCGAAAGTGTCTCGTGTTATGCGGCAGGAAAAATTGCGTGAAGACTTACGCAAAGCTCTGTCGGTTGATGCTGTTTTAGCTGCTTTCACACAAGCGTCCAAGCCAGAAACTACAGCGGCTTGATGTAATAACAGATTGCTAAAAAACGAAAACGCCTGCGTAATTCAACACTCAGGTGCTTTGAGCCTGTTTGAAATTCGCAATAGCTTCGCTAGATTGCCTATACGAGGCAAGGAACCGGCACATGAATGATGAATACATATTAGCTGAAATCGAATCAGCGGATCGTGCTCTAAGTGAAGCATTTGTACGGCGTTTACGTGCTATCAGCGCACTAAAAGAAGCACGGCATGTCGATGAAAACGAGATATCTGCTGACCTTGCAGCCGATGCAGCACTCATCCGACGATTGATTGGAGAGGCACCTGATGATGTGTCTATTGATGCTGTTGCACGGTTTTGCCGTGCGTTCATTGGGGAGTGTGTGGTTTATCAAGGGGTTAAGGCCGTACGCTATGCAGGGGGCGATGAGGCGCGCCTTGTGGATGCCGCGCGTGGTTTCTTCGGATATGCCGCAAAATTAACCCGTTCAGCTGATCCGCGAGAAGCGCTCGAGGCTGTCGCAGAAGAAGCGGGTGTTGTCGCGTGTTTGCCGTGGCCTGAGCTGGCGGGTGGGGGACAATGGTGGCCAATGATGAATGAAAGTCGTTTTGCTGGCCTTAAAATTTTATCCGGCTGGCCAAACTTGCCGGGGGATGATGCGCCGCCAATGGAGACAGCGATTGTCGCTCGAAAAGCGCTCTCACCTTCGGGTTCGGATGATATGTTTGCAATTGCCCATGATGACATCCATGACGCAAACCGTTTGTTGCGACAGATTGAATTGCCCGGAGAGGTCGTGGCGAGAGTGAGATCTTTGGCGCTGATAAAATTGTCAGGTTACGTAACGGAAGATGATTCACGGGTGATCGAAGCACGTAATGCTGGACTAGATGGCTTTCGGATTATAGGTGTGTTGCCGCGACCATAGAGCAGATGGTAGATAGTGCCATTCTGTGCCATGGAAGCATGGACCTTACACGCCTTTCCGAAAGCAAAACAAATGATAGATAAGCCACGTCCTCAGGCATTAGCGCAAGTTATGGAAATATCGCCATATGTGCCCGGACATGCGCCGACAAAAGGCTCAGGCCCATCATTTAAATTAGCGTCAAATGAGAACCCTTTAGGCGCTTCGCCGGCAGCACGACAGGCTGTAATAGATGTATCTGCGAATTTAGAGACATACCCAGATGGTAGCGCCAGGGCATTGCGTGAGGCGATTGCTCAACGTTATGGATTGGACGCAAATCGCATTATTTGCGGTGCTGGATCGGACGAAATTTTCCAAATGCTTGCAAAGGCTTATTTGGAAACTGGCGATGAAATTATCCAGACAACGCATGGGTTTTTAGTCTACCACCTCGTCGCGCAGCAGTCAGGCGCGGTGACTGTCATTGCTCCCGAAACACAACTGCGTACGGATGTGGATGCGATTTTAGAGCGCGTGACAGCGAAGACAAAAATGGTGTTTATCGCGAACCCCAATAATCCGACGGGAACGTATATCTCTTTTGAAGACGTGCGCCGCCTACACGCTGGCTTGCCGAGCAATGTATTGCTGGTATTGGACGCAGCCTATGCAGAATATGTGCGTGCAAATGACTATTCTTCAGGGATTGAACTCGTATCTGAGTTTGAGAATGTGATCATGACCCGTACATTCTCTAAGATATACGGTTTAGCGGCGCTTCGATTGGGCTGGGGGTACGCGCCAATGCATGTGATTGATGCGCTACACCGTGTCCGTGGGCCTTTTAATGTGTCGGAAACGGCGCAACGTGCTGGAATTGCAGCTATTCAGGATCAAACGTTTATCGAAACTTCTTTAGCTTTGAATGATGCTCAACGTGAGCGACTGACAGATGGTTTGGAGGATTTAGGTCTTGCACCTGTGCCGAGTGTTGCGAATTTTGTGTTGGTGAATTTTCCAGAAAGTCTAGGGAAAACAGCGTCTGATGCCGCTAAATATTTGGATGCTCACGGCGTTTCTGTGCGTGCAATGGCGGCATATAAATTGCCCGATTGCCTACGTATTTCAGTAGGAAACGCGGAGAGTGTAGATGCTGTCCTTAGCCATTTAGCAGACTTTTTGAAGACATCATGATTGAACGATTAGAGACGCATGTATTTGAAACTGTAGCAATTTTAGGCGCAGGATTAATAGGTTCATCCATCGCTCGCGCCTGCGAAGCGAGTGGTGCAGCAAAGTCTGTTCTTATTTATGATGCAAACGAAGCGGTGCGTGAGCGCGCTAAGAAAATAGCGCTTGGCTCTATTTGTGAGACCGTAGAAGAAGCGTGTACGGACGCAGATTTAGTCATTTTATGTACACCCGTAGGCATGATCGAGACCGCTGCTAAGGCTGCGTCCCCCTTCTTGAAGGCGGGTGCTATACTATCTGATGTGGGCTCGGTTAAGGCCAGCGCCCTGAATGATATGCTCGCGGTTGCGCCTTCCTATGCGCACGTTATCGCAGGCCACCCAATTGCGGGAACCGAGCATTCTGGACCCGACGCTGGGTTTGCAAAATTATTTTCTGGACGTTGGTGCATTTTGACGCCGCTAGAAGATCAAGACGAAGCGTACCAATTAGCAACAGCTAAACTCACAAAATTTTGGGAAGCTTTTGGCTCTACCGTTGAGATTATGACTGCTAAAAGACATGATCTTGTACTGGCGATAACGAGCCACTTACCTCACCTGATAGCATATAATATATGCGCGACTGCTGAAGATATGGAGCAAGTCACAGAAGGGGAAGTTGTGAAATTTTCAGCGGGTGGTTTTCGAGACTTTACCCGTATTGCAGCATCTGATCCGACGATGTGGAGAGATGTGTTTTTGAACAATAAAGAGGCTGTTTTAGAAACTCTGGGACGCTTCACAGAAGATTTGGCGGCTTTGCAGCGCGCCATTCGTTGGTCTGACGGAGATCAATTGTTTGAGTTGTTTACGCGTGCGCGTTCTATTCGAAAATCAGTTATTGAAGCAGGACAAGACACGGCAGCACCAAACTTTGGGCGGCGCAATCAGGAAGATGACACACCTGCTGAGTAATCGATTGCGGCTCTAATAGAGCGGGTCCAATTCAGCGACATCTTGAAATAAGATTTTGACTTTTCCGCCCGTGAAGTTGATGGGCAGATAGGCGTCTTCTTGTTTCATCATTCCTTCGGCGAGAGTGAGTGCGGCTTTTTTCTCATCATCAAGTTTGCCAGCTTTCTCTAAGGCATTGCGAAGGTCTGGGATGTTCTCAAGGCGGATATTTAACATTCCAGCGGGTTTGTGCGCTGTATCGACTTTGATGCCTTCTGTTTTTGCTTTGACTTCCAATGGGCCCCATTTGAATTGCGTAATTGGTGTCACAATAGCTGGATCAAATTGTGTGATGAGAAAATCCAGTGGGCCGCCTTGTTCGAGTAACTTCATACCTTGTTTTATAGCTATAGGAGCTGAAAGCGGACCTATATCATTTCCCAGAAACTCGGCATCGGGTATGGGGGAGGACAGGCTTAAAGTGTCAAACCCGATTAAAAGGCGCATATCATCTGCTTGATCGGGCATGGGTGACATATGAAAATGTGGATTGATGAATGAGAGGCTTTCAGAGGCACCATCTTTGGATGATTGCGCCGTTGATTGCATAGATTTCGCGACAATCGAAAGGCGTTTTACCTTGCTATTGCTTTGGCTGTAGGAAGCTGCAAACCCGTCCATTTGGGAAGTGTAGGTGACTTTGTTCAAATGATCCGTGGCGATGTGTTTGCCAGGTGCGTATGCAATATAGTGATTGAAATTATACGACTGCATGACGATTTGGAGTCGGTCTGTTGACCATGTCCATTTTGTATCTGGTGTCGTCACCTTCGGAGATTGTACATTTAATTCAAATCGGTAGGGGAAACCGGCAATACCAACGCCTTGATGCTGTATTTGAAAGCCTTGAGCCTCTTGCTCAGACATCCAATTGAGGACGCCTTTTTTTATGTAGTGTGATGCCACAAACCAGTAAACCGTGAAGAGGATGATAGCGACAAAGAATGTCGCAAAAATTATCCAAAGATAATTAGAAGACTTCTTTGCTGGGCGTGTTGATGCATCTTGCTGTGGCACGTTCATTAAGCAGGCTCTTTTTGAACAGACAGAGGCGTTTTATCGTAAAAGCCGCTCTCGTCTATGAGTGTATTACTTGCTGGTTCAATAGCAGCTTGCAGACGCGACATAAACTCTTTGCGGGGTAATCCAGCTTCGATTGCTGGAAGAATTTTAAATACAACAGTTCCAGGTTTTTTGAGGAAGCTTTTGCGTGGCCAAACATGTCCCGTGAGAAGCGCGACTGGCACACAAGGCTGTTCTAATTCCTTATACATCGCATAGACACCTGATTTATAATCAGGTGCAGATCCAGGTGTTTGGCGTGTGCCTTCTGGGAAAATCAGGACTTGGCGACCTCTGTCAGCTTCGTGTTTTGCCCGCGCCAGCATTTTTTTCAGAGTTTTAACATATCCACCACGGTCAATTGGGATCATGCGTGCTTTCCAACCATACCAGCCGAGGAAGGGATAGAAGAACAACTCTCTTTTTAGGACGAAAGCCGGGTTTTTTGCATAAACAAACGGCATGAGAATATCATATGTACTTTGGTGTTTGGAGGCGATCAGACAGGCCCCTTCGGGCATATTTTCCATGCCTTGAATTTCAGTTTTGATATTGCAAATCCAACGCAGACCAAAGCGTGTTGATAGAGCCCAGACCTTTGCACCAAAAATTGCAGCTTTCTGAGGTAAGAAAAAAGCAGGGATAAACAACACGCCCCAGAAACCCAGTGTCAGATGGAACCAAGCAAAAAAGACAAAGGACCTTAGCCAAGTTATCATATTTGGGCGTCTTTCTTGAACTGAATGACAGGAGGAAAGTTATCGTTTATCGTTTTGCATGCCTGAGCGAACAAAACATATCTGTTTACTGAGTATTGATGCTTCACCTTCTTGGCAAGCGTATCTTGGTGGTAGGTGCAGCTCGTTTAGGTGAGTAAGTCTCTGAATTTGACGACACGCCACTTAAACCATTCTACGAGCATGCGCTTTGCAGAGGTGGGTGTCGTCCACCAAGCGCCAGCATCAATCACGGGAGAGTCAACAGATTGTCCAGCTAGCTCGACATGTGGCATTGAGCGTTTTAGCTCCAGTAGCGCCCGCTCCATGTGGTAGTTGGATGTCACGACGATTAGCCCATCTATATCTTCTTCTTTCGCCCAGTTCGCGATTTCTAGCCCGTTTCCATGTGTGGTGCGCGCATTATAGCCAAGGGTGACACAGCAGTTAAAAAAGACAGGGTCTACGCCAGCAGCAATGGCAACTTCATCGGAGGTGGCGTCTTTATGTACGCCTGAAATGAAGAGAGGAAGGCTGTAGAGTTGAGCGATTTCTGAAGCACGCGCAATACGATTGCGTCCACCTGTAAGGACAACAACGGCATCATATTCGGTGGCGGTTACTTTAGCATCTGCCAGTTTTTCGGCACGTCTCCCAAAATTGGCAAAATCATAGCCCACAAGAAAAATACAAAGCGCAATAATTGCCTTATAAATGTTTTTTGAGGGTTTTTTCATAAGCGTATTGGTTTCTTGTTAGACTAATTCAGCAAGTGATCGAATGACAGTAATGCGTGCGGCCATCATTGCCGAAATGCCTGCAATAATGGGTGTAAATCCTAGAATCACACCATCTATCATGGATAGGGATAATTGTGGCAGAAGCCAGACCTGACCATCGCTTTGTTTTGCCATGTACAAAAGAAAAGCGGCCGCACCCAACGCAAGAACCGCTCCTATAGTGCCCGCTTGTAAACCTAAGCCTAGGAAACGACGTTCAAATATGCCGGCAATAAAGCTGTCTCTAGCGCCGCATAAATGTAGCACATTTACAATCTCTTTGCGCGCTAGCAAATCGGCGTGGGTTGCAAATGCAATAACCGCAATTGCGGTTGCTGCGAGCAATGCTACAGCAAATAGAGCAACGGTACGCGCCGAGCGTGTTGCGCGACGTACATCTGCTGACCAAACGACGTGATCATCAACCGTGGCGGTGATGTGTTCTTCTGAAAACAGCTTTTCGAGTTTTATTCCGATGCCTGTCACATTTGGAAGCGCCTCGGCAGCTATCATTTGGGGCAATGGCAATCCATCTGGAACCCCGTTTTTGCCAAGCCAAGGACTTAGTAATTCTTCAGCATCATCTTTTGTTAGGGCGCGTGCTGAGGCAATTCCGTCAAAGGATTGAGTAATTTGTAAAGCTCTTTCTAAATGCTTTGGCGAGCCTTCGACGCGAATGGTAATTTGTCCGGTGACATCATTAGTCCAGTCATTTGCAGCTGAATATGCAGCACGTGCAGAGAGCGCGGCGAGGGCACCAAGGAAACATAACGCACAAACCACGAAAAAAAGGGCCGCATCGCGCGCATCATCTTTGGGAAGAAGGGAAGAAGAGCTCATTTACAGAATTAGCCCTTTGTTTTTTGAAACTTGATGCATAACGCTTCCATCCGCTAATCGTAGAACTTCACCACCAGCATTGTCCACCATGTTTTGGTCATGTGTTGCGATGAGAACTGTTGTGCCAAGGCGTTTGTTTAATTCCTGAAATAGACGAAGTAAGCGTTCACTCATTTCTGGGTCAACATTTCCTGTGGGCTCATCTGCAATAAGAAGATCTGGCTTTCCAACGATGGCACGTGCGATGGCGACGCGTTGTTTTTCACCGCCGGATAGTGTTTCGGGGCGCGCTTCTAAGCGATCACCCAAACCAACCCAGCGCAGCAATTCGATGACATCATCGCGATAATGTTTTTCAGAATCACCAATGACCCTCAGAGGCAAGGCAACATTCTCATAGGCCGTTAAATGATCCAGTAGTCGAAATTCTTGAAATACTACACCGACACGACGCCGTAGACGTGCAAGTCCAGCACGATTCAGACTGCCAGTATCTACGCCAAATAGGGAGATGCTTCCCATCGTTGGGCGCAAAGCAAGGTAGGCGAGCTTGAGCAAGGATGTTTTTCCTGCACCAGATGGTCCTGTTAGCAGGGTGAAGGATCTTGCATGCAATTCCATCGAAACCTGAGTCAAAACGTCCTGTTCAGGGCCATATGACAGTGTCACATGATTAAATTGTACGGCAGGCTCTTCCAAAGACATGTTTTTCATGGTTACCAAAAGTTTCCAATTTTAAGCGACTATATCAGGTATTGGTTGGACATTGTTAACTGAAAGTGTGTTTTCGATAGCATTATGATTTTGATTTGTCCGTCTTGTCAGACACGATATTTTACGTCTGAGGCTGCTTTAGGGCCCTCAGGACGCAATGTGCGATGCGCAGCTTGTGACCATTCATGGTATGCAAAACCCCCACAAACTCTTGATCCGAACGCGAAGGATAAAGATGATTCTGGACTAACACGCGCACAAGTGGAACGTCTCCGTCAAAAAGCAGTAGAAAATTCTTCATCTGGTTCTGGGCCACATGCTGAACTGCGTGAGCGTCATGCAAAGCGTCGTAACCGTAATCGGGTGTTAGCCGCAAGTGCTGCTTGGATTGTTTCAGGGCTGACATTTGTTGGCATGGCGAGTGCTGCAGTAAGCTACCGTCAAGAAGTTGTTGAGTTCTGGCCTAAAACTGCCTCCGTTTATGCGATGATGGGCATGGAAGTGAACCGATTTGGGCTGGAATTTGGGGAATTGGAAGCGCGCCGTTCGTTTGATGGGACAACTCCCATTTTGACGATCACAGGCGATGCAACTAGCGTATCTGACCGCCACAGAGCCTCTCCTATCGTGCGCATAGAATTGCGCAATGAGCATGGAGAAGTGGTTCATGTTGAACGTGTGAATCTGCTGGATAGTGTCGTTGCGCCGGGACAAACGAGTCCGTTTACTGCGCATATCATATCCCCGCCTATGGATAGTTTTGATTTGCAAGCAAATTTTGAAAGCCCAAGGGATTCAGTGGAAGGCTTTGAAGATGAAGATGCGGAATCTTATGCGGCGGATCATGGCGAAAGTTACGATGAATCACATGATGTAGATAGTCATGCAGAGGATGATCATGCTACGTCTGATAATCATGACTCTGACCATGGGAATACAGATGAGCACCACTAATGCTGCGAATTTCGATGTCATTTTGACAAAAGAAGAGATTGATATCCGTATCGGTCTCACAGCGGATAAGCTTGCCCCAATGCTTGCTGGGAAGTCATGGACAGCGATTGTGATTTTGCTTGGTGCAACACCTTTTGCTTCTGATCTTTTACGTGCTTTAGCAGATCGTGGAATTGATGTTGGCTTTGATGCATTGTGGCTCGAAAGCTATCGTGATGCGCGCGAAAGTTCTGGGCGTGTGGTTGTGCGGGCTGATATTCAAAGATCTATCGCAGGGCGGGGCGCTTTGGTGTTGGATGATGTTTTTGACTCTGGTCGAACGCTTGAATTTGCGTCTCATCATTTGATGGCGAAAGGTGCACGCGAAGTGCTTACATGTGTGTTTGCGCGCAAGCCTGAAGCTGCCCCAACAGGGCTAGATGCGTGGGCGTTTGATGCGCCACCACGCTTTCTTGTCGGCTATGGCATGGATGATGCTGGACATTGGCGTGGATTGCCATATTTGGGCGCAGTACCCGAGTAATATCAATATGTTACAAGTAGTGGAACATATCGTTCCGTTATTTTAGAAACGCTTGAGTAGTCTCAATAAATAGTCCATTTCTTCGTCGGTCAGTCCTGATCTAGCGGAGCGTTCGCGTAGCTCTTCTAGTATTTGGTGTGCACGCTGACGGTCGGCTTCATCGGGTACCTCTACATCATCCCCGCTGCCTGGCACGCCCTGCCCTGAGGGGCGTCCTAGAGGGTCGTCAGAATTTTCTGCTTCACCGTTTGCGCCGCTTGCTTCTCCGCGTATTTTATCGGCAGTTTCTGCCATTTCAGTAGCGGCGCGCGTAAGGGCTTGCTCGGCTTGCTTTTGAAAGCGTGAGGCTGCGTCTAAATCACCTTGCTGTAAGGCTTCCAGTGCTTTTTCTTGGGCTGCTTCAGCCTGTGCGAAAGCATCACCTTGAGGCGATATGCGATAACCTTCTGCGTCCATTTCATAGTCGCCATCTTCGCCTTGTGCCATGCCTTCAGCGTCTGGGCCTTCATCGCCCTGTTGGGAATTTTCTGCTTCACCAGCTAGCCCTGATTGACGGCGGTTTAAGAGTTCTTGCTGTCGTTTTGCAAGGTCTTCTAGGCTTGTGCCCCCTTGCTGTTGACCTTGTGCTTGGCCGCCGCTTGGGCCCTGGGGGCCGTCTGCTGATTGATCGTTTTGTTCTTGCTCGCGGCGTGCTCTATTGGTGTCATCATTAAGGTCACGTTGATCACGCAATTCTTCAGCGAGCTTCTCTAAAGCACGAGACATTGGGCCTTCTTCTTGAGGACCATCACCGCCTTTTCCTTGCTTAAATTCGATGTCTTTTAAATTTTCGAGCAGATCATTCATATCTGACAGAAGTTGACGCGCTTGGTCACGCGCACCAGTTTCGGTAAGCTCTTCAAGGGCTTTCAACATGCGCTCAAGGTCAGAATCTCCAACTGTTGTTGAATCTCCGCCTGTGACACCATCTTCAAGTTCGGATGGACTAATACCGCGGCGTAAAGCTTCGGCGGTGCGCATTTCGATATAATTTTCGACAGCTTGTCGATAGGCTTGCATAAGGCGTTTTATTTCATCCTCGGGCGCACCATCTCTGAGGGCAGATTCTAATGCTTTTCGTGCTGCTTCTAAAGCGCGAGCAGCATCAGCCATCGTGCCGTATTCAGCGCGCATGGCAACCGCCCACAAAACACCTTCTGAGGCATCGGCTTGGGGTTTGGTGTCGGCAGTGGCGAGAATTTCTTTGGCCTGACGTAATCCCAGATAAAGGACGCGGTCATTGAAATAGGTCTCAGGTTTGTAGGTGAGGGCGTCGAGCATAATGGCTGCGCGGCGGATATCCTCTGGAGCGGTTTCTAATTTAGAGGGCGCAACTTTTATGAGGCGACCATCATCCATTAGTTCAGCTATTTGGTTTTCTTCGCTGGTTGGCGTGTAAGTGTCGGTTTCTCGCAATACAACATTACGCACTTCCATAGCGGCGCGAGCCATAGGTTGTAGGAATAGTTTTTCTGGAAGGGGGAATGCTACTTCCCGAGATGCCGATGACTGCCCTGCTGCATCCGTGGCTTTTAAGTAAGCGATAACTTCCATGCCAGCCCATTTATGGCGTGTGAAGTTAATGGCTGTAGCGTCATTTGCTTTACGCGGTTCAATGCCGGGAATTTCCAATGGGATAGCATCGGAGTTCTTGCTGGTGATTGATTTTTCGCTAGATGGGCGCAGGACAAATTCAATTTTTGCCAACCCATAATCATCTTCTGCTTTCCATGAGAAAGCTGCGCGATCATTATCGTCCACTTTGGGATAGGCATCAAATTCAATTTTGGGAGCTTTGTCGTCATTTGTCGCGATGGTATAGGCGGCGCGTTTGCCCCACCAATGAATTTCAGCGCGCACTTCGTTTTTTAGGTCGAGTTTTAGGTGTGTTTCAAAAGTGCCGTCATCGCCGCGCAAAAGAGGGATGGTTTCTTGTTTATCTCCATAGAAGAGATGTAATTTAGGCTTGCCATGCGTTTCAACACGGACTGTAAATTCAGAACCTTCTGGAGCGCGAAATTCTTCGTTGCTGCTGACATCAAAAGGCGCTTGTCCGGTATAAGCGGGCGGCGTGACCCATGCTTGCGCTTTTAGTTTATCTGCGCCGACAATACTTCCAAAGTCGGCGTGAAAGGTAGACTTTAACCGCGATGAAAAATGCTCACCTGCATAGAGGCTAGACGCTAAAATTGCGACAGGCAAAATTAGACGTAGGAAGAGCGGATCGATTGACCTTGCTTTGTCCAGAAGAGATGGCGGGTTTAAGCTAGCCGCTTCTTTTGCCACGCGCAGGCGATGTTCGGCCCATAAGGCCGCAGCTTTGGCGTGAGGGTGTGTTGGATTGTCAGTAAAGGTAGATGCTGGGCGTGATTCTGACAAAGCATCGACATGGCGACGTGCCTCATCCAAGCTTGGGGTTTTGAAACGCTTTATTCCACGCCATATCAGTGCGGCTATGAGCAATATCGCTGTGAGAGTAGAGGCAGCCCGTAATTTGGGAGAAAAGCTCTCAGTGGCACCGGATAATGATAGGATAAGCCACACCGCTAAAATAATTGCGGCTCCGCCGAACGCAGACACATAAGCGAGCCAATGCAGCCGCTTATGCGTGGACTTTATCATCTTAAATATGCGTTGTGCGCCTGTCATGAATTACAGATGCGGTCCTCTACTGTGTTTAGCGTTGGACTAGACTAACCAATCAGGTTGTTTTTCCAACGCAATGATATCGTCATAAGAAGGGCGTGGACGGATCACGCTGTATTGATCGCCGCGCACAATGACTTCTGCTGCTAAAGGTCTGGCATTATATTGTGATGAAAGAACGGCACCATAGGCTCCAGCAGACATAAAGGCGATTTTATCATCTGTTTTTAATTCTGCCATTGGGCGTGCTTTTTGAAAACGGTCTGTTGTTTCACACACAGGGCCAACAAGATCGACAGGTTTATAGTCTGCGTCCGCCGCAGCTTCATTGAGTGGCATCACTTCATGGATGGCTCCATACAGTGACGGGCGTGCAAGGTCGTTCATGCCTGAATCGAGGATCACAAAAGTGCGTCCATCGCGTTCTTTGACATATTCAACATTGGCGAGCATGACACCGGCATTCCCAGCGATCATGCGTCCCGGTTCGAGGATTAGTTCAACGTCAACGCCTTGTTTTACTTCGCGTATCATTTGCGCATATTGAGAAGGTGAATCTGGGTTATCCGCAGGCGAATAGGGGATGCCTAAACCGCCGCCAAGATCCATGCGCTTGATTTCGATACCTTGTTCGCGCAATTCGCGTACCAATGTGACAACCTTTTCAAAGGCAATGCGCATTGGCTCAACATCCATTATCTGGCTACCAATATGCACATCCACACCGATGGGATTAATGCCTTTCATAGAGGCTGCTTTGGCATACATTTGAGCGGCTTCATGCCATGCGATACCAAATTTGTGTTCAGCGCCACCTGTGGAGATATTGGCGTGACCGCCTGCATCAACGTGAGGGTTTACGCGAAATGCGATAGGCGCAACTTTGCCAAGTTCAATCGCTATTTCATTGAGGCGTTCCATTTCAGGGAAGCTCTCGACGTTGAATTGGTGGATACCAGCTTTTAAAGCGGCTGTGAGTTCAGCGCGTGTTTTTCCGACACCTGAGAAGACGATTTTTTCTGCGGGAACACCTGCGTGCAGGGCTTTAGCAAGTTCGCCGCCGGAGACAACATCTGCACCTGCACCGAGTTTGGCGAGGGTTGAAATTACACCAATATTTCCACACGCTTTTACTGAATAAGCGATGAGATATTTGGAGCCTTCAAACGCATTGGCTAGCACATTATAGTGGCGTTCGAGTGTGGCTGTAGAGTACACATAGGTTGGGGTTCCGACCGTTTTTGCGATCTCTTCGAGCGGCACGCCTTCGCAATGAAGGCGTCCATCAACATAGTTGAAATGGTGCATAAGTGTGTGTCTTGTCTTGTATGCCTATGTTTTGCTTTGCGCCTGCGATGGGGCTGACACCGCAGAGCATATAGGCAGGTGTAGGTGTGGTCTTAGTCTAGTGGGCCGCCGAGTAGTTCATCATCTGGTACATCTTGTTCAGGTGTAGGTTTTGATGAAGACACTGGAGGCTCAGCCGGCGCAGGTGCGGGTGGCTGTTCTTTGCGGAAGATAGGTTCTGGGCGTTCAAGATCACCTTTGAGACCACAAGCTGTCACGGAGGCGAGGGCAATAAAGCCCAAAACGATTTTTACCGGTTTCATAATAAGCGTTCCTTCCACAAGGCGATTTGTTCGCGCACACGCACGGGTGCTGTGCCACCATAACTTTGGCGACTGGCAACAGATGCGTCTACACTTAATACATCAAATATCTGTTTTGTAATACGCGGTTCGATAGCTTGAAGCTCTTCTAAAGATAGATCCCACAATTGGACGCCTTTATCTTCGGCGGCTTTTACACTGGCTCCGGTAATGTGGTGTGCTTCACGGAAGGGGATATTGAGTTCACGTACAAGCCAGTCAGCAAGGTCTGTTGCCGTGGAGAAACCACCTGCTGCAGCTGTTGCCAGATTGGCTTTATTGAAAGTGATAGAATCGATCATGCCCGTCATGGCTTGAAGAGATAGGTCGAGGCTATCGAAAGCTTCAAACACAATCTGTTTATCGTCCTGCATATCTTTTGAATAGGCGAGTGGTAAGCCCTTCATAATTGTGAGCATGGAGATTAGCGATCCATTGGCGCGGCCTGTTTTGGCGCGGACAAGTTCCGCAGCATCGGGATTGCGCTTTTGTGGCATGATGGAAGAGCCAGTTGACCATGCATCCGATAACCGCACGAATGAGAAGGGCGCAGACGACCAGATCACGATCTCTTCAGCAAGACGCGAGAGATGTTGTGCGCATATCGCTATGCTTGAGAGGCTCTCAATAGCAAAATCACGTGCTGATACAGCATCTAATGAATTTGCCATTGGGTGACTAAATCCAAGAGCTTCCGCAGTGATGTAGCGGTTTGTTTCAAAGCCTGTACCCGCGAGCGCAGCTGCACCCAGTGGACATTCATCCATGCGGTGAATGGCATCGGCAAAACGTGAAAAATCTCGTGAGAACATTTCCACATAAGCCATTAAGTGATGGCCAACCGTTACGGGTTGGGCTGTTTGAAGGTGTGTGAAACCAGGCATGACCCAATCAGCATGAGCATCCGCTTGTTTTAGAAGCGCCTTCATCAAGCTTTCGATTTGGTCCAATCGGGCTGTGCAAGACGATTTTACCCAGAGACGGAAATCAGTGGCGACTTGGTCATTTCGAGAGCGTGCTGTGTGGAGGCGGCCTGCAGGCTCTCCGATTAGTTCCTTTAGGCGGGCTTCAATATTCATGTGAATATCTTCCAGCGCCACGGAAAACTTAAACTCGCCTGCGCGGATTTCTTCGATAATTTTATCAAGTCCACCTAAAATAGCGTCGCGATCAGCTTCGGTTATGATTTCTTGAGCAGCTAACATGTTTGCATGTGCAATTGAGCCAGCCACATCTTCTTCGGCTAAGCGTTGGTCAACACCGATAGAGGCATTAATGGCTTGCATGACTTCATCAGGCTGTGCGCTGAAACGTCCGCCCCACATCTCTTGTCCTTTAGAGTTGGAGCGCGTATCTGAGCTGGTATTATCTGGCTTCACGGTCATATCTGTTCAAAGTCTCATAACGTTTAGGAGTTTGCGTCCATGCCTAAAGCCATTACTCGTTTTGGCATACCCGCAATGTTGATTGTCGGTGCATTATTTGTCGTTTTTGCGCTGTTTTCAGCGAGTAGTCCGCCAAATGTAGGGGGGACAGGGCTGAATAAGTATGCAAAAGGCGATTTAGAAGCGTTTGAATTCACGTCTGGACAAATGGCACCAGCGGCACGTTTTGACAATGTTGATGGTCAAAGCATGAGCCTTGAAGACTTTAGAGGTCAGGTAGTGGTGCTTAATATCTGGTTTGAGGCTTGCCCGCCTTGTGAAGAGGAAATGCCGTCTTTAGGGCGTTTGCAAACAGCTTTAGCCGATAGTGGCGTGAAGGTTTTGGCGGTCGCTGTGGACCGTGATTTTAACCGTGAAAACTCAAGAAAAGCGCTAGAGCAATGGACGGGTGGTACGCTGGATTTCTTCTTCGATAAAACCTACGGTATTGCCTATGAGACAGGCGCTAAGGGGATGCCGACGACGATTGTTTATGATCGCGAAGGGAAAGAAGTCGGGCGATTATCTGGCGGGGCAGACTGGGCAAGTGAAAATGCTATCGGGCTGATTAAAGCCATTGCAGATGATGCCTAAATGAATGCAAAAAAGGCCCACTATCACATGCGGATATGGGCCTTTTTAAATATGTTGTGCAGGTGTCGGTTTATTCCGAAAGTCGCAGCGCTTTTGATGCTAACTCTTGGAAGGTTTTATCTAATTCATCACCCGTAATGTTGTAGGCGCGGCTTTCTTTTCCAGCACAATCTTTCAGCAGTGAAATAGCGTCCGCATTATAGTAAGAGTGTAGATCAAGCGCGATTGTGTAGAGTTCGACTTCTTCTTTTCGGATAGCTTTACACGCATCTATCATAAGGCCGTCGAGGTCTGATCCAGACAATTCTTCTTTCTCTATACCTTCGGGTCTTTCACAGTCTTTTGTGGTGTGACTGTGATAGCGATAGCCCCAGCGATTATATTTGTAGTGTTTTGTGTAGGTACACCAACCGTAGTAACTATAACCTTCGCTATTTGATGTCGTGTTCTCACCATCAGTCAGCATGATCATTATCTTGCGTGTTTGTAGTGAGCCAAAATCATCAGGCTTTAATGCGTTGTTGTAGCCAAAAAAGCCTACCCAGTTAGCTTTGTTGGAAAACATACGGAAGCCCCACATGAGACCGATGTCTGCGTGTGTATTTCCACCGGGGTTAAGTTGGTTCAGCTTCTTAATGACTTGTGGACGGCTCTGAGACATGGGTAACATTTCACTTGGACAGTGATAGTTTGGGTCCCATCCTGAAACCTTACGAGCAGGCCATTTCATTTTAGAAGGAGGCACGTCAGTGAGGACAGAGATACTGCCTGAGCTTGTTATTTTGCGCTCATCCTTTGTGGCCATGATACAGCCCATCCAGCCATCGCTTCCAAAGTCATTTTTAATGTCTGAATTGCGGTATGTACTATAATCGTTGAATTTTGGTGGGAAGAGATGGTTTGTAAAATCTTGAAGCGGGACGCCAGACTTTGCGCCATCTCCATAATTGGAATTATTGGCAGCAGGGCCGGGAGATGGATCCCATGATAGTGGGCGCTCCACATTGATGTTGACTGTTGCGTTCCACGGGACAACACCAATCTGCACGGAATTCGGGTGTACGGCATTATCAAAAACGCTGTTCACAAAACTGATGGAAGCTTTGCGCAATTGCTTCATTCTGTTGGAGGTGGTCATGGAACCTGAATTATCCAGAACCAATACAATTTCTAGCTTTCGAGAGTCGCCTATGGTTGCTGCGGCGTGAGCTGGGATCGTGTTTTTGTTTTTGCCCATCAAACCACCAAAAATGAGTGTTAAGTCACCTTTAGAATCAGCGGTAATTTCACCATCTGCGTTGAAGGCAAGTTTGATGTCGGTGTTTTTAAAATCAGCATTGAAAGATGCGAGGTTTGCCTGAAGATAATCTTTCGCAACTTTACTTGCGGCAGCCTGGCGTTTGGCAACGTCTTTTTCACTGGTGCTGAGAATATAGGCACGCGCCGCTGCGAGTACTGAGGAGTCTGTCGCTGCCTGCAGGTGTGAACCCGCAGTTTGCATACGACGAAAATCAACCGTGAAACCGACTATGAACATAGTCGCCAAAAATACGACAGCAAACATGGGGGCAATGCCACCTGCTGTATTCTTACAGAATTTACGTATCTCTCGTCTGATCAACTGCACAATATTTCTGCCTCTAACAATAGCGTTGATAGAGGAGTATAAGGTATTGAGATTTAAATTTTACTGGCGAGTGAAGTTTGAATTGCTCAATTCCATTGAGTATTGATTAAGTATAAAATACGGGGAAATGACGCTATTCCCCGTATTAGTTAAAGATAATGATTATTTCGTTAATCTTAGGGCGCCTAAAGCAATATTTTGGAAGGTTTCATCAAGTTGTCCTGAAGAAATATTGAAAGCACGTGCAGAATCATCTGCGCATTCTTTTAATAAAGATATCGCGTTACTTTCATCAGAATTAGTTGCGTCTAAGTCTACAGCAATGGTGTAGAGTTCTACATCTGAATCTCTAATGGCTTGGCAAGCATCCAACATGAGATTGTTGAGAGATTTATCACTCAGGTCGTCAATGCCAGATGAGATGGGGCAATTTCCTGCAAGACCACGCCCATATTCAGGATATCCGGGAACGCCTGTTTCTGTACAGCCATAATATCCTTCAAAATGATAAGGCGCTTCATTTTTCCCATCCGTCAGAAGGATCATCATCTTTTTGGTTGTCATGTCTCCAAAATCATTGGGAGCAGCTTTGGCATCATAACCAAACATTTTTGTCCAAGCGCTTCGTGATGACATCATGCGATAAGCCCACATCAAGCCAACGTCGGCCTGCGTGCCGCCAGGCGCGGGGTACATGTGGTCCAATTTGTCAATGAGCTGTCGGCGATCTCCCGACATACCGAGCATGGCCGTTGGACAGTTTAAATTTGGTCCAGCGATGGGTTTGATATCATCCCAAGGCATGAAATCTTTCGTGGGCAAGCCGGGACAAGCATTGCCGCCTTTTGATATATATTGGAACTCATTCGGGTCGGATGTACACGCGTAGATGTTGTCCTCTTGAATGATTGTTTGTGTGCTGCTGCACGGCATATCGGCGGGCATGTATGTATTCCTCACGCCGTCAAACCCGTGTTGAGTATGGAATGCATCTTCACATGACATAACCTGACACCCATTCTCGCAAATGGAGGCATCTGGCTGCTTGTAGGAGTCGCCAATATTGCACTCTGGCTTGTTGTATATGGAATAATAGTTGAGCCACTGACACCCATCACTGTGGCCGCCATTTGGTTTAACAGGGCTAACTTTCGCAATTCTTTCCAATACATAATCCTGATATGGCGTGGGCGTCATATATGGATACTGACTATAGTCGGGTGAGATAGAAGCCTGACTGCCTACTGGTGGTGGCGGAGGAGGTGGCGGAGGCGGGGGAGGAGGTGGCGGGGGAGTTGGTGTGGGCGTGGAGGTGGAAGAAGGCGTAGGCGTTGGCGTTGGGGTCGGTGTGGGCGTGGTGGATGGGTATTTTACGTATTGAACCGGATAAAATTCAGGTAAAACACGCAGGGCAGGCCACTTCATCCCAGACACGCTGGCATCAGAGAGGGATTTTTTTACGTCACCGTTTGATTTTACTTCGCGCTCACCTTTTGCAGCGCTGATACATCCGCGCCATTCAACAGGGGCGAAATCAGCTTTAATTTGTGAATTAGAATATGAGCCAGAATAAGTCCATGGTGCGGTTAAATATTTGGTGCGGTCTTCAAAAGCACTTTTGGGAATCGTACGGCTGCCCGCATCAGGTACGGTGGTTTTAGTTGCTTTTCCTGGTTTCCATGTGCCGGGTTTTTCCGAATTAATATTGACGGTGGCCGCCCATGGAACAACTCCAATTCTAACAGAATTGGGAAGAGAGGCTTTGTCGAACATGGTATCAACAAAGCCTTTTGCAGCATTGCGCATAATGGTCATGCGGCTGCCCTCAAACATGGAGGCTGAGTTATCGAGCACAAGCATGATTTCAACAGACTCAGTATTACCTGCCTTCACTGCTGAAATATTTTTGATCGTTTGTTTGTTTTTACCGAACAAGTTTCCAAATATCAGGTCTATTTCTGCGGAAGTGTGGCCTATAATTTCCCCATCTTTTTTGAATTCTAAATTGATGTCGGCGCTTGTGAAATTAGCAGAAGTTGCTTGCAGGTTTGCACGCAAATAGTCTGAGGCGATTTTTTGGGCTTTGGCTTTTCGAGCTTCAGGTTTTGCATCTTGGTCAAGCAAATAACCGCGTGCTGCGGCGAGCACTGCAGCATCTGTTGCGTCTTGTGTATGGGTTTTTGCAACTTGCGTGCGGCGTACGTCGACTGTTAAGCCGACAACCATAACAAGCGCAAATACCGACAACCCGATCATTGGGGCAACAGAGCCTGAGTTTGATTTTAGGTATTTGCGAGATTGTTTTGTAGTAGTGCAGACCATTTTGTACATCTATTCCTATTAAGTCGACTCAATAGATGCACAAGAATAGTTTAAATATTGTAGCTTTTATCTTAAAGACTGTGGGCTATCTCTATTTGAGTGTTAACGTGTTGGGACAGGAGTCTCTCCACGGTAGTCATAAAATCCACGATTTGTTTTGCGGCCAAGCCATCCAGCTTCAACATATTTTACGAGCAGTGGGCAGGGGCGATATTTTGTGTCGGCCAAACCGTCGTGAAGGACTTGCATGATGGAGAGGCATGTATCCAATCCGATAAAATCGGCGAGCATAAGTGGTCCCATTGGGTGGTTGGCACCTAGCTTCATAGAAGTGTCAATTGAATCTACCGAACCAACACCTTCATATAATGTGTAAACAGCTTCATTGATCATGGGCATCAAAATACGGTTTACGATGAAGCCGGGGAAGTCTTCTGAGTTTGTCAGGATTTTATCTATTTTGCCGACGATGAACGCCGCAGCATCATATGTTTCTTGGCTTGTCGCTAATCCACGAATGATTTCCACGAGTTTCATCACAGGAACAGGGTTCATGAAGTGAACACCGATAAAGCGATCTGGGCGATCAGTAGCAGCTGCCAAGCGTGTGATTGAAATAGAGGATGTGTTGGTCGCGAGCATCGCAGTATCTTTTAGGTGTGGTGTCACATCTCTGAAGATTTGAGCTTTGATGGCTTCTTTTTCTGTCGCCGCTTCAATTACCATGTCAGCTTCTGATAAGCGTTCAATGGGAAGGCCGGGTTGAATGCGGGCAAGCGCTTCATCCATGTCTTGCTCGGTGATGAGGTCTTTGGAAACCTGTCGCACCATGTTTTTCTGGATCACGTTTAAGGCAGCATCAATGCGGTCTTGTGAAACATCATTCAACAGCACATCAAAACCAGCGAGGGCGCAAACGTGCGCTATTCCGTTACCCATTTGTCCGGCACCAATGACACCGATTGTTTTAATGTTGCTCATGCCCAGCCTTTTCAATTCACTTTACGTCTTCCCCTACCATGAGTTTTAGGTAAGTGGGAGTTTTCAATACATGACTTTAGCAAAAGATATACCATTTGGGAAGCGGAAGCTAAGTCATTCTCGCTACGTTAACGAGAAAGCATACGCTAACACGTTGTTTCTGGTTTTGGAGAGCGAAAAATGCCGCATAAGAGAAGAAATCAAAAACATTAAAAGGCGCAATCCATTTCTTTAACAGGGAGATGCGTTGATAAGGACGATTTTCCTCAGTCATCCGGAACTAAATACTCCTTCATTTCGTTTGTTTATGTGAAAGGAGATTAAATTCATGACGGATATTTATGAAGTGCTTGAGGCAGACCATAATCACCATAGAGAATTGCTAGAGCAGTTGTCGCAGACGTCAGGGGATACATCTCAGCGTCGGCAATTATGGGAAAAATTCTACTTCGATGTGAAGTCTCATGCGGCAGCCGAGGAAGAAACCTTCTACGCGAATTTGATGAAGACCGAAGATGGTCAGTCTAAAGCGCGTCACTCGGTTGCTGAGCACAAGGAAGTCGATGATGTGCTAGATGAGTTAAACGAAATGGATATGTCTTCTAGCGGTTGGTTAAATCGGTTCAATTCCATGCGGCATGATTACGAGCATCATATTGATGAAGAGGAAGAGGACATCTTCCCTGTTGGTAAACAAGAAATTTCAGTGCAGTTAGCACGTGAACTAGCGCAGAAGTTCAAGGAGAGAAAGCGTAAAGAGCGTGATCTCGTAGATGAGAAGACGGAAGAAAAGTTGGTGGAATAGTTTAGGGTGTAACCCAATAAAAAGGCCCGCAACCTGAAGGTTGTGGGCCTTTTTTTATATTGTTTTTAACTGCTTAAAGAGCGTCTGTAAGCTCAGGAAGAACGTTAAAGAGGTCTGCAACAAGGCCGTAATCAGCAACTTGGAAAATTGGAGCTTCTTCATCTTTGTTGATAGCAACAATGACTTTAGAATCCTTCATACCTGCCAAGTGTTGGATAGCACCAGAGATACCTACAGCAATGTAGAGTTCTGGAGCGACAACTTTACCTGTTTGTCCTACTTGGTAATCGTTTGGTGCATAGCCAGCGTCAACCGCTGCACGTGATGCACCTACAGCTGCACCAAGTTTGTCTGCAAGTGGGAAGATGAACTTCTGGAAGTCTTCTTCAGATCCAAGCGCACGGCCACCAGATACGATACGTTTAGCTGAAGTAAGTTCTGGACGATCAGATACTGACAAGTCTTCTGAAACGAAGCTTGACTTGAAAGGACCGGCACCAGCTTCGATTGCTTCAACAGAAGCTGAACCTGTTTCACCCGCTGCATCGAAGGCTGTTGTGCGTACAGTTACAACTTTTTTAGCATCAGATGATTTGACGGTTTGGATCGCATTACCTGCATAGATTGGGCGCTCGAAAGTGTCAGCATCTATAACAGCTGTAATGTCTGAAAGCTGCATAACATCGAGTTTAGCGGCGATACGCGGCGTTACGTTTTTGCCCATTGTTGTCGCGGGAGCGAACAAAGCATCATAGTTTGCCATCAAGGGTGTGATGAGGGCATCCATTGCTTCGGCTAGTTGGGTTTTATATGGCGCGCCATCAGCGTGGAGAACTTTGCGTACACCATCAATTTTGGCAGCAGCTTCGGCAACTGCGCCTGCACCTTCACCAGCTACAAGAATATCAATGTCACCAAAAGTTTTGGCGGCAGTGACTGTTTTGTGCGTAGCATCGTTTAGAGACGCGTTGTTGTGGTCTGCAATAATTAGAACAGCCATTAGATTGCTCCTGCAGCTTTAAGTTTGGAAACAAGTGTTGCGACATCTTCAACTTTTTCACCAGCTTCACGTGCAGGTGGTTCAGTTACTTTCACAACAGATAGGCGAGGTGCAATGTCGACTCCAAAAGAGGCTGCCTCTTTCGTGTCGATTGGCTTTTTCTTCGCTTTCATGATGTTTGGTAGGGAAGCGTAACGCGGCTCATTTAGGCGAAGATCAGTTGTAATAACTGCTGGCCCTTCAAGCGCGAGTGTTTGAAGTCCGCCATCGATTTCGCGTGTAACATTTACTTTGCCATCTTCTACGACGACTTCAGACGCGAAAGTACCTTGAGGCCAGTCTAGCAATGCTGCAAGCATTTGGCCTGTTTGGTTGTTGTCATTATCGATAGCTTGCTTACCAAGTAAAACCATACCTGGTTGCTCTTCATCGACAACGGCTTTCAAGATTTTTGCGACTGCTAGAGGCTCAACATCACCTTCTGCAGTTACAAGAATACCGCGATCAGCACCCATTGCTAAGGCTGTACGCAGGGTTTCTTGAGCTTGAGTTACGCCAATAGATACGACGACAATCTCACTAGCCACGCCTTTTTCTTTGAGGCGTACTGCTTCTTCAACAGCAATCTCACAGAAAGGATTCATGGACATTTTAACGTTCGCTAGATCAACCCCAGTTTGGTCGGGTTTCACGCGAGGCTTCACATTGTAATCAATAACCCTTTTAACGGGTACGAGAACCTTCATCTAGGCGTCTCCGGAAATCTATTGGTTGGTGTGACCGAAGTCACAATATGGGTTTAGTCGAGTATAATCTCGAATATGTTTCAACTCTTAGCCGTAAGGCAATGGTTTAACATGCGTCAAGATCACTTTAGGTTAGTTCAAGGACTACCGGTTTGCGCCGGGAATCCACTTTACGTCTTGGTCTCCATTGCCGTTTGCCCGCCGGGCAGCGACAAATAAATAATCAGATAGTCTGTTTATATATGCGAGTGAGGCTGATGACACAATCTCAAATGATATATCATTTAATTCTACCATAAGTGTTTCTGCTCTGCGAGTAATGGTTCTTGCCATATGCAGATGCGTACTAAGGGCGGTTCCCGCAGGAAGAATGAAACTGTCTAAAGGAGGGATATCTGCGTTCATACGGTCGATTTCGGCCTCAAGCCAATCGACTTGGCTTTGAACAATTCTAAGGGGTTCCCAATCTAGTTTTTTGCCGGATTCTTCGCTGGGTTCTGGTGTTGCTAGGTCTGCGCCCAGATCGAACATATCATTTTGAATTCGTTCAAGAGATTTGCCTAATTGGGCATGATTTCCGACATGGAGGCGGGCAATACCGATCGCGCAATTTGCTTCGTCAGTCGCACCGTAGGCACGTACGCGTAGGTCCCATTTGTTGACGCGCACACCAGTTGCGAGGCCTGTGGTCCCGTTATCCCCTGTGCGTGTGTAGATCTTGTTTAGCTTGACCATCTTGTCTGCTACCTCTGTGTTTCGTGCGACGATGTGGCGCGGAGAAAGGCGGGAGTTTGCATCAGTTTTAGCCGATTACTCCCGATGAAAATCCGATCGCGACAAGTAGAATAATCGCGATGAATTGCACCAGAACGCGAAGGCGCATGAGCTTATTTGATCGAGAGGGTTGTTTGTCAGATTTGGAAAACAGATTCACCAACCCGAATACCAGGATGATAAAAACCGCTGCCATTGCGATATAAAGCAAGATGCTAAGAGGTGTGTTCATAAGGTCAGGTCTAGCTCAAAAATTCACAAATAGCGAGTTATTCATCATGCGACATTAGCGGCAGATATCGCCGGATTAGGAGTGACATTATCACATTTATGTTGCGTTGCAACAATGGGGATGTGCGTAAAATTTGCTCAACTCGCCCAAATTATAAGCATTCTGCGACTTGTTTCTTTCAAAACATGATCTTTTGTTGACGGTAGCGAGAAGTGTGCGTGGGTCAGCCAAACCCTCGACGAAGGGGGAAATAGGGAGGCTCGAAGATGAGCAAGATGAATAACGCGCTACGTCCTGTAGCACGATTGGGAGCTATTGCCCCATTTTTTCTATTCGCTGGATTGCCAGCGTATGCGGACACGGGTGATACAGCTTGGATTTTAACGTCCACTGCACTTGTGCTTTTCATGACATTACCAGGCTTGGCGCTATTTTATGGCGGCTTGGTTCGTAGCATAAATTTACTATCCGTTTTGATGCAGTGCTTTGCTATTGCTTGTCTTATGTCCATTTTGTGGTTGGCAATCGGCTATTCCATAGCTTTTGGCGATGGCAATGGAGTTGCTGAAGGCGCGGGGCAGATATGGGGCGGATTGTCTAAGGTGTTTTTAGCAGGTGTAGATGGTGACACCATGTTTGGAACAATACCTGAAGGACTATTCTTTATGTTCCAAATGACCTTCGCGATCATCACGCCAGCATTGATTGTGGGGGCATATGCAGAGCGAGCAAACTTCTTAGCGGTCCTGCTCTTTAGCGCTGTTTGGCTGCTTATTGTTTATGCACCGGTGACACACTGGATTTGGGGCGGCGGATGGCTTGCTGATCTTGGGGTGCGTGACTTTGCTGGTGGGCTTGTGGTGCACGCAACGGCGGGTATTTCTGCGCTAGTGTTTGTGATGATGATGGGTAAACGCCAAGGTTTTCTAAAGGACATGCACCCTCCTCATAACCCAGCTTTCGTGATGATCGGGGCTGCGATGCTGTGGGTTGGCTGGTTTGGTTTTAATGGTGGGTCTGCACTTGGCGCAAATGGAGACGCGGCGCGCGCTATGCTCGTCACCCATATTTCAGCGGCTACGGCTGCCTTCGTGTGGATGATTATCGAGTGGAAGCAGTTTGGTAAACCGACACTTGTGGGTATCGCTACTGGTATGGTTGCAGGATTGGCTACGATCACACCAGCGGCTGGTTCGGTTGGTCCAGTTGGTGCACTCATTATTGGGTTCTTAGCTGCAATCGTGTGTTACATGGCGGTTATCTTGATCCGTGTGAAAATGAAAATAGATGATAGTCTTGACGTGTTCGCAGTTCACGGCGTTGGCGGAATTTTAGGAACGCTTATTCTGCCTTTCCTTGCTGCGCTTGGGCCAATGGCACCCGGCCTTGATGGGCAGAGCGTTGCAAGTGCATTTGGTGTGCAGTTACTCGGAGTCGTGGTTGTGTGTGTGTGGTCACTCATTGCATCTGTTGTGATCTTGTTGGGTGTAAAGTTAATTACCCCATTGCGAGTGGATGAGTTATCCGAAGAGCAAGGTCTTGATGCCTCAACTCATGGAGAGACGGCAGCTTAGCTTATTTTCGACATTGTGATGGCATAGAATTTGAAAGTCACTTGAAGAAATTTGAGTGACATTCAAATGCATTTTGTTGTCACATTGTAGGAAACGAGGTGGGGTTTCATCTCACCACGGAGAGAGTTGCATGTTTAAAATTGTAAAGTTCAAATTGTCTATGTGGCAATGGAGTGCCGTAGTTGCGGGGCTTATGGGTGTTGCTCTACTTGGCGGGGTTTTGTTTGCGGTTGCATTTGTCCCGTCCTCAATTTCTCAAAAAGTGCAGAATAAGATTGGTGAGCTAACGGCTAAACCTTCTGTTCGTTTTGACAACGTTGTATCAGAATGGACTAAGTTTGAAACAGCCTATCTCACTTTGGAACGAACTGAAGTGATTTTGGGTGAGGTCGATGGAAGCGCAACTGGCGGCGGGATCGATCAATTTGGCGATACGCTTATCTATGCAGCTGCGAATGGTTTGATCGGCTTTCTTGATCTAGCAAGCAATACGATAGAGTACTCGGACGTTCGTGTGCCGATGGACTATGATCATGTGCGCCGCGAATATTTGAATGAGAATTTGTCCTTCAATCAAAATTGGTATCGTGTGACTGATATTCTGGTTTCACCAATAGCGGGGACAGAGCGTGCTTTCTTGTATGCGACGCATCATTTATTCACCCCGGAAGATGAAAAAATTTGCTTATATGTGAGCAGAACTGAAATTGAAAAATCATCCAATGAAATTCAATTTGTATCTGGTGATTGGGAAGTGGTCTCAAAGCTTGATGCATGTGTAAATATGGCCAAGCGTGATTGGAGATTTAATGGTCACATGACAGGCGGGCGTATGTCATTGGTGGATGACACGCAAATGCTTGTGACTGTGGGAACGTTTGGAATAGGTAATTTTGAGGGTGAATGGGATGCTGTGCAAGCAGATTCCGGAAATCACTTAGGTAAGATCGTTGCATTGAATCTAGAGACGCGGGAAACCAGCGTTTATGCAAGTGGATTTAGAAACCCGCAAGGACTAGCTTTTGATGGTCAAGGGCGTCTTTGGGAGACTGAGCATGCTGCCTTGAGTGGTGATGAAGTCAATCTCATCGAGCCAGGTTTAGATTATGGCTGGCCCAATGTGTCCTACGGTTTTGATTATGGTAGCCCGAGAAAAGAACTGGAATTAAATCCTGTTCAAGGTCGCCATGAAGGCTATGCAAAACCGATGTTTTCTTTCGTGCCGACCATTGGGATTTCTCACGTCATTCCGATTGATGGTTTAGAGGGATTTGAACTGTGGGACGGTGATGTTTTAATTCTATCCCTAAAAGAGAAGACTATATTTCGTTTGCGCCCTGATGATGGCCGGATTGTATATGCTGAAGCGTTGTATATGGACCGCCGTATGAGAGACGGTTTGGTGCTGAATAATGGCTGGATTGCAGCACTGACGGGCGCAAACTCTGTTGTGTTCATTCGTCGCTTTGAGGAGGGCAATAGTGCGCAAGCTCAGGCGATTGATATTTCAGGATATGATGCGATTACGCCATTGGAGCAAAAAGCGAGCGATTTTGAAAAGGAATTTAGTTGGGGACGCATGTTGTTCTCTGGCTCCTGTGCGACATGTCACGAGATTAGCGAAGCGGCGAAAGTTGGCCCTGGATTGAAGGGTGTTATGGGTCGACCGATTGGGAAGTTTGGAGATTATCCATTTTCAGACGCTCTAGCCCAGAAATCGGGGAAATGGACGAATAAAAAAATGAACGCGTTCATAGCTAACCCTGATGGCTTTGCAAAAGGCACGACCATGCCGCATGTGAGCGACAATATTGGTAAGTATGAACGCGAAGCGATTATCGAATATCTGCACGAGCTGAAATAGACACCAGCACCTACAAGGACTTCCTTTGTCTTTGTAGGTGTTCTTCAATCGAACGGCGGGCGATGACCATTGCTTGGACTTCGCCTGCACCTTCGAAAATATTGAGAATACGTGCATCACATAAGACGCGGCTAATTTCGTATTCTAACGCAAACCCATTTCCTCCATGAATTTGCAAAGCATTGTCTGCGGCGGCCCATGCGACGCGCGCACCAATGAGTTTTGCCATGCCTGCTTCAAGGTCACACCTCTGGCCGCTGTCTTTCTTGCGTGCAGAATAATAGGTGAGCTGACGCACGCCCACGAGTTCGGCTGCCATCATGACGAGTTTGTCTTGAACGCGAGGGAAATTAAAGATAGGGCCACCAAATTGCTGGCGATCCAATGCGTATTTCAAACCTAGCTCCAAGGCTAATTGGGCGGTTCCAATCGCACGTGCGGCGGTTTGGATGCGTGCACCTTCAAAGGTGGCCATGAGGTATTTAAAGCCCATACCATCGCCGGCTTCGCCGCCAAGGAGGTTTTCTTTGGGGATTTGAAAGCCATCAAAGCCCAATTCATATTCTTTCATTCCGCGATAGCCCAGAACTTCGATTTCACCACCTGTCATACCGTCAGCAGGGAAGGGATTATCGTTTGATCCTCTGGGTTTTTCTGCAAGGAACATTGAGAGGCCGCGAAAATCTTTCGTGTCGGGCTTTGTGCGGGCAAGCACTGTCATTAAGTCCGAACGTGCAGCATGGGTGATCCATGTTTTATTGCCAGTAACGCTCCAATAATCGTTTTTCAAAGTTGCGCGTGTGCGGAGGGCACCTAAGTCTGAGCCAGTATTGGGTTCGGTGAAAACGGCAGTGGGTAGAATTTCACCAGAGGCTATTTTAGGGAGGAATGATTGTTTTTGCGCAAACGTGCCGCCATTGAGAATGAGTTCAGCTGCGATTTCAGAACGTGTGCCTAAAGATCCAACACCAATATACCCGCGCGATAATTCCTCCGATACAACGCACATTGCCATTTTGCCCATACCGAATCCGCCAAACTCTTCTGGAATCGTGAGGCCAAATACTCCCAGCTCAGACATTTCATTGAGAATGTTGATCGGGATAAGTTGATCTTTTAAATGCCATTCATGTGCGTATGGGACGATCTTCTCATCCGCAAATTTACGAAACTGGTCTCGCACCATTGTCAGTGTTTCGTCTAAATTGGTGTTTTCTACTGTCGCTTTGCCTTGTGCCTCTTTGATAAGTTGAGCTGCGCGTTTGCGAATCTGGGACGTGTCGCCAAGGCGTGTAAGTGTTGAGATAGCTGGGTTATTTGCGAAATGGTTGATCAGATCTTGGTCCATTCCAAGGTCTGAAGGGCGCA
The DNA here is from genome assembly GCF_042665075.1 of Hirschia litorea. Lineage (NCBI taxonomy): Bacteria > Pseudomonadati > Pseudomonadota > Alphaproteobacteria > Hyphomonadales > Hyphomonadaceae > Hirschia > Hirschia litorea. The sequence goes on along the minus strand of NZ_JBHTBR010000005.1, from coordinate 377,721 downwards.
CTATTTCGCACTGCGTCATAGGAATGCCGCAAGTGAGTTGCTTGAGATATTCGGCAAATAAGATTTGACTTAGAAGAGCGTCCGTTTCGCTAAAATTATTGGCCTCTGCTAATGTGTTGGCCCAGTGGTATGTTTGTACCAATGTTTCTACATATGCGCACATCCAACCTAAACCATGCGTCGCGCGTTGCTCTGATTCCATTAGGTTTCTATCTATTTTACCTTGGGGCGCTATGTTGGGTGTAACAGCTTTAAGAGCATGTTCATAATAGGTAGAGGCTGCTTGAGATGCTTGCTTGTAAAGGGGGATTAACTGGCTGATTGCAATGCCGGAAGTGCGCTCTTTTGCGTGAGAGAGGGCATTGGCTTTTTCTTGAATTGTATCTGATGTCATCTCTATAATCCCTATTTATGTTGCGGTGCAATATAGCAGAAAAAATAGATTTGTCGCCCCCCCGATATTTTGGCGTGCGATCCTTTTGAGTTGGCATGGCAAAAAGGGCCAACGTAAACGTGGCCCTTGTATAATAATATGAGGTGACTATCGAAGGCTGGCGTAAGCTGCCTAGCTAGTAGCAGCTTGTATTGGGTCTGATTGTCAGTTCAGAAGCAGATGAATAAAAACACTTTTCCATCTTCTCTGTTGGGGACCCAATATAGGTAATATCGAAGGAGCAATAAAATTTAGCTTTGCCTAAATTATCGCAACTAAGATTTGAGAGGTCTGCAACTGTCTCACCACTTGCCCATTCGGCCATGGCAGCTTTTACTTTTTGACGTGTTGGTTCTTCGTATTCGGTTTTGCATCCAGATAGGACTAGCAGTGAAGCTAACCCTAGTGTCCCCAAAGATAATTTCATTATGCAATTTCCCCTTATGTAATCTTTTGAAGTTATTCAAAGATTAGATGTTGCATTCCCCCGTGGCCTGAAATGTTGCCTTTCAGACATTATTATCGAAACCTATACCAAACCAAGGTTAAAACTAAGTTTAACTTTGAAAGGTGGGTTCGGGAGTATGAAAAGAGGTGTTGAAGAGAAGACTTCGACCTTGGAACAAGAAGGTCGAAGTCTATGTTTTGTGTATACTCTTAATTATACTTTTTTATTGCGCTTTGCGTGTTCTTCATCAGCAATTACTGCTGGGTTTTCTCCACGCAATTCTTTCTCTCTCATCGCCCATAGGCGTTTTTGATAGCTTGTCTGAATAATGTCTGTGATAACCAAGACACCAATAACGAGATAGAAAGTTGATTTAGAGAGGGCTTCAATGTGGTAGCCGAATAATGTCAGGTGAGCTAAGTGACCACCTTCAGATACTAGCAATACACCCACGAGGAAGAGGATAAACAATCCCAACACTTCGTACATGCGGTTCTTCTTCAAGAAATCAGCAACATAGTCAGCTAATACAATCATGAGAATACCAGACGCGATAATCGCAACAGCCATAATCCAGACTTGGTAGTGCGTCGTACCATCTGCCGCTTTGGTGTTGGCGATCGCCATAGCTGATAGGATTGAGTCGAAGGAGAAGACGAGGTTCATCACAACGATCATTGAGATTGCTTGGGTGACAGATTTCTTGCGTTCACCTTCAGAGCTTTCTATGTGGTCCACGATCATCAAGTGAGAGATCTCTTTGATTGCGGTATAGATGATGAAAGCCCCCCCTGCGAGCGTCACAAGGGCTTGCAGATTGAATTCCCCCTCAATGATCCCTGTGAAAGGAATATTGAAGAGGGGAGCCTCTAAAGCGCTGAAGAGGGATACAATGATGATCAATAGAACAATGCGGAAAAGCATTGCCAGACCTATTCCCCATTTGCGTACCATGCTGGCTTTTTCTTCGCCGACACGTTTGGACTCAATAGAGATATAGAGCAAATTATCAAACCCTAGAACGATCTGTAGCGCCAAGAGCATGAGTAAGGTAAAAAAGCCTGAAACGGATAAGAGTTCAGCCATTCTGTGTGTTCTCCACGTTTAAGGCAGTATAGAACTGCCTGTCATTTCAATATCGGTGATAAGGCCGCGATTGCGACATTGGTGGTTTGCAAAGTGGCTGCCCCCAGCCTCTATGTTAATAAGAAAGCCCAGTTAAGGGCTTTCAAAATTAGTATTCAAATTGGCGCAGACGTTCTGAAACTGCTTTTGCAGCGGGTGTTTCAATGGCTTCGGCTTCTCCAAAGCGTTGAAGAGCTAAACGCCATAGCCATTTCGCGCCGCCAGGACGACCAGAGGCAGCGGCGTGATCGCCTGCCAAAGCAGTCAGCTCAGCTAGCTCTGGAGTGTTTTCATCTCCTTCACTCACAAGATGGCGACGTATCTCAGCGAGTAGAGTATCAGCTTCCTCTAGGTTCTTAGCGTCAAGTGCATCTTTAACCGGCTGCAACCGGGGGTGAGATACAGATCCTAGTTTCTGTTCAATGTTCTCGGAAATAGGTGCAGGAGGGGTAATATCGCTTCGTGCAGAGGTGTTGCTCTCTGGAGGCCCAGCCATGGTTGATTGAGCAAGTGCCGCAATATTCATAGGTTCATTTGGTGGACTTGACGCATTAGCAGCTAGGGGCTCTGCTTCTGCTTCTGCTTCTGCTTCTGCTTCTGCTTCTGCTTCTGCTTCTGCTTCTGCTTCTGCTTCTGCTTCTGCTTCTGCTTCTGCTTCTGCTGAAGGTGCGTCTTCTAATGTTGCGGCGTTAGGCTCCAATTCCAAATCTTCCATGTCGAGACTTGGTAATTCGAGTTCTTCCAAAGGTAGGTCAGTGTCTAACTCAGTTGTGACCTGATGAATGTCTTCGAGTTCTTCTTCTAGTTCTGGCTGATTTAAAGCTTCATCAGATGCATCGCTAGTAGGCTCATCTTCTGTGAGTGCGGCAAGCTTAACTTCTTCAAGTTCCACCTCTTCTAGAATAGCTTCTTCTAGGTTTGGCTCATCAATGGCTTCAGCCGCGATTGCTTCTACAGGCTCTAATGTTTCCAACTCAACTTCAGGCAGTTCATCAAGTTCTACAATGTCTAATTGGTCAGTTGCTAGCTCTTCCTCGGTAGAGGCTGTTTCACTGTCGTCGCTGGTGGTGATTACTTTATCATCAGCGATAGTGTCTGAAGGGGCTTCATCGGCTTCTTCAATTTCAGCATCTTGTAGATCAATGCTTGCTAAGTCATCTTCCAATTCAATTGGTTCTAAAGAGATATCTTCAAGTTCAACATCGGGAAGTGCATCGCTTGGCGTTTCTGGGGTCTCTTCTAAAGCTTCGACGACGGTATCAGATCTAATTTGCTCAGAGAGTTCTGGCTCTTCCGCCTGTATAGGTTGAGTATCTTCGATAGTTTCGTCTTGCTCTGCTTCAGCTTCAGTTTCAGTTTCAACGTTTTCGGCGCTTACTTCATCTACAATAGAAAGTTCTTCTTCGAGCGGGAGTTCATCGAGCTCGGTCAACTCTAGTTCGTCAGATATATCTAAATCGAATGAAGGCTCATCTGGCAAAGTGTCAGAAAGGTCAGCAATTTGCTCTTCTTCTTGAAGCTCTTCAGCTTGGTCGGCTGCTAGATCTATCGTAGTTCCAAGCGCAGCTATTTCAGAGTTAAACTCTTCAATATCTTTTGATACATCTATTTGTTCAGTGGTTTCAGAAGTGTCAGCTTGTGCGGGCGCAGGATCGTCTGCCTTTTCATCTGATATGTCGCCAACATCTATATCCAAAGAGTCCAGCTCTTCTTCGATATCCACGAGATCATCCAGCGTGTCTGCAGCGTCAATTTCAGCTAACTCCGTAGTGATATCACTGATTGGAGTTTCTTCAATTTCGTCAACTGGCGTGACCTCTTCTTCAATCTCGTCTGCCAATTCAGGCTCTGCTTCCAGTTCTGGAAGATCAAGATCGCTAAGAGCGGCAGCAGAAAAATCAGGTCGTTCTGTGTCTGCTGGGATAGAGTGCAGAGCTTTGACATTATCTGTCTCAGCTTGCGCAACAGCATTGTCTTCTTCTGGTTCTGCGGGCTGCTCTTCTTCTTTATCTTCTGTTTGAGCCTGGGCAACCAATCCCAACGCGACGCCACTGGCAGCAATAGCAGGCGCGGATGTAAGAGCTTTAAGTTGACGATCAAATTCATCGTCTTCGTCAGTTTCTTCTTCGGTTTCCATGGCCGCATTTGCTGCTTCAAGGGCCATCGTTTCTATGTCTTGCTCGTCAAGTTTTGTATCCATTTCGGATTCAAATTCTTGTAACGCTTTTTCTTCGTCCAGTGGGAAAGCTTCAGGCTCTGCTGAGGGAGCGATTGCGATGTCTGACGGTGTTTCTTGAGGTGTAGATTCAGCACCTTCATCGAATGCAAGTGGCGTTTCGACAAGAGAGATGTTTGAAGTGTCTTCTGCTTGAACGCCAAAGCGGGGACGTTCAAATGGAAGTTCTTCTCTTGGGTATTCAGGTGTGTCGGAACTATCAAAAGCCTGTGATGGCTCTGGTGTAGTAGACTGTGGTGTCGGATCTCTACGGTCTAAAGTATCCGCCGCTTCTTGCAGCCAGCTTGGACGTTCTCTTGTTGGCGCAGGTGTTTCGGGTTGCGCTTTCGCAAATGGCGAAGAGTTTGATAAGTTTAGCTCAGGTGCGGGTTCAGGGTAGCGCCAATTTATTTGCTCTACCTTTGCACGCGGCGATAATCCCATTAAAAATAGGACAAGGCCGAGCAAAGTCAGAACTAGGCCAGCTGCAACAAGCCACAGAGTTTCTGTGTCGGTTACATTGAAGACCCCACCGGGAGAATCTTTGCGTAGCCAGATGAACCAACCTCCGCCAATAGCCAATAATAGGCCCGATAGCAGTTGCAGCGCTCTAATCATGTTGAATCTGCGTCCTTGTCTTCACTCACGTACTTACTAAACACTAACTTCAAAATTGGGCAGAACCAAAGATTTTTTCCACATGAGATGAATAAACCTTTGGTTAACCCATTACCTAATTATGGGCGGATATCAAAGGCCTCATGACATATATTCGCAGTGGTGCACTGAAAACCTCACGTAAATGCCATGAAACCGAGCATCATAGTTGTATTGGGGATATCATCACGATTGTGATGTGGATTCTGAAATCCATTGATCAATGCTTAATTCCAACTCGCTCAGTGGTATTGGCCCACTTGCGAGAAGGATATCATGAAATTCAGCAAGGCTGAAATTTGCTCCCATTGCAGCACGGGCCTTTTCTCTGACTTCTAATATTTTTAGCATGCCTATTTTGTAAGCTGTGGCTTGGCCTGGCATGACGATGTAGCGGTCAATCGCTTTGATGCAATCACCTTCTGGATTGGGAGTATTTGTCATCAAGTATTGTGTGGCCTGTTCACGAGTCCACTTTTTGTCGTGGATACCAGTATCAACAACAAGACGAGCTGCACGCCAAAGCTCCATTGCTAGGCGGCCAAAATCTGAATACGGGTCTTGGTAGAAACCCATCTCTTTTGGTAGATATTCGGTATATAACCCCCAACCTTCTGTATAGGCTGTGTAGCGGCCATATTTACGAAAACGAGGTACGTTTTCTAGCTCTTGAGAGATGGCTAGCTGCATGTGGTGACCGGGGATTCCCTCATGGTAGGCAAGGGCTTCCATTTGGTAGGTAGGCATATCATTCATATTATAGAGGTTGGCGTAATACGTACCCGGACGTGATCCATCAGCGGCAGGTCGCTGATAGAAGGCTTTTCCTGCGCTTTTCTCTCTGAATGGTTCTACACGCTTAACGATGAGGTCTGCTTTTGGGAAAGTATTGAAAGCTGAAGGAAGCTTAGTCTTCATTGTGTCTATCAGCTGGGTCGCTTCTTTGATGTAGCGTTGACGGCCTTCTTCATCGCTACTGTAATAAAATTGCGGATCGGTTCGCATGAATTCGAAGAACTCTTTAAAATTACCTTTAAATTCAACCTTTTGCATGATATTGCGCATCTCGGAATGGATGCGGTCAACTTCCTTTAGGCCGAGCGTGTGAATTTCTGCAGCGGATAAATCTGTTGTCGTCATGGCTGCTAGGCGTTGCTGATAAAAAGAAGCGCCGTCGGGAAGTTTCCATGAACCATCATCGTCAGTTGCATTTTCTAGATCGCTTTCCAGCCATGCACTGAGCTGTTCATAGGCAGGTTGGACGGATGTGATGAGGGCGGCATTCGCTTTCATTATCAGCGTGAGTTTTTCATCGCTGCTAATATCTAGCGCGTTTACTTTTTCTTTGAAGTCATTGAAGAGGGGGCTGTCTTCACCTTCAGAAAAAGGTGCACCTTTCAGTACGTTAGCAATATCTGAGCGGACATATTTATATACAAATTTCGGAGGCCGAATGCCTTTCTCAGCACTCATTTGAGCATTCTTTAGGTGCCCGCCTAAATATTCAGGAATGCCATTCAAACGCTCAATATAAGCGTCTGCGTCAGAGACGGATTTTATGCGATGTTGATTTATGAGAAAGGCTGGAATTGAACTTTGGACACCATTCATTTGGTCGAAAACGTAATTGTGGTGTCGGAAGGGGAATAGAGATTTTTGCTGTAGTGCGTTGTTTTTAAACAACCTATAAGACAGTTGTCCGTCCGGAGTTAGGGCATCATAGTCCACCAACTCTTCCATGAGGCTTGCGGCAGCTTGGTCGAGTTTGAAGTGAGCTATGTCAGCTTCATCTGAGGGATCATCCCACTGATTATAGTTTGTTTTTAGGCCTAAACTGGTTTGGAACATTGGAGAGCGTGCAATGCGTGCATCAAATTGTTCGGAGAAAAACGCGTATAATTTCTCTGTCTCTTCAATGGCTGCTTGCTCTGTGGTTTGGGCTTGCTTGGCGCGTGCTTCTTTGGTGGTGTCTTTAAGGACAGCGGATGCACCTGTAGCTGCCTCCATTGCGGTAGGTGTCTGGACTTCCTCAGCAGGCGCGGCGCTGGTTTGCACCTTTTGGGCAGTCTCAGGCGATGCGATATCACGCGTTTCTGTGCTGCTCGCGCAGGCGGCGACGAGTGTGAGGGCAAGTATTGAAACTGAGTGACGCATATGAAATTAAGCTCCCAAAAATTGTGTGCTGGCATACAATGCCTACTGTATTTCATTCGTCAATTGCAGGACTTTGTTAACCTTTTTGAACCAAGAGTTAATATGAAGGGTGAAATTTTAACTTTCCACTCACTGCGGCTTTCAATATCACAAGGATAGAGAGCGCTGAATTCAAGCTCTTTGTCATTAGAGGTGTAAGTTCATGACCGGCGCTGAAGTGCTTGATCTGGGGCGAGATGCTCTCTGGACAACTGTTGCAATGGCGACGCCTGCAATGGTGGCGGGGCTTGTCGTGGGTGTTGTTATCGCACTCATTCAGGCACTGACTCAGGTGCAGGAAATGACATTGGTGTTTGTACCCAAAATTTTAGCTATCTTTCTAACTTTGCTCTTGTTCATGCCATTGATGGGCGCAACTTTAGCTGATTTTTCTGAATCTATCTTTTCGCGCATAGCGGGGTATTAGATCAGGTGGATGTATTATCTCCATACATTTGGGTAGGTGCATTATTGTTCTGCCGCATTGGGACTGTATTGATGCTTGCGCCTGGTTGGGGTGAAAGTGCGGTGCCGGCGACTTTTCGTTTGGCTGCCGGTTTACTCGCGACGATGGCACTTGCGCCCGTTCTTGCAGATCAAATGCCGCCTCCACCGGCGGTGCTAACTGACGGCCTTTTTCTCATTGTCAGTGAAATTCTTGTCGGGCTTATGATGGGAGCAGGGGCACGCATACTTATGTCCGGCTTACAAATAGGTGGCTCGATCATCGGCATTTCATCCGGTTTGGCAATGGCGCAGCAATTTGACCCGATGGCAGGTGCGTCAGGTGCAGTTCTAGGTGTGTTTATGTCTATGACAGCGCTAGTGCTGATTATGGCGGCGGGTATCCATCGGGATATGTTGCAGGCTGCAGTTGATAGTTATCAATTATTCAGACCGGGAGACCCCTTGCCGGTTGGCGACGCTGCACAGTGGGAGTTGGGTGCATTATCGACAGCATTTAAATTGGGGTTGCAGATTGCGGCCCCCATTCTCGTTGTGGCGTTGATATTTAACCTCGCCATAGGTTTGGTTGCGCGTTTGATCCCTCAGGTTCAAATTTTCTTTATTGCGATGCCGATTCAAGTCATGCTTGGATTGAGTATTATGACCTTTATTTTAGGCGGTGGTTTGCTGGTCTGGCTTGATACGCTAGGGCGGTATGCGCGTCTGGAAGGGCCATTCTAGGGGAGGGATGAATGGCAGAAGACCAAGACGATTCGCAGAAAACCGAAGAACCTACCCAGAAACGGTTAGAGGACGCCCGTAAAAAAGGTGATATTGCCAAAAGTCAGGATGTTCCTGTCTGGTTTATTCTTATGGCAGGTGCAGCACTAATTGCAGCAGCTCAGCCCCTTGCGGGCTCCATTGGCGGTCCTTTGTCTATGCTAATAGACCACCCGCATGAATTTGATTTGTCGAATGGTGGTGCACAGCGCCTGATGGCAGCTATCTTGATGATGTTGCTCGGGCCGATGTCTATCATCTTTGGGATCATTATTGTTTTTGCGATATTTGGTCATGTGATCCAACACATGCCCTTGTGGACTGCAGAAAAGATGAAACCCAAACTCAGCAAGCTTTCGCCACTTGCAGGCGTGAAGCGGATGTTTGGTCCCCAAGGTTTTATGAATTTGTTCAAAGCTGTGCTCAAACTGATTGCGGCAAGTGGCGCTGTTGCGTTTGCGATTTGGCCAAGTCGTCATGAGCTCATGAAGGTAGGCGAGATGGATATTTCCGCTCTGCCTCACATTTTTCAAGACAAAGCCAGCCGCCTATTTTTAGCTGCGCTTGTGGTCGTGGGATTTATCGCTGCGATTGATTTCATATTTCAAAAACAAAGCCATATGAAAAAGATGCGTATGTCGCGTGAAGACATTAAGCAGGAAACAAAACAAAGCGATGGTGATCCTCAAGTGAAAGCAAAATTGGCGGCATTGCGTCGTCAGCGTTCCCAAGGGCGCATGATGGCCGCTGTTCCCGATGCAACGGTCGTGATTACAAACCCTACGCACTATTCGATTGCGCTTAAGTTTGACCCTGAAACCGATGCTGCGCCCATATGTGTCGCTAAAGGTGTGGATGATGTGGCTTTACGAATTAGAGAAATCGCTAAAGACGCTGATGTTCCTCTTGTTGAGAGCCCGCCTTTGGCGCGCGCCTTATTCGCAACAGCTGAAATAGAGCAAATAGTCCCCAGAGAACATTTCGAAGCAGTGGCAAAAGTTATTGGCTTCGTGATGAGAACTGGTAAGAAGAAATAATATTATGGTTAACTGCCAGAAAATGCCGCATACCACCTACGCCTAAAGCACGAAGAATTTATCGTGAAATATAACGGATCGAGCCGCCATGTCAGATTTGAATAATAAAGTCCCAAACCAAGCGCATGAACCTGATAAGAAGAAAGTTGACATTCTTCAAACCATGTTCTGGCTTAGTGTTGCGTGTGCGGGAGGGGCTGCGGGTGTGGCGCTTACTTGGGGTGCTGAGATTGGTTTAGCATCGACAGTGTTGCTCATTGCTTTGGGATGTCTTGTGACTGTGTTGCTTTTGTGGGTGACGCGCGGCGCTGGACGTAAATTAGGTGTCTTCCCTGAACGCGGCGCAGCTGAAGAGGCAGCGCAAAAAGCCATTAAGGGATTTGGTTGGTTAGAAAGTCTAAGTGAGCCTGCGCTCGTAACAGAGCGTGGCGGCGCTGTGGTTACGGCGAACGCTGCTTATAGGCGTTTAGCTGAAGAAACACACGAAATGGGCGAAAGTGGACCTGTGCCAACTGTTGATCGCTTATTTGGCGCAAATCCGGGTTTGGCGGCTCCGATCTTTCGTCTTGCAAAAGCTGTTAAAATGGGCGGCGTGCGGGAAGAGGTTTTGCCTGCGCTTATGTTTGGCAATGATGATCGTCCAACACAATTTATCGCTAATGTGTCTGCATTGGGTTCTAGTCGTGCGCTTTGGCGTTTGCGCCGAACAGATGGAAGTGAAGCGGATAATTCAGCCGTCGATCCTCGTGCGCTTTATGTGGAAGATGCGCCTGTTGGTTTTTTCTCAGCGCGACGCGATGGTCGCGTTGTATATGTGAATGCGGCGCTACGCAAAATGTTGAGCTTGCCTGATGAATTGGGCGGCATACGCATGGATGATTTGATGCGCCCTGAAGGCTTGAAGCTTATGCGCAAGGAAACGCGCGGCGGTGCAAGTCAACGTGCGGATGTTGTTTTGCGTTCGCGAAATGGTGTGGAATTGCCAGCGCTGTTAACGACATCGTGGACAGGTAAAGGTCCTGATGCGTTATCTCGTTCGGTTGTTCATATGGGCTATAGTGCTGAAAATCCGCCTAAGCAGGATAAAGAAGACACAAGTGGTAAATCCATGGTGTCAGCTGGGCAGGTCAGTGATGACACCATGTTTACGGATGCGCCATTTGGTGTGGTGCGCCTTGAAGGTGATGGCGTTGAAACGGCTGTCATGATGGATTTGAACCGCGCATTGCGGGATATGACAGAAGCACGCGCACAGCCGGGGGCGCGGTTTGCCGATCTATTCATTGCTGAAGATGGCGAAGCGGGCCTTGCATCCATGTTGGCTAAGGCGCTGGACGGTGCTGTAGAGCTGAAATTGGCGTCAGATACAATTAAAGACCCCAAAGACGCCAAGACAGTGGATGTGTTCATCGCACTTGATCGCCGTGGACGTCCTGCGGCAGCCTATGTGATTGACACAACCGAGAAGAAAACTCTTGAGCTGCGTCTTGCTCAGGGTGAGAAAATGCAAGCGATTGGACAGTTGGCGGGTGGTATTGCGCACGACTTCAACAATCTACTTCAGGGCATTATGCTCAACACAGATAAATTGCTCATTCGTCACCCGCCGGGTGATCCGTCATTCTTTGACTTGAAGCAAATGTATGAATTGGCGGCGCGCGGTGCCGAGATGATCTCAATGCTGCTGGCGTGGTCGCGTAAGCAAACATTCCGTCAAGAAGTGCTTGATCCATCAGAGATGTTGTCGAGCTATTATGTGTTGCTGCGTCAGATTATTGATGAGCGGATCAAGCTGGATATCGTACACGGACGTGACCTGCCGCAGATACGTGCTGACCGTGGTCAATTGGAAACTGCGCTGACAAATCTGTGTACGAATGCGCGTGACGCAATGCTGGAGAAAAATGGTAGTGGGGAGCTTGTCGTTAAGACTTCTCGCGCCGATGCAGCAATGGCTCGTAAAGATGGATTTAACCATGTGCAGGAAGGCGACTATCTGCTCATTGAGGTGATTGATAATGGTACGGGTATTCCGCCCGAATTAGTGGATGAGATTTTCCAACCATTCTTCACAACCAAGAAACAGGGTGAAGGCACAGGACTTGGTTTGGCATCCGTTTATGGGATTGTGAAACAGTCAGGTGGATATGTTTATCCGGTTTCTAAAGTAGGGCGCGGCACGACGTTTAAAATCTTTATGCCTGCCTATGTTGCGCGTCCAGAAGAGAAATTGGCGGCTGATAAAGCTGCGGCGCGTGCTGCTAGCGAGGCTGAAACTGCTGTACAAGTCAACGAGATTGCAGAGAAGAACCGTCCTAAAGATCTTGCAGGGCGTGGCCGTATCATGCTCGTGGAAGATGAGGATTCGGTGCGCGGGCTTGCATCCCATTTGCTGTCTACCTTTGGCTACCAAGTGATTGAAGCAGCTGATGGAGAAGAGGCTCTTGAGTTGATCCGTGAGAATGCAGGGCAGATAGATCTGTTGATCTCAGATGTGGTGTTGCCGGGCATGGACGGTCCTGCATTGCTCAAAGAAGCTAAGCAATATCTGACGGGGGCACGTATCATGTTTATCTCTGGGTATGCAGAGCGTGATCTAGCAAAAACTTTGGATGAGGAGCGGGAGATTTCTTTCCTTCCAAAACCATTCACATTACGTCAGCTGGCTGAGCGTGTGAAAGATGAGTTGAATATTATTGAGCCTGCATAAAGCTTGTGTGTTCCAAAAATTTTACGGGCCGCTTCCTATATATAGGTGGCGGCCTTTTTGATTCTGACTAAATATTGTGCTTCAGAATAAAAAGAGAACAAAATTGTATTCTCTGTTTGTTCTATCGGAACATTTGTGGTACAAACTTTCCAGAACTGGTGATGGAACTCGTCGCTTCTGCCGTTGCTCAGCAGCGTTCAGTGTGCGACATATGATGGAGAATCAAATATGGCGCGTGCGTCTTTGCAAGTTGTGGAAAATAACGGAATGGATAAGCAAAAAGCCCTTGAAACGGCTCTGGGTCAAATTGAGCGCAATTTCGGTAAAGGCTCTATTATGCGCTTGGGTGATAATGCTTCAATGGATGTTGAAGCTGTATCTACTGGCTCCCTGAGTTTGGATATCGCGCTGGGTATAGGTGGGCTTCCTAAAGGGCGCATCATCGAAATATATGGGCCCGAAAGTTCTGGTAAAACAACGCTTGCATTACATTGTATTGCGGAAGCACAGAAAAACGGAGGTGTTGCTGCGTTTGTGGATGCTGAGCACGCTTTGGACCCTGTTTATGCGGGTAAACTGGGCGTGGATCTTGGTGACTTGCTTGTCTCTCAACCTGACACGGGTGAGCAATCGCTCGAGATTGCCGATACGCTTGTGCGCTCGGGAGCTGTCGATGTGCTTGTGATTGACTCTGTGGCTGCATTGACACCACGTGCTGAGCTTGAGGGTGAGATGGGCGATAGCTTGCCTGGTTTGCAGGCGCGTTTGATGAGCCAAGCGTTGCGGAAACTTACTGGGTCTATTTCAAAATCAAAGTGTATGGTGATTTTCATCAACCAAATTCGTATGAAAATTGGTGTGATGTTTGGATCTCCTGAAACCACAACAGGTGGTAATGCTCTAAAGTTTTATTCATCCGTGCGCTTGGATATTCGTCGGATTGGGGCCTTGAAAGATCGCGATGAAGTGATTGGTAACCAGACTCGCGTAAAGGTGGTGAAGAATAAGGTTGCACCTCCATTCCGTCAGGTTGAGTTTGATATCATTTATGGTGAAGGTATCTCTAAAACCGGTGAGTTGATTGATCTTGGTGTAAAGGCGGGCGTTGTTGATAAGGCGGGGTCTTGGTATTCTTATGGGTCTGAGCGTATTGGCCAAGGCCGTGAAAATGCACGCACTTTCTTGAAAGCTAATCCAACAATAGCAGCTGAGATAGAAGATAAAATTCGTTCTGATGCAGGTTTGATTTCGGAAGAAATGCTAGCCGCAGGTCAGGCCAATATTACAGATGAAGAAGACCCGGATGTGGCTGTAAACGAATAGATTTAGTTTATAGAGGCAAAACGACGTAGAAATACGTGGTTTTGCTCTGAAGAGCATTCATGATTTGGCCAAACCACTTGGCCAAATCATATCAGCACTATATATCGCGGTATGGAATTGATTTGCTCCGCGTCCTGAACAGGCTTTTCTGACAATAAATGTCGGTTTGTTCCTTGGTCGCGTAGCGTTTTATGCACGAATTTAGGAGTGCCCGAATGTCTGATACGACCGCAAGCTTTAAAGCCAACTCGTCAAATAGTGTGAATGGCGTGCGGTCTCAATTCTTGGAATATTTTAATTCCAACGGACATGCGGTTATCCCTTCAGCTCCATTAGTGCCGCAAGGAGATGCAACGCTTCTTTTTGTCAATGCGGGCATGGTGCCGTTCAAGAATTTGTTTACAGGAGCTGAAACACCTTCAAATTTAAGGGCTACTTCCTCGCAAAAATGTGTGCGTGCTGGTGGTAAGCACAATGATTTAGATAATGTTGGTTATACAGCGCGTCACCACACATTTTTTGAAATGCTTGGTAACTTCTCTTTTGGAGATTATTTTAAAGCTCAAGCGATTGAGCATGCGTGGAATGTGGTTACCAAAGTTTTTGGTCTTCCCGTGGAAAAACTCGTTGTGACAGTTTATTCTGAGGATGAAGAAGCTGCAGCACTTTGGAAGAAAATTGCAGGCTTACCTGACAGCAAAATAATTCGCATTTCAACGTCAGATAATTTCTGGTCGATGGGGGACACAGGTCCGTGTGGTCCTTGTTCTGAAATCTTCTATGATCACGGCCCAGATGTGTGGGGTGGCCCTCCAGGATCTCCAGAAGAAGATGGCGATCGCTTTATCGAAATTTGGAATCTTGTGTTTATGCAATTTGATCAATCTAGCGATGGATCACGCGTAAACTTGCCTAAGCCTTCTATTGATACAGGTATGGGACTTGAGCGTATGGCGGCCGTGCTTCAGGGCGTGCACAATAATTATGAGATAGATCTGTTTCAGAATCTCATCGCCGCAGAAGAAGATATTTATAAGCAAAAATCCAATGCCGAGAATATTGGTTCATTGCGAGTTATCTCTGATCATTTGCGTTCATCCGCTTTTTTAATAGCTGATGGTGTTACCCCGTCCAATGAAGGACGTGGCTATGTGTTGCGCCGGATTATGAGGCGCGCAATGCGCCATGGGCATTTGCTAGGTTCGGACCAGCCTACTATGCATAAGCTTGTACCAGCACTCATTGGGGAAATGGGCGCTGCATATCCGGAACTTGCCCGCGCTCAAGCTGCTATAATCAATACATTGGAACAAGAAGAAGGGCGTTTTCAGCGTACATTGGGACGCGGTCTTGCTTTGCTTGAAGACGCCACATCCAGTTTGAGTAAGGGTGATGTATTGCCCGGGGAAACTGCATTCAAGCTGTATGATACTTTTGGTTTTCCTGTAGATCTGACCCAAGATGTATTGCGATCTAAAGGAATAGAAGTGGATGAGGCCGGCTTTGCAGCATCCATGAAAGAGCAACGTGAAAATTCTCAAGCAAGCTGGCAGGGAACAGGTGATTCCGGTGCCTCTAAGATTTGGTTTCAGGTGCGAGATGCGCACGGTGCCACAGAATTTCTTGGTTATAGCGACGAAACATCTGAAGGCGTTTTGAAGGGTATAATTGTCGACGGAGAAATGGCGCAGGAGCTTCGTGAAGGAGATAAGGCCGAGCTCGTTTTCGATAAGACACCATTTTATGGAGAGTCTGGTGGACAGGCAGGTGATCGAGGAGAAGTTCGCTTTGCAGGTGGCGCTGTTTTCCGAGTTTTAGATACTCAAAAGCGCGCAGGAGACGTTTTTGCTCACATTGGTGAGATGGTGACGGGTGATGTTAAGGTTGATGCCAAAGCATTGATGGAAATTGATAGCGTACGCCGCTCCAACATTAAGGCTAACCATTCAGCAACGCATATTTTGCATGCCGCGCTCCGCAATAATTTGGGAGACCATGTCACTCAAAAAGGTTCACTTGTTGAGGAAGACAAACTTCGTTTTGATTTCTCTCACTCTGGTACACTCAGCCAGATAGAGCTTGATAAGATTGAAGCAGAAGTGAACGCAGTGATCCGTCAAAATAATGAAGTATCAACGCGTGAAATGGCTCCTGAGGCTGCAATTGAAGCAGGTGCGATGGCATTGTTTGGCGAAAAATACGGAGATAGTGTTCGCGTGTTGGCCATGGGTGAGGCACTAGAGGGCGGAGACAAAGCCTACTCTGTTGAGCTTTGTGGAGGCGTACACGTCAAGCGCACAGGTGATATTGCTGTTTTTGCGATCACAAATGAATCGGGGGTATCAGCAGGTGTGCGCCGAATAGAGGCTGTTACAGGTGCGGCTGCTCTTGAGTTCTTGAAAGGTAAAGTGGCGATAGCCCGCTCCATTGCAGATAGTTTGAAATCAACTATTGAGAATGCACCGTCTCGCGTTTTGGCGCTGCAAGAGCAAAAACGCGCCTTAGAGAACGAGCTCTCAGCAGCTAAGAAAAAGCTGGCCATGGGGGCTGGGTCTGGTGGCGCAGCTGAGGGGCCGGAAGAGATTAATGGTGTCAAATTACTCGCTAGAATAGCTGAAGGCGTTCCTGCAAAAGATTTGCGCGGTTTGATTGACGATGCCAAAAAGCAATTGGGGTCCGGAGTCGCGGTGTTTATTGCTGTAAATGATGGCAAGGCTGCAGTTGCGACAGGGGTCACCAAAGACCTTACAGACAAGATTAGCGCTGTTGATCTGGTTAAACTTGCAGCAGAGTGTGTGGGCGGTAAAGGTGGCGGTGGACGCCCCGATATGGCGCAGGCAGGCGGTCCCGACGGGGCAAAAGCAGCTGAAGCCGTAGAGGCGGTACGAGCATTCCTAAAAGGCTAAGTGAGTGGGCTAAATATGGTGTTTATGTCTTCATTAGACATAAACCGCCACTGGCCCGCTTTTAAGTCTTCAGGGAGATGTAGGCCGCCAATGCTGAGGCGGTGCAGAGCGTTTACATGATTGCCCTGCGCTGCAAACATACGCCGCACTTGGTGGTAGCGACCTTCATGTAGGGTCAATATGGCTTCTCTGGAGCTGATAACCTCCATTTCTGCAGGTAGAAGAGGTTTATGTTCACTCTCCAGCATAAGAGTTCCGGCCGCAAAAATTTCAACTTCATCACCTTTTAGGTCGCGGTCTAAAATGACGTGATAGCGTTTAGGCGTTTCAGTCTTAGGTGAAGAGACGCGATGGTTGAGTTGTCCGTCATCTGTGAGCAATAATAAGCCTGAAGTATCTTTATCTAGACGCCCTATGGGAGATAGAAGCGGATCTCGTTTGTCCCATCTGGAAGGAAAAAGTTCATTGATGAGCGTTCCAGAGTCTTTGCGGCTACAGGTCACGCCCACGGGTTTGTGTAACATGATGGCAAACCCAGGAAGTGGATCTATAGGGGTGTTGTCAATAGTAAGTCTGTTTTGTAGATTTTCTGAAGGGGGGAGTTTCTCGCTTGCGCTCTTTAATGGTTTTCCTTCTAGGAGTATGCGCCGCGAACGGACAAGGGCATCAATCTCCTTGCGCGTGCCATAGCCCATATTGGCCAGTAGTTTATCCAGCCTGACGGGCTTACTCTTGCTCACTTAATTGCCTCAATTACTTTAAAGCCATGGGAGTCTGCACGTGGTGTAAAGGATTTGAAATGGGTGTTGATGGTGCGTTCATAGGGCAAGTGTCGATTGGCAACTAACCAGCATATTCCGCCTTTACGGAGCATTTGGCTGGCGCGCGCCATGAAGGCTTGGCCAAGCCCATGATCTTCTTCTCCAGCATCATGAAAGGGAGGATTCATTACGATAAAATCCAGTCCTGTGATATCTTTGGGGCCAAGTCGGGCATCTTGCCACAAAAATTTGATGCGATCATCTTGCACGTTTCGGAATGCCATTTCGATGGCCCTGCGATCAATGTCGATCAGGGTAAGCTCTGTTACTTTTTCTGATTGCAGAACATGATGTGATAGGAGACCGAGACCGCACCCAAGATCTGCGCCTCGTCCCGTCAATTCGGGTAAATGCTCCATCAATAGTAGAGAGCCGGGGTCGGGGCGGTTCCATGAAAAAATTCCAGGTTGGCTCCAGAGTGCCAATTCTTCGTTTAATTGTGGCCCGTTTTCTTCGATAGCTGCTTGAATGAGTGAAGGGTCGCTGGGTGGATTGCAGCTAGCAACTTTTTGGTGCTTTTTTGATTCGATGCTGACATTGGTGCAGCCAAGTAATTCCAAATCAGATTTTAACCGCAGTCCACCTTTTTTCTTTGGTGCTATCACACATAATTGTCCTGTAGGTTTTAAGGCGCGTAAAGCATGTGCAAGCACAAAGCGGCGCTCCTGTGTTCCTGCGGGAGCTGCAATGGCAAAATAATCCAGCGTAGAATCGGGACTTTCAGCGATATCCGCACTCTCTGGAATAAGGGGGGAGCACTGTTTTGCATCTGTGGGAATTGAAACAAGTTCAGTGTCCGGTGCGCCATAAACGCCCGCAATAATATGTGTGGTCTGTGTCATATAGTTATATAATTCAGCTGGTTATGAGTAGTCGCAGATGCGAACAATAAGGCCGTTTTCAACTTCAAAAATCGTGGCACCGCGAATAGCGACTTGATCGCCTGGCATTACGCCATCACCTAATTCAGCTAAAGCTGTGCCTGTAAAGACGGTTTCAGCGGCGACGCGATTGCCATCAACAATGATGGAGGCGAGGCGATGGGAGCGATCTTTGAAAGCTGCCATTGTGCCGGCAAGAACTTCGCGGACTTGGTCTTTGCCTTGTAGACGCATAGAGCCACGCGGGTTCATGACCGTCTCAAACATGACATTATTCGCACAGCAGGCTAGTACGCCGTCAATGTCATCGTGATTGCTTAGTGTGACGTAGCGCTCTATCAAATCTGCTATACTAGTCATTGTATCTCCTAATTATTGCTGTGACCTATTTATACCACAGCGTATAACTTCGTCATATATGATGCATCAACCTTTGCATATATGCTTAAAATGCGCTAGATCGCCTCCTCTAAAGCATAATAAGATAGTCTATTGGAGACCCCCCCTATGGCTCTTCGTGTCGCCGTACTCGGCGCAACCGGCAATGTCGGTCGCGAAATGATGAATATTCTGGATGAACGTAAATTCCCAGCAGACAGTGTTGTCGCTGTTGCGTCTCGTCGTTCTAAAGGCTCTGAAGTGAGCTATGGCGACAAGATTTTGAAGTGTCAGGATATTGAACAAGTGGACTGGTCTGAGTTTGATCTCTGTCTGATGTCTGCTGGTGGTTCAGTTGCGAAAGAGTGGGCCCCAAAAATCGCAAATGCGGGTTGTATTGTCATCGACAATTCATCACACTTCCGTATGGACCCTGATGTTCCATTGATTGTTCCTGAAGTGAACGCTGATGCGATTGAGGGTTACACGAAGAAAAACATTATTGCGAACCCGAATTGTTCAACGGCTCAATTGGTTGTGGCATTGAAGCCATTGCATGATGCTGCTGGCATTGAACGTGTTGTGGTATCCACTTATCAATCTGTTTCAGGTTCTGGAAAAGCAGGTATGGATGAGCTTTGGAATCAAACGAAAGGTATTTTCGTAAATGATGCGCCAACGCCTGAGCAATACACAAAACAGATAGCTTTTAACGTTATCCCGCACATTGATGTGTTTATGGATGATGGTTTCACAAAAGAAGAATGGAAAATGTCTTCTGAAACCAAGAAAATTCTAGACCCAAAAATCAAACTTACAGCGACTTGTGTGCGTGTACCGACTTTTGTGGGACACGCTGAAGCTGTGAACATTGAAACTGCAAGGCCTCTTTCGGCTAAGAAGGCGCGTTCGATCCTGAAAGAAGCTGATGGTATCGTTGTTGTCGATCGTCCAGAGGATGATGGTTATATCACGCCAGTGGAATGTGTTGGTGAGTGGGCAACATTTGTGTCGCGCATTCGTGAAGATGTGACTGTTGAAAACGGTTTAGCCTTCTGGTGTGTGTCCGATAACCTTCGTAAGGGTGCTGCTCTTAATGCGGTTCAGATTGCGGAGTTGTTGGTTGAAAATGGTGCGCTGAAACCTGACAGCCTAAAGCCTGGCGCAATTGATAAAGTATAGTTTTCTCAAGGATTGAGAGCTTAATTTTGAAAGGCCGGGCAGAAATGTCCGGCCTTTTTATTTTCAAATCATTGATGTGAATAATCGTCATTAGCCAAGCACGTCTGGTGCTTTGGTTGTGATGGTCATAGGTGGAGATATATGGAAAAAGAGAGATGATGCGATGAACATGAAATCAACATCAGATGCGCAATTTGGTTTGTTTGCAGCTATTGGTGCATACTCTCTTTGGGGTTTTTTACCTCTTTATTTTAAAATATTAGAAAATGTCCCTCCATTGACTATGCTAACCCAGCGCATGGCGTGGTCTGTGCCGACGGGACTTTTACTGGTCGTGCTAGCCGGACGATGGAAAGATTTTGCGTTTATTTTTAAAACGCCGCGCACTCTGGGTTTACTGATCATCTCAGGCGCGTTGATGGGGTGTAACTGGCTTATTTTTATATGGGCGGTTCAGAATGGACGTATTCTGGAAGGTAGTTTGGGGTATTTTATAAACCCGCTTTTCAGCTTTGGCCTTGCTGCGATATTTTTCAGTGAACGTTTTTCAAAACTCCAAATCTTAGCGATTATTCTGGCAGCCATTGGTGTGCTCAATCAAACAATTGTCGTGGGACAATTTCCTTGGGTTGCTATATCGCTATGTGTGACGTTTGGATTTTACGGTGTGATCCGTAAAAATGTTGTGGTTGATAGTCGTGCTGGCTTTCTCTTAGAAGTCTTGTTGTTGTTTCCTTTTGCGATTGCATATCTCATATATGTTTGGACACACGGGGGCGCGCCAATTGCGGACACGACGCGCGACAGTATTTTGGTATCATTATCAGGTGTTGTAACGGCAGCGCCGCTGATTTTGTTTGCTCTAGCAGCAAAGCGTTTGAGATTATCGACTGTCGCGATAATGCAATATATTGGGCCAACAATTCAGTTTTGTGTGGGGCTTTATTTTGGAGAAGCTTTTACGCAGGGGCATGCTGTTACATTTGGCTTCATATGGGCTGGTGTTTTGATATTCTGCATTAGCGCATGGCAAAATGGTCGACGTGCTAAAATTATCGCTGCTGAATAAAGCTGTTTTGAGATAAAAAAATCCCTCGTGCCTCGCTATTCAAGGAGGGACGAGGGATAAAAGGTAGCCATGAAGTTCGCTGCGAAGCGAATTCCCTTTATAGGTTTCAAGTAGCGTGCCAGTTTTCTCGTCATGGGCGAGTGCTAATAGGTCGCAAATCTGGATTATTCCCAGATTTTGGATCGTTTTAGTCTTTGAATGTTATTGGTGCGTATGAATGTGTTCGATTATGAGACAGAAGCGTCTGTTTCTATAAGCAACTGTATAATGCACTGATAAGGCGTTGCGAACGCTCATCTGTTTGCAATTGGTTAGACTGACGATTCATTACATAAGCTGCTGACAGGTGGCGGTCTGGATCGCCAAGCCCCATTGAGCCGCCCCAACCTGCATGCCCTAGTGTATCAATATTAGGGCCGTAAATGCGGTTATTATTGCGCATGACACCCGCTGCAAATTCGATCTCATAGGGGAGGATACGATCTTGCCCAAGGCTGCGGCGTTTTGAAAATGCTTCAAATTGGCCGTCTGCATTGATGATATTGTTATTGCCTATGCGGCCTTCATTCGCGAAAGCAGAATAGAGGCGCGCCACGGCTTTGGCCGTGCCATGACCATTCGCGGACGGGATTTCCATAGTGCGCCATTCGGAACCGCCACGATTAGGGGATGCCCATTTTGTAAGAAAGGCAGTTTTTCGAAATTCGTTGAGTTCACCTAAATCGGGTGCCTTTGTCGGGCGGATAATCTCTGAGACACGTTCATGTTCACTCTGCGGTGTACCGATCCAAAAATCGATAATTTCACGATTAGGGTCTGCGCCGTCAGCATTGGTGATTTTGTTTTTGAGTTGTGTACCTAATGTTTTGCCTGACACGCGCCACACTAATTCAGCGATAAGATATCCCCATGTTAAGGGGTGGTAGCCTGAGCCGGTGCCTAAAGCCCACATGGGAGGCTGATCGGCGAGGGCTGCGGCAAGTGCGTGACTGTCAAACCAGAGGTCTGGATCTATTTCTGAGACAAATCCGGGTAGGCCTGCTTGGTGCGATAGCATTTCACCAATGGTGACATTCTCTTTGCCGTGCGCCGCAAATTCAGGCCAAACCTCTGCAACGCGCACTTCGTATGGATCGTCCAAATGTTCAAAAATTTCCATGCATGCTGTGAGGGCTGCAATTGGTTTTGTGGTTGAATAGATGGGGACGAGTGTATCAGCTGTCCAAGCTTGGGTTTTGCGGCGATCTTTCCAGCCACCTGTCAAATTGACAACAAGTTCATCACCGATATAGGCGGCGAATCCGGCACCAAGTTCTTGTAGGTCAGAAGCGGAACGTTCTGAGCCTGCAGGAAGGTCAGAGAAATTGTGCTCAAATGCGTCCTGAACAGCTTCAAAGCCCGGCGCGACATATCCAGAAATGTTATGTGTCATAATATCTTGTTTCAATGCATTGGCCCTAGCGTCAAGACTTTTTCAAGATTTGACGCTAGATTGAGAATAATGTTGCTTTTTAGTGACTTAATACGCGCGTTCAATGCAGGCGAGTGATCTGTACTTTGTGGGGCGTGCGGATGATATTGCCAGATGCCGCTATTGGGAGGTCTTTCAATTGTTGTGTAGTGGCAGCATCAATCACGCCCAACGTGCCACCGATAGAGCGAGCGAGTGCGTCTTTTGGTTCGTAGTTTTCACAAAGGGCTGCTGCCAAGAGCAAAGTCGCTAAATCGCCAGTACCGTGGGGTATATAGCCTTGGAGTTTCGGGGTTTCACATAGCCAAGCGGCATTGTGTGCTTTTTCAATATAGAGCGAACCTAATCCGATTTTTGTGGGTATTGAGGTTATGAGTGCATCGCATGGCAAAGCATGGCTAGCTTTCCATATGTCTTCTGGCGTGATGAGTGAATGAATATCTGTACGTGTAAGATAGGCAAATTCCCATAGATTAGGAGTGATAATATCGGCGCGTTGGATTAGATCGTGACGTATCGCATTGGCTGTATCCTCCCGAATATAAAGGCCTTTTTCAGTATCTCCCATAATAGTATCAACGATGATGAGTGCTTTAGTGGGCGGAAGCCAAGGTTTTGTGTCTGGACGTTTTGTGGCGCGGACTTTGTCGATCGTGGCTGCGGCTACATGCACTTGTTCAGGAGAGGCAAAATATCCGGTAATTAAGCCTCGGCATCTGTCAAATTCTCCATGCGCTTCAACACCTTCGAGCAAAGATGCAAGCCGATCTGCTGGAACTGCACTGCCGCCCGGGGAGCCTAAACCAGGGTGACGACCAAGCAGAGTTGTGGGTGCTAGTGCGCAGTCAATGCCCAAATGCGCAAGCGTTGCTGGTGCTATAGAACCGCCGACGCTAGATGTTGAAACAAAAGAAGAAATGACGAGAATTTGTGTCATATGAGATCCTTGCGGGCGCTAAAATTTGTAAGGCCCACCCCATTTTTTACGGGGAGGTTTTGCGCCAATATTTTGAAACCACGCTTTTCGAAGAAGGGTCGCGCGACGAGACTTACGTCTGAGGTGATAGCCTGTACGTCGTGTGCTAGGGCATATGTTTCCAGTGTGCTATAGGTCTGCGATGCGGCTCCTTTGCCTGAGCACCGTGGGTGTGTGTAAGCAAAGTCGAGGTGTGCATTGGAGGTCAGTGACATGATGGCAGCTAGCCCAGAATCGTCTGAAGCTGTGAAGAGGATTTGCCCTGCAAAACGCATTTTTGCAGCATCGCCTGCATAGGGTTCAGGTGCCCACGCTTGCAATTGTTCTTTGGAATAATGTGTATGCGCGAGGCCGTGAATGCTATCGAAGATTAATTGCCCGACGCTATCTAAATCTGCGTTTTCTGAGGGAAGTATCTCAATGTGATACGTCATTTTGTGCATCCCGATTTTCATCTGTTCTAACTTCAGTCTACGCAAAAAATGCTTTTCGCAATAGAGACAAAAGGGGCGGTTATAAATTCGAACTTGCTGCACCGCACAATTTTCTGTTAAGCTCGCTAAAAAGATACGGGAAACGATCATATGACTATCAATGCATCTTCACAGTCCGGCATGCGTCCACGTCGCTCATGCCTTTATATGCCGGGGGCTAATGAGCGGGCCTTGGAAAAGGCCAAATCAATTCCTGCAGATAGTTTGTTGCTCGATCTTGAAGATGCCGTGGCACCAGATGCAAAGATTGAGGCGCGTGATCGTGTGTGTGCTGCGGTCAAGGCGGGCGGGTATGACCAGCGTGAGGTCATTATCCGAATTAATGGGCTTGATACCCAATGGGGGATGGATGATTTAAACGCTGCTGTCGCGGCTGGGCCGGATGGTATTCTTGCGCCAAAAGTTTCCACATCAGATGAGGTGCTTGCTTTAGATACTGCTTTGAGTCAGGCGGGGGCTAAACCCGATTTTGCATTGTGGATTATGATTGAAACACCGCTCTCAATTTTGAATTTAAAAGAGATTGGGATGTGCGCACACTCTACAAGGCTTAACACGTTTGTGATGGGTACAAATGATTTAGCGAAAGACATGCGTGCACTTATGACGCCGGACCGTATCGCCTTTCAGGCACAGCTCTCCATGGCTGTGACTGCGGCACGTGCTTTCGGGATAACTGCAATAGATGGCGTATATAATGATATCAAAAATGAAGCCGGTTTGCAGGCAGAATGTGAGCAGGGGCGCGTTTTAGGGTTTGATGGTAAAACTTTAATACATCCAGCTCAAGTTGAGATGTGCAACACAATTTTTTCTCCATCTGAAGCGGACATTACTCAAGCAAAGGATGTGGTTCAAGCTTTCGCTGATCCGGCCAATTCAGGAAAAGGCGTGTTGAAGGTAAATGGTAAAATGACTGAACTTCTACACCTTGTGGAAGCTGAGCGCATAATTGCTATGGATAATGTCATAAAATCTCAAAATCAGGGCTAGCCTAGACCAAAGAGCGCGTTAGTTTGCGGACAATTGAATTTAGGGTTTGGCGTAAATTATAGAATGCGCTGCAGATTAGAGAGATGCTTTGATGACTTATATTCTCATTCATAACCCCGCTTGCTCGACCAGTCGTAAGGGCTTGGCCCTTTTAAGAGAGCGCGGGGTTGAAGTGACAGAGCGCAAATATATGAATGCGTCTGGACACTTATCTGAACCAGAATTACGCGATATTGCCGAAAAACTGGGAAATGTGTCCCCGCGTGATTTTTCACGTCCGAAAAACATTATTGCAGAAGGTTTAGACCCTCAAATGTCGGATGATGAATTGTTTGCGGCGATGGCTGAGAACCCCAAATTTATTCAGCGCCCAATTTTAATTAAAGATGACAAAGCGGTTTTGGGGCGCCCAATCGAGAAACTGCTAGACTTAATCTAGCGATCAAAATTAAACGTCCGCCTTTGAAGGGCAGCGTGATGAGGAGACGATCCAATGAATCAATCACTTAAAGATGCTATGGCGGGCGCTTTTGGGGCAGACCTTGTGCAGAAAATAGATGCACAGTCCAAAGTGAAATCTAATGCAGGTAACTTCTTTGAAGATTTTTTCGTTGGAATGCAGATTATACACCCAACCCCAAAGACGATAACAGAGGGGGATGTGGCGCTGTATACAGGGCTGACTGGGAGCCGGTATGCATTGTTTTCAGCTGACCGTTTTGCGCAGGATTGCGGATTAGAGTCTGCACCGATTGATCCATTGCTGGCGTTCCATGTTGTGTTCGGGAAAACGGTTTCTGATATCTCTTTAAATGCAGTCGCTAATCTTGGATATGCGGATGGCGTGTTTGTGGCACCGGTTTACCCTGGGGATACGCTTCGTTCCGTCTCTGAAGTTGTAGGTGTTAAAGAAAATTCAAATGGGAAAACGGGTGTAGTATATGTGCGTACGTCAGGTGTGAACCAAAATGACGAATTAGTGCTTACATATATTCGTTGGGTTATGGTGAAGAAGCGTGATGAAGGCTTTCCAGCGCCTGAGACGGTTATTCCCGAACTGAGTGATTGTGTGCCTGCTGATAGCCTTGGTATGCCTATGATGGACGCTGAGGGCTGGGATTATCAGCTTGCGGGCAGCGAACACGCATTTGAAGATTATGAAGTGGGTGAAAAGATCGACCACATAGATGCATTCACTGTGGAAGAGGCCGAACACCAGATAGCGACGCGTCTTTATCAAAACACGGCGAAAGTCCATTTTAATCAGCATGAACAAGCTCAGGGCCGATTTGGAAAACGCTTAGTCTATGGGGGAGTTGCAATTTCGCTTGCGCGCTCGATTGCATTCAATGGCTTGGCGAATGCGGCTCAAATTGTTGGGATAAATGGCGGTACGCACGTGAACCCGTTATTTGCTGGTGACACAGTGTATGCTTGGTCAGAAGTTCTTGAAAAGGCAGATGTATCTGAAGGGTTTGGTGCTTTAAGATTGCGGTTGGTAGCGACAAAAGATCTTCCGTGTGCATCATTTCCATATAAGGATGCGGACGGCAAATATCTTGAGAATGTTATTCTGGATTTTGATTATTGGGCAGCCATTCCTAAGCGCACTTAATTTCATAGTTTAAGCTGATAACTTGATTGCAATCGCCTTAGACACAAGGTTAGTGTGACTTTTCTGTTTTGCTTTCAAGGCGTTTTTTATGGATTCATTTACAATAGCGGCAATCGCCATTGCTGTGTTTTTGTCAGCTATTGTGCGCATTATTCGCACAGACGCAGCGTGGAAAGCGGTGGATGAAGGCTATGCAAGCGCTGAACATCTTCAAGATTTAACAGGGATATTGAAACGCTCTGGTTTGCAAGATGTGTTTGGTCCGCCCACTATGGATGGTATCTTCCATACTTCTCGTGACAGTGTGATACAGGCGCGCCGCCTGACAGGTCACCTTATGGGTAATCTCCGCTTTGATGCTGCTTCTATTGTGGTGGCTATATTGGTGTTGGTCTGGAAGCCCTATGGTGGCATGGGGGCAATATTGGATTTAGCTATTTTTTGCGCATTCTTATATCAGCTTGCAGGCTGGGGCGCGACGGCAATGTTGATGAATGATAAGAGCTAGATATGGCAAAACTCTATTTTAATTACGCCGCAATGAATGCTGGTAAATCAACCTTGCTATTGCAGGCAGCATATAATTACGAAGAGCGTGGCATGACGACATTTTTGTTGACGTCATCCTTATATGCAGATGATGAAAATGGAGCGATCTCATCGCGATTGGGGTTTGGTCGAAGTGCTGTTTTGTTTGATAGCGACACATCCGTTTGGGATGTGATTGAGACGCAGCATGGGCAACACGCAATAGATTGTGTTTTTGTGGATGAAGCGCAGTTTCTATCTGCGAAACAGGTTTGGCAATTGGCACGCGTTGCGGATCGGCTAGGCATTCCAGTTATGTGCTATGGTTTGAGAACAGATTTTAAAGGCGAGCTTTTTGAAGGCGCTTCACAATTGCTGGCGATTGCGGATCATTTAAGAGAAATACGAACGATTTGTCATTGTGGATCAAAGGCGACAATGGTGCTTCGCAAAGAAATCGGTGGAAGTATTGTGAAGCAAGGCGAGCAAGTGCAAATTGAAAAGACGCAATATGTCTCTTTATGTCGCAAACATTGGGATGATGAAATCGGGATGGATGCGCATTAAGCGCTGTGGCTCGATTTTAAATGGATGTTAAAGCCCAAAAAAGGGTGAGCGAGTATACGGCCATCATAATGGCAGCTTTCAAGAGCGCTAATCCGGCATGTGCGCGCACAATGGGAACGCTAGCCGTGGCAGCAATTTGAGAAATTGCATCTGCGATCTGGTTGGAAATATCTTCCTGAGAGTAGCGTGATAAAGCAATCCAATACCGCACTTTGGCATCTTTAGTTTGCTCCATGACTTGTTCATAGGCTTTATCAAAGACGTTCGCAGCGACCATTTCGCGAAGCCCTTGGAATAAATTCCATTTGTGAGTGCGGCTGAGCCCCCATATTTGGCTTGCGCTTGGAAATAGTACCCAAGCATCACGTATCAAAAATAAGACGAGGGAGAGCGTTACAATATAGCCAAGTGCTTGGAGGTCATACACGCCCATATAATAGAAGCTAATGATTATCGCGATAAAGCCGACCTTGAATAAAAGATTACGGACAAAGCCGAGTAATTGCTCCGCAATAATGGATTTAACCTGCGTTTCTAGGTCTTCAATCGCGATGTCTTGCGCTTCTGCAATTTTGCTTTCGATTGTTTTTTCTATTCTCTTATCAATTTGATTGCGTGCAATCGCTGCGCCGCCTGTGAGGGCTGCTGCTGCCAGTCCGAATGCGCGAAAAATTGACATGGTAGAATGTGGGTCGCTGTCTCGTTTTATTTAGCGGCGCTACATTCCAGTATATCTTCAAAAACCGGATGACGCGGCGCTAATTGTTGGGCCTTTGTCTGTGCATCCCATGCTTCTTGGCATTTTCCAAGGGCTGCTAGTGTCATTGCTTTATTAAAAAAGATATCGGGGTTCTTGGGGTCTAATTCTAGAGCAGACTCGCAAAAAGAAATGCCTTTTTCTGGCCGCCCCATACGGGTAAGCAGCAA
Source organism: Hirschia litorea (assembly GCF_042665075.1). Classification (NCBI taxonomy): domain Bacteria; kingdom Pseudomonadati; phylum Pseudomonadota; class Alphaproteobacteria; order Hyphomonadales; family Hyphomonadaceae; genus Hirschia; species Hirschia litorea. The sequence goes on along the minus strand of NZ_JBHTBR010000005.1, from coordinate 349,545 downwards.
GCAATGGCTGCTTAGAAAAAGAGGATTTTCTGGCTGACCGCTTACAACAGTCGCAGAGTAAATTAATGCAGCCTCAAACTGCTCAATGCTGGCCAAAACACCTGCACGGCGAGCCGCATCCATAAGTGATCCAATGGGCAGTGTTTGGTATCGGTGTAAAATATCATCCGCTTCAGGTAGGTCTAAATGGGCGGAAACTGGCACGAGCACCTCAAGCAAAGGCTCTAGCAATTCTTCATCCAGAGTAATGTTTTTTCCGGCACCGAGTTGGTTTTCTTTGATCCAGCGGTATGAGAATTTGACGTGATTGGCTGCTTTCTTATTTTCACCCACCCGCCAATAAGTGCTTGCCCGTAGAGCATGAGCGTATGCGTCTAAACTATTGGGGCCGCCATCAGCTGGTGTACTCAGATCAAAAAAGCGGGCGGCAGATTGAAAATCACCGTTGAAGTAGGCCTGCGCGCCAATATTGGAATAGGCAAGCATGGAAGCTTGACTACCTGGATCTGCTTGGCGGGCGCATTCGACCCATTTTTCAGGCGCGTCAAAGGCTTCTAAACAGGGTTGAGGAATAGCAGTTGTCGATTCCTCAGTATCGGTTTGGGGTGCTTGCGCCTGTGCAAATGCGCTATGAGGCAGCATATAGGCTGCTATCAAAGACATGATAGCCATTTTCGTTGGACGCAGCACTGCGATCATTTGCAATCTCCAAAACCAAAAGCATGTCGAGCAAGTTAGGTTACACTCAATGTCGACGATTTGATGTGTGATATGAGCATATGTTCCTGCATACAGGCAAAAATGTGTTCGTCACTGCTATTTTAACCGTAAATTTCAGGTGCGCATTCATAAAAAAATCAAATTTGACATGTCATAAGAAGCCCATGTCAATGTCATCACAAACTCTACCTCAATTTCTATTGTTTGCCGCTGGAACAGTCTTCGGTGGTTTAGTCGCGTTCTTTACGTGGGGAATGCTATCTCCGGGTGATCCATCAGCCGCTTTTTTGCCAACGATAGTTCCGCATCAAGATAAATTTTTGCATTTCATCGCGTTTGGAATGATGGCTTTTCCAGCTGGGATTGTCTTGCCTAGACGGTATCTGGGGTTTGTGTTGATGAGCCTTGTGGCATTGGCTGCTGGAATGGAATTTGCGCAAGATGCGAGTCGGTTGGGTCGTCAAAGCTCTTGGGTTGATTTCTTGGCAAGTAGTCTTGGGGCGTTGGTCGCTTGCGCCTTTTTGCTGCTATGTCGTCGCGCCTATGGGCGTAAACGTGACAAGCAGACAATCTCTGCAGCTGAATAGCGCTGTTGCAAGGTTTCCCTTAGGGGAGACTAAATCCTTAAAATACTATTTCTTTAGTTGTCTGCCTCGCCATCATGGTTAATATGGTCCTTAGTATCGTATAAGCTGTCAGGTTGGTGGGACATATGGCCGGCAAGAATCAGACGTATTGTGGATATGATGAAGAAGATGCTGATAGCATCGACGTCATCTTGATAGCACCATACCAGCCCGATGAACGGCTAGAATTTGATCGTTTTCTCGTTGAAGTTATCGGCCCCGCAATTGTGCGTGTGGAGAAAAAATCAGGTCGTACAGTTCAAGTCGCCGTTTTAAATGATTTGCTCGAAAATGAAGATATTAGCCACGAGTTTATTTATCGTGTGCTCCATTTGGCTGATATTGCAATTGCGGATGTAAGCGCAGCAAATGGTGAATTGGATGCGCGTGTGTTGAGCGCGTTTTCCATCCGCCAATCACTCACTGCGAAACCTGCAATTCCATTTACACGAGACCCTCAACCAAGAGATTATCCATTTAATTTGCGTGGGTTAGTCTTGAATGCTGCTTCTGAAAATGCACGTGTAAATGCGCAAGCTGTTTTGTTTTCTCATATTCTTGCCGCCTTTGAAGGAGAGCCCAAAGGTACATATGTGAGTGATGTGTATGCGAGTTTAAGCGCTTTACGAACTGACCTCCGAGGATCACGAGGTAGCGCTGGTGTGCATCCAACATATGAAGAAATTGGATATCAACCCACACATTCGCGTCCCAATGTACGTCCGCCACGTTTTGAAATCGCTATGGGTGATTTGCGGTTAGTCAAAAATGTAGATGTGTGGATCAATCCAGAAAACACACATATGGAAATGGCGCGTGTGTTTGATACATCGATATCGGGTATTGTGCGGCATATGTCTTCAAATTGGACCAATTCGGGGACACGTTCAGATGATTATATTCGTCGAAAGCTTGCCGAAGAAATGAAGGGTGAAGTCGTTGCGCCCGGCGCTGCGCTCATGACTTCATGCAAGGGACAATTGCGTGATGTGCATTTTGTGAAACGCGTTGTGCATGTGGCGGCGGTTGCTGTGAATGATGATGACCCTGGGTGTGGCTATAGTGCGATAGATGATGTTGGCGTTTGCTTGTCGCAAGCTTTGCAACGCATTCAGCAACATAATCTAAGTTGGATGGGACGGGGGCATAACCGACTTGCCAGCGTAATTACGCCGCTTTTAGGCGTTGGATCTAATCCAGAAACAGCGTTTAGAAATGTGCTTTCTATGCTTGCACATGCTGTACGGTTTTTTGATTCAAATCCCGATTGTTTGATCGAGCGATTTATTGTGCTGGCGTATTCTAGTGAAGATCGCCGTCTGATTAGGAAGGCACTTAAACGGATACCACAATTGCAGAATTTATCTGCATCTGGTGGTATGTCGTGTCACATTGGAATGGACGATTTTCCCTCTGGTGGTGCCTAATGAGTATCGCATTTGAGAAAAAAATCGGAAGCGCGAAAGAGGGAGAGATATCTTCTATTGACGCTGAAACACGTCAGAAACAAGCGCGCCGTAAATTTAGAAGACTAAAGTCTAAAAATGACTTGGGCTTTGATATGGAGCGTTCAACATATTGGAGCCGTTGGCTGACAATATGGAATGTGCTTCGTCCGATCTGGCCGTTATTTGTTGCTAATTTCTTTGTCTGCGTCATCGCTTTTGGGACAGATCAAGGTCGTGAAGCTGCTAAGTTTGCTATGACCTATTCGGGGCATTATCCATTTGTGCGTCCTATCGCGACGATGTTGGCTTTGACGTGGTTTGCTATTTCAATGCATGAGGTCTGTTTGCGCGCGATTACGCGAGATTATCCGTTTTCTGCACGTGCAAACCCGATATTGAAGACAAGATTTATCGTGTCTTTCTTAGTGTCGCTTATCACGCCATTGGTGTTTTTTATATTCTACGTCAATACGTTAGTGGATGTATCGGGCAATGATCCAACAATAATGCAGGGGTGGGATTTTGAGAACATTCTCTTTCCCGGCTTCTATATGGATCGGGTTTTAATGGTGTTGGTTGGCGCAATAGCTGTGTCCGCTACTTATGACGGGTTTGGCTATTATTTCAGACACCGCATCGTGCATTTTTCGAGACCGATAGAACGTATCGCACTGAATTTGTTTCCGGTATTGTTGTTCGTCTATCTTGGAATGCTAGCCTGGAATTTTGTGTTTGCACCTGTGTTTTGGTTGCTTGTGGCTATGGTTCAATCTGGGGGGATGATCGAGGAAGCAACAGGCAGGCAAGCGGCACGCACAGGGACAATATTGACCGCTATTTCGCTAGTGGGATCGGCATGTGTGATCAAGGCGTTTCATCGCATTAGTGTGCGTCGGCACTATGCCAATTTCCATCAGTTTGTGGTGTTTCGGCGTTGGCACAATTGGGTGATGGGGACACTTTTTGTGATTTCGCTGGGGATGGCGATTCTATATCTTGTATTGCCGGGCACTATGGCATCTCTGTTTGGGCCAGTGTTTACCTTGCTTGCTAGTGTGGGTTTGTTGGCGGGGATATTCACGCTTTTAGCTATCTTAGCGTCTCACCATCACGGCTTTCCAACGATTATTGCTGTTGTGTTTTTGATGGGGTTAGGGCCTGTTTTGGGGCCGGTGAAGTTTCATAATGTGGCGCTTACTGAACCTGAGGAGGGGCTCAGCATGGCGTCTGATCCCCGTCTGCCTACCCATCCGGACCTGCCGATCATGGAGGATGCTGTGCGTCTGTGGCGTGAGAGCAGGCCAAGTGATGCGCCTGCGGTCGTCGTGTTGGCAGAAGGTGGTGGTATTCGCGCAGCATTACATACTGCAAGCTTGCTCTCCTGTTTGGATGAAACGCTTGGCGGAGAGTTATACGACAATCTTTTCACAATGTCGGGTGTGTCTGGCGGTGCGGTAGGCGTGGGCAGTTATTTAGCCGCGCGGGCTGATGGCCTTGCGCAGCATTCCGTGATGAAGACGGGAGATAGCTGGTATGAAAAAGGGTGTAATTTTGACCTTGAAAAAAGACGGGGCGAGTTTGTTGCGACTGACATCATGTCTGCGCGCAATCTTTCCGAATTTTTGCAGGCAGATTTTTTCTCACCCGCACTTGCAGGATTAGTCTTTCGTGATTTTCCGCAAGACATCTCGATCATTTGTGTCGCGATTGATTGTGGGTTTGCTGACCGTGCCAAGCTGTTTGAAGATGCGTTTATCAAAACCTATCGAATGATGGGCGATAGGCGCAGTATGAAACAAACTCAAAAGGCTTTAGCGCCAGGATATGATGGGGATTGGTTTGCGGCTCCGTTTCTGGATGTGGTGAAAGTTGCCAACCAAAGGGCAAGCGTAACCGAGGGTGGGCCTATCGTCTTTCTCAATTCTTTTGATGCGAAATCTGGGCGACCTGCTGTGGTGTCAAATGTGTCGCTTGAAAGTGATGGATGGGCTGATGAAGCAAATTCCGGCGGGAGTGTTTATGGCATGACCAATTTGCTAGAAAAAATGTGTGGCGGGCAAAGTATTTCACTTGCTACAGCGGCTCATTTATCTGCGAGATTTCCGCTCGTGAGTCCGCCTGGTCGCTTGGAAATTGATGAGTGTAAAACGCGTGCTGAACACGGTGTTGAACCTGTAGAGGGGGAACGCAAAGAGGCTGGAATTGGATTGTATGTAGATGGCGGGTATTTTGATAATTCGGGTGCATCTTCTTCTCAAGCTGCGCTCAAATTGCTCCGCGAACAAGACCGCGATCAATGTTTGAACGATATCGCTGATGCGCAAAATGGTGGCGTGAAGGCGATCCGCAATTGTGTAAGGCCGGTGATCGTGTTGCACATTGTGCACCGCTCTCACGCAGGCAAGGATTTGGAGACGCGTCTCAGTCCATTCTATGAATTTGCGACACCGGCCGAAGCTGTGATGGCGGCGCGCGGCGTTCATGGAGATGTGCCGATCCAACGCCTATGTGAAAGCGCGGCGGGACGGATTAAAGCACCTGTGGGGTGTCGCAAACTCAATGGCTGGCTCGCGGATGAAGATTTAGACGTGACCGAAGAAGAGTATGCGCAAAAGCTGATTTATAACCGTGATGTTGTGTTTGAAACATGGGTCGATGCGGATTCAAATACGGCTGCACCGCGTTTGATTTGGATGCGCTCACCCTTGCAGTTTGCAGCTGATGTAGATGATGTGGGGGTGCGTTTGCCCCTAGGTTGGTTGTTGGGGGAAACAGGGCCGACAATTCTCAAGCGGGTGAATGCGCATGTTGACCGTATGCGAGCAAGCCTTGGATGTTATGTGCGAGATGATTATTCGCCTGATACATTGGTGCAATGTCAGGGCGCTGCGCTGAACTAGGTCGCGGAGATCAGGAAAATCGAGGGTATGAGATACGTGGCGTCCCCGGCAGGACTCTAACCTGCGACCTGCCGCTTAGGAGGCGGCTGCTCTATACTCTGAGCTACGGAGACACGCACGCTGTGTGTCTAACGGATAGTTTCGACGATAGCTAGTTTTCAGCGAAGAAAATTGGTGAGCCGCATTTCTCCGCCGAAAGAGTTAGCTTATTTGTGTGTTCCGCGAATAGGGTAATTGTTCTCTGGATTGCGGATGAATTTGATCCCGCCAGCGAGCGTTTGAAATGATGGACGGGCAAAAGGCGCGTTTGAAATATTCAATACCTGAACATTGCCCTCAGCATTGATGATGAAAACACCCGGTTCTGCAAAAGGTTGATCTGTTTCTTGAGGTGAGCGCGGGTCTGAAATGTAGAGGCCCAGTTTTTTCATATCTGCAATTGAAAGATCATATCCAACTGTGAATTTGGGAGACACGTCTTTCATTTGTATCTCAACTTTTTCTAGCGGGTCACCAGATACTGCAACAACATCAACGCCCAGCTCGTTTAAGGCTTGTAAGTTGTCATTTAATTCTTTGAGATGGGCTGTGCACATTGGGCAATGTTTGCCCCGATATACGACAACCATTTTCCAATCGAAAGGCGCACTTGGTTTGCCAAGTGTTACATTGCCGCCACCGAAACGGGGGACTGTGATGTCTGGAAATTTTGAGCCAGCTTCTAATTTAAAGGCTGTCATAATGAACTCCTGAATATGTGTGGGGTCGTTCATCACATATTGGGAGGTATCTCACTCAATGTAACCAGCTCTCAAAAATGTGATCACTCTCTAGCTTCGCCAGCTTAAAGTGCGCGCTTGAATTGGATTGGTGAAGTCACGTTTTTCCGTGCGACTGGCAGCCCATTCGCGTTTTAGCTGTTGATACCATTTCGCTTGAACGTCGATATCATCAATCCAAAGCATGGCTTTTTGGTATTTCATACCGCGATTTTGCAGATCCACCATTTCCTTATCTTGCAATAAGAAAGTTCGTCCCATGCGTTTCACAATCGGAGAGGCAAGTTTTAGGAGCGGTGCATTTTCTATCCACGTGATTTGGGTAACGCGTGTGCTTTTTTCCTGTTGAGGTGTCAGGCAGGTAAGGGTGAAAAAACGAGCCTTTTCATTCTCAACAACTTCCCAGCGCATGCCGGGGAGTTGAAAAACGATTTCTGTCGTTACTTCGTCACCAAAAACCATTGAATATAGTTTGGAATTTCCAGAAGGTTTGTGGCGTGCAATTGCCCAGCCGCGTGTGCGAGGCTCGAAGGGTTTTTGTTTGATTTTAAATCCTGAAGACGGTGGACGCCACCACCATTGATTATGGACGAAGGGCACGTGTGCAGGGTCCATCAATCCTACAACTGCATCATCCATATGGGCGTTAAAGTCCTCAACGATGACAAAGCTGGGCGCATCTGGCAGTTGACCAAAATCAGGCGGGGCTAATTCGGGTTCTCCATCAAATCGCGGATTGTGGGAGACGTAAATATATACCGCGCCATTGGCTTCATGCAGCGGATATTTGCGCACCTTCACGCGAGATGGTTCTGTTTTGTCTTCAGGCGTGAGTGAGGGCATGTGTTTGCACACGCCATCATTCGTGCCAAAGCGCCAGCCATGATAGGGGCATTCGATTGTGGGGGTGCCGTCAGTGTCGATTTGTTTACCCGAAGAAAGTGGCACAAGGCGGTGAGGACAGATATCACGCAGCGCAAATGCTTTACCATCGCCAGAGCGGCCCAATAGAACGGGTTGGCCGAGAATTTCGCGATTAAGATGTTTACCCGCAACAAGCTCATTCGACATGGCGGCTAAATACCAACAATCGGTGAGCCAGCCTTCTTCTGTAATACCAATTTTCTTTTTGGCAGGAGAAGGTGAAGGTGGAATATCAGTTGTGTCTGCTGGCATGCTCGCGCTCTTTAAACTACGCTAGGGGGTAAGTTTGGGTGTGCGTAGTCTTCCATGCGCTTTTGTGCTGATCAAGGCAAGATGCACATTGGCTAAAAGCGCGAGCATGTCATTTCTTATATCAGTTCATGCCTTCTAGGGTTTTCATGCCTGCGCGTGGTGCGTTGACCAAAACAGCCATATTTCCTGGAAGGTGTTTGTTATCGAGCATTTTTTCATGCGCAGCTGGAATGTCCTCCCATGTGAAGACTTCAGACATGCATGGATCAATGCGCTTTTGGATAACAAGCTCATTTGCTGCGGCAGCTTGTTTTAGATTGGCAAAGTGTGAACCTTGCACGCGCTTTTGGCGCATCCATAAAAAACGTGCATCCATTGTAAGGTTGTATCCAGTTGTGCCCGCGCAAATAACGACCATGCCGCCGCGTTTCACACAGAAGACAGAAACTGGCATTGTCGCTTCACCTGGGTGCTCTACAACAATGTCAACATCCTTACCGTCAGTGTGTTCCCAAATGGCTTTCCCAAATTTGCGGCTTTCGCGCATATAGTCTTTGAATTCTGGTCCATTTACTGTGGGCAATTGCCCCCAGCAATTGAAGTCTTTGCGGTTGATGACGGCTTTTGCGCCTTGGTCCAGCACAAATTGCTTCTTATCGTCGGAAGATACGACGCCAATCGCGTTTGCGCCTGAGATTTTACAAAGCTGAGTGGCAAACGACCCCAATCCGCCAGATGCTCCCCATACCAGCACATTTTGTCCCGGTTGCACTGTGTGCGGTGCATGGCCGTGTAGCATGCGGTATGCTGTGGCAAGGGTGAGGGTGTAACAGGCTGTCTCCTCCCATGTTAGGTGTTTAGGGCGTTTCATTAATTGGCGATCTTGCACGCGGCAAAACTGCGCAAACGATCCGTCTGGTGTCTCATAGCCCCAAATGCGCTGGCTGTCGGAATACATGGGTTCACCGCCATTGCATTCTTCATCATCGCCATCATCTTGGTTACAATGCACAACAACTTCATCGCCAAGTTTCCAGCGTTTTACTGCTGAGCCGACAGCCCACACAATACCTGAAGCATCCGAGCCTGCGATGTGATAGTCTTGATCGTGAACATCAAACACAGATACAGGCTCACCAAGGCCGGCCCATACACCGTTATAATTAACCCCAGCAGCCATAACATAAACAAGCACATCATGCTCGCCCAATTCTGGCGTATTAACAACCTCTAGCTGCATTGACTGATTAGGGCGTCCATGGCGTTCGCGACGGATAGCCCAAGCATGCATCTTCTTAGGTATGTGATAAAGTGGTGGTAATTCACCTAAATCGTAAAGCTCTTTCTTTGGCGTGTCTAACATAAGCTGTGTCCTCAGTTATGGCTGCTTTATGTTGTTTTGATTGGTGCAGCCCAATGTGGAATGTGTTTCCTCTCAGCTCGTTATATTGCGATGCGGCATAAATTGCAAGATGAATATTTGTGCACCGCAATATCGTTGAATTTTGTGCATAGCCTGTTTTCGTGAATTGTCGGAGGCAAGAATTTGCGCAATAAAGGTTTTTCCGTAGAATGAGGAAGCTGATCAATGTCCAATTTAGCGCCAGTCAGACTGATAAACGTATCAATCATAGCAATGATTGGATGGGTAGGAGTTGGGCATGCCCAAATGTCCGACACTGACGAAATGCGGGTTGTGCAGGATGTATTGTCTTGTCGAAGTTTAGCGGATTCGATGGAGAGATTGGTATGTTTGGACCGAGCATTGCCAGCGCTTGCGGAAGCATTCCCTGAATCGGCGCTTTCTAAGCAAGAACGTGAAGAATTATACGCGCGCCAAGCGGAGCAAAGCAGAGCCGCAGCTGAAGAAGCTTTTGGACAATCCATTGAAGAAAAGTCTTCAAATGTTGCTCAGAACAACGATGCTTCTAGGGTTGAAGAAGAGAAAATAACAACTGAATTGAAAGAGTTGGGTTCGGTTGTGAAGGATGTGAAATACACCCCTCGTGGTCGTGCAGTGGTATATTTTGAAAACGGTCAAGTTTGGAAGCAGCTAGATTCTGATACACGCAAGATCCGCGCTAAATCTGCAATAGGCGAGTCTGTAACTGTAAAGAAAAAGCTGATGGGCAGCCACATGATGAAGATTGGGAATGGACGTCTCGTACGTGTCGAGCGGCTACAGTAGGGGCTAACCTACTGTAGCAAGATGATTTTCCAGTAAATTCAGTCTATTCGGCTGCAACAAGTGAAGAGTGCAGGTCGATGCTCTCTTCATTCTGTTTTTCTACCGCCTTGCTTTTGCGGGTGTTGCTTAGCTTTAGCGTAAGAATGCAAGCGGCAAGAAGGAATGTGACAAAGTTGGCGATAATTACAGGCCAGCTTGTTACCAATATCCCATACACAAACCAAAGCGCCACGCCTGTTGTGAAGAGGGCGTACATGGCCAGTGAGATACCATCTGTATTGCGGGTTCTAAGTGCGAGAATAGCTTGTGGCAGGAAAGAGCCTGTTGTGAGGCTTGCTGCGACAAGGCCAAGGATTTCAGAAAAAGGCATACGTCTCTCCCTTTCAAACAAGAGCAGACAATAATCACTGTAATTGGAATTTAGTTATGTCTGAGGTTGGGGGGTATATAACACATATGTTTGCTATGCGAAATAGTATTATTATACATAGATATCCCGCATATATGCATATCAAATACTGAAAACAAGAGGGGCTTGCTGTTTTTGAAATATCTGTCATGCTGCAGTGCAACATGGGAGGAAATAAGAATGGGTGACAAAACCTATCAACATGTCGCAGACAGACCGTGGATCTTCCGGACATATTCGGGACATTCAACGGCTGAAAAATCAAATGCGCTATATAAGCAAAATCTCGCTAAAGGCCAGACGGGGCTTTCCATCGCATTCGACCTGCCCACTCAAACCGCATATGATAGCGACCATATACTATCTAAAGGTGAAGTTGGTAAGGTTGGCGTCCCTGTGGGGCATCTTGGAGATATGCGCACACTGTTTGATGGTATCAGCGCAGCCCAGATGAATACGTCCATGACAATCAATGCGCCTGCAAGCTATATGCTTGCGCTCTATGTAGCGCTCGCGGACGAGCAAGGGGCGGACCGCTCGGCTCTGTTGGGAACCACCCAAAACGACATCATCAAAGAATATCTCTCACGGGGAACTTACGTCTTCCCGCCGGCACCTTCCATGCGTTTGATCTCAGATATGGTGTCTTGGTGTTATACCGAAACGCCCAAATGGAATCCGTTAAATGTGTGTTCCTACCATCTGCAAGAAGCCGGTGCGAGACCAGAACAGGAGCTGGCATATGCCTTGGCGACTGCGTGCGCGGTGCTGGATGCCGTAAAGGCGGGCGCGCAGGTGCCAGATGAAGATTTTGAGACTGTATTTGCCCGCATTTCCTTTTTTGTGAATGCAGGCGTGCGCTTCGTGACCGAGCTTTGCAAAATGCGCGCATTTGTTGATTTGTGGGAAGAAATTGGCCGTGAACGCTATGGGGTTCAATCAGATAAAGCGCTGCGTTTTCGATATGGTGTTCAGGTTAATTCACTCGGGTTAACTGAGCAGCAGCCAGAAAACAATGTCTATCGTATATTGTTGGAATCATTGGCTGTTACATTGTCAAAACGTGCTCGTTGCCGTGCATTGCAATTGCCCGCATGGAATGAGGCGCTAGGGCTTCCGCGCCCTTGGGATCAGCAATGGTCTTTACGTATGCAACAGATTATGGCGTTTGAGACAGACCTTTTGGAGTATGAAGATCTGTTTGATGGCTCGCACGTAGTTGAAGCTAAAACAGAGGAACTCAAAGAGGGTGCACGCGCAAAGCTCGTTAAGATTGATGCGATGGGCGGCGCGATCAATGCGGTTGACTTTATGAAGGGGGAGCTTGTTGCCTCTCAAAAAGAGCGTGTGATGGGTATTGAGGGCGGCGATCAAAAAGTAGTGGGTGTAAACGCCTTTACAGCGACAGAAAAAAGCCCGCTTGCGACGGGTGATGACGCGATTATGACCGTTGATCCTGCTGAAGAATATGCGCAAATTGAACGATTAAAGCAGTGGCGCAAATCGCGTGACAATGATGCATGTGACACTGCGCGAGAGGCATTGTATCGCGCTGCCAGTGAGGGGCAAAACCTCATGCCATCGACAATTGATGCAGTGAAGGCAGGCGTTACAATTGGAGAATGGGGCCAAACATTGCGTGAGGTTTTTGGCGAGTTTCGCGGCCCAACAGGTGTGTCTATTGTTATCTCTACTGACGGAAACGAAAGCATCGAAGCGGTGAAGGCCAATGTCGAGCGTGTTTCTCACATGCTTGGCCGCACACTCACTTATGTGTTGGGAAAGCCTGGGCTTGATGGGCATTCAAATGGAGCAGAGCAGATCGCCACGCGCGCCAGAGCGTGTGGCATGCAGGTCATTTATGAAGGCATTCGTTTCACGCCTGAAGAAATCGTGCAGCAGGCAATCGATAATGATGCTCATATTATCGGCTTGTCTATATTGTCAGGATCCCATCTCGATCTTGCACGTGAGACGGCGCGCATAATGCGTGATCGTGGCCTATCTCATATTCCGCTAGTTGTGGGGGGGATAATCCCTCAAGAAGACGCGATGGCTCTTAAACAGATGGGTATAAAACGCGTGTATACGCCCAAGGATTTCCAGATCACTGACCTTATGGCAGATATTGTTGCACTGGTTGAGGATGCCCATGTGCAAGCCTAGGGCTTATTTGCTTTTTCCAGCAAGCCAAACACCAATGAGAATAAGCGCCGCGCCACCTATTTGTGTGAGTGCGAGCGCTTCATTAAATAGAGGCCACGCCAATAATCCGGCGACGACAGGCTGAATAAGTAAGATAACGCCGGCAATAGCGGGTTTGGTGAGGCCCATACCATAGACGATTAAGCCTTGGCCCAAACTCTGTGCAAAAATTGCAAGAAATATAGCGCCTCCAAATTCACGGATGTGGGGCGGAACAATCGGCTCGCCCATTGTGATTGTAAAAATAAACGCGACCACAATACCTGATGCCGTCATCCAAAATACGGTTTGAAACCCTGTTTTTGTGCGGCGTCCGATAGAAGCAAATAACAAATACCCAGACAGACTAAGAGAGGCGAGAAGCGCCAGACTATCGCCCTCTAAATTTCCAGCACGTGCATTGGGTGCTGAATAAGCCATTACAGCAGCACCTGTTACAGCGAGCAATGCTGCCAGTGGCCACATTAAAGACGGGCGTTGTTTCAAAAATAGCCATGCCCATAATCCAACGGCAATTGCTCCCAAATTTACGATGAAGGTTGCATTCGCCACAGATGTTTTCACGAGGGCTAAATGCCAAATGCAGATGTCCAAGCTCAAGCATGCGCCAGCAAGGAGGACAGCTAAATTGGGGCGACCAATATGTTGTTTGAAAATGCGCGCAGCTAAAAACAGCAGAGGTAATGCGAAAGTGAAACGCCAAAATGCAGTTGCAGACGGCTCCATACTGGAAAAACGCAGTCCGATGGGAGCAAGGCCAATACATATTGCGGCAAGGACCAATATAAATGGCCCCTTCATCGAGGGTGACAAAAACAAAAGACGTGGTTTGCTTTTTTCTTTTGCGCTAGTGGCTTGGATTGTCATGGGAAACTCAAAAAACAGTATTCAAACTTATACAAAGTCAACGCTTAGTATTGGCAGATAGCTCATAGATTTCAGCAAGGTGCAAGCGTCAAATTTGCGAGTGAATTCAAGCCAAAAGAATATGAATTGAAATATTAGTTTGAGCTTTTCTCTTGATTGTCACCGCACTGTCGTAAAGAATCGGGTAGAAGAAGGATGTGAAGTGATATTATACTGCTTCACAATTGGTTTTCGGCTGCTAGCCGCAAAACGCGGCTTAGCGGCCTCTGCTTTAGGAGGATCGTCATGGCTGCAGTATTATCTAAGCAAATAGCTTCCTCGCCAGCGCTGGTCCTGAATGCTGACTTTCGGCCCTTATCCTATTTCCCATTGTCGTTATGGCCATGGCAGGAGGTTGTAAAAGCAGTCTTTTTAGAGCGTGTAGATGTGATTGCTCAATATGATTATGTCGTCAGGTCGCCATCCTTTGAGATGCGCTTGCCGTCTGTCATTGCGCTGCGTGAATATGTCAAACAAGATCGTGCACCGGCGTTTACGCGCTTCAATCTCTTCCTGCGTGATGGATTTGAGTGTGTCTATTGTGGATCACCTGATGATCTTACATTCGATCATGTCATTCCGCGTCATATGGGTGGGCGCACCAGTTGGGATAACATCGTCACGGCTTGTAGTCCTTGTAACCTTCGCAAGGGTGGGCGTATGCCGCGCGAAGCAAACATGCTGTTGGATCCACCTCCGGGTCGTCCAAGCTTGCATCATTTGCAACGTATGGGGCGGAAATTCCCGCCAAACCATCTGCATTCATCTTGGTTGGACTATCTATACTGGGATATTGAATTGCAAAATGACTCATCTCAAATTGACGAGACTCAAGACGACCCCGGAGCTTCATTTCTTTTGGAATGAGGCTCTTTTTGTATCAATTTAGATTTTTTCAGAGATTTTGATTGCTGCGCGACAGCCTGCTTTTATAAATGCTGATAGCAAAGGGTAGGCGGGGGCTTCATGCGCGCCTTCTTCAACCGCGAGGTTTTTGTGAGCGGCTTCTTCGTCTCGAAATTGAGCGAACATGGGTGACAATTCAGTTTCACCTTTTGCTTCAAGCTCTTTTACTTGGTCATCGTAGTGTTTTTCGATCACGGTCTCTACAGCCTCGGTGCAGGCATGGGCCGCCTTCTCACCAAGTAGGGCGGTGGCAACACCCAGACCATAAGCAGCCACACCCCAGATGGGGGTCATAGCGGTAGGACGCACGCCCTTTGTTTGAATGAGTTCGTCAAAGGCTGCGAGGTGATGTTGCTCTTCGGCTTCCATCTCAGTGAGTTGTTCAACGATACCCGACGTGTTGTTTTGCCGTTCAAAAACAGCACGTTGTCCTCGATAAATAGCAACGGCGGCGTATTCCCCCGCATGATCCACGCGGACCATTTCTTGGGTGCGGTTTGGTAAAGGGGCATGACGAGGCATAGAGATAACTCCCTGATTACGCAGTGCTTTTGGTGCTTTTTGTTGCAGTTATAAATGAGCATACCATAAAACACAGAGATGCGAATGCATTCATATTGGCCATAGTTACGCCAAAAATCACGAGTGGCGGCTCGTCGCACTTGCCAACAACCATGGGCTGATCGAGTGATTGAAAATGGGTCGGATCAAATCCTGCACTAGAGCAACCTGTTGAAATCAAACCCATTTCTACCGCTGAATGATATAATCCATATCCCGCGCCATATAGAAAAACCACGCCCAAAATCGCAGAAACTATTTTCAAAACGGGCCAATGAGGTTTGTTGCGGGCAAGTATTAGCCCAGCAATGCTGATTGCAATCGCAGCCCAATATGGCTCTCTTTGTTTTAGACAAAGATCACATGGATACATTTTCCCAAAAATTTCAAAGGCATGCGCTGACGCCAACATAAAAATGCTGACGAGAATAGCGACAAAAGGCCATGTGCGGTGAGATAATAGTTTTGAAATCATAGGCACCATCTGCACGGAAGATTATCAAATATGCAATCCCAAAACGCGTTTCGTGATGAATAGTGATCGCTATTTAAGCGAGCCCAATCAATGTTTTAATCACAGCTGTACCACCTGCGAGTAGGATTGCGATCCAAGTTGAGCCCAGCAATAAGCCGCCTGTTGTTAGAAGTCCGTCTCGTTCCATAATTCCAAAGGAAACCATCGCCACTGCGAAGCCGGGCACAGTGTTGGTGCCGGGGATTGGGGTAAGGATAGAAAGGCAAAACACGACTAAAATCAAACCGATAAGGCGATCTAACTTTGAGCTTGTTAAAAATGTAAGGCGCGGACGAGAGAGTTTTTCAACCCATCCAAAATATTTTCGCCCACCTTTTGCAGTTTGCTCTAGGCCCTCACGTTTGATTTTTCTGCCGGCATATTTGCTTGGAATCCAAGGTTGTTTGCGCCCTAAAACCATTTGAAAAGCGAGTAGCGCCATTGGGACGGCAACTATCTGAGGGACGACATAAAGGAAGGGAATACAACAAGGTAGAGCCAATATGAAAAGAGCCGTTCCGAAAGCCTGATCTCCAAGGGCTGTTGTGAGCTCCTTCAGTGTGATGCCCTCTTCAGGGGCGTCTGCTGCCAGCTTCTCAAGTGCTTCAATCATGCTTGGCTTGTGCTGAGCTTCATCTGATGAGGAGGATGTAAGCAGGTCTTCTGATGGTTGCGTCATCGCCAGATAGTCTTCCGTAAAAAATCAAACCCGCACAAAATTGGTTTGCGCCAGTTCAGGCGTAATACTCTCGACGGAAGGTTGAAAGGAAAAAGCGTAATTTATTGTAAAAAAAATGCACAATGCATAAATTTAAAAAAACTAGAGAAAATAGTTTGACCTTTTCGT
The DNA here is from genome assembly GCF_042665075.1 of Hirschia litorea. NCBI lineage: Bacteria > Pseudomonadati > Pseudomonadota > Alphaproteobacteria > Hyphomonadales > Hyphomonadaceae > Hirschia > Hirschia litorea. The sequence continues at coordinate 333,360 of NZ_JBHTBR010000005.1, read as the reverse complement.
GCCTCTCTGCCATTTTCCCGCCTCGCTTAGTGCCTCTGTGGCGGAATTGGTAGACGCGCTGGATTCAAAATCCAGTTTCTAACGAAGTGCCCGTTCGAGTCGGGCCAGAGGTACCAAGCGGAAATCCCCAAAATGTAAATTTCCGCTTCTTGGCTACCGAGCGCGTTATGCTTGAGTATGATGCAGGAAAAATTCCCACATCCATTTTGCAACAAGTTCATTGTCTTCAGGTTTGCTGAGAGATTCTATCGCTGCTTGTACATCTTCATTTATGAGCGATGTCTTTGCTCGAAGTGAGTAGAGCGCTTCAGAATAATCATTGGCAAATTCAGGATGGCCTTGGAATGTTAGCGCTGGCGTATCGGGGTAATAAAGTGCAGCAAAACTGGTGAATTCTGAATGTGCGAGAATTTTGCTGTTTGGCGGTTGGGTTATGACCTGATCTTGGTGGCTAACCGCTAGACTTAGCTGACTTTGAGGTTGCGTCATCCATGCGGGTGTTGTGGTGATCTCATATGTGTGAAGACCAATTCCCCAACCTTTAGGCGATTTTGTTACTTCCCCACCAAGGGCTTGGGCGATTGCTTGGTGGCCAAAGCATATGCCGACCAATGGTTTTTTGCGCGCTGCAGCTTGTCTTATAAATTCAAATAAGGGCTGCATCCATGGCCAATCCTCATAAACACCAGCGGGCGACCCAGTGACGATAAAACCATCATAGTTTTCAATGGCGGGGATATCTGATGGAGTGAAAGCAGAATGGCAAAAGCTGTATGTGTTAAATGTCGGCTCGGTGGACGCTGTCTGAATGAGCTCTTTGATCATTTCAGGGTATGAGGCGAAATCGCTTCTGATTTCTTCGGGAGGTAAGCCTGTCTCGATAATGGCGATTTTCATATATAAACCTATGGCCTGAGGATTTGTGTCTGTTCACTAGTTAGTAAGAGTTGCTGGACAAGAAAAGAGGGGTATTTGTGCGAACCAATTGCAGCTAGCTCTATGTTAGCGCTATATCGCAAAATATAGTGAATACTTATGGGCTGTATGACTTTTAGACACGTTGACACGGTATCGAGAGCGTCTAATTACAGTATGCAAAAAACGAATATATTGTTCGCAGGTTAAAAGGCGGAAAAGGGGCATTCATGGCAAATCAGGTCGAGGCAGACAAACGACCATTGTCGCCACATCTTCAAGTTTGGAAATTTCACCCGACAATGCTGACGTCGATTTTGCAACGCATAACAGGCGTTGGAAATGCGTTGGGGCTCGTGCTTCTTGTGGGCTGGTTGTTTGCGATTGCATCAGGCAGTGAAGTGTTTGAATGCTTTGATGTGTTCTTCACATCCATCTTCGGCAAAATCATTTTATTTGGTTTCACTGTTTCAATCATGTTCCACTGGTCACAAGGTATACGTTTCTTGTTCTGGGATATGGGTAAAGGCTTCTCGCCAAAGATTGCAAATATCTGGTCATATGTGACGCTTGCATTCGCATTGATCGGTGCTGTTGTAATTTGGGTTTTGGCGGGTCTTGTACCTGGCCTGACAGTTTAAGGGAGCGCTGATATGTCTAACTCTTCTATGCGTACACCGCTTGGTAAGGTGCGTGGTCTTGGTTCAGCGCGCGATGGTGCCGGTCACTATATAGCGCAGCGTGTAACAGCCGTTGCACTGATATTTTTGGTACCTTGGTTCTTATTCTCCATGCTTTGCGCAACAAAAGGTGCAAACGCATTAGAACGCTTTGCCAATGCAGAGGTTTGGTTAAGCCAACCATTCAATGCGATTTTGGTCTTGCTCGCTTTTTGTAGTGCTATTTATCACATGCGCCTTGGGTTGCAGGTGGTAATTGAAGACTACATTTCGGGTCACGGCATGCGTATCGCTTTGCTGATGCTCAACACATTTGTCAGTTTTGCGATGATCGCTGTGACAGTGTTTTCCGTTTTTAAAGTTGCAGTAGCATAATATTTATCGCCCCCAGACAATCTGGAGCGGGCGCATGAAAGGCAAGACAAAATGAGCGAATATGAATGGGTAGATCACACATTTGACGTTGTGGTTGTTGGTGCGGGTGGTTCCGGTTTACGTGCAGCGCTTGGTGCTGCGCAAGCTGGATTGAAAACTGCTTGTATCTCTAAAGTGTTCCCGACACGCTCTCACACAGTTGCGGCGCAAGGTGGTATTGCGGCTTCATTGGGTAACATGGAAGGCGGCGATGACTGGCGCTGGCACATGTATGATACTGTTAAAGGGTCTGACTGGTTGGGCGATCAAGATTCTATTGAATATCTCGTGCGCCACGCACCAGATGCTGTGTATGAGCTTGAGCACTGGGGTATGCCTTTCTCCCGTACAGATAAGGGTGAAATCTACCAACGCGCTTTTGGTGGTATGACACGTGAATACGGAAATGGGCCTGCGCAACGTACGTGTGCAGCTGCTGACCGTACGGGTCACGCTATGCTTCACACGCTTTATGGCCAATCATTGAAATATGATGTGGAATTTTTCATCGAGCACTTTGCGATGGACCTCATCATGGATGATGATGGAGCATGTCGCGGTGTAACAACTTGGCAGTTGGATGACGGGACTATGCACCGTTTCCGTGCGCAACGTGTGATCTTGGCGACGGGTGGTTATGGCCGCTCATTCTTCTCATGTACTTCTGCGCACACGTGTACGGGTGATGGTAACGCAATGGTATTGCGCGCTGGTTTACCTCTGCAAGACATGGAATTTGTTCAATTCCATCCGACTGGTATTTACGGATCAGGTTGTTTGATTACTGAGGGTGCGCGCGGTGAAGGTGGATATCTGACGAACTCACAAGGTGAGCGCTTTATGGAGCGCTATGCGCCATCTGCTAAAGACCTTGCCTCACGTGATGTTGTGTCGCGTTCAATGACAATGGAAATTCGCGAAGGTCGCGGTGTTGGTCCAGAAAAAGATCACATTTTCCTTCACCTTGATCACCTTGATCCAGATATTTTGGCAGCACGTTTGCCGGGTATTTCTGAGAGTGCGCGCGTGTTTGCTGGTGTTGATGTAACAAAAGAACCTATCCCAGTGATCCCGACGGTTCACTATAATATGGGCGGTATTCCAACAAACTATCACGGTGAAGTGCTTACGAAGAAGGGTGATAATCCTGATGCGGTTGTGCCTGGTTTGATGGCTGTGGGTGAAGCGGCATGTGTGTCTGTTCATGGTGCAAACCGTCTTGGTTCAAACTCATTGATTGACCTTGTTGTGTTTGGTCGTGCGGCTGGGTTGCGTTGTGGCGAAAAGCTTGAAGTGAATGGGCGTCAGCCTGAGCTTCCTAAGAACGCAGGCAACAATGCACTTGAGCGTCTAGACAAATACCGCAACGCCAAAGGCGGCACTCCAACTGCGAAACTTCGTTTGCAAATGCAAAAAGTTATGCAAGCTAATTGTGCGGTTTATCGTACAGGTGACACGCTTAACGAAGGTGTTGCGAAAATTGCCGAATGTTATGAGGGCATGCCTGATCTGTCAGTGAAAGACACAAGCTTAATCTGGAATACAGATCTTGTCGAAACGCTTGAGATGGACAATTTGATTGCGCAAGCGGCTGTGACAGTTACGGGTGCTGCAAATCGTCAGGAAAGCCGCGGGGCGCATGCACGCGAAGACTTCTCTGATCGTAATGATGAAGAGTGGATGAAACACACACTTGCGTGGTGTGATGATAAAGGGAAGGTGACAATTGATTACCGTCCAGTCCACACTTACACAATGTCAGAAGATATTGATTACATTAAGCCAAAGGCACGCGTATACTAAGTTTCAAAGCGTGTTGAAATAAAGCAAGCCCGTTTTTACCTATGTGAAGACGGGCTTTTTTGTGCTTAAAATTTAAAAAAACCAATGTAATAGGGCAGTGATTGCTGAAATAGAGGGAAAATAAAAACGCAGTGAAGTCTTGAGTATTTATTGACCCTGAACTTAGGCGCGTTAAAATAAATAGATGAATATATGGGGACCAGAAACAGACTTTGGCATGTCAACTGATGATATGCGTGACGCGCTTGATCTTCATCTTGCGCGCCATATTGGTGAGTTTCAGACTGTTTTTACCGATGAAGATGGGTGGGCCGGAAATTCGTCCGAGGACGGCGTACCTGTGGATGTGTTGGTTGTGCTTCCTGAGGGAGAGCGTAAGTTTGCTTATGTCTCTAGCCTTGGGTGTTCCTTTGTACCTCTTTCTTCAGCTCATTACCGCGAGCACAATATTGTTCGGCGTGTTGAGTTTGTGCTTGCTGCTCAGCAAAACGGCAATGAAGAAGAAGACATTTCAGCGCTGAACCTTGCTGCTAATACGGTGCGTCAGTTTGCTAAAATCGTGCATTTAAGCGGTGTTGCTGTTGAGGAGGGGGAGACGGTTACGTTTTCAGAAACTCCAAGACCGGTATTTGATGATGCGGGATTTGCTGGGTTTGGTTTTGTGAAGCCGCAGCTTCCTAATCCGGGGTTTGGTCATATGCATTTGGTCGACGCTGAAGTGAATAGTGACATTCATTTCATTGCGCCTATACCTCTCTTCAAGAACGAAATGGAACTTGCTGCGGAGATTGGTCCCGAAGCATTTTGTGCTGCCTTGCTGAAAGCTGGTGTGACCGAAATGATTGATTTAAAGCGTCAAAGTATTGCGGGCCCACCAGCAGAAACTGTTGAAGTGAAGACGATTTCAAGGGGCCAAATGCTTTGGGCAAAGGTATTGTCATGGGTCGGAATCAAGTGAAAAATCTCAAAAAAACAGGTTTTGGCAAAGAATAAGGGATTGTTACTGCGAATGATTTTCAGTCTCGAAAATTTCTTTGTTTTTTAGCGCTACCAAAACCTAAGCACACTATGCATTTACGATTAGGTCGTTAGATTGCGCTTAAATAAATAAAAAAGGTTGTGGACAACATGGTTCAGCTCACGCTCCCGCAGAACTCTAAAGTTAAAGCCGGAAAGACTTGGTCTTCTCCAGAGAGTGCGTCATCAGGATCACTCAAAACTTTCCGTATTTACCGTTATGACCCTAACTCTGGTGAGAACCCGAGATGGGATACATATAAGATTGACACATCGTTATTTGGCCCAATGGTTCTTGATGCTTTGATCTACATCAAGAATGAAGTTGACCCGACTTTGACATTCCGTCGCTCTTGTCGTGAAGGTGTGTGTGGATCTTGTGCCATGAACATTGGCGGGCAAAACACGATTGCTTGTACGAAAGGTCATGACGAGTTTAAGGGAAATATCACGATTTCTCCTTTGCCGCACCAGCCCGTTATTAAAGACCTCGTGCCGGACTTGTCACAGTTTTATGCTCAACATGCTTATGTTGCGCCTTACCTCAAGACAACAACACCAGAGCCACAACGTGAGTGGAAACAAACACCTAAAGACCGAGAAAAAATGGATGGTCTTTATGAGTGTATCTTATGTGCATGTTGTTCAACATCTTGTCCGTCATATTGGTGGAATGGTGACAAATACCTTGGCCCTGCTGCCTTGCTCCAAGCTTATCGTTGGCTGATTGATAGCCGTGATGAAGCCACAGGAGATCGTTTGGATGACCTTGAAGATCCGTTCAAGCTATACCGTTGTCACACGATTATGAACTGTGCGCAGGTTTGTCCGAAAGGGCTAAATCCTGCGGAAGCAATTGGTAAAATTAAAACAATGATGGTTGAACGTCGCGTTTAACTTCACCCTTGGTTTTTATAATCTAATTAGCCCAGTGGTATGTTCTGCTGGGCTTTTTTTATGGTCTATGTGTTTTGTTCATAGCGTGGTCAGGTTGAACATGTTAACCCTTAGGTAATGAATGCAATTTCTAAGGGGAAAATCCTATGGCTGGTTTAAATTTGATGGACATGCTTGCTTCGGGTGCTGGTCAAGGCGCGCTGAAACAATTGGGTCAACAGTTTGGTTTGGATGAAAGTTCAACTCAGTCCGCTGTGAAAGCGTTATTGCCAGCTATCTCAGGTGGTTTGAAACGTAATGTGTCACAACCAGGTGGGTTAGAAGCGCTAATGGGCGCGCTACAGAATGGAAATCACGCGCAATATCTAGAGCAGCCAGAAACACTCGCGCAGCCGGAGTCCGTTGCGGACGGGAATGCTATTTTGGGTCACTTACTGGGTTCAAAAGAGGTAAGTCGTGAAGTTGCTGCTAAAGCAAGTGAGCGTGCCGGTGTGTCTTCAGATTTGATGAAGAAGCTTTTGCCTATGGTTGCGACTATGGCGATGGGATCGCTTGCGAAGCAATCTAAAGACCCCGATGTTCCAGCTAACCTTATGGGCAATATGGGAAGTATTGCTGCAGCGGTGATGGGAGCTGCCTCGGCAGGCAATTCAGGCAATAAATCAGGTGGAATGCTTGGTGGACTGCTGGGTGGCCTCATGGGTGGCAAGCAGCAACAGGCGTCTCAAAACAGTGGTGCAATGGGCATGATCGGTAATCTGCTAGATGCAGACGGTGATGGGAATGCTGTTGATGATATTTTTGAAATGGTTATGAAGCGTCGTTAGACGAACATACAAATACAGACAGGAAAACCGCCTTGATTATAGGCGGTTTTTTTGTGCTAGAAGCCAATAGGAGCGGGAAGCTTTGGCGAAGATAAGCAAATGGCTTGGAAGCGTTCTCCCATTTGATCAGGAGCCATTATGCGCATTGCACCTTGGGCGATCTCATCGGCCTTTTGAGGATTTTGGTCGATAAGTGCATTTACACGTTCAACGCCGCCAAGGGCATTTAGAAACCAACCTTGAGGCGTTGGGCCGGATACATTTAATCCTTTAGAAACAGCAAATTGCTTCACCTTTGAAAAGTCGACATCGGCCGTAAGGTCCACTTCACCAATTTGGGTGAGCGGATCAATTTGGTCGCCATTTGAATAGGCGCGCAGCGTATCAGCAGGCGTTGCGTTTGCTGGACCATAATCAATGAAGAGCGCACGTGAATGGCCTTGTTTTAGGCGTTCTGCAATGGTGTCAATAAAGGCATCCAGAGCGGTGGATATCTCAACTACGTCTTGTATGACCCCCGTCAGGTCTGGGTGTGCTATATCAGAGCTAGAGGTGTGCTCCTTGGCTATTGGGCCTGAGATTCCCAATTGGAACGCTCCTGTTTGGTCTATGCCGACCTTGCGCTCACACCAAGCACCATCATGTCGAATATATTGACGAATAGGGAGACAGTCGAGAACTTCATTTGCAAGGAGGAGTGTTGGCCCGATTGGAATCTCTTGCAATGAATCGACCCAAATAGGTGTGTCAATTTGAGTGAGGTTTTGTGCTTGAATTTTTCTCAGCGCAGGGGAAGGTTCAATCAAATAGGGACGCGCGGCGTCATGGAAGCCTGCAACCTTGGAGGTGGCGCGCCAAATGTCGCTCATCATAATTCCCCGACCTGGCCCCATTTCAACAAGGTAGAAAGGTGAGGGACATCCCAATTGTTGCCATTCATGCGCTGCCCAAATGCCGACCATTTCACCAAACACCTGGCTAATTTCTGGCGCGGTTGTGAAGTCGGTCCCTAATCCAGGGCGAGTGGCATAATAGCCTTGTTTTCGATCAAACAAGGCTATCTGCATAAATACAGAAATTGGAATGGGTCCGTCTGCCTGAATCATGGCTTTCAGGCGTTCGGTGAGGCTGATCTCTTGAGTAGGCTTCGTCACGATTAGTTAGCAGATTCCGTATTCGGGGTGCGTTTTCCACCATTTGGCTTGAAAGAGCGGCGTATGAGGTAGAGGCCACCAATAACCATTGGCAAGGAGAGCAACATCCCCATGGTGAGGAAGCCGCCCGGTAGGAAGCCAATATGCGCATCGGGTTCACGGAAGTTTTCAACGATGGTCCGCGCACTTGCATACCCGACAAGGAATATACCTGTCGCGAGGCCCGGTTTACGATAAATTTTGAACTTCCAAACTGCGACGGAAATGATTGTGAAAAGCAAAAAGCCTTCAAGTGCAGCTTCGTAAAGCTGACTTGGGTGTACGGGAACTTTAGAGCCTAAAGGTGCGCCCAGTGCATCCTGATAGAACCATTTGTGAATGTTGAAATCAAACACAGGGAAACGGATACCCCAAGGCGCATCGGTTGGGCGGCCATAAAGTTCGCCATTGATGAAATTAGCAATTCGGCCAAGGAATAGAGCGATAGGGGCTGTGGCTGCACCAATATCAGATAATGATAGCAGTGAAAGGCCGCGTTGCTGTGCCGTATAGGCCATGGCGAATGCCACTCCAATCAGGCCGCCATGGAAAGACATGCCACCTTCCCACATTTTGAAAATCATCAAGGGGTCGCTGAAAATGCGGTCTGGCTCAAAGGGGAGTTGGTAGAAGAGGATATATCCAAGACGTCCACCAATTAGCACACCCATCATGGCCCAAAAGACAAAATCATCTAAGTCATCACGTGAGACAGGGCTTTTGCCATTCGCCCCAGACCAAAGTCGATCCTTTGAGATCAAATAGCTGGCATAACGCCATGCCAATAGAAGTCCCACAATATATGCTAATGCATACCAACGCAGTGGAAACGGTCCGATCGAAAAGTCACCTAGCGCCAAAGCTGGGATAGTGAAGACTGCCGGATCAATCTCCGGAAAAGGTATTGCCACAAACATGCTGCACGTCCTTTAAAATAAGCTCTATGAAGAAACGCCTTTGCAAGCGAGACCATAGTCCCCTATGTTGAGTAGATGCAGTGCCACGTGGAAGGCGCTTGGTCCAGAGGCGAGACATTAAGAAATGCAAACAAAGAACCCAATTTTTGATGAAGCGGCAAAATTTGTGACTGGTGCGATGGGTGCAGCCCAAGCAGCAGGCGATGAAGCCAAAGGATTATTGCGTGCGCAAACTGATCGCGTCATCGCGGACATGGACCTTGTAAGCCGTGAAGAATTCGATGTGCTGAAAGCGATGCTGCTTGCATCACAGGAGCGCGTGGAGACCTTAGAGGCGAAGGTTAATGCGCTTGAGGCAAAATTGAGCAAATAAAATTTCTTAATCGGTCCACAAAAAATCTTGTCCGGTTAACTTTACGAGCAATCTATAAGCGCGTAACGCGGTTTGCAGCGAATTAAACGCTTTTTCTTGTCTCCCTATTAAGGATGCCAATATGTCGGCTCTTTCATCCCTGCAATATGATGCCAATGATGATGTTCTCGAAGTTATCGAGCAATGTCTCAATTCAGCTGAATGGGGAGCGGAGCGCAATGATGAGATGAGCGTCAATTGCGCAGCACCAACGCGTTGGGGAGAGTGCGGGGGCATGTTTATGCTTCGCAATGAACCGCGTGCTGTTCATTTTTCTTTATCTGCAGATATGCGTGCTCCGGCAACGCGCCGCGCGGCGGTGCTTGAATTGCTTAGTATGGTCAATGAGCGTTTATGGATGGGGCATTTTGAGCATTGGGCTGAAGAAGGCGTGATTATGTATCGTCACACTTTGCCCTTGCTTGACCGTGAAGCGCCCGAACGTGGCGAAGTGGCGGCGTTGATGAGCGCGGCAGCAGAAGCAATTGAGAAATTTTTGCCAGCGTTTAATTTCGTGATTTGGGCAGGAAAAACGCCTAAAGACGCTTTGAAAGTGGCTGTATTTGATACTTTGGGTGAGGCTTAGGCTATCACCGTGACGCGTTAGGCTTAAACTGGCGTATATAATGACGGGTTCTACGATGAATTTAAAATCAACGGTGACATTGATTGGCGGTGGTCGCATGGGAATTGCGATGGCTAAGGGCTGGCTATGTGATCTTGATGCGGCAGGTGTGGAAACAGTCAATATTATTGACCCCAGCCCTTCGGATGCTCTTAGAGAGCTTTGCGCAAAAAAAGGCGCGGTTTTAAATCCGACTGAAATTGCGCCAGTGGATGTGCTCATTCTTGCTGTGAAACCCCAAGTGTTTTCTAAAGTGGCATCGGATGCTGCTAAATGGGTGAATGAAACAACATTGGTTGTGTCTGTTATGGCAGGTATAACGGTTGATCGGTTGGGAAGTGAAACTGGCGCGACAAAAATTGTGCGTGCTATGCCAAATACACCCGGTGCTGTGGGGGCGGGGGTCACTGCTTTCAGTGTGTCTAGCGCCTGTACGCCGACTGATACACAAATGGTCAATGCGTTGTTGTCGTCTCTTGGGGCTGTTGAAGGGCCATTGGATGAGGCATTGATGGATGCTGTGACTGTGGTGTCAGGTTGTGGACCTGCTTATACATTTTTGCTGGTTGAGGCTATGGCCGCAGGTGGCGTTGCTCTTGGGCTAGAAGAGGGTATAGCGCAACGTCTTGCACGTCAGACGGTGATCGGTGCTGGCGTGTTGATGGATCAAGATCCAACGTCTGCAGAAGATTTACGTAAAGCTGTAACATCCCCGAATGGTGTAACACTTGCCGCCTTGGAAGTGATGATGGCTGAGGGCGGTATCAATGATGTGATGAAGCGCGCGCTTCGTACAGCACGAGATAGGTCCGTGGAATTATCCAAAGATAGCTAAACTTATTTCGGCTCTGCTTTTTGAGCTGATGTGGGTAGGTTTAATGTCGCGCTTAGTCCGCCTAGTTCGGAACGGTCTAAACGCAAAAAGCCACCATGCGCTTGGGCAACGTCGTTTGAGATGCTTAGCCCAAGTCCAACACCGGATTTGTTTTGATTGCGCGAAGGATCTAGCCGCCCAAAGGGCTTCATCGCTTCTTGATATTTGTCTTCATCAATTCCAGGGCCGTTATCTTCCACGCAGATTTGAACGACACCTTGGGTTTGCGTGATATGGATATACACAATATCAGCATGGTCTGCGGCATTGTTCGCAAGATTTGATATTGCGCGTTTTATCGCTAGAGGTCGTCCGCGCATGAGTAGGTGTTCTGGTGCGTTTAGAGTGACCTTTGCGCGCGTAGAGGCTGCGAGATAGGCGTCCTGAATGAGATTAACGGCGTCAAACTCTTCAGTAGGTTCGTCTCCTTCGCCGCGTGCGAATGCGAGATAACCCTCAAGCATTTTTTCCATTTCAGAAATATCTGCTTTCGCCGCAGTAAGATCTACGCCTTTAATGTTTTTCATCAGGGCGAGTTCAAGCTTTAATCGGGTAAGCGGGGTGCGCAGGTCATGGGAGACACCGGCTAGCATTTGCGTGCGCTGGTCTACATATCGCCTGATCCGATTACGCATACGAATAACAGACCGTGCAGCTTGGCGTACCTCGCGGGCACCGGAGGGTTTAAAGTCTGGTGCATCTTCACCGCGCCCAAATGCATCGGCGGCATGTGCGAGATTTAAAATGGAGCGAACATGGTTTCTTAAAAATCCGTGTGCCAAAAGCAGCAGTAGTGCCGAGAACACAAGTGTCCAAAAAATAAAGATATGCGCTGTAATCATCATGACGCGTTTGCGTGGAAATTCGATGATGAGTGTTTCAGCGTTACCCGTTACAGGATGAGTGACGCCATATAGAATACGCACATTGCCATTATCCAACATGCGGGTGATCTCAGCGTGATTGGGGAGCGTCTCCAGTGTGTCTTCCAATACCTCACAGCAGGGATTGCCTTCATTATCTGGAGCTTTAGAGGCAATCCTCGTCTCCATAAGGGCTGCCTTATAATATTGGTCCTGAATTTTTTCAAACAGTGGGCGGTCAGTATTAGCTGTGTTGATGAGGACTTCAATCTCGGAGCCAACAGAGAGGGCAAGGCGGCGGTTCACTTCTTTGACGTGGGAGGCAAAAAACATTGCCGTCATTGCCACGATAAGAAGGCCAATTGGCATGATGACGATCAGGTAGGATCGAACGAGATACCCGCGTGGAAAAAAGCGTGAAAATGTCATCTTAATTGAGAGCCTAGCGGGAGCTGTGGCTCTAGTCTCCAATTAGGCGATAGCCGATGCCGCGTACGGTTTGCAAATGTATCGGTTCGCGTGGGTCTGATTCTATTTTGCGGCGTAAGCGCGTAACTTGCACGTCTACGGAGCGCTCAACACCTGCAGAGGTGAGGTTGGCTAATTCTTGGCGTGAAACAGGTTCTCCATCTCGCTGAGCGAGTATACGCAGGAGTTGTACCTCGTTTTCAGTGAGGCGAACAATGCGACCATCTCTACGAAGTTCACCTTTTTTGACGTGGAATACTTGGTCGGAAAGAATAACTTCTTCTACAGGTTCTGGCGGTGCTGCGCGACGTAAGATCGCGCCAACACGTAAAGATAGCTCTTCTGGTTCAAACGGTTTGGTCACATAATCATCTGCACCGCGACGCAAGCCTTCAATGCGGTCGATTGTGATGTCTTTGGCGGTAAGCAAGATAACAGGCGTGTCTATAGTTTCCCGGATGGAACTGAGAAAACTAAAGCCATCCTCACCGGGCATCATCACGTCCAGAATGATAAGATCAAACGCCATAGACTTCATAATTTTGCGCGCATTTTGCGCGTCAGACGCTGTTGTGACCCCATAGCCTTCAGATACGAGAAAGCGCTTGAGGAGGTCGCGGATACGATCATCATCATCTATTGCAAGAATATGCGCAGTTTCGGTCATTCTTCAGAATCCTTGTGAAGAGGGGTGTCCACGACAGATTGGAGCATTTTCTTTGCATTTGATACAACATCTGGACCCGATGAGCGATAGGCTTCTAGCAGTACGTCACGCCAACCTTTGGCAGCCTTTGTAATAATAGCTTTTCCAGAATCAGTTGTATGCAAAAGGCGACGTCTTCCATCCTTTACGCATGGGATTCGGCGGATATACCCTGCTTGTTCAAGTGCATTTAGATTTCTTGCTAAAGATTGTTTAGGTGCATTTAGGTGTGTTCGTAGCTCCGAAATGTCGCACCCTTCGAGATCTTGCAACTCTATTAATGTATCCAATTCGGCTTCTAATAGATTAGCTTCCTGAGCAACACTATTCACGAGATGTCTGATTTTTCGCGCAGATTGGCGAATAAGAGAGGCACCATGATCCAGATCCGACTCGCGCAAATATAGACGCGACTCATCTGCCGAATTTCCTACGCCTCGCGTTACCGGGCGACTCATGGATTGATTGACTGGTCTAATCACTCTAAGAGAATGGAATGACACTGAGCGGAACTCAAGTCGTTTAGTGTTAGTTTTTCAATTATTCGAGGAATTTCTCATGTCTATGCTGCCTTATGATGATCGTGATGGATGGATCTGGCAGGACGGTGTCTTTGTGCCGTGGCGTGAGGCTAAGGTCCATGTTTTAACGCATTCGCTCCACTATGGTTCTGCCGTGTTTGAAGGTGAGCGTGCGTATGAAGGGCAGATTTTTAAATCTGACGAACACACTAAACGCCTCCACAAATCGGCTGAATATCTGGATTATAAGATTCCCTATTCTGTGGAAGAAATTAATGCAGCCAAACAAGAATTGATGGCCAAGATGGGCTTCAAGGATTGTTATATTCGTGCATTCGCGTGGCGCGGTTCTGAAATGATGGGTGTATCCGCTCAACAAAACACTATTCACCTCGCGATTGCGATGTGGGAATGGGGTAATTACTTTGCCGATAAAATGAAGGGTATCCGCGTGACCATGTCAAAATGGAAACGTCCTTCTCCAGAAACAATTCCATCTGCTGCTAAAGCTGCTGGTCTTTACATGATCTGTACAATGTCAAAGCACGCAGCAGAAAAAGAAGGCTATGCGGATGCATTGATGCTTGATTATCGTGGTTATGTTGCTGAGCTAACAGGTGCGAACGTATTCTTGATTAAAGATGGCGTTATTCACACACCTATCGCTGATTGTTTCCTTGATGGGATCACACGCCGTACCGTGATTGATTTGGCCAAGGCGCGCGGTTTTGACGTTGTTGAGCGCCGCATTAAACCAGAAGAGCTGAGTGATTTTTCTGAGTGTTTCATCACTGGAACGGCTGCTGAAGTCACACCAGTTGCAGAGATGGCGGGTCACACTTACACACCAGGTGAAATGACCAAAGCACTTGTTGAAGATTATGATGCGCTTGTGCGCGGCAAACTGACACTCTCTTAAGGGCGGATCTTCCGTGAATTAGGGAAATAACCATGTTTCGGCAGCTAAACTGCGGAAACATGGTGCGATGCTTATGTGTTTTCATTGCTCTAAGTGCGCGAAAGCATTATGTGTTGTCGCGAACGGTCTTAAATTCACTTTGAGACTGTATATGTCTAACCCTTTAAGTTTTCTTCGGAGCTAATTCTTATGACAGCTGTATACGCACTCGTAGGTACATTCGTTGTGTTCGCAATTTTGAACCTTCTTGAGTACAAACGCCTAGATTAATTCCTTTTAGTATTCGACGTTTTGAGCGGTTCTCGATACTTATTAGGTGTTTCTATCTGACATGATTATGCAAATTATCTGGCTGCTCTGCGGTCTAGCGTTGCTTTTGTTCGCTGGTGACGCGCTTGTGCGCGGCGCCGTAGCTGCTGCTTTGAAAGCAGGGCTTTCACCGCTTGTTGCGGGTATTGTTGTTATTGGGTTTGGGACATCCTTACCCGAAGTTTTGGTGTCTGTAGATGCCGCCTTTAACAATGCGGAAGATTTAGCGCACGGAAATATTGTCGGGTCTAATATCGCCAACATTCTGCTCGTTCTCGGGTTCACTGCGATTTTTGCTCCTGTTGCCACCAATGCTTTTGGAACTGGTCGGTCGATGGCGGTGACATTGCTGGCAACGTTCCTTTGGATATTCGTCACGTATTATTTTGGGTTGAACCCGATGTGGGGGTCTATATTCCTTGCATTATTGGTGGCCTATATCGGTATCATCGTGGTCACGAGCCGTAAAAAGGTTGGTATTTCAGGGGTTCATCATGATGAAATACCCGAAGAAGTGGATGAAGCCGATAAAGACATGCCGATCTGGAAGGTATGTGTATTCCTTCTGATAGGTCTGCTTGGCTTGGCGCTCGGCGCGCGTTTGACGATTAATGCAGGTGTATTCATTGCACGTGAGCTAAATGTCTCGGAAGCGCTTATTGGGCTGACATTGCTTGCAGTCGGGACATCTCTTCCTGAGATCGGGGCAAGCATCGCCGCAGCTATGCGTAAGCATACAGATGTCGTGCTTGGGAATGTTGTCGGGTCGAATTTGTTCAACTTGTTTGCGGCAGGTGGTGCGATTGGTTTAGTGAAAGCGCAAACGATTGGCACAAGCTTCCATGAATATAGTCACTGGGTGATGGCAATCGCGACGCTTGTTATCGCACTGTTTGTTGCTTTCAAATGGAAAATTGGTCGTTTGATGGGGGCAGTATTCCTGCTTGCGTATGTAGGGTATATTGTCGGTCTCGTGAACGGGTTTTCCTTCATGAATATTCCAAACTTGTTGTCAGGAACGCAGGCATAGTGATCCCCAAGAACGCACTTATAACGGGAGCTGGACGTCGGCTAGGCCAAGAAATGGCCACTTGTTTAGGTGCACGTGGATTTCAGGTCGCCATACATTATCGCTCTTCTAAAGAAGGCGCGCAGCGC
Source organism: Hirschia litorea (assembly GCF_042665075.1). Lineage (NCBI taxonomy): Bacteria > Pseudomonadati > Pseudomonadota > Alphaproteobacteria > Hyphomonadales > Hyphomonadaceae > Hirschia > Hirschia litorea. Next base: position 317,842 of record NZ_JBHTBR010000005.1, on the reverse strand, counting down.
ACTCTGGATGCCGTGCGCGAAGCGGGTGGAGATGGCGTGCTGGTGCAGGCTGACCTGCTTGATGAGCAAGCGCTTGCGGGCTTGGTGCCTGCTGCGACAAAGGGATTGGGTGGGCCTCTTGGTTTACTCGTCAATAATGCTTCTGAATTTTATGATGATGATTTGAAGACCCATAATGTCAAAAGCTGGAATTTGCATATGGGTGTGAATTTACGTGCACCAATTGCGCTTTCTCAAGCATTCGCAAACCAAGTGAGTGATACGGCCAAAGGGTTGATCGTAAATCTGATTGATCAACGTGTATGGAAGCTAAATCCGAATTTCTTTAGCTATACTTTGTCAAAGTCAGCGCTGTTGGCAGCGACACAAACAATGGCGCAGGCGCTTGCGCCAAATATTCGTGTGAATGGGATTGGTCCCGGTCCCACATTGCAGAATGAACGCCAATCAGCAGAAGATTTTCAACAACAAGTCGATGCGACGCTGACGGGCGAGGGGTCTTCCCCTGAAGAAATCGTCAAAGCCTTGCTATATTTTATAGATGCAGAAGCTGTAACAGGTCAGATGTTGGCGGTTGATGGTGGTCAGCATCTCGTGTGGAAAACGCCCGATGTAGATGGGGTTGTGGAATAATATTATGAGTAAAACTGACATTTCAGCTTTTCAATACAATGCCGATTACACGCAGATTTTTTTAAAGCGTTTGACCATCCGTGCACAGTTGGGGGTTTTTACGCATGAGCGTGGTCGCACGCAGCCATTGATTATAAGTGTGCGTGCATGGGCGCGGGTCAAACCAGAGAAAGATGATTTGGTTGAAACTGTAGATTATAATTTGTTTTCTGACACTGCGCGGGATTTAGCTGAAAACCAACATTTCGATTTGGTCGAGACATTTCTCAACACAATGGCGGACGCCATTATGGCGCATCCACAAATCGTAGCTGGCGAATTTGAGGCTGAAAAGCCAGAAGCTATCGAAGGTGCAGAATGTGCGGGTGCTATAGTGTATCGCTGTAAATAAGCGCTATTTGTGCTTCTTGCCTAATTTCTTTTTCGTAGCTTGCTTTAGCTCTTTGGGCGTGACGAATGTGTGCAATTCCCATTGATGCTCTGGTGTTGTGCGACGAAAAACAGCGGCAGCTGATGTGGGGAAACCCATGCGAATACGCACTTCGTTTTCAGTTGATCCCGGCGCGAGGCTAGAGGCTAATAATTGCATGCCTGGATTGTGACCGATGACCAATACGCTCTTACAGTCAGACGTTTGAGCTTTTAGATTTGTATGAGGCAGAATGGTTTGGGATTCTGCTAGATAAAGCTCAGGCGATGAAATTGATGGTGGGTTGCTGAAAGTGGGGGCGATGGCATCGAGTGTTTCGCTACAACGCAGCGCGTCTGAATGGATGATTAGGTCTGGCCGCGCGCCAATGCCATATAGAGATTGCGCAATAAGGCGGGCGTCATCCCAACCACGTTGCGTAAGGCGTCGCTCATGATCGGCTTCACCATGCATCGCAGGGTGAGTTTTCGCGTGACGAAACAAAATTAGCTCAATCATGGTGTGCCTCGTAGTGCCTGCCTGTATTGTGTATTCATGGTATACCCAGTCTTTCACAATTATGGCTAGTATATTCTGCTATTGGGCGACCAATGAATTGCAAAATATGGACTTATTCCCCGCATTAGATGTGTTTTTTCCATGAGAGAGCGTGCATTTGTGTGCACATTCGATATTGATGAGACGCATATTCTCTTAGTTATCGTGAGCTTGGGTCGTCATGAGATTTTTTCCATTCATTATTGTGTGTATCGCTTTAGCTGTCGCTATTGTCGCGAGTTTGTACTCTGAGTGGGCTTGGCTGGCGATTGTTCCGCTTGCCGTCTTATTTTGGTTTGGGATTGCGGACCTTTTTCAAGTGCGGCATGCGGTGCGTCGTAATTATCCAGTAACGGGGCGTTTTCGGTGGTTCTTTTATTGGCTGCGTCCCTTCTTGCGCCAATATATCGTGGAGAGCGAAACGGAGGGGCGTCCTTTCAATCACGAACAGCGTCAATTGGTTTATCGCCGTGCTGCAAATGAAAGTAGTGTGGAGCCTTTTGGGTCGCATGTTGATAACAACACAAACGGTTTTGAATGGATCGCTCATTCGATTGGTGCAGTTGAGCCAGCACCCATAGAGAGTTTACGCGTTATGGTGGGCGGTCCTGATTGCACAAAACCATATTCTGCTAGCGTCTTAAATATATCCGCTATGAGTTATGGGTCGCTAAGTGGTCATGCGATTGAAGCGTTAAATCGGGGGGCTGCTAAAGGGCAATTTTATCATGATACTGGCGAAGGCGGGGTCTCCAAATTTCACAAAGCGGGCAGTGGTGATCTCGTTTGGGAATTAGGATCAGGGTATTTTGGATGCCGAACCGCAGATGGAAACTTCGACGCTCAACGCTTTGAGGAAGTTGCCTCACTTGATCAGATCAAGATGATTGAAATCAAATTGTCTCAAGGTGCAAAGCCGGGGCATGGCGGGTTGCTACCAGGCGCAAAGGTGACACAAGCCATTGCGGAAACACGCGGGGTGCCCGTGGGGGAAACAGTGGTATCACCACCATACCACAAGGCTTTCTCTACCCCTTTAGAGCTTGTGCAGTTTATTGCCAAATTGCGTAAATTGTCGGGTGGTAAGCCCGTTGGCTTTAAATTATGCATGGGGCCTGCGCATGAATTTCTTTCTATTATCAAAGCAATAGTAGAAACTGGCATTAAGCCTGACTTTATCGTTGTTGACGGGGCAGAAGGTGGTACGGGCGCGGCTCCAATGGAGTTTCAAGATCATATCGGATCGCCCTTGCGTGATGGACTTATCCTTGCGCGCAATGCATTGGTTGCAGCGGGATTGAAAGAGGATATCCGTCTTGCTGTTTCTGGAAAAATTGTCTCTGGCTATGGTATGGCGGCAGCAATGGCGCTGGGAGCTGATTGGATTAATTCAGCGCGTGGTTTCATGTTCGCGCTGGGGTGTGTTCAATCCCTACATTGCCACAATAATACGTGCCCAACAGGTATAGCGACACAAGACCCTGGGCGTGAACGTGGATTGGTAATTCCTGATAAGGCCGAGCGTGTTTATCACTTTCAACACAACACCTTGCATGCATTGAGTGAAGTCATAGCGGCTGCGGGGGCCTCCCACCCTTATGAGCTTGATCCAGACCGCTTGATGATCAAAACGGACGCTATGAAATCCGTGCCGGCATCGCAATATTATGATTTGTTGGAGAAAGATGAGTTATTAAATTCGCCCAATGACACCTATCTTGCGCAAGCTTGGGCGCGCGCCAATTCTGCGCACTTTGGATAAGTATCAATGGAGATATCGCTATGGCGGGTTTGATGGATAAGTATTCGCACAAATTGGCGCATATAACTCGCTTATTGCGTACTTATCCCGCTACGAGTGCGCTGATAGCCGTGTTCCTAATTTTGTTATTTGCCACTTTATACGGCGTATCAAGACCCGCAAAGCATGACCGAGATTTCGTCGAGCATTTATCACGCCTGCCACATGTTGAGCTAAGAGAAAAAGCGTTTGAAGTCTCTCCCACGCGCAATTGGAGCTATGATAGGAATGGTCCGCTTGAAAAAATATGGCGGAGTGAACCAGTAGCGCATGACTTTGGTGATTTAAAGCAAGTGTGGTTCCTTGTTGAGCCGCATCCTGGAATGGACGCTATGGCGCATACTCTTGTATTGTTTGAGTTTTCTGATGATAGATTGCTTGGGCTTACGATTGAGGCGCGCCGTGAAGTGGATGAGAAATACTCTGCCTTTGAGGGCAATTGGGGTAAATTTGAATTGCTCTATGTGTGGGCAGATGCACGTGATCTTGTTTTAAGGCGGGCTATCTATCTGGATAAAAATGTTGAAATTTATCCGTTGAGCATCAGCCTTGAACAGTCCATATCCTTTTTGAAGGCTATGTTGGCCCAAACGCGACGCATTGAGAATAAAGCGCGCCTTTACAATACGTTATTCTCCAATTGTACGAATGAATTGGGTAAGCATGGCGGGCTGAAATGGCACCCATCATTTATCCTCACAGGATATGCTTCACAGCATTTACATAAGATTGGAATGATAAAAAGCGACGAACATGATTTTGCATCAGTACGCAAGCGCGGTGACATCACCGCATTTTTAGAAGCACTGGGCCCTGAGCAGCCGCAAATGGAGAGTGTAATGTTTGATAAGGTTTTATTGGCGCATTTGCGCGAGAAATGGTTTAGCTCTGAGCAGGACGCGCAGAGCTAAACAGAATATATAATACTATTCTTTTGCTGATTTGCTTTGCAGTTGAACGTAATTTTGAATGCCCATTTTCTCAATCATTGATTGTTGGGTTTCGATCCAATCAACATGCTCTTCTTCATTATCGAGAATTTTGTTGAATAGGTCTCGTGAAATATAATCGCGGACACTTTCAGCGTACTCGATCGCATCACGAAGGAGTGGGATAGCTTGGTTTTCCAGTTTTAGGTCAGCTTCAAGAATTTCTTCAACATTTTCACCAATACGCAATTTGCCGAGATCTTGCAGATTTGGCAGGCCATCTAAGAAGAGAATACGATCAATCAACCAATCGGCGTGCTCCATTTCTTCAATGGATTCTTTATATTCTTTTTCTGCAAGTACAGATACGCCCCAGTCTTTCAACATGCGCGAGTGCAAGAAATATTGATTGATTGCGGTAAGTTCGTTCTTCAGTGCTTTGTTGAGGAACTCAATGACCTTTGCATCGCCCTTCATGGCTATATCCTTATATTTAAATCTTTCGGTGTTGAAGCAAACGATACTTATCTTCGGCTGCTATGGCAACGAAATTAACGAAAAAATCTAATTTAAACAAAGGCTTTTGAGAATGCATCTTAGTTCGAGATGCAAATGAAAATCATTCAGCAGCAATATCAGTTGATGTTTCAATATCTTGGCTGTTTGAGATCATTTCTGCGATGTCGTGGCGACATTGGCCGCAATTAAAACGAGTTTGATGGTGAGCCATAACAGCAGGCGCAGATTCAGCGCCAGCGTCTATCGCTTCCGATATCTTTTTCTCATTTAAGCGGCGGCAAATACAAATGATCATGAGAACTATTTGCACTCAGTGAGAATGATTGTCAACAACAAAGTCGTGAATTCCTTGCGTCTTATTAAGTTTGGGTTGTTTTTTCTTAATACCTAAATGGAAGAGTGCAGGAAACATTCCAAACATGTGTAAGGCCCCAAACTGTGTTTCAGTCTAAGTTTAAATTTGAAAATCGTCGTCGTGTTATTGCCGCTTTGCTATTAGCGGGAGTGAGCCCTGCTGCATTTGCGGGGGAGAAGGCTAAAGAAGAAAAAGCGGACAAAGACAAAGATGATATCGTCACTTGCGGCAAGGAAATCGTGGGTAATTGGTTGATAGAGTATGATGCGTCCACATGGCGGGTTATGAGCGATACCACAGAGGTTGAGTGGATGATCTCAACCACGATGGATAAGGTCGTGACGGAAGGTTTTTTCATCGAAGCCAATCTGCAGCGGCGTACTGCGGGGGGCTATGTCTATCAGGATGAAACAAGAGTTTGGTATAATGTGCCTGAGATTGAGCTTACGAGCTCACATAACAAGCCTTACGCGGTGTTTGGAAAAACGATGGGACATTCCTACCACCGCACTGTAGGGTTTGGCCCGCGCCGGTATTGGGTTGATAAGAATGAATTTTGGTATCCAGCTGAAGGCAAGTTTAACAGCAAGATGGAGCTAGAAAAGCCAAAGATTGCAAAGGCTTTCATTGCTTCCATGCTGACGAAACATACCCCTTTGCGTTTTGAATTATACGTGCCCAATTGGTCAGATCAAAATGCTATCGCGATAGGGAATATGGTTGATCAAAAAGGACTGGAAGAAGCGGTCAAAATTGCATCTGAACGCACAAAAGCTTTAGCGAAAGAGGGAATGGAATGTTCTATTCCTGATGAACCCGACTTTCTTCCGCCTGAAAAAGAAGGGTGTTTCCTTACCACGGCAACGGTGGGAGCGATTGGCCTGGCAGATGATTGCTGGGAATTGAAAACGCTTCGAAAATTTCGTGATGATGTCTTAAAGCCAACGTTCAAAGGGCGGTCTTTAGTTGAAAATTACTATAGTATTGCGCCGGATATCGTGCGGATAATTAATACGCGGCCAGATGCGGCGCGTATATGGCGGCGCACATGGGCTTTGGGTGTTTTGCCAGCGGCAATTGCGGCACATATCGGATGGAATAAAGCGGCGCAAAGTATGTACAAACACATGACGTCGCGTTTGCAAAAAATAGCCGCTACAACAGTCTGATCCTAGCCGCAGCCAGTAATACGCTGATGCAGCGATGCTTTTAGGCTTATTGGGAAGCAGACGTGTTGTGTTTCCCTGTAAGGTGAAAGCGCGCTTGGTGTTGGATAAATTGCGGGATTAAACGCCATTTGTCCTACGCGACATTGACCAGAAGGGCAGGCGGCGCTAACTGCCATACACCAACTGGAGACAAATTTTTATGACAAACCCTGTTATCCCTACAGATATCCTCTCGCCACTCGCAGAGTCGGCAAAAGCCTGGCCTTTTGAGCAAGCACGCGCTTTGCTTAAACGTATCCAGAAACTTGAGGAAAAACAGGGGCGTTCAAAGGATCAGCCTGTTGTGTTTGAAACAGGTTATGGTCCATCAGGGTTGCCGCACATCGGTACCTTTGGTGAAGTTGTCCGTACAACAATGGTCATGTCAGCTTTTAAACAGTTAACGGCTGGTGCCTATGAGGTACGCTTGATCTGTGTGTCTGATGATATGGATGGTATGCGCAAGGTCCCCCCGCACTTACCGTCTCAAGACATGCTGCTTGAGCACATCCAGCAGCCTCTTACTGTTGTGCCTGATCCGTTCGGTACTCACGACAGTTATGGCGATCACATGAATGCGCGTTTGTGTGCATTTCTTGATAGTTTTGGTTTCGAGTATGAATTTCACTCGGCAACGAAGTTTTACAAAAGCGGGGCTTATGATGCTGCGCTTTTAAAAGCGGCAGAAAAATTTGATGACATTATGAAAGTGATGTTGCCGACTTTGGGGGCGGAACGTCAGGCGACCTATTCGCCATTCTTGCCAATATCTCCTAAAACGGGGCGTGTGCTTTATGTGCCGATGAAAAGTGTGGATGCGCAAAAAGGCGAGATCACATTTGACGATGAAGATGGTACAGAAGTTACGCTTCCTGTGACGGGCGGAAATGTGAAGCTTCAGTGGAAACCCGATTTTGGTATGCGCTGGGCAGCGTTAGGCGTTGATTTTGAGATGTTTGGTAAAGACCACCAAGCAAACGCGCCCGTTTATTCTAAAATATGTCGTATCCTTGGAAATGAGCCGCCAACGCAATATGTCTATGAGCTTTTCCTTGATGATAAAGGCGAGAAGATTTCTAAGTCTAAAGGAAATGGGATCACTGTTGAGCAATGGTTGCAATATGCGCCGCAAGAGAGCTTGGCTCTGTTCCAATTCCAAAAACCGCGCACAGCTAAGAAATTGCACTTTGATGTCATTCCAAAAGCTGTGGATGAGTATCTGACATTCCTTGGTAAGTTTCCTGAGGAGGAGCCAGCAAAGCAGGTAGAAAATCCTGTTTGGCACATCCACTCTGGTAATCCACCAAGTGAAAGCTCGCCAATCTCGTTTGCCTTGCTTTTAAACCTTGTGTCTGCGGCCAATGCAGACACGAAAGAAGTGCTTTGGGGCTTTATTTCTAAATATGCACCAGAAGCGACACTAGAAAATACGCCTTTGCTAGATCACCTCGTTGGTTTTGCGATGGAGTATTACAAAGACTTTGTGAAGCCATCTAAGACCTATCGTGCGCCAACCGAACAAGAGCGCGCAGCTCTTGAGAGCCTTGCTGAAAAGCTAGAATGCTATGATGGCGAAGAAACAGGCGAAGCGCTTCAATCTTTGGTTTTTAGTGTCGGTAAAGAGCACGAATTTGAGAATTTACGTGAGTGGTTTAAGGCAATTTACGAAGTGTTGCTTGGCCAATCTCAAGGCCCGCGCTTTGGTGGGTTTGCTGCCCTTTATGGCGTGAAGGAAACAGCTGCTCTTGTGCGCAAAGGTCTTGCTGGCAAGTTAGGCTAAGCGCTGAAATTGCATTTGAATTTAAAAGCCCGCTTGAGCAATCTAGCGGGCTTTTTATTATTGACTCGCCCAGACGATACGGGCGATCCAGTCGATTGAGGCCATGTCTATTTCTCGCGGCGGGTAGGCGGGGTTGCACGAGATTAACTCCACGCGATTGGCGGTTTTGCGGCCTAATAATTTGGCGAGCACTTCACCTGATTTGGTTTTAGCAACGACGCGATCGCCGCGCCGCACATCCATGCCGGGTGCAACGATGATGCGATCGCCTTCGCGAAAGACGGGCTCCATCGAGTCGCCTGAGATTTCTAAGGCATAGACAGTTTCATCGCCCATATCGGGGAAGTGGATGTCATCCCAGCCAGCACCTACGGGAAAGCCTGCATCGTCGAAAAATCCGCCATGGCCAGCTTGCGCCAAACCAATCAGGGGGATGGTGCGGCCCTGAAGTCCTTGTGCCATGTCTGCAAATTCTTGCCAGCCCGTGCCTACGGCAGCGAGCGCTTTTGAGAGGCTTTCAGTGGAGGGCCAGCGCGGTTTTGCTCCGTCTGGGCTTGCGCGTTTGGATTTATTGAAGGCGGTCGGGTCTAGCCCTGCGGCCCGCGCAAGGGCGGAAACAGATAAATTATGACGCGCCGCCAGCGCATCAATACCATTCCAGATATCGCTATGTCGCATATGTTAAATGTCCTGTCGTCGTGAGATGGTGGGACTATATGCTATATGGTGAGGAAAATAAACCTATTTGCTGAGGTTGGTTACTGTTATGTACGAAAGTGAATTTTTTGAATTTCTAACACTACATTAGTCACAATCTGACTAAGTTGATTTAGGGTTGGCAGTACGGGCATTCCGGCAAATTCATGGTCGCTCGAAAAGCGTAATTCACCTGTGGGGACTCCCTCACTGGTAATTGTAATGTTTGCGTCAGTAGCGATCCCCGAAACGAAATTTCCGTTAGATGCAGACAATGTAATATCTTTGTATTGCCCTTGGTTGCTACATACTGCTTGAATATTTGTCACTTCAGTAATGCTGAAGGTGGGAAGAAGAAGCCGATGTTTATCAGCATTGTCACATTGACTAAGTTCTACCAAAGGGTGCCTTTTTCCAAAGGGTTTTAAAGTGTGTAATATATATTCATAAACTGCTGGAGAAGCTGCAGATAGTACAGTTAGTTTGGGGCTTTTTCTAAATTTTTCTTCAGATGCATCGATTGGGAAGCCAGACCGTTTATCTTTTTTTCCAACGATATCCGATGTCACATGATCTAACGCTGTTCTTAAGTTGTGGAACGTGTCTCCGATATGGGTGGGAAAATTGGGTGGCAACAGAGGGTTCGTTTCCAGCACTATTGCGTTAAGCCCACTTTTATCTTTTTTGACATCTAGAGTGTAGGAGTCGTTTTTTAGGTAGTATTCGAATATATTTTTTAAATCCAAAATGTGCTCGTTGGCTCTGTTAATTTTAATACGAGCGCCAAAGAATTCGTTTGGTTTTGGTGGAAGAATTTTCATGGATTAATTTGTCCTTAACTCGGGTTGAGCAGAGATTTAATCCAGCTGCTGACGCCTTCGACGAGTTGGGTGCCGGCCCAGCCGTGTTTAGGTTTCATTTTTATCACTAGAATGGTGTCGTCTTCATCAAGCAGGCTTTGGACCCATTCACGCACTTCGCTCGTGCTGGCTTGTAGCTCTCCGAGCCATGTGGTCTCCAATATGCGGCCAACATTCTGCTCCTCAAACGCTTCGTAAAGCGCATCATAGTTTCGATCATCGCGCAGATCGTAGGAAATAAGAAAAACCGCCATGTAAAAATCCTTTTGGATGGAAGGGGTTAGATCTATACGCCCAGCATAGGGCGATAGGCAATTGCTTGCATCAGGTATTGCACTTTTGAAGTGACTTTAAATCTCATCATTTTTGTGTTAACCTTAGGACACTCTAGACGAGAATTACGAGCTTCATTGGCTTGGTCGGAGACTGACGGCACTATTGCCAGTGCCCACCTGCTGAGGTGAGAAGTAGGGCTTGCTTACAAGCCATATCCGACGGGATTTTAAAAGCCAATAATGCACCCCGCCAGAGGGATATGCCAGTTTACTGGCAAGGGATCTGACGGGGTGTTTCTACGTTTTGGCTAGAAAAAACCTTCATAAATCAATTTCATACCTAGCAAACACATCAGGATATATATGATGGTGTAGAATCTTTCTGTTTCTACACGTTTTACCAGATAGACACCGAAAAACGTGGCGGCTATGGCGAGGGGAAGTAGGATGGCGGAGGTTTTCAGGTTTTGGGTTGTCATTTGGCCAAGTGCGAAAAAGGCAGGAACTTTGATCCAATTTAGAAAGCCAAAACAGATCGCTTTGGTGCCGACCAATACGTCACGGTGCAATTTTTGTGGAAGCACCCACACATGAAAAGGAGGCCCACCTGCATGAGCAATCTGGCTGGTGAAGCCTGTCACAACACCCGAAATAAGACCTAATCCCGTATGGCCTTTATGTGCGATTTGAGGTTTGCGTTTGCGCTTTTTCCAAAGACTATGCGCCCCAAATGAAAGGGCAATAACACCCACCATCGCCATAATATAATTGCGCGGAAGAGAGCCTGCAAACAGAAATCCCAGATACACGCCTAGCGCCATGCTAGGTAACATAATGAAAACTATGCGTTTATTTATGTTGCGCCAGTAAGAAAAAACACTAATCGCATCCTGCACAATCAAAATGGGCAATAATATTGCTGCTGCTGCCAGCGGGTCGCCTCGTAAACTGAGAAGGGGCATGGAGACAGCACCCACACCAGCAAAACCGCCTTTGGCAAGCCCAGTCATGATGACGGCAATCGCTGCGCATACATAATAGAGAATGTCTGAATCCATTTAAACGCGGTAGCGTCCAATACTAGAGGAGTCAAACCCCATGATATGCGACAAGATGATCTATTCGCGGTCGGGTCTAATGCTTGCGCTTTGGATTAAAGAGGGGGCTGCGAATGCTGCGAAAAACGTCACTTCTGTCGGATTGTTTCGCACGGCAGTATTGTGGTCTGCGAACACTAAAACCGTGTCTTTTGAATGAGTTGGCGTGCCTAAAGTGTCGATAAAGGCTTGTTCAATTGCGGGTAATTCGCTGTCCTCAACATTGATATGTGCAATGGCAAGAGCGCCATCTACGAAGACAAATTCAACATCGCGTTTTGCACCAAAATAAGCAAAGCCTGTACAATCTATTTGGGCTTGGCTTTTTAGACCTGCAAATTGAGGCGGGTCTATTGGATAGCTTTCAAGCGTGTCGCAGCGAGAATTAAGTTTAGATTCAATCGCTTCTAAGGGAGCGCCAAATTCGATGAGCTTTGGCTTTTTAACAGAATTGGGGTCATGCCCCCCACCACACGCGCCCAATAAAGCGCTTGCACAAAGGGTGATAAAGCAGATGCGGAATCTGGTTTTTGTAAGCATGTGGTCTGCCCCGTGTGTAACGTGTTCTCCAGTGGTTGTCTAAAATTATGGATTTAGAATAGCGCGCAATTTCTTAATAAAGCGCGTTAAATATCTAAAAATACACTTTGAGCGTGTGGTGTGGAAGTGGGCTTCTGGCCGCCTGTTATATGTGTGCTAGCTCCGACCTTGCAGCATGGTGAGGCTATGAAGATTGGCTGAATATCGCCTGAGAATGGGTTAGTCCCTGTCAGGTAAGCGGTTGACGCGATCTATCACATAAGGCGCTGCGGTTTCTGAATAATAGAGCGCTTCTGGCGTGTCATTTCGCACGCCTGCAAAATTATGCGCGTAGGCAAGTATTGTATCTTTGGAAAAAGTTGGTTCACCAAAGGTCGTGGTGAAAGCAGATTCGAGGGCAGGGATTTCATCAGCTTCAACCAATATCCAAGTCAGCATAAGAGCATCATTGACGAAAATGAATTCTGCCAAACGTGGTTTGCCGAAATATGGAAATCCTTGGCAATCAATTTGTGACTGGGTTTCAACATCCGCGATAAGGGGTGGCTCTATCTGACGGATTTCCAGAGATGTACACATCCCATTTAATGAGGATTCCATTGCTTGGACGGACGTTCCAAAATGAATGCTATCGGGTTTTTCGACATGCATCGAAATCGGTTCAGAAGGAAGGTCGCACGCAGACAAAGAGATAGCGGCGACGGCTCCTGCAAGGCAGGACCGAATGATGGGCTGTATCAACATTTTGGATAATCCTAAGTAGGGTAAGTCCGCCCTCCGGGAAAACCGGAAGGCGGGAATTTAGGTCTTACCAGATTTTGATGCGTTTCTCTGGTGGAAGGTAAAGTGCATGGTCTTCGGTAATGCCGAATGCCTCATACCATGCATCAAGGTTACGGACTGGCCCGTTCACACGGTAGTAAGGTGGTGAGTGTGGGTCAGTGATAAGTTGCTGGCGTGTGGCTTCGTCACGGTATTTTGAGCGCCAAACTTGTGCCCAAGACATGAAGAAACGTTGATCGCCTGTAAGGCCATCAATGACTTTGTCTTCTGCGCCATTGAGAGAAAGTTTGTAGGCTTTATAGGCCAATGACAAACCACCAAGGTCTCCGATGTTTTCACCGAGTGTCAGCTGACCGTTAACACATGTCTCGCCTTCATCGAGTGGGCAGAAATCATTGTATTGCGCAACCAATGCTTTGGTCAGGCCACGGAAGCTGTTCAAGTCGTCGGCTGTCCACCAGTTGGACAAGGAACCGTCAGCACTAAATTTGGAGCCTTGGTCATCAAAGCCATGACCAATTTCGTGACCAATCACACCACCGATCGCACCATAGTTTACGGCAGGGTCAGCAGAGATGTTGAAGAAAGGTGGTTGCAAAATCGCAGCGGGGAACACGATCTCGTTAAAGAGCGGGTTGTAGTACGCATTGATTGTCTGCGGGGTCATGAACCATTGATCGCGGTCCATTTCAGTGCCTAGCTGAGCAACATTGTCTTTCCATTGCCAGTCAGATGCAGCGATCGCATTGTCGAGTGCATTGTCTGTAACTTGAAGCGTGTCATATGTTTCAAACTCATTCGGATAACCGATTTTCGGGTTGAATGTGTCGAGCTTTTCTTTGGCTTTGACTTTAGTGTCTTCGCCCATCCACTCAAGCTCTTTAAGGTTTTCAGCCATTGCGAGACGCAAGTTTGCAACAAGTGCATCCATCGCCACTTTGTTTTCTTCAGGGAAGTGGCGGGCAACATATTCTTTCCCGATGGCTTCTCCCAAAATATCTTCCGTAGCACCAACAGCACGTTTCCAGCGCGCGCGTTGCTCTGGCTGACCACGCATTGTTTTTCCGTAGAAATCAAAGTTGGCATCATCAATATTGGATGGAAGTACACTCGCGTGATCTGACAAGAAATGTGCTGTCAGATAAGCTTTCCATACATCAAGTGGAGTGTCTTCAACAACTTTGAACGCTTCTGGGAAACCGCCGCCTAATTTTGCTGCGTCTTCTGCTGACAAGCCAGCTTCATCAAGCTCTTCTTGTGTTGGCGGGATTTCGCCCACGATGAGTTCTGATTGCCCCGCAAGGCCGAGACCATCGAGGAATGTGGCGACAGGAAATTGCTTGGCCATACCCTCTAAAGCTTCAACGGAAATTTTGTTGTAGGTGATTTCAGGGTTACGTGAGATGGCGCGATCCCAGTGGGCGGCGGCGATTTTCGTCTCAAGATCCATCACTTTTGCCGCTGCATCTGATGGAGAGTCAAAACCTGCTTCTGTGAGAAGGAATGTAAGGAATTGCACATATTTTGCGCGCTGTTCGACAGACTTCTCATCATCTTTGAAGTAATAGTCGCGGTCAGGCATACCAAGCCCAGAGAGGCCGGCTTGGAAAATGTAGACATCCGTTTCTTTCGGGTCAGCAAAGACATATCCGCCAAAAGGAGATGCAAAGCCCGCTGAAGCGAAAATGTTCGCTAGGTCGTCCAAACTGTTCAATGATTTAATGCGGTCAAGATAGGGCTGAGCCGGTGCTAGGCCCGCAGCATTGATTGCATCTGTATCGGAGAAGGCTTTGTAGAACATGCCAATCTTGCCGGAAGATGTTGAAAGGTCTGGTGTTGATTTTGCGAGATCTTCAATGATCGTGCGCACTTGGATTTCAGATTGATCGGCTAGCAGGTTAAACGAGCCATAACGTGATTTGTCGGCTGGGATTTCAAATGTGTCATACCATTTGCCGTTCACGTGACGGAAAAAGTCGTTTCCCGCGTCAACGCTGTTATCCATTGCGGTCAGGTCTAGGCCAAATGTGCCAAATTCTGGTGTTTTGGGTGTGACGTCAGTTTTGACCTCTTCAACAACTTTAGCGACTTCAGTGACAGTTTGTTTTGCGGCCGTGTCTTCAGGGGCAGGCTGAACGCTTGCGCAAGCTGTTGCTAGAGAAAGAGCTAGCACTGATGTTGCTAGTTTTAGGTGTTTTAGCATGTGGTTCTCCTAAGATATGCGCAAGAGCTAATACGCACCACTCTGAAAAGTAAACAAACGCGCAAGATTAAACTGTGCGTTTGTTTGAATTGTTACCAACTATTGAGCAGGGTGAGGCAGGCTGCGTGCATGATCTGCGGCTTCAGCCTCTGCTTCAGCTTCCCCTGTGATGTCGAGCGTGTCTTCATCGAAGGAGTGTCCGATAGATTGGAATTTTTTGCCTTTGAAAATTCTCGCAAATATACGACTGATCTCAACACCAATTGCATATAGCGAAGGTACAAGAAGTAGACTTAGGAATAAGGCGAAGATAACCGCACACCCAAGAGAGACAACCATTGGCTTAAGGAATTGCGCCTGCATGGAACGATCCATGATCATAGGCAGAATACCGATAAAGGTTGTAACCGATGTCAATAAGATTGGACGGAAACGCGAGACACCTGCTTCAACAATAGCTTGAAGGGCACCGACGCCGTGTTCACGTCTTTTGTTGAGATAATCAATCAACACAAGGTTATCATTGATCACAACACCCGCCGCCGCAGCGATACCAAAGATGGAGAACATTGCCATTGGGACACCAAGAAGGGCGTGCCCAAAGACTGCTCCGGCAAAACCAAATGGGATAGCGGACATGATGAGCAATGGTTGTCCATAGGATTTGAACGCAATGGCCAGCAGGCAATACATCACAAAGAATGCAGCTAATTGTAGGCCGATAATTTCACCAAAGAATTCAGCTTCACGTTCAGCAGAACCAAGCGCACCAGATGTAAGGCCTGGAAATTCTTCCTGAAGTTTTGGAATGAAGTTCTTATTGACGCTTTGAATAATCTCGCGCTGTGATTCACTTGCAACTTCAGCAAATACGGAAACTGATCGCTGGCGCTCACGGCGAAGAATACGATTGATGCCAGGTGCGAATTCGACATTTGCAACTTCCATGAGTGGGATTTCACGGCCATCTGCTGTGCGGATTCTAAACTGGTTCAAACTATCCAATGAACGGCGAGCTTCTTCTGGAAGTTTTACCATTACTCGGACGTCATCACCTTCACGGGGGAGGCGTTGCACCTCTTCACCATAATAGGCTTGGCGAACCTGACGAGATACTTCTCTGAGCGTGAGGCCAAGGCTTTCCGCGCCGGGCTTCATTGTGAGGCGAATTTCTTGCGCTGCTGCAGAGAAGTTATCACCCACATTGTAAGCTTCAGCATAGGTGCCTAAGTGCGCCCGCAATTCATCTGCGGCTTGTCTAAGGACCTCCAAATCTGGGTGGTTTAGTGCGAAACGAAGACGCGGGTCACTATCATTAAAGGAGAAGGCAAATTGTGTTTCTTGTGCGTCTGGGATTTCTCCAGTGAAGGCGCGCAAATCTTCTGCGAGCTGTTTTGTAGACACTTCACGTGGACGGATTTCAGGAGCAGCGAGCCCAATCCATGACATGACTTGCCCTTCAGAAGACACGATGGATGCATCACGGACGATGTCAAAATCAAGTGATGACCATTTCTCATTCTCGCTATCGCGCAAGGCTTGCACACCAAGTTTAAGTTGGTTCTCAACCTGTTTTACGCGGCTGAATGGTGTTCCATCTGGCATGTCGATCTGAACGAAGATGAAGTCACCTTCTGTTTCAGGCTCGAATTTGAACGGCACATAACCATGTTGCACTAATGCGAGGGCAAACATGAAGAGAGCAATGAATGCAGCGGCTGTTGCGTAGCGCATTTGAATCGCAAACTTCAGGATAGGCATGTAAATTGTGCGTGCCACCCACAATAGACTATCCGCAATTTTACGCTGGAAGTTTGTAAATTGCTTGGTCCAACCTTTAGGCTTTTGCTTTTTTAGATGAGCTAGGTGTGCCGGCAGGATAAAGAAGGCTTCAACCAGTGAGAAGGTTAGCGCGGCAACTACTGTAAGTGTGAAGTTCTGTGTGAATTGACGCTCTGGTCCAGATAAGAGGGCCCAAGGTGCAAAGGCGATCATGGTTGTGATCACACCAAATAATACAGGCTTGGCAACGGCTTTGGCACCAACAACGGCAGCCTCGACACCTTCATGGCGTCCGCTTTCTACCTCGGTATGAATGCTTTCCCCGATGACAATGGCATCATCCACCACAACCCCGATTACCAGCAAACAAGCAAAGAGAGACAGGATGTTCAGTGATACGCCCATGATAGGAAGTAGGAAGAAACCACCGGCAAAGGCTGTCAAAATTCCTGCTGCAACCCAGAAGGCAACGATCGGACGTAGGAAAAGAAGTAATACGATGAGGACAAGAAGTGTTCCTGTCACGGCTGAGTTTGTAATGATTGAGATCAACTTGCTCATGAAGTCATAATCTGACCAAAGCAGGTGTAGGTGAACGGATTCTGGGAGTGTCTCGTTTTTCTCTTCCATATAGCTTTTGAGGGCTTTGGAATATTGAGGCAAATTCATATTTTCTGTCGCGCGCATCATAATGAATGCAGCAGACTTTCCTTCAAAGGATGTAGAAAGGTCTTCGTCGACAAAACCATCTATCACGCGTGCAACATTGCCAACGCGGATGACACCGCCATTTTCAGATTGCTTGATAATGAGATTGTTAAATTGCTCAGCAGTATCTGCAAGATTACGTGTTTGAATTGTTACGCTACCTGTATCCGTACGTACTTGCCCGCCGCTACCGTTTAAGGAGCTGCTGCGAATAGCGGATGCGATGTCATCAAAGGTCAATCCATATTGGCGCATAGCGCTTTCGGAAACTTCGATAGTGACCTCTTCAGGAAGTGTACCTTGAACAACAGCAAGCTCACCACCGGGTATACGGGCGATTTCATCGCGAACAGTATCTGTAATGCGTTTAAGTTCACGTGGGTTGACGTCACCGGCAACAACCATCCCGAAATATTCGTTGTTTTGCTTCCACTGTTGGACCTGCGGCCGGTAAGCGGAGGGAGGGAGGTTATTGATCGAGTCGACGCGGAGTTTCACTTCGTCGAGGAATTTTTGAGTATCAACTGAGTTGAGTGCTCGAATGTTGACTGTTCCGCCGCCTTCATAGGCAATGGATGTAATGGTGTCTATGCCATCCACATCGGCGACAGCTTCTTCAAGTCGGAGGACGATTTGTTCTTCTGCATCTTGCGGTGAGGCACCCTGCCAAGCGATTGACACGGAGACACCATTAAACTCTCCGCCGGGAAAGACTTCTTGCTCAAGGCGAGAGAAACCGAATATCCCCCCAAAGATACAGCAGACCATGAGAAGGTTGGCCGCAACAGAGTTGCGCGCCCAGAATGAGATTAGACCACCCATTAGTTTGCTCCGCTTGCTGTATCAGAAGCCAAGGCCAAAACGTCATCTTCTGGAGAGGCGTCTGTTTCGGCTTCATTTGAATCGAAGGTACGCACCCGCATACCAGTCATTGCAGCTTGAACTGGAGAAATAATAACTTTCTCGCCTTCGCTTAGGCCTGAAGAGATATAGACATAATCTTTTGTCGATCTCAGGACATCGACTTTACGAATTTCAAGTGTTTGAACAAACTCAGTTGTTTCTTCAGGTTCTTTATCCGCTGTGCCGTCAGAAGTTTTAGCATCTGATTTTTTGTTCTCTTCGGCGATTTGTTCGTATTTTTTCTCAATACTTTCGATCTTGGCATCCATGGCTTCTTTAGGAATTTTATAGCCAAGCTCTTCTTCAGTCTTTTCTGCTGCTTCGCGCGCTTTCTTTATTTCGTCTTGTTTTTCATTTTCAAGACGCGTTTCGCGGTCGATAATTTCTTCTTCTGTTTCATTGACGACATAGACCGTATCTAGGCCGCGCAGGGCAGAGCGTGGTGTTTGAATGACATTGTTAAGTGTGCGCCCTTCTATCACCGCATCAACGAAGAGACCCGGGGCAAGAGGGATGCCATTGTCGGCCCCTTCACCGAACGGGTCATCCACTTGGCTGAAAATGGAAACGAGGCGTGTTCTGGTGTCTACTGATGCGCCTGTACGTGTGACTGTACCAACCCAATTGTGGGGTTTGCCTCCAATATTAGCTGAGAATGAGACTTTGGGGCCGGGAGTTGATTTTGTTGCATTAAACGCAATTGGAAGGCCTAGATCGCCCATTTCTTCATTCGGGATTGCAAGTTCAATTTCAACGGCATCTTTAGCGAAAACCTGACCAATTGGGCTGCCTGGTGATACGAATTGGCCAAGCTCAACTGATTTTGATTCCACGAGACCATCAAATGGCGCACGTACTTCAGTACGTTGCAATTGTAAGGCTGCATCTTCAGCTTGGGCTTCAGCGGCAGCCAGTGCGGCGCGTGCTTCGGCTAATTGAGGTTCACGTAAAGCAAGAGGGCTTGGGTTTTTGATACCAAGCTCTTGGAGCTCTGTTTTGGCCACTTCAGCTTGTGCCATAACGGTGGCCAGTGCTTGACGTGCGCTTGCGACAGTTGAACTTGCGCGGACAGCTGAGAGTTTGTAGTCGGCGTCTTCAAGGCGGATAAGGACTTCTCCGCGTTTAACAAATCCACCATTTTCAAGATTTGGCGACACGTATTTTACGCGGCCAGATACTTGAGGAGAAAGTTGAACTTGGCGTTTCGGGCGAACGGCCCCTTGTGCCTCTACGGATAAAGATACGTTGGCAAGTGTGGCCTCTTCCGCGAGAACAGCAAGACCGATTGGACCACGTTCCTTCTCCTCGGGAGGAGGCTTCATCGCGCCCAACACATTTCCAACAACGATACCGCCACCAATAATAGCTATGGGCAATACGACTTTGAGGATTGATTTGAATTTCATGGTCTTAATTTCCTGCAGGGGCGTTGTTTGCGGGGGTATTAAGGACAGGAGCATCCCCGCCGCCCAACGCTAGATGATAATTAATACGGTTGATGGCGCGTGAGGCACGCGTCGCTAGAAGCTGACTATTGGCATTGATACGACGGGTTTGGGCGTCGATCAGATTGAATATTGAGATCAACCCTTGTTGATATTGTCTTTCAGCGATTGTTTCAGCGGCTTCGGCTTCATCCATCGCTACTTGCAATGCTAACTCTTGTTGGGCCAAGGAGATGTCAGCAGCGCGCGCGCCTTCTACTTCTTCCCACGCGGAGAGGACTGCACTTGCATAATTCGCAGCGGCAGCCTGAGCCTGGAAGCGAGCGGCTTTAGATTCATTGGCAAGACGGCCACCATTGAATATGGGGGCGGTTAAATTGGCGAGAACACGACCAGCGAGTTGATCAATGTCGAGTAGGTCTTCCACTTCGGTTGATCGGATAGACGCAGATCCAGTGAGGCTTAGCGAAGGACGCATGGCGAGGCGGGCAAGGTCTGCACGCAGGCCTGATGCAGCCATACGGGCTTCGGCTGCAGCGATATCTGGGCGCCGCGCTAACAACTCCATAGGTGAAATATCGGCATTAGGCATGGCCACGAGCCTTGGTGGTGTTTCTGGGGCATTCACTTCTGCTGAAGGATAGCGGCCGAGTAACACTTCGAGTGTGCGCGCTGCATCTTTGACGTTGAGCTGAGAGCGGGCAATTGAAGATTCTGCACTGGCTTCAGCCGAGCGTGACAGTCGGACATCAAGTGTTGTTGCCAAACCAGTCGCGACACGGCGCTCTGTAAGTTCGCGTGCATTTTTGCGTGCATCTAGCTCGTCATTAGCGAGCGCAAGTTGTGCACGGGCATTTGACAGATTGATCCATGCATTCGCTGTGCGACCAGCAATGGAGAGTTTTAAATCTTCAAGGTCAGCTTCATTTGCTAGAAAATCTTTATCGGAAGCGGAAATGCGTTTTGAGACTTGCCCCCACAGATCAACTTCCCAACTTGTGGATAGTCCCAAAGAAAAGTCATTGTAATCTGAACTGCCAGACCCTGAGCTCACGAAATTGCGTTCAGCGCTAGATGAACCACTGAGACTTGGAAGGCGGCTACCGCGGGCGGCGCGTGCAGTTGCACTCGCTGCATCGGCGCGGGCACGTGCTGCAATGAGGCTGGGGTTTGCTTGTAAGGCCTCAGCGATCAAGCTGTTCATTGTTTCTGAATTGAATTGAGAAAGCCAGTCTGTTTGCTCGGCTGGGGCAGGCAGCGTAACGGCCCATTCGTTTGGAACAGTCGTTGTGGCAAGTGTGTAATCGGCCGCAAAATCTCCGCCGCCAATGCTGGCGCATCCACCGGCCAATATTGCAATTGCTGACGCAGAATAATGTTTCATACGAGAGGTGTTCCATTCAGAAAAAGCTTGCATGCATTGCGCATGGTTATGGGGCTATATATTTGACAATACGTAACGATTGTCAACAAATAATTATCGAAAAACAATAATTGCATGAATCTGCAGCTTTTTCTTTATCTGACATGAAAGTGACATTACGTTTAACGTAAAGTGGAAAGACGGGGGCTTTTCTAAGCGCTGGAAAAATAAAAAACCGAAATTGATACAAATTGCAGATAAATCATGCGTAAGATTGGGTTGAATCGATTTTGGTTGCAAAGCGTGGCCCCTGCGATGGGGTGAAGCAGAATAGGATAGGGCGTTGAATTTAGATTTTTGGACCGCGCAACGATCAAATTTTATTTGGACTACTATAAGCGGTGTGGTGGTGTTTGGTGGTCTGAGCCTTGGCAATATGATTAGCCTACCTGCCGCAATTATTGGGATTGTGGCGCTCGTTGTGATGAGTGTGGTGCGCGGCATGTATGAAAGCCGTGATCTCCAACAACAAGAGATATTACGGGCCGCGCGTACAGAGGGTGAGCTCACCAACAAAGAGTTTCGTGCCGTATTGGTGAGCGCTATGAGTGAGCCATGTTTGTTCGTGAATCCTGAGGGGCGTGTGGAAGTTGCAAATGAAGCTGCACGTCAGAATTTTCGATTTGCGGGTGAAATGCCTGTATTGTCTTCTGTTGTGCGGCGTCCTGAGATGTTGGGTGCTGTGGAAGATGCGCTGGCAGATAAAGAGCCGCAGTATTTTGCGTTCGTAGAACGTGGTGAATATGATCGTACTTATGCGTGCGTGGCTGCGCCAGTGACAACGAATGCCGGATTAGGTGTTCTGATTACAATGGAAGACCTAACAGCGGTGAAGCGTGCCGAAATTGCGCGTGCGGACTTTTTGGCAAATGCGAGCCACGAATTGCGGACGCCACTGACTTCGCTTGCGGGGTTTATCGAAACAATGTTGGGGCCGGCAAAAGATGATCATGCGGCTTGGGGGCATTTTCTGGAAATTATGCAAGGCCAAGCAGAGCGCATGCGGCGGCTTATAAATGATCTGTTGTCTCTTTCTCGTATTGAATTGAGTGAGCATAGACGTCCAGCCACGAATGCCGACCTTGCGGCTGTTATTAGTGAGGTATGTGATGCGATGGGGCCGGTCGCGGATGAGCGCGAGGTGAAAATCAAAATTACCGGACCTGAAAACGGCGTGGCCGTTATGGGGGTGCGTGATGAGCTGGCCCAAGTTGCTCAAAACTTGATTGATAATGCGATAAAGTACTCTGAAGGCGGAGATGAGGTTGAAGTAGAGGTCTTTTCTGATCTGAGCCAAGATGAAGCGCTTGAGAAGGCTGGTCGCCGCATGGAAGGGGCTGCGCAATTTTCTATAACAAATAGTCTTGGTCCTTCTGGTACGCGATATGCTGTCTTGAGGGTGTGCGATCAGGGACCTGGAATGGACCGCAAGTATTTGCCAAGATTATCTGAGCGGTTTTATCGCGTGGATCCGGGGCGCGGTCTCAAAAAAGGGACGGGACTTGGTTTGGCTATTGTCAAACATATCGTAAACCGTCACAGGGGCGCATTTCTTGTCGAAAGTGAAGTTGGTGCAGGAACGTCTTTCGGGGTGTTGTTTCCATTATCTCATAAAGATACAGAGGCTTCCGACCTCGATCAATTGCTCGAAGAGCGCGCTTTTCGCCGGACTGTGTCGGCTGAGGCGCGGTAAAGGATAGTGTTCGCAATAGGGTTAAGTATGTACTGCAACAAAATTGTCGCAAAAACATGCTAACGCGGGTTGAGTAAGGCATGTTATCTAATTCTCAGTGTACTGTAGGTTATGGTACGAAGAATTGATTGCTGAATATTGCAATTAGCATGTTTTGTGTGTTTGGGTTTGAGGCAGCAAACATAAATTAAGGGCATTATGAACAGCCAATCTGTATTGAATATTTCCAACGAGCTGGAATTGCTCACAGGTGAACTCGCAGGTATGGGCGGTCTTGTTGAAGACATGCTTAGTGATGCTCTGTCTGCTGTTATCACTTATGATGTTGAACTTGCTTTGGAGGTTGTTGATCGCGATGGTCAACTCGACAAGCTGAAAGCTAAGGTTGAACATAAGATTTTTGATCTTATTGAGCGTCGCCAGCTCAAAGGGCAAGATCTGCGTCAGGCACTTGCTTCCATGAAGGTTGCTGTAGAGCTGCGCCGGATTGGTGGGCTGTCACGCAGTATAGCCAAACGTACATCCCAGCTTAAAGATTATGAGCGCTCAGACCAAACCAAATCTTTGGCACGTATGGGGCGTTTAGTGTCCTCGCAGTTGAAGCGTGTGTTGGATGCATATGGTGTTCAAGACATTGAATCTGCTCTTGATGTGCGTGAGCGCGATGAGGAAGTGGACGAGTTTTACAACTCCATCTTCCGTATTATGGTGACGTATATGATGGAGGATGGTCGCAAGATTGGTGCGTGTGCTCACTTCATGTTCATGGCCAAGAAATTGGAACGTGCAGGGGATCATTGTTCTCAGATCGCTGAGATTATCCATTATTCCGTGACTGGAGAATATCCAGCCATAGAAAGGTCTAAAGTCGATGAGTTATAATTTTGCTGAAAGTACGCGAAGTTCAAGCAACAAACATTCTGCGACAACGCCTTATGCGTTGATTGTTGAGGATGAAGAGGCGCTCGTGCAATTGCTGAAGTATAATCTTCAAAGCGAAGGTTATGAGGTTGGTATTGCGATGGACGGTGAAATGGCTTTGCTCATGGTCGAGGAGCGCCAACCTGATATCGTCTTGTTGGATTGGATGTTGCCAAAGCTCTCTGGAATTGAAGTATGTCGTCGTTTACGTAGCCGTGACACAACAGGTAATTTGCCGATTGTCATGCTAACTGCGCGCACTGAGGAGGCTGATCGTATCCGTGGATTGGATACAGGTGCGGATGATTATGTTGTTAAACCTTTTTCCATGACTGAGTTGAAGGCGCGTATTCGTGCGGTTATGCGCCGTATCCGTCCTGGGTTAACGGAAGACAAGGTGCTTGTGGGCGATTTGGAGGTGGATCGTACCGCGCATAAAGTTGCGCGGGCGGGACAGCAAATCCATCTGGGGCCAACAGAATTTCGTTTGCTGGACTATTTAATTCAGCATCCAGGACGTGTCTTCTCGCGAGAGCGTCTTTTGGATGCGGTATGGGGCTCAGATATATATGTTGAAGCGCGCACGGTTGATGTACATGTGGGGCGTTTGCGCAAGGCGCTGAAGGTTGAGGGCTTGCCTGATCCTATCCGGACGGTGCGCTCTGCAGGGTATGCGTTGAACACAGACGAAACTTAAACTGGTAAGCTTTTTAGCATTTTTCGAGATAGAATATCGCAAAAAAATAGCGGCGCTTCTGGGTGTATGAAGCGCCGCTTTATTAGTTGGGTAAGTTTAAAATTGTTTTATTAGCCTGCTTTACGAACAGTTTGGCCGTAAGTGTCACGACGTTCGCGACTTCTTCTTGATGGCTGGAATGCGAGTTTTGCATGTTCCGAGCAGTATGGAGAGTCGCCATCTGAGGCGTGACCACAGAAACCAAAGTCTGGATCTGCAGGGTCGCCGATTGGCCATTTGCACATAGAATCTTGAACTGTCATCACTGTTACCATGTCGCCATTGCCGAGGCGTTTTGGTTTGACATACGCTGCTGGTGCCATGCGGGACGGCAATGCGGGTGTGGATGCTTCTCTTGCAGGCTTTGGTGTCGCTGTGGTCGTTTTGGTTGCCGTTGCTGCAATGGGTTGGACCACTTGCGGCTTTGGACGCGCCAAACGTGGCGGACGTTTCACAGGGCGCGACGGGGTTGCGCGTCCCGAGAGGCCGAGTCTGTGAACTTTTCCGATCACAGCGTTGCGGGTTACACCGCCTAATTGTTTTGCGATTTGACTTGCACTGTGGCCTTCAGCCCAAAGCTTTTTGAGCTCAGTTACACGTTCTTCTGTCCACGCCATTAGGGTATTCTCCATCAGCCCGAGCGGTAAAAGTAAATCAAGATATTGTTTTGACTCGCCTATACCGCGCCCTTGTTTCCAATATATTGTAGTTAACAAATCGTGAGACACAACATCTCGGTAGGGTTATTCACAGCTGATTCAAGATATAGGTGGGGATAAACCAAATGTTTACCTTTTGATCCATCATTTTTTTCTTTTTGCCCTATGCAAACGCGATTCAAATTCTAAATCAGTAGCTGCAGGGAGGCTGAATGCCATGATTGAACACGCCGCTAAGTCTGAAAATGTTCTGGAAGATACACCAACACCTACCCAAACCAACGCTTTTGTATGCCCGCGCGAGTTTGGTGCATTCAACTGGGTAGGTTTGCAAACGCTGTTTAAGCGTGAGGTAAACCGCTTTTTGAAAGTTGGGATGCAGACTTTATTGGCGCCAGTCGTATCTGCGCTGTTGTTTATGGCAATCTTTAAACTGGCCTTTCCAGAGCGCGGCGCTGTGAATGGGGTCGAATTTGCTGACTTTATCGCGCCAGGCGTGATTATGATGGCAATATTGAATAACGCATTTCAAAATACCTCCTCCTCAATCACAATTGCGAAAGTGCAAGGTAGCACAACAGACTTCCTAATGGCTCCGCTATCATCTTTGGAGCTTACCCTTGGTTTCTTAGCTGGTGGTGCAGCACGCGGCATATTGGTAGGTGGTATCACTATGGTGTGTATTGGCCTCATAGGTGTTGCGAATGTATCCATACATTCTATTCCGGCGTTCATCTTTTATGCGGTGATTGCTTCCTTTATGATGGCAGCGGTTGGCTTAATGGGCGGAATATGGGCCGAGAAATTTGACCATCTTTCAGCGATTACAAATTTTGTGATTTTGCCTCTAACAATGCTTTCGGGTACATTTTATCCGATAACGGTGTTTTCTGAGCCTTTTGAAACGCTTTCTCACTTCAACCCATTTTTCCATTTAATTGATGGGTTTCGATATGCCTTTACTGGAACTTCAGAAGGTTCGTTGATGATAGGTGCGGCAGCATCAGGCATTATTGCGCTTGTTCTTTGTGGTGCCTGTTGGGCGATGTTGCGTTCAGGCTATAAGTTAAAGGCGTAGCTCTTAGATAAATCAGACATTGACAGATAGCTTATGGGCGCTCATAGACCATGGGCTTCCGTAGGCTTTTTCCCTTGAGAGATAAGAGGATACCCCAATGCGCGAAGCTATGATGCCAGTATATGGTCCCCCTGAGGTCGTTTTTGAACGCGGCGAAGGCGTGCGACTATACTCATCTGAGGGGAAAGAATATCTCGATTTTATTGCAGGTATTTCTGTAAACTGCTTGGGGCATGCGCATCCAAAGCTAGTGAAAACATTGCAAGAGCAATCTGAAAAGCTGTGGCATTTGTCGAATATGTTTCGGGTTCCTGAAGGTGAGCGTTTGTCTGAGCGTTATGCTGCGGATACATTTGCGGACCGTGTTTTCTTTACCAATTCAGGTACGGAAGCGATAGAGTGCGCAATTAAGACGGCGCGTAAATATCATTATGTAAACGGCAATGTCGATAAAATCCGCATTATCTCTTTTGAGGGCTCATTCCACGGACGTACATTGGGTGCCGTGAATGCAGGTGCTAATCCAAACTATCGTGAAGGCTTTGGACCAGCAATGGAGGGGTTCACTCATCTCCCGTTTGATGATGTTGATGCTTTTAATGCTGCTATGGGTGAAGATGTGGCGGCTGTGCTTATTGAACCTGTGCAGGGTGAGGGTGGATGCCGCGAAGTACCTGAGGAATTTTTGAAACTTATCCGTAAAAAGTGTGATGAGTTTGGTGCTCTCGTTATTTATGATGAAGTGCAATGTGGCGCTGGCCGGACTGGTAAGTTGTTTGCGTATGAATGGTTTTCTGACGTGAACCCTGACATTATTGCAGTAGCGAAAGGTGTTGGCGGTGGTTTCCCATTGGGCGCATGCCTGACAACTGAAGAAGCCGCCAAAGGCATGAAACCCGGCTCGCACGGATCGACATATGGTGGGAATCCACTCGCAATGGCGGTTGGAAACGCGGTGTGGGATGAGCTTACAAGCGACGGTTTTTTAGAGAATGTACAGCGTGTATCTGCGGTCTTGACGCAGTCTCTTTCTAGTTTGGTGGATCGATACCCTGATCTCGTTGATGGGTTGCGTGGTAAGGGATTGCTGCGCGGATTAGCATTAAAAATTGACCCAATGAAAATTCGTATGAAAGCGCTTGATAAAGGATTGCTTGTTGGTACAGCCGGCGGTCAGGTCGTGCGTTTAGCTCCACCACTTATCGTCAATGATGATGATGTATTCCAAGCGATCAATGTACTGGATACATGTTTGGCTGAGGTGCAAGCTGAATCGCAGAAGGAGGGTTCTGCATGAGTGTTCGCCATTTCTTAGATATTTTTCCAATACCGGCTTCTGAGCTTCGTAGTATTTTAAACAATGCAATCAGCCGAAAGAAGGCGCGATTGGGTTTGCCTAAAGGTAGTGTCGATCAAGATGCTGTGTTGGCTGGCCGTACACTTGCAATGATCTTTGAAAAAAGCTCAACGCGGACACGTTTGTCTTTCGACATGGGTATTCGTCAGTTAGGTGGCACATCTATTGTTTTGAACGCGGCGGACATGCAATTGGGTCGCGGTGAGACTATTGAGGACACATCTCGTGTGTTGTCTCGCATGGTGGATGCGGTAATGATCCGTGCGAATAAACATGCGGATGTTGAAGCTTTTGCAGCAGTGGCAGATGTGCCTGTGATAAACGGGCTCACAAACCAATCTCACCCGTGTCAGATCATGGCTGACCTGCAAACATTGGAAGAGCATGGCCTTGACCTAAAAGGTGCGCGTATTGCGTGGGTAGGCGATGGAAATAATGTGGCTGCGAGTTTTGCGCATGCTGCACCAAAATTTGGTTTTTCATTGGCCGTGGCAACGCCTGCTGGGTATGAGCTGCCGCAAGTGGATGTTGATCGAGGACGCCAAGAACAGGGCCGCGTCGATATTTACAACGACCCCGTAGAAGCTGTTGCTGGCGCAGATGTTGTCGTTGCAGATACCTTTGTTTCCATGGGAGACACGGATGCTGAGCAACGTTTGAAAGATTTGATGCCATTTCAAGTGACGCAAGCGTTGATGGATAAAGCGAATGGCAGTGCAAAGTTTTTGCACTGTCTACCAGCCCACCGTGGTGAAGAGGTGGCAGCAGATGTCATTGATGGCCCAGCCTCTTTGATCTTTGATGAAGCTGAGAACCGCCTACATGCACAAAAAGCTGTATTGGAATGGTGTTTGACTGCTTAACGCCATTGTAAATTAGATATGACTGCTGGGGCGCTGAGAGATCAGCGCCTTTTGCGTATTTAATCTAATGCATAGGTTTAATTGCTTACCCTGTTCAGCGGGTTGTATTCCCTATAAAATGCGCCAAATATAATGGATACACACCCATACAGTGAGGAAGAAACCATGGCTGGCACAAGAGATTATAATGGCGTCACACTCGATGAAGCAGGTCGTGGCCGGATATACGGCTCCATCCTAGAAACTGTAGGCAACACGCCGCTTGTTCGTGTCCCATCGCTTTCAAAGGCGGAGGGGCTTGAGTGTGACTTCCTTTTGAAGCTTGAGTTTTTTAACCCAATGGCAAGCGTAAAAGACCGTATTGCGTTGGGAATGATTACCGACATGGAAAAAACAGGCAAATTAAAACCTGGCATGACGTTGGTTGAGCCAACCTCCGGGAATACAGGTATTGGTCTGGCGTTTGTTGCTGCTTCCAAAGGATATCACTTGATCTTGACCATGCCTGAAAGCATGTCGATCGAGCGTCGGAAAATGTTGACGATTCTTGGCGCTGAAATCGTGCTTACGCCTAAGGAAAAGGGCATGGGTGGTGCAATCGCAAAAGCGGACGAATTGGTCGAAACAATTGATGGTGCGATTATGCCTAGCCAATTTGATAATGGTGCAAATCCAGCCATTCATGAAGCGACAACGGCTCAAGAAATCTGGCGTGACACGGCAGGAGAAGTTGATGCGGTGATTTCTGGCGTCGGTACAGGAGGCACATTCACTGGATGTGCGCGATACTTAAAAGCACAAAAACCAAGTGTTCAAATGTTCGCTGTTGAGCCAGAAGCAAGTCCAGTATTGTCCGGTGGAGATCCTGGACCGCACCCGCTTCAAGGTATAGGCGCTGGATTTATTCCTGGAAACATGGACACATCTTTGATGGACGGCGTTGTGAAAGTGGCAAATGCTGATGCATTAGGGATGGCGCGTCGTCTTGCTCATTTAGAGGGGGTGCCAGTGGGTATTTCGTCTGGTGCAGCCGTTAAGGCTGGTTTGGAAGTGGCAAAGCGCCCTGAAATGAAAGGTAAGACGTTGGTTGTTATTATTCCTTCGTTTGCAGAGCGTTATCTATCTACCGTGTTGTTTGAAACACCTGACGTTTGATATAGATTGCAAAAAAAACTTCACTCACCCCTGCAAAACCGGTGAGTGAAGTGTTATCTGCCCTCCATGATACAATTTTCTTCAAATAATGGATCAGCATTGAACGGTGCTGATACGGTCGCAAGTTTTCAGCTTGAAAACTCTTCTGTGCGTGGGCGAGTGACCAAGCTAGGTGATGCCTCTATCGATAGCATCTTGAAGCGGCACGATTATCCTGCTTGGGCAGCTCAAATATTGGGCGAAGCGCTAGCGCTAGCTGTGATGGTTGCGGCAACTGTTAAGGTTGCTGGGCGTATCATGGTGCAGGCTGAGGGCGATGGGCCTATCAAGCTTCTTGTTGCTGAGGCGCGTACCGACGGTGGTGTACGCGGTTATGTACGTTTAAATGACGAAAAATGGGCGGCATTAGTTGAAAATCATCAAGAAGTTGCGCCATCCGTTCCCGAGTTGATTGGTGAAGGTGTCATGGGGTTGGTTATTGTGCAGGACCAAGAGGGGACGACTCCCTATCAAGGTGTTGTATCTATTGAGGGCAACACGCTGGCTGAATGTGCTCAAACTTACTTCAATCAATCAGAGCAAATTCCAACACGTGTGCGCTTGGCAGTTAAACAGGTTGAAGAAATCGGTGGTACTGTGCGTTGGCGTGCGGGCGGTATGATTATCCAACAAGTTGCCAGTGATAAAGCGCGTGGCGACACAAATGATGAGTGGGATACAGCGCGCGCTTATTTTGATACGCTTTCTGATGAAGAGTTAACTTCCGAGAGCTTGCCTTCGGCGGACTTGCTATACCGATTATTCCACGAAGAAGGAGTGCGGTTGGAGTTACCTTCACAGCTCTTAGATAGTTGCTCTTGTTCTGCCCAGAGATTGACATCTGTTCTTGCAGGCATGCCTAAGGAAGAAGTTATTGATATGGCCAAGGATGAAGGAGAGGTTGTCGCTGATTGCCAGTTTTGCGGCCGTATTTATCATTTGCCCTTAGGGGACATCCTTAAATACATATAGCTAGTTGCGCCAAAAGGATGGAGAGAGGATCACAAAAACCGCGATCAATTCTAGCCGTCCTAGCAGCATTGCGATTGTACACATCCATTTAGCAACGTCTGGCAGGGGCTGATAGGTCCCTGCTGGCCCCACGATCTCACCTAAGCCTGGACCCACATTACAGATGGTTGCAGCTGCTGCTGATATGGCAGTCAGTGGATCTAGCCCTGTAAGTGCTAAGCCACAAGCATGCACTGCAAAGGTTGCAAGAAACAGGAACATGAAAATCATTATTGATTGAAGTGTGGCTTCAGATACTGGCTTGCCTGCATACCGTACAGGAGAAATCTGATTGGGTCGTATCATTTGTTTGGTGTAGGAAATCATGGTTTTCCACGCGATGTGCACGCGGAAGGTTTTTAGACCACATGAAGCTGATCCAGCCGTTCCTCCTAGAAACATCATGAGAATGAAGATTGTCGCTGGAAATGCACCCCATTGGTTGAAGTCTTCTGTTCCAAAACCTGTTCCAGATAGAATAGATACAATATTGAACATGACCATTCGAAATGCACCCTCGGGCCCTATTTCTAGGTTCGGGTGGGTGGCGACAAAAAAGGCTACAACCACTGACGCCGTAATTGCCATGCATATCCAGACAAGAGGTTGGGGGTCCCTGCGGTAGGCTTTCCAATCACCGTGAATTGTTAGAACCAGCAGGGCGAATGGTAGAGAGCAGAGCGCCATAAAGAAGATTGCAACAATGTCAGCATGTCCTTCTACGTAAGGTGCAAAACTCGCATCTGAAGGCGCGAAACCACCTGTCGAAACCGTTGACATCGCCATAACGATTGCGTCGAAATTGCTCATGCCAGTTATGTGATAAAGGCCAGCGCAAATAACGGTTAAGCCGATATATACATAAGTTGTTTGAAGAGCGATTTCCCCGATGCTAGGCAAGAATTTTTCAGTTGTATCTGAACTTTCTAGGTGAAAAAGCTGCATCCCCCCCACACGCAATGAGGGCATGATTGCGATCGCCATCACAATAATACCAATGCCTCCAATCCAATGGAGCATTGCACGCCAAAGGTGAAGGCTTGGCGGATATGACTCAATGTTCGTCATTATCGTCGCGCCGGTGGTGGTCAGGCCGGACATGCTTTCAAAAATGGCGTCGGTAAAACTCATACCAAATCCAATAGAGAAGGGGGTCGATGCAATAATCGTTACAAATACCCACAACAGGACTGTCAGTAAGAAAGCATCATGTGTACGAATTGGCATTTTATCGTGTTGTGAGGAGAGTGCGGTTACGGCACCAATCGTGATGGATGTGATTGAAAGTAGGAAAAAAATCCGCCACTCCCCACGCTCTGCAGCGAGGTCTGCAACAACGCACGGCAACATAAACAGCCCAAGGCCAAAAGTCATCAAACCAGTGGCATATAGAATTGGACGCAGTTTGATTTGAGAGCTCAAGGTAGCTGCTTAATTGGGTCTAGAGGAATCATAGGGGCTATCGAGGGAGAAGGCTGGAATATCAACATACATATCTTCACCGCATCCATTGGAGAATGTAAACTTGCCTTGCATCATGCCCGACGGGGCTGTGAGGGGTGCCCCTGAAGAGTATTGAAATGTTTTACCGGGTTCAATGACTGGTGTTTGACCCACAACCCCTTCACCTTCCACTTCGTGCAGGCCCCCATTGCGATCCGAGATTTTCCAATGGCGTGTCATGAGTTGTACAGCATGATCATTGAGGTTTTTTATCTCAATCGCATATGCCCATACATAGCGGTGTTCGCTGGGGGAAGACTCAGCATCAAGAAAGCGTGGCGTCACGCGGATAATGACGCCATTGGTTTCTCGTTCATATGTGTGAACTTGGCTCATGCCGACGTCACTCCTTCGTAAAGCGGTGAAATTCGCTTCCATTGTATAGCTATTGCACTAGTCATGCCACATAATGTCTTGCCAATCTCTATATGCGAGGCCTTAAAGCGCTGCATTTAGAGCTTTTGAAAAATCAGCGATCAAATCGTCTGGGTGTTCTAGCCCAACGGATAAACGTACCCAGCTATCATTTAGGCCAACATCGGCTTTTTCTTCGTCTGAGAGTGTACGGTGGGTTGTTGTCGTCGGGTGGCAGATCAGTGTTTTAGCATCACCAAGATTATTTGATATTGTAACAATATTCAAATTATTCAGTAGCTTAAACGCACTCTCTTTTCCGCCCTTTAAAGAAATAGCGATGAGAGAGCCACCTTCCGATTGTTGTTTCTGGAAGATATCATAATGAGGATGATCTTTGCGACCCGGATAGCGCACAGCAGCGACTGCGGGGTGATCTGCGATGAAATCTGCGAGTTTGGCAGCTGTTTGATTCATACGGCTGACGCGTAATTCCAGTGTTTCCAAGCCCTTAAGAATAATCCAAGCATTGAAAGGAGAGATCGCTGGACCAGTATGTTTTAGATAGCTATCGAAAATCTCATCCATAGCTTCTTTCTTACCCAGTATAGCGCCAGCAAGAACACGACCTTGTCCATCCATGTGTTTTGTTGCGGAGTAGACGACCCAATCTGCGCCCAGTTCAAGGGGTTTTTGGCCTAGCGGTGTTGCAAAAACATTGTCCACGACGAGTTCTGCGCCTGCTGCGCGGGTTAGGTCTGCTATAGCTCTGATGTCCACGCCCTCTAGCAGTGGATTGGACGGGCTTTCGATCAGCACTAAGCGTGCTGGCTTGCTGAGTGCGGTCTGCCATGCCTCT
Organism: Hirschia litorea; assembly: GCF_042665075.1. Classification (NCBI taxonomy): domain Bacteria; kingdom Pseudomonadati; phylum Pseudomonadota; class Alphaproteobacteria; order Hyphomonadales; family Hyphomonadaceae; genus Hirschia; species Hirschia litorea. The sequence goes on along the minus strand of NZ_JBHTBR010000005.1, from coordinate 284,707 downwards.
AGGTCGTTCCCGTCCACAAATTCGGCCTCAATACCGAATTTTGGCATGAGGTTTTTCAAAATCCATGTACATGAACCAAACAAAGCTTTGGCGGCGACAATTCTGTCCCCTTGCTTACAAGGTGCAATAAGCGCTGCAGAAATAGCAGCCATCCCAGAAGATGTGCAGCGGCAACTTTCCGCGCCTTCGATCATTGCGAGCTTGTCTTCTAGCATTTTAATCGTAGGATTTGCATAACGTGAGTATACGAAACCTGGTTCATCACCAGCCATGCGCGCTTGTGCTGTTTCAGCATTGGGGTAGCAATAGCCGGACGTTAAGAACAAACCTTCGGATGTCTCACAATATTCAGAGCGTAGGCGGCCGCCATGCACTAAGTTTGTTGCAAGTTTAGTGGAGTCGAGGTTTGACTTTTCGTTCTTGTCAGCCATAGGGAATATGTTCCTTGTTCAATGGTCTGCATAGGGATCGCGATAATTACAAAGGGTCAAGTCATGACCGACGGCAAAATTAAAAAAACTTCCTTTGGTGTACTTCCGGACACGCAAATCCACGCATTATGTGATGCAGGCGTAATTTCTGCGCAGGATGGGATTGAAATAGATCAGGTTCAACCTGCATCCATTGATTTGCGTTTAGGGGCAAAAGCCTATCGCATGCGCGCAAGTTTTTTACCTGGACCAGAGAAAAGTGTCCGTGATTATTTTGATGATGATCTTGTGATGCACGAATTGGATTTATCCAAAGGGGCTGTGTTGGAGACAGGGTGTGTTTATATGGTGCCTCTAAAGGAGGCTTTGCGCCTTCCTGTGGGGCTTTCAGGCGCGGCAAACCCCAAAAGCTCTACAGGTAGAATAGATGTGTTTGTAAGAATGATTACAGATGGATCAGATCGGTTTGATGCGGCGCGAGAGGGGTATAGCGGACCGTTATATGTGGAGATTTCACCCAGAACTTTCTCCATCCTTGCGCGTGAAGGGGATCGCTTGCTGCAATTGCGCTTGCGAAATGGGCCAAAGGAAACAATCCGCGATGAGATTTTTTCCATAGACCTTAAACCGGGCGATGATGATATTGCTGGATATCGCGCAAAACGTCACTCACGTGTGTTGGATTTGAAAAATATTTCTGGTCATAAAATAGATGATTTTTGGGAACCCGTGCGCCCTTATAACGGTGCATTGGTGCTTGATCCGGGTGAGTTTTACATTCTGGCGTCAAAAGAAAAAGTAGTTATTCCCGTAGATGAAGCTGCTGAAATGGCTCCTATTGCCCCTGAGTTTGGTGAATTTAGAGCTCACTATGCTGGATTTTTTGATCCCGGTTTTGGTGTGGAAGGGCTTGAAGGCAAAGCTGTTTTGGAGGTGCGCTCACGAGAAGTGCCATTCATTCTAACAGATGGTCAGCCTATGGGGCGTTTGGTGTTTGAGCCAATGGTAGATAAGCCGCGCGTGCCTTATGGTGCGGCGGGTTCATTTGCAAATTATCAGGGCCAAGGTCTGAAATTGTCTAAACACTTTGGATCGAAATAGCGCATTTTATGCGGAGCATGAGCCGCCACCTAAAACACAAAAAGTCGCGCAATATGTGTGGTTTAGTGGAACGGCTTTGCGGGAATCTTGTAAAGTTTTTCCCATCTCGAAGCGTTGGTCATAAGGTAGGAGCGTGCAAGGCAATACAGTGGGTGATGTATGGCCCTTGCGTTTTATGACCATGCGTTGGTCAGCACACATGATGTCTTCTGGAGACTTCTTTAGAATTCCCCAGCAGGCTGTTGTGATTTCAGGAGGGTCAGAATCAGGTGTCATTTCGGGGAAAAGGACGAGTTGGGTAGGGTCGAAAGCATCTATCTCGAAAGCATTGCTTTTAAATAGTTGATTGTAATTTTCTCGAGCTGAAATTTCGTCTTCGTTAAACAGAGCGCGACCAGCGATAGCGAGGTTGAAATTGTGTTTAGAAAGCCATTTTAAGCCTTCCATTGCTATATCAAAACTGCCCGCGCCGCGTTCCTTGTCGTGGAATTGCTCAGAAAAATGGTCCAAGCTTACACGCATAATAAGTTTGTTTTGGAAGCGGTTTTTTAGGTCGAGTAAACCAGTTTGAACACGTGGCCGCATCATGGGCTGCATTGCGTTGGTTAGAACAAGGGCAGTGTGTCCATTTTCTAGCGCCGCTTCAATCATGGCAATAGCATCGGGTGCCATAAAGGGTTCACCACCTGTAAAGCCTATTTCGATTTGGCTTTCATTAGCGAGTTTTAACTCTTCAAGATAGGGGAGAATATCAGCTTTGGTGAGATAGACGAGCCTATCATTTGTGGGGGAGCTTTCGATATAGCAATTGACGCATTCGATATTACACAGCGTTCCAGTGTTAAACCATAGCGTTTTCATACGGTTAAAAGGAACATGCGCGCGCGTTTCGCCTTTTGCGGTTATACGCGGGTCATCAAATTTTTTCAGTGTAACTTGGGTATTGCTCATAAATATGTGTTTTAGAGTACGGATTTTATTTGCATAGTCACAATGTTGTTAGAAGTCGTGTGAATGGCAGTTTGAAAGTTAAAAATGGGGAATACCAAAGCACTAGATCTTGCAAAATTACTCGAAGCAACAGCGCGGGCAGTCTATGATGTGCGCGGGCCGCAGCATATGCATCCGGGGCAATGGTCGGTATTGCGTTTCTTAGCTGGCGCGACTGAAAATTTGAGAGATGTGAATGGCGTGGCGGCCCATTTAGGGGTGACGCAGGGGCCAGCCTCCCGCGCAATTGCAACATTGGAAATGAAAGGTTTTGCGGTAGGAGTTGTTCAAGAAAATGACCGACGTAAGCGCAGGATACATCTGACGCAAGCGGGTCAGGATTTGCTAAAAGAAGATCCAATATTGCGACTTAAAAATGCGATTGAGGGATTAGACTCCGAGGCGCAGAACACTCTTGCAGCGGCAATGGCGGAAATTTACAAGGATTTGAATAAATAGACTTATTCTGGGTCTATAATTTTTCCATCTTCCATGCCCGCATCCATTGCAAGCGAGAAAGCTTGGAAAGCTTCAGCTTCAGTTGCCCATGGTCCCAGATAGACACCATAAAAGTCCATACCATTGGCTTGGCGAGGAATGATGCGTGCTGAACCTATTGCATAAAGTTTGGCGTGAAGGCTCTGGGCATTGGCAAAGGAGCGGAATGAGCCTGCTTTGATCATATAGCCAGTTGCGTCTGACGAGAGGGTTTGCAATGGCTCTGCTGTGGGCGCGCTAGGGCTGCTTTCCTTGCGTGCTTCCACTAACGGCCTGCCTAAGGGCGTGCCTGTTTGGTAGCTTGGTTGGTGCTGGGCGATTTGAGCGTTCTGCGCTTGGCGATAGCGCGCTTGAGCTAATTCCTGACGTTCTTCTGCTGGCATGGGAACGGGTAATGATTGAGCATTTGCGCTTTGGAAACCGACAAGAGCAAAGGCGAATGAAAAAATGATTTTCGAGGAAATAGACATGGCATTTCGCCTTTTTAACGATTGGCAGATTTTGCAATAAAAAAGCAGGAATTGGTTAAGCATTAACTTAGATTGGGGCGAGTTCGTGACGAGGTGTTGGTTTTTGCAGAAGACTTGCTATGTAAGCGCTTGATCATTTTTTAAAGGATGCATTTCCATGTCGCACGCGCCTAGCAATTATTCAGCGGATAAAGCCACTCGGTATGATGAGGTGAGCGCCGAAATTTTGTCCGTCGTTGCGGGAGAGACAAGCGTTACAGCACGCTATGCGACAGCGTCTTGTTTATTGGCACAAGCGTTTGCGCCAGTGTATTTCTGGACAGGGTTTTATGTGGTTGATCCGCTAAAAGAAAACGAGCTTGTTGTCGGGCCATATCAAGGAACATTGGGATGTTTGCGTATTCCTTTCGGGCGCGGCGTTTGCGGAGCGGCGGCAGCAACGCGTGAAACACAGGTTGTTGAAGATGTGCATGCATTTCCCGGTCACATAGCTTGCGATAGTCGTTCAAATTCTGAGATCGTGGTGCCTGTGTTGAATGCAGATGGTAGCTTGGCGGCGGTGTTGGATGTGGACTCAGAGCAGCATGCTTCTTTTGATGACATCGACAAAGAGAAGCTAGAAGCATTGTGCGGGAAATTATTGGTGGTTTGATAGAGCGATCTGATTCTATGGATCAATCTGCACATTCTGATGGTGAGGCAGGGCAGACTTTATTGGATGCTTCCCATTGTAGGATATCATTTTTTGATAGGGGATCTGATAAACTCGTCATTACCTTTAATTCGATGGGGCAAATATTAGAGGATGATTTTGGCAGGCATTTTTTTAAGTCGATAAATATTAGCCAGATAAATGTTGCTTGCTCACCCAAGGATTTCTTTCAGAGTTTGTCACGAGACAGCTTTTTGCAGGCTGTAGGTTTCGTTGTTGCGCAGCACACTGATGTTGTAATCTATGGCACGAGTTTGGGTGGGTATGCTGCCATCTATTTTGGAAGCTTATTTAAGGCGCGTATCTTGGCGATCGCTCCGCGCTTGCCGATCCACAGCTATATGGAGGGGCTGCGTTCTTACCATTCTGACATTGAACTTGTGCACACAGACCTTCGTCAGATGAATAGCACTCAAAATGACGTGCTTGTCGTGTTTGACCCTGAAGATGAAGCGGATTCGAAGTTTGTGTCTTGTTTCTTTGCAGATAAAAACAATACCAGATTGATCGCGCTAAATGGGGCAGGTCATTTTATTCTCAAACAACTTCAGATCATCAATATGCTGGGGCCTTGTATTGAGGGCTTTGTGCGGTCGGGTGACTTTGGAGAGGGCGCGATTGATATCAGCGCGTTCACGCAACCGCGCCGCGCTAGGGCGGAGTCAGCTTTGAAACGGGGTGATTTAGCTGTTGCACGCATTGAGATTGAGTATCTGATGAAGGTCAGAACCGGTCATGATCCGTTTATGACGCCATGGGGATTGATCAAACAATATGTTGAGCTGTGCGATGAGATTGATATTGAGTTGCCGCATATTTTGCCGACTGAATATGCCACACTATCGCGCCGCATGGGGCAGCCCTCGACGCCGCAAAAAATGATGGAAGCGATCATCAAACACAATTATCTAACATGCCAATATCAAGCTTGTTTGTCGCTGGCAGAATTGGCTTGTGTTCGTTATCCCGAAAGCCAGATTGCTCAAGCTTATGTTGAGAAGGCAAGGATTGTGGTCGGCAAAATTGGTCCAAATCAATTTCCAGATTGACGCAAATAAAAAGACCGCTTCAATTAAGAAGCGGCCTCGCATTTAAAAATCCGGAGGGGTCTCATAATACCATCAACATATTGCTGAATGAGAATCCGGTTTATGGTTTGCTTATGAAGACTGCCCCATAAGTTTACCATTCAACAAAGACCCAACCTGACCAGTTAAAATGCTCGACATCGGACCACCTCCTTTCAATACGTTAAACCTGTTTTGAGTGTGTCAGAGGTTTTTATTTCTTGCAATAGGCTATTATAAAGTCGGGCAAAAACGTCAGTTTTTACTCTCTCGGTTTCAAATAACGGTCGAAGAAGGCGAGGCGGGTGTTCATGAGGTGGATGCTCATGTCTGTGTCGCGTACACCGTGGCGTTCGCCTGGATAAGTCATCATTTCAAACGGTTTTCTTAGCTTTTGAAGCTCGGCGTAAACGCGAGTTGAATTGTCGAATGTGACATTGTCATCCGCCATGCCGTGGATCATTAACATGGGAGAATTTAGGTTCTTCAAATGCGGGAAAACCGAGGATAATTCATAGCCTTCGCTATTGTCTTGGGGCGTGTCCATATAGCGCTCTGTATAGAAGGTATCATACAAGGCCCAATCGGATACGGGCGCACCCGATACAGAAGCTGCGAACGTGCCTTCGGGAGCTTTTAGTGTGGTCATAAGGGCCATATAGCCACCATAAGACCAACCATTTAGTCCGATGCGGTTTGCATCAATATAGGGCAGTGATTTGAGGTGTTCCACGCCTTGGAGCTGGTCGATCACTTCCACTTCACCTGTGTGGCGGAAGATGACGTCTTCAAACTTTTTACCGCGATTGAATGTGCCGCGATTATCAAGGCGGAAGACGACATAGCCGCGTTGTGCTGTCATGACGTCAGATAGAAGCCATTTTTTGCTAACGCGCTGGACGTGTGGGCCGCCATAGACTTCGACGATTGCTGGGTATGATTTTGATGGGTCAAAGTCATGAGGTTTGGTGATGGAGTAGTGCAGTATTTGGCCATCAGCAGCGGTGAGCGTGCCGTATTCTGGGGTGACGTGCGCATCCAAATAGGCAGCATAGGGATGCGTGTCGTCGAGTTTGTTTTCTTCAACCCACGCAATGCGCTCCCCATCAGCTTTATAGAGGGCTGTTTGAGGCGGCGTGGTTGGGGATTGGAATGTGCCTACATAGCTTTGAGCGTCAGATGCCATATTGATAGACCATTGGCCGCCTGCTTCTGTTATGCGCGTGATAGCTGCGTCGGTGTCTTTGTAAGATGCGCGGTAGAGACTTGTTTCAAGAGGTGTGTCTTTGTTGGCAGTGAAATAGACATAGCCATTTGTCTCATCTACGGCCTGAATAGCGTCAACGACCCATTCGCCTGATGTAATTTGAGTGACTTTACTTCCATCGCTATTGTGCAGTGTGATGTGGCGATATCCGCTTTCTTCAGTGGACCAAAGGAAGCGGCCATCTGAAAGCGCGCGGAAGTCAAAAGATAGATTGATCCAGTTTGGTTGCTCTTCGACATACGCAATAGAAGTGTCGCCTGTTTTTGGGTCTACGCGCAAAAGTTCGATGCGAGTTTGATCGCGGTTGACGCGCTGGACGAAAAGCGTGTTTGGTCCGGCCCAGTTTACGCGCGCAAGATATGTGTCAGGTGATGCATCAAGGTTCACTTGTACGGTTTTTCCAGTGGCGCGATTTTTCACGAAAAGATCTACAATCGCATTTGGCTCACCTGCACGCGGATAACGTTGCTCAATGACGGTGACATCACTGGCGGAAATGTCAAAACGAAGGATGATTGCAACGGGGCTTTCATCGACGCGGGTATATACGACGTGGGCATCATCGGGTGACCACCACGTACCGACATAGCGGCTCATTTCTTCTTGGGCGACAAATTCGGCAACGCCATAGGTGATTGCATTGGCTGGATCAGCACTTGGCGAGATTTGAGTTTCATCACCGCTTGCAAGGTCTATTGCGTAAAGTGCCCCATCGCGGATGAATGAGACTTGGCCGCCATTTGGAGAAATTTCGGCGTTGTATTCAAAACTTTCTGTAGCGGTGAGCTGCGTGACCTGCGGGCCATCTTCGTTTAATTTTACGATGTAAAGATCGCCGCCAATCGGAATGAGGATTTGTTCGCCCTTCGTGTCCCAACTATATGAGACTATACCCGTTGTTCCGGCGATACGTTTGCGTTCGCGGAGCGCTTTTTCTTCTTCGGAAAGTTCAAAACCTTCTGGCTCTAGCAGGGTGGAATCCACAAGCAGGGAGGCTTTGCCACTGGCTACATCATAGGCCCATAAATCTTGACGCTGTTTGTCATCCTCACGTGCCTGCAAGAAAGTGAGTTTCGTGCCGTCAGGAGAAAATTTGACAGCATTGGGAGAAGGACCATTTAAGGAAGGTGATCCGGCGAGGCGTTCAGGGGTGAGGAGGGCCATGCTTACTGCTTCTTGGGTGGAGTTTTGCGCGACATTAGAGTTATTTTTTGCTGCTTCAATAGGTGCTGTCGCCTGTGGGCTGGCATTGCCTGAATCTGGTGTTAAAGCGCACGCACTGGTCAGTGCGAAACTAAGTGCGAAAAGAGAAGTATGTTTCATCATAATGTGAATTGGACCCAAAGATATGCTACGATGTTGTCTTTGACGGGTAATCTATCCCAATCGGTGAGGCGAGCAAGCATTTGAGCCGATTTTACTGAGTTTAGATGGGACTACACGTATTTGTGAGATCAAGTTTAATTTGCTTGCGGGGATTTTGCCTGTAGCAGAAGGATAAGCAATCGGAGTGAGATGAAATGGCGTTTATAAAAAAATATTGGTTCACACTTGTGATGGTCTTAGCTGTTGGTGGCTTTGTGGCGTTTAACGGTGTTGGTTTTTTTGGAAAAACGGCATCTGAATCGAAATATGTCTATGATGGTCGTCCTGAGATATACGCTGTGACATTCTCATCTGCATGGTGTTCGACTTGTAAGATACTCGAACCAAAACTTGCGGAAGTTGCTCCTGATTTTGCCAACAAGCCCGTAAAATTTGTGAAATTGGATTTTAGCCTTGGTCAAGGCGGCGCACCGGAAAAGACGGCGCGAGATTTAAACTTCATGCCTGTTTATGAAAAATATAAAGGCGGCACAGGTTTCACGCTTCTACTCAACGCCGACACGGGCGAAATAGTGGATAGACTTACCGTAAAATTGTCTTCTGATGAAATGAAGCAAGCTTTGGATATGGCGATCAAGCAGGTTATCTAAATCGGGCAGGGTGTGTTTATGCTCTGGCCCATGCTAGCTGTGATCTAAAGTAATCTATAATTGCTCTTCTATGCTTGATGATCAAACGTATCGTGAGGTTGGCACCATAAAGGATGCCATAGAAGAGTAAGCCAATGAACAAACCATGGGCGAGGCTTTTTAAAACGGCCATATTTGTTTTTACAATAACAACCTGATTTTGACTTTGAGTCTCAATTTCCACCTCAGTGAGGTGTTTTTGAAGCCATAGGGGAACACGTGTTTTTATGTTGCAGCCAAATTCGTTGACGCAATTGGGCTGAATATCCGGCGGCATATAATATTGAGGTTGTACTTTGACAGATTGGTAGGCTGCCGGTGTCCCTTTATTGAACCATGTAAATCCGGCGGCGATGACTGCGAGTGTAATGCTAATCGCAATAATGAGTTTTTGAATGCGAGACATTAAAACACGAGCCTAATTTTTCTAATGAAATCAAGTAATATATCGTGCGACTATATATGCTCGAATGTGTTTTACATGTCGTTAAAATGGTGCGGGAGAGTTTTGGTTAACGGGGATTTTCAAGGAGATTTTTGAAATATTGTTTCTGAAGTGCTCCACTTGCTTTCCGCACTTATTTCCGGCATTAACTCTGGTCTCAATTCATCCCCGATTAGAAGAGTTATCAGCGCACATGGCTATTAAATACGTTTACCAGCTTCAAGGTTTGTCCAAGACTTATCCAGGTGGCAAAAAAGTATTTGAAAACATTCACCTATCATTTTTGCCAGACGCGAAAATCGGTGTTGTGGGTTCCAACGGTGCGGGTAAATCTACGCTTATGCGCATTATGGCGGGCGTGGATAAAGAATATGGCGGGGAAGCACGCGCAGCTGATGGTGCGAAAATTGGATACCTTCCTCAGGAGCCGCAGCTGGATAATGGTGACACTGTTTGGGAAAACGTGATCGTTGGTTGTCCGGAAAAAGAAGCTTTTGATAAGTTCAACGAAATCTCCATGAAAATGGCTGAGGAATACTCAGACGAATTGATGGAAGAGATGACGGCTCTGCAAGAGCAAGTAGACCAGATGGATGCTTGGGATATCGATTCCAAAATCGAGATGGCGATGAATGCGCTTTGTTGTCCGCCTCGCGATGCATTGGTTGCGCCTTTATCTGGGGGTGAGAAACGCCGTGTTGCGATCTGTCAATTGCTTCTGTCTAAGCCTGACATGCTATTGATGGATGAACCGACCAACCACCTTGATGCGACCACTGTTGATTGGCTTCAAAACTATCTCATGAATTTCCCTGGCTGTGTTATCCTCGTGACGCACGACCGTTACTTCCTTGACCAGATCACCACATGGATGCTGGAGCTAGATCGCGGCCAAGGTATTCCATATGAAGGCAATTACTCTCGTTGGATTGAGCAAAAAGCCAAACGTATGGAGCAAGAAGCACGTGAAGAAGCGGGTCGTAAACGTACACTGAATAAAGAGCTTGAGTGGGTGCGTTCATCCCCTAAAGCGCGTCAGGCTAAATCTAAAGCACGTATGTCTGCTTATAATGAAAAAGCATCAGCGGCGGAAAAAGAGAAAATTACAACAGCTCAAATTCGTATTCCTCCTGGAGAGCGTTTGGGTAGTGTGGTTGTGGAAGCTGAAGGGCTTTATAAAGGCTACGGCGACCGCTTATTGATCAAAGATCTAAGCTTCCGTTTGCCTCCGGGTGGCATTGTTGGTGTGATCGGTCCAAACGGTGCGGGTAAAACAACATTGTTTAAAATGATCACAGGTAAAGAAGTTCCTGATGAAGGAACTTTCAAGGTCGGTGATACTGTGCAGATGGGTTATATCGACCAATCTCGTGACAGTTTGAATGATGAGAATAATGTCTGGCAGGAAATTTCTGACGGGCTGGATTATATCGACATTGGCGGTGTGGAAATGTCCTCACGTGCTTATGTGTCTGCGTTCAACTTCCGCAAGACGGACCAGTCTAAAATCGTTGGTAAGCTATCTGGTGGTGAGCGTAACCGTGTACACCTTGCCAAAATGCTTAAAGAAGGTGGAAACTTGCTTCTCCTCGATGAGCCGACAAACGATCTTGATGTGGAAACACTACAAGCGCTTGAGGCAGGTTTGGATGACTTCCCAGGGTGTGCTGTTATCATCTCGCACGATCGTTGGTTCCTTGACCGTATGTGTACGCACATTCTTGCGTTTGAAGGTAATAGCCATGTGGAATGGTTTGAAGGTGATTTCTCATCTTACCTTGAAGACAAGAAAAAACGTCTGGGTGAAGAGGGGGCTGCACCTAAGCGTCCAACCTTCCAGAAATTTAGCCGTGATTAGGTTGCTGCTTTAAGTGATATATAAAAAAGGGGGATGTAGGTTTGGCTTACATCCCCTTTTTTTTAATCAAGTAGTATATTGTCAGAAGAAGCGATTTTGGGCGCGAGTGGGGTGTCTTTTGCTGCCCAACTTGTCACTTCACCACTGGCAACGGTTGCGATTGCTTTCCATTGGTCATCAATGTGTTGCAATATATATGTTTGTTCCCATCCAACTATAGCTTCCCCATCCTTGTTGAAACTTGTATCGCGGGTTCTAACGCTAAGTGTTTCGGGAGCTATCTGGAAGATTTCAAAGACAATTTTCTGAACGAGCGTTATTCCAACTGACTTACCGAAATTTCCCATTTTGTTGAGGTTTTCTTCAAATACTTTTCGGTCAGTGAAGGAGAGGCTGTTCTTGTTTGACGTTACAAGGCAGGGAAGAGACCACATTTTACTGACGGTTTGAAAGTCGAATTTAGAAAATGCCTCAGCATATCTATTGAAATAGTCTTGTATTTCGTTCTCAAGTTTCGTGGATATTGTAGGCGTCTGAGGGGTGTTGTCGGTTGTCATTTTTTTGTTTCTTGTGTTGCAAGTTTATATTCTCTGTCCCTCTCATGTGCGATTAAATCTCGGCATGTTTCCCCATCATACCCAAATTCGCGTAGTGTTCGTGAAGCCAACTGAAGGCCTGCTTCAATAGCTTCTGGGACAACGAAATTTGCCCCAGCGTTGTAGAGTTGACGGGCGTGGATTGCATCTTTGGCGCGCACGATGATCGGCATGTCTGTGCGTAACTGCCTTGCGGCTCTAACCATAGATTCAATCGATCCAGCATCATCAAGTGTTAGGACGGTCATAGCAGCTCCCATGACGCCCGCCTTTTCGAGTATTTCTTTACGCGATGCATCACCCAAATATACAGGCCAGCCTTCCCTTCTTAGTATGTTCACGCGTTGAGGCCGATTTTCTAATGCAACGAATTCGGTCTTCTCGGATTTGAGAATGTGACCGACGGTTTGTCCAACGCGACCTAACCCCACAATGATAACATGTCCCTCAAGGGTTGAATAATCACTAAGAGGTTCTGCATCTTCTGGTGTTTGTTTATCAAATCGTTTAGCAAAAAGTTGTCCAAGTGTTGAAAATGCGGGAATGATCATCATTGATATGCTGGCAATGGCGGTAACGATAGTGGCGTCATTTTGTGAAATAACGCTCCCAGCTGTTCCTGCGGCGAGTACAACAAAAGCAAATTCGCCTGCTGGTGCTAATAAAAACGCTGCTTCAAGTGCGGTAGATAGTTTTCCCGTAAAGATGCGGCATGCAATGATTGCGATGATGAGCTTAATTGAGAGTAAGCCTACTAAACCAAGTAGAATGACAGGAAATTGATCCCAAATCGCATGTAGGTCTAACCCCATGCCGATTGTCATAAAGAACAGTCCCAATAATAAGCTTTTGAAGGGTTCTAGATCGACTTCCGTTTGATGTTTGAACTCTGTTTCACCAAGCATAAGTCCCGCGAGTAGAGCGCCTAAAGCCAGTGATAAACCAGCGCTAGCAGTGAGGACGGCAGCACCTACAACGGTGAGAAGTGTAGTGGCAATTAAGAAATCACGTCCGCCAGTATTTGCTGCGAGTCTAAAAAGAGGACGTAGTAAAAAATGCCCAATGAAGAGAATAACAATTATGGCGGATAGACCATTGAATGCAGCTTGAAAGATTGCACCCGATAAGCTGGGGGCGGTGGTGTGTGAGAGGAAGCCTGCAAGAATAAGAATCGGTGCGACAAGAATATCTTGAAATAGTAAAACGCTGAAACCAGTGCGGCCAGCAGGAGAAGCTGCACGGTGCTCTCCAATGAGAATTTGCATGACGATTGCAGTTGAAGACAAAGCAAGGGCAAGCCCAATAAGAGTTGCAGCAGGTGCGCTAAGGCCAAGTAGATATGCTGCGATTGCAATGATCAGTGCACTCATTGCTGATTGAATTGTGCCGGAACCAAACACAAGTCGCCGCATTGCCCAAAGTTTCTCGAAGGAGAGTTCTAACCCGATAAGAAAAAGCAAGAAGAGTACGCCTAGTTCCGCAAAGGGGGCAGCGGCTTTTGACTCGCTCATGGTGACATATTCGAGCAATGGCCAGTGATGCGTAAAGGCACCTAATCCCATTGGGCCGAGGGCGATACCGGCCAAAATGAAGCCTAAAACGGCTGGCACGCGGAAATATCGTAAGGTGGGCACGACAAGCCCTGCGGCAAAGAGAAAAACAATGACGTCCTTGATCAGAATATCTTGCCCGGCATGGTCCATGATTTTTCAGTCTCCAATTATGCCGTTCTTCACTGCATTATGTGAACATTGGAATTTCAGTCGCATTTGGAGAGGAAAGCAAGCGTGTATCTAACTTCATGCTATATCTAATTATTATTGATTAAAATGACGCCTTAGTTTGCTTGCCATCAATTATCTCCTGCGCAGCCTTTGAATTAGGTGGGGGAATGTTGTGGCAGCCTTAAATTGTATCTAGCGCCCGAATGGGTTGGAGAGGTTGAGTTTTCGCCTTTTGATATCGCAAAGTATAACGAATTTTGTGAATTGGTTAGCTCAATATTAGGGCAATCTGGGTAAACTCTGAATCCGAGAGGGCCAATTTGGCGTATGCTTTGGGGCAGAATGATGCAAGCAATTAAGTGTCTTTTACTAGAAGATAGTGCGACGCAAGCTAAGATTATGTCGTCCATTTTGGGGCAGGCTGGTTGCGAGTGCATGATTGCTCTGTCTGTACGCGAATATAAAGGTAAGCCTGAACTGTTTGACGCTACTTTTGATCTTGTTCTGATTGATATCAATTATGGTGGTATCTCAGGCCTTGAGTTGATTGATGATGTGCGTAAACGATGGCCGGAAGCCGTTGTTGGTGTGATGACAGCAGATTCAACGGACAACTATAGTGGTTTGGTTCAGGCGCGAGAACGCGGTGTAAAACTGGTTTTGCGAAAGCCATTTGGGCTTGAAGAAGCAAGGTCTATTGCGGATGATGTTGCGTCAATCCGTGCGGGTGGGGCGGCGAAACTCCACGCTGTAGTGATTGATGACAGCCGGACGTGTGGAAAAGTTGCTGCGGGTGTATTGCGCCCTAATGGGTATCGCGTGACTGTGTTTGATAATGCTCAGGATGCAATTGAGCGCCTTAGCTATGATCAGGTCAATGTCGTTATAACCGATCTCTTTATGCCGGGGACGGATGGCCATGAGGTTATCAAACTCGTGCGAGATGTTTGGCCGCATGTTGCGTTGGTGGCTATGACGGGCGGAACGGATGGTTCTGATATCGCGGGTCGGGAGTTAAAAACAGCGCGCAGCCATGGTGCGAATGCGTTGTTGTATAAGCCTTATGGGGCAGAAGAAATGTTATCTGCTGTACGTCATGCGCTTGAAGAACAGCGCGAGCTGAACGGTGAAAAACCTGAACCCGTTGTGACGCCAAAAGGATCACAAAATAATGGACGCAATCGCGTATACTTAGACGTTTAGAATATCTGTTGATCGAGCCTGATAAAAAAGCCCAACGACTCTAGTCGTTGGGCTTTTTTATAAAAGATGGTTTCGAAAATGAATTATTAGTTCAAGTTCAGTGCTGTTGCTTCTGAATTGAGGTCTTTTTCTGCATTCAGCTTGGCTGTCATTTCATTTATGCGTTGAATAAGTGCTTCAACGCTACCATTAGAGCGGTCGAGCAATGAAACAAACTGTGCTTGCTGTTCTTGAGCAAGCCATATTTGGCTTCCTTCAATGTTAAGCGCCACATCTAGCACGTTATATGTGTCAGAGCCTTTTTCTTGACGTACACGCCATTCGACATTGAATTTTTTACCTGTGTTCGGTGCTAGAATCCGCGTTTTCACGACGGAATCACCAGGGCGCAAATCTACAGATCCAACAACTTCAATTTCTTCACCCCGGAAGCGATCCAATTGGACTTCATACACAGCTAGAGCGTATGTGATGAAAGCTTTCGAATAGGCTTGGAATTCAGCGTCTGTGAATTGGCGTCCATAACGACCAACAGCAAAGCGGGCGACTTTATCCATATCAGCAAATGTATTCATATAGCTGTTAAATTGGGCCGTGCGGTCTTCGCGTGTTAGTGAGGGCTGGTTTAATGTGTGTAGAACAATGTTAGCATTTTTTTCAACATAAGCCTCAGCTTTCTGGTCGGCGAGGGCTGCGCCAGCTAAAAAAGTACTGGCAAGTGCGAGAGCGGTAATTTTTTTAAGAATAGTCATGGAAGCCCTCCTAGAGGCCCTTAACAGTTGGTATCTTTAGTATTCATCATAATTAGGCAAATCTTCGTACGCATTAGGGTCTTCTGCGCCATTTCGAATGGCGGCGTCCCTTGTTTGGCCATAAATTCGCCTTGCTGCAGTATAGGGGTCGGCTTGTTGTTCGCGTAAATCAGCGATGAGTTCTATTAATTTCTCGCGTCCAGATACGACACCTAAAACGCTTCGTCCAATTCTGAACTCTGTATCGCCAGAAAATTGGGCATAATTAAGGGGCTGGAATGCGGAGTCGATTCCTGTTCCGAGCAGATCGCGAGGATTGGTTGATCCTAAAATAGGCAATACCAAATAAGGGCCATCTCCAACGCCCCATTTACCTAGCGTTTGGCCAAAGTCTTCTGACTTTCTTTCAATTCCCAAGCTTCCTGCAAC
This sequence comes from Hirschia litorea, assembly GCF_042665075.1. Classification (NCBI taxonomy): domain Bacteria; kingdom Pseudomonadati; phylum Pseudomonadota; class Alphaproteobacteria; order Hyphomonadales; family Hyphomonadaceae; genus Hirschia; species Hirschia litorea. The sequence continues at coordinate 269,149 of NZ_JBHTBR010000005.1, read as the reverse complement.
ATCAACTAAACCAACGACACCTAAGGTGGAGTTTAGTGCGAAGCGGCCAACGGTGTTGCTGGCATCTATAAAGTCGCCTTGAAGAATTTCGTTGGCGAAGGTGACGGGCTCTTTGAGGTTTGCCAATGCATTTGAAAAGCCTTCGCGCATGTCTTCCGTCGTGACAAAGCGATAGCCTTTGGCTGTGGGTTCAAGAATTGCCTTATCAAGTGTGTTGTTTAAGGCAAACATACGACGGTTAAACCCTTCGTAAGGGTCATACACTGTCCCCGGCGCAGCGACTTCTGTCGATGCACATCCACCCAATCCTAAGATTGTTAAGGCAGAAATCGATGCTATTTTCATCATAAACCAATATTCCCCTCACATTAGGCTGGCATATGTGCCTAATGAGAACTAATTTCAATAGGCTGGGCGATATCTCTTTGTAGGCTGTTTCTAAAAGGTCACAATATCTAATGGCCTGTCGAAACATGTCAGTAGTCTTAGAACATAGAAGTTTATAGATTAATGCTGACAATGGAATGAATACGAACAATTTTGCTTGATAGATCATATAAAGATATGTTTATATGGGAATATGGAGCATTATTGTTTAGATCAAATGGTAGATAGTTTGCGGGCAGCAGGAGAGGCTACCCGTGCGCGCGTGCTTGTCTTATTGAGTCGAGGTGAACTTTCTGTGGGTGAGTTAGCCCAAATACTTGGTCAGAGCCAGCCACGATTGTCGCGTCATATGAAATTCCTAACATCGGCGGGATTGGTTGAGCGCATGCCGGAAGGGGCATGGGTGTTTTACAAATTACCTCGCAAAGGAGCGGGCCGTAAATTAGTGGATGTTATTCTTTCGCTGGTGGACCAAGAGGATAAAGGTGTTTTGCGAGATTTGTCTCGCTTAGATGAAGTCAGAGCAGCGCGTCAGAAAGAGGCTGTTTCTTTCTTTGAGCGATCCGCTGAAGAGTGGGATGCAATTCGCGCATTGCATTACCCTGAAAGCGAGATTGAAGCTGCTGTGTTGAATATTGTTGGCGATGCCACTTTTGAGCGCGTTATAGATATGGGAACAGGCACTGGACGGATGTTGGCTTTGTTCGCGCCGAAGGCTCACATGGCAGATGGAATAGATCTATCGCATCAGATGCTCACGATTGCCCGCTCAAACTTGTCTGGCCCCCAATTTAGTCATGTGGGTGTGCGGCACGGAGATGCCACAAGTACGCCCTTTGATGATGAATGTGCTGATCTTGTTATCATTCACCAAGTTCTGCATTTCCTTGATGAACCTGAGCGAGCCATTATGGAAGCGAGTCGGTTGTTGAAGCCGGAAGGGCGCTTGCTGGTTGTCGATTTTGCGCCTCATGAACTTGAATATCTTAGACGGGATCAAGCGCATAGACATCTGGGGTTTGATGATAGCTACTTTGCAGATTGGTGCGAGATGGCTGATTTGAAGCAAGGTCTTAGCCAGACCTTTGATGCTCCAAAAACATCATTGGATACCCATCAAGAAGGGCTTTCCGTCAATATTTGGACTGCAACTAAATTAGCATTACCTCAAACATCGAATTTGACCCCAAAGAAAGAAACCGCGTGAGCAATCTCAATATATCATTTGAATTTTTTCCGCCGAAATCGGATGCGATGGAGCAGCGTTTGTGGGATTCTGTGCAGAGGCTTGCGCCTTTGGCCCCCAAATTCGTGTCTGTAACATATGGGGCTGGAGGTTCTACTCGGGAACGTACGCTAGATGTTGTTGGTAAGATCGCATCTGATACGGCAAATTCGATTAAAACCGCAGGACACATAACATGTGTGGCTGCAAGCAAGAGTGATGTGAATAGCGTTTTGCAGAGCTATTGGGATAGAGGTGTTAAGAGTGTCGTTGCTTTGCGCGGAGACCCTGTAGAGGGTATCGGGGCTAAGTATGCGCCTCATCCAGAAGGTTATAGCTACGCTTCAGATTTGATAGAGGGTGCCAAGGAAATAGCAGATTTCGACATATCTGTCGGATGCTACCCTGAAAGTCATCCCGAAGCGCGTAGTCTGCAAGATGAACTTACAAATCTAAAACGCAAATTTGATGCTGGTGCAGATCGCGCAATTACGCAGTTTTTCTTCGAGCCTGAAACCTTTTTGCGTTTCCGTGATAAAGCGCAAGCGGCGGGTATAGATAAACCGATTGTGCCCGGTATCATGTTGCAGTCTAATTTTGCAGGTCTCTCACGTATGGCTGATATGTGTGGGGCGTATCTGCCGCCGAAATATGCTGATCTATATGAAGGTCTAGAAGACGATCTTGAGACTAGAGATTTGGTTACAGCACATTTAACTGCCGAGCTTTGCAACAAGCTAGTGGAAGAAGGTGTTAAAGACTTTCACTTCTATACAATGAACCGTGCTGGGCTGTCGCTTGCGACATGTCGATTGCTTGGTGTGAAGCCACAAGAGGCAAAGACATGAACCGCGAGCAAAGATTAGAAAAAATCACCAAGATTGCGGATGAGCGCATTCTGATCCTAGATGGAGCTATGGGAACGGAGCTTCAAACCTTTAAGCTCACTGAAGAAGATTTTAGAGGTGAGCAATTTAAGGATGTGGATCGCTTCTTGAAAGGTAATAACGACCTTCTCAACCTCACGAAGCCTGAAACTGTTAAAGAAGTGCATCGGCGATATTTTAATGCAGGTGCTGACATTGCTGAAACAAATACCTTCTCCGCAACAACAATAGCGCAGGCTGACTATAAACTTGAATCCCTTGCCGCCGAAATAGCGCGTGAGGGTGCTAGATTAGCACGTGAAGTTGCGGATGAGTTTGAGACAGAAGATAGCCCTAAGGCTGTTTGGTCTGCGATAGGGCCAACGAATAAAACGCTCTCTCTTTCACCGGATGTAAATGATCCGGGGTTCCGCGAAGTGACCTTTGAAGATGTCCGCAAAGCTTATTATGAGCAAGTTGTTGCCATGGCTGAGTTTTCGGATGTGTTTCTGATCGAAACTATATTCGATACCTTGAACGCGAAGGCTGCGATCAAGGCTGTAAAAGATTGGGAATTTGATTCAGGTGAGACGCGTCCGATTGTATTGTCGGGTACGATTACAGACGCATCAGGACGCACTTTATCAGGGCAAACAACGGAAGCATTTTGGTATTCTGTACGTCATGCGAAGCCATGGGCGATAGGGCTTAATTGTGCGCTAGGTGCAGATTTGATGCGTCAGTATGTGGCGGCTTTATCGCGTGTGGCAGATACACGTGTGTTGGCATACCCAAATGCAGGCTTACCAAATGAGTTTGGTGAATACGATGTTTTGCCAGACGAGCAGGCAACACACCTTAAAGCGTGGGCAAAAGATGGAATTGTGAACGTGTTGGGTGGGTGTTGCGGCACGACGCCGGCGCACATAGATGCTATTGCCAAGGCTGTGAGAGCAAGTAAGCCAAGGCAAGTACCTGAAATTGATCCAGCTATGCGCTTGGCTGGCCTTGAGCCATTTGTATTAAGCTAGGTGAATTTCATGAGTGATGATCCGTCTAAACTGCTTGAATCTGGTGAAGCGAAAATAGGGCGTTTCTTGCTACGCATGGCGTTGGCTGTGGCGTGGGGGGTGGCTGCTTATATCGTGTTTACGCGTGCTGAGAGTTTGGATATCTCCTACACTATGAAAATTATCCTTGCAGGATTTGCGACTGTAATGGCGATTGTCTCCTTTGTGCAGGCATTGGGTAATTATGGCCCTGATCAAAAACAAAATGATGTCAGTGGAAAATCTGATGCAGATACCCAAACGAAAGACGAAAAATGACCAAACCTACAGCTAGCTTCGTCAATGTTGGTGAGCGCACGAATGTCACAGGTTCTGCCCGCTTTAAAAAACTCATCCTTGAAGGCGATTATGCCACCGCAGTAGATGTCGCGCGCCAGCAAGTGGAGAATGGTGCGCAAATTATTGATGTGAATATGGATGAGGGTATGCTCGATGGCGAAAAGGCCATGATCACATACTTGAATCTAATCGCAGCAGAGCCTGATATTGCGCGCGTGCCTGTAATGATCGACTCTTCTAAATGGAACGTTATCGAGGCTGGTCTTCAGTGTGTGCAGGGCAAGACCATTGTAAACTCTATTTCTTTGAAAGAAGGAGAGGCGCAATTCATTGAGCATGCACGCAAGGTGATGTCTTTCGGGGCGGCGGCTGTTGTGATGGCTTTTGATGAAGTTGGGCAGGCGGATACGGAAGACCGCAAGGTTGAAATTTGTACCCGCGCTTACAAGGTATTGACCGAGAAAGTCGGTTTTGATCCGAACGACATTATTTTCGATCCTAATATTTTTGCTGTCGCTACAGGTATCGAAGAGCACAATAATTATGCAGTAGATTTTATCGAAGCTACGCGCAGGATTCGTAAAGAATGCCCGGGTTGTCATATATCTGGTGGTCTTTCAAACGTGTCATTCTCCTTCCGTGGGAATGAACCGGTACGCCGCGCAATGCACTCTGTATTTCTATATCACGCTATTCCCGCAGGAATGGATATGGGGATTGTGAATGCAGGCCAGCTTGATATTTATGATAATATTGACGCTGATCTACGTGAGGCTGTTGAAGACGTTATCTTGAACCGTCGTGCTGATAGTACTGAACGTCTTGTTGATTTGGCTGAAAAATATCGCGGACAAAAAGGCGCTGAAGTCGTCAAGGATATGTCTTGGCGAGAACAATCTGTAGAGAAGCGGATTGAGCATGCTTTAGTGCGTGGGATTACAGAATTTATCGTTGATGATACCGAGGAGGCTCGCTTGAGCTTTGCTCGTCCTCTGCATGTGATTGAGGGGCCGTTGATGGACGGTATGAACGTGGTAGGGGACTTGTTTGGGGCAGGTAAGATGTTCCTTCCGCAGGTGGTGAAATCTGCGCGTGTGATGAAGGCGGCTGTCGCGCATTTGCTTCCTTTCATGGAAGAAGAGAAAGAAGAGCTGGGCACGCAAGACGAGTCTAACGGTAAAGTTTTGATGGCGACCGTGAAAGGTGACGTACACGATATTGGGAAAAATATTGTGGGTGTGGTTTTAGCTTGTAATGGATATGAGATTATCGACCTTGGTGTGATGGTTCCAGCGGAAAAAATTCTGGAAGAGGCCATCAAACAAAAGGTGGATATTATCGGGCTATCAGGTCTGATTACGCCATCGCTCGACGAGATGGTATTTGTGGCGGCTGAGATGCAGCGACGGGATATTAAATTGCCGCTTATGATTGGTGGAGCGACGACAAGTCCTGCGCACACTGCGGTTAAGATTGAGCCAGTCTTCAACCTTGCGCCGATTATTCACGTTTTGGATGCAAGTCGTGCTGTGCCTGTGGTTGGTCAGTTACTCTCAGATGAAGATCGTCCAGCATTCTGGGAAAACACAAAAGCCAATTTTGCGCGCATTCGTGAACGTCGTTCTGGTGGTGTTGCGAAGCCACGTATGCCGATTGAAGAGGCGCGCACTGATAAAACGAAGATTGATTGGTCTGCATACACACCGCCTAAACCATTAAACCCTGGACTGACAACAATTGAAGATGTCGATCTAGCTGAATTGGCGCGTTATATTGATTGGACACCGTTTTTCATGAGTTGGGATTTGAAGGGCTCTTTCCCAGCGATACTTGAAGACGAAAAACGCGGAGAAGCTGCGCGTACATTGTGGGCCGATGCGCAAGCGATGATGCAGCGTTTGATTGGCGAGCAATGGCTGACTTGTAAGGGCGTAGTTGGCATTTGGCCTGCAAATGCTGACGGGGATGATATTGTCGTTTGGAATTCGGAAGAGCGCGATGAGGAAGCTGCACGCTTCTTTACAATCCGTCAGCAAATGATCAAAGAAAATGATCGGGGTCAGACAGCACTATCAGACTATATCGCACCCAAAGGTGAGGGCGCTGATTGGCTCGGTGGTTTTGTGGTAACTGCTGGGCATGGTGAGAATGAGAAAGCTAAAGAGTTTGCTGAAGCGGGAGATGATTACTCTTCTATACTTGTAAAAGGATTGGCGGATCGTTTTGCAGAAGCATTTGCTGAAATGCTTCATGAGCGTGTGCGTAAATCCATTTGGGGTTATGCGCCTAACGAAGCGTTTGATAATGAGGCGCTTGTGAAGGAAGAATATGATGGTATTCGACCGGCCCCGGGCTATCCTTCTCAACCGGATCACACAGAAAAAGAAACTCTGTTTAAGTTGTTGGAAGCAACAGAGCGTACAGGTGTTGAATTGACAACATCCTTTGCGATGACACCGCCTGCATCTGTGTCAGGGCTTTATTTCGCTCATCCAGAGACAGCATATTTTGCCGTTGGACGGATCGAAAAAGACCAAGTTGAGAGCTATGCGGAGCGTAAGGGATGGGAGCTTCGTAAAGCCGAACGCTGGCTTGGGCCTATCCTGAATTACGACCCTAATGCCCTGTAAATTTGCCGCTAAGGTAGCATAAAACTACCTTGACGTGTTGTTTGAGGTGGTTAATCTTTCCCAAAATTTGTTGGGGAAGATGCATATGAGAATTATGTGGATAGCGCTCTTGAGCATGGCTTGTTCGTGGAACAGTTCTGCTTTTGCGGAGGCTAAAAGCGAATTTGAGGGCCCAAATTGGGCTAAATCAAAGTGTATGAATTTTCGGTCTAACAAGGATGTAAGCCTCGTCGAGCTGGCTCTAAAGCTGGCACATGATGAGAGAGAGTTTTCCAAGGCCCTCACGATCGCAAGCGAATTAATGGATGATAAGCTAGGATGTCAGCAGCGTTATGATATTGCGGACTTTGGGTATAAGTCTGCGGTCGCGATAAGCGATTTTGCCTCCGCTCAAAAATTTATGCCAGTTATGCGGAAGTTCCTTGAGCAAAAAGGCAGAGACGTTGTTTTCTTTGATCAATTGACCCAATGGGTGGACGCTAATCGGGATGCGCATGATGCGTCTATATTCGTGGCTGATAGAGATGCCATTGCGCTACGCGATAGAACGCTTTTCTATTTAAGGCAGGATTTTCGAGGGGGAGATATCCCAAAGTCTAAGTGTGATGTTGTATTCAGTATTTCTGAATATGGGCGACCAATGAACGCAAAGGCCGTCTGCGAGGAAGAAGCGGTTGCAAAGTCTATTGAGAAGCATGTGCCTAGAATGTTATTTGCTCCGAAGGTCTCGGATGGGAAGCCCGTTGTTCAGGAGGTGTTTTTTCTGAAAGTGAATATCCAATAAGGGGAATGATAAAGCTGAGCGCCGTTTTAAAGTGAATGCAGCTAGTATTTTGGTGTGAAATCCGTTTATCCTTGAAATAATTGTGAAGGGGAAGATTTCATGAAGCGTGCATCACTCATCTTGGGTTCGGTTGTATTGGGATTTGCGATATTGGGTGGGTGTGCAACTGCGCCAGATCCAATTTTAGTTGAGCAAGTGCGCGTTGCTGCGTTTAAGAAAGTTCAGAAGCAAGCTGATTTTGAAATTCGTGCTTTGCTGAAACAGCAGAACGCGGCTTGGAATAATGGCGATATAGATGGCTTCATGAAGGGGTATCTTCCTTCGGAAAATCTGCGTTTTGCATCCGGTGATAATATCACTTGGGGGTATGATGAAACACTTAGCCGCTATAAATCGCGCTATGATACACCTGAAAAGATGGGAAAGATTTCCATGGAAATTCAGGAGGTGCGCGTGTTCACTGATACCGATGCTATGGTATTTGGTCGATGGTTTTTGGCGCGTCCAAAAGAGGGGGATGTCGGTGGGTTGTTTACATTGATCCTAGAGAAACAAGCGGGAGAGTGGCTGGTTGTGGCTGATCACACCTCCTAATCCAAAAACGAAGATGATACGAGGTGTTCCAGTTTAGTCTTACATCTTTGTTAAGGGTGGATTGTACGTGAATTTGCTCTAGTTTTTCTGCGTACAATTTTGCATAGTCACCAGCAGGTTTCATTCATGGTAAATTGCGGGGGCTATCTTGTACGGACTCATCGGAAAAATAACTGCCGTCGCAGGCGAGCGTGATGCGCTTGCGCAGATTTTGCGAGATGGAACACGTGATATGCCCAATTGCGTAAGTTATGTGATTGGATTGTGTGCGTCGGATACGAATGTGCTTTGGGTCACTGAGGTCTGGAAGGATGAGGCCAGTCATGTTGCATCTTTGCAATTGCCTTCTGTGCAAGCAGCAATTGGAGCGGGGCGTCCGCTAATTGCTGGAATGGAACGTATCGCAACAACACAGCCTATCGGGTAATTCAATACAATGAGTAGTGTAGATTTGACCAAAGATAAAAAACTATCTGGTGCTCGCAAGTGGGCTATATCCGTTGTTGAGCATAAATGGTTTGCGCCTTTTATCACAGTGATCATTGTGGTGAACGCAATCACTTTAGGTATGGGCACTTATGATGTGTGGCCAACTGGCTGGGTGAGAGCCATGCATGCCTTTGATGGTATTGTGACTAGCATTTTCGTAATGGAAATTGGTCTAAAATTGATTGCGTATCGTTGGGGCTTTTTCAAAAGCGGTTGGAATGTGTTTGACCTTGCGATCGTGTCTATCGCGTTGGTGCCTGGGGCGGGTCCATTATCTGTTTTGCGCGCGATGCGGGTATTGCGTGTGCTTCGACTGATTTCGATAGTGCCTATGTTGCGACGGATTGTGGAGGCATTGCTGCGGGCTATTCCGGGAATGGGGGCGATTCTGGCAGTGCTGGGCTTGATGATCTATGTCGCGTCTGTGATGGCGACTACGCTATATTCAGAAACCAATCCTGTGCTGTTTGGCTCTTTGCCTGCAAGCGCTCTGTCGTTATTTCAGGTCATGACTATGGATGGTTGGCGCATGGAGGTGGTGCAGCCAGTTATGGATGCGGGGCATCCGTATGCGTGGATGTTCTTCCTCACATATATTGTGTTTGTGAGTTTTGCTGTTTTGAACTTGTTTATGGCGTTGATCGTTGAATCTTTGAATGATGATTTTCGCGAAGAGGTTCAGGAAATGGAAGAGGTCGCGGATGATCTTAAAGAGGGTCAAGAGGAAGCTCATCTTGAGCGTGCTGAGCTTGTGATGCTTATTAAGTCCATGCGTGAAGAAATGGCTGAATTGAAAGATGCTGTTGCTGATAATGCCGAGGCATTGCGTGAAACTAAACTGCGACAGAAGCGTTAAACCATCAATATTGCGTGATCGGGTCTTAAAAAGCTCGGAATTTTCGGGCATAGTAACTTTATGAGCATTTGGACTCGATTGGCGAATATCGCCCACACGCTTTTTGCGCCAGTAACTGATGTGCCTGATTCAGGCTCTACAGCGATGGCGCGTGTGCCGAACAGTAAATATGATGTGAGGTCTGGTTGTGGTCGGGAGATTATGCCAGCAGATGCGTCTTGCGGGCCTGATCCCGGAGATGTGAGCTTTACAGCTGCAATCGTCGGGTTGGGCGCAAAGCTTGCAAAAGCTGATGGGTTGGTGACTGAAGATGAAGTGGAAATGTTTTCACGTGTCTTCAGGGCTGCGCCAGAAGATCAAGATTCCGTTCGACGTGTGTTTAATCTCGCGCGTCAAACTGTGCGTGGCTATGAGGCCTATGCTAAGCAGATAGCGCGCCGATATGGGGATCGCCCTTGCCTGCTAGAAGGAATTCTGGACGGCTTGTTTCAGATTGCATTGGCAGACAACATAATGACGCTACATGAATTGGAATATCTAAAATCTGTATCTGAAGCATTTGGTTTCTCTGATGACGATTTTAGGCGCATTCAAGCAGCGCATATGGGAACCGACAAGGATGATCCCTATCAAGTGTTAGGGCTGCCCCATGGGGCGGATTATGATGAGGTACGGCGTACATATAGACAATTAATGATGGATCATCATCCTGATCGTATTGTTGCCACAAAGAAAGCTTCTGATGATTATGAAGGCGTTGCGCATGAAAAAGCAGCGGCCATCACCTCTGCCTTCGCAAGAATTCGCGCAGAAAGAGGAATTCTAATCAGTCCCAATTGACGAAAAGACTTTGAGCACACATCTTAAATTGTATCCCCAACTCAGAGACATAAAATGACCCTATCTGCATCTACACATGATTTCTTTTCACGCTTTGCATTTTATATCCGCCGGTTTAGCGGCTGGATAGCGCGAGCCGGGTTTGGATTTTTCGTGGTGTTTGCGGCAGGTGCTGCGCTTGTCGCGACAACTTTCATTGGTTTATTAATTGCTATGGCAGCGGTTTTCTTGAACTTGGCTGTGCGTGTGACGCGTGGTTCGAGAGGTAGCGAGACAATGCGTGAGTCTGGTGCAGGATTTTCAAGTTCTGCTAAGGCGCATGTATTTGGAGCACAAAAACAAAGCCAATCTAAAAAATCATCATCGGGTGAGACATTAGAAGCCCATAAAACAGCTGATGGCTGGGTTATTGAGCCAGACGCTTAGGCGTTTTTTCTAGTGTGACCTTAGTGGTGCTGTTTTGAAGATAATCCAAACACCAAGTCAAAATTTTGACGAGCGTCGGCAGCCACTGTCGATGCTCGTTTTGCATTATACGGGCATGGAAACTGGTCAAGCTGCATTGTCGCGCATGTGTGACCCTGACGCAAAAGTTGCAGCGCATTATATGGTCGAAGAAGACGGGCGCGTTTTTCAGTTGGTTGATGAGGGTAAGCGTGCTTGGCATGCGGGTGTGGGAAGTTGGTGTGGTCTTGAGGATATAAATTCTCGATCCATTGGCGTGGAGATTGTGAACGGTGGCCATGATTATGGGTTGCCTGACTTTCCAGACGTGCAGATTCTTGCAGTGGTAAAGTTGTGCAAGGAGATAGTGGGGCGTCACGCTATAAACGCTGATAATATAATCGGCCACTCTGATATATCACCGGGGCGGAAGCTTGATCCGGGAGAGAAGTTTCCTTGGAAGAGGTTGGCTGAAAACGAGATTGGCTTATGGCCCGTCTCTGATGAAGGGGCGCTGAGTGTTGGGCATTTGCACATGCTATCGGATATCGGGTATGGCATAAGTGAGCAACCAGACGCGCAAGAAGTGCGAGATTTCATGGTTGCGTTTCAGCAAAGGTGGATGCCCGAAAATGTAACAGGGGAGGCGTGTGTTGATACGTTGGCCCGTGTGTTCCAGATAGCGGACCTTTATCGCAAATTTAGAAATTAGCTGGTCTTTACGCCTGTGCTTTGGTATGTGCGAAGCCTGACTAGGTGGCTGAGCGATCGCTGGCAATTTGTTGCGAGAGGAAAGTCCGGGCTCCACAGAAACAAGGCGGCGGGTAACGCCCGCCCAAGCAAGGTGTATTTATACGCACTGCTTGAGGGATAGCGCCACAGAAAGGATACCGCCGGACGCGCAAGCTGAAGGTAAGGGTGAAAGGGTGTGGTAAGAGCGCACCGCGGCTTTGGTAACAAAGCTGGCATGGCAAGCCCCGCTTGGAGCAAGACCGAATAGGAACAGGGGGAGTTTACTCCACATGCGTTTCTGCGTGCTGTTCGGGTTGGTCGCATGAGGTGATCTGTAAAGGTCATCCTAGATGAATGGTCGCTCATCCGTTTATCGGAGGACAGAACCCGGCTTATAGGTCATCTAGTCAGAATCATTGAAGTGATTTTCCAAATGATATGCCATATCTCGGGCTGACGAGCGGAAAAATAGAAAATTTTCATTAAAATTTAGAATTTATCGGGGGAACACCAAATTCTGTTGGGGATTTTGTGGGAATGGCTTGTTTGTCGGCATTTGTACATAATGTGCCATGCGAGGCGAATACGGTAATTGCTCAATATTTTGTGGTTACTTTTGATTTTGCGTCTATATTCGGTGTTTTTTGGCGATCTTAGGCGGGTTCTGTTGTTGAGGTTCTGAAAATGACAAAAGGTGTCCCGTTTTGGGAATTGGGATGAAAATCCGAGCCGAAATTCTTAATATCCACAGGCTATTAACAGGCAATTTTCCAAGTTCTTATTATGTTTGCTAAATGTTCTCTGCTAAATAAAGTTAATAAATCCTTTAAAGGGTCGACGTCCCATGAGTTCCCATGGTATCCCTAATAATCACTCCGAGGCTGGGCTGTTGCATTTGGGGTGATGTGTAAACGCTCGCGTTTTTGGGCAAAATTATCACTCATTAGGGCTATTAACGGGGCATGTTTCTCTCCACGTACGAAAGCAAAATTGACGCGAAGAACAGGGTTTCTGTGCCTGCGTCTTTTAGGAAAGCTTTGGGTGGTGATGATGTGATTTGTGTGTGGCCATCATTTGGTAAGAGCAAAGATTGTCTAGAAGGTGGGAGTAAGAAGCTGGTGAATGGTCTTTACAAATCCATCCGCAAAATGAAGCCAATGGACCCTCGCCGTCAGGCGTTGGAATACGGTATTTTGGGTGAATGTAAGGAACTACAGTTTGATGGTGCAGGTGGCCGTATCGTGCTTCCACAAAAATTTGTAGATGCGGCTGGTATCACGGGCGAAGTTGCTTTTGTGGGGCTGGGTGAGCGTTTTGAGATTTGGTCTAAGGAACGTCTAGAGGCGAAGCGAGCTGAATTTATGGAGCTTGCTGCCGAGAGCGGTGATTTGATCGAAGCGCTTGATTTTGACTTTGATTTTGATGAAGACGAGGACGCCGCGTGACCACTGAAGGTACTCATATTCCTGTCTTGTTAGAACCTGTTGTTGAGGCGTTGGCTCCAACTGATGGTAGTGTTTATATTGATGGCACATATGGCGGAGGCGGATATTCTCGGGCTGTATTGGCTGTCGCTGATTGTGCTGTAATCGGCGTTGATCGTGACCCAGATGCGATGAGGCGCGCATGGGATCATGCAGGTAAAGATGCGCGTTTGAAGCCGGCTCCAGGGCGTTTCGGTGAGCTTGATCTTGCTGCTCGCGCCGCTGGTTATGAGTATGTTGATGGTGTCATGTTGGATCTGGGGGTCTCCTCCTACCAGATAGATCAGGCCGAGCGTGGCTTCTCCTTTATGCGTGATGGTCCTCTGGATATGCGCATGGAGCAGCGTGGTCCCTCTGCTGCTGATGCTGTGAATTTGCTTTCTGAAAAAGACTTGTCCGCGATCTTCCATTATTATGGAGAGGAGCCGGCTTCGCGCCGGATTGCGAAATTTATAGTGAAGCGTCGTGAAGAAGCGCCTTTCACTCGTACACTTGATTTGGCGAATTTGATTGAATCGAGTGTTGGAGGTCGACGCGGGAAAAAGACCCATCCTGCAACCCGTGTTTTCCAAGCATTGCGTTTATACGTGAATGATGAATTGGGAGAGTTAGTGCAGGCGCTTGTCGCAAGCGAGGAGATTATTAAGGCGGGTGGTCGTCTTGTGGTCGTGACCTTCCATTCATTAGAAGATCGTATTGTGAAAACCTTTCTCCGTGAGCGTGCGGGTGCGATGGGTGGAGGGTCTCGTCATGCGCCTGAGGCACCAGCGGGTTCATTGCCAACGTTTGAATTGATCGCGCGTAAAGCGATTGATCCAACGGATGAAGAAGTATCTGAAAATCCACGATCACGTTCATCAAAATTACGTTGGGCAATTCGTACGGATGCGCCTGCTTGGGGTGAGAAAACGGGATTAAATTCTCGCATTCCAACATTGGATGTATTGGAGGCTCTGCTTCCATGAAAGGGTTGATTGCAATTGCTCTTGTTGTGACGGGTCTTCTCGCGGTGTCGGTATACCGCGCCAAAGAAGGTGCGCAGAATTCTGAGCTTAATATTGTGCAACTCAAGAGGGAAATTGCCGCTGAAAAAGAGGAGTTGCGTGTCCTAAAAGCTGAAGAGGCGCATTTATCTCGTCCTGAACGTATTGGGCCTCTGGCAGCGGAAAAACTTGGTATGGGGCCTGTGCGTCCTGAGCAAATTACAGGCGAAACAGCGCTTCAGAAAAAACTCTCTGACACGCAGAGTGCTGCTGAGGTGATTGGCGAACAAACGCAATCGGGAGGGTGGTTATGAGGCTTGCCCACTCTTTTGTTGGCTCTTTACGTTTTGACGGTGCGGGTGACCGCTGGGCTGCACTTCGTACTGTGAGTGTTGCGGGTGTGGTTGCGCTTGTGTTTGGCGTGGTTACTTGGCGCGCTACGACGATTGCTGTTGGTGGGGTGGCTGAAACGAGTGTTGCATCTCAGCGGGTTCAGACTGCGGCCAAACGTGCTGACATTGTTGATCGCAATGGGGACCTTCTCGCGACCTCTTTGACCATAGATAGTCTAGCTGCTGCACCAGATGAAATTTGGGATGCGCGTGAAGTCGTTGAGGGGCTGGCAACAGTCTTTCCTGATTTAGATGTTGAACGACTTGTTGAGCGCTTGGAAGACCCTGATCGGAAATTTGTTTGGATACGGCGCAAGCTGTCTCCGCGCCAACGTCAGGCTGTTTATGATTTAGGACTCGAAGGCTTGCGCTTTGAAAAAGAAGTGCAACGTATCTATCCTGGTGGTTCGCTTGCTGGGCACTTGATCGGGTATACAAATGTCGATTCAAAAGGCATTGCTGGTATTGAATTAGCTCACCAAGACAGGCTTGCAACGGGTGGAAAGCCTCTACGCCTAACCATTGATACTGGCGTGCAGTTTGCGCTGGAAGATGAGCTGAAATTTGCCGCAGATGCGTACAATATTAAGGGTGGGTCAGGTGTTGTCATTGAGGCTAATACTGGCGCAGTGCGGGCAATCGCATCATGGCCTCCAATAGAGCCTAATAGAGCGGGTGATGCATCTGAAAATGAACGTTTAAATCGTGCTGTAGGTGCTGTTTTTGAGCTAGGTTCTGTTTTTAAACCCTTAACTGTTGCAGCGGCGCTTGATGCAGGTGTTGTGCGCCCTACAGAGACTTTTAATATAACAAAGACAGTGCAAATCGGTTCGATGACGATTAAAGATCATCACCCGATTAGCTCCACGGCGAGTGTTACAGATATATTGGCGCACTCTTCCAATGTGGGAACTGTAAAAATTGAACAATTAGTTGGTTTGAGGCGTCATAAGGAATTTCTTGATAGCCTTGGTTTGTTGTCGCGTCCGCAGGTCGTTTATCCTGGAACGGCTGCACCATTGCTTCCGGCCGAATGGAATGAATTGACGGGAGCCACAATTTCTTACGGGCACGGTCTTGCGGTATCGCCATTGGCTTTAGCAGCTGCCTACACGGCGTTTGCCAATGATGGTGAAATGGTGCGTCCGCGCTTTGTTGAGGCTGAACCAACTGACGAGATTTCTAGAAAGCGCGTTGTGTCTGGTCCAACTGCCCGCGTGATCGCGCAAATGATGCGCGTTACGGTTTCTGAAGGAACGGGAACGCGCGCAGATGTCTATGGATATGAAGTTGCAGGGAAAACAGGCACCGCAGAGAAGCCTGGTCCTAATGGTTATGATGCCGATCGCAATCTTTGTTCTTTTGTGTCGCTCTTTCCTGCGTCTCGCCCAGAATATGTCGTTTTAATCGTATTGGATGAGCCGGAAGCGCTTGCGGGTGAAGGTAAAACCGCAGCGCTAAATGCGGCTCCGGTTACGGGGCGTTTAATAGCGCGGATAGCACCAATGTTAGATGTAGCTCCGGTTCTGGAGAAGCATCCTTCTATTTCCGAACAATCGTCTGGCGTTCGCGCAGTCTCAGATAAGAGGGCGTTATGAAACTGAATCAAGTATTTAATGGTGCACCTGATTGGGAATTTACAGGGATCACATGTGATAGCCGTAAGGTTGCGCAAGGTTTTGTTTTTGCAGCTCTTAAAGGGACGGTTTCCGACGGGCGTGATTTTATTCAGGCAGCAATAGATAAGGGCGCAATCGCAATTCTTACGGATGAGCGTGACGGCCAGTGGGAAGTGCCAGTTATAAAGGTGGCTGAACCGCGGTTGGAATTTGCCAAAGCTGCTGCTGCGTTTTACGGCAAACAACCTGAAACAATGGTGGCTGTGACGGGTACAAATGGAAAATCATCCACGGTCGATTTTTTGCGTCAAATTTGGACTGAGTTAGGGTTTGAGGCAGCATCCTTGGGAACTTTGGGTGCTGTTGCGCCGTCTGGGGCTGTGGAGCTAGGACATACAACGCCTGATCCGGTGGCGATACAGTCGACGCTTGCCATTTTAGCAAATGAGGGAGTGACTCATTGCGCGATGGAGGCTTCTTCGCATGGGTTGGCGCAATATCGGATGCATGGCGTGAAGCTGGCTGCGGGTGCGTTCTTGAATTTGTCTCAAGATCATTTGGATTACCACAAGGATTTAGGCGATTATTTTGACGCAAAAATGAAGTTGTTTTCCGAGCTTCTACCCGAAGGTTCACCAGCCATTATCAACGCTGATAGCGATATGAAGGATAAAGTCCTAGAGGTCGCGAAAAAGGCAAAATTGGTTCCATTTACAGTGGGTTGGCGCGGGGATCATTTGTGGATTGATGAGATAACACCGCGCAATACTGGGCAAAACTTGCGTCTACAGTGGGAAACGGCTGAAGGCGATAAAGAGACAATTGTGAAATTGCCATTGATTGGTGAGTTTCAAGCGCTTAACGCATTGGCGGCGGCCGGGTTGGCAATGTCAATCGGAGCTGACCCAGAGGCTGTTTTTGCAGCGATGGAAAAACTTAAAGGCGTCAAAGGACGTTTGGAATTGGTTGCTGAGACCGCATCGGGTGCTGGTATATATGTAGACTTTGCGCACACACCTGATGGTTTAGATACCCTTCTGCGCGCTGCGCGCCCCCATGCTGTTGGTCGCGTGATCTGTGTGTTCGGGTGCGGTGGTGATCGTGATGCAGGCAAGCGCCCGATTATGGGAGAAATCGCGTCGAAATTTGCCGATGAAGTCATTGTAACAGATGACAATCCTCGCTCAGAAGATCCTGCTGCTATTCGTGCGGCAATTATGGCCGGCGCACCGGAGGCAACAGAAGTTGCTGGCCGTGCTGAAGCGATCAAAGAGGGTATTCGTCGTTTGAAAAAAGGCGATGTGTTGATGATTGCAGGTAAGGGGCACGAAACGGGGCAGACAATTAAAGGTGTGACTTTGCCTTTCTCTGACCATGAGGCTGCTTTGTCTGCTCTCGCTGAATTGAAAGTGGAGTATAAATAAATGCCCCACACGCTCTGGACTTCAAAAGAAATAGCTGAAGCGACTGGTGGAAACGCCAACGGAAAGTGGAGTGTCAAAGGCATCTCCATTGATAGTCGTGAAGTTCAGGCGGGCGATTTGTTTGTTGCGCTTAAAGATCAACGTGATGGTCACGACTTTATTCCCAAAGCTGTGGAATTGGGTGCAAGCGGGTGTCTTGTGTCTCAAGAGAATATGGATGTCGCCAATGTCTGTGTGGATGACACGCTCAAAGGACTTGAGAAGCTTGGCTTGGCTGCTCGCGCAAGATCAAAAGCAATTCATGCTGCGATAACAGGTTCTGTTGGGAAGACCAGCGCGAAAGAGATGATTGCGCAAATTTTCCGTTCCAAGGGTAAAGCGCATTGGAATGTGAAATCATTCAACAATCATTTTGGTGTGCCGCTGACATTGGCGCGTATGCCGCGCGATACGAAGCGTGCTATTTTTGAAATTGGTATGAATACGCCGGGCGAAATTGGCCCTCGTTCAGATATGGTAAGGCCGCAAATTGCGATCGTGACTAAGATAGCGGGCGCGCACCTTGAGGGTATGGGGACGATTGAGGCCGTAGCTGATGAAAAGTCTGATATTTTCTCTGGTCTGGAAGTAAATGGCGTCGCTGTTTTGCCGCGTGAAGATGCCTTTTTTGACTATATGAAGGCGCGTGCTTTTGACCTTCAACCGAAAGCGCAATTGCTTTCTTTTGGCGGTAAAGAAAGCGGTGCGGATGCATGTCTCTTAACGTTTGAAGCTGATGGCGATGTCTCACGCGGGACGGCTGATATTTTGGGTGAAGTTGTTGCGTTTGAGGTCAATGCAATTGGCGCGCATTGGGGAATGAATGCGGTATTGGCGATATTGGTTGGCCGATTGTCGGGTTTGACTGCACAAGAAGCTGCGGATGGGCTGAAAGGGTATGTGCCGCCTGCGGGGCGTGGCGGAGCACAGAAACTGAAATTGCCGGTAGGTGAGATCACATTGCTAGATGATTCCTACAATGCAAATCCAGAAAGCATGCGGGCTGGTCTTGCGGCGCTGGGGCAACGCAAAGGTCGTAAAATCGCTGTGTTAGGTGAGATGCGTGAGTTGGGCCGTGACGCGCAACAATTGCACGCAGATTTGAAAGAGCCGTTGCTCGCTGCGGGAGTTTCCGAAGTGTATTTAGCGGGCGAAGGAATGTTGCCCCTACGTAACTGTTTTAGCGATCAAAAGAACGAACCGAGGATATTCTGGGCGTCAACTGCAAAAGAGCTATTATTAATGGTTAATAAATCGTTAATTTTTGGTGATGTCGTCTTGATTAAAGGCTCGAATGCATCCGGAATAGGGGAAATAGCCAAGACCCTGAAAAATCAGGCTGTAGAGCCGGAAGAAAGAAACGACCAAATGTCCACAATGAAAATAGGAGGTGCATAAATGCTATATCTATATCTTACACCTCTGGCGGAAGATTTTGGTTTTTTCAACCTGTTTACCTATCTGACATTTCGGTCTGGAGTGGCTCTTCTGACCGCGCTTTTTGTGGGTGTTGTTTTTGGCGACATGATGATCAATTGGTTGCGTGCGCGTCAGGGTAAGGGCCAGCCTATTCGTGATTTGTCGCTTGAGGCGCAAATGTCCAAACAGGGCACGCCGACAATGGGTGGGTTCATCATTTGGCTGTCTGTTTTGGTCGCGACTTTGCTTTGGACTGACCTAACTAATCCATATATTTGGGTGGTTTTATTTGTGACGGCGACATTTGCTATCCTTGGATTTCTTGATGATTACGCAAAGGTCGCCAAGCAATCGACAGATGGCGTATCTAGTGTTGTCCGTTTGGGTGTTGAGGCCGTTGTCGCAGGTCTTGCATGTGCGTTTATTATGGCGCTTCACGGCGCGCACACGCCACTAGGGTATGCTGAGTGGGGCCCCTTAAATGATGTGTCTCAACTGATTGCGACATGGGCACCGACAACAAGCGCGGACCCTAACCCTCAAAGTTTTGCTGGTGGCGTCGCTATTCCGTTCGTAAATGACTACTTTTTGCCGCTGGGCGGGTTCTTCATTTTGTTTGGTATTATCGTCATTGTGGGTTCTGCTAATGCAGTGAACTTCACTGATGGATTAGATGGCCTCGCGATTGTTCCGACAATTTTTGCAGCGATGGCTTATGCGTTGATCGCATATCTTACAGGTAACTTCGTGTTTGCGGAGTATTTGGGCATTCAATTCACGCCTGGAACGGGTGAGCTGGCCGTATTGTTGGCAGGGCTTATCGGCGCTGGAATGGGTTTCTTATGGTATAATACATTTCCCGCTAAGGTGTTTATGGGCGATACGGGATCGCTTGGTTTGGGTGGACTGCTCGGCGTTGTTGCTGTGGCTGTCAAATATGAATTTGCGTTGGTTATTATTGGCTTTTTATTCGTTTTAGAAGCGCTCTCTGTGATGATGCAAGTTGGGTATTTCAAACTAACACGTAAACTTACAGGTGAAGGCAAGCGCATTTTCAAAATGGCTCCCTTGCATCACCATTTCCAAAAAGATGGTTGGCCCGAAACGCGCGTTGTTGTGCGCTTTTGGATCATGTCAGCGGTATTCGCGCTGATTGGCCTTGCCACATTGAAACTGAGGTAGCGCCAGCATGATCCCTGTTTCCGTATATAAAGGTAAGGATATCGCACTCTTCGGCTTGGGCCGTACGGGGATATCCGCAGCGAAAGCGTTAATTGCTGGTGGTGCGCGTGTTCATGCGTGGGATGACAATGAGGTCTCCCGTGAGCGTGCCGCTGCCGATGGTTTGACGATTTCAGATATCAATAAGATGGACTGGCAGAAGTTCTCTGCATTGGTGTTATCTCCAGGTGTACCTTTCCGTTACCCAGAGCCGCATCGCGTTGTTAAAATGGCGCAAATGGTCGGCGTTCCAGTTGTTGGAGACATGGAATTGTTTGCCCAGGCTGTGGCGGCATTGCCAGCTCATGCGCGGCCTAAAATTGTAGGGATTACTGGAACAAACGGGAAGTCTACGACAACGGCGTTGATTGGGCACATTCTTGAACGTGCTGGAAAAGATGTACGTGTTGGCGGTAATATTGGTGTAGGTGTTTTAGACCTTAAACCAATGACTGCAAACTCAATCTATGTGCTGGAATTGTCATCCTACCAATTGGATTTGATCGACAGTTTGCGCTGTAATGTTGCTGTTTTCCTCAATGTATCACCAGATCATTTAGATCGTCACGGCGGTATGGCGGGGTATGTTGCTGCTAAAGCGCGTATTTTCCGCAATCAAACGCAAATGGATACAGCGGTTGTTGGTGTTGATGATATGCGTACTCAAATATTGTGCACGCGTTTAGCCGCTGAAAATACGCGTCGAGTATGTCCTGTATCGGCAGAAATGGCCTTGGGGCGCGGTGTATCAGTGCTCGATGGTGTGCTGTCCGATAGTCTATCAGGCCACACAGATACAACTGTTAGCCTTGCGGGTGCGCGGGCACTGCCGGGACAACACAATCATCAAAATGCTGCTGCCGCTTACGCTGCTTGTCAGGCGCTTGGATTAGATGCCGTTGAAATTTTGGATGGTATAAATTCCTTCCCTGGACTTGCGCACCGTCTTGAAAGCGTTGGTAGTGTTGGAAAAGTCGCCTTTGTGAACGATTCCAAAGCGACAAATGCGCAAGCGGCGGAACAAGCTTTGCGGGCTTATCCGGGGGCATTCTGGATTGCGGGTGGACGCGCAAAAGATGATGGGATTGATGCATTATCTCCATACTTTAGCAGTATTCACAAAGCCTATTTGATTGGTCATGCAATGGCTGACTTTGCCAATACGTTGAAAGGTAAAGTTGAGACGGTAAATTGTGAGACTTTGGATGTGGCGGTCGCTGCTGCTTACAGGGATGCACGTGCTTCAGGGGTTGAAAATCCAGTCGTTTTATTCTCGCCTGCATGTGCAAGCTTTGATCAGTTTAAAGATTTTGAAGCGCGGGGAGATGCGTTTAAGGACCATGTTCACGCATTGGAATTAGAGCAAGTGAGCAAAGTTATCGCCTGAAAGGGTGAGGACGAACCCGGAGATGGCGAGACATGACCAGCTTTGCGCGTTCTGATCGGTCTTTATTGGCGGAGTGGTGGCGCACCGTAGATAAAATGATGCTTACAAGCTTATTCCTTTTAATGGGGGTAGGCTTGCTGGTGTCATTGGCGGCTGGACCAGCAGCTGCGGACCGAATTGGTTTTTCTGATCCCTATTATTTTGTGTACCGGCAGGCAGCTTTTATGTGCATGTCGGCTGTGTTGTTGGTGGGTGCTTCTATCCTGACCCCTCCCTGGGCACGGCGTGTTGCGGCGTTGGTGTTTGTGACAAGCTTCTTACTGATGGCTTATGTGCTTTTATTTGGTCATGAGGCTAAAGGTGCGCAACGTTGGATTCGATTAGCTGGTATGACGTTTCAACCATCGGAGATGGTGAAGCCGTCACTGATATTGTTGATTGGGTGGCTACTTGCGCAGAGGGAGCATTTTCCCAATGCACCTTGGACTTTGGTTGCGTTTGTTTTGTTTGTAGCGACTTTGGGTTTGTTGCTATTGCAACCGGATGTCGGGCAATCGGCTTTGCTGACGGCTGGTTTTCTTGTGACGTTTTTTGTGTCGGGCATTACGCTTTGGTGGGTATTGGCTTTAGGGCTGGGGTTTGCGGCGTTGGGCGGTGGTTTATTTGCTTTGTTCCCGCACGTGCGCCACCGTGTGAATGCATTTCTAAATCCATCAGATTATGACACATACCAAGTGGATACAGCACGTGAAGCACTGGAGCGCGGGGGGCTGCTTGGTGCCGGCATGGGAGAAGGGCAAATTAAACATGATCTGCCAGATGCTCATACTGACTTTATTTATTCCGTCATTGGCGAAGAATTTGGTTTGTTAGTGTGTTTAGCGCTGATTATATTATTTGCGTTGATTACTGTGCGAGGGATTTTAACTGCCTCTCGCCATCCAGACCCTTATCCACGGTCTGCTGCAGCTGGGTTATATGCGCTTTTTGGTTTGCAGGCTGCGATAAATATCAGTGTGAATATTGCGCTTATTCCTAACAAAGGGATGACCTTGCCGTTTATTTCCTACGGAGGTTCCTCTTTATTGGGTTCTGCATTAACGCTAGGACTTGCTTTAGCATTAACACGCCGACGCCCTGAAATCTCTATGAGACGGTTTATACCATAATGAAAAATGTGACTTCGAATGCGGATGCCCCGTTAGTTATCATTGCTGCAGGTGGTACGGGCGGGCATATGTTTCCGGCGCAATCATTTGCAGAAGAAATGATTAAGCGGGGCTGGCGCGTGGGGCTGGTGACGGATGATCGTGGATTGCGATATGTGGATAATTTTCCCGCTGAATGGATTGAGCAAGTGAAAGCTGCAACGATCGGGTCCAAGCGGCCTGATAAGTTATTGATGTCCGCGCTAAAGATCCGCGCCGGGATTTCTGCGGCGAAAAAACATATGAAACAAGTAAAGCCAGACCTTGTCGCGGGGTTTGGTGGGTATCCTAGTTTTCCATCCTTATCGGCTGCCAAAGCGCTGAAAGTCCCTATAATCATTCATGAGCAGAACGCTGTTCTAGGGCGTGTAAATCGGGTGTTTGCAAAATCGGCTGTAACTATTGCATCTGGTTTTGGACGTTTGGATAAGATACCCCCTCAGGCAAATGCTCATCGTATTGAGGTGGGTAATCCTGTGCGCGCTCCTATTTTAGCGGTACGAGACGTTCCATATCCGTCATTGGAGAGTGGAAAAGTGAATGTGCTGGTAACAGGCGGAAGCCAAGGTGCGAAAATGTTTGGTGAGGTTGTGCCCGCTGCAATCGAGAAATTGCCGGAACTTATCCGCCGTAACTTGCATATGGTGCAGCAAGTTCGGGAAGATCAAATTTCTAGTGTACAGGCCATCTATGCAGAAGCGGGTGTAAGTTGTGAATTAGCACCCTTCTTTACGGATATGGATAAACGTTTGGCTGCGACGCATTTGGTCATTGCACGTTCGGGTGCGGGGACAGTTACGGAATTGTGTGTCGCGGGGCGTCCGGCCATTTTGATCCCGTTGGGCATTGCTATGGATGATCATCAACGTGCCAATGCTGAAAGCCTTGAGGCTGGAGGCGGGGCTGAAGTGATCCTTGAAAAAGAGTTTAATCCTACATCGCTTGCACATGTGCTAGAAGAGATGTTGGGCCCTCATGGTGATCTAGCCCTACGTGCGGCAGCTGCTCGTGAATTAGGCCCATTGACGGCAGCACAGGAATTGGCAGACATTGCCATAAAAGCGGCGAATATTTAGCGTAATTAATATTCAAACAGACTATTAATTCTATATAAAACAAAACCTAGACCAGAAGAACATTCCTATGAAAAACCCATCACCATTTGATCTTGGCCCTGCTCACCTTGTTGGTATCGGCGGTATTGGAATGTCGGGTATAGCAGAAATTATGCTGACAATGGGCTATAAGGTTCAGGGTTCAGATATGCGTGAAGGACCAAATTTAGATCGTTTACGGAATAAGGGCGCGCAGATTTTTGTCGGTCACACTGCGGAAAATGTGCAGGGTGCTGGGGCTGTTATTATTTCCTCTGCAATTAAGGCTGGAAACCCTGAAGTAGATGCGGCGCGTGCAGCCGGGATTCCTGTTGTACGGCGCGCGAACATGTTGGCCGAATTAGTGCGGTTAAAGTGGACTGTATGTGTGGCTGGAACGCACGGAAAAACAACCACGACAACAATGGTGGCCTCACTGTTGGATGCGGCTGATATTGACCCAACTGTTATCAATGGCGGTATTGTGAACGCTTATGGCTCTAACGCGAAAGCGGGGGCCGGTGACTGGATGGTGCTTGAAGCGGATGAAAGTGATGGGACGTTCACTAAGCTTTCGCCAACAGCCGCAATTGTAACAAATATCGATCCTGAGCATATGGAGCATTATGGCTCTATGGAAAATTTGCGGGCCGCTTTTGATACATTTGTTGAAAACATCCCTTTTTATGGTTTTGCAGTTTTGTGCACGGATCACCCCGAAGTGCAGGCGCTCGCATCGCGCATTATTGACCGACGCCGCATAACATATGGATTTAACCGTCAGGCCGATGTGCGCGCAATGAATTTAACGACTGACTTAGCTGGTTCGCACTTTGATATAGCGTTGCGTCGTCCTGGTTCTGCTGCGCCGCGAATGATAAGTGGTTGTACTTTGCCGATGGCCGGGGATCACAATGTTCAGAATGCGCTTGCTGCTGTGACAGTGGCGTTAGAACTTGGCGCGAGTGATGATCAAATTCGTGTAGGTTTATCTGGATTTGGTGGTGTGAAGCGTCGCTTTACGCCAGCGGGTGAGTGGCTGCCACAAGAGGGGCAAGAGCCGGTGCGCATTATTGATGATTATGGTCATCACCCTGTAGAAATTGAAGCGGTCTTAAAAGCTGCTCGTGCGATGCAGGGGCAAAATGGGTTGATTGCTGTGGCGCAGCCACACCGTTATTCAAGACTGCACGATTTATTCACTGAGTTTTCGACATGTTTTGATAAGGCAGATACTGTGTTCATAGCGCCTGTCTACGAAGCAGGTGAGAGCCCGATTGAAGGTATCAATCACGAGACATTGGTGAGATCTATCCGCCAGCATGGGCACAAAGATGTGCGCATATTGGAAAGCCTTGAGGCTCTGCCAGAAGCTATTCGAGCGTTCGCAAAACCAAGTGATATGGTCGTCTGTCTGGGGGCGGGTGATATTACATCGCACGCCAATGCGTTGGCTGCCAATTTAGAAAAATAGACAATCTATTGAAAGAATTAGCCTATCCTGCTTGCTGAAAAGGTTAACAAATTCGTGCAGGTAAGTGATGAGTTGTGAGATGAAATCCATCTCAATTTAAGGCATTTATGTTTTTATAAGCACTCAGAATTGGGTGTTTATAATGAGTTTGTTGGTTTCACAGTCTGTTGTGTCTTTTTATCGTCCGCCTGTATCGGGTGAGACGCAAAAGCGTGAATCTGTGGCTGAGCCAAAGCAAGACTTAAATGCACTTATCCGCGCGCAATTGAATGCAAAAGAAACACATGCAAAGGCTGCTGAATTAGAGGCACAAGAAGCGTCTAAGGAAGTTCAATCTGATCCTGAAAGAGAAGCCTTGTCGCGCAAGAAAAATCAGGCAAGAGAGTCGCTAGATCGCATTGTTAAGCAGTTTAAAATTATCAAAGCTGTGTGGGCGAACGATCCCAAAGAGATGGCGCGCCAGCTGGGGCGATTAGCGCAAGACCTTAAAGATGCAGTCAAAATATATGCTGACGCAGCCAAAGCTCTGGGCGAGTTATCTAGCGCAGCACCGAATGTGTCTATGGTGAGTGTGGGGAGATTAGCCCCTTCTTCTAATGCAAATGAAGCTGATGAACGCAATGCTGACCAAGATGCTGAAGCGGCTCAAGAAGCGGAACAAGCAGTCTCTGCTAGTGCTGTGGAGGGGGAGAGGTTTGCTGCTGATGGGGAAGAGGTTGAGGCCAGCTATGTGTCTGCCGCAGGTGAGGAGC
Source organism: Hirschia litorea (assembly GCF_042665075.1). Lineage (NCBI taxonomy): Bacteria > Pseudomonadati > Pseudomonadota > Alphaproteobacteria > Hyphomonadales > Hyphomonadaceae > Hirschia > Hirschia litorea. The sequence goes on along the minus strand of NZ_JBHTBR010000005.1, from coordinate 243,457 downwards.
GCGCCTTGTCGCAGCGTGCTGTCAATGCGTATGGAGATTCAGACACGAAATGGGTGAAAGCAGAGAATTCACCCCAAGCAGCTGCTACACGAGAAAATTTGGAGTTCATCGGCAAGGTGCGTGGTATCGCAAAGAAGATGGAAGATGAGCTAACCTATATGAAAAAGAAAGCCATTGTTTCGGGTGATGGCAAGGCGGACAAAAGTGAGGCATTTCTTGAAGCTGATGAAGTGTTTGATGAGCTGAAGGAAGATCTGACAGATTTTGAAGTCGAAGTACGCAAAGCGACACCGATTGCAGGAACAATGGTGTCGGTGAAGGTTTGATATTTTTGCGACTACTGGCCTTGGATTTGTTCTAGGCTGGTGACAGTCATTTTCTGTTTGAGATCCATATAGACGACGCCTGTGAATATATCGCGTGTTCTAGGCATTCCCGTCATTTCTATGCGGAAGCGGTAATTTAATCCCGCAACGACCTGCACTTCTGCGCTGACCTTATCGACGAGCGCCCGGGTGGGGAATTTTCTGTAGATTGTATCAATCATCAATTCTTTAGCGCGCGTCGCATTCTCATCGCTTAAATCAGCAGGCGCATATCCGCCGGCAATTATATTATGGTCCACATTCTCTTCCAGTTCGTTCGGCGTATTGTCGGTTGTTTCGCTTGGGGCAGTAAATGGTGGTGGCGGAAGGGCGGGAGATTTGGGCATTTTCGTACTTGTTTGATTGGCGCATCCAACCAGCGCGATAATGGGCATGAGAATTGTAAAAGGGGCGAATTTCATAAAGCGTCCTTCCAAACTTGAGCTTATGCCTCATTGTGAAAACAGAGCGTAGATTCAGCGCTACCATAGTTTCTTGAAACAATCACGTAAAAGTGAGGCGTGACACGCTTATGTTCAGGCGTGTACATAACTATATCCAAAGCTGGAGCAATTGCTAACCTATGAGGATAATAGAGATGAGCACCTACACATTACACACACCTGAAACAGCACCTGATGAGGCAAAAGAGATTTTAGCTGGCGCTAAAAAAACAATGGGCTTTGTCCCTAATTTGTATGCGACGATGGCTCAAAGCCCAGAATTGCTGAAATCCTACAAATATCTGGCTGACTCATTTGCTTCCAACTCATTGAATGCAGATGAGCGTAATGTTGTGTGGTTGGTGATCAATTATGAAAACAATTGTCACTATTGTGTGCCTGCTCATACAGGAATCGCTAAATCACAAGGCGTATCTGATGACATCATCAATGCGATCCGTGATGGCAAGACAATTCCGAATGCGAAACTAGAAGCGCTCGCAGAGTTTACGCGCCAAATGCTAAACCAACGCGGTGTTGTGACAGATGAGCAAGTCCAAGCTTTGTTTGCACACGGGTATGACAACACCACGGTTTTGGATGTGATCCTTGGATTGGCACACAAGACGCTATCTAATTACACAAACCATGTTGCGAACACACCTGTGGATGAGGCTTTCTCTAAATTTGCGTGGACGAAACCAGACGCGAAATAGAGAAAATCCGCTCTTGAGTATAGAAAAATCCAGCTTCCAAAATATGGAGGCTGGCTTTTTTGATGATCCAGTATTTTGATTAGCGGCGCGCTTTAAAGGCACCATATGTTACAGCTGCTGATAGTGCGAAAAATACAAGTGCCATAATGAAGAGCATGGGGCTTTTTTCGGCATCGGGTGCAGAACTCATGGGGGTGTATACGCCCAATACGGTGAGGTGCGCCAAAATTGCACCGCCGATTAATGCGAGGGATAAACCGCCGCCAATGAGACGTAGACCAGCTACAAGGATTACAGTGGCAGCTAACTCGCCCAATCCAGTTGCGTATTTGAGCATTGGATCAATAAATGGAAGGGTAAGCCCCCAATCTGCGGCGAGGTTGTCTTCGATAATGATGAAAATAGGCACATCGCCGATGAATTTCTGAATCCCCATAAAGGCCATAAAGGCAGCGAGGACGTATGCGCCCCATTTGCTTACAGCGGTCATATTTTAGTCTCCCAAGCTTTTAAACTGAAAGGAGAGTGAAGTATGGCCTTAGTTTTGTCACTAAACGCTTTGACAACATTTCATCACGCGATTGCGAGGATTGTGTGAGTTGAGCCTTGGGTTCATGCTAGGAAAGGCTAGCAAGATGCATAGAAGCAGGGTATTTGCAGCAATATGACAGATTTGATTTCCAGAATGCCGCCTGTACGCGGAAAATTGCTTGCTGATGCAGAATTAAAACCTTTCACATGGTTTCGGGTGGGTGGAAAAGCAGACGTGCTGTTTTTGCCCGCAGATCCAGAAGATCTGGCTGATTTTCTTAAATCATTGCCAGACGATATTCCTGTGACTGTTCTGGGCGCTGCTTCCAATGTGATTGTACGTGATGGCGGAGTTGAGGGGGTGGTTGTGCGATTGACACCTGCCTTTGGAAAAATTCGCGTTGTCGGCAATGAGGTTGTTGCGGGAGCAGCGGCACTTGATAGTAAAGTGTCTCAAAAGGCGGCGATGTTTGGCATTAGCGGTTTGGAGTTTTTCTCTGGCGTTCCTGGGACTATTGGCGGTGCGTTGCGCATGAATGCGGGATGCTATGAGCAAGAAACTGCTGATGTTTTGGTGGAAGCGGTTGCGCTTACGCGTCAAGGGACATGGGTGACGCTGAAAAACCGTGAGTTTGGGTATTCCTATCGTCATTCAGATGCGCCTGAAGATTTGATATTTGTCGAAGCGGTATTTAAGGGTGAAATTATAGACCCTCAAATTGTGAAAGACCGTATTGAAGCGCTGAAAAAACGTCGCGAAGAGGCCCAGCCTATCCGTGAAAAAACGGGTGGTTCGACTTTCGCAAATCCTGATCCACCGGGCACACCTGATCAACGAAAATGCTGGAAGCTTATTGATGAGGCAGGCATGCGCGGCGCGATGCGTGGCGGCGCTCAAGTCTCAGAGAAGCATTGTAATTTCATGATCAATACTGGCGATGCGACAGCAGCTGACATTGAAGGGCTTGGCGAGGACGTTCGCGCGAAAGTGAAGGCTAATTCTGGCGTTGAGTTGCGCTGGGAAATTAAACGCATTGGCCGCACGCTCTAGGGTAAGAGCGCGCGGGTTGTTTTGATTAAATGACTGCTGAATGCGTTGAGATAATCGTCATATGCGGGTCGCCATCACTCGTGGATTTTACACATATGCCTTCATTATCGAGCAGGGCAGTGACGCGCTGACGATAGGCAGAGAATGAGCTGAAGCTGACCACGTCCACAGGTGAGTCAAAGTGAATGCTGACTTGGAAATGACTGCCTTGATCATAACGTGTGACCGAAACAATTTCTCCGGTGAAGTCTTGTTTGAGATATTTGCCAGTCACGCGATCGCCTATTTGAGGTTCAAATAAGGGGCGATTAGAGAGGCGGGCAGCAGCTATATTCCAATTTGAAAAACCAAGAGCATGGGCAGTAAGCTCAAGAGCTTTGGCGTGCGTGATTGGTGCATTAGCTTCTTTGTGATTGTTGCGCATTGTTTTCGCATAAGCTTTGGCACCTGCGATTGTTTTGGGTAAACGTGCGCGCTTGTTAGAAGTGTGCGTTGTTTTAGCAGAGGTCATTATCAGACTCATCCTTTATAAACGCGGTCATTGTGAATTGGTGCTCGCATTGCCAAAAGACCGCCTGTTTAAAGGCTGTGTTCTGAGAAAAGATCATGCTGCAAAATTTGCAAATTGACCGAGCGATTTACCGTTGAGAATATCCCAGCGAGCGGCAGGCTGCTTCAAACCTTGCGCCGGATATATGATTGAAAAAGTAAAATGTCAAACCGACTAGAAGCTGCCGCGTAAGCTGAAACTGACGGATGTGCCACGGGTGCGCGAGCGGTATTCTGACCTTGAGAGGGCAGCGAGGCGGCGGTTTGGATAGATGGTTTTGGATAATATCTCAGCTTGGTCGCTAAGATTGTGGATGCCTAGGGCGGCATTCATTCCGAAGAAATCTTTGTTTTCTATTGTGATTTGCGTAAATGGTGTATCGACCGCTTTCATTTGCACTTGGCTAATGCGTGGATTAGATGCCCAGCGAGATTTTTGTACCAAGCCCGTTAGCGCCCAATCTGAATTGGGAATGTCATAGCGCAAAGACATGTTCATATCAGACAATTTTTCACCGCCGATGCGGCGTGTTTCATTGGTGACAGGGTCAACCATATTGGAATGACGAGCGGCTAGGAAGTAGTTAAACCTAAGACCATTAATCCCTAATTGAGCAAATTTCACTGAGCCTGACATTTCAGCGCCAAAGCGTTCGGCGTTGTCGATATTGCCCGGAGCTTCAGAAGTTTGGCCGATGGGGATTTGAGCGACGATATCTTCAACTTCCTCTCCGAAAAATCGAAGTCGCGTCGAGCCTAAATTTCCGATTGTCTTTTTAAGGTCGACTGAAAGGAGCCAAGATTTTTCGGGCAATATGCCAGCATTTGTCTCGTTTGCGCTGTTTTCTTCCAAATTTTGAGAGGCGATAAAGTTGAAGAAATTGAACCTGCGTACATGTCGTTGCAGCCGCGTGTTGATACTCATGCCACGTGAAGGGCGGTAGTTTAACGCTGTGAAGCCTTTGGGGTGAAAGAAGTCACGTTCGGATTGACCCGTTCCCATTTGCGAAATGTGAATGAATTCGCCGCCAAATGAAGATTGTAAAGTGACATTTGGGCCAAGTGGGCGACCGTGAAGAATGGCAAATTCAGATTTTTTTTCTGCAACAGTGTCGAAGGTTTCTGTTTTGGGGATATCTTGAAGAGCAAGACTATCTTGCGCTTGTTTCAAGCGGATATTGTGTTTTTCTAGGCTGTTGTAAGCGGTTTGAGCAATGAATTGCCAGTCCTCGTTCGTGTGTGTCGACCAAGTATATTCAGCGCGTGCGACTTGCTCGTTTTCTATGTTGAGGCTGTTGGTGCCTGTTGCGTTTGTGTAGCTGAAATCGGATAGGAGCGTGTGTAATTGTTGGCTGAAGGGGCGATGTTTGGACTGATAAGATCCAATGAGTTTTAAGCGGCCCTCACCCAATGGGAAGTCATAATCACCGCCGACTTCGCCATTCCATTCTCTGCGCTCACTGGTGGAAATACGGACCTTTTCATTCCCCTTCACCGATTGTTGGCGTGAAATTTCTTTGGACGTAATGTGGGGGCGTTTATAGCCAAGGTTGAACGAGCCAAGTTTTCCGTCAGCTGTTTCAAAGTTCACTTGAGTGTTGATTGAAGGAATATCAACGTCGGAGGTTTCTTCCTCGTGACGGTATTCTGTTATGGTATTGGCTTTATTGCGTACAATTTCTAAGCCGCGCGCTCCTTGGCGACGGGAGAGGTTTCGCAATGCAATTTGATATTCGAAGATGTCTTTTTGGCCAGATAAGTTGAGAGAGACGTTTCCAATAGCGCCGGGTCTATGGTCTTGAAAGCGAGGGGTCCAAGACCAATTGCCTGAAATTTTAGAGGTGTTGGTATGTATGTTTGCGACATATCCTTTTAAGCCGTTGAGCTTATATTTTGTTGCATCCTCAATGACAATTTTAGTTACGTCTTTTGCGTTTATCTGGTTTAGCGTGCCGCGAACACTACTGGGTTTGTTTCTGATTGGCTTTCCATTGATCAGAACATTAGTGCCATTTACCCCAATATTGCTTTGCGCGCCGATCGACATTGTGAAATTTGGGAGGTTCTCCACAATGTCGAGCGCCGTGCGGGGGGAATAATGTTTAAACTCAACTGGTGTGATGATTGTTGTGCCAGAAGAGGGAGCTGCTTGCGCGCTTGTGGCCTGCATCATGATGCAGGCGCTTATTAAACTCGTCGCGCTTATGGGTTTAAACCAACTCAACTTGATGCAATCCACCAAACATTAAAATTTGTACATGTTTTGTGAAGGTAATATAATTGGTGAGATTAAAGTCAAGTTAAAGCGTGCGTGTCTAACTGCATTTATACATAAATCATATAATTGGGAACTGTATGGGCAGTAAGTGACTGCTTAAAACTCACCTTTGAGTGAAAAAATGACATATGGCTCATACCTGCGAATGCGATATTCTGTGCGGGCAACGGGGCCATCACGGCGATCAACATAGACTTCTTTAAAGAGGCTTTCTTCTTGATTGCTAAGGTTTCGCACCCCCAATGATGCTTGCATGCCGAAGAAATCTTTGTGCTCAATGGTAAGAGCCGTAAAAGGAATGTCATTATATTGACGAAGGTTTAGGTTTAGGCGTGGATCAAATGCCCAGCGCACACGCTCATAATAGCCTGATACTGCCCAATTAGTATTGGGAATGTCATATCGTAAATCAAGTTCGACATAAGACATTGTCTGCCCACCTATGCGGCGGGTTTTGCCTGTGAGTGGATCTTTCAAACGTGAGTCATTGGCGTTTGCTTGGTAATCAAGTTTGAGCCCTTGAATGCCTAGAGGAGCAAAATTGAATGTGCCAGAAATTTCTGCGCCAAAGCGTTGCGCTGAATCAAGGTTGCCGGGAGCTTCATTGGTTGCATCCAGCGGGACTTGCTCAACAATATCTTCGACTTCTTCTCCAAACACACTAAAGCTGACCGAACCATAAGGACCATGCTGCTTGGTCATTTCAAGAGATAGTTTCCATGATTGTTCGGGCACAATGTCAGTGTTGGTCGCATTGTCATTTCCCTCTGAAATATCACGCGATGCGATGAAGTCTCCAAAATCTAATTGTCCAACTTGACGATCTAATCGTGCGGAGAGGGTTAGGTCTGATTGGGGAACATAGCTTAGGTTTAGGAAGCCTTTGGGCCTGAAAAATTCTCGTTCGGCCTGTCCGCTCCCTGTTTGTGTGATCTGAGAAAACTCACCACCGAGTGAGGTTTGTAGTTTCAGTTGGTCGGTGAGGGGGCGGCCATGCGTGATATTTAGTTCTGCGCGCTTTTCTTTGACTTCATCAAATGAGGCTGTGTCGGCAAGTGCGTTGAAGGCGAGGCTATCTGTTGCTTGCACATATTCTAGACTGTCGCTTTCTAAGCTATTGAATGCTGTTTCTGCAGATATCTGCCACTCTTTGACATTATCGACCATCCATGAATATTCGCCGCGAATAATGGATTCTGCTTCTTTCGCGTGATTGGTGTATGCGCGGCCATTTTCAAATTCGGTATCACTCGTCGCGATATGAACTTGGTTGTAATAGGGGCTATCTTCGACGCTGTGTAGGCCAATCAATTTCATGCGTCCGCCCGCAAGTGCAAATTCATAGTCAGCGTTTATTTCAGCGCCCCATTCTTGCTCGGATTCTGTGAAGATATGCAGATAGGGTGAATTATTATTTGGTTTGCGCTTGGACCATTCGGTGAAGGACCAATCTTCTTTTTCGTAATTAATGTTCAGCGAACCAATGCTGCCGGCAGAATTCTCATAGCCTATATAAGTTGATATTGAGGGGGCATCTTCGTTGTAATGAAAATACTCATCTCTCGTTTCAAATATGCTGCTGTTTCTATCGCGCAAGGTCTCAGGCCCACGCGCATTGTTACGGCGGACTTCGTTTTCCAGTGAAATGTTGAAATTGAAGGGACCCGACTGGCCAGTCATTGTCAGTTTTGCCGCGCCAAGCCAAGGTGAGCGATGATTGCGGAATACCGGGTTCCATTCCCACTGGGTTTTAAATCCGCTCGCTTGAGTTTCTATATTTGCGACAATCCCAGACAAGCCCGGAATATTAAATTGAGACGCATCCTGTACGATGATTTGCACAACATTTGCGGCGGGGATTTGACTTAGAATATCACTCAGATCATTGGATTTTGTCGAAATACGCTTGCCATTGATCAAGACATTGCCGCCGGCTTGACCTAGGCCGCGTTTAGAGTCGGCCTCTACGATATTAAAGCCTGGTATATTAGCGATAAGATCCATCGCTGTTCGCGGTGAAAACTGTTTGAAATCCGATAGTTGGTATGTTGATGTCGAATCTTGGACTGTTGCGGGGGACTGCGCAAAAGCATTCTGTGTTGATAGACATAAAGCGACCAAACTAGCTGAGTATATTAACTTGGACATTCGGCCCCCACGTGGAATTGAGTTATATCGGTGGCGTGTGTGTTACATTTGTAACTTTTGGTGTCAATGGGATGATTATTTAATTTTGTGCCAAATTACAGGTCTGATCTCGTGTGTTTTGTGTGAAAGAGGAAAAATTTAACTTTAGAAGGTTTGCTTTCGTAAAGTTAATTGCGTTTGGAGGAATATTAACCTGCTTGGGCCGAAAATATCAGCAAGAGACGCAATTTATGAAGTATTTCCATAAAAAATGAGATTGTTAAAGGGATGTAATTATCATCTATCATATTGAAAACAATAGCAATAATCTGTTTTCGCTCTGGGGTTGAGAAAATAGATCAAATTTTATGCATTTCTGCGTAGGTTTGTTTAACCTTAAGCGGTCAGAATTAGAGCCTCAAGGAGATCAAAGAATGAAACGCGTAGCAGTCATAATGGGTGGATGGTCATCGGAAAGGGATGTTTCCTTGTCCTCAGGCCGTGGAATGGCACAAGCTGCACGTAATGAAGGCTATGATGTCGTTGAAATAGATGTCACGCGTGATCTCTCCACTCAATTAAATGACGCTAAGCCTGATGTTGTGCTCAATGCGCTGCATGGCCCTTATGGTGAGGATGGTTGCGTTCAAGGTTTATTAGAAATTCTTGAAATTCCTTATTCTCATTCCGGTGTGCTGGCATCTGCTTTGGCGATGGATAAAGCTAAATCGCGTGACGTATATGCGCGTGTTGGACTCATCGTTGCTGAGGGCGGAGTGTACGCAAAGGAAGACGTGGCTGCTGATCACGTGATGGAGCCACCGTATGTGGTTAAACCTATTGCTGAAGGGTCTTCGTTTGGCGTGTTGATTGTGCCTGAAGGAGCTAATCGTCCACCTGCTGAATTATTGGACCCTAAATGGGGGTTTGGGGATTCGGTTTTGGTCGAACAATTCATTCCCGGACGAGAATTGACCGTATCTGTAATGGGAAATGAAGCTTTAGCGGTCACAGAGATCACGACTTTAAGAGATTATTACGATTACTCAGCCAAATATGAGGCTGGAGGGTCGAAACACGTTATACCAGCACAAATATCTGATGCCGTTACACAAGCTGCGCTCGATGCCGCACTTGTTGCACATGACGCATTAGGGTGTCGCGGCGTATCGCGTTCTGACTTTCGCTATGATGACGAGACAAATAGATTGGTAATATTGGAAACAAATACCCAGCCTGGAATGACCCCGACTTCGCTTGTGCCAGAACAGGCAGCGCATAAGGGCATTAGCTATGAGAAGCTGGTACGTTGGATGATAGAGGACGCTTCATGTCACAGGTGAGAAGCAAGTCACAAAAAGGTAAGAGAGCAGCGCGCCCGCAAGAGGCTGTGCCCACTACGATATTGTCCGAGCAATTGTCGACCTATGCTTTTGGAACAGTGACAGCAGGTGCCGTTATGGTAGCTGTTGCTGCATGGATGGGAGGCTCTTTGGCCTCGATCGATGAGCGCATTCAGACAGGTTTGGATGCAACTGCCAAATCAACAGGCTTTACGGTCTCTAAAATTTCAATTGAAGGATTAGATCCACGCACGAAAGCGGATGTGTTGAATGCTTTGGCAATCGAGCCGGGTGAAAACATGTTTCGTGCCGACCCATTTGTCTTAAAAGAACGCATCGAAGAAAAGGTTGCGAACGTATCTGAAGTACGGGTGTTGCGACAGTGGCCTAATGATATTTGGATTCTAGCAGATAATCGTCGTCCCTTGGCACTGTGGCAAACGGATGGTGAGTGGGCTGTTGTCGACCAAGTCGGGAAACCGATGGAAGGTGAAGATCCAACAAAATTTGTAAACCTGCCGCGCGTCGTTGGACCTGCTGCTGGATATGCAGCTCCTGAATTGTTGGCCCAATTAGAATTTCACCCTCAAATTTCTGAACATCTAGAAGTCGCCATGCGCGTTGGTGGGCGCCGCTGGGATTTGCGATTGGATACAGGCTTAGAGATTGCCTTGCCTGAAGATAAACTCGTGGATGCAGCTTTGCTGGCTGTGTATAACCTTGATGAAGCCACAGGCGTGCTTGCCAAGGATTCAGAGGTGACAAGAATTGATGCACGTGACCCAGAGCGTTTTGCTGTGGGGTTGGGTGAGGCGCGCGCTGAATATGAACAAAGTTCAGGCTTAGACAAAAAGTCCGGGGGGGCTTAATCCATGTCATCATTGGCAAGCCGTATAACTATGCGAGAAAAACTTGCCGGCAAGCCGCCATTTTTGGCCGCGCTTGATATTGGCTCGTCTAAAATTGCCTGTTTGATTTCTAAAAACCCCGAAGGGACTAAGAATGTCCACATTGTGGGGGCGGGGCATCAATTATCGCGCGGTGTTAAAAATGGTGCGGTGACGGATATGGATGCGCTAGAGCGCTCTATTCGTGTGGCGGTGGAGCAAGCTGAACGCGCAGCTGGCGCACGTATTAGTGATGTTGTGCTGGGTGTTTCTGGCCCGAATTTGAAAAGTGTTTATCTTCAAGGCGGCGTGAATGTAGGTAATCGTGAGATTACACAAATGCATGTGCGCGATGCCAATAATGCTGCGCTTTCGACATTCCAACAGCCTGATCGCCAGATCTTGCATGCAACTCCGTTAGGGTATGCGCTTGATGGTGCAGGGGGGGTAAAAGATCCACGCGGTATGATTGCGACGCGTCTTACAGTTACGATGCTTGTGGTGTCTGGTCCTGTCGCACCCTTAAAGAATATTGCACAATGCGTGACACGTGCGCACTTGAATCCGGTAGCGGTCGTGGCCTCACCTTATGCGGCAGGCTTATCCGTTTTGGTGGAAGATGAAATTGAGCAGGGCGCAACGGTCATTGATATGGGTGGCGGTGTAACAAGTGCTGCCTGTTTTTATGAAGGTAACTTGATTTATCTTGATAGTGTTCCCGTTGGTGGTGCGCGTGCGTCCTCTGATCTTGCACAAGGATTGGGTACCACATTTGCAGCAGCAGAACGGTTGAAGACTTTGCATGGCGCTGTGGCGTTATCTCAGGTGCATGCATTTGATGTTGTGGATGCGCCAAGGCTTGGCGAGGATGGCCGTCTTGAGGCTGGTACGACATCAAAAGCAGAGCTGACGAATATGTTGCGGCCGCGTTTTGAAGAAATGTTGGAATTGTTGGAGAAGCGTTTATCCAAGGCGTCTGCGCAATACCGTCCTTTGCCGAGACGTATCGTACTTACAGGTGGGGCAAGCCAAATGCCCGGCATGCGTGACGTTGCAGAGGAAGTGTTTAGAGCGCCTGTGCGCATGGCACGTCCATCTCGGACAACTGGGCTGGGTGAGATGTATCAAACGTCAGCATTTTCATCTGCGGCCGGATTGCTGAAATGGGAAATCAATGGCGGTGCAGGTGCTGTCGCGCCCATGTATGGAAAGAGCCGCATGCCTTTGTCGGGGGGCTCTATCTTCCGTAAGGCGACTGATTGGCTGAAAGAGAACTTTTAGTTCCAACGCAATATAGCCATTTTTTTAGAAGATAATACAGATTGTCTCCATTGGGGACTGTAAAAGATATTGCGGATTTACCATGTTGGGTTAACCTGCACTTAGGCATATTTGCATACTAATATCGCTAATACCCTTTTTCCGTTAGTTTGTGCCTTTAATTGGTACGGCTAGTTCTGGCTAAATATCTCACGAGGTGCGGCACCATGCCGGTAGAGTTGAAACCACGCATAATTGTTTTTGGAGTCGGTGGTGCCGGGGGCAATGCCGTCAACAATATGATTCAATCCAAGCTTCAAGGCGTGGAATTTATAGTTGCGAACACAGATAGTCAGGCTTTGCTTCACTCTCAAGCTGATCACAAGGTTCAGCTTGGAATGAAAACAACTGAGGGGCTGGGTGCCGGGGCGAAACCTTCCGTCGGCGCTGAATCAGCTGAAGAGTCAATCGACGAAATCAAAAAGCAGCTTGAAGGCGCACACATGGCCTTTATCGCAGCAGGCATGGGAGGCGGTACAGGAACCGGTGCTGCTCCAGTTATAGCGCGAATAGCCAAAGAAATGGGTGTGCTGACCGTCGGTGTTGTTACCAAGCCGTTTGATTTTGAAGGTAAGCGCCGGATGACGATCGCGGATGAAGGCGTTCAAGAGCTACGCAATCATGTTGATACGCTTATTATTATTCCAAACCAAAACCTCTTCCGTATCGCCAATGCAAATACGACTTTTGCAGATGCGTTCACAATGGCTGATGAGGTTTTGTATCAAGGTGTGCGCGGCGTAACCGACCTTATGGTTATGCCGGGGCTTATCAATCTCGATTTTGCAGATGTGCGGACAGTTATGTCTGGCATGGAGGCTGCGATGATGGGAACAGGTGAGGCCGCAGGTGAACAACGTGCGTTAAAGGCTGCGCAAGCGGCGATTGCAAATCCATTGCTGGATGATGTGTCTATGAAGGGTGCCAAGGGTGTGTTGATTAACATCACTGGTGGCTATGACATGACATTGTATGAAGTGGATGAGGCTGCAAATGAAGTGCGCAAGGAAGTTGATCCTGATGCGCAGATCATTCTTGGGTCTACATTCGATCACTCGCTTGAAGGAAAAATTCGCGTGTCTGTCGTCGCGACGGGTATTTCTTATCAGGCTGCAGGTGGAGATAGCGCTGCTTCTGCGCGTCCATTTGCTCAACCTGTTGTTAAACCGTCAGAGCCTACGGCTGCGGATGCAATTTCTGCTGCGCTTGATGCTGAACCGGCTTTACCTGAAGAAGACCTTGAGACCGAAGAAGTGGCAGCTGAAACAGCAAGTCACGATGAAGACTACGTCGCTCCACCAATTATCAACCGACGTCCTAGTGTGCATGATGAAGAGCCGGAAAGCGCAGTGGAAGCTGAAGATGCTGATGATGACACGCAGTATGCAGTTGAACCTGAAGAGAGTGAGCCACCTCAAGAGGAGCGTTCATCTAAAGGGCGTTCATCTTTATTTGGTTGGGGTAAGGGCGCAGACGCAGATAAAGCCTCTTCAGAAGATGGCCCTAAACTCGATGCAGACGAATATGAAGATGATGAGTTGGAGATTCCAGCATTTCTAAGACGGTCGGCTAACAACTAGAACGTTAAATATGTAAAATTGTTGCAGCTCCGCTGTGTGATGAAAGCGCCCTTAATCATTGAAATGAGGGCGCTTTTTTTGATTTTATCACTGTTTGCAACATCCCGAAACAATCATTTAATTGAGTTTATGGGGCTGGGCTCTCATATTGTAGTTCTTGGAACAGCGGGGAGAGATCCGCGTTTGTAGAGTAATTCCAGAGGACTATTATAGTATGGCGTATCAAAAAACTCTCGCGGGACCCGCAGTATGTGCCGGTGTAGGCTTACACACCGGAGAGCGCGCGCGTTTGGTTTTGAAGCCTGCTGCTGCAGATACGGGTATTGTATTTGTGCGCACTGATATCAAAGACAAAAATAATTCGATCAAAGCTATCGGCACGAATGTGACGACAACACAGCTTGGAACAACACTTGCCAATAAGGCTGGCGTGTCGGTTTCTACAGTGGAGCACTTGCTTGCTGCCTGTGCAGGGCTTTGTGTTGATAACCTCATCGTTGAGATTGATGGTCCAGAAACACCTATTATGGATGGGTCTTCTAGTCTTTATTGTGAGCTTATGTTGCAAGTTGGCATTAAAGAGCAGGCTAAGCCGCGCCGCCGGATTCGTATTCTCAAACCAATTGAAGTTGTTGATGGCGATAAGTTTGCGCGTTTGCGTCCTTTGGAGACTGTGGGGGCACCATTTGAGCTACGTGTACGTATCGATTTTGATAGTGCGGCAATTGGTGAGCAAAGTTATGCATTCAAGTTGACACCAGGTGCGTTCGTGCGTGATCTGGCATTTGCGCGTACATTTGGCTTTACCAGTGATTTTGAGAAGCTTAAATCCATGGGGCTTGCGCGCGGTGCGTCTATGGAAAATGCAGTAGCCTTGGACGGAGATAAGGTTCTTAATCCTGAAGGCTTGCATGTTGAGAATGAATTTGTGCGTCACAAAATTCTAGATGCAATTGGTGATTTGTTTCTTGCAGGTCATGCTATTGCTGGAATTTTTGAGGGTGACCGTCCAGGGCATGCGATTAACAATAAGCTTGTCTGTGCCTTGTTGGCTGATCCGAGTGCGTGGGAAATGGTCAATGATGATGATGCGCGTGCTGCATCTCAATCTACTAAATTTGCATCCGGGTTAAAACGGGTTGAGAGCGAGTTTGCTGCACCTGCGGCTCTATAGGTGTGAAATCTCAAGCCTTGATTTGAGAGATTAACATTAGCTTCAACCAATAATTTCGCCATAAATGGGCGTCATTCCAGAAACTTGCAGACTCTTCGTCGTTGAAAGCTTGGCGTGTGCTCAGCACTAGGCTAGACATTGGAGAATATCGAATGGAGTTTACGGATGGCAATTAAGCGCAATTCAATTTTGCTTTTATCTATCAGCGTATCAGCGTTGGTACTCACGAGTTGTGCGTCATCAAAACGCAAAGCTGATTTGGCATATGTCGAAAAGCCGGTTGAGCAATTATACAATGATGCTTCTATCAGCCTTCAGCGCCGACAATGGGATCGCGCTGCTTTAGAGTTTCAAGAAGTTCAGCGCCAACATCCATATTCTGAATGGGCTCAACGTGCGATGTTGATGACAGCTTACTCGCAATACCGGTCTAAATCTTATGAAGAAGTCGTCGCAAGTGCGCAGCAATATACTGCATTGTATCCGAGTGCGGATGGTGCGGCATATGCTTATTACCTCATCGGGCTGACGCACTTTGATCAGATTACGGATGTCGGACGTGATCAGGGGCGTACCGAATTGGCGCTTGCTGCATTGGAAGATGTTGTGCGTCGTTTTCCGGCCTCTGAGTATGCTCGTGATGCTGAGTTGAAGATTGACATGGTGCGTGATCAGCTCGCTGGTAAAGAGATGGAAATCGGGCGCTATTATCTTAAAAACTCAGAGTTTCTTGCTGCCATAAATCGCTTTAAAAGTGTCGTTGATAATTATGAAACGACAACTCACACACCTGAAGCTTTGCACAGACTTGTAGAAGCCTACTTGTCAATAGGGCTCGTCGGGCAAGCAAATGCAGTAGCCTCGGTGCTTGGGTATAATTATCCTGAAACCGATTGGTACCGAGATAGCTATAAACTTATGCAAAAACATACTATTCCAGCCGCGCAGGCTGTAAAAGCGTCGGTAGACGAAGAGTAGAAACTGACAAAAAGAAACAAAGGCAGAACATTTTTGTTTTGCTTTTGTTCTGTTTGTGCTATCCATGGTCCCATGTTGATAGCACTTTCCATACGTGATTTTGTTTTAGTCCGCGTCCTCGATCTTGATCTGGAAACGGGCTTTACCGCTCTGACCGGTGAAACCGGTGCAGGTAAATCTATTTTGCTCGCAGCTCTTGGGTTTGCGCTTGGCGCAAAGACGGGACGAGGAGCTATTCGAGCGGGGTGTGACTCTGCAACGGTGATCGCAACTTTCGATCCCCCAGCAAACCACCCTGTACGTCAGCTTTTACATGAGAATGATATTGAGCTGGACAATGATGAGGCGATTGTTATTCGCCGCATTCTACGGCGTAATGGGCCAGCAAAGGCTTATCTTAATGATGCGCCAGTAAGTGCGCGTTTGTTGCAATCCATGTCGGACTTATTGGTTGAAGTGCATGGGCAACATGCAGGTCATAGTCTTCTTGATGTGTCGCAGCACCGAAAATTGCTTGATTCCTTTGCTGAGAGCGATGCTGAATTAAACCAGTGTAGCCTCGCTTGGGATGGGTGGCGCGCCGCTGTGGAGGGGCGTAAAGCGGTGGAAGCACGTCTGCTACGTGCGCAAGCTGACCGTGAGTATTTGGAATTTGCTGTGGAGGAGTTGGACAAGCTTGACCCGCATGAGGGAGAAGCTGAAGCGCTTGCGCAGGAGCGTTTAGAGTTGCAATCGGCAGAGCGTGTTGCTGGTGCTGTCGAAGATGCACTCAAGCAATTGGATAAGTCTAATCCGGAGCAGGCGTTGTCGTCAGCTTCACGCGCTTTAGGGCGTGCCGCATCCATGCCTGTTATTATGGATAGTCCTGATGATGCGCCGCTTAAAGTGCAGCTTTTCGCAGCGGCGGATGCTCTTGAGCGTGCATTGATAGAGGCGAGTGAGGCTTATGCGAGTGTGTCACGTTTAAGTTCTGCATCGGACTTTTGTCCAACAGCGCTCGAAAATTCAGAAACACGCCTTTTTGCTTTGCGGGCAGCGGCACGTAAATATGACGTGGATGTCGACCAGCTTGCTGCAGTGCGTGATAGAATGCGGATGCAGTTGGATGAGATAGAGCATTCTGATCAAGCTTTGGCAAAAGCAAAAACAGCGGAAATAGAGGCGCAAAAAGCTTTTGTGAAAGCGGGTAAGGCATTGAGCGCCAAACGGTGTGCTGCGGGCGCTGTGTTAGCGGCATCTTTGAAGCAAGAATTAGCGCCGCTAAAGCTGGAAAAAGCAGAGTTCCGTGTCGTATTGGATCCTATACCAATTGAGGAAGCAGGACCTAATGGATGTGATAAAATATCTTTTGAGGTACGCACAAACCCAGGTGCTGAATTTGGAGCATTACATAAAATTGCATCTGGTGGTGAGGTCGCGCGTTTTGCGTTAGCGCTAAAAGTGTGCCTTGCTAAAGATGGGCAGGCTGGGACGTTGATTTTCGACGAGGCGGATGTTGGTGTTGGCGGGGCGGTAGCGGCTGCGATTGGCCAAAGGATGCTGCAATTATCAAAGGGACGTCAGGTCTTGGCGATTACTCATAGCCCGCAAGTGGCAGCAATGGCTGACATTCAATGGCGTATTTCTAAAGGCGGTGTCCAACAAGAAGATGTTGATGTGGATGCATCATTGGAGACCGCGATTGATGTGCTTAAAGCCAAGCAGCGTAAGGAAGAGATAGCACGCATGCTGGCAGGCGCGGAAATTACCAAAGAAGCGCGCGCGGCAGCGACAAGACTGTTGGCGCGGGCCTAATGACAATAGTATATGGCAGGTATGAGTAATACATCTTCTGATTCTTCACCTGCCATATCAGCAGCTCATCTTAACCTCCAACAAGCGCGGGAGCGGTGGGATGAGTTGTCCCAGATATTGCGTCAGGCCGATAGCGATTATTACGAGCATGATGCGCCGCGTCTTTCTGATGCTGAGTATGATGCTACACGGCAGGAATTACTGGCATTGGAGGCAGAGTATCCTGAGCTCGTAAGTGAGGACAGCCCAAGCCAAAATGTGGGGGTTAAACCGTCTGGTCGTTTCCCGAAAATCACCCATTTAGAGCCTATGTTATCACTAGATAATGCGTTTAGTGATGAAGATGTTTCAGAGTTTTTGGCGCGTATTCGGCGGTTTTTAGGGATAGATTCGAATACAGAGTTGAACGTGACGGCGGAGCCAAAGATTGATGGCTTATCCGCAAATCTTCTGTATGAAAACGGAAAGTTGATTTCTGGTGCAACGCGCGGAGATGGACGTGTTGGGGAAGATGTAACGGCAAATTTGAAAACCCTGCCGGATATACCGCATGAATTAGCAGGAGATGATTGGCCCGAACGCATAGAAATAAGGGGCGAAGTGTATATGTCCCACGCCGACTTTGCCGCGTTGAATGCGCGAGAGGCTGAAGCTGGACGAAAGGTTTTTGCTAATCCCCGTAATGCGGCTGCGGGGTCCTTGCGTCAACTCGATGTCGAGGTCACAAAATCGCGACCATTGAAGTTTTTTGCATATGCTTGGGGCGACACATCTAACGAATTTTCAGCCAATCAGATGGGGGCCGTTGAAGCATTTTCCAAATGGGGGTTTTCAATAAACCCTTTAATGGCACGCGCGCAAAATGTGCAAGACCTCCTCCAAATCTATCACAAAATTGCGGCGGATCGTTCCGGCCTTGGCTATGATATTGATGGTGTCGTTTACAAGGTTGATCGCTTAGATTGGCAATCACGTCTGGGGTTTGTATCGCGTTTCCCGCGCTGGGCTATTGCTCATAAATTTCCTGCAGAACAAGCTATTACCACGCTCAATGATATTGAAATTCAAGTTGGCCGTACGGGGTCGTTGACGCCGGTTGCAAAGTTAGAGCCTGTCACTGTTGGCGGTGTGGTTGTATCGAATGCGACGCTGCATAATGAGGATGAGATAGCGCGCAAAGATATTCGCATTGGCGACAAAGTGGTGGTGCAACGTGCAGGGGATGTCATCCCTCAAATTGTGCGCGTTCTATCGGAAGACCGATCAGTAGATTCTGTCCCTTATATCTTCCCAAAAACATGTCCTGTATGTGGATCACATGCGGTACGAGAGGTTGATGAAAAGGGTGAAGAGGATGCGCGTAGGCGCTGCACAGGGGGACTGATTTGTGCGGCTCAAGCCAAAGAGAGTTTAAAGCATTTTGTATCCCGTAAAGCGCTCGATATTGATGGTCTTGGCGCAAAACAAATTGAATTGTTTTTCGAAAAAGGAGTGGTGACAGCACCTCAGCATATTTTCCAGTTAGAACAACGTATTAATGAGCTAGATCTTGATCCATTAGAGGAATGGGAAGGGTTTGGGAAAACCAGTGCGGAGAACATTTTTGCGGCGATTGATGCCAAGCGAAAAGTGCCATTTGCGCGCTTGTTAAATGGCTTGGGTATACGCCATGTTGGGCAGACAAATTCGGAATTAATCGCTCAAAATTATGGGGATTTTGCGAGCCTTCAAGAAGGGATGAATGCAATTATTGCTGCATGTCCCAGTGAGGCTTATTTAAAGCTGCGTGGCATTGACCGTATTGGCGATACGACGCTGGAAAAGCTATTGGGGCATGTCGAGATAAATGGTTTACCTGAGACTGCGCCTGACACAATTGATGGCAGTTTAGCCCAACAGATAGAGGCATTGCGTATTTCTGGCGTGAATGTAGCGGCTTCTGCGGCATTGGCGAACCGATATCAGACTTGGGCGCATTTTCGTGAAGGCGTGCTTGCTGCGGTTGATGGGAAGCCGGGAGCAGCCTTTAGCGCTATTTCAAATATAGATGGTGTTGGAGAAGTTTTTGCGCAGGCGTTAATTGATTTTTTTGTAGAGCCTCACAATCAGGATATGCTCACGCAATTATTGAATGAAGTTGATGTTGAGCCGGCTCAAGCGGTAAAAACAGATAGTGCAGTTGCAGGAAAAACTGTTGTGTTTACAGGCAGTTTAGAGCTGATGACGCGCGATGAAGCAAAATCAAATGCGCAATCTCTAGGGGCTAAAGTCGCGTCGTCGATATCCAAGAAGACTGATTATCTTGTTGCAGGGCCGGGGGCTGGCAGCAAGTTGAAAAAGGCGCAAGAATTAGGCGTTACCGTCCTTACCGAAGCAGCATGGCTTGAAATGATCAAGCCTTGATTGATATATCATTTGGTGCGGTTTTTTAAATTGGAGATGAGTTAAATCTCCAATTTATATAATAATTACAATTCTTTACAGGCGTTTTTGAGCCATTCTAAATCATCGCCAGTTAGAAGCGGTGTAAGTTCTTTCAACACGCGCTGATGGTAGCGGTCTACCCATATCCATTCATCTGGTGTTAGCAGTCCGCGTTCGATCAAACGTGAGCATAGTGGCGCTAATGTGAGGGCTTCAAATTCCATCATTTGAATATCACCGCCCAAGATATCGCGGGGTTGAGTTACAAATTGAAGGTTTTCAATCCGGATGCCATACCCATCTTCTTTGTAATAGCCGGGTTCGTTAGAGACGATCATGCCTGGCTCTAGCGCAACATTATTGACGGCCTTGGCGATGCGTTGCGGGCCTTCGTGAACGCCAAGATAACTTCCCACGCCATGTCCTGTACCGTGCTCATAGTCTAGCCCTAAGGCCCACATGGGCGCGCGTGCAATTGCATCAATTGCGTGTCCGCTCGTGCCGGCTGGGAAGCGCAATCTGGCCAATGCTATGTGGCCTTTAAGAACGATTGTGTAGCGCTCTTTCATCTCTTGAGTTGGTTCACCAATAGCAACTGTGCGGGTGATGTCGGTGGTGCCGTCGAGATATTGTCCACCAGAATCAACTAGATACAGCGTCCCGCGCTCTAGGGTTTTTACCGTGTCTTCATTGACGCGATAGTGGCAGTGAGCGCCGTTAGAGCCAGCGCCCGAAATGGTTTCAAATGATAAATCTTTTAAGCCTTGCAATTCCTCGCGGCGCATTTCCAATTGCTGTGCTGCTTGAATTTCATTGACTTTACCAGACTGAACTTCACCAGAATCAAGCCAACGCAAAAAGCGTACAATTGCAGCGCCGTCGCGACGGTGGGCATTTTGAGAGCCTTTGATTTCTGTTTCATTTTTGCAAGCACGTGGCAAAGCTGAAGGATCATTTTGCAGCACAATATTTGCGCCCACATCATTTAAGGCCTTGAAAAACCACGCAGATGCAAGATTTGGATCTAGGGATACTGTTTTGCCTTTTAGCTTTTCAAATCGTGCTGAAAGTTGAGAAATTGGACGCACTTCAACATTATCAAGATGGGATGTAAGGGCATCTGTTACTTTGTCTGGATGTAAGAAAAGCTCTGCTTCACCGTTTTTGTGTAAAATTGCGCGACCCAATGGTAGCGGAGAGCATTGCACATCGCCGCCACGAATATTGAATAGCCATGCGATAGAGGCAGGTGAGGTGATGATCACCGCATCGGCTTTCACTTCATCTAGTAACTTACCGACGCGCGTGCGTTTTGAGGCATGGGCTTCACCAGCATATTCTAATGCATGTGGCACGACGATTTCGCGTGGCTCAGGCGGTTGGTCAGTCCAAGCTGCGTCGATGGGGTTTATGTCAACGGCAATAACTTCACAACCAGCCCGTTTGGCTGCGCTTGAGAGGTCTTCAAAAGCTTTTTGGTTTACAAGCTGCAAATCCACCCCGATACGTTTTCCATTAAGGTCTTGTTTTGCAAGCCATTTAAATGGGCCTAGTGTGGTGAGGTCTGCGCGTTCAAATAGAGATGAATCGAGTTGTTTAGCTGCTTGCAGCGTGTAGCGACCATCAACGAAAACCACAGCAGATTTTTGCAATATCATTGCAGCACCCGCAGAGCCGGTAAAACCTGTGACCCATGTTAAACGATCAAACGCTGCGGGTAGGTATTCGTTTTGATAAGCATCTTCATGCGGGATGTAAAAGGCATCCAGATTTTGAGCTTTCATCTGCTCGCGTAGCAATGGAAGATTGCTCTTTCCAATAGCTGGGCCGCCTTTTACTTCAAATGTTTGCCGCATGATGTGACTGCCTTTATTCTACAAGCCGAAAAATTCTGCCATATCTAACTCAAAATGGGTTGGATTTAGCTTTTTAACAGGGGTTGTGTTGGATTTTCTTTGCAATGGCTTGCGATACACTAAAGTAGACCATGCGCCAAGGCGTCGACGGTCAACGAGCGAAAGATTGCGACCAGAAAAGGCAGCTTTTACTTGTGGTTCCTGATGGTGAAGCAAGCCGGAAAGGATAATATAACCGCCTGGTTTTGTGAGTTTCGTGATGTCGCTTGAAAGCGAGACAAGCGGACGGGCAAGGATGTTTGCAAGTACTGTATCATACAGTCCCTGATTGCGGATAAATGCGTTATTTGCGCCATTTGCGACGAGCAAATGAAGCTGGCGCCCCATCTTGTTGTTTTTGGCATTAATCTTGGAAATTCTAATAGATTCAGGGTCTATGTCACATGCAATGGCGCTGTGGGCACCTGATTTTAGGGCGGCAATGGCGAGCACACCAGAACCTGTTCCAATGTCTAATACCTTGCCGAGTTTCTTGCGTTTTGCGACATCCGCCAAAGCTTCAAGACACCCCTTTGTGGTGCCGTGATGGCCCGTTCCAAAAGCGGGGCCAGCTTCGATCCAAATAGGGATCATACCGCCTTCTAAATGGACCAATTCATGGGCGCCTGCAACATAATATGGACCTGCTTTTACAGCTGGCAATCCGCGTAGACTTTCGGCAACCCAGTCCTTGTCGGGGAGTTTTTGGTGTGATGCAGAAACGCCAGAAGCTTCTGATTCTATTATAGAAACACAAGCGGAAGCTTCTTCTTCGCTGTGACAGACAGCGTCCACACGCCATGTCATACGGGTGACTTCCTCGGTTGAGACAGCCGCAGCTGGCGAGGGGTCCATATAGGCTAAAACATCGGAAAGATGTTCAGCGGTGGCGCGGTCGCACGAGGCGCTCACTTTATACATTCAAACAACCTTATTCGGGGATCATAATTTTATTGTGGATAGTGATACTTTATTCCAGTGATTGGGGAAAGAGGCTGCTGCATAAATAGGGTAAAGGCGGCATTTACTTTAAATATTTTCAATGACTTACAGGATAATTTAAGCTGGATGCAGCAAGCTGTGTTTATGAGCGCAATATCATCTTCCATAAGCGGCGTTTTGCATGCAAATGCCATGTTTAATCGTGCGGCGACACAGACGGTTCAGGCTGCCAATACACAAGGCTCTGACCTTGTTGGCGCGATTGCAGAACAGAAAATGGCAGAGCACGCGCTCAAGGCAAATACAGCTGTTTTGCGCACGGCAGATGACATGCAAAAACGCTTGCTGGACATTCTCGTTTAACATTTTTTTTCGCGTCTGCCCTTGCTCTGCTTAGAGGCTGCTGGCGGGCTGGTAGGTGGCTGATGCGGCGCTGGTCGGTGTGCGTTGACAATGCGCGTGCGCCTTGTGTGTCGCGTGGTTGGACTGTGCGGGAAGTGTATAAATTAGCGCTGAGGATAGGCGCGCATTTGTCGTTGTTTCTATTGGGTATTTTTATTCTTAGCCGAAACTTATCCTCGCCCAGCATTTGGGGGTGTAGTCTGCTCTCACATTGAAAACAGCTGATGTGGTGCTGACAATGTGAGATGTTTGACATGTGTAATTACTGGGCGGCTTAAAAAGCAATTGCCAGCATCCCGTGTGTGGATCGGGACTGGATTTTGTTGTTTTTTATTGCCGAAAAAATCGTGATGACGTATTTAGGCGGGCCGCCGACCGATGCGCATTTCGCACAACCGGGCGGTGGAGCTGTATCAAGATTTTATGTCTATTGTGTCGTTCGATTGTGTGTCGTGCGGTGCGTGCTGTTTCAGCCGGAATCCGCGTTATTTGGTTCTGTTTCCTGAAGATGCATCCCGAAATTTACCCCAAGAAAGCCTGTTTGAAGCCGAAGATAAATATGGGGAGATGCAAACCTATATGCGCTTTGAAGGCGGGCGCTGCACCCAGCTTTGCGATGGCGGGCAGGGACGGCGCGTGTGCGGCGTATATGAGGCGCGCCCAGAGGCTTGCCGCGCATTTCGTGCGGGCAGTTTTGAATGCGTAAAAGCGCGCCGCGCCAATGGCATATTGGGCGAACGGGCTGTGCATGATCCGCTGCCACTGCGCGTGGTGCGCGAGCTGGATGATGAGTTTGCGTGAGGGCGGGAGATTTGGTGCATTCGCATGCGCTTAATGCACCCTACGGGCGGCTAATCAGGTTCGCCAAACGTATTTTTTGTGGGGAAAGAGGGCGGCTGCCATTCCTTGCCATAGCTTTCTTTAAAACGATGCCATGAGGAATAGGGCCATGCGTCCATATCTTCAACGAGGCCGTGTTTTACGGGATTATAATGGATGTAATTGATGTGGTTATTTAGGTCTTTATCGTCGCGTATAGCATGTTCCCAAAAACGTCTTTGCCAGATGCCGCGCTCTCCTTTGCGTCGGTTTTTCTCCGTGTCACATGTTGTGGGAAGTGCTTTGGAAAAGCGAGATTTGATCAATCGCCAGCGCGTCGCGAAATCATCATCATCGCCGGGAAGTTGCCAAATACAGTGAAGGTGTTCGGGCAGAACGCAAACGGCAATTGTTTCAAATGGTCTTTCATTTTGTGTTTGTTTCCATGCGGCGCGAAGGGCATGAATATGGTCAACAAGTAGCCTTGCGCGGCGATTGGCCAAATTTACGGTGAAGAAATAAGTGCCTCCGGGCACATGCAAGCGTCGATAATTTGGCATGTGCGCGTCCCCCAACGGTGTGCCGAATTTGAAGACATTCAGATATAGAATGCGTGAAAATTCAAGTAAAAAGAGCCATCAAATCCAATGTAGGGTGTATTAAGCCTTTGGCGAATACACCGTTTGTGGCGGTGCACGTTGTATTGCGGTGATGGGTAATTGGAGTGTGGTGGAGAATGGTGCATTCGCGTACGCTTAATGCACCTTACGATTCTTTGCGCACTTTTATCTCTCGTCCCTCTCTTCGTTAGCAATGTAGGGTGTATTAAGCCTTTGGCGAATACACCGTTTGTGGCGGTGCGCGTTGTATTGCGGTGATTGGTAATTGAAGCGTGGTGGGAGAATGGTGCACTCGCGTGCGCTTAATGCACCTTACGATTCTTTGCGTACTTTTAACTCCCGTCCTTCTCTTCGTTAGCAATGTAGGGTGTATTAAGCCTTTGGCGAATACACCGTTTTTGGCGGTGCGCGTTGTATTGCGGTGATGGGTAATTGAAGCGCGGTGGGAGAATGGTGCATTCGCGTGCGCTTAATGCACCTTACGATTCTTTGCGCACTTTTATCTCCCGTCCTTCTCTTCGTTAGAAATGTAGGGTGCATTAAGCCTTTGGCGAATACACCGTTTTTGGCGGTGTGCGTTGTATTGCGGTGATGGGTAATTGAAGCGTGGTGGGGGAATGGTGCATTCGCATTCGCTTAATGCACCTTACGGTTCTTTGCGCACTTTTATCTCCCGTCCTTCTCTTCGTTAGCGATGTAGGGTGTATTAAGCCTTTGGCGAATACACCGTTTTTGGCGGTGCACGTTGTATTGCGGTTGTGGGTAATTGGAGTGCGGTGGAGAATGGTGCATTCGCGTGCGCTTAATGCACCTTACGATTCTTTGCGTACTTTTATCTCCCGTCCTTCTCTTCGTTAGCAATGTAGGGTGCATTCAGCCATTTGGCGAATGCACCGTTTGTGGCGGTGCACGGTGTATTGCGGAGATGGGTAATTGAAGCGCGGTGGGGGAATGGTGCATTCGCGTGCGCTTAATGCACCTTACGAATCTAAAAGTTTATCCTAAAAGCTTCCGATCTAATGGGAGCATTAAATTCCTGCATAGCTTCTAACACATCATCCACGAACTCTGATGCTGGACCCAACCCGAAAATTTCATTTTCTGAAGTTTCTTGTGATAAATAAAACCGAGCACTATCATCAATGTTTATATGCGAACGAACAATATCATTCATGCGCTCTTGGTTGTTTTTAAGTGTATTTTTGAGTGTTGTTCGGATTTTTGCGTGGATTTTAGAAATGCAGGCTACATAAATTAAGATGGGTTGATGGATGTTTGTGCATACCCCTTGTGTATTAAACATTTTGCTTTGCATTGCTTCAGAAATTAGCGTTTGAGGAAATTTTTTGTCTTTGCGTAACGAGGAGATGTTTATTAAAGCTGAGTATCGATAATCTAATATTGGTTCATCATTTATTTTTTGGGATGAAAACTCAAAAGAAATACCATTAATACCAAGGCCTTTATGTTGATTGTGGTTTCTAAATTTATCGAAAAATTTGTATTCTATCACTGTGTCGTAAAATGAACTCTTTGACGAAGTAAATTCTTTATAGATCGCACCGCTTATCTTTTCTAAGTAGTTTGAGTTTTGATCTAAATACTGACGACAAGAACAAAGCAAATTAGAAATTTTAGGATATATGTTTTGCATTTCAAGAGTAATTGATTTGCGTTTGAGTGTGTATCTTTGTTCTAAAATATTAATGGCAATGCATTTTTCTAGTTCGATTATATTCGAAATAATTGATGAGTAATTTGTTTCACAATTTGAGATTAGAATGTTTTGATCAGCAAGTTCTCTGTATAAAAAGAAGTCATTTTCTGGGATTTCCTTTTTCCCAAATGGGGCTGTTAAAAGCTGTAAATAATATTTTTCAGTTGCACCTTTCATCCCCAACCCTTTCTCTAATCCCTAAGCCGCATCTACGAAACGTTCGACGACTTTTTTGATGCCGGCTTTTTCAAAGTCGACGGTGAGTTTGGTGCCGTCGATTTGTTTGATTTTGCCATAGCCAAATTTGATGTGGAAGACGCGCTGGCCAAGCTTTAGGCCGGAGGCGGCTTCGGGGTCGGAGGTGGCAACGAGGCGGCCGGATGGGTTGATGTCTGGCGGGCGTTTCTTTTGGGGCCAATTGCCATATTGGGATTTGCCATCGGTCGTGTTGCGGGCCGCTTGGGCGCGTTTCCAGCCCGGGCTTTCATAGGTGGAGCCGCCAAAACTTTCATCACTATCAAACCGGCTGACGCCACTAAATCCGCCTGCGGGGGCTGAATTATAACCCGTTTCAGAGACAGCATCGACATGCTCGGGCGGTAATTCGTCTATAAAACGGCTGGGCATGACTGATTGCCAGCGGCCAAAAATCATGCGGTTTGCCACAAAGGAAATATAGCAGCGTTCGCGCGCTCGCGTAATGCCGACATAGGCGAGGCGGCGCTCTTCTTCTAAGGCTTTGACACCGCCCTCATCAATGGAGCGCTTGGAGGGGAAAACCTCTTCTTCCCACCCAGGGAGGAAGACTTGTGGCCATTCCAAACCCTTGGCCCCGTGGAGGGTGAGGATTTGAACTTGATCATCAGATTCATTGCCTTGGCTGGCATCCATCACCAGCTCGACATGCTCCATGAAGGCATTGAGACTTTCAAATTCACCCATAGCGCGGACAAGCTCTTTGAGGTTTTCAAGGCGGGTTTGCGCTTGGGGTGTTTTGTCGGCTTTGAGCATGGCGGTATAGCCGCTCTCATCAAGGATAATCTCCATAATGCGCGGGTGTTCAATCTCGCGGGCTTGGGCGCGCCAACGCTCAAGATCATTGAGGAAAGCGCGGATGCCGGAGCGGGCTTTGCCGGAGACTTCATTACCGCGCAACATGATTTCTGCGGTGACGGTGAGCGGGCGCTGCATCTCACGGGCGACGATCTGAATTTTCTGGATAGAGGTGGCACCCACGCCGCGTTTGGGTTGGTTGACGACGCGCTCAAAGGCAAGGTCGTCATTCTCGGAACGGATAAGGCGCAGATAGGCCATCGCGTCGCGTATCTCTGCCCGCTCGAAAAAGCGCGGCCCGCCTATAACTTTATAGGGAATGCCCAGCATGATGAAGCGTTCTTCAAACAAGCGCATTTGCCAAGAGGCACGCACCATAACAGCGCATTCAGCATACATGCGGCCAGAGGCGCGCCAGCTTTCAATGTCTTCTCCGATGAGGCGTGCTTCTGCTTCGCCATCCCAGAGGCCGCGCACTTTGACTAAATCACCGTCTTCATCAGTGGTGTGCAATGTTTTGCCAAGGCGGTCTTGGTTAGCTTTGATGAGGTGGGATGCACATGCAAGGATGCGGGCTGTGGAGCGGTAGTTGCGCTCTAGCCGGATGGTTTTTGCGCCTGGGAAGTCTTTCTCGAAACGCAAGATATTGTCCACCTCCGCGCCGCGCCAGCCATAGATGGATTGGTCATCATCGCCCACACAGCAAATGTTTCCTGTGCCTTGAGCTAACAATCGCAGCCAGAGATATTGAGCCACGTTTGTATCTTGGTACTCATCGACGAGGATATATTTGAAACGCGCATGATATTCCGCCAACACATCAGGATTGTTTTGGAATATGGAGATGCAATGGAGGAGAAGGTCGCCAAAGTCACACGCATTGAGGACAGCTAAGCGTGCTTGGTAGGTTTTATAAATCTCGATGCCGCGCCCATTGGCAAATTCATGGCCTTCACCTGCGGGGACACGGTCTGGCAAAATCGCGCGGTTTTTCCAGCTATCAATCAGCCCCGCCATAAAGCGTGGTGTCCAGCGTTTCGTGTCGATATTTTCTGCTTCGATGATTTGCTTGAGCAAACGCAATTGATCATCTGTGTCGATAATGGTGAAGGAGTTTTCAAGGCCCACTAATTCAGCGTGACGGCGCAGGATTTTCGACGAGACGGAGTGGAATGTGCCTAGCCAGCTTAACGATTGGGATTCGTCACCGATGAGCTTTTCGGCACGCTCTCGCATTTCGCGAGCGGCTTTGTTGGTGAAGGTCACGGTGAGGGTTTGGGAGGCCCATGCTTTGCGTTGATTGAGGATATGGGCAAGGCGGGTGGTGAGCACGCGGGTTTTGCCCGTACCTGCACCTGCGAGGACGAGGAGTGCACCATCAGTGGTTTCCACAGCTTCGCGTTGCTCTGCGTTTAACCCTTCCAGATAGTCCGCTTCACGCGCTGGCATATTGGGAAGACGGGCCATTGCGCGCTGGGAAATTGGCAGATTATCAAAATCGTCTGAATGGCTCATCTGTGGCTCTTCACGTCTGGGAATATGGGGTGCGACTAACCTTATTGCACGCACAAACAGGGGCAACACGATTCGCATTTTGTTCTATAGTAAACAAGTGGGAAGAATGAGGAAAGGGGGCAAGGGCAGATCAAGGCAGATTGCGCGCATGCTTATCATATGATTATTTGGGCGGGCTACAGCTTTATGGGGAATATGGAATGACTGTTTTCAATTGGTGTCGCCGGCTTGTGTTGAGTATTTGTGTAAGTGCTGCGCTTGCCGGATGTGCAAGCGAAGGTGTGCAGGGTGATCCAGTACAGGTGGTTTTGTTAGGCGGCCAATCAAACATGGTCGGCGCAGGCAATTATGACGAGATTGATGAACAAACACGTGCGCGCATTGAAGCTGTTTCCGAGCGTGTGTTTTATAGTCTTGACCCTGGTCCGGTTCGTCAGCTGACATATACGCCCAATAAGCCGAGTGAAAAATATCAATTTACGAAACGTTTTGGTCCGGAAATTATGATCGGGGTGACGCTGGCTGAAGCATATCCTGATGAGGAATTTCTATTGGTGAAAACGGCACATGGTGGGACCGCTTTATATGGTGCATGGAACCCCGATTGGAGCGCTGAGAAGGCTGAGGAAGTTGAAAACACTAAGCTGAAACGCACCACGCCATTTTATGCAAAACATATTGCCCATGCTAAGAAAGCTTTGGCGTATTTAAAACGATCTGGAAAAGCGCATGAGATTGTAGGTGTTGCATGGATGCAGGGCGAGAATGACGCCGCTAAGGAAGTATCTTCGCGTAGCTATGCTGCAAACCTCAAAAACCTAATTTCCAGTTATCGCAGAGATATGGAAGCGCCGGAAATGGTGTTTGTCGCGGGGCAGATCAATTCTCATTATGGACGTTTTGCCGAAGGGCCAGAAATGGTGAGAGGGGCGATGCTTGAGGTTGAGGCACAGGATAAGAATGTTGCCATTGTGAGAACCCGAGCAGATGCGCCATGGACTGGTTTTCCCAAGCATGATGATCAGGTGCATTACAACACGCAAGGCCAGCTTAATTTAGGAACAGCTTTAGGCGAAAAACTTGTGGCTTTGTTAAACGCTCAATAATTCTGGCGCATGCGCATTTTCACTTGGCGTTCAAACAGGGCACCGCCGCGAGATTGAACGAGCACTGTTGCTAACGAGACAGCGACAAGGGAGGCGGCGGCGGTCTCATAAGATGAGGTCAATTCAAACACGATAAGCGTTGTGGAGACGGGCGCGCCAAGCACAGCGCCTGATACGGCCCCCATGCCGACAATTGTGTAAAACACCATGCCTGATTCGGCATCGCCTGTTATCCAACCGTAAAATGCACCAAAAGCGCCGCCAATCATCGCTCCAACATATATGGAAGGTGAGAAGACGCCGCTACCAAAACGTGCGCCCAGACAAAGAGCTGTTGCGGCAAGCTTTGCAAATACAAGGATTAACATGAAGAGGGCACCATAACCGCCTGCTAGTGCTGCGGCTGTGCTTTCATATCCAACCCCTAATATTTGAGGGAATGCGACTGCGAACATGCCAAGTGCAAGGCCACCAAAAGGAGGCAACACCCAAACTGGAAGTTTGAAATGCTTGGCGAGGTTTTCGCCCGTTTGGGGCGCTTTAGACCATAACCAGATCATGATCATGGCAAGACCCGCAGAGATCAAACCCATAATCGGGGTGCCTAAAAATAGAAAGACGCTGGGGTCTTCTATAATGGTGGACATAAAGACTGGCTGATTGCCAAAATTATCGCGTGCGAGAAGGGCGGCCACGACCGAGGCCACAGCCACTGGACCAATATCAACAATGCGATAACGCTGGAGGATCACTTCACGCGCAAACAACACACCCGCAAGTGGCGCATGGAAAGAGGCTGAAACTGCAGCGGCGGCACCACAACCCAGAAGGGTGCGCACATTGCGCATATCTAGTTGGAGCCAATGTGTTCCCACGCGGGCAAGCATTGCTCCCAAATGGACGGCGGGCCCCTCACGTCCCGTGGATGCACCTGATCCTAGCGCTATTGTAGAGATGGCGACTGAGAGTAGCCCCTCTTTAAGGTTTAGCCCTGATTTTGCGATGCGGTTGGGGTAGCGGCGGGCTTTGATAACGTCAGGAATACCAAATGGACGAGGATTATCGCCCATGCCTATTTTGCTGCCTAGCCATAGCAATAGCCCAACAATACACCCTCCGACTAACGGCGCTGCGATTATGCTGAGAGGAGGTAGGCTGGCCGCAGCCGAAGAGAGGTTTTCATGTTTAGCTTGAAAGAAAACAAACTCACCAAACTCAATCGCTAGGCGTAATCCTATGACAGCCCAGCCCACAACAAACCCTATAATGGCGGCAATAATCCACAATTGCAGCGCAATGGGCCAGCGTCTCCGCAAGAAAATGAGAGCCTTTTTAAAAGGTGATTTAGCTTTTGTGGAAGGAGGCGTATCGGGCTTGGTCATGCAATTAGTTAGATGCACTCAAACTTGCTTGCGTCAACCACTGAGCCTTGCGCCAAAAGACTTTTTTACATTATTGGGGCAATGCCAAGGCTCTGAAGCGGGCTTGTGCCAACAAAGGTTCAGAGCCTTGGATTATGAAAATGCTAGTAAAGCGTTTTCAATGCATCCTTATCAAATGCGAGCAATTGGTTTGCTTGATTGTCCTTAATTTTGCTTGCCCAATCTGGATCTTTTAGGAGGGCGCGCCCAACTGCGACCATGTCAAACTCATCGCGTTCGAGACGTTCAAGCAGGTTTTTCATGTTTGCGGCCCCATCGCCGGCAGTCTCGCCGGCGAATGTTGAGATGAAATCGTTATCCAAGCTGACAGAACCTACTGTGATGGTCGGTAGTCCGGTGAGTTTTTTAGACCAGCCTGCAAGGTTTAGCCCGTCTTTACCGTCAATATCGGGATATTCAGCTTCCCAGAAACGACGTTGGCTGGCGTGAATAACATCAATGCCTGCATCTACGAGTGCGCCAAGGAATTTTTCTAATTCTTGTGGGGTGTGCGCAAGCTTTGCATCATATGCAAAAGGTTTAAATTGGGACCAGCGGAAAATGATCGGCATTTCATTTCCAACAGCGGCGCGTACTTGTTTGATAACTTCGGTCGCGAAAGTTGTGCGACCAACAAGGTCTCCGCCATATTTATCGTCGCGCTTATTTGTTTGATCCCAAAAGAAATTATCAATGAGGTAGCCGTGTGCGCCGTGTATTTCGACGGTGTCAAAGCCAAGTGCTTTTGCGTCCCGCGCTGCATCCGCGTAGGCTGCAACCATGTCGGCGATGTCTTCTTGGGTGGGTGTGTAGTTGAGTTTGGTGCCATCATGCATGATGCCTGAAGGGCTATCGGAGTTTGCTTCAGGGAAATGACCACTTCCTTCCGCGCGCGCGGCACCTTGGTGCCAGATTTGAGGGGCCATTTTACCGCCTTCAGCGTGGACGGCATCAATGACGTTTTTCCATCCAGCGAGAGGCTTTTCACCGTAGAATAGGGGATAATTTTCATTTTCACCTGCACTTGGACGGCGGATAAGCGTGCCTTCTGAGATGATTAAGCCAACATCAGCAGCCGCGCGGCGGGCATAATAGTCTGCCACATTTTGATCAGGGACGCCTTGGGGGCTGAAGGCGCGTGTCATCGGAGCCATGACTATGCGATTGGCGAGGTTTAAGTTTTTGACGGTAAAGGGGCGAAAGAGGGCGGAAGTATCAGTCATTGCAATGATTCCTTTGCGTGTTCTCTAGTCTAAGTGGGATGACGCGAAAGGAAGCCAAGTTTTTAAAGCCAATATAAATTATCACTCAAATTTATTGTGGCTGCGCCTCTCGCTAAAATAGCGTATTCATTGCATGTTCATGTTGCGGGGTGCCTCCTTATAATAAGGCGGCTTGGGAAGTGCTTAGAAACGGCAGGGTGCGGATAATGCTGAAACTTTTGACCAAATGTGCTGGAGGACTGATTGGTGTTCTCGCCTTGAGCAATTGTGCTTCGCCTGGACTGGATTACACCGTCGCCGAACCTGCATATAACACAGAAGCTGCGAAGCTAAGAGATGTGGCTGTGATGGGCTTTGGTGGCCCGCATGGGCATGCATTTACCTCAAGTCTTGATGGCATGCTGCGTGCGGCGACTTTTGAAGGCTATCCGTGGTTTCAGGTTTCTCCCTATCATTCTCAATCTGGCGGCTGGGGTGGCTCCCTTGGTGAGGCGCGCCGCATGGGAAATGATCTAGGCGTGTCTGGTGTGTGGTATGGGGAAGTTGATTCACGTAGCTCAATTTCTCCTCCATTTCGGGAAACTCGCTCTCGATGCGTTGAATGGAATGATGACAAGAAATGTGTCGTGCGCGCCAATTATCACGTGGAGTGTTTTGATATTCGCGCCGAAGTACGTGTGCATGCTTTGCTGGCAGATGTTCGCGAAGGATATATCGCTGCCGATGAACGTATGAGCGATCAAGATAGTGACCGTGTTTGTCGAGAAACTGTGCATTACCAATCCTCTAAGAAGAGGGGAAAAGGTGATCGACGCAACCGCAATCCTTATCCATCTCACTATGGATCTGGATTTGGGGGTGGATATGGCCATGATTTCTGGGAGGCGCAGGAGCGTGGACGCCGGATGGAACGGCGTTTAGTTGTGCAGCAAGCGTCTCGTTTGCGTCGTGTGATCGCACCGTATGAGCGCACCTCACGTGCCTATCTAATGGAAGTGCCGAGCTTGCCTTATATGGATTTGGTCAATGGGTTTGATACTGCGCTATCAGCAGCAAAAAACGGCAATAATCTAATGTCATGTCGTCAATTCGATGATTTGTCAGTTCAATTTCCAGACGATGCGTTTTTGAAATTTAATCTGGGTGCATGTGC
Organism: Hirschia litorea; assembly: GCF_042665075.1. Classification (NCBI taxonomy): domain Bacteria; kingdom Pseudomonadati; phylum Pseudomonadota; class Alphaproteobacteria; order Hyphomonadales; family Hyphomonadaceae; genus Hirschia; species Hirschia litorea. Next base: position 210,031 of record NZ_JBHTBR010000005.1, on the reverse strand, counting down.
GGAAATGTTTGGCGAGTTAGATGATGCTATGCGGCTGTATGAGCAAGCGAATGATCTTGCTGGGCCTATGCCAGATGAGGACTTCACCAAACTTTATCAAAAAGCCTTTAAGCGCGTGAGTGATTTACAGCTCAATCAGGTTTATCTCGAACGTCAGTTGGAAGAAGTCAACGCGCAAGAGGGTTGGCCAGAGGATGATGCGTTTGAGGACGACACTTTAGCCGGCGGTGCTCCGTCGAGTTAGGCGTCAGCTTGCAAATATCAGCAAAGGCATTTTATGATTTTGGATCGTCTAGCTTTTTGTTTTCAAGTTCTTTTTTTGATTTTTCATCGTTCGCTTTTAAGAGATTTTTCTCAGCTTTCGTTGCACCGAACAGGACGCGGTTTTCTTTAGCTTGCTGTTTTTGAGCAGCTTTTGCTTTCTCTTTGCGAAATTTATTGAGGCTGATTGGTTCGACCATTTACAACTCTGAATATATTTGGTGTGATTTGCACTTGCAGTGTGCAAGCGGAGTTGGGGAATGCCAAGCGAAAAATCAAAAAATAATTTTGTTCCAGAGTTTGGACCCAATGGCGCGGTTATGAACAGTCCGCAGATGACGGATGAAGTGCGAGATAAAATCAAAAATCCGGGGCTGGGCCAAAAGGTTGGCGAAGGGCGTACTGTTTTTGCACTGATGTTTATTGCTATTATTTTTACAAAAAACGGCTATGAAATCGCAAAGCGCTATCCAAATGTGAGCGAAGAGCGGGCCGATTTTCTTTTTTTGGCTGCGTGTGCAATTTTGACATTGTTTGGTGCGGCAGAGTTTTGCTGGCGGCGCTATGTGCGTAACAAAAAACGCGCCAATCAAAACTGATCAGCGCGTTTAATTTGTAGCTTAGATATTGCGTTAGCCGTTTTTTTGACGCCAGCGCTCCATTGCTGCGGAGATAGCGAATGTTTCGCGGTATTTCGGGCTGCCGGAGGGGCGAGGTGCACCTTCAGAAACGAGTGCCATGATATCAGCAAGCTTATTGTGTGCTGCACCAGATTGGCCAGCGCCGATATAAGCGTGAAGTTCAACCAAAGCATCTGACAATTGGTCGTGCGCACGAATTACGAAATAGGGCTCGTCTTGTGCAAGATCATCATAGCAGTCAAATTGTGATTTATTGGCTTTTGAGCCTATCGGGGCTTCAGTCATATTGTTCTCTCTTATCGAAAAGGAATCGCTTTGAGATGAGTTTAGGCTGAAAACCCCGGTTTGTTCAGTGGCAAATTAAGCTTCAATGGGATCAAATAGCGTTGCCATTGCGTCTTCCACAAGATTTGCAGGAGCAGACACTGCTTCCATGCGGCCTTGAGCTTGTGTAAGCGTTTCATCTGCAAACACACGGGCAAGGGTAATGGCTTTGGTTTTGAAGTCATCATCGGCTTCCAAAGAACGAATAGCGCTTTGTGCGAGCAAGTATCCGCCAACAACATCACCAGCCAATCGCAGATAAGCAGTTGCACCAGCAAGCGCTACAGCTCTATTGTCAGCCATGCTTTTGAGCATCCATTCGGTCGATTCCTCAAGGTAGGAAACGGCTGAGTAAAGACGGTTTGCAACAATAGCTAAATGACCATTACCTGTGGCGGATGCGTCTGAGACTGTCTTGCGAATATCGGCGATTATGGCTTGCATGCCTGCGCCTTTATCTGAAGACAGCTTACGACCGACAAGGTCCATCGCTTGGATAGCATTTGTGCCTTCATAGATAGGATTAATGCGGGCATCCAGCATGATTTGAGCTGCTTCTGACTCATTCATAAAACCCATACCGCCATAAACTTGTACGGCTAGGTTTGCTAAATCACATCCGCGATCTGTACACCAAGCTTTGGCGATCGGCACGAGAAGGTCTTCACGCTGTTTGAATTTGGCTTTGTCTTCAGCATCTTTTGAATGTTCAGCAAGGTCTGATGCGCCTGCGCATGCATAAACGATGGCACGTGCTGCTTGTGTGGTGGCGGCCATTGAAACAAGTGTGCGGCGAATGTCTGGGTGGTGAATGATGGCTGCATCACCTTCCACGCCTGGCGCTTTACCCTGCTTGCGGTCACGTGCGTAAGCTTCGGCTGATTGCGTAGCAGCTTCACAAACAGACACACCTTGAAGCCCTACTTGAAGGCGGGCAGCATTCATCATGATGAACATGGCGGCGAGACCTTTGTTTTCTTCGCCGATCAACCAGCCTTTTGCGCCATTATATTCCATCACACATGTTGGAGAGGCGTGGATACCGATTTTTTCTTCAAGGCCGATACATTGGTATGTGTTGCGATCACCAAGGGAGCCGTCTGCATTGACGAAGAATTTTGGCACGAGGAAAAGAGAAATTCCGCGTGATCCCGCAGGCGCTTCTGGTGTACGAGCTAGCACGAGCTGGATGATGTTTTCAGCGACATCATGCTCACCCCAAGTGATGAAGATTTTTTGACCTGTAATCGCAAAAGAACCATCGCCATTTGGGACGGCTTTGGTTTTTAAGGCACCTACATCTGAGCCGGCAGTTGGCTCTGTAAGGTTCATCGCGCCTGTCCATTCGCCGGAGATAAGTTTTTCTAGGTAGGTAGATTTTTGTTCGTCTGTGCCTTTTTCAATAAGGGCTTCGATTGAGCCAAATGTCAGCATTGGGTTGAGGCTGAAGGATGGATTTGCACTTTGCATCATTTCCATAACGGCGATTGCGAGTGATTTTGGAAGGGCTTGTCCGCCAAATTCTTCAGGGAAAGGAAGGCCTATCCAACCGCCTTCCGCGAATGTTTTATAAGCTTCTTTAAAACCCGGAGCGGCGGTGACAACGCCATCTTTCAGGGTTGCGCCGTGTTTGTGTCCCTCTGCATTGAGGGGAGATAAAACGTTGGAGGCAAGCTTGTTTGCTTCTTCCAAAACGGGAGCAAGCAAGTCGCTATCATAATTTTCAAATGCGCCAGTTGCACCAGCAGCATCAATGTCTGCGTTGTATTTTAGTGCGTTTTCGATCGCGGCCAAAGGTGCGGAATACGGCATTCAATTCTCCCTAAAAGGTCTACGCCAATGCGTGTAACCTAAATACATTCACTCAATTCAAACAGTTTATCGCAAAATGCGCTGTTTTCAAATAAAAGATATATCATTTGTTTATGTTAGAGCGGAAGTGACGCAGGGATGGCCCCTTCATGCTCCAAAAGCCAGTGTTTCTTATCAACCCCGCTAGCATATCCTGTGAGTTTGCCATTTGCGCCAATCACGCGATGACAGGGCACGACAATGCCAATTGGGTTTGCGCCATTGGCAAGACCAACAGCGCGTACAGCTTTAGGCCTTCCTATCTGTTTGGCAAGATCACCATAGGTAAGGGTTTTGCCGATTGGGATGGTGCGCAAAGCAGCCCAAACTTCTTTTTGAAACGTTGTGCCGCCTGTTTGGGTTTTAAGAGAAGCAATGGCATTTAACTCGCCTTTGAAATAGGCAGTGAGGGCGTGTGCAGCGGTAGACGGTTTTTTGCCTGTGTATTCAACAAGTTCATATTTATTTGCGCCATAATGGCGAGTGAAAAGCTTATGTAACCGCTCTTCAAATGCATCCCATTCCACGGCCCGCAAATTATCTTCTGCATCCGTTATAATGCTGAGTTCGCCGAAAGGACTGCTGATTTTTTCCAGAAATAATTTTAGCATGTCGGGCCTATGGTCTGAATTGAGGTGAAGCGATCATAGCGTGAGTCTTATGAAATTCACTGGCGGTTTTCGGACGTGGTTGCCATGAAGGCATTGAGAGCCGAAAACCGCTAGACGTCAATGCGCGGCTATGTGCAATGTGGTGGTATGGAATTAGATCACGCAGCTTGCTATCGCGCTGTTTCAACGCGCGACACACGGTTTGACGGACGTATTTTTACGGCTGTGAAGACGACGGGGATTTATTGTCGGCCAGTATGTCCTGCACGTACCCCCCTTCAAAATAATGTAGAATTTTATCCTAGCGCCGCTGCTGCGCAGGAGGCGGGGTATCGGCCTTGCTTGCGATGTCGGCCTGAAACCGCACCTGATTTGGGAGCGTGGAAAGGCACATCAAATACTGTGTCTCGTGCTTTGAATATGATTGAATTAGGGGCGCTAGATGATGGGAATGTTGCGCATTTGGCTGCGCGATTGGGGGTAGGTGATCGGCATTTGCGGCGGTTGTTTGCGCAGCATTTGGGCGCATCTCCGATTGCTGTGGCGCAGACGCGGCGGGTGTTACTGGCTAAGCAATTGATTCACGATACGAATTTATCCCTTGCACAAGTAGCGATGGCTTCGGGGTTTGGAAGTATTCGTCGATTTAACGAGACATTCTCAGCTTTATATAATCGGCCGCCGAGCGAAATGCGCCGCAATGAAAAAGATAAGGCAATACAGGATGCTGCGGCGGGTGATGTGGTCGTGCAGCTCAATTATCGCGCTCCATATGACTGGCCTGCAATGCTGAAATATTTCGCAGCGCGGGCAATTGATGGCATGGAAGTTGTGGAAAATGGCAAATATATCCGCGCTATTTCGATCGGCGTTCAGCATGGTGTTGTGACAATTTCTCACTTTGAGGGGAAAAGTGGTTCTGGCCAAACGGGCAAGATAGAAGCGCGTATTCGCTTTCCTGTGTTGAGTGCTTTGCCGCAAATTATTGCGCGTCTACGGCGTTTGCTAGATTTATCGACAGATCCTGAAATGGTGGGCGCGCATTTGGGCGACGACCCATTGTTGAAACCCTTAATTAACAAGCGATTAGGGCTACGTGCGCCGGGGGCGTGGGATGGGTTTGAGTTGGCGATACGCGCAATTTTGGGGCAACAAATTACCATAGAAGCCGCGCGCAAGCTAGGCAATGGCTTGGTGGCTGATTATGGCGAGGTGCTGGGCAGCTTTACGGGTGTTGCGGGTGTGACCCATGCCTTCCCCCTAGCATGCACACTTGCTGATGCGGACTTGTCGGGCTTGCGCATGCCGCGTGCGCGATCGGGCGCGTTAAAAGCGATGGCACAGGCTGTTGTCGATGAGCCAGACTTGTTTTCGATGCGGGCGAGCTTAGATGAGACCATCAAATCGCTAACGGCTCTAAAAGGCATTGGCGACTGGACTGCCCAATATATTGCGATGCGCGCTATGCAAGAAGCCGATGCTTTTCCAGCGGCGGATGCTGCATTGATAAATGCATATGAAAAGCTAACGGGTGAACGATTAAAGCCGAAGGAATTGCAACTTGTCGCGCAAAAATGGAGACCGTGGCGTGCCTATGCAACACAATATTTGTGGGCAAGTTTGGCTGACTAATTATGCTTCATGAGGTTTTGAAGTTCATTGGCGTGGTGACGTAGGCTGATGAGATACTCACCCACTTCAAGGCGAAGATCGCTTGTTTCCAGCTTGCGCAAGCTACGTTGCGTCCAGCCCTTTTCGGGGCAAAGTTGCTCAATGAAGTCTTGGTACTTATCGTTCTCGCTATCGGTAAGGGGTAAACGGCTAGCTGTTTGCAGCAATAAGAGAAGCTCGTGTACAATCAACATACCGCGAAAGGCATCCATAATGTCTGGCAGTTGCGCGGGGTCATTCATCCATGATTTGTCTTTGAAGACTGTTTGCATGAGATGTTGGCCTGCGCCGTGGCAATCATAGCTAGCGCAGCCGCCAAATCCATCTTGTTTTAATGTTGTGTGGATTTTGCACTTGCCGCAATCACTGCCTGCTGTTTCCAAATTGGTGCACGTTTCACCTGCCTCTTTGTCGATGGCAAATTCTTCGGACTTATCAAACGCAAATACCACACAGCAAAGCGCCGCGCATTGGGAGCAATCAGCTTTTAATGAGGGAATTGAAGGCATTTAAGAAGGGTTCGATTGTAACTTTATGGTGAATGTGAGCCCGCATTTTTTGCATATCTTCACGGGCTTCACAACAATAAATCTACAGTTTGATTGACCATCCCAGAGCACCGAATCTTTGCGGGGTTGTTTGCTCTTCAAATTGTTTGGAGCGCTCGACATAGGTTAGGCTGAGTTGAGTGTTGTTCCACTGGAGAACTAGACCTGCTTGCAGATCATGTACGACGCGTTCTGTGTGAATGGAGCGTGTGTCACTGTCATCGAACAAACTTCCATCGAGAATGTAGTCATGGGCTATATATCGCGCTTCTGCACCACCAAACACATACCAGCTAAAATCATCATCAGGTGTAAAATATCCAGCGCCTGCAAGAGAGGGACGCACGCGCGGCGGGCCATAGTCGTTTTTCAAATCATTCCCAAAACGAGCCGTTAGTCCGGCGCGTGCATTGGTGTTGAGTGTACCAAGAGTAAAACCTGCATTGGGGACAAGATCGACGCCATAGTCTGAGTTTCCAAAGTTTGCGAGGGCGCGATATCTGCGATCGTAAATCAGGTCAGCCCCAAATTGTTCACCAACTTGGTTTTCCCAGCCTAATGGGAGGTCGTCACTTATCAGGCTGTGAAACTCTTCTTGAAGCCATTCACCACCGGCCGATTTTCCTACCTGCCCGATACGTACTGAGACTTGATCAATTGCGTTTTCAGTTTCTATCAATGAGGTCGCTTCAAGATATAAGTATCCAGCATAAGGATGCTGATCTGGAATGAAATCTGTTTCGCTGATGTCACTTGGCGTGAAAACGGAATGTCCGACAGCAAATCCACGACGAATGGTGGCAGCTTCGCCTTCTTTGGTGAACAAATTTGCAAGTGCACTATCGACCCATTGCGCATTTTTGGGAGCTGATAAATATCCAAGGCGGAAACCATTTGTGTAGTTTCGATCTTGATCCCCAAACCAGTCATTTTCCAATACAAAAGAGAAGGTGCCTTTTGTATCCTCTGCGGGGGCAGGATCGGAAGTTTGTGACATTGCTGGCATAGCAAATAATACACTCGCGCCCGCAAGCATTGGCATGGCAAATTTAGTCATGGATGTCCCCTAAAAATGAACTGTGATGTAGAAAGGCAAGCCTGCAAGCGCAAAGATTGCACATCGTATCTGTGAAATTTTGAAACGATCAGGGATGGGTTTCGTTCCATTTGGGAATTGAAAATAATAAAAAAGCCGCTCCCCCAGAAAGAGAAGCGGCTTAGATTTGATGATTTTTGACCGTCTTATTTAGGAGTCGGCCCGATCATTTTAGCTGGGACGACGATAGCGTCGAAGTCTTCTTCGGAAATACCCAAAGCAAGGGCTTCGATTTTAAGTGTCGTGCCGTTTTTGTGCGCGTTTTTGGCAACTTTGGCAGCGAGGTCATAACCGTATTTCTCTTTCAGTGGTGTCACCAACATGAGAGAGTTTTCTAGACCCTTTTTGATGTTGTCGTGACGTGGTTCAATTCCGACCACACAATTGTCTGTGAAGGAGATTGCGGCATCAGATAGCAATTTCACTGATTGCAAGAAGTTGTATGCCATCATCGGGTTGAACACGTTGAGTTCAAAATGGCCTTGAGACCCTGCAAAAGAGATTGCTGAGTTGTTGCCGTGAATGTGAGCACATACTTGAGTGAGCGCTTCACATTGTGTTGGGTTCACTTTACCCGGCATGATAGATGAGCCTGGCTCGTTTTCTGGAAGGGCCAATTCACCCAAACCTGAACGCGGACCAGAACCTAAGAAACGAATGTCGTTGGCGATTTTAAAGCAAGACATGGCCACAGTTGTGATTGCGCCATGGGCAAACACCATAGCATCGTGTGCTGCGAGGCTTTCAAATTTGTTTGGCGCTGTTTTAAATGGCAAGCCTGTGATTTGTGCGATTTTGTCAGCGACCAATTCTGCAAAGCCTTCAGGACAGGCTAGACCTGTTCCCACGGCTGTTCCACCTTGTGCAAGCTCTAGGAGTGCAGGCTGGGTTTGCTTGATGCGCTCAATGCCATTTTCAACTTGTTTGGCGTAACCAGAAAATTCTTGGCCCAATGTGATCGGTGTTGCGTCTTGAGTGTGTGTGCGACCGATTTTGATAATGTCTTTATATTCTTGCGCTTTGTCGTTTAGCGCATTGTAAAGTTTTGTCAGCGCTGGCAGCAATGTGTGCTCAATCTCTACAGAACAAGCAATGTGCATGGCTGTTGGGAATGTGTCGTTTGACGACTGTGACATGTTACAGTGATCATTTGGGTGAACGGGAGTTTTTGACCCCATTTCGCCGCCAAGAATTTCAATGGCGCGGTTTGAGATAACCTCATTCGCGTTCATGTTGGACTGTGTACCAGACCCAGTTTGCCATACAACGAGGGGGAAGTGGTCGTTGAGTTTACCTTCAATTACTTCATTAGCGGCTTGAACGATGACTTTACCCAAGTCTTTGTCCATTTTTCCAAGCGCCATATTCGCTTCTGCACAGCCGCGTTTCACAACACCAAGCGCTGTGATGATGGGTTGAGGTTGTTGTTCCCAACCAATTTTGAAATTACCCAATGAGCGTTGAGCTTGTGCGCCCCAATATTTGGAAGAATCTACTTCGATAGGGCCGAAAGTATCGGTTTCGGTACGTGTTGTCTTGTCGCTCATATTTGGCATGTCCCTTATATATCTGGCGCACGAGGGCGTGCTGGGCTGTCTTTGCGATATGGATTAAGCCAATGAGGGTTAAGGATCAACTAGCAAGCATGTGCGAGAAATTGTCCATTTCAAATCAAATGTATGAATCATGATGGTGTTTAGAAGAAAATATAATAGTGTAATCTGTTGAAATTATATGTTTTATTGTGAAATGTTTAGTTGGATAAACAAAAAGCAATGGAACGTATTTGAAGTCTGCTCCATTGGTATTGCATGGGTTCTACAGAGCCTGACGCAATAAAAGGAGATCTTGATATGTTAAATAAACTTATGATGACGACTGCAGCTGCCGCTCTAGCTCTATCTGTATCAGCAACTGCGCAAGAAGCGACAACAACTGAGCAGCTTAACCAAGAACAAGGTGCGATGATCGAAGATACACAGCACGCTGAAGACACTATGCTGCACGATAGCGATGCAGTCGCGAATGCTAAAAAGCTGTATCAAGACGCAATGGATGAAGAAATCGACGAGATGAATGAAGTCGCATCTATTTTGATTGATGCTGAAGAGCTTTATTCCGACGCTTCAAAATTGCCAGACAGTGAAACACCTGTACGTGAGCATTTGATGGAATTGTCTAAGGAGCGCGCACAACAGCGTGAAGAAATCCAGCAATTTGTTGCCAATAAAGGTGCAGAAGCTGATACTTATGGTGAAGCTGTAGGTACAGGACACCGTGCATTCACGCAGATCCGTACAGCATTTGAAAATGATAAAGTGGTTGCCGTTGAAGAAGTATTACGCGGTGAAAAATACATCGTAGATGAAATCAATGAGCGCATTGAATCTAAAGAAATTGCATCTGAAGATGCTGTGAACTTGTTGAAAGACATCCGCGCTGAAGTGGAAGCAAGCATTGCAGAATTGGAAATGCAAAAAAGCTAACACTTTGCTGAAAGTGAAACCTAACAAATAGCATAATAGCGCGTTGTTAGAGTAGAGAAGCCGGTGCCTATAGGGTGCCGGCTTTTTGCGTGTATGCTGGTGTTAAGCTATGGTGCGCTAGCGTGAGGAGAGCATGCGATGGGGAAGCTTACCTATAAGCAAATACTAAAAGCGTGGCGTACACATAGCTTTTTAAAAGCGAAGAACCCGCTGACGGATACACAACGCAAGAAATTGGAAGCGTTGTCCACGCTGGAATTAGCGGCGGCGACACGCAATGGAGATCATACTCTGATCGGGCGAGAAGCTGCGCAAACTTTGCTACGTCAACGCGGCGGACGTTTAGTTGAGGCGGATGTCGCTGTTCCTGGATTTGTGAAGCCGGCATCTGTGGACCAATTGAAGAAACGCTTTTTTGGTAAGATGCGGCAGTTGCGGCGTATATCTGGTTGGCTGGTATTTCTCTTTTTTGCGGCAATGATAGTTGCTGCTGGATATTCAATTGAATCTGAGAATAGCGTCCTACGTGAAGGCGTTGAAGCGGGCCTTTTTTATGAGAGTGATATTCGCGGCTCGGAACGTAATTTGACCGATGAAGAGATTGCAGCCGCGCCTGAAGAGGCTTTGGAAACATTCGCACATGAAACTAGTGTGCGCGATGTGTTGCTCTATAAGGCGAAAGATACGCCTGCGGGCAAGCGGCGTATGTTGGCTGAAAATATAGGTATTTCTCTGGCTGGTTTTACCACATTGAGCTTTCTCGTATGGTTTATATCTACGGTTTTTCGCGGGCAGCCGGCACGCATTTTGTTGTTGCGCAAGTTCAACGATAAAAAAGTGTCCAAGTCGCTTGAGCGGGTCATTTCCGATCAGTTGCGTGTGTTTGGCCATGTTGTAACCTTGTCAGATAAACATGTGCGACGATCTCGTTTTGCAATGATATGGAACGCAATTCCGACCAATTTTGCGCATGCGGCGCTGGTGGTTATTTGGTTTCCTATACGACTTGTGTTGCGCCAATTTAATCGCGCAAAATACGGACCTGTTTGGGTTGGGTCTGCGCGAAACTATCGGGCTTTGGCAAATCGTTTGCGGGATAAGTGGGCGCTGAATTTAGAAGTGGCGTGGGCGCGCAAAGAAGCGTTCATTATCCGCACCCATGATAAATGGTGGCAAGAAGTTGTTGCGCTGGTGATGGGGTCTTCAGATGTGATCGTGACAGATTTGTCGAATGTAACAGCTGGCACGCAGTGGGAGCTGGATAGATTGCATGAAACGGGAAAACTGCAAGAAACGATCTTCATCGCGCATAAGGATGCGCAAGCTAGAGCGAGGCTCGCATTGAATAAGTTTCCCAACCCGCAGCGAAGACGCATCTTTTTTTATGACAATTTGGGTGATTTTGAGGGGGAGGCCCAAGAGAAGTTCCGTGCAGATATGTTGCGAGAAATCGGTAAATCGTCTTCGCCGGAGATGAGTTTAGTAAATTGAATTATATGAAATATTTTATAGGTATCCGAATATAATTAGTGCCGAATTTGAGAAAACTAAGGAACTAAACTCCTTCATGGGTCGTTGTTAGGGAAAGCTTTCAACAGCCAAAAGGAGAATTACGATGTTGAAGAGTATTCTTGCAACGAGCACGGCCTCTGTATTGGCACTTTCAGCCTGCGCCGTCAGTCCAGCAGACACATCAACTGCTAACGCGCCGCCAGCACCCGTGATGAATAATGAGCAGACAATAGGTCAGCCCGCCGACACGCTAATGTCAGATAACACAGGTGGCTTGCACGGCACTGATGATATGTATGTGCTGCCTGGTGATAAAGTGCAGGTGGATTACAAAGAAAAACTTGCGGATGCGCGTGAAGAAGAAGTTGAAATGCTCAATGATGTAACCTCAATCTTCATTGATGCAGAAGCGCTGTATGGCGATGCCTCCAAACTGCCGGATAATGATGACCAAGTGCGCATGATTATTACTGAGATCGCACAGGAACGGGCAGCGCAACGCGCCGACCTGCAAGCCTATGTGAACGAGTTAGGCGGAGAGCCTGACAGTATGGGTGAAGCGTTGGGAGCTGGGCATCGTGCGTTTACGCAAATGCGAACAGCTTTCTCTAACGATTCAGCAGTCGCGCTAGAAGAGGTGTTGCGTGGAGAGCGCTACATTGTCGATGAAATCGGTAAAGTGCTTCAGAAAGGTGATAATCTTTCGGGCGTTTCTATCGAGAAGCTAAATATGATCCGCGCAAATGTGATGGAAGATATAAGAGAGATTGAGACATATATGTCCTAAACCCTCATGCGGGGCTAATGTCTTAATGCAAATGACCGGCCTGCAATTGCCTTTGCAGGTCGGTCTTTGTGCAAGGGGTATGGTTTAAAGCGCGCCGCCGCCCCATAATTTTGAGTATTGCTCACAATGTATCAAAACACTTTTGAAGTCAGATGCATTAAGGTCAGCGGGCAGTTTGTACTCTTGGCTGCCTTTGTTGGAAATGAGTTCACCCAGATTGATGGCACCTTCAATGGCTGTCTTGCCTGTTACCTCTTCGATGGTTTGAGGTGATAGAAACACTTTCAAATCTGGACCATTGCTGGTTTTAAAATCATCATTAAAGCGAATATAACTATCCCCATCACGTTGGATAATTGACCAACCGCCTTTGATTTTTTTATCCTTTTTTACAAAGGAATGCTCGGCGACACTCGCTTCTGCATAGGCTGCATTGACGGGTGCGAGAACATTTATCGCTGTGATGGAAGATAGAACAAGCGCAGAAGAAAGCACAAGAGAACGCATAAGATACCTCGATTAAGTCATGTGTGTGGTGCTAATATGCGCAATGATATGTGAGCTTTCAAATCAAGCTCGTTCACAGCTTCGCGCGCGGGCCACACATTTTTCGTGATATTGCGTGAGCTTACTAATCAGCGATATTTGTTGTGATTATTGTTGTAACTGAATTGGCAATAAAGCAGCGTTCATGTGCAGCATGATGAAGTTGCTCGGATTGAGATTTATCAGGAGTGAGCCCTTGGTATTGCACAGTCGGGTTGAGTGTGACGTGCGTAATGGCCATATGACCCGCGCTGTTTTTCTCTAATATCCCCGTGGCATGATCTTCATACCGCGTGACCACAAATCCAGCATCACGTGCCATGTGTAGGTAAAACAACATATGACAGCTGGAGAGTGAAGCGATGAATGCTTCTTCTGGGTCTATATTTTCTTCCACCGAATAAGGGAGTGGTACAATATGCGGGGAGGAAGAGGCCGGTACTTTTAAGCCGCCATCAAATTCCCATTCATGCGCACGCGAATGGGTGTTGGCTTTAAAGTCACCGCTGCTTAAATGCCATCGTATTATTGCATGGTGGTGTGCCATGAGATTTCTCTAAAAGATTGAGATTAATAATAAAAAAGCGCTAAAGTATGAACTCTAGCGCTTTATCTGTAAGCCTTGCGGTGAAGCTTATTTCTTGTCGTAAATAGCTTCCTTTTTGAAGTGCTTTGCAAGAAGGTAGTATATCACTGCGCGGAATTTGTTGCGCTCTGATTTTCCATATTGCTCGATAACTGCGTTGATAGCTGTGTCGAGATCAGGACCATCTTTGAGGCCTAGCTTCTTGATTAGGAAGTTATTCTTTACAGTTGCGATTTCGTTCGGGTCTGTTGCGGAAACAGTCGAAGAATCTTTGTTGTAGATTGAAGGGCCACAACCGATAGTAACTTTCGTTAGAAAATCCATATCAGGTGTTACGCCACATTTTTCTTTTAGGTCTGCGGCATATTTAGTGATGAGATCGTCGCGTTTGCTCATAATTTTCCCCTCCAAAGTGGAATCAAAATTGCGATTAACCAAGACATTCAATGAATTTTATCCGCTTGGCAACTCTATACTGCAGTTAGGTATCAATCCTAGATCGCACCAAGTGAGATAGGTTGAGCTAGTAAAGGTGGGTTGAGCGAACTTTGATAGGTTTTGGCTGCGGCGGAGGCGCGAGCAGATCGTTTAGAAATGCGCCGATGTCAGGTAATTTAGGGCCGCGTCCTGGCTTGTCATCATCGTCATTATCTTTACCTGCACGTCGCATAATTGCGATGCCCATTTGCACAGACGCAAAGGTGAGACCAAGGAAGAATGTAAGCAAGGCCAAGGCGAGCCATTTTTCAGTTGAGGCGAATATCAATGTGCGCAGATTTGCAATGTTGAAGACAAGGAGGGCACCAGAGAAAAAGGCACCAAAAGCAAATCCTGACAGTGCTTTACCAACCAGCCAACGAATATTTTCGCCTGTTTTGTCCTTTGCGGGGACAGGAGCATCAAGTGGCTCTGAAGATAAATTTTTATCTACCATGAATTTAATATAGGTACGTTTTCTGCGTTGCCAACACGTTTTTAGTTAAAGAAGCAGTAAAAAGCTTCAATATCCAAAATATGTGCAAAGCATATGCCGATTTAGGGGCTGGTGGCGTTTTCTAGCGTTAGACCAGCGAATAATTGAAAGAGATAGATATCCGCAAGTCTTCCCCCATATTGGGCGTGACTTCGTGGCGTAGCCAGCTTTCCCACATCATCACAGTGCCAGGTTCTGGTTTTTCATAAACGAAACGTTTTGCGGACAAAGGCGCGTTTTTGTTGGGGCTAGGCGCGTTCATCATCATGGGAAGGCGTGGGTCTTCTAATTTTAGAGCGCCTGCGCCTTCTGGCGTTTTGACGTAATATGTACCGGATATAACCGAATGGGGATGGATATGGCCCGAATGTGCCGCAAGAGGATTGAGGATATTTATCCAAAAGCTATCCATTTCCCATTTTGCATTGCCAATATCCATATGGCTGGCTTGGGCAAATTCAGCGGCTTTTAAATCGAGTTTGGCTTTTAGGTCGGCAAATGCGTTGGCGCGATTTTCCAGATCATTGAGTGAGGCGTAAGATGTGTAGCCATCATAGCCATTATCTTCACACCATTGCTGTCCGGCTTCATCATCTTCAGCCACTTGCATACATGCTGCTTCTAAATCAGCGTTTAGCTCTGCCCAGTCAGGTGCGTTCGCAAAGCTATCGCGCAGGAGCTGAGTGATGAATAGAGATTGCAATGGCATAGAACGCGTTATTTGCGACGGAATGCATCTAAAGAGACAACCGTGCCTTCTTCACTGTTTTTGCTTTCTGATTCTTCAGAAGGCTTTGATTTGTCTTCATATATTTCAACTTGTTCGCCATCATCAATCAATGCTGCCGTGCCAAGTTCAAAGACAAGACCGTAATTTACGGAAGGGTCAAAAAAGCGAGTAACAGCTGTAAATGGAATAGCGAGGTGTTGGGGAACACCGCCAAATTTTAGAACGATTTCAAAACGGTCGTCATGGACTTCAAAGTCCCAGTATTGGTGTTGAATGACGATTGTCATTTCTTCTGGGAAACGGTCTTTGATAGCGTCGGCCATGCTGACGCCCGGCGCAGCTGTACGGAAGGTGATATAAAAATGGTGATTGCCGGGCATTGCTTCGCCCTTGGCAGCGGATTTCAGGGCTTCGCGCATAACACCTTTTAAGGCGGCTTCTGAAAGCGCCTTATAGCCAATGAGGTCGACTGCGTTGTCTGAGCCTGTACCGTCTTTATTCATAAACCATTCTCCAACAGGATTTATATGCAGCAATTAAGCAGCTTCGCGGCGGCGTCAATAGCGTTCTTTTCGTGGGCGAGCGTGTCTACTTTTGTTCGCGCTTATTGGGAGGAAAGAAATCCCCGCAATATCCACTGATTCTAGCATGCTTTTGTGCGAACTCTAAGTGGCAAAAAGGTATCAAATAATCAAGGATTGCCCCTCAATTTTATTAAATTAGCTTGTCTGCTCCCCTTTAGCTCTCCGTCTGAGCGGGCAGTGCTTGGTAACTGCCCACTCAATGAAGGTGCTTAGCGTGCTGTATATCGTTTATTTGCTAAGCGCTTGCTCAAGGTCTGCAATAAGATCGTCAGAATCTTCAATACCAATTGAGATGCGAACAAGGTTTGGAGCAGCACCGGCTTTGATTTGCTCTGCCTCTGTTAGCTGGCTGTGTGTTGTGGAGGCTGGATGAATGATCAAAGATTTCGCATCTCCAAGATTTGCCACATGGCTGAAGAGTTCTAGATTTTCGATCAGTTTAATACAGGCATCATATCCACCTTTAAGCGCGACAGTGAAAAGGCCGCTGGCACCATTGGGACAAATGCGTGCAACGCGATCATGGTAAGGCGAAGAAGGAAGACCTGCATAGGTGACTTCTTCAACATGTTCGTTTTTCTCAAGCCAAGAGGCGATTGTGATCGCATTTTTGACGTGTTCGCGCATACGTAATGAAAGCGTTTCAATTCCCATGAGCGTGTAGTGTGCGCCTTGTGGGTTCATGGTCATGCCAAGATCACGCAAGCCAATTGCGATGCCGTGGAATGTGAACGCCATTGGGCCGAAAGTGTCTGCGAACACGAGACCATGATAGGCAGGCTCAGGTTGGGAGAGTGATGGGAATTTATCAGAAGCTTTCCAATCAAACTTACCGCTATCGACAACAACACCGCCAGTAACAGAGCCATTTCCTGTTAGGTATTTGGTTGCTGAATGTACAACAAGTGTTGCGCCGTGTTTGATTGGGTTACACAAATAAGGTGTTGCAGTTGTGTTATCTACAATGAGGGGCAGGCCGGCTTTGTCTGATATGGCAGAAATTGCATCAAGGTCTGTGATATAGCCGCCCGGATTTGCGATGGACTCACAAAAGACTGCACGTGTGTTTTCATCAATGGCATTTTCAACTGCTTGTGCATCATCAAAATCAACAAATTTTGCTTCCCAGCCAAAGCGTTTAATTGTGTGCGTGAATTGGGTTAGCGTGCCGCCATATAGACGCGTGGAGGCAACGACGTTTTTACCCGGGGACATGAGGGGGAAAAGGGCTAATAGCTGTGCGGCATGACCCGATGAACAACATACTGCGCCTGCACCACCTTCAAGCGCTGCTATGCGCCCCTGAAGAGCAGAAATCGTTGGGTTTGTAAGGCGTGAATAAATATAGCCAACTTCTTTCAAGCCAAAGAGGTTTGCTGCATGCTCTGCGCTTTTGAAAACAAAAGATGAGGATTGATAAATAGGTGTATTGCGTGCGCCTGTCGCTGGATCAGGTGTTGCGCCTGCGTGGAGTGAAAGCGTGCTAAATCCACGGTTTGGTGTATCGCTCATATCAAATCGCCCTATTCTTAAATTGATTTTGGGCGAAACTATGCGTTACCGAAGGATATGTCCAATCAGTTTTTATGGTGGGGTTAAGAGCTTTTCTAAACTCGACATCCAACGATGAAATTAGGCTTCATATAACTCTAGGGGAAGGTCGTCGGGATCTGCGAAAAACGTGAAACGTTTGCCCGTAAATTCATCTGTACGAATAGGCTCAACTTCAATCTTGTGTGTTGTCAGGTGTGCGATGAATGGTTCCAGAGCGTCTACAACGAAGGCGAGGTGACGTAGACCTTGCGCTTCTGGATAGCTTGGTCGGACAGGGGCATCGGGAAATGAGAAAAGCTCCACTTGCCCACCATCGGGAAGCCCCAAGTCCAACTTAAAAGAATTGCGTGAGTCACGGTAGTTTTCTGCAATGATTTTTAGGCCCAATACATTCACATAAAAATGTTTGGAGCGTTGGTAGTCTGAGCAGATAATTGCAGCGTGGTGGATGGATTTGAGCATGGAGGAGCCTGATAATTTGAATGCTCAAAAGGATAAGATGTCCTCCAAATTATGTCTATTGGAATGTGAATTTCTGGGAATGGTCAGAACCTCAAGACCGAAAGAGAAAATCATTCGGCCTTGAGGGGGGTAGTTTAGAATTGAGTGCGCAAGCCAAACACAATATTGCGTCCGCGTAGTGGCGATTGGTTTTTCACAAAGGACGTGTGAATGAAGGCCAGCTCATCGAGCAAATTGGTTGCACGTATGAACAATTCAGTTGATTGCTTTGAATCTGCGTTGAGCTTGTAAGAGGCTGTAGCATTCAGCATGTTGTAGCCTTCTGTTTGCGTTTCATAAGATGCGACACTGTCTTGTTCGAAAGTGTGATAGAACTCGACATCGGCAATAATCGGACCTTGGTTCCATTCGTAGCGCGCACCTAAGCGGCCGGGAGGGATACGGGGTAAATTGTCATCTTCTTTGGTCATTTCAGCATCAACATAATCACCAAATAGTATTGCACGACCATTTGAAGAAAGATCATAGCTGATTTGTCCATCAATGCCGGTAAATGTGGCATCGGCGGCGACATATAGTAGGTAATTGTGAGGCGCACCTGTTTCACTGTCTGTTTCGATTAGACGCGCAAATATGTAGTCTTCTATGTCTTGGTGGAAGAGGCCAATTTCATACTGTATTGATCCTTGAGTTTTGCGGAAAGTTAGATTGATAGAATCTGTCGACTCCATCACATCTGTTGTGCTCTCAGGGAATCTGGAAGAGGCTCGGCTCGATTGGGATAGTCCGACTTCATAACTATTAGTCGCTAGATTGTTGCCATATGCGTATAATTCGCGGATATTTGGCGCGCGCTCAGAATGAGCAATAGACGCTGCTATTGAATAACTGTCGTTAACATTCCATGTCGCTCCGAGGGAAGCTGAGAGAGGTTCATGTTTTGCGGCTGGATGCCTCTCTTTGAATAATTCAATGTTATCGTTTTTTATAGTTTCTCGCCAGTTTTCTCCATACCATGGAATGAAAATATCGTCATAAACGTCTGATAATTCGGGTGATAATTGGATGCGATATTCCGGTATTGTCACATTGATTTTACGCCAATCTTTACGGATTGCAAAATCCAGATCGACTGCGCCAAATGAACGTGTTTCATTGAGGAATACGCCGAAATTTTTGGTCAGGTGGTATGAGGGGCCGTCAAACCCAAGTCCGTTTTCTGGAAACTCTTTATGCAAGTCATTGACGTTAATTCCGCTAAATTCGCCGTCTGTGTATTGCACGCCAAATGTGCCGGAAAAACCTGCAATTTCCGCATGCGTTAGCTCTAAGCGGGCATCATATACTTCATTGGTATAATTGGTGAAAATGAACGGACCATCAATCTCGTCATGCTCGTAATCTGTGTAGGATAGTCTTACGCGCGTGTGATCTATACCTGGGATTATTTTTTCATAATCTGCTCGAATATCGTAGCGGTCTGCGCGAAGGTTGATTTTGGCTGTGTGCTCGTCTGATGAACCGAACGGGTCTTCGTATGCGCCATGGGAGGCACAGTGTAGGTCTGTTCCGTGTGTGTGGCAGACGGCGTTTTTGTGGGAGTGCCCCGGTAGCCCGTATTCACTATCCAAGCGAGAATAGGCTGCGCCGATATAGCCTTTGGAGTTTATCCAAGATCCACCAATACTATAGCCATCGCCTTCGGAGAAAGAGTCACGAAGTTCATCGCTGCCAAAATCTCTTGGTATGGAATAGTTCTCACTGGAGCGATTGAAGCCTTCAAGGTGAAAAGCGAATTGTCCTATCGAGGCGGTTGCGCGCGCGGCCATGGATGCCTCTTGATCGCCCAAGCCATAGCGAGCTTCTGCGCCGCCTGAAAAGCCACCTTCAGGGAGAGATTTAGGGATTTTACTGTCGATTAGATTTACTGCACCATTGAGTGCATTTCCGCCATAACGCGCTGCTGCTGAACCGCGTAGCACTTCAATTCCATCCAGTAATAATGGCTCGCTGGTGATTGCATGATCGGGTGCAACGGATGACACGTCGAATAGGTTTGCACCATCGGATAATATTTCGATACGCGGGACGGTTTGTCCACGAATAACGGGGCGTGATGCGCCGCCACCAAAATTGTCTAAGTGAACACCGGGCAGTCCTGCTAGAGTTTCACCTAGTCCGCCAAGGCGTCTGTTTGCCAATTCCTCGCCTGATAGCATCATCACTGGCAAAGATGTAATCGTATTTTGGCCTGCAAGCGTGCTTGTTACAACAACAGTGTCGATGCGTTGAGTTTTGCTGGCTTCAGTTTCTTCTGAATTTGTATTGCTAATATCGGCGTAAGCAACACCGCTACCAATCACCGAAATTGCAGTGCTGAGCACTAAATTCTTCCAAAGTAATGACACGTTATTCCCCATTGAGTGAAAATCAGTCTCGTAATGTTATAACGTAACATTGTCAATCAGGAAAACGGTTAAGTTTTGATAGGGGAAGAAGGCGTGCTTCGCATTGTGGCGCGGTAGGTTAGCTACTTAGTAAGAGGAGGTTTTCGCTGTCGAATTTAGAGTATGAAGTGGCGAGAGTGAAAATAAAAACAGCTGATATTTCTGGTAATGAGAATCATTCTCACTATATATACGCTAAGTTCTTTTGTCGGACGGCGGAAAGTGGGAGTTGATGATGAATCGCGATGTTATAAAAACGATATCTTATGGAGTGATGCATTTTACTGTGGCGATTGCTGTTGCTTTTGCGCTGACGCAAGATTGGCGCATCGCTTTAAGCGTTGGCTTGATTGAGCCTTTCGTCCAGACATTTGCTTATTCGATACATGAGCGCGTTTGGCAGCGTGGACAAAAAACAAAATCTGCTAATGAGATGCGTGAACATTTACACGGGCATATAGGGCTTGCGTGAAAAATAGCATAAATGCATCCGCTTATTTTAATATGGAATAAGTGGAAGCTTCTGTTGCCAGGTGCTTCCGGACCCCGCCTAAGGTGCTAAATGTCCCTAGGAGTTTATGCGGTTTGTTCGCACAGCTTACGCTGCGAGAAGCTCACCTTCAGCAAAGTTGTCATTTGCAACTATTTGCGATTGGGCTTCTAACGGGGCCCATTCGAACGAAATACAAGTCTTTACACGTCCGTCGATCCTATTTCGGCCCCAAATCCAACCGCCAAATGAACGGGTTAATATGGTGGAGCCGCCGGGTACCGCCCCCGGGTCCGAGCCGCTTATTACACAAGGGTTTATCGTTATAGTTCCCGAGGGAACAGGTTTAATATAGGGCTGATTGCTTAACAGGAAAAGCGTTTTGACCAAGAAATATCAGAAAGTCTCAGAAAAAATGCGTTTTCATATGAGCGATTAGTAATCCAAGTTTAAATTTGGTAAGTCTTAAAGCGGAATGTGCTGGGTAGAAGTGTAGTTTGTATTCATCACTTGTTGAATGCGCTATGTCTTCCGTTTTTATAAGTTGTGGTAAAGTTTTTTCTCTATGAGGTTGCACTGTTTCCGGTCTGATTTCGCTTTTTACTGATTCTATAGTAAGGTATTTTTCATCAACGTGGACAAATGCCCCATTTGCATGTCCGAATTGAAGCAGAAATTGCTGTTTTTCTGATTTTGAATCGGCTGTGTGGATAAATGAATACACAAATAGAGGGTGTTGAATGCGTTGTGACAAACATTGGAGGAAAAACGAATGAATGGACTATCCAAGAGGCAGGCTAACGAAACTGAAACTCATGCTTTAGCACGCCGCCTCGTTGAACGCTCAGGGCTTAACGAAAATCAAGCAGATCAAGCTGTAGATGACTATCTACACGCCGAAGGTGGCAGCATAGGAGCTGTAGAATCCCCATCACCTAAGGGTAAGGTTGATATGTCTCGCGCGTCTATTCGCGCTTAAATAAATGGTTCTAGTATAGTACGTTTATAAACGTGACGATGGACACTAGCGGGTTCTTGCCTGTTCGTTAGTGCCTGTTGTCACGTTTTTTTTTATTTTGGCGATTTGTAGCTTCGCAAAATAAAATGTGATTGTGTCCCTTACAAATTTGGTTTGGGAGATATTTCAATGAATTTGGAAAATTGGACAGAACGTAATTGGCCTGAAATGCCTTTGTTAGAGGGCAAGTTTGTCCGGCTAGAGAGAATGGCAGAAGGCAAACATATCTCGGACCTATTTAAAACGTGCGCAACTCCAGAAGAAATTGAACGTGCTCACTTTTTGAAAGTAGATGGTGCCGATACATTTGACGGTTTTTCCGATTGGGCTCGAAAGTGTATCAATGATCCATCGCAAGAATTTTACACAGTTATCGATAAAGATTCTGGGGTTGCCTGTGGCCGTCAGGCATTAATGCGAATTGACACTTTCAACGGCAGTATCGAAATTGGAAATGTGCATTGGGGAAATGCAATGGCACGTAGTCCAAAATCGACGGAAGCGTTCTTCTTGATGGCAGATTATGTTTTCAATGGGCTTGGTTATCGCAGGTTGGAATGGAAGTGTGATTCTTTGAACTTGCCATCTCGATCAGCAGCCGAACGATTTGGAATGTCTTTTGAGGGAATATTCCGCAATCACATGGTAAGATACGGTAAAAACCGAGATACTGCTTGGTTCTCTCTGATAGACAATGAATGGCCAGCGACAAAAAAAGCGTTTGAATTTTGGCTTTCCCAAGATAATTTTGATTCAAATGGGGAGCAAAAAGTTAGATTAAAAGAATTTATTATTCGGGAGCGGAGCCATGGGAATTCAGACAAAGTCGATTGAGTATAAAGACGGTGATACTACTTGCGTTGGGGTGCTTGCATGGAATGATGAGGGTGGAAAAAAGCCTTGTGTACTTGTTTCGCCAGACTGGCGAGGACGTACTGAATTTAGTGAAAACAAAGCGATAACGCTAGCCAAACTGGGATATGTTGGCTTTGCGATAGATGTGTATGGCGAAGGTAAGACGGGCAGTAATGCGGACGAGAATAGGGCGTTGATGAACCCATTTGTTGAAGACCGTGAAAAGCTTAGAACACGATTACTTGCAACGATTGAAGCAACGAAAACTTTTGAAGAAGTCGATGAAAGCCAGATCGCGATTATCGGTTTTTGCTTTGGCGGATTATGTGCATTGGATGCCGCGCGTAGTGGTGCAGATCTTAAAGCAGCAATCAGCTTTCATGGCTTGTTTGATGGGAATGGTTTGCCTGAGAACAAAATCAAAGCAAGTGTGCTTGCTCTGCATGGTTATGATGATCCGATGGCGACGCCAGATTCGATTATCGCGCTTGGAGACGAGTTGAAACGCGCTGAGTGTGATTGGCAGATACACGCCTATGGTGGCACGATGCATTCTTTTATGAACCCGGATGCGAATGCGCCGGAAAATGGAACCCAATATAATAGTGTTGCAGATAAGCGCGCTTGGGCAGCCGCGACACAATTATTATCAGATGTGTTTGCCTGATCACTTGTCGGTAGGCATATATAAACTCAAAAAAGAACTGATTCTCACCAGCTGCTTGGGTTGGTGAAGCTGACATGGAAAGTGCTCCCCTATGCGCCAGTATTTAGATTTATTGCAAGACGTTTTAGAAAATGGTGTCGAGCGTGGAGACCGCACTGGTACGGGGACAAAAGGTGTGTTTGGGCGTCAAATGCGCTTTGATTTGTCGACCAATTTTCCGCTGTTGACGACAAAGAAACTTCATCTGAGGTCTATCATCATTGAGCTGCTTTGGTTTCTTAAAGGCGATACCAATATCAAATACCTCCAAGATAATAAGGTAAGTATTTGGGATGAATGGGCGGATGAGAATGGCGATCTTGGACCTGTGTATGGGAAGCAGTGGCGATCATGGGCTGCGCCTGATGGGCGTGTAATTGATCAAATTTCTTGGGTTCTGAATGAAATAAAAACAAACCCAAATTCTCGCCGTTTGATTGTGTCCGCATGGAATCCGGCAGATGTGAATGAAATGGCATTGCCGCCGTGTCATTGCTTATTCCAATTTTTTGTGGCGGATGGGAAATTGAGTTGTCAGTTATATCAGCGGTCTGCTGACGTGTTTCTGGGTGTTCCGTTTAACATCGCTTCTTATGCATTGCTTACAATGATGATGGCACGTGCAACGGGTCTGGAAGCAGGGGAGTTTGTACACTCATTTGGTGATGCTCATTTATATATGAATCATATTGAGCAGGCGAAACTTCAATTGACTCGTGAGGTGCGCGTGCCGCCCAAGATGATACTTGCCCCTACGAAAACTAATCTTTTTGATTGGGATTACGAAGATTTCACACTGCAAGATTATGACCCGCATCCGACAATCAAAGCACCAATAGCCGTCTGATTGGGTTAGAGTTGCGATCAGGATGAACTTATTAAATTCATTATAATACAATGGTTTGTGCTTTGTCTTATGAGGTGTATTTTTGCCCAATTGCGTTTGTTTTTTTGAAGTAAAAAATGGTTTTTCTTCTGCGCTCAAAAATAGTCACCTGTAATAAAGGGTTGATTTTTTCTTAAAAATAATGCGGAAAGTATCCTTCGTGCGAAGGAACCAAATGGTTTTGGGGGTTCCTAAAACACTTGCTTGACCGAAGGGGGTCTATACCGATGAACATGAAATCTAAATTGCTACTCGTTGCTGCTGCTTCTGTGCTTGGCTTGTCTGCTTGTCAAAAAGCTGAAGAAGCTGCAAACAGTGCTGCTGAAGCTGCAGGAAACGCTGTTGATGCAACAGCTGAAGCTGCTGGTAATGCTGTAGACGCAACTAAAGAAGCTGCTGGCAATGTTGCTGATGCAACAACAGAAGCTGCAGGTAATGTTGCGGAAGCTACTGGTGAAGTGGCCAACAAAGCTGCTGCTGCTGCTGGTGATGCTGTAGACGCTACTGTTGATGGCGCTGCTGACCTTGCTGACAAAGCTGGCGAAGCTGTTGAAGGTGCTGCTGATAAAGCTGGTGAAGTTGCAAACGATGCTAAAGACAAAGCAGCTTCTGCTTTGGACGGCATGAAAAAAGACGCTTCTGACAAAGCTGGTGAAGCTGTTGATGCTGCAAAAGCTGAAGCTGACAAGCACACAGACGGTCACTAGATCTGAATTAAAGCTTATTCAGTTTTCTAACTGAATAAGAATTATGAGAGGCGGTTCCTTTTAAGGGAACCGCCTTTTATTTTTGGGTAATTTTGAATTTTAAAATGTGCGGGTTTGAGCATGCGTTTCTCGGGTGCGGACAATGCCGGAGACTATGGCTGCGCCGAATAATTTTCCGATGATGGACATGACCCAGTTAGGGAATGTCAAAAACTTGGCTCCGATCAGAAATATAGTTGTATCCAATGGAGCCGCTATCGCACTTGAAAGCATGATGCGCGTAGAGAGCCTGAATCTTGTGAATGTAAATAGCGCCCAATCTACGAGTTCAGCGATGGCAAAAGCGGTTGCTGATGCAAGCGCGATATTGGGGCTTGCATAATAAAAAGACCATCCGACGCCAATTAACATAGCAAATAAAACGCGGTGTTTCATTTCTTGCTGCGTGAAATCTCGAACGACCAGTACTAAACCCGTAACAATAGTTACTGGGTTGAAACCAAATTCGGGTGCGAAGGGAAGGGAGATATTAGGAGCCCAGCCAAAGCTCCAGTTCACAAAAGGAATGAGCGCCACATAAATCATTGCCCATGCACGCCCGCCTAAACTCCATAAAACAGCGAATGTGAGTGCATACCCCATTAAAACGAAGGCGAGGTGTTCGGGGGAACGGTAGGCGATGGCGCTAATGAGTGTCTCAAGAGGGGTAATGGCCGTAGCTGTCGATAAATCCATGATTTCGGCTTTGAATTTGTTGTTTCATGAGTGTGACTGAATTGTTTTATTGTGCAAACGCTTGCGGGCGTTTAGTCAAGTTATAGTGAATATTAATACAAGTTTAGCAGGCGGATGCACGCAAAACTGATGAGCACAAAACAAAGAGAAGTAATTTGACACACGATTCCTCAACGACACCCAAACTGGCAATGATTGTAGCAAGGGCACGCAATGGTGTGATTGGTGTGGACGGTGATTTGCCCTGGCGGTTGAAAGGGGATTTGCAGTTTTTCAAAGCAACGACTCTTGGCAAACCAGTCATCATGGGACGAAAAACGTGGGAAAGTTTGCCTTTTAAGCCGTTGAAAGGGCGGGCTAACTTAGTGGTATCTCGTCAGCATGAATTTGATGCGGCAGGTGCGCGTGTATTTCCCAGTATTGGTGTCGCTATTGCAGCGGGGCGCACGATTGCCCACAAAACTGGTGCTGATGAAGTGATGATTATAGGTGGTGGTGCCATTTATCGCGCGGCGTTTGAAGAAGTCGATGTTTTGTATGTGACGGATGTAGATGCAGCGCCGGAGGGGGACACATTTTTTCCTCAAATTGATCCTAGTGTGTGGGAGTGTGTTGAGGAAACCCGCCAGCAAGCAGATGCAGATAATGATCATGCCTTTGTAATGAAGAAGTTGGTGCGCAAGTCGAAATAGCTAGAGCTTTGCTTTGGTTAGAATAATTTGAAAGAGAAGTATGCATCGCCTAATCGCTGTTTGGTTCGCTCTAAGTGTGTGTTTGGTATCTTCTGCAATGGCGTTTGTTGTGGAGGGGCCGCGTAAATCGACGGGAAATGCGATCGAAGACCTAAAGCGGGCGTCCAGATGGGCAATGACTACGGGTTCCTTGGTGGAGACGGGGCAGCGCGGCTTGGGCGGTGGTTTAGAATATTCTGTAGATTCAAGTATTTGCACAATAAACTTTGTGGATGATTCAGACTGTGATGATGCAAAGCGCATGATTTCTCAAGCCTTGGCGCGATGGGGTGATGGGCATCCTGTGTTGAGATTTACTGATGTGACGGGGCGGATAAGTCCGGCTTTTCCATTGGCCGTATTAGGAGAAACTGACCAAGGCGCTGAGATAGATTTTTATGCCTCGACCGCGATGGAGTTCCCGAATTTTCGAAATGCACTGATGAATGGATATACGATTTTTTATGATCGGCCGATTGATTACGTCACTTTATCCAACAATGAGCGTTCCACGCTGGTGCGTGACCGTATTGAAAGTGCGGATGTGCGGGTAAACAAAGAGCGGTGTTATTATATTGATGAGAGTTTTGAGATGATGCGCCCAGAATGTGTGCATTTTCCGACACTTATCTTCCATGAAATTGGTCATGCACTTGGTTTAGGACACCCCGAAGAAAAGCCCTCCTTAAACATTGATGCAGACGATATTCCCTATAATCCGATGCCGATAAACTGTATGGCGGCAAGTGAGGGGTTGAAGATATCCCGAAATGTCGCGGGAAGTGCTGTGATGGTGCGCCGTAATGTGCATGCGCCAGGGTTGTGGCGACGTGGCTTAAATTACGATGATGTGGCGGGGCGTGACGCCTTGTATCCCCATTGTGGGATAGAGGTTAAGCCACGCTTTAGTCAGCTCTGGGGAAGTTTTGCGCGGTCTGCTATGGGGGATGTCGGCGTCTCCAAGGGGGCTGATACCCAAGAGATAGCCCAGCAGCTTGCCTTGAGGGACTGTTCTGCAACTGGCCAGCAGTGCGGTGTGGTGCAGGTGTTCAATGGGTGTGTTGCTTATGCGATGGCAAAGGAAGATGTGTTTAACGCACAATCTGCATTTGACGCACGATATTGGGGCATAGCCACAGCACAAGATCCGGTTGCCGCGCGCGTCAATGCTGTGCGTGAATGTAATCTAGAGCGTGGTGTCGGAAATGCGTGTCGTGTGCACACAGAATTTTGCGCCTTCGACGAGTAGATGTATCCATTGCTGGTCAGGTTAAGCTGACGCCATTAAAGCGAGGATTTGATGTAGCAGGCTAAACGTTAAGCAAGTCCATACGGTCTGGATTATATGTGTTGAGCCAAGTGTTGACGATTGGCAAAACCCAATCTCGTGCTTCATTTATGAAAGCGCGCACTTGCACCGGGTCATAAGATGGTAGCGCGGCCATGTCATAGGCGCGTTGAATGTCGTCTTTGTGGTCGGGGTGGTGCAAGGTGAAGATGTCGCGGCGAATATCTAGGTCTTCAGTATAGACTTGTTCGGCAGCCATGACGCTTGCATATCCGGCGGAGACGACAGCGTGGCCTACATTTGCAGATACAGAGCGAATGACGCGGCGGCTATCTGAAAGAAGCGTTTTTTGTTTTGCATCCTGCAAGCGGCTTTCAAAACTCACCAACATTGGGTTCGCAACGGCTTCATTGATGCTGAGTTGTTGAATGAGGCGGGTGATGTTGCGCCCGCCAATACAAATTGAATTGACGCTAAGACGGAATTTTGAAGGTGATGTTTGACCCATTGGGCAGAAAACATCCCGCCATTTTAAGACATGTATATTGAGGCCAAATTTGCAATTGTGTAGTCGGCGTAATTCTTCTGCGGCTGGCAATGCCCAATTATCAATATTGGCAGCTTTTACGTGCGGTGCGAGCACAATCATGATGGAGCCACCACCTGGGCGGTTGCGTGCTGCTGGGCCAGAAAGATAAACGCTGTGTAGATCATCGCCAAAACGTGCATGCGCAACATCGACTGCGCTTTCAGAAAGATTTGACCATAGAAGGTTGAGGTCTTCACGCTTCACGGCAGCATTTAACACACGTCCAAAAGCATCCTGTGGCCAAAATTTTCCACGGATTGGGTAGGCTAAAGACGTCATGGGCTAGGCTCCGTCGAGGCGATATGAAAACGAATATAGCTTTCTGCTAGACCGATACCTCCTGCAATGAAGAGGCCGAACCTGTAGCAAACCCTAAAAAAGGGTTAAAATAAATAGGCTCGGCTTAATATTCTGTGAGAAAATGCACGAATGACGGGAGTTTTTGCACTTAATAGGGTTAATTAGGATGTTTATTCGAAGATGATTTGCGGCGGCGCTTTCCCAAGGGGGGCCTCCAATGAGGCGATTATCTTTTCGGCTAATAGGCGAAAACTGTCTTGGACTGGGCCAGCCTTCAACGCGGCGGGTGTGCCTGCATCTCCTGATTCTCGGATAGATTGCACAATTGGCAACTCACCGAGGAACGGTGTTTCCAATGCTTCGGCAGTACGACGTGCGCCGCCTTCACCGAAAATGTAAGATCGGTTTTTGCTTACAGGATCTTCAAACCACGCCATGTTTTCAATAATGCCAAGTACGGGGGTGTGGGTTTTGTGGAACATTGCAACGCCGCGACGAACATCGGCAAGAGCAACTTCCTGCGGAGTGGAAACGATAATTGCGGCGGTAAGAGGGGCGCGCTGTGCCAGCGACAATTGGATGTCTCCTGTGCCTGGGGGGGTGTCTACAAACAAAATATCTAAATCAGCCCACGCGACATCTTGCATCATTTGATTAATCGCAGAGACGACAACAGGCCCGCGCCAAATCATAGGCGCATCGGTATCGGCAAGATATCCAATCGACATTGTTTTTATGCCGTGTGCTTCTATTGGAATGAGTTTGCCGTCTTTGCCTTGCTCAGGGGATGTTTTAGCCGTTCCAAACATTGTGGGTAGGGAAGGGCCGTATACGTCTGTATCTAATATTCCGACCTTTAAGCCGAGTTGTGCGCATGCAATGGCGAGATTGCTTGTGACTGTTGATTTTCCAACTCCGCCTTTAGCACTGGCAATGGCTATCATGGCATTTACGCCGGGGATTTTTGCGCGTTCAGGAGGGGCCGCTTTAGAAGGGCCACCTGCTGGGACAGGACGTTTTGAATCTTGTGCGGCAACATTATCACCTTTTTGCATGCGTCGAGATGCGCCGGAAGCAAGAGGGGCGTTTTGAGCAGTTTTTTCTGGTGAAGGCGCGCGCGCTTGAGGGCGGTCTGAGTGCGATGTCATAATGACTGTAACAGCCTCAATTCCATCAATATCTAAGACAGCTTTCTCCGCTTTTTGCTTGAGAGAATCAGCTAGGGGAGACGGTCCGCCATCAATTTCGAGGATAAAACCGATCTTTGCGTCGCCGCTTTCTCCCGTTTGGAGGGAAAAACCTTGAACTTTCTGGGAGGATACGAGACCTTTTGCCGTGTCTGGGTGTATAATTTTGTCCAGAACGTCTAGAACTGTCTGCTTGAGGCCAGAATTCGTGTTTGTCACGGTTGAAGCTTTCCAAAGTTAAACGATATTAGATAGTTGATATAGTGCAAACTTATAAATCCGAAAGGAGTGGCGTAAATGCCTTGGAACGATAATAAGGGCGGCAAAGGTCCGTGGGGCGATGGTCCTACAGGATCTGGCGGCGAAGATAAGAGTCCTTGGGGGCGTCCGGGCGATAATGGACAGCAAGGTCCAGACCTAGAGGATAGTTTACGCAAAATGCAAGAGAAGTTTGCAAATCGTCGCAAGGGTGGCGGTCGCGGTGGAAAAGGCGGCAAAGGAAGCGGCGGTGGATTTAATGGTGCAGGATTTGCGCTGTTTGCTGTTATTGCTGCTGTAGGTTGGGTTGCGACTGGTGTGTTTCAGGTGAATGAGCAAGAGCAAGCTGTTGTGCTTCGCTTTGGTGAGTATCATTCAACACGTGGACCTGGTTTTCAATTGCGTTTCCCTGACCCAATTGAGACGCACCAGATTGTACCTGTGAACAAAATCCAAAGTATTGAAGTAGGGTCGGGCGCAAAAGGCCAGATGCTTACAGGCGATGCCAATATTGTGGATATTGACTTTAAAGTATTCTGGAAGGTGTCGAACCCTCAAGATTTCCTTTTCAATGTGAAAAGACCTGTCGATATGTTGCGTGCTGTAGCCGAGAGCTCAATGCGTGAGGTTGTTGGTAAGCGTGATCTTGTGCCGATTATTTCGAGTGGTCGTGATGAAGTTGCCGCGAGTGTTTTGCAATTGATGCAAGATACGCTCGATAGCTATGGTGCTGGTATTCAGATTACTGAAATCAACGTTGCTAAATCTGACCCGCCGGCAGAAGTTATTGATGCGTTCCGCGATGTACGTAATGCGGGACAAGATAAAGAAACAACAATCAACCAAGCCAAAGCGTATGCAAATAACGTTGTGCCGCGTGCACGTGGTGAGGCTGAAAAATTACTTCAAGAAGCTGAAGCATACCGTTCTCAAGTTATCTCTGTCGCGACAGGTGAGGCGGAACGTTTCCGCTTGATCTACGAAGAGTATCGTAAAGCGCCTCGCGTGACACGTGAGCGTATGTATCTTGAGACGATGGAAGAAGTTTTGGGGCGCTCAGACACTATGATTCTTGATGGTGATTCTGGTGCATTGCCATATCTTCCGCTTGATCAGCTTCGTCGTAAGGAGGCAAATTAATGGGTAAGATTTTAGGGCCATTTGCGCTTATTCTTGTGGGTTTAGGTGCGATTATCGCATTCAACTCATTTTACATTGTTCGTGTCGATGAACAGGCGATTTTGCTTCAATTGGGGCAAGCGCAAGGTGTGATCAACGCGCCTAAGCGTGCGTCTTCAGCAGCTGCCGAAGATGGTGCTGTGATTGAATATGATAACCTTGATAAAGCTGACTCTGAGGCTGGATTGCATTTTAAAGTGCCATTCCTTCAAAACGTGGCTATCTTTGACAAGAAAAACCTAGGTTTTGAGCTTCCATCACAGGAAATTATTGCGGCAGACCAAGAGCGTTTGATCGTGGATGCATTTGCGCGTTGGAAAATTGTGGACCCTCTACAATTCTTCCGTTCTGCAAACAATGAGGCAGGTGCAACTGCGCAGCTTCAAGGCATTATGACAGCAGCTTTGCGTGAGGTTTTGGGTGATGTGAAAACGCCTGATATTATCTCTGGGCAACGGGCTGAATTGATGACAGCTATTCGTGACATCTTGAACCGTGGTGCTGAGCAATATGGTATTGAGATTGTGGATGTGCGTATCACACGCGCTGACTTGCCGCGTGCGAACTCTGAGCGTGTGTTTACGCGTATGCAGACAGAGCGTAACCAAGAAGCTGCGCAAATTCGTGCGGAAGGTGAAGAGCAGGGTTTGCGGATTAGAGCGGAAGCTGACCGTAATGCGACTGTTCTTCTAGCTGAAGCAAAAGAGCAATCTGAGATCATCAAAGGTGATGGAGATGCCAAGCGTAACGCGATCTATGCGGGTGCTTATAATCTCGATCCTGAGTTCTTTTCTTTCTACCGTTCTATGGATGCCTATAAAGCAGGTGTGAAAGCGGGAACTCCGATGGTGTTATCACCTGACAGTGATTTCTTTGGCTATTTTAGCAATAAGGACGGAAAAAAATAGTTCAGTCATTTGAGGCTAAATGCCTTTAAGTGCTGACTATTTAGGTCTGCCATGATTTTGCCGTCCGGACCGTGCATGGTTTGGACGGCATTTTTTTTGAATAAGTTATCCCCGTCAGGCAGAATGCGGATATATTTTTGAGATATGATTGAGTTTCCATGCGCAAACGCGTAATCGGAGTCGTGCTGGAATGAAGGAAAGTCGAATATGAGTCACCCCAACTTGCCCAAAACACGTTATTCTACGCCAATAGCCAAGGCGTTGTGGATGAGTGCAAGTCTTGTTGTGTCCGCGACTGGTTCCGCATTCGCTCAAACGGCACCTATTGAAGGTGTGCAAGCTGCGCAATCGCCCAATAATGCACCTGATAGTTTCTCCAAACTTGCTGCGCGTTTAATGCCATCAGTTGTGAATATTTCTACACGTCAGACAATGGGGTCTGGATCAGAAGTAGGCGGGTTTGGACAAGGGTCTCCGCTTGAAGAGTTCAATGAGTTTTTTAACCGCGATGGAGACGGTTTAAAACGCGAGTCTTCACTAGGGTCGGGCTTTATCATTGATGAGAGCGGTTATGTGGTGACGAATAACCATGTGATTGAAGCTGCCGATGAGATCGACGTTGTTTTATCTGATGGGACAGTATTGGCCGCTGAATTGGTTGGGCGTGATGCGGCAACAGACCTAGCATTGTTGAAGGTAACATCCGACGCGGCGCTTGTTGCTGTGCCCTTGGGTGATTCAGATACGGCGCTTGTTGGAGATTGGGTTGTCGCTATTGGTAATCCATTTGGCCTAGGCGGTACGGTAACAGCGGGGATAGTGTCTGCGCGTGATCGTAATATCAATGCTGGCCAATATGATGCATTTATCCAAACGGATGCGTCCATAAATAAAGGAAATTCCGGTGGTCCGCTCTTCAATTTGAAGGGGGAAGTGATCGGCGTGAATACTGCGATTTACTCGCCAAGTGGTGGTGGTGGTTCTGTCGGTGTCGGTTTTTCGGTGCCATCAAATTTAACCAAAGATATAGTCCGTCAGTTGAAAGATAAGGGCCTCGTAGAGCGTGGCTGGTTGGGTGTGCGTGTGCAGGGTGTAACACCTGAGTTGGCGCGTAGTTATGGGCGCGATAGAGCGATTGGCGCAATTGTGATCCATGTGACTGATAAAAGTCCAGCTCAACGTGCTGGGTTGCAAGTTGGCGATATGATTACGCAGTTTAACGGGCTGGATATCAAGGAAACGCGTGACCTTTCAACGATTGTTGCGAGTGCGCCGATTGGAACGCCTGTGGCAATGTCTGTGATACGGAAAAAGAAAGATACGGAACTTTCTGTTTCACTTGAATTGATGGAATCTGACGTTCAATCAAAGCCAGCACCTAGTAATGATACCGGGCCTGAGTTGAGTAATTTATTGGGTGTTGAGCTAACGCGGATAAGCGATGAAGACCGCCGGCGCTATAGAATTCCAGCATCAGTAAATGGTGTGCTGGTAGTGCGAGTTGAGCCAGGTTCAGACGCGGTTGGAAAGCTCGAAAAAGGTGATGTGATCGTTGAGGTGAACTTCCTTGCGGTGAACACACCTGATGAAGCGATAGCAGAGGCTGAAATCGTTTCAGGTCGGGGTGAGCCGGTTTTATTGCAATTTTACCGTGATGGTGACACGACATTTAGATCAATACGCACCCGTCAGGACGGATAAAATTAATAGTAAAATGGGAAAAGAGAATTCCGACGCCATATATTGTGGCGTTGGTAAATCTAGCTATGTTTGATTTATGACAGATCCCAAGCTTCCTTCATGTCCGGTCTCGCGTACTGCCAGTATTCTTGGTTTGCGATGGTCTGCGGAGATTCTCTATGAGTTTCTCGTGCATGAAACACGTCGTTTTCAAGAATTGCAGGATACTTTGGAAGGAATTGCCCCTAACACTCTTTCAAATAGACTGAAATTGTTTGAAGATTATGGCCTGTTAGTGCGCCGCTATTATGAAGAGCATCCACCGCGCGCTGAATATGTGATGACTGAAACGGGCAAAAAACTGGGGCCCATTTTCAAAGCAATGCGGGATTGGGGAATATGTATCCAGCCCAAAGACTAATCTTGGCTCATCTATATATGAATAGATAAGCGGGCAAAGGGGAATAATTGTGTCGATTTCAGAAATGATAGGCAATGGTGTCAATGCTGTGGTGGCACCCGTGTCTGGTTTCCTTGATTCAATCGTTTTTTATTCGGTGATGATTAATGGCACAAAGCTACCTCTTATTGTGGTGTGGTTGATCTGTGCTGCGCTGTTTTTCACGCTGTATTTAGGGGGGATCAATTTTCGTGGTGTTAAGCACGCGATTGAGTTGCTCAAGCGAAAACCTAAAGCAGGGGTTGGCGGTGAGATTTCCGCTGTTCAAGCTCTAACAACGGCATTGTCCGGTACAGTAGGACTTGGAAACATTGCTGGTGCTGCGATCGCCATTTCAATTGGCGGTCCGGGGGCAGCACTTTGGATGGTATTAGCTGGCTTCTTTGGGATGTCGACAAAGTTTGTTGAATGTACCTTGGCAGTTAAATATCGTGATGTGCATGAAGATGGGACTGTGTCTGGTGGTCCCATGTATTACCTGTCTAAAGGTTTGAAGAATAAAGGTATGCCGCGTACAGGGCGCGTATTGGCCGTGATGGTGGCGGTGGCATTTCCTTTTGCATCCCTCAATATGTATCAGGTCAATCAAAGTCATGCCCAGTTCGCGCATGCGACAGGATTAGATCAGCCCTTATTGTATGGAATTGTGCTGTCTGCATTGGTTGGTGCAGCGATCATTGGTGGCATTAAGTCCATTGGGGCTGTGGCGGAAAAAATCGTGCCGACCATGTGTGGTTTGTATCTGATTGGTGGTCTTATTGTTTTAGGCGTGAATGCGGCTGAAGTTCCTCGCGCAATTGGGTTGATTTTCAGTGAAGCCTTCAACCCCACAAGTGTTGGTGGTGGCATTATCGGTGCTTTGGTTGCGGGTGTTAAGCGCGCTGTTTATTCCAACGAGGCAGGGCTTGGTACGTCAGCGATTGCGCACTCTGCTGTGAAGACAGATCAACCGCTAACAGAAGGGTTTGTTTCCCTTTTAGAGCCACTGATAGATAGCTGTATCGTATGTTTTATGACGGCAATTATTGTTGTCGTAACGGGTGCATATTTGGGAGATGGTGAAGGGGTGGTTATTACCTCAAATGCCTTTTCAACAGTGCTGCCATGGTTTCCAATTATTCTAACGGTGTCGGTTATACTGTTTGCCTACACTTCGATAATTAGTTGGTTCTATTATGGTTTGAAAGGCTTCACCTATCTGGTGGGGGAACGCAAAAAAATAATCATGGGATACAAGATTTTCTATTGTATCCAGCTTGCAGCAGCAGCCGTTATTCCTTTGGATAAGATGATAGAACTGGCAGACAGTTTGAACTTTGTGTTGGCGATTCCAAATCTTATCGGTCTTTATTTTCTTGCAGGTGAAGTGAAAAAAGATCTGAAGGAATATTGGCCAAAGCGGGAAAAGTATCTGGCTAGCCATGAGGACTAGCCGAATGCTCATTAGTCGGTAACGAATTCAGACTCTTTATAGCCTTGGAAAAAGAGCGCTGGGATGAGGCTTGGGCCTTTGATTGCCATGTCTGCTTGTTCTGAAACAACTTTCTTAGCGCGGTATGCGATGCCAAGACCTGCCGCTTCGATCATCGCTAAGTCATTGGCACCATCACCGATAGCGAGCGCATCAGCAGATGTTGCGTCAGCAATTGCGGCTTCTTCGTTTAGCGCAATAAGTTTTGCTTCACGGCCAAGAATGGGGCGGCCAACTTCGCCAGTGAGCGCATTGTTTTCTATCAATAACGTATTGGCGCGGTGGTGGTGAAAGCCTGCTAGTTTGGCGACGCGTTCAGTAAAGAATGTAAAGCCACCCGATACGAGGACACAGCGTGCGCCGTTCTCTGACATTGTGCGCACAAGGGTGCGTGCATCATCGTTCAAAGTAATTCGTTGCTCGAAGCATTGTTGAAGGACATCAGTTGAGAGGCCTTTAAGCATGGCGACACGGGTCGTTAGCGCGCCATCAAAGTCTAGTTCGCCGCGCATTGCGCGTTCAGTGATTTCTGAAACTTCATCCTTTTTGCCGGCAAAGTCTGCAAGCTCGTCAATACATTCCTGACCG
This sequence comes from Hirschia litorea, assembly GCF_042665075.1. Classification (NCBI taxonomy): domain Bacteria; kingdom Pseudomonadati; phylum Pseudomonadota; class Alphaproteobacteria; order Hyphomonadales; family Hyphomonadaceae; genus Hirschia; species Hirschia litorea. The sequence continues at coordinate 174,325 of NZ_JBHTBR010000005.1, read as the reverse complement.
ATAATGGTTGAGTCCATATCTGAGATTAGGAGTTTCTTTTTGCGGTTTTCGTCTGGCACAAATGCAAACTCAGCGGCACAAGCATTGAGTTGAATGTAGACATCTTCGGCTAGGTCTTGCCAGGCATCGTCTTCAATGCTGCGTTCTTTACATTCCCAATTCTCTCCGCCAAGGCTAACAATATCGCCAAAAGCTCCGTTTGCATCTGTAAGAATGCGTTCAATTGCGGTTGACAGGTTGTCAGATTTTTTTGCGGCGATAACAAGTTTCATAAAACCCGTACCCTTCAAGTTAGGAGTAGTGCGGTAAGCTTAAAAGGAAAAGCTCAACGTGCGAACGGCGCCAGCAATACTGATCCACGGCCCAACTGCAAGCGGAAAAACAGATTTATCTATCGCGCTTGCAAAAGAACTTGATGGTGAAATCATCAATGCCGATGCAATGCAGGTGTATAAAGACCTTTCGGTTTTATCTGCAAGACCTTCAGCTGAAGAGATTGCACAAGCCCCCCACCATATGTTTGGTCATGTAGACGGTGCAGAGCGTTATTCTACTGGACTGTGGCTCAAAGACGCATGTGCGCAGATAGAAGATATTCGCCGTCGCGGAAAAGTGCCTATTTTGGCAGGTGGGACGGGATTATACCTCTCTGCTCTGGTGCATGGTTTATCTAAGGTGCCGGATGTGCCCGAAGAGATAAAGCGGGAGGTGCTCGCGAAGGTGGAAGCGGATCGTGCGGCAGCACATGCTGAGCTGGCGCGTGTTGACGCTGATGCGGCGGCAAGGATCAAGCCGTTAGATATACAGCGGCTGACGCGTGCTCTGGAAGTGTATTATCATACAGGTAAACCGATAACGTCTTTTCAAACACCGGAACCTGCTTTTTTGAAACAAAATGAATGGGTTGGCTTTGCGCTGACACCAATACGCAAGGAGCTTTATGCGCGAATTGAGGCGCGGTTTGACCGCATGCTTGAGACCGGTGCACCAGATGAGGCGCGGATTTTGTTTGAACGTAAGCTTCCAGCAGACCTACCAATAATGCGTGCACATGGAATGCCGGGCTTTTGTGAGTTTTTTGAAGAAAAGGTTTCACTTGAAGAAGCGATTGAGCGTGGCAAAAGGGATACGCGGCGGTATGCCAAGCGTCAGTTTACGTGGATCGCACATCAGTTCCCAACTTGGACACGTATTCCATCAAAATGCGTAGAAGTAAGAAAAAAGGTGATATGTTCTATTCATCATGCGATTGACGCGGCCAATTAGAAAGGCTAAAGCCCTTCTCACAGAATTTTGGGAAAGATCATGCGCAACGCATCTATCGTACTACTCGTTATTAGCCCGGCATCCCTCGCTTAACGCGGAAGGGGATGTCGGGTTTTGAAATTGGGGCTCCTAACTGGAGCCCTTTTTCGTAGTTCTGCGTTACCCAGCCGATCGCTTAAATTTATCTTTTAAAACTAAAATTCCGGAGAGATCCCCATGGCTCCCAAGAATAAACCGCCTAAAGCAAAAAACGCAGATGCTAAAACAATCACAGGTGCAGAAATTGTACTTCGTGCTTTAGCAGACCAGAATGTTGATACCGTTTTCGGGTATCCGGGCGGAGCAGTGCTGCCAATCTATGACGCCATTTATAACCAGAATGCTGTGGAGCACATTTTGGTGCGTCATGAGCAAGGTGCTGGGCACGCTGCAGAAGGTTATGCACGTTCAACAGGCAAGTGCGGTGTGGCACTTGTAACCTCTGGCCCCGGTGCGACCAATATGGTGACGCCGATAGCAGATGCGATGCTTGATTCAATTCCTATGGTTGTTTTGACAGGTCAGGTTCCCACGCATCTGATTGGGACTGATGCATTTCAAGAATGTGATACTGTTGGTGTAACGCGCGCATGTGCAAAACATAATTATCTTGTGAAAGATGTGAATGATCTTGCGCGTATTCTGCATGAGGCTTTTTATGTCGCGACAACGGGACGTCCTGGTCCAGTTGTTATTGATATCCCTAAAGATATTCAATTTGCATCTGGTACATATGTTGGTCCTGAGACTATTAAGCACCGTACCTATCAACCGCGCTATGAGCCGAAAGCCCAACGAATAGAGCAGGCTTTGGAACTTATGAAAACAGCGTCTAAGCCTATTTTCTATACGGGCGGCGGTGTAATCAATTCTGGCCCTGAAGCTTCTAAAATTTTACGTGAGTTGGTTGAAGAAACTGGCTTTCCCATCACATCAACCTTAATGGGACTTGGTGCATATCCTGGTGAAGGGGATAAATTCCTCGGCATGTTGGGCATGCATGGTTCATATGAAGCTAACAATGCAATGCATGATTGCGATGTTATGATTTGTGTGGGCGCGCGTTTTGATGACCGTGTTACTGGGCGTCTGGATGCGTTTTCTCCTAACTCCAAGAAAATCCACATTGATATAGATCCATCTTCTATCAATAAGGTCGTGCGCGTGGATGTCCCTGTCGTGGGAGATTGTGGGCAAGCTTTGAAGGCATTGCTTGAGGGCTGGAAAGAGAAAAAGAAGAAAACACCTTCGCTTAAAGCGTGGTGGGCGCAAATTGAACAATGGCGTGCTTTTAAGTCATTTGATTATCCAAGCTCAACTGAGGTAATTAAACCGCAGTTTGCAATCGAACGTTTGTATGAACTCACGAAACACCGCGATGACGTCTATATCACAACTGAAGTGGGTCAGCACCAAATGTGGGCAGCCCAACACTTCAAATTTTCACAACCAAACCACTGGATGACGTCCGGTGGTCTTGGGACAATGGGATATGGTTTGCCGGCAGCTGTTGGTGTTCAAAAGGCGCATCCAGATGCATTGGTTGTGGATATTGCAGGTGAAGCATCAATCCAAATGTGCATGCAAGAGTTTTCGACTGCAGTTCAACACAAATTGCCCGTGAAGGTTTTCATTCTCAATAATGAATGGATGGGCATGGTGCGTCAGTGGCAGCAATTATTGCACGGAGAGCGCTACTCTAGCTCGTATTCAGATGCGCTTCCTGACTTTGTGAAGCTTGCCGAAGCATTGGGCGGAAAAGGGATCAAATGTGATGATCCGACCAAGCTTGATGATGCGCTTAAAGAGATGATCGAATATGATGGTCCCGTATTATTTGATTGTATGGTGGAAAAAGCAGAAAATTGTTTGCCGATGATCCCATCGGGTGCAGCTCACAATGACATGATCCTTTCTGATATTAAGGGTGATGAGATTGATGAAGCTGGAAAGCAATTGGTATAGGCGTGGCTGAGGGAATTACGAAAATGACAGACGCTGAAATTGAAGCCATGCAGGATGCTATGGAGCCTGCTTCCGCTTATGACTTGCACCATGATACCGATGTTATTGAAAAGCGAACATTGGCTGTAATTGTTGATAACGAACCTGGAGTTCTGGCAAGGGTAGTGGGACTATTCTCTGCACGCGGTTATAACATTGAAAGCTTGACCGTTGCTGAAGTTGACCGTGGTTCGCATACATCGCGTATTACGATTGTAAGCAGTGGAACGAACCACACGCTTGAGCAAATTGAAGCGCAATTATTGCGTTTGGTGCCTGTCGCGCGTGTGATTGATATTACCAACTCGAATTCAGGTATTGAGCGTGAATTGGCACTGGTGAAAGTTGCCGGCAAAGGCGAGAAGCGCGTCGAAGCGTTACGTATTGCTGAAATCTTCCGCAGCAATGTGATAGATACAACGAATGAGAGTTTTGTGTTTGAGGTGACGGGTACGTCCAGCAAGATTGATCAATTTGTTGAGTTGATGGAGCCGCTTGGTTTGGTCGAAGTTTCCCGCACGGGCGTTTTATCATTGCAACGTGGTCCATATGCAGGTGCAGGACGGTAGAGTATGCTGATGCAACCTGATCGGTGTGTTTCTGATAGTCGCATGCGCAAGCTTTGGAGTGTCAATGGTGTTGCTATTGATGTTCTGAGTATTGATGAAGCGGTTGCGAATATTGATAACGCAATTGCGACTCGTAAGAGATTGTCATTTGTCACGCCTAATCTTGATTGGCTCGTTGAGGCTTCAAAAGATACTGCTGTTCGTCAGCTTATTAATGAAGCGGATATGAGTGTGGCAGATGGAATGCCTATCGTTAAACTTGCGCAAATGCAGGGCGCACCCTTAACGCAAAGGGTAGCAGGTTCCGATGTGTTTGATAGGTTGCGGAGGCGATCATTGCCAAAAGAGAAACGTGTACGTGTGTTCTTCTTTGGTGGTCGAGATGGAGCTGCTGAACGTGCCCATAATCAGATTAATTCTGAAAACTTGGGTATGGAAGGTGTGGGGTTTATCAATCCCGGATTTGGCTCTGTGGAAGAAATGAGCCGGCCTGAGATTATTGAAGCCATAAATGAAGCAAAACCAGATTTTGTTGTCGTTGCTCTTGGGGCGATGAAAGGACAAAAATGGATATCGCACAATCTTCAGCAATTGGAGGTTCCGGTAATCGCGCATTTGGGCGCAGTTGTTGATTTTGTTGCAGGTACAATTCGGCGAGCACCTGAATGGATGGCTGGCAATGGTTTGGAATGGGCCTATCGGATATATGCCGAGCCTTCTTTATGGAAGCGCTATTGGAAAGATGCGTCTAGTTTGCCACGTTTCCTGAACGAGGCTTTGCAAGTGCGCTCAGCCAATCTAGCTGCTCAATCGGGTGGATATGATGCGTGTGCCTTTGAGGTTGTTGAAGACGGCCTTAAAATTAGCTGGCCTCGACATTTTCAACTCAAACAAATGAACGAGATTATTCAGCAATCAAGTGAATTAGTTGCGGGTCAAAACCTTTATTTAGATATGAAGGATGTGGATCATGTAGGCGGTGCAACGCTTGGTCACTTATTGGTGCTGGAAGCTGAATTAGCTCAACAATCAACGAAGTTAGTATTTATTAATTTAAACTCAGAATTGCGAAGTTTGCTTGTGGTATCCAGATTTGAAAATCTGAATACCGTTGCGCTTCATAACTAGAACACGGATGTTCCAACGGAGAGACGAGAATGAAAGTTTATTACGAAAACGACGCGGACCTATCTTTGATCCAGTCTAAAAAAGTGGCTGTTATTGGGTATGGTTCACAAGGGCACGCACACGTTTTGAATATGCGCGAAAGCGGTGTGAAAAACCTAGTTGTTGGTTTGCAAGAAAATTCACAATCTAAGCCAAAAGCTGAAGCTGAAGGTCTTAAAGTAATGACTCCGGTTGAAGCCACTAAGTGGGCTGATGTTGTGATGATCCTTGTGCCAGACGAAAAGCAAGCTGTTCTTTGGGCAAATGAAATTGAGCCGCATGTTCGTAAAGGTCAGCACATCATGTTTGGCCACGGTTTCAACATTCATTACAATTTGATTCAGCCGCCAAAAGATGTGGATGTATCTTTGTCAGCTCCTAAAGGACCTGGTCACACACTACGTGGTCAATTCCAGCAGGGTTTTGGTCTGCCTGGTCTTATTGCTATCCACCAAGATGCGACAGGTACAGCGCAAGCAGTTGCGCTTAGCTATTCAAAAGCGATCGGTAACACACGTGCAGGAGTGATCGAGACATCATTCAAAGAAGAAACAGAAACTGACCTATTTGGTGAACAAGCTGTTCTTTGTGGTGGTATCGTTGAGCTTATCAAGGCTGGTTATGAGACACTTGTTGAAGCAGGTTATGCGCCAGAAATGGCATATTTTGAGTGTCTTCACGAAACAAAACTTATCGTGGACCTTATCTATGAAGGCGGTATCGCCAACATGAATTACTCAATCTCAAACACTGCTGAGTATGGTGAGTATGTGTCTGGTCCTCGTGTTGTGACGTCTGAAACGAAAAAAGCTATGAAAGCTGTTCTTGAAGACATCCAGAACGGTAAATTTGCGCGTGATTGGGTTCTTGAAAACCAAGCTGGTGCACCGAGCTTTAAATCTATGCGTTCGCGTATGAATGAGCACAACATTGAAGAAGTTGGTGAAAAACTTCGCGGTATGATGCAGTGGAGCAAATCAAATCAATTGGTTGACAAAAACCGCAACTAAGCGGGTTTTTGACGATTAAATCCCACAACTTTTAAAGATGTAGGTTTTGGAAAAGCGCATATCCCTTTTGAAGGGATATGCGCTTTTTTTGTGTGATTGAGCTTTTAGGGCTTGCTATTTAGAAATAGTATTTAATAATGAGAATTATTCGCAATAATGATTTTTAAACAAGTGAGATCCAGATGGCTTTGCCAAAAGTTGATAGTCAGCCGAGTAATCGTCCAAGCTGTTCTTCGGCGTTCCTGCCATTCGAGATGCAGGAAAACCTTTTAAATTGGTTGCGTACGCAGGACCTAATTCTTCAAAAATGGCGCGATGAAGTATTGTTGCAACCCAATGCCGATCTGCGCTTTGTTGAACGGTTAGAAGCGCATCGCTCATGGCTTAAATGGGAAATGCAACAGATCGTTTCTGCTTAGCAATAGGTAGTGAGTTAGATAGGTTTTAGGGAGCAAGAACGGGCGTTAGCGACGCTATGCCAAGTGCTGGCGTGTCAGGTTCTGGTTCGGAAGAAGCTTGAATTAGGCTTTCCATTGGCTTGTTTGCGCAGGGAATACCGCGTGCTAGACCCATTAAGTATGCGCGTCTAATTTGGCCGCGAGTTTCGCCTTCATCTAGCAAACGCGCTTTTTCTTCATCGTTAAATATCGCGCGTTTTGTTTGGAGGAGTGGTTGGAAGGGGCCTTTGACTGTTTCTAAGGCGAAGTCTTTTGCATAGTTTAAAACACGGTCAGAAGCAGTGGCTTCGGGGGCGGGTGCTTCTTCGGAAGTGGTTGATCCAAGACCTGTGTTTAGTGTGTTTATTTCTTCAAAAATGGCGTCGCAACGCTGGCTATTTGCACTCGCGCTAACGGGCATGTCCATTGCTGTTGGTCCATAGAGGTAGGGAATATCTGTTGGAAGAAGTGTGCTGGTTGATGTGCTCGCGCACCCGCTAGTAATCAAACCCGTTACCATCATTGCGCTTAAAAGAACTGCTTTGCCTACGAAATTCGTCATTCTATACCCCTATAAAATCAACACTTTTGACCACACCCCATATACGCTTTTGCGTCATTTTCCTTTGGTCGTTTCCTCAAATTTGATGCTGGCACTTAATATTAAGGAAGGCAACAATTAGCTTTGAAAACAGGTGCTAATTCCATTAGGGCTATTGTTTCTAGCCTGCATACAATCGCCGTATTTTAGGAAGGTGCTTTGCTATTTTAAGAGCCGGAGGCTGTTTATCTGCGTGAATTACCTTACATGTATCACAAGTGAGTTTTGCAGGTGTTTTGAAACATGGGAAATAATATGCCGCCAATAGACGATGAAAATGGCGTACCTTTGCAGCCCAAAAGAGAGCCTATGTTTAATGCGCCGTTGAGTATGGTGTTATTGAGTGGTGGGTTGGTCGCATTGTATTTTTTATACTCAGTGCAATCAGATCAAGTGAAAAACGGGATATTGATTGACTATGCGTTATTTCCTGAGCGTTTTTTTGCGGAAGCGGGTTCCGGATATGCATATGATGGTTGGATAGGAAAAGCACTCCCTTTTATAGGTCATGGACTGTTGCATGCTGATTGGGCGCATGTGCTGATGAATTCTGTTTTCGCGTTGGCTTTTGCATCAGGTGTGGTGCGTGTATTGGGGTGGTGGCGTACTCTCCTTGTCTATGCGGGCGCACAAATCGGGGGAGCGTTGCTTTATCTTTATTTAAGTCAATTGCTTCCATCACAAGCATCCATTGCTGTTGGGGCTTCAGGGGCTGTATCTGGGCTTACTGGCGCGGCTTTTCTATTTATGGCGCAAGGGCATTTTTTATCACGCCAATTTGGAATATATAGCGCTGTTTTCCTTGTGGGGAATGTGATGTTAGCTCTCGCTGGTCCGGCGCTTTTGGGGAGTGCTATCGCATGGGAGGCACATGTAGGAGGCTATATTGTGGGTGCTTTGATGGCGCTTGGGTTTAGTCGTGATGTTGCTGAATCTTAATGTAATTACTGTCAAAACGTATGAAATAAGCCGCTTTGTCGCCGCATTCTCCGGTGAATATAGGCGGACATAATTTTAGATTGAAGACCAAAATAAAGGCTTTGCCTTTGAAGATGGAGGCGGAGCAGACGATGGTTAAACCACTTACAATGTTTGGGGGACTTGCAGCAGCATTTACACTCGCAATGTCAGCGGCACTTGCGGCTCCGAGCGCAAATCAGGAAGGCTATACTGTCCAGATAGAGCCAGGAGCCTGGGAATGGACCCATGAAACCATGATCGGTCCTGCGCCGATAACGTCGACCGAAACTCAATGCGTTACTCCAGAAGATGCTACGATCTCTTTGAAAGATATCGCTGATGATCTTGCTGGGCAGTGTGCAATGGCGGATATTACGAAAAACGCCGATGGCTATGCTTTTAAACTAAACTGTGATGGTGATGTTAAAGGTATTGCAAACGGAAAATTGTCGACGACAGGCAAAACAATCAGTTTAAGCGCGAATGGTGCGGCGTCTCTCTATGGGATGATGGCTCCGTTTACGATTAAAGCCGATGCGAAGCACGTTGGCGCTTGTAAATAAGGCGCGGACTATATCGTCTATAGATGTTTGCAAAACTGCGTCTATTACGCGACAGCTTATCCAATATGATAGCAAGACTCTAAAACAGACTTGACGTAACCGCGCGTGAACGGCAAAGGGCGCGAATGACACCCATATTTTCATTTCTCAATCGCATGGATAAATCAGCTTGGCGCGCCGTGTTCGTCACGGTGGGTTTGTTTCTTGTTGTGGCCGCTATTTTAGCATTTGGAAAACTCGTTCTTATGAATGGTGATCCTAATGAGGGGCTTATGGCAGACATGCAAACATGGCTGATGTCATTGCGTGGAAGTGCATTTGGTTTGCCAGCGCTTATCATCTTGTTTTGTATTATGGCGTTTATAGGTGCCCCTCAGTTTGGATTGATCGGGTTGGCGGTTGTCGCCTTTGGTCCATTTCAGGGGAGTGCGTATGCATGGGTTGCTACAATGGTTTCAATGGCGATGACATTCTGGGTAGGTCGTCTTGTCGGCGTTGAAACTGTTCGTAAGTATGGCGGCGACACAATAAACAGAATGTCTGTTTTCGTTGGGAAGAATGATTTTCTAGCTTCTATGATAGTTCGAAATGTGCCGACGGCTCCATTCATTGTGGTGAATATGGCCTTTGGGGTCAGCCACGCTAAATTTAGTCGTTTCATGGCAGGAGCTGCGATTGGTATTCTTCCAAAAATCGCACTTGTTTACTTCTTTGGAAAAGCCGCAACGGCTGTACTCAAGGGAAATCCGTGGATTGCCGTAGCTGCGGTGGCGGGTTCGATCGTTATTTGGGTGCCATTGATGTTGTTTGCGCGACGTCGTGTAAGCGAACCAACTGAGAGCGTTACCCCGACAGATGTTGAGTAGACTGTCTCACTTTGAGGTGTTTTCTGGCTCTCCGTAGGAAGAAAATCACCGTTTAAGTACTGTTTTTGCAAAAATTGTGTGCGGCAGAGGTTTTCTCTTTCTTGACTTTGTGTGCGGGGACGTGGATATAACGCCAATGACCCTAACTCTTTTATCCTTACTGCGTCTTGCAGGGCTGTCACTGATTAGCCCCTGGACGCGTACGACCTGTAGCTGGTAAATCCAGCGCGCGTTCAGGGGTGCAGATAAGAAAAAATAATCCGCGCCAACTTTTAATCTGAGCGATAGATATGACAGAGAATAACAGCCAAATCCGAATTTTCGACACAACCATGCGTGATGGAGAGCAATCTCCCGGTGCGTCTATGACGTTGAATGAAAAATTAGAGCTTGCCGAATTGCTTGAAAGCATGGGCGTTGATATTATTGAAGCTGGCTTCCCAGCTGCATCCATTGGTGACTTTGAATGTGTGAGCACAATTGCTTCGCGCGCTTCAAAAATTGTGGTGTGCGGTCTAGCGCGTGCGGTGCCTAGAGATATTGAGCGTGCAGGAGAGGCGGTCGCGAAAGCTGAACGTCCGCGCATTCATACATTTATTTCGACAAGCCCGGTCCATATGAAGCATAAACTTAAAATGGGCGAGAATGCCGTGCTTGAAGCGGTAGGACGTTCTGTAAGTCAGGCACGTGGATATGTTGATGATGTGGAATGGTCAGCTGAAGATGCGACGCGTACAGACTTTGACTTCTTGTGCCGATGCGCTGATCTTGCGATTGCGTCAGGTGCAACCACAATTAACATTCCTGATACCGTAGGGTATTCTCACCCAGAGGAGTATCGAGACCTATTTGAGCGCCTTATTAAGAATGTCAGCAATTCGGACAAAGCTATTTGGTCAACGCATTGCCATAATGATTTGGGGCTTGCTGTTGCAAACTCTATTGCTGGAGTTGCAGGTGGTGCGCGACAGGTTGAGTGTACGATAAATGGTTTGGGTGAGCGTGCTGGAAATGCGGCGCTAGAGGAAATTGTGATGGCAATGCGCGTGCGCAAAGACGCCTTTGCCTATCAGACGGGGATTGATGCGACAAAATTATCTCGTGCTTCTAAACGTGTATCTCAGATAACTGGTTTTCCTGTTCAATATAATAAAGCTATCGTTGGTAAGAATGCTTTTGCGCACGAAAGCGGTATCCACCAAGATGGAATGCTCAAGAACAATCAGACATACGAAATTATGAACCCTGAAGACGTGGGTGTGTCTGCAACATCTCTTGTTTTGGGGAAATTATCTGGTCGTAATGCATTTCGTGATAAGCTTGAGAATTTAGGATATGAGTTAGATGCTGACGCTCTAAATGATGCGTTCAAGCGTTTTAAAGACCTTGCAGACAAGAAAAAAGATGTGTTCGACGAAGACATTATAGCTCTTGTCGATGATCAATTGTCAGGTGCTGAAGAGCTTGTATCTCTACATAGTCTAAAGGTTGTCGCAGGGACATCGGGTCCGCAAATTGCTGAGATCGAATTGGCTGTTGAGGGTGATATTAAAGCTGCGCGTGCAGAAGGTAATGGTCCAGTCGATGCTGTGTTTAAAGCAATCAGGTCAATTGTTCAGAATGATTCCGTGTTGGAATTGTTTCAGATACACGCTGTTACAGAAGGTACAGATGCGCAGGCAACGGTATCTGTGCGATTAAGCGAAGACGGTTTGGTGTCTACGGGTAAGGCCTCTGATCCAGATACTCTGGTGTCTGCAGCTAAGGCTTATATTCACGCCTACAACAAGTTGGAAATTCGTCGCAAGAAAAGCACGAATGTTGATGCTTGATGGGGCACGATGAGATATAGAAGATATTGAAAAAGCGGCTCCTTTGGGAGCTGCTTTTTTTGTTTCTGGTAAAATTTCGAAGTTCGCATCCAACGTAAAAAAGAATCGATCAAAAATGGAACTTTAGAGCGATACAGAGCGTTAGTAACATCATGTGGCCGCAATTTGATTAGATGAGCAAAAGGCCTACTTTCCGACTTTCCGCTTTACGGAGTAATCATGAAAAATCTTATAGCTTTCACTGCGCTTAGCACGACCATTCTTGTGGCTGGGTGTCAAACAACTGATCCATATTCTCGCGAGACGAAAACATCTAACACCACAAAAGGCGCTATTATAGGTGCGCTTGGTGGTGCTGTCGTAGGTGCGCTTACAAATACGTCTGACGGTGAACAAGCGGCGAAGAACGCGATGATTGGTGCGGGTATTGGTGCTGTTGCTGGTGGCGCGACAGGGCGGTATATGGACCAACAAGAAAAGAAATTGCGTGAACGTTTGGACGAAACTGGCGTAGGTATTCAGCGTGTTGGGGATACAATTCAGCTTGTTATGCCTGGAGATATTACTTTTGCGACAGGACGGGCAGAGGTAACAACTGATTTTGATTATGTATTACAAGATGTTGGTCTTGTGCTCCAAGAGTTTAACAAGACGATCGTATATGTGGATGGGCACACTGATACAGTAGGTTCTTATCAAAAGAATGCTGAATTATCACAGGCACGTGCAAACAATGTGGCGGCCCGCTTGATGCAAGAAGGTGTTCTGGGTGGCAGGTTGGTTGTGACTGGTTATGGTGAGAGCCGGTTGAAGGTGCCGACTGGTGATGGTGTGAATGAGCCACGCAACCGGCGTGTTGAAATTCGCCTTGAGCCATACACTGGCTAGCAGCATATTTATATTTTTAATCAGGCGCGACATCCATTGGGGAAGGTCGCGCCTGTTTTGGTTTGCGCTTAGATAGGTTTTTCTTCGACATCTAAGTTCTGAGTTTTTCGCATTTCTGGAAAGAGTGCTGCCCAAGAGGCTGCTACGCCGATAGTTGCGAAGCCACCAATAACAACGGCACTGACTGAGCCAAAGGCGTGTGCCATTGTGCCGGCACGAAATTCTCCTAATTCATTTGATGCACCAAGAAAAATCGAATTTACGGCATTGACCCGACTGCGCATATTATCGGGTGTCCAGAGTTGAAGTAGCGTTTCACGGATATAAACGGATACCATGTCAAATCCACCTACAAACATAAGTGCAGGTATTGCGACCCATGCACTTGTGGATAATCCGAAAACGACTGTTGCTGCGCCAAACAGTGCGACACACGCAAATAAGATAAGACCTGCATGATTCCTAATCTGGAATGAAGTTATGATTGCTACCGTGATAAGGGCTCCAATACCCGGTGCCGCCCGCAAAAGGCCTAAGCCTGTGGGTCCAAGCTGAAGAATGTCGGATGCATAAACTGGTAACAATGCTACAGCGCCGCCAAGAAGCACGGCGAACAGATCTAATGATATTGCGCCAAGGATGACTTTTTCTTTCCAGATAAAAACAAAGCCGCCCACAACAGTAGAAAAGGATGTGGGCTCCGTCATCTTCTGCTGGTTGGGTTTAGGAATTAAAAAGACAAGAAGTGTGGCAATGCAGAGCAATATAAAAGACGCAGAATAGGCTGTTGACGCGGACACGCCATAAAGGAGGCCACCTGCAACTGGGCCAACAATAGTAGCAGACTGCCAAGAGGAGGAATTCCATGCGACAGCATTGGAGAAATCTTCCTTGGGAACGAGATTGACCGCTAGAGAAGATGCTGCAGGTGAAGCAAAGGCACGACCTATTCCAAATAGGGTGAGTACGATGAGTACCGGAATAGGGGATATTGTATCGAAAATTGCCATCAACAGGATAATGAGCGCGCACATGCTTTCTGTCACGAAGGCGAGCCCCATCACCAAACGTCTTCCGAATTTGTCAGCAGATAGTCCAGTCACAAAGACCAATAATAGTGCGGGTAGAAATTGTACTAAACCAATCCAACCCAACCATATTGGTTCTTTGGTCAAATCGTATAATTGCCAGCCAATGGCGACAGAAAGAATTTGGACAGCAAATGTCGCCATGAAACGCGCGCCAAAATAGCGAACATAGGATGTGTGCTTAAAAGCTGCGAAGCGTTTGGGCATTCAATTAGCGTCTCCCAATTAGGTGTTGGCATGGGGGGCATATTTCCGTCCAGCGTGAGGGGCACATACCTGATGCGGTCATGTGAATGCTCCCAATTGGAAAGGAAATGGAGAATGCCTACTTATTTAAGGAATTAACCTGATTGGCTAAGAATTAAAGATATATTTGCGCGATTGTCAGTGGTGGAGGCGGTGGTATTTGGAACGATTTTGACGGGTGGATAAAAAACGCTTACAAAACAGTCGCATAAAAATGATGGTACGATATGTACCTATTTTATTTCAATGCAAATGAATCACGCTCTTGCTTTAATCGTTTTGAAACGGCAAACAGGTATAAGGGTGGTAAATTAACTGTAATGACGGAACGGGGCGTTCTGTTTAGTATCGAAAGCGGCGAGATATATGTTTGGTAAACTTCTTGGCATGATGTCGACAGACATGGCCATCGATTTGGGAACAGCCAATACCTTGGTTTATGTCAAGGGGCAGGGCGTGATGCTGGATGAGCCCTCTGTAGTGGCTTATGTCACGCAGAATGGCCGGAAGGTTGTGCATGCGTTTGGTGTTGAAGCGAAACAAATGCTCGGCAAGACGCCTTTTGGCATGGAAGCAATTCGTCCAATGCGAGATGGTGTGATTGCTGATTTTGAAGTTGCTGAAGAAATGATCAAAGCCTTCATCCAGAAGGTTCATAAAAAACGCTCCTTTATCTCTCCTATTATTATCATCTGTGTGCCAACGGGTGCGACACCTGTGGAACGTCGCGCAATCCATCAGTCTGCTCTTATGGCTGGTGCGCGTCAGGTATTCTTGATTGATGAGCCAATAGCCGCCGCTATTGGTGCGAACCTACCGATTGACGAGCCATCGGGTTCAATGGTCGTTGATATCGGTGGTGGTACAACTGAGGTTGCTGTGATGTCCTTGCGCGGAATCGTATATTCGCGTTCTGTCCGTATGGGTGGGGACAAAATGGATGAAGCTATTGTGAATTTCCTGCGCCGCGAAGAGAATTTGCTGATAGGTGAAGCCTCCGCCGAGCGTATCAAGAAAGAAATCGGGACAGCTAAAATTCCTGAAAACGGCAAAGGCATGTCAATAGAAGTGCGTGGTCGCGACCTGATGAATGGTGTGCCAAAGGAAGCTGCCGTATCTGAAGCAATGGTTGCCAAAGCGCTACAAGATCCTGTTACGGAAATTGTTGAAGCGGTTAAACAGGCACTCGAAGCTATGCCGCCAGAATTGGCTGCTGATATTGTGGACAAAGGTATTGTGCTTACTGGTGGTGGTGCGCTGTTACGAAACCTTGATGTTGTTCTGAAAGAGCGTACACAATTACCTGTAACTGTTGCTGACGACCCGCTTAAATGTGTGGTAAAAGGTTGCGGTATTGTTCTTGAAGACTTTGAGAACATGAAAGATATTCTCGCACCTGACGTCTAGGTTTCGGGCAACTCAAAGAGTAATACTTGTAGCGTATTTGGTGCGTGCTTATTGTGCGCCCAAAAAGGAATGGAGGCAGTGTCATGGCTAGGCATGCTCGGCATCGAGTCGGTTCCCCGCGCTTTGCAGCGCGCGCTGGCATTGCAGGTATTGGAATTGCGCTTCTTGGACTATTGATGATCCAATCCTCATCTGACGTGCGTCGCGCACTTCAGCCTTCGCGGGCGAGGATGGATGATATTACTTCTAACATATCCGCCGCTGCAAATAAGCATTTCGCAGGTTATACTTGGCTTTTTGCAGATAAAGCAGCCAAGGCACGAATTAAAGAGCTGGAAAGCGAAGTGCAATCGCTTGAACGTTGGCGTGAGGCGACGCGGACCATGTCCCAACGGATGGTGGAGTATGAGAACATGCTTGACCTGATGGGAGAACCGCAAATTGGGGGCGTAACAGCGCGTGTCGTTGCGGAGACGAACGGTCCGTTTACCAATACTCGCATTGCGAATGCTGGGGATGTGCATGGTGTATCTGACGGGTTCGCGGCAGTAAATGAGCATGGCTTGCTAGGGCGCGTCGTGCGAACAGGACATCGCACATCACGTATATTATTACTCACAGACTATAATAGTCGCATTCCAGTAATGGGGCGAACATCATTGGACCGTGCTTTACTCGTTGGTGATCGTAAAGTTGGTGCGCGTATTTTACATGCAGAGACACCGGATAAAATCGTCGAAGGTGAGGAGTGGGTTACGTCTGGAGATGATGGCGTTTTCGAGCGCGGATTGCGTGTTGGGTTTGCGCATCGTGATAAAGATGGTTGGCGCTTAGATCTTGCTATGCAACGTGATGCAATCGATTTTGTGCGGCTTGTACCGCCGCCAGGCTTTGTGACGCCTGAAGAATTAATGGTTACCGATGGTGTTGGTCTAACTGAAAATACAAATGAAACACTTATTTCTAATCTTCAGGAAAATAGTGAGCAAGGAGCAGCGCCTGTCGCGAACGCTGGAGGACGCCCTTGAGCGGTGCTGAACGCATTCGCGTATTCTTAGGAGCGCTGCTAGCGATATTTATATGTTTGCTAGGGACTACTCCCTTATTGCATCATATGCCGTTTCCATTGACAGACACATGGCCAATTGCTGTCTTCTTATTCGCGTTATCCTGTGCCAGACTCAGCATGTCTATATGGGCAGCGGTATTAATCGTGATGGTCGGATTGGTTCAAGATTTCGTACTTGAAGCGCCTTTGGGTGCGTGGTCCTTTGCTGGGCTTTGTGCCTATGCTGCTGGGCTGATTGCCAAAGATAGCTTTAAAGCTATGGCGGCAACTATTCCAAGCCAGCTTGTATTGCTTGTTGCTGGAAGCATTGTAGGGATTTTTGCCTTGTCGATTGCGGGTGATATTGCGGGTGGAGCAGATGTGTTGGACGCTCCCTTATGGAGTGACCTTGTATTGACTGCGGGACTATATTATTTGGTGACGCCCTTATTTGCCCCCTATAAAGGTGGTTTGTCCTCATGAGTTCCAATCGCGCCAAAGATGCTGAATTTTCACGACGCTCTATTGTGGCGGGTGTCGCAGGTGCTGCGCTGTGGACGGGACTATCGGGGCGATTGGTGCAGTTGCAATTGCTCAAAGGTGAGGAATATGCAGAACTGGCAACAGAAAACCGTATTCGCCTTGACCCAGCCCCGGCACGTCGCGGCGTTATTTACGACAGATTTGGCCAACGTTTAGCATCCAATAAGCGTAATTTTTATGTGTTGGTCGTGCCAGAAGAAACAAGCAATTTGGAAGAGACATTGCGTTTGTTGGCGCGGTATATTCCTATTTCAAACTTAAAGCATCGGCGCATTCTAGCGCAGGCAAGACAGCAAGCAAAATTTGTCCCGATACCAGTGGCAGATGATTTGAGTTGGCAGGACTTTTCACGCATCAATGTTCATGCCCCCGAGTTTAAAGGTGTGTATGCTGAAGTAGGTGAGTTGCGTTCCTATCCCATGGGAACCGCTTTCTCTCATACAATTGGATATGTGGCACGTCCCAATCGAGAAGAGCTTTCTGGGTTGATCGAGCAAGAGATTGCACGTTTGCAATTGGGGCCGGATGACGTGGCTGGTCGCCGCAGAATAACCAGTCGTATGCAGCGTATCTATCGTCACCCTGATATGCGTTTGGGGCGCCAAGGTATTGAGCAGGACTCGGAAATTTACTTACGGGGTACACCCGGTTTCCAGCGCATTGCGGTAAATGCGTCGGGACGTATTGTTGATCGCCTGCCGAGTGATGATGTTGCGCCCAAAGATGGCGGTGATATCGTTCTGAGTTTCGATGCTGAAATTCAAAAATACGCTATTTCTCGTTTTGGCGAGGAAAGTGGTTCTGCCGTTGTGATGGATATAGAAAGCGGTGAATTGCTGGCAATGGTGTCGACGCCAGCGTTTAATCCAAATGATTTTGTATCTGGGATTTCACAAGCAAAGTATAATGACCTTCTTGGGAATAAAAAGTCACCTCTCTACCACAAAGCCTATGATGGTTTGTATCCTCCAGGTTCTACGTTCAAGATGACTGTTGCTGCGGCTGCTCTGGAATCAAAGGTTGCTACGCCACGAGATACAGTGACATGTCGTGGGAAAACACGGTTTGGTGGCCGTGATTTTCACTGCTGGAAACGCGGTGGTCATGGCACGATGAACATGAAAAGTGCGATCCAGCATTCGTGTGATGTGTATTTCTATGAAATTGCACGGCGCATTGGTGTGCAAGGTATTGCTGATATGGCGCATCAGATGGGGTTGGGCACTGTTTATGATCTCGGTATGACTGGCGGTTCGGCTGGTGTCGTTCCAGACCCTGCTTGGAAACAGAAAGCGCTTCGAGAGCAATGGTATGAGGGGGAAACTCTGAATTACGGGATTGGACAGGGGTATCTGACCACGTCACCTTTACAGCTGGCTGTTATGACTGCGCGTATTGCTAGAGAAAATGCTGCACCTGCCCCTAAAGTGATCATTGGAGGTGCGACTGCGCCGCCATCGGGCGCGCCTCCATATGTTCCGTTGAATCAAGAAATTGCTGAGCACCTTCGTGCAGGAATGTACGCTGTGACATCTGAGCCGGGTGGAACGGCATTGCGATCTGGAGATGTTGGTAATGGTCAACGTCTTGCAGGTAAGACAGGTACGGCACAGGTGCGCCGGATTTCAACAGCAGAACGCGCGACTGGGGTTATTAAGAATGATAAACTTCCATGGGAATTGAGAGACCATGGATTGTTTGTCAGCTATGCGCCTGCGGATAATCCTAAATATGTGTGTGTAGTTGTTGTGGACCATGGTGGTGGCTCTAGTGCTGCTTATCCCATTGCAAGAGATATTATGACGGAAACGCTTAAACGCGATCCTATGTCTCGTGAAGTGTTCAAGGTTTCCAGTCCGATTGCGCAAAGTGCCCCATCTTCTCCTGCTAGTGGAGCGATTTAGGCAATGCGGATTATTGCTGAGAAAATGTCAGTGCGCGATAAATTGCTGAACCTTCATTGGTCACTGCTGCTAACGATTATAGCTATCGCAAGTTTCGGGACGGCGGTTTTGGTTTCCGTAACACTTAAAGATGCGAGCATGGCAGATATTCCATGGCAGCATATGACGCGCTTTATAGGTGTACTGGTATTTACGATAGGTATGGCTATTGCACCTCTTCGAGTATGGGCAATGATTGCTTACCCCGCATATTTAGGCTCATTGCTTTTGCTTGTGGGTGTTGAATTGTTTGGAACGGTAGGTGGGGGAGCCCAGCGCTGGTTGGACATAGGGCCAGTGTTGATTCAACCGTCTGAATTCATGAAAATTGCGATACTTCTGGCTCTCGCACGATATTATCATCAAGCGAGCGAGAACAAAGAGTTGAATATAGGCAATCACATTATTGCTGGTTTGATTATTATCATTCCGACGGTTTTGGTGCTGAAGCAGCCAGATCTAGGAACATCATTGATGTTGGCCGCGACTGGGGGGATGGTTATCTTTTTTGCTGGCTTGTCGTGGCGCATTATTATTACCGGGGCAATCGTCGCTCTTTTGTCAATCTGGCCAGTCTACCAATTCGGTTTGAAGGATTATCAGAAAGAGCGTGTGTATACATTTCTTGATCCATCTCGAGATCCACTAGGTGCTGGATATCAATTGCAGCAGGCAAAGATTGCGATAGGATCAGGCGGACTGCAAGGCAAAGGCTTTATGCAGGGAACTCAGTCTCAGAACAATTATATACCTGAACAGCATACTGACTTCATTTTTACGATCATCGCAGAAGAATTTGGGTTTGTGGGATCAATGTCCTTATTGACGGCTTGGGCTGTTGCTCTGATATTTGGATTGTTTATAGCGAATCGATCTACCACAATATTTGGATCGCTTGCGGCAGCGGGAGTGGTTGCAACTCTTGCTTTCTATGTGGTTGTAAATATTGGTATGGTCATGGGTTTAATGCCTGTTGTAGGGGTGCCGTTGCCGTTGATTTCTCACGGTGGGACGGCCATGATGACAGTGATGATTGGGTTTTCAATTCTTCTAATGGTTCATATTCACCGAGATCAGTCACTGGTTCTAAAGGGGATACTGTAGCGCTCATATCTTGATAAGATTGACGTTTGTGCTGTCGTATGTGATTTTGTTAGAATAAATTTGCACTAAAATACAATAATGGAGCAATAAAATGGCAGGCACACCTGCAGGGGGAGTTGGCCGAAAGAGTGACACTTGGGGGTCACGTTTTGGCTTTATAATGGCCGCGGTAGGATCTTCCGTGGGCTTAGGAAATTTTTGGCGTTTTCCATACACTGCAGGTGAAAATGGAGGCGGTGCCTTTATTATCATTTACCTGATTTGTGTGGTTGTGATTGGTTTGCCTGTTCTGATGGGAGAATATTCACTAGGACGCAAAGCTGGGATGTCTTCCGTTGAGGGAATTCAAACTCTAGCCAGAGATGCAGGTAAGTCTGAAAATTGGGGTATTATTGGATGGGTCGGTGTGTTTGCATCAACCTTCATTGTATCCTTTTATATGGTAATCTCCGCTTGGATATTGGCGTTTGTCATTCAAGCGATTGGCGGCAGCTTCGCAGGTATAACACCTGCCGAATCTGGTGAGAATTTTAGCCAAACGATAAATAATCGCGGCACGATAATGGGGCTGTTATTTGTCTTTTTATTAGCAAATGCGATCATTGTTGGCCGTGGTGTAAAGGGCGGTATTGAAAAAGCGGCAAGTATCTTAATGCCAGCTTTCTTTATTATGCTCTTAGGTATTGTCGCTTTCGCTATCACAACGGGTGACTTAAAGCAGACCGTGTCTTTCTTGCTTACACCAGATTGGAAAGCTGTGAATTTTAGCACCTTCCTTGCTGCACTGGGGCAGGCTTGTTTCTCTCTTAGTGTTGGTTCAGTGTTGATGATGACTTACGGGTCTTATCTTTCGCGAGACACAAATATTCCGCGTTCGTCCTTCATCGTTGCAGGTGCTGATACGATGGTTGCGATAATTGCAGGTTTCGCAATTTTCCCAATCGTATTCCAAGCGGGGTTGGACCCAGCGGGTGGTCCTGGGTTGTTCTTCGTATCTTTGCCTGTGGCGTTTGGAAGTATTCCTGGCGGTAACATTCTGGCGATGGTGTTCTTCTCGCTCGCTTTGTTTGCTGCGTTTACTTCATCGATTTCACTGTATGAAGTTTCAGTCTCTTGGCTTGAGGAGCGTCATGGTGTGCATCGCATGGGTGCATCTATGGGTATGGCATTCATCCTGTTTGTAGTCGGTGTGGCTTATGTCTATTCCGGCGACTATCTGGACTTTGTCGACTTCCTAACGGGTAATATTTTATTGCCACTGGGGGCGTTGTTTATCGCGATCTTCATTGGTTGGGTTTTACCTAAGTTGGATCTACTCGAAGAAATCGAAGATAAAAAGCTACACGCAATTTGGTACGGTTCATTACGTTATTTTGTGCCGGTCTTTGTAGGTATCATTTTATTCTTTGGTATCTTTGACGGATTGCAAGATACGTTCGGTGTGCAAATGCCAAGCTTCTTGGAAGGGTTTATTGGGCCTAATAAAGCAATTTAATTGTGCCATTAGACTAAAAAAGCCGCCCCACATCAATGTGGGGCGGCTTTGTCTTAACGGGTTAAATTAGTAACTACTTAGTCTTCAGAAAAACGATCGGCAAACATTTCAGTCGCACCGACGAGTTCATTTACAATTCCCGGCTCCATGCTGGAGTGACCTGCATCACTGATGATTTTGAGGTCTGCGTTGGGCCATGCTTTTTTTAATGCCCATGCTGACGAGAGTGGAGTGACCACATCATATCGTCCATGAACAATTACACCTGGCAGGTTACCAAATGTGGAAGCTTGATCTAACAGCCATCCATCTTTGTCGAAGAAACCTTTATTCCAAAAATAATGACATTCGATGCGTGCAAAGGCATCTACGAATTCTTGCTCCTCAAATTTTGTGGGCCGCATACTTGGGCCACGAATAGAGAGCGTTTCTCCTTCCCATTGTGCCCATGCACGGGCAGCGGCCGCACGTTCTTGGGCATTGCTTCCGGTTAGGCGCGAATAGAAGGCCTGCACGAGATCATGGCGTTCATCTTCTGGGATAGGAGCAAGGTAGCGGTCAAATGCATCCGGAAATAGGCGACTTGCACCTTCTTGATAAAACCATTGTATTTCGGCATGCGTGAGTAGAAATATTCCGCGCAATATCAAAGCTAAAGTGTTGGCGCGATGAAGCGAAGCATAGGTTAGAGCTAGGGTTGATCCCCAAGAGCCGCCAAACACGACCCATTTTTCGACTCCTAATTCCTCTCGGAGCTTTTCCATGTCTGCCACAAGATCCCACGTGGTGTTTTCTTTTAACTCTGAAAAAGGCGAGGAGCGGCCACATCCACGTTGGTCAAAGATAATAATCCTATATCTAGCAGGATCAAAGAACCGCCTCATATCAGGATTGGAGCCTCCACCTGGTCCACCATGCAAGGCAACAACGGGGATACCTTCAGGGTTTCCTGATTCTTCCCAATACAGTTCATGAATGTCAGAGACACGCAGTCGGCCTGCACGATTTGAATCAATTCGAGGAAAAAGAAATTTGCGTGGTCGTTTTGTGTTCATCACTGCTTCACTTGTTTTATTTTATAAAGAATCAAAGAACTCTCGTTAAAAGATATTCACGTTTCCGTAAAAGTGCTATTATATGCATTACGGGTGGGTGAAACGATGTAAAGCGGGGAATGGGTATTGTCGCGTAGATTTTTCGTCGGTTTGATAATCGGCACCGCTTTTCTGTCTAGTGGCTGTGCAACAGTTGCTGTATTTGAAAATGTTACCGAAACAGAAATTCAACTCACAAAGCCGCAATCTCAATTGCGTAAAGCCTCTATAGCGTTTTGTGAAGCCAGTCGCGATGCGGAATGGGCAAGTGGTGAAAGTAATTTCAGCTCGCTCATGCGTATTTGGGGTGGTGAAAATGAGGTTGGCACAGAATATTGGGCGCGCCTTACAAAGTTTGAATCTCCTGTCAGTGAAATTGTTGAACAAATTAGCTATGACGTCGAGCATGCAACTCTTCAATTGAGTGAGTTGAATAAACTTGCTCAAACTCTGTTGCCTTCTCACGGTGCGGAAACAAAACCACGTAATGCAGATGTGCGTGAATTTGAACGAGTGTTAATTCATGCGGGGCAGGCGAGAGAGACATTTGCAATGTCATTTCTGCGCGCACAGGAAGCGAATGAAGGGCAATTAATTATAAAGCCTGCTGCGGTTCTTGAACCTCTTGATCAGGAGCTAGACTTAGCGCGTTCTATCGCTAATGGCCTGGCCGCATCACGGATGTCGGATGCTTTGGCATTGCTTAAAGATCCGCTGTCTTAATTTTGATGTATGCGCCGTGTTGATTGTTTGAGCGTACGCTTTTTTGAGTTGCACAGGCTTAGAAAGAAAACTCCATGAATGATGCATGGCGTGCAACAGCTTATCTAAGCTTATTTTATTATATGTTCGGGTTTCAATTGCCATATCTTCCGGTGTGGCTTGAAAAGGCGCGTGGATTAAATGGTACGCAAATAAGTGCCGTGATATTTGGTGCACTTCTGGCACGGATTATTGTTGGCCCACTTATATCGACATGGGCAGATGCAAAGACATCGCGTGCCGCGCTTACTCTTTTGGCTGTAGGCGGTTTTGTCGGTTATTTGGCGCTGAATTTTTCAAACCATCCGATAATCTTAAGTGCAGTTGGTTTTTGTGTGATGTCTGTCGTGCACGCTATCATGCCACTGTCTGAGGCAAGTCTTGTATTAAGTGTTGGCAAAGGCATACGTCCAAATTTTGGAGAGGGCCGAGGTATAGCATCGGTACTCTTTGTGCTGGGAGTGTTTTCTGGCGGGTTGCTGATGGAGCGCTATGGCGTCGAGTATCTGGTGCCTGCAATCACATGTCTCTTTGTTGCCCAAATTCTTATTGGCTTATGCGCACCACGGATTTCATTGGGTGTTTCGGATAATAGTATTGGCTTTGGTGAACGTTTCAAGCGTGGATTTCGGCAGTTTCGAAAGCCGGTATTGTTTTTACTGCTTATTGCCAGCGCCTGTATTCAGGCCACGCATGCATTTTATTATGGGTTCTCAACAGTCATATGGGAAAAGCAAGGATTTTCGGGGCAACTCATAAGTCTAATGTGGATCACGGGTGTTGTACTTGAGATTGCTTTCCTGACATTTTCAGCACGCTTACTGACATGGTTAACGCCCGAGCGTCTAATCTTGTTGGGTGGTATCGCAGGAGTGATACGTTGGACTGTACTTGGTTTCTCGCCGAGCGCGTTAAGTATTCTTTTAGTTCAAAATCTCCACGGATTAACGTTTGCGGCGACATTTATCGGCTGTGTCACGCTGATTCAAAGAGAAGTTGATAAAGAGAGCCAAGCGCTTACACTTTCCATACTTGCGTCTGTGATTGCAGCTGTTACAGGGCTTTTTGGCCTAATGTCTGGCATTTTATACGACTGGATTGGTGCCATGGGATATTGGTGGATGGCAGGACTAGCAGGAATCGGGACGTTATTCGCCTGCTTGTTGATGTTAAGGATAAGGACTCGCCTTTATCGATAAAGTAGGTGATTTTTAAAGCAATTTAGTGGATTTTAACTGAGAATTGAACGCGATAGGAGCGCTTCTTGGCCGAATCCCAAGCCCGGTTTGATATTACGACAGACCTTTCAGGCCAACGTATAATGGTTCTGGAAGGAGACTGGACGGCCTTTACTGTGGGGGGCGTGGACAAGGCTCTGCGCGAACTTCATACGCATGAGGCGTCGTCTGATATCTTTCTTGATGTATCCCAACTTGAAGAATTGGATACTGCTGGCGCATACGTTATCGATCGCACTTTACGTGAAATAGGTGCCGTTTCCGGTGAAAATGTGAAGTTGCTTGGGGAGCATCAGAGTATTTTGTCATTGTTGACGACGGTCAGCAATGCTCAATTCGAGGCGCCGCATAAATATGTAAGTAAACACCCAATTCTAGACCTACTTGAACGTGTTGGGCATGGGGTTGTTGATGCCTTTAAAGAAGGGTGGGGCATACTGGAATTTATTGGGGAAGCATTTGCCACGATATTCCACTTATGCCTACATCCAAGCAAAATTCGATGGACATCTGTTGTCGCGATAATGGAAGAGGCGGGATTAAACGCTCTGCCTATCGTGTCTATGCTGTCTTTCTTTATTGGAATTGTGGTTGCATTTCTGGGTGTAAATTTGCTGCAATCTTTTGGTGCGCAAGTATTCACCGTGGAAATGGTTGGTTTCCTAATGTTACGCGAATTTGGCTTGGTGCTGACAGCTATTTTGCTAGCTGGTCGTACTGACAGTGCGTTTACTGCAGAAATTGGCGCTATGAAAATGCGTGAAGAAATTGATGCTATGCGCGTCATGGGGCTAAACCCGATGGAGGTGCTTGTTGCACCGCGGTTGATTGCTTTGTGGGTCATGACCCCATTCTTATCATTTTTTGCGATGATTTCTGGTTTGATTGGTGGTCTGCTAGTGATGTGGGGTGTGATGGATATTTCGCCTGCCATGTTCATTCAGCGGATCAATGACACTGTTCCGGGACAAAATTTCTGGGTTGGTATGGCTAAGGCGCCAGTATTCGCAACCGTTATTGCGCTTGTTGGGTGTCGACAGGGCTTGCTTGTATCTGGAGACGTTCAGTCTTTGGGGAACCGCACGACATCTTCTGTGGTGCAGGCTATTTTCCTCGTGATTGTTTTAGATGCCATATTCGCCATGCTCTATATGGAGATGGGATTATGATGCGTATTGAGCCGTCTGATGACCGCCTTGCTATCAAGGTTCGCAATCTTACCAACCAGTTTGGTACTAAAGTCGTTCATAAGGATCTTGATCTTGATGTACGCGAAGGTGAGATTATGGGGGTTATTGGTCCTTCTGGGACAGGTAAATCGGTTTTATTGCGTTCAATTGTAGGCCTGATAAAACCTAAACATGCCAATATCGAGGTGTTTGGAACAGACCTGACAGAGGCAGATCAAGAGGCACGGCGCGTAATCGAACGAAAATGGGGGGTAATGTTTCAAGATGGAGCCCTTTTTTCAACATTGAGCGTTCGTGAGAACGTGATGGCCCCTATGCGGGAGCATCTTAATTTACCACTCAATCTCATGCGTGAACTTGCATGCATGAAAATAAGGATGGTGGGGTTGGAGGCTGATGCAGCACCTAAGCGTCCTTCTGACCTTTCCGGTGGTATGCGCAAGAGGGCGGCATTGGCGCGAGCAATGGCGTTAGACCCTAAACTTTTATTTTTGGACGAACCAACAGCTGGACTTGACCCAATCGGTGCAGGAAATTTTGACCTATTGGTACGTTCTTTGTGTGATGCATTGGGCCTGACAGTTTTTCTGGTGACGCACGACTTAGATTCGCTAAATGCGGTGTGTGATCGTATAGCTGTATTGAATGCGGGACAGGTTTTAGCTGTTGGAACGATGGAAGAGGTGAGAGCAAACCCTCACCCTTGGATACAAGAATACTTTTCCGGGCCGCGTGGACGCGCTGCACTGGGCTTAAGTTAGAAAGGGCGGATCTGATGGAAACGCGCGCAAATTACGGTTTAATCGGAGCTTTTGTTTTGCTGGCAATGGCAGCTTTTGTGCTGTTCGCTGTCTGGATTTCGAAAGTGCAGTTCTCAAAAGAATATTCCGTATTTGATGTGGTGTTTGAAGGTGCTGTAAACGGCCTTTCTGAAGGCGGAGAAGTTCGCTTTAATGGTATTAAAGTGGGTGAGGTTACAGATTTAGGGTTGGATGAAAAAGATCCAAACAATGTTATCGCGCGCATACGCGTGGATTCTAATACGCCTGTAAAAGCTGATTCTCGTGCAGAGCTTGGCTTATTGGGTATTACTGGGATGACCTTTATTCAAATAAAAGCGGGAAGTGCTGAGGAGCCCTTATTGAGCAAAGGTATTCGCCCGTATCCTCCGCGCATAAAGACAGACAAAACTCAACTTGATAAAATTTTTGCGGGTGGAGAAGATTTGATTTCTTCAAGTACTGACACATTGAACCGCGTGAGCCGTATGTTTCGAGATGAGAATGTAACACGTATTTCCAATATTCTTGCAAATATTGAAGAACTTACAGATGTCACAAGTGGTGAGGATGGAATAGCTGAAGATGCAAGACGGGCAATTCAAGCACTTGAGGGAGCAGGAATTGCCATGAATGAAGCTGCTGTGGCTGTAGACGCTGCAAGCGTACAATTTGATGCGAATGTTGCGCTAATGACAGAAGAAACCATGGCCTTACTAAAGGACATGCAGGGGGTTGTAGAAACAGCGGATGGTGCCGTGACTTCTATTGAGGGTGTTCTCATTGATGAGTTGTCTCCTGATGCCCAGCGTGTGATGCGTGAACTGTCTATGACATTGCAAGATGTGCAAATGCTTGTGAAGCGGTTGGACGGTGTCGTGGGTGAGTTAGAGCGAGATCCACGGGAATTCGTTCTAGGCGACGTAAAGCCTTACGAATAAGGGAAAGCATAGAGAATGACGAAAACACATAAATTCACAAAACGTCTGCCACTTCTTTC
Source organism: Hirschia litorea (assembly GCF_042665075.1). Taxonomy (NCBI): domain Bacteria; kingdom Pseudomonadati; phylum Pseudomonadota; class Alphaproteobacteria; order Hyphomonadales; family Hyphomonadaceae; genus Hirschia; species Hirschia litorea. The sequence continues at coordinate 147,186 of NZ_JBHTBR010000005.1, read as the reverse complement.
TTTGGTCTTGGCAGGAAGCTTGGTAAGCGGGTGTATCTCTGTTTTGCCAGAGCCTAATCAACCCCAAGCTTTGGTGCGTTTACCCGTAGAAAATATTCGGGGTGCAAGTACACCTTTACTTACAAATGTTGTTGTGCATACGCCGGATGCTATGGGCGCAATAGCGGGGGTCGAGATCGCCGCTTCGGAAAATCAACGTATTCGCTATATTAATAATGTTGTATGGGCTGATACACCAGCAAACTTGTTTCAAGCGGCTGTCGTGGATGCATTGACCGCATCTTCGGGAGATGGGCAGGCGGTGCCTGTGCAAGTTGGTGCACGTGGGGATTATGATTTACGTCTGAGCCTCTTGGATTTGACCGTCGATAGCATACGCAATGAAGCTGTTTGTGAAATTCGGCTTGTGATGACGCGTGCTGGAGATAAGGCAATTATAACGTCTCACATATTGCGTACAACCCAAGCCATAGATCGGAATGGGTCTATGGAGCGTGCGGAAACGCTTGCGCATGCTATTCGCTCGGCTGCTGAATTGACAGCTGATTTCGTGGCAGAAAACGCTATTCCGTATGATTTGGAAGCAGAGCGAGAAGCTCATCGTATCAAGAGGCGACTTCAAAGGGAACGCGCACAAAAGGAAGTGGATAAAGATACATCTCCTGTGATGCCGCGAGATAAGCCATCTGATTTGCCGCCAGAGTTTAAAATGGAAACAGATGTCTAAACTGTATCAATGCTGCGTGTGATATAAAAAAGTCCACCTTTTAAGGCGGACTTTTTTTTGAATAAAATTATTGGATATTTGTTTTACTTTACCAGAGCAGCATCTAGCAAAAGATAGGCTGCTAAGCGTGGGCCAGCATCTTCACGTGCGCGTTCCGCACGTTGCAAAAACTTCATCGCTTCTTCTTCTTCCAGTGCTAAATAGCTTTCCGCTGCTATCCGTAAATCTTCATCTTGTTGAAGAAGACGCTGGATTTGGGTTAGCTCACCTGGTGCCGCCTGTTTGGTGGCGCGTCGGCGTTGACGTTCACCACGTGATGTTGCTGCGGCGATGCGACGAAGGTCCGATGATCGAATAGCACGTTTTAGTCGTATTCCTGAGCGATCAAGTTGCTCCACAAAAGCAAGAGCCGTTGAGTCGTGCGCACCGTCACTTGTTTCTGAACCAATACCAGAAAGAAGGTCACGCCAAGACATGTCGTTCTGAGTGTCGGTTTTTGCACGTGTGTGGTTGGCTGCTTGCTCTATCGTGTGTGCTTCATGTGCCGCTGCTGCAACTGGGCTAGCAGGCTCTGAAGAGGCAGTTGGTTTTGCTGTACCACGGTCAAAATCAGATGCATGGCGCGCGGTATCGAAAGTTGTATCTTCTTCTTCTAGTGGATCAAACGGAGTAAGATCATGAGATGCGGGTGTTTGCATCGGCTTTGGAGCTTCTTTGGGAGTTGGACGCGGTGGCGTTTCAACAGTTGAAGCACGCGGTGCAGGAGCAGCGATGCGCGGTGATGCAGGTGGATTTTGTGCAGGGGCATCAAATCTTTCGGCTGATGAGATCGTGTCGCTCAACCCATCATTCAGTAACTGGGACGCGCGTTCAATACGTGTGCGGGCACGTTCTAGGCCGGCTTCAGCGGCGTGCGTGGCACGTGTAGCAGCTGTGTACATGTGCTCGCTCATGCGGTCCATGCGTTTTTCTGTTTCTTCTGCTTGCTCGTTTGCAGCTTGCATTGCTTGTTTGACAAGGCCTTCTGCGCGGCTTGCTGTTTGGATCAGGCGTTTCATCGCCTCTTCAGCTTCAGTGTTTGATTTAACAGCTTGTGCAGAAACGTGCTCCGCCGATTGGCGTGCGCCATCCAAAGCAGAGTCCATAGCGTTGCGAATAGCTTCTGCTGTTGCTTTAGATGCTTCTACAGCCATGTCTCCAGCTTTAAGCGCATTATCTACTGTACGTGAGGAGCCTAGCAAATTCTCATTGATAGACATAAGAGATTGAACTAATTGTTGTGCACGCTTTCGGCTCTCAGCTGTCATGTGATCTAGGTTTGCAGCCGATGCAGATAGGTTTTTACCTGTTGTTTCAATATGACTCAGGCGTTCGTCTAATTGCTTACCAGCTTTCTGAACTTCTGCCTGCGCCATTGTCGCTGCACGTGTCATTTTTTCTGCATGCATAGGTATGGCATCAGATAGAGCGGCAGCTTGGGCGCGAATGGTATTGGATAGGCTGGAGAGCTCATCGCGTTCGGCAGCTAATTTGAACTTTAAAGCTTCAGTGTCGGCGCGCACGACTTCTGCAGCTTTCATAGCTGCGTTGGAGCTTTCTTCCATATCTTGGCGGATAACTTGAACGCGCGCTTCAGTTTCATTCAGCGTGTCGTAAATCTCATTAGATTGTTTAGCTAAATTTGCGCCGAGACTATCAACTTCAGCCGAAAGTGACTTGGCTGGTGATAGGAGTGTTTCTGACGCAGCTAGAACAAGTTCGTTGGCGCGAGCTGAGCGTGTAGATTCGCGTGCCATGAACCCTGACATTATGAGAGCCAAACCCGGTCCAGCAGCCATAGCAATACCGCCACCCAGTTCGGCGGGCGGAAGTGCTTGGAGTTCTTCTATACCAAATTTGCCGATGACATAGGCCGCTGTGCCGCCCCACCAAGTAAAGGCGAGGGACGTCGTAGCCCAAGGCATCCATCCGCCTGCTTTACGGGCGTGCGCTAACCTTTGTTCGAGGTCTCTTTTGGTTTGAATAGGTTTTGGTGTGTTGCTCATAACATATAACTATACAGATGACTCTGTCCTTACACAGTCAAAATCTGGGCCATTACATGTCAAATAAACCAATAAAGCGAATTTTTATAAAAAATATTCTCTAAATATGTGAATATTTACGCTTTTTTCTGCAGCTCATTGAAAACTGAATTTCAAAACACTGAGTTGTTTAAGTTTTAAAGAGTGCGTTGAATGCTCGAAGAAGAAAAAGATGTGTCATTTTCTTCCGATTTCTCAGATGTTCCGTCCATACCGGCCCATGTCATTAGAATAGCAAGTATTGAATCACGGATAAGAATGAATAAACCCAGCATGTTTGCCTCCACAGCTTGAGCGTACCCTAAATCAGAATAGTTGAAAATCAAGTTAAACTTTAAAGTCTTCGAAAATTAATATCGGCGCATTGCAAGAAACGATAAAAACATAGCTCTCACAGTAATATTTAGTAAAATACCCCCCCAATGGGACTGAGATATAGTTTCAGATGAACACTTTGTTTGATGGGTGTTTTAAAATGGGACATTGTTGTGGTACGCAAATAATGTAGTGATAAAGCAATTCTTATACTCTTTGGTTACAAAGTAAGGTTGACCTGTAGCAAGGGAAATGAGGACTGTTATGACGAGCAATGTTATAGATTTAGAACATCTGAATGCGATGACGGGAGGGGATGCAGAGCTTGCGAGAGAAGTCTTAGGAATTTTTAGACACCAAAGTGAAATTTGGGGAAGGCTTCTGGTTGCTGATGCGCCCAATGAACAATGGGCCGATGCCGCTCATTCTATAAAAGGCGCGGCGCGAAGTATTGGAGCTATGGCGTTAGGTGACGCGTGTGAAGTTGCAGAAACGCGTGGACGTGCAGGGAATGTTGCTGTAGCGGAGGCTAGTGTTTTGATCAACGCCATCAAAGATCACATGATTGATGCGGTGGAAAACCTCGCAAAGGTTGAGCATCAGCTATCAATGTCAGAGGCTTTCAAAGCATCATAAGCTTCAAATTCATATGCAATAGAGCGCTCGATTAATAACCTCCATACGGGCTCAGCTATTTCTTTTGGAAGATTATGCTGAGGAGCATGTGCCAACACTTTGGAGACGACATCTTCAATTCGAGGATGGTCTACCACCATGTCGCGATCGGGCTTTATCCGGGATGCTGCTTTTATATATGTCGTACGTTCAGCTATAATTTCAACGAGTAGTCTGTCTAAGCGATCTATTTCATATCGCACATCCGTCATTGTTTCGCATTCTGGTCCCGTTTTTTTTCGAGGATCAGATATGTACGCTATTCCGGTCGATTTAGTTGTAGGCGAAGACGGGGTGCTCAATTCTATTTCTCACAAATATGCGAATGACTCTATTTATAAGAGTTATGCTGAACCGAAGAGTGTGGCAAGGAAACATGAATGCAGGCGGCGTTTTCACGCAGCCTGCTAAATCAATTTAATCAGATGTCAAAACTGTATGTCAGGCTCTACCAGAGACTACTTCCGCCCTGAATGTGGTCCAAATGTGCTGTTGCACGAATATCATAGCTATTGCTAGGTTCAACTTCAGCTGTCCACATGCCATTTGGTTGTAGGCAGGCTTTGATTACACCTTTTTCAACTCCAGCAGCATAAGTTGCTGACTGACAATCAAGTTTTGGCGATTCATAAACTTCACCTGAAGTTATTTTAGTTCCTGATTGGTAGCCATCATATAGCTGTCCAGTTCCAGATGCAGAAGATGTGTAGTCTGTACGAACATACCCATATCCTACGCCATTTTGTCCTAGAAGCGTCCAGCTTTCACCAGTTGGTGTTGTGGTAACAGAGATTGCCTCCAAAACATCGCCGCGCATAACAGTATCTGCGTCAGGAACAACTGAACCTGCTGGCTCATTCATCAAGCGGACCTGTCTATTGACCTGAACTAAGCCTGATTTCAGCGTAACATTGCTTGTATTTGCTGTACTTTTGGAGGTGCTCGCTTTTTGGGGAGATGTAAGAGTCCCGAGCTGGCCGTCTGGTGTTGATATGCTAACAGCACTTGCTTGTGAGAAAATTGACCCGATACGTTGGCTTGCAGACCCATGCCCATGACGCGCATCTCTACGCAACGTTTCCGGTTGGAAAAGAATAGCTTCTGCATCTTTTGACAGATCCGTTCTCTGCGGTGTTGCAGAAGACGTAGGTGTAATTGATGGTAAAGGAGATGAAACTGTAGATGTTGTCGGTGGCACTGCGTAAGAGAGGCCGCTGTTCGCACCTTCTTTACTCATCCAGTCACCATCTGGAGTCATGCAAGCAGAATGCATTGAGCCCATGCCGCCGATAGTCATTGTGTAATCACGACAAGGAACACTTACATCAATGCGCTCTATAACGCTTGATGAGATAGATGTTTTAAATGGTTTTATGGTTTGAGTACCGCTGCCTGTGAGGCTGATTAGGCTTTGGCTTGGTACATAACCGATAGCAATACCGTTTTGGCCAACCATCGACCATTGTTCACCGGTTGAGTCGGTGATGGATCCCATACGCTCAACTGTTGTGTTTAGCGGCAGAGATTTTAGTACGGTTTGGTCGTAAGATGTTGGTGCAGCATACAATTTTGTTGGAGTGGACACGCGTGCCCAGTCATCTTGCAACAGCATGTAACGTGGTAATGGTTCAACATTACTTGCACGAGTGACGAAAGTTGGACGAACTTCGTTTTGTGTACTTAGGAAGTGCAGATCAACGCGTGTTCCGTTCTGGGTGGTGATAGAGTTAACTTCACCGTCACGAGTTGTTTTTGCTGCATGACGTACATTGTATGCGAATTGCTTTTGCTCTTTGGATGCCAAGTAGGCTCCGTTAGAAAACAGAGCATCAACAATGGTTTGCGGCATACTGCCAGCACGCATGACGCCATCATAAACGCGTTCACCCATGCTTACTGCGAGTGGTGCGAGGGATTTGACGTTATCAGCGCGGACAATTTTGTTAGATTTTTTACCTGTGAAAAGGTTACCCTTAGCGAGTTTGGGTGCGCTTACTTTAGGTGCGGGCGGCGTTTGAGCACGAGGTGGTGTCGTCGCTTTGGGAGGCGCAAGTTTTACTGGTGCTTTAGCTGCTGGCTCGGTGACTTTCGGCTCAATAGCTTTAGGTTCAGCGACTTTTGGCTCTGCTGCTTTAGGTTTTTGAGAAAGCGTAAGTTCTGGTGCTTTTTCAGTGACTTGAGGCTTGCTGATAGCTGGAGTTTTAAGATCCGGCGTTGCAAGTGTTGTGGTGTTTTGAGTCAATGAACGCGCGTCAGAATTTGCTGCTGTTTTAGGTGCTTCAGGAGTGGAAACTTCTGGTGTTGAAGCGAATAAATCTGCTTCTGATGTGCCAATTGCAGCGTCGTTTTCGACGGCATCGGATGCTTTTAGATCATCAAATACACGTGTGTCATTTAGCGGTGCATCTTGTGCACTAGAGCCTGTCTGCTCTGTCTCTGCTAATGCTGTGCTTGGTGTCTGCGTGTCACGTGTTGTTGTTGTGATGCTAGGCAGAGAAGGTTGCGTTGTGGCATTGGTATCGGCAAGCTGTACATCATCTGATTGGCCTTTCGGCAACATCAAATAAACAGCACCACAAATAGCAGAAATGGAGGCGGCTCCAGCAAGGTAGAGCGCTATTCTGCGTCCGCTGCCGTCAGAGCTATCTTGAGCAGGCACATAATAGCCATCATCATCTTCAAGACCTGGCTCATAGACCTGTTCGGAATTGTCGTAATATGTGGCAGCAGTTCTGCGCGGTGTTACGAATGGGCCATCGCTCTTAGGTTTTGCGATGCGTGTATTGAAGCGTGAGTCTTTGTTCGTTGCATTCGCAGTTGTGTGTGCGGCAGCAGCTCCATCAGAAAGAGAGATTGCGAGGCGTTCTTCTTCTGTCAGACCATCTGTTGAGGATGCAGCTGTGCGCTCGTCTTCAGTGGGTTGAGACGGTTTTCCTTGATGAGGTGGAAACGCAATAACTTGACCCGACCCATGACCATCACGGGAGGCCGTTTGTTCACGTGCGTCTTCATTCCGTGAATTGTGGTCTGGTTTTGTCTCAGCCACTACTTCTTTGTCGCTTTCTGAGTCTGTGTCATTCTCTGGAAACTCTTCTTCATCAAGTTTGTGAGCGGTATTACCAGAAGTGTGTCCACCAGCCGGAAGTATCGGCGGCATTTTGCTTGATGTGGAGGAGGCAGAATTTAATTCTTGGCCTACTTCTTCAGGTTCATCTAATTCCAGAGTTTCCAAACTTGGAGTTTCTAAATCCTTAATTTCTGCGTTCTGTAAGTTAAAACTTTCATCTAAATCTTCAGATGGAAGGTCAGGAAGTGCATCAGGGATTTCCAGATCATCGGTTGATAAATCAGTCTCAGCTTCGCTATTTACATCATCGTTGAAGTACGCGTTTGCGTCAGCAAAAGTGTCTGCTTTATCGTCTTCTTCATGGAAGTCATATTCATCTTCCATGTCGTCTTCATCTTCTTGATCCATAGATAGGTTTTCAAGAGATGAGCTATTGGTAGTTTGAGCTTCGCTTGGCGCGTCGGCGAGCGTATCAAGTGAAGGCATTTCTAAATCTGAATCATCAATTTCTGACAAGTCAGTTTCTGGCAAATCATTCTCAAGCGATGGCACAGGTGGCAAAGCAGATAGAGCTTTGTCAAATTCATCATCAAAAGCAGAATCATCAGGAATTTCAGGAAGATCAGGTATATCTATAGTGTCTTCAGCAGCCTGAATTTCTTCATCAACAGAGAGTTTTTCAGCAGACGGAAGATCTGGCAAATCGTTTTCGTTGGACTTTAGATCGTCGGGAAAAATCTTTTCGACAGCTTGAGTGATTTCATCTTTTGGTGTTTCGAGCGCAGAGTTTGCACTTTCACGCATATTGTCAGAGACATCTGAAAACACATCTTGAGCATCTTTCAAAGATTGCTCACGATCATTTGCAGGCTCCGCATTTTGTGGCTTACGGTCCCAATACGAACTGCTGCTACGCGGACGTACCAGTTTGTCGTTTAATGAATCATTGCTGCCTTGACGCCAAAAAGTCATGGTAACTCGCCCAATAGAATCTATACACTCGCATGTTGTAGCATGAAGCGCTGAGAAGGGTAATCCTAATCAATCGTTAATCCATTGAACCGGATTTCACACAAAATGTCGAGAGTCTATGCATTTCTCGTGCAGCGGGATGTGTTAAATTTTATACACCAACCACTTGTTCTGATTGTGCTTCTTCTTTTACCCACTTAATAAATTCACGTGCAATAGGCGATTGTGTGCGCCCGCGCGGCCAAACTGTCCAATAGGCAAAGTTGATTTCATTTGTGCCGTCGGCGAATGGTGCGATGAGGCGGCCATTCTCTAAATCTCCTGCTGCAATCGCCCGTTTCGCGAGGGCAACTCCGCGACCGGAGGCGGCTGCTTCGACTACCATAGCTGCTTGATTAAAGCGTAAACCACGTGCTGCATCGACATTTTTTACATTGCGAGCTTTAAGCCAACTTGCCCAATCTGGACAGGAAGGGTCGTGTTCGGGGCTTTCATCGTGAAGCAAGGTATAATGCTGTAAGTCTGCAGGTGTACGAAGGGGGTGTTTGCCCTCAAGCAAAGAAGGTGAGCAAACAGGCATGACAGATTCTGACATGAGTTTTTCAACACGAAGACCTTCATAATTGCCACCGCCATAGCGAATCGCAAGGTCAATTTCTGGGCCTGCAAAATCGATCACCGCATTGTCTGCTGAAATCCACACTTCGGCTTCAGGGTGTAGGGCTTGAAAATCTTCCAATCGGTGTGCCAGCCATTTTGCTGCAAAAGAAGGGGCGCAAGAAATCATGAGGCGATTGCGCCTTTTAGGGGCGCGTAAGACATGCGTAGCTTCTAATAATTGTTCAAATGCATTTGTAAGCAAGGGCAAAGTGGCTTCACCAACTTCGGTAAGCAGAACTTGTCTGCCTGTTCGCCGAAATAGAGGTCCACCTGAAAATTCTTCTAAATGACGGATTTGTTGAGAAATTGCGCCGGGCGTGACGTTTAGTTCTTCTGCTGCTTTCGTAAAGGAAAGACGGCGTGCAGCGGCTTCAAAAGCACGCAGGGCATTTAGGGGCGGAAGGCGATCAATTGAATTACTAGAATCAGTCATTGTGAAGGTGCTCTAATGTTTCAGCTTAGCTCAATTACATTGTAACTGGGCGCACTCGGCGCCAATTAGGGGAGGTAACTATGTAATAGGTCTATCTACCTGTCGAAAAAGAATCGTTTTGCGGTTCGCGTACAGACTATGGGCTTGAGCAAAACTAAAGGGTTAAACTATGACGCATTCTCTAAATGCCGACAACCCAGTTTCTCGTCCAGACATATTTGGAGCGGGGAGCTTGGAAAAATCTAAACAGGCTTTCCCTAATGGGTCGGTTTGTTTGATCGGTGCTGGGCCTGGTGATGTGGAGCTTTTGACATTGAAGGCCGTGAAGCGCCTGCAATTGGCTCAAATTGTTTTTTACGACCGTTTGGTTGGGGAAGATGTTTTAGAGCTTATTCCAGCTAATGCGACGCTTGTTCCGGTGGGAAAATCCAAAGGCGATCATTCCGTTCCTCAGACCAAAATTCACGAGAAGCTGATTGATGCAGCACGTCAGGGTTTACGCGTTGTACGCCTTAAAGGCGGAGACCCATTTATATTTGGGCGCGGCGGAGAAGAAATAGAAGCATTGCGAGCCGCAGGTATTGCGTCGGAAGTTGTGCCGGGCATTTCTTCGGCCCTTGGATGTGCAGCAGCGCGGCAAATTCCGCTTACCCATAGAGATCATGCGCAATCTGTGACTTTTGTGACTGGCCATGCGAAATTGGGCGAAGTGCCGGATTTGGACTGGGCTGCGCTAGCGCGGGAAAATCAGACTGTTGTTGTTTATATGGGTGTTGGAACTGCGCCGGTTATCTCTGATCGCCTACAAGAGGCGGGGCGCGGGGCGAGCACACCGGTGGCCGTGATTGAAAACGGTACGCGTGACAATGAGAAAGTCGTGTACGGAACTCTCGGTGAACTGCCGAATTTACTTGAAACAAACAATATCGATGGTCCTGCGCTATTGGTAATTGGTGAAGTGTCTGCACTTGGTTTGAGAGACCTTGCAAACGCCAATGTAGAATTAATTGCTGGGGAGGCGGTATAATGAGCTCAGTACGTCCCAAACTAAAACCTGAAGTGCCCAAAGTCGTTACAGCGTGGAGTGCGCCGCTGGGATATACAGTGTATCGCACCGCATCTGGTGATTGGTCGCAACATATCAAAGATGCACAAGTGTTGACCCATGACGCAGCTGATGAAGCGTTGGCGCTGTCTTTAAAAGACCAAGTGCGCGCCAATGATCCATATCTGATGGAAGTGTCTGAAGACGGGCAAATTACCGGCCGCGAGACATTGCGCGAAAGTATTCGTGCGAATGGCCCAACATGTCACCCTCAATATGGACGTCAGGCGGAAAACAGCTAATGCCAACACGTCAGATAGATAAGCTTACCATATATGGTGACAGTATAAGCGGCAATTGCTTAAAAGTGCGCTGGGTTGCGGAACGCACGCAGACACCTTTTCAGTGGGTTGAAGTTGACCTGCTAAAAGGGGATACGCGCAGTGAGCAATTTTTAGCGATTAACCCCGTGGGGCAAGTGCCATTGGCGCGCTGGCCTGATGGTCGTGTCCTGCCGCAATCAAATGCGATTATGTTGTATTTGGCGGAAGAGGCTGGTTCTGATCTCATTCCTGAAGAAGCATTTAAGCGTGCGCAAATGCAATCTTGGTTGTTCTGGGAGCAATATACGCATGAGCCGTCATTGGCTGTGCGTCGTTTTCAGAAAATCTATTTGAAAAAGTCTGATGATGAGATTGATCCAGAATTGATGGCCAAAGGTCGTCGCGCATTGGGCACGTTGGAAATGCAGCTCAATTATTCTGACTATCTCGTGGGAGAGCAATTGTCCTTAGCCGATATCGCCTGTGTTGCGTATACGCGATGGGCACATGAGGGCGGATTTGACCTGAATGAATTTCCCGCAGTGCGCCGCTGGGTAGCGCGTATTGAAACCGATTTAGGGCTGGAACATGCCCACCAAGATATTTCGTCCGCTGAAGGAGACGCATAACAATGTATCGTTATGATGAATTTGATGAACAAATGGTGCGTGACCGCGTGGCCCAATTTCGAGGACAAGTAGATCGTCGATTGTCTGGTGAACTAGACGAGGATCACTTTAAGCCTTTGCGCTTACAAAATGGTGTGTACCTTCAATTGCACGCATATATGCTGCGTATCGCTATTCCTTATGGTCAACTTTCTTCCAAGCAGATGCGCACACTCGCAGATGTCGGTGAGAAATATGATAAGGGCTATGGCCACTTCACGACACGCCAAAATATTCAGTTTAACTGGATTGCACTAAAGGATATCCCAACTGTGCTTGAGGAATTGGCGAGTGTTGAGATGCACGCCATCCAGACATCAGGAAATTGTATTCGGAACGTAACGACCGACCAATTTGCGGGCGCGACGGCTGAAGAGATTGAAGATTCGCGCCCTTGGTGTGAGATTATCCGTCAATGGTCGACTTTCCATCCCGAGTTTGCGCACCTGCCACGTAAATTTAAAATTGCTGTGACGGCTGCAGAGCATGACCGCGCAGCCATTCGTGTGCACGATATTGGTTTGCACATGAAGCGCAACGCCGCGGGCGAAGTGGGCTTTGAAGTTATTGTTGGCGGCGGTTTAGGGCGTACACCTCATATCGGTACGACGATTAAAGACTGGGTTGCCAAAGACGATATTCTCGATTGGCTCGAAGCTATTATGCGCGTCTATAATTTGCACGGTCGACGTGACAATAAGTACAAAGCGCGTATCAAGATTCTTGTGTCTGAGCTAACTCCTGAGGAGTTCACACGTCAGGTAGATGCTGAATTTGAAGCGCAGCGTGATGAAGAAAAAGTGCGTCTTCCTCAAGAAGAAGTTGACCGTATTTCAGCTTATTTCGCTGCACCTGCGTTTGAAACTTTGCCTGCGGAGTCTGCTGCTTTTGAAGAAGCGAAAGCAAATGATGAAGGCTTTAAAGTCTGGGCTGAAACAAATCTAACAGCACATAAACAGCCTGGATATGCAGCGGTAACGATTTCTCTCAAGCCGTTAAATGTGGCTCCAGGAGATGCAACATCCAAGCAGATGCGCGTTGTCGCAGATTTAGGGAAAGCGTTTTCCTTCGACGATATCCGTATCACCCACATTCAAAATATCGTGTTGCCGCATGTGAAATTGGATGAATTGTACAATGTGTATCTTGCATTAGATGATGCAGGGCTTGGTGCATCCAATGTAGATCTTGCATCAGATCTTATCTGCTGTCCGGGGCTGGATTACTGTAATCTTGCAAATGCACGCTCTATTCCCGTTGCGATGGAGATCCAAAACATGATCTCTAAATACGATCATGATTTGGGTAAATTTCACATCAATATTTCTGGCTGTATCAATGCGTGTGGGCATCACCATGTCGGACATATTGGTATTTTGGGTGTCGATAAAAAAGGTGAAGAATTTTATCAGGTCACCTTTGGTGGGCGCGCTGATGAGAAAGCACGCATTGGTGATATCCAAGGTCCAGGCTTGCGCTATGAGGAAGTGACGCCAGCACTAGAGCGCGTTGCAAAACGTTATCTTGCAGAGCGTAATTCTGCGGACGAGCCATTTATTACAACATTCGAGCGCCTTGGCGCAGAGCCATTCAAGGAGGCGCTTTATGCCGTTGATTAAATACGAAAATGGTAGCGCTAGTGTGGTCGAAGACGCATTTGTATGTGTTGAAGAAGACCAAGCAATTCCTAGTGAAGGCCCTGTTTGCGTGAGTTTGGAGCGTTTCAAGGCTGACAAGGATGCGATCCTTGCGCGCAATGGCGACATTGGTGTGCGTTTGGGGCCTGCTGACGATGTGTTGGAGTTGAGCGATGTGATTGATCGTCTGTCTTTGGTGGAAGTTGCTTTCCCAAAATATACAGATGGTCGCGCTTTTTCTCAGGCGCAACTTTTGCGCCGCCGTATGCAGTTCCAAGGCGAAGTGCGCGCAATTGGTCAGGTGCTTCGGGATCAGGTCAATCAAATGGCGCGCTGCGGCATTGATGGCTTCGTTCTTACGCCAACTTCTGGCGAAGCATCCGAAGTCATTGAAGCGGCGATTGCTGACTTTTCATACGCCTATCAACGCACGTCAGGTGCGCCTGTGCCTATTTTTCAGCGCCGTCATCAGGCCACGAAATAGGTGTCAGATTAAGGAGGCTAATTATGGCCGATACTGAAACGATAAGGTCAAAAGAAACGCGTGAAGAACGATTGTTTCGATTGAACAAAGAATTACGTGACGCCTCTGCGCAGACGATTATCCGCGCGGCACGAAAGCGTGAATTTGGAGACCGTATTTGTTACGTGTCATCTTTCGGAGCTGAAAGTGCTGTCATGCTGTCTTTGATAGCGGATGTGGACCCGTCCTTTCCCGTGTTATTTATTGATACGGGGATGCATTTTCACCAAACGCAACAATATCGCGATGATCTGATTGCCTTTTTGGGGCTTACAGGTGTGCAGACAATTGCACCTGATGAGCAAGAGCGTTTGATGGAAGATCCAAAGAATGATCTTTATAAAACCGATCCAGATGTGTGTTGTGAATTGCGCAAAGTGCGTCCTTTGGAGCCAGCCTTACATGGCTTTGATGCATGGATTACTGGGCGTAAGCGTTTTCACGGTGGTGAGCGTATGCAACTTCCCGTGTTTGAGTTTGCAGCGGGACGCTACAAAGTGAATCCTCTGGCATCTTGGACACCTGAAGATGTGAAGCTTTTCTTCAAGAACCGCAATTTGCCTAAACATCCGCTCGTTGAGCAGGGGTACCCATCAATTGGGTGTTGGCCATGCACGCAACCTGCAGAAGACCCCAATGATGCAAGGTCTGGTCGTTGGGCAGGTATGGAAAAGACTGAATGTGGCCTGCACGTGGAAAAAGGCGGGGGCCGTCAGCGCGCATTTTAAACTTAACGGTGTTGCCTGATTAAGTTGTGATAATAAGACGCTCCTGATTGGAACCAATCGGGAGCGTTTTTGTTATTTAGGTATTCATGGCGCGTTAAGATGAGTTAAGGCTATGTTAATTCCGATGAAAACGGTCTAATGCTACAGAAGCGGCAGTGGGGCGTCGCGCATGAAAACTTTGTCGGCCACGGGGTGAATTACATGAATATTTCTATTTGGTGGGCTATTCCCGCACTCACAGCGCTTGTCGGTGTTCTCATGATTGGTGGCGGATTAGGGCGCTTATTCAGATTTAAAATGTTTTCTGGTTTAAGCCGATTTTTATTTGGTGGAGTGTTCTTGTCAGGAGCGGCTGTTGCTGTGCTTGCGGGGTTGAACCTGCAAACATATGCGCGCTTAACTTATGAGAGACCAGCCGCAGAAGTGACATTGACACAAACTGGCTCTCAAGCATTTACAGCAAGCATTCGAATTCCGACAGCAAAGGGAGAAGACTTTGGCCCGCCGGTGGACTTCCCATTGACGGGTGATGCCTTCCGTATGGATGCACGTTTCCTTAAATGGAAACCTTGGGCGAATGTCACGGGATATGATGCCATTTACCGTTTGGACCGTTTGCAGGGGCGTTATGATGAGGCAACTCAAGAAAACGCAACACCGCCAACAGCATATGATTTGGCACCAGAGGGAACATCAGCTGCGATGGATATTTACGAGCTGTCGCGCAAAAATGAGATATTTAAAAACCTTAAAGCCGTAGATGCCATTTACGGAAATGGTGCTTATGCGCCTATGGTGGATGGTGCTGTTTACGAGATTGTTGCCACCCAATCAGGACTTGTTCCACGTCCTAAGAATGCGGTTGCGAAAGAAGCAGCTATGCAGTGGGGCGCACCAACAGCTCTGAAGACGCCCTCCTTAGAATAGATTTTCTTCCCAATTGGAATACAAAAAAGCCGCTCGGAAAATTTCGTTTCCGCAGCGGCTTTTTCAAAATCTACTGAATGTTTGGGCGCTGATTACGCGCTCAAGCGTTGTGCAAGTTCAAAATTAGGGTCGCCCATTGCGGGACGAATAATGTGAACCACAGATTTTGGAAGATCGAGTGCCTCAGCGGCACTTGCGACGAATTCCTCTTCGGCTTCGTGGATGTGTCCATCCGCTGCAGCCACATGCCATAGAGCCTCCATAAGGTCTAAACGGTCTTCTTCTGGAGAAAAACGCAAAGCCCCTAAAGCCTCATTTAGGCGGTTGCCCGATGTGCGACCCAAAACAGCGTTATCGCCGGGTGCCCACGGGCGCTCAGGCTCATCAGTGCCTAAGTCGTTCAGGTATTTATATGCTGCGTTTACTTCTGCATCATTGATCTCCTGATCAGATTTGATCAAGCCCATGAGCAGGGTAGCGGCAGACATTTTAAATTTAGATGGTAGCATCTAACGGGACCTCAATGGTGTGTGTTCCAATAAAGTCAATTTGCACCAGAGTCTTTAATGCGCGCTTAATCGAAAGAAAAAGAGTGTGAAATTTATCTAGAAAATTTTATAGGCAGGGATTCTCAAATCTGACTCGCCTCACGGCTTTGCTGAATCAATTGTAAATGAAATTGGTGGACTTCTTGGTTTGGATTGTTCACATTGGGGTAGGGTTTGAGGTAGGGTAGGAACCTTGCGATGCTGAGTCAGAATTTTATTGAAGGGTGTGACCGCTTAAATTCTGCGACAACAGAAGCTGAGATCACGACTGCAATTCAGCGCTTTATTGAGAATAAAGGGTTTTGGTCTTTCAACTTGGGATATTTGGATACCGTAAATCATTCGACAAATGATGCACCATTGAAGTGGATATCTACTATGGATTCAGAATGGGAAGAGCATTACATGAACGAAGGCTATGATGCTGTTGACTTTGCGGTTAGAGAATTGCGGAAAGAAAGACCCAGTCCGATATTGGTTGGTTATGAACTTCTAAAGCAAAAGCAAACTCTAACGCCAACCGAAGAAAAATACCTAAAAGAAGCTAGCGAGGCAAATTGGCAAAACGGGGCTGTTATTCCTTTGGGATCGCTTCCAATGGACAATAAACCGCCTGTAGGTATAGGTGTTGCTTCAGACCTGAAGGCGGAGGCTTTTCAAAAAAACTGGAAAGAGCAATCTACTGAAGTTTTGATTTTTATGAATTACATGAACCAAGTTCTATCCCAGTCTATGGCGTCTTTGCTCTATGATATTGAAGCTTTAACGGTTCGAGAAAAAGATTGCCTTGCATTTCTTGCGTTAGGACTGCGGCCAGATGCGATAGGCGATAAACTCTTCATTGCGACGGTGACTGTGAATCTGCATATTAGTACAGCGAGACGAAAGTTGAAGGCGACAACGAATGCGCATGCTGTTGCGAAAGCTATTCGTCTCAATTTAATCTAGAAAACTATCATTTTTGATAGTTGAGCAGTCGGAATTATTCCGCGTATTCTACGCGTTACCTACCATTGGGTTGGGAGGGACACTTGGAAATGCAAAATACTCGTATTTCTGCAATAAGACTTCATAATATTAAGATGTCTGTACGGTCAGTTCTCGGGCTGGCCGTATTTCCTTGACTCTTCCTATCATTTCGGCCTAAAAGCCAACTTCTTTCCGCGTAGCTATAACTGCGCCTTGATCTGGGACGCTCCCATTTATTGGATGAGCCCAGCAGAAGCACCTCCGCTCAGCGCATTGCGCCCAGCGGGGCAAATTTGCTTTGTGCGCGTTTTATACGTGTGATTGAGGGGTAACTGGTTGCAAGGAGGGATGAGTGACGCCATTTTAGCCCTATGGTTAAAAGACCACGCAACACTCACAACAGACGATAAGGAGACTGGCGTATGTTTGACGCGCTGACAGACAGACTTTCGGGCGTATTTGAGGGCCTGACCGGAAAGGGTGCCCTTTCTGAAAAAGACGTGTCGTCTGCGCTGCGCGAAATTCGTGTCGCTCTACTCGAGGCCGATGTTGCACTCGACGTTGTTAAAAAGTTTATAGAAGAGATTAAGCCCAAGGCTGTTGGTGAGAGTGTTATCCGCTCTGTGAAGCCGGGTCAGCAAGTCATCAAAATCGTAAATGATGGCCTTGTAGAGATGTTGGGCGGTAATGAAGACGCCAAAGGTCTGCGTATAGATAATATTCCAGCCGTCATCATGATGGCTGGTCTGCAAGGTTCTGGTAAAACTACCACGACAGGGAAGCTTGCGCGCCGCTTAAAAACACAAGAACGTAAAAAGGTTCTGATTGCCTCCTTGGACGTTTACCGTCCAGCAGCGATGCAGCAGTTGAAAATTCTTGCTGAGCAAGTGGGTGTGGATGCACTGCCAATCGTGGAAGGTCAGCTTCCGGCAGATATTGCAAAGCGCGCAGTAAACGCTGCTAAACTTGGCGGCTATGATGTGGTTATCCTCGATACTGCAGGCCGTACTACGCTTGATGAGCAAATGATGAGTGAAGCAGCGCGTGTCGCTGAAATCTCAAATCCAGCGGAGACTATCCTCGTCGCGGATGCGCTAACAGGGCAAGATGCTGTGGAAACGGCTCGCCGTTTTAATGAGCGCCTTAAACTAACAGGTTTGATCCTTACGCGTATGGATGGGGATGGACGCGGCGGTGCTGCGCTCTCCATGCGTGCTGTGACAGGGTTGCCGATAAAATTCCTTGGTACAGGTGAAAAGTCGGATGGCCTTGAGGTCTTTGATGCGCACCGTATTGCGGGCCGTATTCTTGGTCAGGGCGATGTGGTTTCCCTCGTGGAAAAAGCCGCTGCTGAGATGGACGAGGAAAAAACCAAACGCATGGCCGAGAAAATGGCCAAAGGTGTGTTTGATCTGGATGACCTTGCCGAGCAATTTAAGCAAATGGAACGTATGGGCGGTTTAGGCGGCCTTATGGGCATGATGCCGGGCGCAAAAAAAGCCAAGCAAGCAATGGATGCTCAAGGCTTAGATGACCGTGTGATGAAGCGTCAGCATGGCATTATCATGTCCATGACAGCAAAAGAGCGCGCTAAACCTGCGCTTTTAAATGCCTCACGTAAAAAGCGTATTGCTGCAGGTGCAGGTGTGCATGTCTCTGAAGTGAACAAGGTTCTCAAAATGCATCAGCAAATGGCTGGCATGATGAAGAAAATGGGTAAAGGCGGCATGAAGCAAATGGCCAAGGCCATGGGCGCTATGGGGCAAGGTGGTTTGCCCGGTGGTCAAGCGATGGACCCAGCCGCGCTTCAGCAAATGGCTGGTAAAATGGGCGGCGGACTTCCTGGACTTGGTGGTCCTGGCATGCCAGGTGGAATGGGTGGCCTTCCAGGCCTCGGCGGACCTCGCGGAGGCAAGAAGAAATAGTGACTCAGTTCCTTTGTCAGAAATGCCAACATAATTTGGGTGGTGCTGCGCTGAAAGGCAAATGTCCCAATTGCGGTGCCACGTTCAAAGCTAAGCTTAGCTCTAAACTGATTATATTTAGTGCGATTTTCTTTGGCTTTATGTTTGGGCCGATTGTGGTGACTCCTATGGCGATGGCTAATGGTATTTCTCCGCAATCTATGACGGGCATTATCGTGGGCGTTTTGGGGTCTGCTACAGCCGTGATGGTTATGGGAACTTTATCATTGCGTGCGCTGAAGCATGACTGGGAGGGTGGACATGTCTGATGATACACCAATAGATGCACCGGCTGAATTGTTGAAACTTCGTGCATCAATCGACAATATTGATAATGCGATTATTCACATGCTCGCTGAACGCTTTAAGTGCACACAATCCGTGGGTATTTTAAAAGCAGAACACAATTTACCGCCTTCTGATAAGGCCCGCGAAGCGGCTCAGATAGATCGGTTACGTCAAATGGCAAAGGATGCGGATCTTGATCCCGAATTTGCTGAAAAGTTTCTCAATTTCATTGTGACGGAGGTTATCCGTCACCACGAACAGTTTCGCAAATAGCGGACAGAATATGGTCACTCGACCACATAATATATTGCCAAATCAGGAGATTATCTAATGGCTCTTAAAATTCGTCTTGCCCGTGGTGGTACTAAAAAACGTCCTTATTACCGTGTTGTTATCGCTGACAGCCGTAGCCCACGTGATGGTCGTTTCATCGAAAAAGTAGGTCACTACAACCCGCTTCTTTCAAAAGATGACGAAAACCGTGTTGGTCTAGAAGTCGACAAAATCAAAGAATGGCTTGCTAAAGGTGCGCTTCCAACAGAGCGTGTTGCACGTTTCCTTTCTGAAGCTGGATTGGTTGAGTGGAAACACGGAAACAACCCAAACAAAGCGAAACCAGGTCAAAAAGCTCAAGAGCGTATTCAAGAGAAAAAAGACAAAGAAGAAGAAGCTGCTGCTGCTGCTGAAGAAGCAAAGCAAGCTGCTGCTGAAGCGGCTGCTGCCGGTGAAGCTGCTGCAGAAGCTGCAACTGAATAAGCTAACTCAGCTTAATTCAATTCCGAGTTTGGCACTGACTCCTCTTTCCCTATTTAGGGGGAGAGGAGTATTCACTTGATAGGAGATCTTATGGATTTAAATATCCGAGAAGCACAGCTTGACGATATTGATTGGATCATTGACCTCAATCAAGCCAATGTGCCGGCTGTTGGCCCACTAACACGTGAAGAATATCTTGACCTTGAAGCTATGTGTCATGGTGTGTTGGTGGCGGAAGATGAAGAAGGTCAACGTCTTGGGTTTATTATGCTCATGGCGAAAGGGCGTGATTATGCCAGCCCTAACTATCGCTGGTTCGAAGCTAATCTTGAAAACTTCCTTTATGTAGATCGTGTTGCTGTGTCAGAAAACGGTCGCGGAAAAGGTGTCGGGTTAGCTTTGTATTCTGAGGCTTTGGATATGGCAGAAGCGCATGGTGCTGAAAAGCTTGCTGCTGAAGTGAATATCAAGCCTAAAAACGAAGTGTCTTTGAATTTTCATGCAAAGCTAGGCTTTGTAGAAATTGGACAATTGGAACGTCCAGACCAAGGCAAGGTTGTTGTTATGTTGTCGCGTCCTACGCTTAATCCTGAAATGCAAAACGGATGAGTCAAACTTCAAAGGAATCCGATCTTATCGTTGTAGCACAAATTGGCGGCGCGCACGGCGTGCGTGGTCATGTGCGGGTGCGCTCTTATACGGATTATCCTGAAGATTGTTTTGCGTATGGTCCATTGCTCGATGCCAATGGCAATATTGTTTTCACTGCCAAGAGCTATCAAGAGAATAAAGATGGTTTTGTCGTTTGGCCTGTTGAACACCGTCAGCGTGAAGAGTGGATGAAAATGAAAGGCGTGCTGCTGCATGTGCCGCGTAGCGCTTTGCCTGAACCTGATGAAGACGAGTTTTATTTCACTGACCTTATTGATTGTGAAGTTGTGCACGAAGATGGCCGTAAACTGGGCCGTGTGCTGCAGGTGTATAATTTTGGAGCGGATGATCTGCTTGAAATCAAAAGTCCGCTCGGTTCAGATTATATGCTGCCTTTCACGCGTGCGATCGTGCCAAAGGTGGATATTGTAGGGCGTCTACTGACAGCCCAACCAGAAGAGCAATACCTGCCAGATGCATTGCGCATTGACGATCCCGAAAATGAAGATGACGAGGGCAAACAGTCTGAGGAAGACTAATTGCTTACTTGCAGTTCTTATTAGGCTTTAGGAAGCGATAATATAAGACTGAATGCTTCTCACGGCTATTGATCAAGTTTTTGCGAATAGCTCCTTGAGGGCTCGTATCGACGTCCTGAATACGTATCTCGCTTTTTAAGAAGTCAACGAGATCTGCTGGCATCGCTGCCTGTTCGCGCCAGACCACTAGACAAGCGCCTCTGCCTGCTGTGGCGGGAGGAAAAGCTTTTAAAGGATAGTGAAGGTCAATCATTCGTGCATCGGGAAAAGTCGAGCGCAAATTGCCAGTAAGGTGTGGCTCATTTCCGACAATTGTTCCATCTGCAAAACCTTCGCGCGTCAAGCTTGTCGAAAAATCTGAAATTGGCTGGTATGCGCGGCAACGCGTTTCTGCGCAGCCCATTATGTCTTCGCTCCAATCCACGAAGCGCCCAGCCATTACTAAAACAACTGAAAGCCCAACAATGACGCCAAAGGCCTTCATGGCAATAAAATAGGGACCAGAGCGTTGAACCTGAAAGAATAACCATATCGGAAAAGCCATGAAGACAGGCAGCATCCATGGGGTTGTGAGACTATGGCCGGTAACAAGGGAAATCAGGCAGATAATGATAATGGATAGGCGTAATGTGTAGGAGAATAAGCGCCGCCAAGTGCGTTCAAACGGACCTTCTTCGACCTCTCTTTTGGGAAAAAAGGGATAGATGTAGGCAAACCACATTGGCCAGAATAACATCAGGAATAAAACACCTAACGGCATAGTGAATTTTGCAGCGGACAATATGCTTGTGCGTAGAGCAAGGGTGCGGTCCACCAAGAAGCTTTTTATACCTTCTTGTGTCGTGAAGATTATATCAGGGCCAAAGCCAAAATCAGCGAGGGTGAGGGCATTCGCCGGACCACCATCTTGCAGCAACCACATGCCATGCGCAGTATACACCACAAGGGTAGCAGCTAGGGCAACACCTACCCTGATCCACGTGATCGCAGGGGGGGACAGGCGGTCACCATTGGCATCATAGTGAGGGCGCGTCAGGGACTTCATTCCCATTGCTGCGCAAATCAAGCAAAAAGGGAAAAGTATAAGCTGCCAATGGCTTAAAGCACTGATGCCTGTTGTGATACCGAATGCGACCCACCAAAAATAACCCTTGTTTGTCAGTGCTTTAGTGAGGCATAAAAGCAATAAAGAGAGTGCGGAAAAGTCTAGAATTTGTGGTATTTTATCTTCATGCCCAGCCCAGCCAAGTGTAAAAATAAGAGCTAATGCACCTACAGCGCCTGCTGCCAGATCCAATCTGCGGTGCAAGAAGCCTTCATTGTCCATCCACTCAAAAACGGTCAAAGCTGCTTTATAATAAGCGCATAATCCAACAGCGAATAAGATATATTTGAGTGCAGCGACACTCGCGATACTTATTCCTACAGACGCGTTTAATGCAGCAAAAAACCATGTCAAAAGAGGGGGGTGGTCCCAGCTATAGCCGAGTTGGAAAGACTGGCCTAGAAGTGCAAAGCTTGCTTCATCAAGGGTCAATACCGGTGAAGTTATGAGTCTGATTAAAAAGTGAAGAACACAGTAGCCGAGTATGCATCCATAAATAACTCGCTCTTTGGGATAAATCCCATACGACGCTGATCGTACTGGATCATTATCGCTGCTCTGGGTGTTGAAATTTACATCTGCGGAATAAGACTGTGCCACGGCGCTATCACTCTTATTTATCGGCTCGTGGATCATTCCATTCAGCGGCAATCCCTTGGCCGCCGCGACGCACCAGCCAGATCATGCCCAATAGGTCTACAATACCTGCGCCTAATCTGGATAAAAAACCATATTTTGAAGCGCCATGCCAGCGTTCACGGTCGTTGACGAATTCTTCTCTAACTTCCCAACCAGCTCGTTTAATGAGAGCTGGAAAAAAACGGTGCATACTAGCGAAATAAGGGAGGTCTCTGAAGGCTTGTGTGCGGATGAGTTTAAAGCCGCATCCGGTGTCTTTAGCATCATCTCTAAGGCAAAACCGACGCACGCCATTGGCTATACGTGATTGAAGCCATTTAAAACCACTATCATTTCTGCTCGTGCGTCGACCAGCAATAATACCAAGCTTGGGTGGGGCACCGGGGTGAATTATATCATCCCAGATACGACGTGTATCAGCAGGGTCATTCTGCCCGTCTCCATCGAGAAGCTGCACCCAATCACCCGTAACCGATTTTAGGCCAGTAAACAGAGCAGCAGATTTACCGCTACGTTTAATGTGGGTAAGAATTTGTACGGTATCGGGGTATTTAAGCTGGGCTTCCGCGAGCTCAATTCCTGTGCTGTCTGCGGACGCATCATTCACGCAAATAATTTCAAATGAAATCCCGTCAAGCACCTGATGCACTTCTTCCAACAAAGGTGCGATATTGCCAGCTTCGTTAAAGAAAGGAATTAATACGGATAGTTTTAATGTTGATGACGCCACGACAAACCAGAGCTTACTTTGCGGCTAGGAATATCCGCCTCCAGAATCATTAACACACTTCAGAGGAAGATGAAGGCGGCGGATTGGACAAATTACGTTGATTTCAACAAAAAATGGAATGTGCGGGTATTTCCAAGCCTGATTGATAGGCGGTTAGTATGTCTCACACACAGAGTTTAAGTTAGAAGTCGGCACGGAAAGGTCTGCACGAACTTCATTTAGCAGGCTAATAAGGGAGACGCCTTCAAATGTGTCTGGGTCTGTTTGAGATTGTCCGATGTGTAGGGCGATTATTTTTCCTGTTGTCAGGTTGAATATAGGAGCACCCGTTTCCGGCAGAATTGTTGCGGCGTTATAGCTTATATAGCTAGTATTTTGTTCCGATTTCATTTTTGAAATCTGCAAGGTAGCAAAGGGTTGTGTGTTTTTTAAACCAGAGGAGGCGTGACCTCTAGCTGACGAGAAGCCCTGCTGCGCGGGAGCAAGCGCCATCATTCCGATTGGTTCAAAATCACTTTCAGTATTTGCTGGTAAACTCTGGTCTAGAGATTTTATGCGTGAAAATTTACGACAATCTAGATCACCAAAAGAAAGCGCACGGGCACCTTGGGGTAAAGTATTGCTTATTTCGTGTAGGCTAAACGCAGATTGATTGCCATTTTGAACTTGCGACTCCCATATTGAGTCTTGCGCTAAGAGGCGAGGGTCGCCGTGCAAAGCGGGGAGTTCCAAATTAAATGTATCGTTTGATACGGGCTCGACGGTGGCAAGCATAACACGCTCACTGAGTGTCTCAGAAGCAAGATGAAAATTAGCATTGCTTTTAGGAGTTTGCTGACGAGAGTCAAAATGGGAAGCAATTAAATCGTCTTGCGCCGAGCGATTAAAGGTGGGGGTTAAAATAAAGGATTTGCCTTGATAGGCTTGGCCTAGCAGGTCCCCCGCAACGATAATGCCTGTAAATTGCTGTGCTTGGTTCGCGTTAGTTGATGTTGGCGGGAATGTTATGCGTGCGATGGAGCCGGCATGACTTGCTGCGCGTGGATACCATCCTTGAATATCACTTAGGAAGCTGTCTTCTTCAGAAGAAAGTTTTAAGCGAATATCGGAGTATAGCCGAGTTTGAACATCTTCTAGGTGAGAGTTTTTATTTGAAATAAGGTCTATTTCATTTTGGAGAGACGTTGCGAGCTGATTGGCTCCTTGCCACTTTATACCAATGAATATTGTTATTGCTGCGAGGGCAGAAATAGCGACCATGCTTAACTTGGAAGGGCCTGGTTTTCTGGCTCTTGCAATGGAATCATTAAAAGCTTTTTGGCTGGCTGCGAGGAAGGCTTCTTCAAGTTTTGTGATTGGCGGAAAATGTTTCGGGATGTTTCTAGCCCATGATGTCGCGCGTTGAAGGTCCTTGCCATACATCAGCAATGTTGATGAGCGCCCGTGTTTATTCCACTTGTTAGCGAGAAGCGCGATACGCGTATGCTCTTTGATCCATGGAATGTCAGTTTTCAATTTTGAGACAAGTTGGGACAGGCTAACTGCAAAACTTGTGTCGCCTTGAAAGCTTACAAAAGGCATTTGCAACATCGCATCTGGCGCTTGCGATGAAGATATTTGCCGGATTGGAGCAAGAAAGATGCGCTTACCCATATGGTAGGCCATTTCTAATTCCGTAGTGGCAGCGCCTTCTTGAAGGGCGTCCGGTGATAGAACGAATACGATTGTATCAGAATTGGCGATTCTATCTTCTTGTTCTGCTTTTGAGAGAGCTTCGGGGGAAGGTGGAATATCGGTGGCTTGGTGGGATGTGCGTGCGTCAAAACCGCAAGTGTTTAGACCAGTCATCAGATCGGTCGCGAAACTGAGATCAGCTCGCGCGCAGCATATATATACTCGGAGTGTATGTTCGGGATCGTCTGACATGTGACCCCCTCAGCCCCTAACAAACATCATCAATATTAACTAATTTTGTAAAACTCTATATTTCAAACACAGCAAAGACAATGATTTAGGCTGATAACTTAATGTAGTTGTCAGAGAAAAGTTAACCATATTGTCTATTTGCAACAGGCGCATCATATATCAATTGTGGATATTCAACAGGCCTTACAACTAAATCGAGAACCTACAACCCTGTGAGTTGAATCGATATCTGAATTGGATGATTGGGTGGAAACACTTGATTGTCTAAAGAGGAGACGGCAAAGAGTATGGGCGGCCTGTCTGCATGAAATTGCTCGCTGCAAGTTCTTCGAGAGATATTTATGAGTTTTGACACGACATTTTTGACGCTTTTTCCTGAGGCTTTCCCTGGGATGCTTGATGTATCCATTATTGGTAGGGCGCGGGATCAAGGAATCTGGACGTGTGAAACTGTTGATATACGTGAATTTGGAGAAGGTAAGCACCGCCAAGTTGATGATACCCCAGCTGGCGGCGGAGCAGGTATGGTGATGCGAGCCGATATCATGGCAGCTGCAATTGAGTCTGTAGAACGCAAGAACCGGCCACTTATATATATGTCACCGCGAGGAGCGACCTTGAACCAAGCCAAAGTGCGGCAGTTAGCATCTGGTCCGGGGCTTATCGTTCTGTGTGGTCGATTCGAGGGATTAGATCAGCGCGTTATTGAGGCTTACGACATTGAAGAAGTGTCGATTGGTGATTTTATTCTTGCGGGCGGGGAAGTGGCAGCGCAAACTATGACTGAAGCTTGTGTGCGACTTTTGCCAGGGGTTGCGGGCAATGAAGAGAGCTTAGAACAAGAAAGTTTTGAGACCGGACTGCTTGAGCATCCTCATTATACGAAGCCAAGAAATTGGAAAAATCGGCCGACTCCGGACGTTTTATTGTCTGGAGACCATAAAAAGATAGAAGAATGGCGCCAAGTTCAGTCTTTGGCGTTGACAAAAGCTCGTAGACCAGATTTATACGCCTCCTTCAAGTTAAACGCAGCGACGAACGCGCGACCGAAAGATTAAGAGCTCTACAGATGGCCAACATTATTCAAACTCTCGAAGCTGAAGAGATGCAACGCGTTCTCGGCGACAAAACAATTCCTGATTTTTCTGCAGGTGACACACTACGTGTCAGCGTGAAGATTAAAGAAGGTGAGCGCGAACGCGTTCAGGCTTACGAAGGTGTATGTATCGCCCGTTCAGGCGGTGGTATCCAAGAAAGCTTCACAGTACGCAAACTTTCATTTGGTGAAGGTGTTGAGCGTGTTTTCCCTGTTGTTTCTCCAATGATTGAAAGCATTGAAGTGAAACGTAAAGGTAAAGTACGTCGTGCGAAACTTTACTACTTGCGCGGTCTTACTGGTAAGCGTGCACGTATTGTTGAGCGTACAACTGGACACGGGATTGTTCGTCGCGAGAAAAAAGAAAAAGCATAGTCTTTTTCGGAAGAGCATCTTCCAAGTAGAATTTAAGAAACGCCGCAATATTCAATATTGCGGCGTTTTTTGTTTGAAATCGAAACTTATGCGGTTGCTTCATTTTTGATTCCACGTCTAACCTTACAAATTGTAAATATGGGCGAGATGGAGGCTGGAGTGGCAGAAGCACAGGAAGACGAAAAAGTAGGTGGCTTTCTTGGGTGGATTGAGAGAACCGGAAATAAATTACCTGACCCGGTTGTTATTTTTTTCTATCTTGCACTTGTACTTATTGCGATATCCGTGGTGTGCGCGCTTGCTGGACTGACGGCGCTTCATCCTACGCAGGTTAATGCTGACGGTAATCCGCTCGTTGTTATGTCTCAAAGCTTATTGTCTGGCGAGAATATCGCTAAGTTTTGGGTTGAGATGACAAAAACTTTCTCTCACTTCCATCCTCTTGGTTATGTTCTTGTGGTAATGTTGGGGGCGGGTGTTGCTGAGCGTTCGGGGCTGTTTGGTGCTGCTATGCGTGCGGCGCTAGGCAATGCTCCGAAAGTCATCCTAACGCCGATGGTTGCTTTGATAGCAATGATTGCCAACCACGCTGCGGACGCGGCCTATGTTGTGATGATACCACTTGCGGGCATTATGTTCCACGCTGCGGGGCGTCATCCGATAGCAGGTATCGCTGCGGCTTTTGCAGGGGTGTCTGGTGGATTTTCTGCGAACATTTTGCCAGGGCAGTTAGATGTGTTGCTCTTTGGGATTACTGAAATAGCCGTTGAGGGCTCGCAACTCGATCCGAGTTGGACGATGAATGTTGCAGGAAACTGGTGGTTTATCTTCGTACTTACATTCATCTACCTACCTGTGATTTGGTATGTGACAGATAAAATTATTGAACCACGCCTTGCTAAGACGCCGTTTTCAAATACTGCGTCAGCAGATGAGAGTGTGCAAGATCCATCAGCTAAATTGTCATCGAATGAGAAAAAGGGGCTAAACCGTGCAGGGTTAGCGTTATTGCTGGTTGTCGGGGTGTGGCTCGTGATGACTTTTGGTCCCGGTACGCCTTTGATTGACGAACCGGCGTGTCCTGCGGCTGTTGAAGCTGAAGGTCAATGTGCTGCGGTTCAGCGTTTGGCACCTTTCTTCAAGTCTTTGGTCGGTGGTTTTATGGTCCTCTTTCTTGGTGCAGGTTGGGCCTATGGTTCTGCTGTTGGCACTGTGAAGAACCATAGAGATCTTGTGTCTATGATGGCAGAGGGTATGCGCGATATGGGGTATTACCTCGTGCTAGCCTTCGCTGCAGCTCATTTCGTGGCTTTGTTCAATTGGTCAAATTTAGGGTTGATCTTCGCAATACACGGTGCGGCTGGTATCGAGGCTTCTGGGCTTCCTTTGCCTATCGCGATGGGATTGATCGTACTTTTATCTGCAACGTTGAATTTGTTTGTTGGGTCAGCAAGTGCCAAATGGGCGCTTTTAGCACCGGTACTTGTGCCAATGCTTATGCTTTTGGGTGTGAGCCCAGAAGGAGCGACAGCGATTTACCGCGTTGGAGATGGTGCAACCAACATCATCACACCGCTAATGGTATACTTCCCGTTAGTGTTGGTATTTGCCAGACGTTGGAGCAAAGACTTTGGGCTAGGGTCACTAACTGCGATGATGATCCCATATTCTGTGTGGATGCTTGTCACAGGTCTATTACTGGTGGTGCTCTGGGTGTTCCTTGGTTTGGATTTGGGGCCAGCCGCGCCTATCGCATATAGTCTTCCAGGAAACTAAAATACTTACCCTCTGCTCAGTAAAACTGAGTGGAGGGTTAAACTTTTAGGTTCGTAGCAATTCCTGAGTGTGCTGCGCTACTCTTGGGCTGTGCTACGGTGCCCGCGCGTCCATAACCAGCAGGAGCAGCACGCGAGGTCGCAACTTCCTCTGT
This sequence comes from Hirschia litorea, assembly GCF_042665075.1. Lineage (NCBI taxonomy): Bacteria > Pseudomonadati > Pseudomonadota > Alphaproteobacteria > Hyphomonadales > Hyphomonadaceae > Hirschia > Hirschia litorea. The sequence continues at coordinate 118,886 of NZ_JBHTBR010000005.1, read as the reverse complement.
AAGAGCTCTTACAAGCCCTTCTGTAACCTCTTTGGAAGCTAGAAGGGCGTTGGCGTGGCGTTCAGAAAGTTCACGAAAAGCTTCAACTGTGTTTTTAAGCTCTTCTTTTTGCGCTTGGCTAGCTTCAGCCAATAAAGTTGGGTTAGCGCGGATATTAGCAATCTCGATACGATAAGCGTGTGCGAGTTTTTCTTTCTCTGCCCAATCTTGAGAAGTTGCATCAAGGCGATTTTCTTGGTGGGCCACGATTTCTTCACTTATCAGCGTGCTAAGGCGTTGGGTAATAGCGATCAACTGATCTGCGCGGTCTGCGCCATCATGTGCTGCAATTGCCATGTTTAATCTTCCAGTCCTTGCATACGAAGTATTTCCGTCAGAACAGATTCAGCAATCCCCACGCCGCCAGCATTGGAGAGTGATTTTGCATATTGTTCCGTGAGCATCGGTCGAAATGCCTCTTCAGCCTGACCGCCGCCAAAAGGGCCATCTGTTTCTATCTGGTTGAAGATCGGTTGCAGCATTTCAGCCAGAAACATGGTCTCAAACTCTTTGGCCATTTCCTCGGCTTTTTCACGCGTTTGCGCTTCTGTGAACTTAAAGTCTTTCTGGAAATTGGCAGATTTAAGTGTGTTTATGTCAAATGGAAGGGAGAGGGAGTCGGTCATGGTTACATCACCTCGATATCAGCTTGCAGTGCGCCGGATGCTTTGAGTGCTTGCAGGATAGAAATCATATCCCGTGGGCTGACACCAAGCGCATTCAAGCCATTCACCAAATCATCTAATGGTACACTGCCACCCACAATCGCGAGGTCTGCAACATCTTCATTCGCGACGATATCTGTCTGAGGCACAACAACTGTTTCACCTTCTCCAAACGCATTAGGTTGTGAGACGGCGGGTTGTTCGGATACAGAAATTGTAAGATTGCCTTGTGCAATAGCAACTTTAGAAACACGCACGTTTTCGCCCATCACGATAATGCCAGTTGTTTCATTGATAATGATCCGGGCAGGCTGATCTGGGTCAACTTCGAGTCGTTCGATCTCAGCAATCAAATTTGACATCCCGCCCGGAAATTCGAAGGGGCGAGCAAGCGACACTGTGCCGGGGTCTGTGGCTAAAGCTGCTGTTGTGCCCAGATAGGCGTTGATGACTGCTGCAATGCGTGTTGCTGTTGTAAAGTCTGGATTGCGTAGTGATAGGCGCAATTTGTTTTGGTCATTTAGCTCAAACGGAACTTCAAGTTCCACAAGTGCCCCATTGGGAATACGACCATTGGTCGGTACGTTACGAACAAGTGCTGTGCCTGAATCTCCAGATGCAGCAAAGCCACCGACAGCCACCGAACCTTGCCCAACGGCGTATACTTCTCCATTGGCGCCCATGAGCGGCGTAACAAGAAGTGTGCCGCCTTCAAGGCTTTTGGCATCGCCCATTGCTGACACAGTAACGTCAATGCGTGATCCTGCTGTTGAAAAAGCAGGGAGGCTAGCAGTAACCATAACGGCGGCTACGTTTTTAGTATTGAGAGTTTCATCCCGCGTATTTACACCAAGGCGTTCTAGCATCGCTTCTAGGCTTTGGCGGGTCATGGGAGAGTTTCGTAAACTATCACCAGAGCCATTCAATCCCACGACGATACCATATCCAATAAGTTGGTTCTCTCTGACGCCTTCAATATCAACAATATCTTTTAGGCGAGAGCCGGCATGGGCAGCCCCTATTGGGAATACCATGTAGAGGGATAATAGTATGGCGCAGATAATGCGACTCATGTTTGCGTCCTCTTGTGTATGCGTCGCGTTATTGGCTCAAGAAAGGCTTTTCTTGGAGACGTAAACTCAACACGCAGATCATTCTTAGGGGCTATTTTCGCGCCTAACCCAAAACAAACACTTAACATTTTCGCTTTTTTTTAATTTTCTATTAGGATGAAATTAACCTTTTGGTAGGATTCTACCCACCTATGCGGGAGCTCCTAATAATGCGCGTTTCACGTCCAGTTTCAGCTAAACCAGCAGCAGGTGTATCAAAGACGAATACATCTAAATCTGCAGGCTTTTCAAATCTTGTTTCCAGCACAAATTCTGCTTCAAGTAGCGAGCATACTGCACCCAATGCAGCTAGCGGTAGCGTTGGCGGGATAAGTGGTGTAGAATCCATTATGGCCTTGCAAGCATTGGATAATTCCAGTGAAAGACGTAACAAAGCTATGCGTAAAGGTCGGCGCATGTTGGACGCTTTAGACCGATTGCAAATCTCGGTTTTAGATGGCCAAACATCAACGGCGCATTTGGGGCTTTTACGCCGTGCACTGAGCGATATGAGAGACGCTACAGGCGATGATGGTCTAGATAATGCATTGAGCCATATTGAAGTGCGAACAGCTGTTGAGATAGCGAAACTAGAACGTCAACAAAAAGAAATGCTCTAGTCTAAACTTCGCGTTGTGAATGCTGTGAAATATTCGGTGTTGTAGCTCAGCACATTGTTCGCTATATGAGCCCTGCCTGAAGGAGGCTTTGTGGTTGATTCCGCAAAGACAAAGGCAGTGAACAGGAGTGTGACGAATGAGCGTAAGTCTTGAAAATTACACACCGTCAGCAGATGAAGAATATATGTGCGAGCGCCACAAAGCTTATTTTAAAGCGAAACTGGAAGCTTGGAAAAAAGATATCATCGACGGTACACGCGAAACTATGGAATCTATGCAGGAAGAGGCTTCCAATCTGCCAGACTTGGTAGATCGAGCATCTAACGAAGCAGACAGAGCGCTTCAATTAAGAACGCGAGACCGCCAACGGAAACTTGTTTCTAAAATCGATGCAGCCCTTCGCCGTATCGAATCTGATGAATATGGTTTTTGTGAAGATACAGGCGAGCCAATTGGTTTGGGGCGTCTAACTGCCCGCCCAACGGCGACTTTATGTGTTGAGGCACAAGAACGTCACGAGAAAAAAGAACGTACTATTCGCGACGATTAGAATTATCACACAGATTTACTGTCCAATTGTAAAAGGCGGCTCCTATGAGCCGCCTTTTCAATATGTGGTGTCATATTTAATTTAGAACGGGTTTACCGCTTCAACAGCGCGTTGAGAAAAGCCTGCGCGCTGAAGGTTAGATAAATCGCCACGCCCTCCATAGGATATACGTGCTTGCGCCAATTGGGTGTGCGAAATGGTATTGGTGGCTGAAATATCCTGCGGACGTATAATCCCGCCGACAAGTAGCTCACGCACTTCGTTATTGACTTTTACTTCTTGAGAGCCAGCGATCACTAAATTTCCGTTTGGCAATTTTTGGGTAATAACAGCAGCCACAGTGAGATTGATCGATTCTGCACGGTTAACTGTACCTGTCCCATTGGAGGTAGAGGAGGAACCAAAATCAGCTCCGGGGGATAGTCCAATACCGCCGGGAATATTGCGGTCGATCAATTCATTTAGACCAAACATTGCGTTCATCTCAGCACTGGTTGAACCAGATTTACTGCGGGATGTCGTGTTGTTGACTTGTGCTTGGTCAGAAATGGCTATGTTCACTGTTAGAATATCACCAATATTTCCAGCACGCTGATCGTCGAAGAAAGAGCGCGCACCTGTACGCCATAGAGAATTTTGTGAATAGTTTTGTGCTAATGGCGCAGGTTGAGGCATGGACACAGGATAAGGTCCGGCCACAACAGCTGGGTTTTGTATAGGTGTAAGCTCAGGAGAGGCCATCTTGTCGGATATGCCTGATGTGGCACAAGCTCCGAGCATTGCCGTCATTGCTACAGTTGCAGCAGTTTTGAGTGTGTGTGTTTCGCTCATATTTATCTCAATTCTTAACGGCTTAATATTCAGGTTTATCGGTCGAGTACGCGAGCTTCACCCGCACCCGATACAATGGCGTCTATTGTTCGTTTGGAGTAATTATTCAGCACGCGAACGGGTGCGCCCATCGCAGCATCCATCAGTGCTTTTCCATCTACTGATAGGCGTAGACCACCTTTGATATAGGTCAGCGTGACAGGATCGCCTTTTTTTATCAAAGCGGGAGTTTCAACATCGCTTAACCGAAAGCTTGTTTGCGCGCGTACAGATCGCAATAATTCCTTACCTATCACATCCGTCTTTTGTGTTGGCGTCCCTGTTGGACGAAGGCCATTTTTAGGTGGCTCAATCCAAATGAGGTCTTTGGCGCTGATAATGTCTCCACGCGAGAAATTATCATTCAAAGCTAAAAGGTGTTTAGGCGTAGGTGGCTCATTGTCAGGTGGAAGCAGGGCTTGTGCAGCGTCGCGTTTTGCTTTCGCTATAGCTTCATTTGAATAGCGTGAGACAACTATCGGATCGGTCTGGTTGCTGGGGAAATACACTCCGTTTTCACGCGCGATATTGCCAACAAATTGAGGGTCCAATTTCATTGTTTGACCAGGGTCGGGTGAAGGCGCAACACGCACATTGGCTAATGGCCCGGATGCTTCTGCTACGTCTCCAAGCGTAATCCATGGGCCAGAGACAGATACTGAAGTATCTGCGCTATCAGCTTTCGCATGCGGCGCACACGCCAACATGGCAGCCAAGAAAGTCAAATGGAAAAGTGTATTACGCATACCGAATGTGTCCGCTTATCTCACTATTTCAATTGTGCTGTTGTTTGCAGCATTTCGTCGGTTGATGTGATAACTTTGGAATTCATTTCATATGCACGCTGCGCGGTAATAAGCGCGGAAATTTCAGTCACTGCATTGACGTTGGAGGTTTCCAGAAACCCCTGCAATATTGTTCCATATCCAATTGCGCCGGCTTGACCACGGTTAGCTGCGCCTGATGCAACTGTTTCAAGAAGCAAGTTGTCTCCGATAGCGTCTAGGCCGGCGGGATTTACAAAGCGTGCAAGCTCTAATGCGCCTAAATCGGTAGGGTCAGTGGCACCAGCTGTCGTTGCTGATACGGTCCCTTGCGCATTGATAGTGATGCTAAGCGTATCTACAGGAACGGTAATGCCTGGAGATACTGTGTAGCCATCTTCTGTTACGATTTGACCGTCACCATTGACCGAGAAATTCCCAGCACGTGTGTATGCATCCCGTCCGTCTGGCAATTGAACGATAAAATATCCATCACCTTGCATGGATAGGTCATACGGGTTGCCAGTTTGCTGTGTGTTGCCGTGTTCCATAATGCGGTACACAGAGCCTGTTTTCACACCGGTACCCACTTGCACACCCGTCGGTACAATTGTGTTCGCGTCAGAAGAGGACACACCCATTTTCTCGACATTCGTATACAGAAGGTCCTGAAATTCTGCGCGTTGGCGTTTAAAGCCGGTCGTGTTCATGTTGGCGATGTTGTTCGAGATTACTTCAACATTAAGCTGTTGAGCTTGCATCCCTGAAGCGGCTGTACTGAGTGCACGCATGAACTAATTCCTCTTACCATTTGCTGGCTGAAGCCAGACTTGAACTTATATGTTTTAACTAGCGGACCTGAGCGAGTTTACGTATCGCTTGCTCTCGCATGTCATTTGAATTTGAAATGAGTTTCGCCACGCTTTGGTACGCGCGAGAAATCTCGATCATTTGAGTCATTTCCACGATAGGAGAGACGTTGGAGCTTTCCAGAAACCCTTGAGCAATTCTCACATCGGCATCAATTGGTTCTTGCTCTCCACGCACGTAAAGATTGTTCCCAACCTTCTCTAGTGCAGCGGGCATTTCAAATGTCTTCAGTTTGAACTGACCAATCTGCGCGCCATCTTGCATGATTGACCCGTCTTTATTTATTACGAGCTCGCCACCCGCAGGATCAATAGCAATAGGGACCCCATCAGCGAGCAGTGTTTCGCCGTCCAATACTTCGCCTTCACCGCGCAGCAAATAGCCATTGCGCGTGACGAGCATACCGTCAGGGTTCATCGAAAATTCGCCATCGCGTGTATAGAAAACGTCACCATTGGGGGCTTCAACTTCGAAAAAGCCATTTCCATCAATCGCCATATCAAGCGGATTACCTGTCTGGGAAAAACTTCCCGTATTCATATCGCGCTGTAGCTGCCAACCTTGGGCGAAGGTGATGTCGTGTGGGTTTTCAGCCGCGCGCGCAGGGCGTTCGGTAATTTCGTGATTCACAAGATGCTCAACCTTGAAGCCGGTCGTATTCATATTGGCAAGATTGTTGGCCGTCACATCCATACGTTTACGCAGTAATTCCTGCGTTGACAGACCAATTGCGAGTGAATTGTCCATTGGACCACACAAACCTGACGCGAGGCTCTGCTATTTTTTCAGAGACTGCGAGTGACGCTTCGCACCACTATAGCGTGGCTAAATTGTCATGCGATCTGCGCTATTTTGCGCGGAACCTATAAGTTTTCAAACTCTAAAATGCCCTCATGATGGTTAACACCCTATTGAGAGAAAGTAGGTCGCTGTGAATTTTTTTCCGCTTTTAGTGGGCAAATACTACCCATCTCCATGAATCGTTAACGAAGTAGGGCGATTTTGCCCAGTATAAGTAATTCACGCGTGAAAAGTATTGAGCAGGTCCCATGGCGAAAGATACAACAAAATCTGAAGACGCTGCAGGCGACGAAGAAAAGCCTGCAAAGAAAAAATTAGCAGGCAAGACAATGGTCTTGTTCTTTGTGATCCCCGCCTTGTTAATTATGGGCGGCGGTGTAGCAGTGGGTATGATGCTTGCTGGCGGCGGCAAAGATGATGCACCAGTAGAACATGCCGCTAAAGATGATCATGGTGATGAAAAAGCAGATGATCACGGCAAAGCTAAAGACGATCATGGCAAGGCCAAGGATGATCATGGGAAAAAAGATGATGGTCATGCTGAAAGCGCTTCGGGCGGCGGCCACGAAGGACCATCGCGCGAGACAGGGACGCTGCAAGTCGGAAACACGGGCGACCCATCCTACTACATCATGCCTGATTTGCTCGTGAACCTTGCTAGCCAAGACGGTGATCGCCAGTTGTTTTTGAAATTAAAACTGACTCTTGAAGCAGAAGACCCAGAGATGTTTGCTGATATTCCCAAAATGCTTCCACGTATTACGGACCAGTATCAAATGTTTTTGCGCGAATTGCGCGTGGATGATTTGAACGGATCAGCTGGAGGGTATCGTTTACGGTTGGAATTGTTGCGTCGTATCAATATCGCCATTGCGCCTTCACGGGTGGATGCCGTGTTGATCGAAGAAATGCTTGTGCAGTAGGAGCATTGATTCATGGCAGATGAAGATTGGGATGTAGATGGCGGCGAATCGAGTAACTTCGATGAAGATATGGCCGCTGCATGGGAAGCCGAACTTGCCAATGAGGCAGAGGCAGACCTAGATCCGTCTAATATGACGCAAAGTGCAGCTGGTTCAGAACGTATTTTGAACCAGGATGAAATCGACTCTCTACTCGGTTTCTCGCTTGAAGATGAAGATGATGGCAAGGGATCTGGTATCCGCTCTATCATCAACTCTGCGCATGTATCCTATGAACGCCTACCCATGTTGGAGGTGGTGTTTGACCGCCTCGTGCGCCTTCTTACAACCAGTTTGCGGAATTTTACCTCTGATAACGTAGAGGTCTCGCTAGATTCAATCGCCAGTATGCGATTTGGTGATTATCTTAATTCCATTCCATTGCCTGCTATTTTGGCAGTCTTCAGGGCCCGCCAGCTAGACAATTACGGGCTAGTGACTGTTGATTCCAACCTCATTTATTCCATTGTGGATGTATTGCTAGGTGGACGTCGTGGTACGGCTGCCATGCGTGTTGAGGGGCGACCTTACACCACGATTGAGCGCATGTTGGTGACACGTCTTGTCGAGGTAATTTTGGCCGACGCTAAAAAGGCGTTCAACCCGCTGACTGAAGTTGATTTTGATTTGGACCGTATCGAAACCAATCCAAGGTTTGCAGCGATTGCGCAGCCAGCCAATGCCGCAATTCTAGTGCGGTTACGCGTCGATATGGAAGATCGTGGCGGGCGTTGTGAATTGATGTTGCCATACGCCACACTCGAACCCATTCGGAAAATGCTGCTTCAAAACTTTATGGGTGAGAAGTTTGGTAATGACAATATTTGGGAAGGCCACCTCGCAACGGAAATCTGGACTGCTCCTACGAATGTGCGGGTCGTAATGGATGAATTTGAGCAACCTTTGGGGCGGATGATGAGTTTGGAAGTGGGAGATACATTGCTCATGAATGTTGGGCAAAACTCTAAAGTATCACTCCGGTGTGGGGATATTTATCTCACGGAAGGCCAAATTGGTCGTATCGGCAAAAAGGTAGCAGTGCGCGTTGAGGCACCGCTCGAAGGCGTTGCAAAGAAACGTCTCGTGGAGAGTAAAATATGACCATCTCACCATCTATGATCGTAGATATTTTTTTAATCGTCTTATTGCTTATAGCGATTGCGTATTTTTGGCGGCTTGATCATCGCTTGAAGGCGATAAAATCGGGGCGTGATACCATGCTTGAGGCCACTAAAGAGCTGGCGTTGACGATCAACCAAGCACAAGAAACCATTGCAGACCTTAAAACATCATCAACTGAAATTGGATCTAAATTACAAACTCAGATTGATGAGGCGCGCGCACTTCATAAGCGTGGTCAAGAAAGTTCTGTACAACATGGCGATGCAGGTTTGCGTCGCCGTAATACATATTAGGAGGCTGGGATTATGGCTAAAACTATTCGTCTTATGCCAGCTTTGATAGCTGTTTCAGTTGGGTCTTTGGCCTTTAAAGCTGTCAACATCGCTGAAGCGGCTACCGATGCTAAAGAGCCTGAACACGCTGAGGCACCCGAACATGCTGAAAATGATGGGTATGATATGCCCGATATTCAGGATGATGAAGGTTTGCATGATTCAAATTCTGATCATGATTCCATGACAGAAGTTGATTTTTCCGATGTGGAAGACTCAAGCGATAGCGCGTGTATGGCTGTGCCAGATTTTTCCGCTGAAACAGGATTATCCCAATACGAAATACAAGTTCTACGTTCTCTCGCAGACCGCCGCATGGAATTGGATGATCGGGCAGAACAACTAGACACGCGTGAACAATTAGCCGCTGCTGCCGAAGCGCGTCTTGATGAACAAATCGCAGAGCTAAAAAACTTAGAAGCGAGTGTGCAGACACTATTGGCGTCGATGGATCAAAAACGTGATGAACGTCTCGAAGGGCTAGTGAGTGTATATCAAAGCATGAAGCCCAAAGATGCCGCACGTATCTTTGAAACGCTCAGTGATGATGTCTTGCTTGAAGTGTCTCAACGGATGAAATACGCGCAGTTGGGTGCCATCATGTCCTCCATGTCTTCAAAGCGCGCAGAACACCTTACGCGATTATTGGCCGAACGTGCAGAATTGCCTGAATCTGCTGATGAATTATTGGCGCAAGCTGGGTAAGTCTATTTTGAAACAAATCCGCACCATATTCTCCTGCATACTCAATACCAAAGCACTGAAACTAGCGCTTTTGGCGACAGCTGTGCCTATGGTTTTGACCCAACAGGCCTTGGCGCAACGAGTCGTGTCACTGACTGCGGATGACAAAGGAGGGTATGCGCGTCTTGTTGCAAAATGGTCGGATGGGGATGAAACCGCACCCCAAATTGATGCAAGCATTCAAAGTCGTGTACTTGTTTTAAAATTCTCTGAACCTGTTGTGCTAGACATGACGCCGGTACGCGAAAATTTGTCCAACTGGGTCGCACTCGCGCGAATGGATGCTGATGGGAAAACAGCGCGGATTGCACTAAAAAAGCAGGACGCAAGATTACATTTATCAAAGTCTATAGATTTAGTGTCTGTGGATATTCTGCCAGAAGATAATAATAGTGATCCTGCTGATGTTATTTCGCCATTAGTTGAAAAGCGTAAAGCGCAGGCGATTGCTGCAAAGATTGCAGAAATACCTCCGCCAGTAGAATTTATAGATGAGCTAACTGTGCGCGCATCAGAAGCGGCGGGACGCACACGAATTGCCTTTTATTGGCCAAAGGATGTTGCATTTTCGGCTGAAAAATCAGGTGATACTTATTCTGTGAAGTTCGATCACCGGGCTAAACCAGATATCGCGCATTTGAATATTGAGCCTCCTGCCGAAATGACTCATGCTGATTTTAGCAATGATGATCTTGGCATGTTGTTCAATTTGCACCTCGCAAGTGATGTTACGCCCAACGTCTATAAAGAAGAAAATGTAGTGGTTGTTGATTTGGCATCGCGTGATGCAATCAATGAAGCCAAAGCAGAGAAGCAAAAGCGTGACGCGATACTAGCAGCTGCTGCGCAAGCGGAAGACGAAGCTAAAGAAGAGGTAAGGCAGACGCATCACACAGAGGTAGCAGCACCCCAGCAGGATGCGCAAAAAACAGTAATTAGTGCACCAGCACCGAAGCCTAGTCCGATGAAATTGGCGCTTCCCGAAGTCAATAAAGAGCCTGAAGCAGCTGTATTTGGATCTTCATCTGAAGCTATGGGGCTTTCTAGAGACGTTAAACAAACGACTACTTTTGAGCCCAATAACGTGTCTCAAGTAAAGGTTGATTCCGATGAGGAATCCCACACGCGTGGTCCTAGGGAAACGTTCTTTAGAGGGGACTGGGCAGAGCCAGCACCAATATCAAAAACGGTTAAGGCAGAAATTGAATCTCTTCCAAATGGTCTAGCAATAACAGTGCCTTGGCAGGCCCCGGCACCCGTTTCTGTGTTTAATCGACCGCCTGCAAGTTGGATCGTTTTTGCCGTTGATTCCGAAATAGAAATTGATCCAGACCAAGTTCCATCTCGCTATAATATTGAGGTTATTCGTCAAAAAGATGTGGTCTTAATGCGGGTAGAAGCGCCAGAAGGAATGGTCGCCTCCGCACAATCGGAAGGCACTGCATGGACTATCACATTCGCGCCAGCCGCCGTCCAACCCGAGCGTTTTTTAAAACCCGTAAGAGAAACCTCTGAAACAGGTCGCTCCAGTATCGAAACACCTCTGATTGGTGCCGCCGGTGTTGTCTGGTTCACAGACCCAATAGTAGGCGATGAGATCGCTGCTGTGGTCGCTTTTGGACCCACTTCAGCATCTACCACCCCGCGCAGCTTCGTTGAAGCTGAAATGCCATCTACAGCGCATGGTTTGGTTGTAATTCCGTTAGCTGATGATGTATCGGTTAAATTGCATGGTGAACGTGTTGTCGTTACATCCTCGCGTGGAATGGCTATGTCCGACGGAGTTGGCAGCGCCTCAGGTTCCTATGCAAAAATGAGCTCTGATACACCTACACCGGCTTTTATAGATTTTGATGCATGGGGCGGACTAGAAGGTAATTATTTCTTCGCTCGGAAAAGTGAATTAACGCGCGCTGCAACGGCTCGAGACCCTTCCTCCAAAGCGGGTGCGGATGTGTTGACTGATTTAGCGCGTTTCTACATTGGTCATGATTTTGGCGCTGAAGCTTTGGGAGTTTTGGGAACCGCACTGGATGGTCGCCCTTTACTCGAGCAAGAGGCTGAATTCCTTGGATTGCGCGGTGCTGGTTTAGTGATGATGAAGCGCTACAAACTGGCCGAAGAAGACTTGTCTAAAGGACCGTTGAGGACTGATAAATCAGCACTTTTATGGCGCGGTTATGCCGCCGCCAAGATGGGGCAGTGGGAACGTTCAAATGACTTTTTTAGACAAGCTGAAGAGCTTATATTTGCCTATACGGGCCGTTGGGCAGCGGAGTTTTATACGACTGCCGCTGAAGCAGCATTGAAAGCAAATGAGCTGGATCGTGCACGCCAACTAGCTGGGCGAGCGGCAGGAACAAGTTATCGTGAAGCTGCGGAAAGTGCATCTTTGCTTCTTGGGCGAATAGATGAAGCTGTAGGTGAGACAGAAAAGGCGTATAATCAATATATTACGCTGACGAACGACGCGAGTGAGCCTGTTGCAGTGCGTGCCGAACTGCACCGACTAGATCTAGGTGCCAAGCTTGGAAAAATTACACCTTCGGAAGCTGCAGATCAGTTGGATACTCTGCGGTATCGCTGGAGGGGGGATGCTACTGAGATGGCAACTGTCGGCATCCTTGCTGATCAGTATATGAGTCTGGGCAGGTTCCGTGAAGCTTTGTTGCTGACTCAATCTGCTGCACTGAGGAATCCCGATGAACCAGGTGCGCGTGAATTACGTATTCGCTTAGTTGAGTTTTTTAGAAAATTGTACCTTGACGGTGAAGCTGAACGCTTAGATCCGATACAAGCCTTGGCGCTATTTTACGAGTTTAAGGATTTAACACCGATTGGTGAAGACGGGGATCGTATGATCCGGAAATTGGCTCGTCGGTTGGTCGCATTTGATCTCTTAGATCCGGCGACAGAACTATTGCAGCACCAAGTAGACAATCGTGTGCGAGGGCAAGGTAAAGCTGTGATTGCTGTTGACCTTGCTTCTATTTACTTGATGGACCGACAACCAGATCGTGCGCTGGCTGCAATTGCATCTTCTCGTCAACCACGTTTGCCACGAGAATTGGCGTTGCAGCGTCGATTGCTGGAGGCTGGCGCATACCGTGACATGGGGCGTTCAGACCACGCAATTGAATTGCTTGAGGGCCTTGAGGGGTTGGAGGCAGCTTCCATTCGTGCAGATGCGTATTGGAAAGGCGAAAAGTGGCCTGAAGCAGCAGAACAATTGGCAACTATGCTGCCGGTCGCTGAAGAGGCCGATAAATCTCACATGGACCTTGCCTTAAAGGCTGCAATAGCTGGTCGACTTGCAAAAAATTTGGGGCTGCTCGATAAACTACACACTGGCTATGCGCATCTGTTCAAAGATACAGCAAATGAGCAGAGCTTTAATCTGATCACATCTCAGACAGACATAACTGGAGCTGCGTTATCGGAAGCTGTGCGTCGAATGGCAGACGCGCCGCGTGTAGATGCCTTCGCGGCGAGCTTGAAACAGCGCTTTAATGGCGAAGACGACACGCCGCCATCATAAGTCATGAGCATGGTTAGTGTGTAAGCCTAATCTGTTGACAGTAACGCAGGATGGAACTTTGCTTTAATGTCATCGTAGACATTTTCTTCTACAGTGTCTGGTGTATTTGGGTGGCGTTCATCATCTGGAGTTTTGACACTTTTGTCTGAGCGCTCCATTTTTCGGGCATAGGGTGAGCTTGGTTTTGGTTGACCATCGTCACGAAATACACCGCGATCTACTTGGACAGCATCTTCTGGCGTAACCTCGTCATAGCCGCGCTGCCTATTTTTCTCGTCAATTTGCTGGGCATCAAGTGGCTTTGTTTTTGAACGATTTTTCATGATTCTCTCCATTGCTTCGTCCAAAATTAACTCATGCCGAGCACCAAAGTTCCTTAAAAGTGATGTACGTTATAAATTCAGATGCAATTGATACGAGAGAAAGAATGGTCATTTATTCGAGCATATCCGTGCATTCCTTTGGAGAATAAAATGACAGACAAATGCCCTTATCAAACAACAACAGCCGGAAACCCCATCTCTGACAATCAGAACTCATTGACTGCAGGAGAGCGTGGCCCAGTATTGTTGCAGGACTATCAATTGATTGAAAAACTGGCGCACCAAAACCGAGAACGTATTCCGGAGCGCGTCGTGCACGCGAAAGGCTGGGGAGCACACGGCACTTTCACAGTAACGCATGATATCAGCAAATATACGAAAGCTAAAATATTTAGTGAAGTGGGAAAGCAAACACCAATTTTATCGCGGTTTTCCACTGTGGCCGGTGAGGCAGGTGCTGCTGACAATGAGCGTGATGTGCGTGGTTTCTCTGTTAAATTTTACACTGAAGAAGGCAATTGGGACTTAGTTGGCAATAATACGCCAGTATTTTTTATTCGCGATCCGCAAAAATTCCCTGACTTTATTCACACCCAAAAGCGTCACCCAAGAACCAATTTGAGAAGCAATACGGCGATGTGGGATTATTGGAGTTTATCTCCTGAATCCTTACACCAAGTGACTATTTTGATGTCTGATCGTGGATGCCCAACAACGCCAATGAATATGAATGGCTATGGGTCTCACACATTCAGCTTCATTAATGCAGACAATGAACGTTTTTGGGTGAAATTTCACTTCAAAACACGCCAAGGCCACACCTTCTATACAAATGAACAAGCTGCAGAGAAAATTGGACAAACGCGTGAAGGCTATCAGGAAGCACTCTTTGGCGGCATTGAAAATGGCAACTTCCCACAGTGGGAGGTGAAGGTTCAAGTCATGCCGGAATCTGATGTTGGTAAGACATGGTATAATCCATTCGACCTAACGAAAGTGTGGCCGCACGGTGATTATCCACTCATTGACGTGGGTGTGATGGAGTTAAACAGAAATGCGGATAACTATTTTGCAGAGATAGAGAACGCTGCCTTTAGCCCATCCAACATTATTCCCGGTGTTGGTTTCTCACCTGACAAAGTGTTGCAGGCTCGTTTGTTTTCGTACGCAGATGCTCACCGTTATCGCTTGGGAACGCACTATGAGAGCTTGCCAATAAATCAACCTAAATGCCCAGTTCATCATTATCACAAAGATGGCGCAATGAATTATCACGGCCCGAAAACTGGCAATGCAGATGCCTATTACGAGCCAAATTCGGTGTCTGGTGCAGCTAAAGAAGCGCCAAGCTTTGCGGAACCGCCGCTAAAATTGAGTGGAGATGCAGACCGGTATAATCACCGTGACGGTAATGATGATTATCGCCAAGTGAAGGATTTGTTTGACTTATTTGACGATGGTCAAAAACAGCGTCTCTTCAATAATATTGCTGACGCAATGGAAGGTGTTCCCGCTGAAATTATCGAGCGTCAAATGGTGCACTTTGGGCGTGTTGATGCTGCCTATGAAGCTGGCGTGCGCGAAGCAATCGCTGCGAAGTAGGGGCTTGTCTTCAAATTACGTAAAATAAAAAGGACTGGCGGTATCGCCAGTCCTTTTTTGTGGCAGTTATTCAGCCTCAAATTTTGTTTCTTGAATCTCAATTGCGCCGATAATCGGCTTGCCGACGAGCGCATCAGTTGGCTCATCAAAACATTCGCCGCGAAGGGCTACCCAGCCTGAAGGAAATGCAGTTTCTGTGAAAATCAGCTTTAAACGGCCCCAGCTTCTGTAGGTATCGCCTTGTGCATCAACAATCCCGACTTCACATGCTGTGCTTGCGCCTGCTATCGGTTCGACCCAATAGCCTTCAAAAGTATGATCACGATTATCGTAATTGCCCGCTAAGTCTTTAATATAGGCAATTCCCATGACATTTTCGCGCATTGTTGGGAAATGTAAGACCGCATATTCGTTTATTTCGTCAGCATAAATCACGTTGCCAATTTCTGTTTTCCAAACTTCATCTGCATGTGCTGTGGAGAAGAAAACGGATGTCAGTGCGACTGCGCTTATAGATATCCAGTTTGAAAGTTTCATATGCTGTCCCTCACGATTAAAATTAATCCCATTTTAGAGTAAGCGCTGAAAATGAGGAAAAAGGAAGGCGATGTGTTAAAGGAACTGCTTCATGAGATGTTTGGAGGCTACCTTCGCGATTATCGCAAATTTGTAATTCTGAATGCCATTTCTTATGTGTCTGTATTTAAGGGAAGCCTATTAAATAAGGTGTGAAAACTCGTTTGGCTTTAAATAAGGTCTCTATTTGTTTTTATCAGTTTTAGGTTCATTAAACACAATGTGATCTTTGATAGGAAGAGTTGTACTTCGAATAGGATCGTCTTCTGAAACGTCCTTGTTTGGACTTTTGCGCAATTCTATCCGATTTGCAAAATATTCCCATTCTCCAATGGGGTCATTTCGCTCGTGTTGAAAAACAGTTAGATATCGAAAGCCACCAACATATACTATATTTTTGTTTTCTGCTTGAAGGGCTTCAATCTCCTTTAAGTCTAGGGGGTATTCTTTTGTCCAGATATAGCCCCCCGCAGGGATATCAATTGAGTGTTCTGTTTGGGGAATTGTGACTTCAATGTCTCATATAGGCTGGCCTTTGTAGACTGGGATACTTTTTACACTTGCAAAAGACTGAAACTTTTTTGCGGGACTGTTTCCAGTGTTTTCTATCGTCATTTTCAATCTTATAGAACCACTGTTTCGATCAATATTGAATTTCAAACCGGTATTGGAGAGCCATGCTCTAGCTTGGGATTCGCCGATGTTTCTTGTTATATCGTTAGTGTCCTCCGCAATCTTAATGGCTTTTGAAGTTAAATTTGTTGCGTTTTTAGCTTCTCGCAGCATTTCCAAACTTGAGCGAAGAGTAAGTCCAACGAGGACGGTACCTACTAAAGCAACAAGCCCCATGAACATAGACCAGAATGCCATTGTCCGTTGTGCTTTTAG
Organism: Hirschia litorea; assembly: GCF_042665075.1. Lineage (NCBI taxonomy): Bacteria > Pseudomonadati > Pseudomonadota > Alphaproteobacteria > Hyphomonadales > Hyphomonadaceae > Hirschia > Hirschia litorea. The sequence goes on along the minus strand of NZ_JBHTBR010000005.1, from coordinate 102,508 downwards.
GTCTTTTTCTGCTCGATATTCGTCTCGAAATTTATCATGGTCTTCGATCGGGGTGATGTCACCATTGGTGATGACAAAAGGTGCAGATCGACATTGGGTAAAATTGCCAGCTTCACATGCTTCAATCTGTTGAGTTATCGCGCTCTCTGAATTTGGAGTTTCGACACCAAAAATCCAAAAACCAACAACTGTGAGAGCTAGAAAAAGGCCCAATAAGAGGCCGCTACCAAAGCTCCACATAGATTTTTGGGCGACTTCATCTTTGTGTTTTTCGTTGTTGCTTTGCAAAATTTAGCGTCCCCATAACTGTAGGAGACTACAATTAAAGGTTGGTCAGTCTTTGCCAAGTGGATTCATCAACAACGAGAAATTAAAGCCCGTCCTCATTGGGGGGAGTTGGCTTTAGGTCCATAAAGTCGAAAATGGATTTGTCGGCCAGATGGCTGGGGCGTACATTCATAAGGGAGCGGAACATGGTTTGGCGGCGGCCGGGTGATTTTTGTTCCCACTCATTTAGCATTTGCTTCATGGCGTTGCGCTGCAAGCCTTCTTGTGTGCCACATAAATTACACGGGATAATCGGGAACTGCATCGCTTTAGAAAAGCGTTCAATATCGCTCTCAGCACAATAGAGCAGTGGACGATGCACCTTTATGTCGCCTTCATCATTTAGCAAAGTGGGTGGCATAGCAGCCAGGCGTCCGCCGTGGAACATATTCATCATGAAAGTTTCAAGGGCATCGTCGCGGTGGTGACCTAACACTATCGCGTCACACCCTTCTTCTCGAGCTGCATTGTATAGAATGCCGCGGCGAAGACGGGAACATAGTGCGCAGTAAGTGGCTTTAGCTGGCGTCTTCTCTTTGACGATAGAATAGGTGTCTTCGGTGATGATGCGGTAATCCACGCCGATACTTGAAAGGTAATCAGGCAAGATATGTTTTGGGAAACCAGGTTGTCCTTGGTCTAAGTTTACAAACAATAAGTCAACAGGAAGCGCGCCTTGCCATTTAAGGTCTAATAGGGCTGCCATGAGGGTGTAGCTATCTTTCCCGCCAGAGAGGCATACCATCCATTTATAGGGCTTTTCACGAGTGCGGGCATCATCTGGGATGAGCGCAAAATCATCAATGACTTCTTTTGTTAAACGTACAATGGATTTGCGGGTTTTCTTGAAAGTGACCGATTTGGGCGTATTGGCAAATATGGGATGATACGGCTCAAACAATTGCGCGTCTTGGGCATCAATAGAGACCGTCAGTTCTTTATCTTGAACTTCGTCCATTTGGGCGCCGTCAGAGTTTGATTCAGGCTTCGTCGCAGAACGCGAATGTGATATGTTTAGTGTGTGCTCGCTCATTTGCTCAGCGATATCGGTTTGTCAGGATAGAGCAAGTGTAAAATGGATGTTGAGTCGAAATTTCTTACTAAAAAAATCCTACCCTATGCGCCAAATAGGAGAAATATTCGGTCTTTAGGCGGTAAAATTCTGCATTTATGTGACGCTCCTATGCATATGTGACACGCAAAATTGTTAAAATTCAAACAAAAATCACCTATGTATCGTCAATGTATAGACTTTTCTTTTTATTAAATTCAGTTAGTTAGCTATTAGGGTGGTAATTTACCATAATCTGTATAGTGACAAACATAACGCCGTATGTCATAAAAGTGTCATGAAACACGCATCAATCATTCTGTGCGTGTTAGCTGCAAGCGTTATGCCTGTCGCTAATGCGCAAATTGCTGGAGACACACCAGCTCGGGCGTTTGAAATTAAAGTAGAAGGCGCTGTCGCTCCTTCGGGCTTGCACCAACTCACTTACCCATACCTATCGGGTGTAAAGAGTCGTGCTGGTTCATGTGATTTATCTGTGAAAGTAGATAATAACGGCAACATTGGCGCAGTAAGCGTTGAAGCATGTTCGTCTGACGACTTTGCTGCTGAGGCAAGCAAACTTGTTGCACAAGATGATACAGTTGCTGTGGCGCAAGTACACCCACTTCACATTGAATGGACTATGGACAACTAAGTTCAATACAATTTCAGATTCAGCTCGATACTTATCGAGCGTCATATAATTACACCTGTTATGTCTACCCCCAACCCAGACATGACGTGGTGTGAAGCAGCAATGAAGCGGTGTACGACTATAAACGTGCGCCGCTTCATTGTCTTTGGGGTTAATTTTCTCCGCTAAGGGTTTTTAATTGCTAAAATATTGTTAAAGATGTGCGCAAGTTCGTATCGACTCTACAAATGAGCCGAGCGTTTAAACGGGGAAATATAATGCTACGCACATTTATGGGCAAACTAGCTATTGCCGGGCTTACCAGTTTAGTTTGCGTTGCTTGCGCTTCTGCTCAGACAGAACCACAAGAAAAACAGTCATTTCAAATTCCAGAAGAGGTTTCATCAACTGCACAGGCATTAGCCCAAAGTGCGCTGGAAAGCGATTTGGCGTTTGAAATTATCGAAGATTTGACGACATCTGTTGGGCCGCGTCTCGCGGGGACACCTCAAGAAGCGCGTGCACGAGAATGGGCTATGGTCAAGTTTAAAGACCTGAACTTCCAAAATGCGTGGACGGAAGAATTCGAGCTGGATCTGTGGACACGCGGACGTTCAGTGTATGAAGAAGTTGCACTCACAGCACCATACCCTCAACCACTATATGCAATTTCATTGGGCGGCGGCGGCGCAACACCTGAGGACGGGCTAGAAGCAAAAGTCGCGTATTATGAAAGTTATGACGCCTTAAAAGCTGATGAAGGTGCTGACCTGAAAGGGAAAATTGTTTTCGTGGGTGATCGAATGACATCTTCGCAAACAGGGGAAAGCTATGGTTGGGCTAATCGAAAACGTCGTGATGCATGGGTAATAGCCGAGGATCGCGGTGCTGTGGCACTGTTCATTCGCTCTGTCGGGACATCTAATAATCGTTTTGCGCACACAGGAATGATGAATTTTCCTGATGACCGTCGTCCCAAAATTCCAGCGCTTTCAGTATCAAATCCCGACGCGGACCAGATTGAACGCATCGCACGTTCTAGTGAGACTATGAGTATCCGCTTGAAGACTTATGCTGGCTGGCAGGGTAAGTCGATGTCGGGGAATGTAATTGCCGAGATAAAGGGGCGCGAGCTGCCTGATGAAATCGTGGTGATAGGTGGTCATCTTGATAGCTGGGATACGGGCACGGGTGCATTGGATGATGGTGCAGGGGTTGGTATCTCCATGGCAGCGGCAAAATTGATTGCTGATCTACCCAAAGCTCCGCGTCGGACAATTCGTGTTGTGTTGTTTGGAGCTGAAGAGGTCGGTCTTCTTGGGGCGCGTGCTTATCTAGCGGAGCGTATCGAAGATGAGACAGTTGAAAATCATGTCATGGGATCGGAGTCAGACTTTGGTGCACGCCCGATTTGGCGTTTTGGTTCAAATGTGGGGCCGGATGCCGTACCTGCTATGGATGCGATTGCACGAGAAATGGCATTTTTAGGTATCATTCGCGGTAATAATAAAAGCGGCGGCGGGCCTGATATGATTCCGATGATGATGGCAGGAATGCCGGTGGCAAGCCTAGATCAGAACGGAGCGGATTATTTTGAATACCACCACACACCAAATGATACGTTGGATAAAATTGACCCCAAGGAACTACAGCAAAATGTAGCAGCATGGACGATATTTACGTATCTAGCAGCTGAATTGGATGTGGATTTTCGCGCTGGGAGTGGTGACAGCGAATAGAGTTTAAATGTGAGTAGAAAATGAAAGCGGCGCTTGGTGTAAAACTGAACGCCGCTTTTTCGTTGTTAGCAAATGGCTTTGAATAGCTGGTTTAAACGATTATAACGTGCTGGCAGCTGCCTGTTGCGTAGTTTTACAGCATAGAGAGTTTCTTCTACCGCTTTGGTAGACTTAATTACATGCACCAAGTTTTTGTGAGGAAAGCTATCGAGTGCACTGCGTGGTAAAACGGTAAAACCTATGCCTTTTGATATAGGCAAAAGAATTTGGCTAAGTTGATTTACGTAGCCTGACTTGGGCATGCTCTCAGTCTTTAATTTTTTCAAATTTGGATCGCCGCATAGATCAAAATAAAGGTTGATATAATGCGCAGCAGCAGGATGTTGAATAAGGCCAAGGGATTGTATGCTGGCAGCAATGCCATCCTCGAATTTAGCACTTTGGGGAAGAATGAGGCATAATTCTTCGGTGCCAACGGGGGTGATATCAAGTTGGTTTTGAGTTGGGTGTTGAGTCACAACTCCTAAATCAGTTTTACCGTCCAAAACATCCGACAAAATTTTGCGGTTTGGCGCAACTTCCAGCTCAAAAATGAGTTTTGGGTGTACTTTTTGAATTTCGAGGAGGGCGGGATATAATTTTAATGCAAATGAACCAGAGCAAGCCAGCTTGCATATACCTTCATCGGGATTGTCAAAATTTAGTGCTTCTAAAAGCTTCGTTTCATTGGTTTGGAGTTGACTTGCGTATTCAAGGATTTGCCGCCCTTGCTCTGTTAATTCCAAACGTTTGTTGTCGCGCTTGAGTAAGGTGTGGCCACAAGTTTCTTCAAGCTTTTTGATATGCTGACTGACACCTGGTTGAGTCATGTTCAATTTTTCAGCCGTTAAAGTGAAGTGACCGACTTCCATGAGTGTCTTGAAGGTGTTGAGCCAAATTGGATTGAGCATTTTTTTATTTGTCATAAATTTAAATTATCAAAATAAGAATAATAGATAATTTTTTAAAATGCAATTGATGCTCTAGTTTGAAGGTGAGAGTTGGAGAGCCAGCTCATAAACTTCACAAAGGCAGATGCTATGTTTCCTCAAAATAACACAACATACCCTCGATCATTTTCACATATTGGAATTTCGGTGCCGAACTTGGAGGCAGCCGTGAAATTTTATACAGAAGTGCTGGGCTGGTATCTTATTATGCAACCAACACAAATCGTTGAAGATGATTCCGCGATTGGCGAAATGTGTACTGATGTGTTTGGAAAAGGCTGGGAAAGGTTCCGTATCGCACACTTGTCAACAGGGGACAGAATTGGTGTCGAATTGTTTGAATTTAAGAACCAAGAAAACCCAGAAGACAATTTTGAATACTGGAAAACGGGAATATTTCATTTCTGCGTTCAAGACCCTGATGTTGAAGGACTTGCGGAGAAAATCGTCGCAGCAGGGGGTAAAAGACGCATGAAAGCGCCGCGCTATTATTATCCCGGTGAAAAGCCATACCGTATGATTTATATGGAAGACCCGTTTGGCAATATTTTGGAAATTTATAGCCACAGTTACGAACTACACTATGCGGCCGGCGCGTACGCTTAAAAGGTGAGAAAGAAGTTGAGAAAGCGGCGCTCAGTGTAAAACCGAGCGCCGCCTTTCTTGTGCTTGGAGATGTCATTGACGGGCAAAACCAAGAATTGAACAGCTCACTTGATTAATTGCTCAATAAATGCGGAACATGATCGTTAGATTTGCTGCTTGGATGAACCAGTTCTGCTTTTCAGTGAAGTTTAGAATTCTGTGTTCAGAGTTTTCTTTAGGTTTTGACCATGGGATTTTGGTGTGACGATCAGTGTATACGAAATGATTTCTTTAGGTGCCTATTTCGTCTTGATGATGGCGATCGGGTATTATGCGTACCAAAAATCGACCAGCAACATATCTGAATATATGCTAGGGGGACGCCGGCTTCATCCTGCTGTTGGAGCCTTATCTGCTGGTGCTTCTGATATGAGTGGCTGGATGTTGATGGGGTTACCCGGCGCTGTTTATTTATCGGGTGTGAGTGAAGCATGGATTGCGGTAGGCCTCACTATTGGGGCTTATTTGAACTACAGGTTCGTTGCTCCTCGGCTTCGCGTTTATACAGAGCTTGCTAAGGATTCTATTACATTACCCGATTTCTTTGAGAACAGATTTGAGGACGCCAGTCATGCGTTGCGCTTTATCTCTGCGCTTGTGATTATTGTGTTTTTTACGCTCTACACGTCTGCTGGTATCGTTGCTGGAGGGAAGCTGTTTGAAGCTAGTTTTGGGATGGATTATCAGCTGGGGTTGTTTGTAACTGCGGGTGTTGTCCTAGCTTATACGGTGATTGGCGGCTTTTTAGCTGTGAGCCTCACAGACTTTGTTCAAGGCTGTATAATGTTCATCGCGCTTGTGCTCGTGCCTATCGTAGCGTTTGGGGGTGTCGGCGGGTTAGAGGGGATGGAATCGCACATAGCGGACGCTGGCGCGCGTACAACCGGAATGGTTGACTATTTTAGCTGGACGAAGGGTACGTCTCTAATGGGCGTTATTTCTCTATTGGCATGGGGACTGGGATATTTTGGTCAGCCACATATCATTGTACGTTTTATGGCTATCCGGTCGTTAAAAGATATTGCTATTTCGCGATATATTGGAATGTCTTGGATGATTGTAACTGTGACGGGCGCTGTGATTGTGGGAATGGTGGGGCTGGCCTATGTTCAAAAAAGCGGTCTGCAGGCGACGTTCTCTGATCCTGAAACAATCTTTATTCTATTGTCGCAAACGCTCTTTCATCCGTTGATTTCTGGATTTCTTTTAGCAGCTATATTAGCAGCAATTATGAGCACGATTTCTTCACAGTTACTGGTCTCTTCAAGTTCACTAACGGAAGATATTTATAAGACATTCTTTAAACGCCATGCGGCGCAGTCAGAGCTTGTGCTTGTTGGACGTATCGCGACCGTGCTTGTGTGTGGCGTGGCTATAGCTTTGGCCTTTGACCGCTCGAGCAGTATTTTATCGCTTGTCGGGAATGCTTGGGCAGGATTTGGTGCAGCATTTGGCCCGATAATCTTACTGTCTCTTTATTGGCGAAATTTCACCCGCAATGGTGCATTGGCTGGTATGATAGCAGGCGCTTTGACCGTACTATTTTGGTTGTTTGCGCCGATTAAGATTGATGGGCAGGCTTTGTCTTCAATAGTATATGAAATTATTCCTGGCTTTGTAATTTCAACCATTGTGGCGGTAGGGGTGAGCCTAGTTTCGCAGCGGGTGAATGAGATGGATGGAGAGTTTGAGGCAATGGAAAAAGAGATGAAAACGCTGCCAAAATATTTTCTATAAGCCCCCCAATGGAGGCAACTTGCAATGCGCGGTGTCATTTTTAGCTTGGGAAAGTTACCCTGGTGGTCCAGCTACAAAGCTTTCGACGAGGGAGCCTGCGAGTAGACGCCAGCCATCTACCAATACAAAGAAAATCAGCTTGAAAGGCATAGAGATAGTCACAGGCGGTAGCATCATCATACCCATGCTCATGAGGATAGACGCGACAACAAGGTCGATGACGAGGAAGGGCAGGAAGATCATAAAGCCAATCTCAAAGGCGCGTTTGAGTTCAGAGATCATGAAGGCGGGTGCTAAGACTTGAAAGGGGGCAGCTTCTGCGCTTTCAAGTGTATCTATCTTTGCCATGCCCATGAAGAGAGCGAGGTCATCTTCTTGTACGTGCTTGGCCATAAACGCTTTTACCGGAGCTGCTGCGCGTGGGAGGGCGTCTTCTAGCTCAATGGATTCAGCCATAAAGGGTTCGATACCATCTTTGTAGGCAGCTTCAAATGTTGGAGCCATGACGAAAGCGGTGAGAAAGAGTGACAGTGAAATAATTACCGCATTGGGTGGGCTTTGCTGTAATCCCATGGCTGTTCTTAAGAGCGACATCACCACAACAATACGCACGAAACTTGTCGTCATAACGAGTATGGATGGGGCAAGCGAGAGGATGGTGATGACACCTAGCATCTCTACCACACCGCGTGTGAGGCCTTGTCCTGTGCCTAAATCAAATGAAAATTCTTGCGCAATACCAGCAGGGGCAAGCATCAATGTTCCAAACAATAGCAGGGAAACACGCGCGAAGGTTTTAGCAAGGCGATGTGGGACGCGCATTATGATTTGTCCTGCTTGTTGCCGATGTTGAGCTTTGGAAGGGCGGATAAAATTTGCTGCCGTAAAGAGGGCGGTGGTTCTGTTGGTGGGACAGTAGACGTCTGCTGGGGAAGAGGCGTTTCTTGAGGGGGAGGCGCATCACGGCTGGCGATAAGGCATTGGTCAGTTTGGCTAAGACACAGTAAATGCTCTTTATTATCCCAATGTACGACAGCTAATTTGCGCCGCGAATCCATGCCTCGCCACTCAACAATCCGAAGATCAGAACGGGAATTTGTGACATTTGCGCGAGAATTAGCATAGCGACGGCCAAGCCACCCCATGCCTAAAATGAGGGACAACACAAAGATAAGCGCAGCAGTCGCTTTTATAAGTTCTTCCATGATCCGCCCCGTCAATTTGCCAATTGCATTCTGCTTTTGGCGTGGTGTTTAGACTAAATTCAAACGGTTTTGTTAACTTTTCGGTGGTCTTAGTAAATGAGTCGTTAACACGTATGCACAGAATTTTAAAAACTCCTTAACCTAAAGGGTGTTTCCTGCCGAGTAGAGGGCTGTTTTTGCCGAGTGATTTGTTCTCGGTAAGAGTTTTAGGCTCATAACAAGTGAATGGAGATCGCACGTGACGGGCCCGGCAGATATACCACTTTTTGGAATGATGAAAGCCCGCATGGACATGCTGGGTGAGCGTCAGAAGGTATTGTCAACGAACGTCTCTAACGTGTCTACGCCCGGTTATACGCCGTCTGATGTGGATATGCAGGCCTTCAGCGCAGCGCTTGCTAAGGGGCAGGTAGGTGGACGCTCAGGCTCTGCTGGTGGTGTGGGTATGGCGACCACCCAGCCTGGTCATATCGCGGGTGCCAGCCGCGCACCGCTTGTTGCTGGAATGCATATAAAAGATGCCCCAGATTCTGAAACCACCCTCGATGGCAACTCTGTTGTGGTTGAAGATCAGATGATGAAGATTGCGGAAAACCGCATGGAGTTTGAAACAATTGTTGGTCTTTACAATAAGAGCCTGTCGTTAATGCGATTGGCTGCGAAGACACCGCAATAAGGAAGAGGAATTAAGTCATGTCTAGCGATCTAATGTCTGCAATGTCTTCAGCCGCTTCGGGGTTGCGCGCGCAAACTGTGCGTATTCGTGTGTCTGCTGAAAACCTCGCCAATGCAAATTCTACGGGGGATAAGCCGGGCGCTGACCCTTATCAGCGCAAAGTGCCGGTCTTTAAAAATTACTTGGACCGCGAAACAGGAGCTGAGCGCGTGAGGGTTTCTGGTGTCCGTGCTGATACCGCGCCGTTCACGTTGAAATTTGACCCGACACATCCGGCAGCGGATGAAAGCGGCATGGTAAAATTATCCAACGTTTCCTCTCTCGTCGAGATGACGGATATGCGTGAGGCGCAGCGTGCGTATGAAGCTAATTTGAACGTTGTAGAAGCTAGCCGCTCTATGCTGCTGGCTGCCGTTGATATTTTGAAACGTTAGAATAGGGGCTGAATATGGAAATCGGTACAGCAGCCGCAAACGCCTATATGAAGGCCGCACAATCGGCGGTTAAAGTTGAAGGCGGTGCAGACGAATTAAGCGGTATATCTGGTCAACCATTTGGCCAGTTTTTAGATGCTGCAATCTCCAAAACGACTGGAGCTGCCTCTCAAGCTGAAAATGCAATCACTTCAGCAGCAATGGGAAATGCAGACCTTGTGGATGTGGTGACAGCTGTAGCCGCAGCCGAAGCGACTTTGGAAACAGTGGTGGCCGTGCGTGATCAGGTGATCAAAGCGTATCAAGAAGTTATGCGTATGCCGATTTAGGTTGGCTTGTGATTGAAATAGATCAATTAAGCCTAAAAGCCCGAGCTTGCGTGCTGTGCGAGGATTTGCCGCTTGGGCCTAAGCCTTTGTTTAAGGTCGATGAGCAAGCAAAAATTCTGATTGTGGGGCAGGCGCCGGGGCGCAAAACACATGAAGCGGGTAGGCCGTTTTTAGACGCGTCGGGTGTGCGCTTGCGCGAATGGTTGGGCGTGAGTGATGAAGTTTTCTATAATGATCCACGCATTGGAATTTTGCCGATGGGGTTTTGTTTTCCCGGCACAGGTAAAGGCGGAGATTTACCGCCGCGTGCTGAATGTGCACCTGCTTGGCGCAGATCATTTTTGGCCGGTATGCCAAGTGTAGAGCTAACTTTGGTTATTGGCAAATATGCGCGTGATTGGCATTTGCCAGATCGCAAGAATGAAAGCATTACTCAGACAGTATCTGATTGGAAAGCACTTGCACCTGACGTCATTCCTATGCCGCACCCAAGCCCGCGCAATAATCGGTGGTTAAAGCAAAACCCGTGGTTTGAAATAGATGTTTTGCCTATATTGCGAGAGCGTGTGCGGCGCGCGCTAAGCTAGATAGATACAATGTCTGCATGATCATTTAGCCACAAGCCGAGTGCAAATAACCCCACCAATAGAACGGCCCAAACAGCCAAATTTATCCGGCGGGATTTAGCTGCGTTTTGTTTTTGTAGCCAGCGGCGAGGCTGGACGCCTTTCCAAACGAAAACGATTTGTGTGGATAAGAGAACGCAAACCACATTCAGCAAAACGAGGATGGCAGCTATTGCCGCATTTCGGGTATCACCCGCGCCCAAATACATTGCGGATGCAGCGGAGGGAGGTAGCAAAGCAACGGCCACCATAACGCCGACAAGTGAAGATGAGAGGCCACCTGTGAGAGATAAAGCTGCGGCTGCGCCGGAAGCTAAGGCCAGAGCAATTACTTCTGGACTGATATGCGTGCGTGCTATCAATTCTTGACTGTCGAGATTAACAGGAAAGAGGATTGCTAGAAAGAAAACTGTTCCAAAACCAATGGCTAAACCGGTTATGGCTGTACGGGCCGATTGTAACATCATCTGACCCGAGCCAAGTGCCGAGGCAAGGCTGAAGCCAAGAATTGGCCCCAATAAGGGGGCGATGACCATTGCACCGATGACAACGGCAACATTGTTTTCGTTTAACCCAATAGCAGCCACGATCGCAGATAGAACTGTCAGTACGATGAAATCAACTGTCAGTTTACTGCCGCCCATAACCTCTTCAACCAATGTTTCGCGCATGGCTTGTTTGCGAGATTTCTTTTTGTCTTCATCTGAAGTTTCAGAAGGTGGCTTTTCATTGCGCGGAAGTGTGGCTTCGACGTCAAAAAGGGTTAGGCGCCACTGGTCCTTGGATGAAAACATATTCTGTACAGCATCCATAAGAGATTGGCCTTCACCATCTTCAAGCAAGACATGGACGGTTTGGCGGTTTTCGTCGGGTTCTGTATCGCATGACCAATCAATCGGATTGGCATTTTTTACAGCCGTTTCAACACGCTTTTGATAGCTGGCTGGATAGGTGAGCTTGATGTTTTTCATAAAAGAATATGCCCAGATATTGCTTGAAATAGCAGCCCAGCATTGAAGATTGTTGAGGTGAGGTCAATCATAGGAGCTGCGTTACATTTAAGCTTGGCTTTTCACATAATCTACCATTTCGATAATAGCATTGGTGAGGGTTGTAAGCTCTTCTGGTGTCGTGGAATAGGATGGCGTAAGATACATTACATTGCCAAGTGGGCGGATGAAAACACCATTGTCTATAAAGCGTTGACGGATGGCGGCGAGATCAAATCCGTTGACTAATTCCACAGCAGCAACAGCTCCAAGAATGCGTACATCTTTGATGTCGTTTCTGGCTGCCAGTGGGCGTAGTTCTTTTTCAAACTGCGCTTCAATGGTTTTAATACGAGCGAGTGCGCCTTCTTCCTCTAGAAGATCAATGCTTGCCATGGCAACAGCGCAAGCGAGGGCGTGACCTGAGAAAGTAGGGCCATGCATGAGCGCTTTGTTTGGGTCGTTATCGTGGAAAGCTGAATAGACTTTTGTTGTAACTGTTGTTGCCGCTAGGGGTGTTACGCCGCCAGTTAGAGCTTTGCCCATTGTCATAATGTCAGGTGTTACGCCTGCACCATTTGCTGCGAACATATGGCCTGTGCGACCAAATCCAGTGAAAATTTCATCAAAGATCAGTAGTGTATTGTGCTTATCGCAGACCTCTCGCAAGAATTGGAGTGCCTGCGCACTATGCATGCGCATACCGCCAGCGCCTTGGATGAGAGGCTCTATCATGATGGCTGCTATATCATTGCGGCTGGCGAGAATGTCCTCTAGAGCATCTCTGCTTTCTTGGTCTGTGGGAACGTCCAAAATTATCTGTTTATTCAAGGCCGGTCCGAAGAGAGAGTGCATGCCTTCTTCGGGATCGCACACGGACATAGCGGCGAATGTGTCTCCATGATACCCGCCATTGAAGGCGATAAATTTTGTGCGGGTTTTGCCAGTGGTGTTCATCCAATATTGCACAGCGACTTTCATCGCGACTTCTACCGCAACGGACCCTGATTCAACGAAAAAAGAGCGTGTTAGATCCCCAGGTGTAATGGCAGCAATACGCGAGGCTAATGTATACGCAGCTTTATGTGCTAACCCGCCCAACATAATGTGGGGCATGGTATCTAATTGTTTAATCAGCGCTTCTTTGAGTTTGGGATGATTATATCCGTGTACGTTGGTCCACCAAGAGCCGATTCCGTCAACTAATTGTGTGCCATCTTCTAGAAATATGGTTGCGTTTTGGGTATGAGATACGCCTGCTGGTTTAGGGTTGGTTTGCATTTGCGTGTAGGGTAGCCAGATGTGATCCAAACCTGTGTCTAGCCAATCTAATTTGGATGTTTCTGAACGCATTTTATACCACTTTCATATTCTTTGATGCAGTTTGCCGTATCACTCTAACCTATATTGAGGTCTGTCATTTCTCGTAAATCTGCTAATTCTCGCCAAGTTGATGAATTGAACGCATTTGCGCAAGCAAAACTCGACAATCTTCAAGCAAAAGATCTAAAGCGCGGCCTCGATCCCACCTCTCGCGGTGTCGGGGGGGCGATTGTGCGCAATGGAAAAGCGTCTATCTCCTTCTGCGATAACGATTATTTGGGGCTGTCACAAAATCCGCGTGTCGTTGCGGCGGCAGGGGCTGCGGCAATTCGCTATGGTGCTGGCGCGAGTGCATCGCGTTTGGTATCGGGTGATAGCCCGCTAAATCATGAGCTGGAAACGATGATTGCGCGGATGAAGGGGCTGGAAGCCTGCCGTGTATTTGGTTCTGGTTATATGGCGAATATGGGGACAATCCCTGTCCTTGTAGGTAAATCTGATGTCGTTGTGATGGATGAGTTATCGCACGCTTGTATGCATGCGGGGGCGCAGTTGTCAGGGGCTGAAGTGCGCCTGTTCAAGCACAATGATGTGTCTGATGCTCGCCTGCAAATGCAGAGCTTGCCTGCTGGTGCGCGTGTGCTTTTGCTGACTGAAACCGTATTCTCAATGGATGGTGATTTAGCACCCCTACAAGAATTGCAGGCACTATGTGAAGAATTTGGCGCATGGATGATGACGGATGACGCGCATGGGTTTGGCGTTATCAAACAGGATAATCCAGCGCTTATTCAAATGGGAACATTATCCAAAGCAGTGGGTGTGTATGGTGGGTATGTATGTGGACCATCCGCGTTTATTGAATTGCTGATTAGTCGTGCACGCACATTTGTGTTCACAACCGGATTGCCGCCACAAGTTCTAGGGGCTGCATTGGAAGCTGTGAGCATTATTGATCGGGATAAACAGCTTGCTAAAAGTGTGATGAGCAAAACCAAGGCCTTTACAGATGCGCTTGGTCTGCCAGCCCCGACGAGCACAATTGTACCTATATTATTAGGTGAAGCCAAAGTTGCGTTGGATGTGCAAGCTAAATTGCTTGAAGATGGATTTCATGTATCCGCAATCCGTCCTCCAACTGTCCCCGCAGGAAGTTCACGTTTGCGGATTGCATTTTCGGCAGCGCATGAGCTTGACGATATCTTGTCTCTAGCCGAGAGTTTGAAAAAACACCTGCCAAAAGGTGTGCTTCGGACATAAATATCGGGACGGTAAAGCATGAGTAGCGTTTTTATAACCGCGACTGGCACAGATATAGGCAAAACCTATACGGCGTGCCGCATGATTCAAGACTGGCGTGCACAAGGGCTAAAGCCTGCCGCTGTAAAACCGCTTATGAGCGGATTCTCTGAAAATGAGCTTGAGCAATCTGATGCGGGTCAGATATTGGCGGCGCTTGGAGAAGAGGTGACGCCTGAAAACATTAATCGCATTTGTATGCGTCGCTTTGAGGCTGCAATTGCCCCCAATCAGGCGGCGCGTGCTTTGGGGCAACCTTTAGACTATGATGACATTCTCGCCTTTATAAATTCGAGAGTTCTATTAGCAGACGGAGCGCCATTCCTCGTGGAAGGTGCGGGCGGAATTATGTCGCCTGTGACGGATACGAAATTGAACATTGATTTGATCGCAGATCTCGCAATGCCCGCCATATTGATCACGGCAAATTATCTGGGTGCAATTAGCCATACGCTAAGTGCGCTGGATGTGATGGATAAATGGGGCATTCCGATTGAAAAAATCGTTGTGACACGTCCTACAGAGCAACATGGTGCGCCAGAAATTCTGATTGAAGAATTGCAGCGCTGGACGAATGTGGACTTTTTTCAACAGACGTAAATTTAAGGTCCGAAAACAGCGAGATTGAATGTGTGGGTAACGCTATTTGAGTGTATTCAAACAGCGAGGGTTTCTCATGTCATTTCGATTTCACGCACTTTCTCCTGAACCTTTCCAATTTTTGTTCTCATTGTCCGATGAAGCGTTGGTTTCTCATAAGGCTGTGCGTTATACAGCGACGGCTTGTCCGGGTGCGCCATGCCGTGTCAGCCTTGAAGATGCGCGCGTAGGTGAAAGTCTTATATTGGTGCAATATGCGCATTTGCCTGTAAATTCACCCTATGCATCTAGCCATGCTATTTTTGTGAGAGAAGGTGTTGAACAAGCGCAATTGCGTGTTGGAGAAGTGCCGAAATTGATGCGCGAACGCTTGTTGTCTGTGCGTGCATTTTCCCAAGATCATATGATGATGAATGCTGATGTTGTGGACGGAATTAGTCTAGAAGAATGCATTGTTGGAATGTTTTCTCATTCTGATGTGGAATATCTGCATGTGCATTATGCAAAACCAGGTTGCTTTGCTGCGCGCGTATCAAGAGCTTGAGAGAATAGTTTCGGGAAAACAAGCATTATGCCCATTTGGGATAGCCTCTTCCCCCAGTGTTTCAAAATATCGGACAACTCCAATTATATTGATGATGCCGTCTTAATTTGATCGCAGCTGAGTGGCCTTGCGGTTGCACCATAGGGCAAATAAGCCGATTGGTCCGAGCAATACCCATTGTGGTGCGATGAATAGCTCGATTGTGGTTGGGACGAAGACACATGCCCATAGAAAAGCAAGACTAGAGGCAACCCACAACAGGCCAAAGTGGAATGCAGCCGCGCCGCCTTTCCAGAATACGAAGGCTGACCATGCCAGCAACACAGTGACTATGTGCCAGCAGGCATAGAGCACGGTTATTGAAGCGGTGGGTATGTTTGATGTGAGGAGGGGTTTTACAATTTCTTGCCCGCCCGCAAAGAAATGCAATGCAGCGACTGCAAGTGCTAAAATTCCAAGAATATACCGGCTCATCTTAGCTCCTAAATCTGGAAGATATATGCAGAAGACTATGTAAGATGGAGGGGTGGAGTCGTTGTGGTGGATTGTCCCGCGTCAAAGTGGCTGATTTAATCGCGCGGAATTGGACCTGGAATTTTATCGAGACCAAACATAGCCAATTGTAGGCTTTTGCCTATGCGTTCTGCGCGGACATAGAAATAATCTATCGCGGCGGGTGTCGGTGCTATGTCTTCCAATGTCTGACGAAAGAGTTTGAGCCAGATATCAAAATGGGGTGGGCGTGCATCGGTTACGTCCATATGTGCGGGTATGGGGCGGCCTGAATAGGTGCCTGTGTTTAGCGCAACCGAGGACCAAAATTTTTTAAGCGTTGCTAAGTGAGCCGGCCAGTTGTCACCGATTTTGTCATTGAAAATTGGTCCGATTGTGGGGTCTGTGCGCACAGAGTCGTAGAAGGTATCGACAAGGCGGCAGATGAAAGCTTCATCAATACCCATAGCATCAGCGTCAGCTTGGATTTGCGCGCGGCGCTCTTGGGTGGTTCGTTGAATGCGGCTCATGTGCGGGCTCCGTGCAGAATAGGAGCTATATTAGCGTTAAAAGCTTGATCAGCACACGCGACCAATTGCGCCTGTGCTGCCCCTATTTTACTTTAAGCTTTCAATTTGTCGGTTGTATCTATCAAATCTTTGATGACGCTGCCAAAGAGCGCAAGCTGACTGTCGTTTATGAGGGCACCATCTTCATTGAAAGCATTGAAGCCATTTCCTATCGCGGCCTGATTTGGCACGACATGCACACCTAAATTGCCAAGTAGCATGCGCAGAGGCACAAGCACGCGCATACCACCAAGAGCTCCGGGAGATGCGCCAGCGATGGCAGCGACTTTGCCTTTAAAAGGCACCCAATGCGGTGCAGGCTCTGGGCTTGGCCGCGTGATCCAATCAATGGTGTTTTTGAGGAGTGGGGAGTAGGCGCTATTATATTCTGGCGAAGATATAAAAAAACCATCATGCGCATCAAATAGCTGTTTTAGCTTTTGTGCATTTTGCGGCATGCCATTCTCAGCTTCAAAGTCTTCGCAGAAAATAGGAAGTTCATAGTCTTTCAAGTCTATGAATGTCGCGTCTGCGCCCATCTCCTTTGCCAGAATACTTCCATATTTTGCGAGTTTCTTATTGCAGGATTCTTTGCGGGCGCTGCCGGCGAGGAATAGGAGTTTAGTCATTTTAGGTTCCGTTCAGACTGAGGAAGAGCGCCACTAGAAAGCGGGCTGTAAGAAAAGGTCTGTGTGTTGCGCCCTAATATGGGTGAGTTTGCGTGAGGATCAAGCACGTTTTTAAAGGTCAGATCACCCGTTTCATAAACGAAGATATTAATGAGCATATTGGCGTGTTTTGAGGCAAAGATAATAAAAACGCGTAGAAAAAAGTGTGTGGAATATGCCACGTTTCATTGTTTCGTGCAGTAGTTGAAGGCGGTTTTTAGGCCGGAATCAGGGCGATTTGCCTAGCTGACTGCCATATGAATGAAAAGTTAGTTTACCATTCAAAATGTGCTGATAATAGTCCGCGCCTCCTCCCAATATAGGAACGTAGATTATGAAAAAATATTTAGTTTCAATCGCTTTGCTCTCTAGCGTGAGCGCAACAGCATTTGCAGAAGAAGCAAACCAAGGTTGGTCTGGTGAAGGTCAATTAAGTGCCGGTCAGACTTCAGGTAACACTGATACACGTGACATCGGCTTTGGTCTGAAATTGGCTAAAGAGTCCGGCAAATGGACTTATGCGGGTGAAGCATCTGCTGACTATGGTGAGATTGACGGTGTTGAATCTAAAAACCGTATTTTTGCTGCTGCAAACGTGGACCGTTTGATTACAGACCGCATGTTTGGTTTTGGTAAAATTTCACACGAGCGTGATGAGTTTACAGGTTTTGACTCTCGTACATTCGCAGGTGTGGGTCTTGGGTATCACGTGTTTGACGGTGACCGCACAAAGTGGACCGTGCGTGGTGGTCCGGGTGTGAAATATGATGAAGTGAAAGCGATTGTGGTTGAAGGTCAGCCTACAATTCCTGCTGATAGCGAAACATCTTTCTCTGTGTTTGCAGGATCAGACTTTTCACACGCAATCAATGAAATGGTGACATTCTCAAACCTCACAAGTGTGGTTTACGCAGAAGAGTCTACTCAACTTGTGAACACAGCTGCTGTGACATCTAAGTTCAGCGACAAGCTGTCTGGTCGCGTATCTTATGAAGTGCGTCACGACACAAACCCACCAGCAGGATTTGAAGAAACAGATTCAGCAACACGTTTGTCATTGGTCTACGGATTCTAAAACTGACAAACTGCTAATTGTGGTTCTGAAGGACACCGCGTCAGAGATGGCGCGGTGTTTTTTTGTTTAGGTTTGCTGATGTAGGAGCCTTGTTGAGGCGCGCGAATACGGCGTTAGGCAGATGAAATACTGTCAGTTTTAAAGAAAGAAACGCGAGGAAATTTAATTTTTGAAATTAGAAAACTTAAATTTAAGTCAAAAAATGAAGACATGCAGATTGCTAGAAAACTTCAAGTAGGCGGGTGAAAAATATTAGGGGGAGTGGAGGATTGTGTTGCGAGAATAAATGTCTCAGCATCATGATGGACCGCCTCAAAGAGAGACGATTTGAAAGGTTGAAGCGCTGGCTCACCTTTAAAATACGTGCACTGGAAGGGCAATTTTACAGTATATTGCAGTGATGAGTGTGCGCGGAGGGTGCCATGTCTGATGATGTGTTCTTTTGGTTCATCTTAATCGGGTTCGCTGCCCAAATTGTCGATGGAACAATGGGCATGGCATATGGCGTGATTTCCAACTCCGCCATGATCGCGATCGGTATGCCGCCGGCGCACGCAAGCGCAAATGTGCATGCAGCGGAAATGTTCACCACGGCTGCTTCAGGTGTTTCACATGCGCTTGCAAAGAATGTGGATTGGAGCGTGTTTTGGCGTTTGGCCGTGTTTGGCTCAATTGGGGCAATTGCAGGTGCATTGATCGTTAGCCTTGTGCATACAGAGCTTATTCGTCCCTTTATTGCGGCTTACCTTTTTTGCATGGGGATTGTGGTGATTGTGAAAGGTTTGCGGCCTGTCAGCAGTCACGTGCAGATTAAGCGCGTAGGCGTGCTAGGATTGTGCGGCGGTATGGCTGATACGATAGGCGGTGGCGGTTGGGGGCCAGTTGTCGCTTCTAGCCTAATCGCCAAAGGAGGCGATCCTGGGAAAATGGTTGGAACGGTGAATCTTGCTGAGTTTTTCGTGACGGTTGCAGCGTCTATTTCTTTCTTGGCAGTGTTGGGGCCTAGCTTTGGTAAAGCTGCGCTTGGGTTACTGGTCGGAGGTGTTATTGCAGCACCGATAGCGGCTTGGGCAGTTGGGCGATTTCCAAAGAAATGGCTTACACTTGGGGTTGGGTGTGCGATCTGTTTGATTAGTCTTTATAATTTGCACCGCTCAATTTTTTGAAGATGTTGTTTAGGTGTTGCACTATTTAATTTATTTGTTAAATAGTTAAATAATGAGCATTCAAGGACTTCAAATATTAAAAGCGTTGAGCAATGAAAGTCGCTTGCAGATATTGCAATGGCTTAAAGATCCAGAAGCGCATTTTGAGCCGCAAGTAGATGGCGATCTTGTTAAGGATGGTGTCTGCAGCGGTAGAATCGCGGACAAGTTGGGCATTAGTGCGCCTGCGCTGTCAGCACATATGAAGTTGTTGACGGATACGGGATTGGTGCGCGGTGCTAAAATTAAAGGCTGGGTCTTCTATAAGCGTGAAGACGCCCAAATAGCCAAAGCGCTGGCCGATATATCTGACACGATTTAAGGGGTGGGTTATGAAGACAGAGCAGGAATTAGCGCTATTAGCTGATGCTGATGCGCGTGCAGCACGTTATTTAGAAAGCGTTGAAACGCGGCGTGTTTTTCCCGATAAATATGCAATCGCTGATCTTGAGCAATTGGGCGGAGTCTTTCCTGAAACATCAAGTGATCCATCGCACACACTTGAGCTGCTGGATGTTGTTGGCGGCGCGGGGGCCGTTACGTCTAATGGTCCCAATTATTATGGCTTTGTGATCGGTGCGACTTTACCTGTAGCGGCGGCGAGTGACCGACTGGCAGCTGCGTGGGATCAAAGTGCATCTAGCCACTTAAATTCACCTGCTATGGCAAAGATTGAAAAAATTGCGGGCGGTTGGTTATTAGACGTTTTAGATTTGCCGCGTGAAGCGGGTGTCGGATTTGGAACAAGTGCAACAGCGTGCGGAGTGTCTGTTCTTGCAACTGCGCGTGCGGGCTTACTTGAGAAACTGGGCTGGGACATTGCGCAACAAGGTCTTGCGGGTGCGCCACTTATTCGCGTGGTTGTGCCTGAGACAGTGCACGTTACCGTAAAGAAGGCGCTGAAATTGTTGGGCTTTGGGATGCAGAATGTGATTTTTGCACCGGTAGATGATCATGGCCGAATACTGCCAGAGCAATTGCCGGATATTGATGCACAAACCATCCTTTGCTTGCAGGCTGGAGAAGTAAATACAGGAGAGTTTGACCTGTTTGATCAAATTATTCCGGCAGCGAAAGCCAAGGGTGCTTGGGTGCATGTGGATGGAGCTTTTGGAATTTGGGCGCGTGCGTCGAAGCAGAAAAAACATCTGACAAAAGGAATTGAACTTGCCGATAGCTGGACAACAGATGGACACAAATGGCTGAACACGCCTTTTGATAGCGCTGTTGCGATTTGCCGTGATAAGTCTCTGTTGTCGCGTACGTTAAATGCAGATGCTGTGTATTCTTCAGCTGAGGATGATGCGCAAAAGAACATCACTTTGGAGTTTTCTCGTAAAGCGCGCGGTCTTGGCTTTTGGGCAGTGTTGCGCTCCTTGGGGCGGGAAGGTGTGGATGCGCTCGTGGACCAATATTGCGATTTAGCACTGGAGGCGGCCGCTGGTATTCGGGATTTGGGTATTACTGTTCATAACCGCGTCGTACTTAATCAGGTGTTGTGCAGTTTTGAAGATGAAGTGAAGACGAAAGATTTTCTTGCTGCTGTTCAGGCTGATGGTGAGGTGTGGTTTGGTGCGAGTGTTTGGAAAGGTAAGCCTGTATTTCGTATCAGCGTGTCTTCATGGCGCACGCAGTCAAGACACATTCAGGGCTTGATTAAAGCAATGTCCAAACACGCCTAAAAGCGATGTTTGAAGCTATTGCGATGTCTTGTTAGCCAGGCGTTGGATTGCTTGGGTTTTGACGTAATCAACAGCAGGTGCAATCTCGTCTAACTTGCTTTGGTGTGTTCCATTTGCTGTTTCCAGGAATGTAATTTTGGAACCGTCATTTTCTTCTTGAATGGTGATGGTCCATATCACCGTGACAGCCATGTTTTGAAGCGGGCCAAAAGGTGCGTTTAGCGTCAATTGTTTGTTTTCCATGACAGACAAAATTTGACCGTGAGCTATTGATCCGCCCTGCCAGTCTTCGCGCCATAATCCACCCGCTTGTACGTCTAAAGAGAGGTTGGCGCTGCTGCCAGAATATGTGTGATCTGGGTGCCACCATTGCGCTGGATCAATAAGGCGTTGCCATATTTTTTCGGGGGGAAGGCTGGAAGTTGCTTCCTGCTTTATGGTGTAGTGATCGGATTGCTTGTTCAAGATATCCGCCGACGCGGATGTGGCAAAACCCACGGCAAATAGGCTTGAAGCTAGGAATGCACGAGGTATGCAGGTCATATTTATCCTCCTTCGAGTAAAGTCAGATATTATACCAAGATAAGTTTACATCAATGAGTTATGCGAGGTATATATTATATTGGTCCTACCATTTTCGATTATTGGTATTTTAAAGTGGTTGACTGCTCGGGGCGTACTTGCCAAGTTTCCCCTGAGGAGGAAATTTAAGATGCAATATAAAAAGGCCTTTTGTAGAAGCGTTGTTGCTGTTTCGGCATTTTTATTCACTGGGCAAGCTGGATATGCGCAAGAAAATCAAGCTCCATTTGAGTTGATCGACTGGTATTTGGGGTTACCTATTGATGAAAATGGAGACGGGAAGTCAGATACCATCAGTGAAAAAAAGTTAGCAGACGGTTGGACGGATCCACGGTTCTTTTATTATTCTGAAGATGGTGGCATTACATTTCGCGCTCCAGTCCATGGGGCGTTGACGTCTAAAAATACGACATATGTGCGCACTGAGTTGCGAGAAATGCTGAGACGCGGCAATACCAAAATTAAAACATCTCAACCAAGCAAAAATAATTGGGTGTTATCGACGGCACCTCGCAAGGCACGAAAAATGGCCGGAGGTGTGGATGGTGAATTACATGCGACACTTGCGGTTAATCATGTAACGACGACAGGTGAGCCACATGAAGTGGGGCGCGTTATTATTGGGCAAATTCACGGCAAAGATGACGAGCCAGTGCGGATATATTATCGCAAGCTTCCTGAGAATAAAAAGGGGTCACTTTATTTTGCGCATGAGGTGAAAAGCGATGGAGAAGATCGTTTTTTCAACCTGTTGGGGGATCGTGCAAATGATGCTGCAGACCCTGTCGATGGTATCGCTTTGAATGAACGTTTTTCATATACAATCGTCGCGTTTGGAAATGCGTTAGAGGTGAGCATTTTGCAAGATGGAAAGGTTCTTGTGCGGCGTCGTATTGATATGAGTGCGAGCGGATATGATGCTAAAGATGAATATCTATACTTTAAGGCGGGTGTGTATAATCAGAATAAAACGGGCGCAGAGGATGATTATGTCCAAGCTACATTTTACGAACTCACCAACAAACATGCGCGGCCACGTTAGAGTTTAGACAACGTTGACATTTTCAAGCCGCCATTTCAATTTAGCTGTATTGTTAAATAGGGCTGGAGGGTGTTTGCGTGTCTGAGAGTTTTAAAAAGCGAGGCGCTGGCGCTGTGTGTGCTGGTTTGTTGCTGTCTACACTTATTATGGGGTGTGCGAAGTCTTCATCCGATGTCCATGCGCTGGGCGAGAGTTTGCAAGGTGAGAGCCTGCTGGATACAGAGTTATCACATTGGGACCAATATATCAGTTTCAAAATACCCGACACTTACGCTGGAGATGAAATTCTGGATGAGCATGGTGTGCCGGTAGCGCCAATTGGACTGAATCCAAAAGACAATAAGGGTGTTTTTTCAGTTATTGAAGAAGAAGGCGAGCCGGTGCTGCGGGTAAGCGGTGAATATTATGGCGCTGTTATTACGAAAGCCTCTTTCGATAATTATCATCTGCGATTGCAGGTGAAATGGGGAGATAAAAAATGGGAGCCGCGCACTGAAAAATTACTCGATACAGGAATTTTATATCACTCAGTTGGAGCTTACGGAGCTGAGTATTTTCGTAGCTGGATGATGTCTCAAGAATTTCAAATCATGGAAGGCCATATGGGGGATTATTGGAACCAAGCCACTTCGGGCATCCAGATTAAAGCTTATCCGCGCGAATATATCATGAGCCCGATTGCGGATGCGCGGGCTGAATGGCTAGATGCGGGAGGGCGTGAAGGTGAAGAAAAATACGTGATGCGGTCGGCAAATTATGAAAGTCCAATGGGGGAATGGACGACATTGGATTTAATTTGTTTTGAGGGCCAAAGCCTGCACATCGTGAATGGTGAGGTGGTGATGGCTCTGCGTAATTCGCACTATATCGACAAAACGGGACAGGAAATTCCCATGCAAGCTGGGCGCATCCAACTGCAAAGTGAAGCAGCAGAAGTGTTTTATCGCGATATTAGCATTGCACCACTTGAAGAAATGCCGGGCGAATATATGGAATATTTTGAGTGACCTTGGATATTTAAACTAAGCCTAACTAAAAATGCAATTCATTCTCAAATAGTATTGCGAATGAATTGCATTTGTAATAGATGATCCCCATTAAAGTTTAATTATCTGGGGTCTGAGTTATGGCGTTTAACAAATTTACTCTGTCTGTTTCATTGAGTGTTCTAGCGATGGCGCTATCGAATGCCTCTGCGCAAGAGGTGGAGGAGAAGCAGTCTGTACAAGATACAGTTGTTGTTGTCGGAGCGCTGACAGACATTGATATTAATTCTGAAGATTTAGAGCTATTCCAAGCTGCTAGCCTTACCGATGTGTTTCGTTCTGTGCCTTCTGTTAGTGTTGGCGGCGGCGTTGGATTGGCCCAGAAGATATATATTCGCGGGCTTGAAGACACCATGATCAATGTGACGATTGATGGTGCGCCTCAAGGGGGGACGCTGTTTCATCATATCGGGCGCGTCAATATCGAGCCTGAATTGCTCGAGCAAGTACAAGTGCAGACTGGGGCGAGTGAGGCAACATTTGGTTTTGGGGCCATTGCAGGTGCGATACGCTTTAAAACCAAGAATGCGAATGATCTGCTAGAGGAAGACAAATCTTTCGGTGGAAAAGTTAAAGCCACATATCTATCAAATGACGGGTATAAAGGGTCAGCAAGCCTGTATGGACGTATTACTGACGAGATTGGAATTATCGGTACGTATGTTTATTCTGATGCTGAGAATTACAAAGATGGTAATGGTGACGAAGTCTATGGAACGGGCGCAAGTCAAGAACTAGGTTTTGTCAAATTAAGTGGTGATTTTGATAATGGCCATTCTTTCTCCCTGAGCTATGAGCACCGTCAGGAAGAGGCGGATTTAGGAGAGCGTCCCAATTGGCCGGTCCTAGCTGATAGCCTGCTATTTGAATCCGAAGGTACACGGGGCACCGCAGTCGCAAACTATGGATATGAGACTGAGGCAGGAAATGCCGTTCAATTGACTGGTTTTTGGTCCAACACTGAGTTCTTTCAGGGGCGTACAAACCGCTGGGGTGAATACGGCGCTGAAATTGAGACAATTGGTTTCGATATCCGATCAATTTTGAATTTAGGCGGCCATGATATTGTCGCTGGGTTTGAGCATCATCAAGATAAAGTATCTGGTCAATATCTTGCCGATTATGAGACTTGGAGTGCGTGGTCATGGGATCCCAATACGGGATATTTTGAAGAGCAAGGCAGCTTATTTGGAGCCTATATTCAAGATAAGTGGAGACCGTTTGAAAAGCTTCTTCTAACTGCTGGCGCTAGATTTGATTCCTATGATTTGGATATGGAAACTTATGATGAGTCGACGAGAAGTGATGGGTTTAGCTTTAATGGTGGCTTAGACTACGCGGTTTTGGATGGATTGAACTTCAACATTGGGTATGCCGAAGCCTTCCGCGGAAAAGAAATCGGTGATGGGTTTACTTTGGAACGCGGTCCTAATCGTCTACGTCTGCACCCAGACCTTCAACCAGAAACCGTTGGAAATTTCGAGACAGGATTTGTTTATACAAAGGGCGGCTTTAAAGGTTCAATTGCATATTACGACATGCAGATTGATAATGTGATTTTTGATCAAATCGGCAACAGTTCTTTTGCAGAAGACTCGATTTATGCGGATCTTAGACAGGACTCCTTCTTCTACGATAATATCGGGACTTATGACTCGACTGGAATTGAAGTGCGCGCTGAATACCAATCAGGCCCGTTCTACGTTTCTGCATTTTACAACCAAAATGACTCGGAGCTAAATGGTCGTAAAATCGAAGGATATGAAGAAGTGGGTCTTGGAACTTCGGTTGGAGACAATTGGAATTTGACAGCCGGATTTACGCCGAATGATCGGTTATCATTTCAAGCGAGTTTGACCCAATACTTGGATCTAAATGACATTGAAACGCTCTATCGTGCTGTTGAGTTGGGATGGATTGATGAGACACAATTTGTCGATAAGCCGGGCTATACTGTTGTAGACTTGTTTGCGACATGGCAACCGTTTGAAACGGAAATGGTGGAGTTTTCAGCTGCTGTTTATAACCTATTCGATGAGCAATATTTAGCGCATGCAAGTGTGGCTGATTATAACCATATTGCAGGCTGGGAAGGTGTCTCAGGAGTGGCTGAGCGTGGTCGCGATATTCGCGTAACAGCCGCGCTTAAATTCTAATGCAGTTTGGAAGATTTATGCTTCCCAAAGGCCGGACCATTGCGCGTGCATGGCATAAATGGTTCGGCATCCTTATCGGGGGATGGCTTTTTCTGCTCGCTTTGAGTGGATGTGTCATCACTTGGTATGGAGAAATAGATGCTGCCCTCAACCCAGATTGGCGTGTTGCGGTGCAAGAGCACGCGCCATTGGCAGATATAGAGCAGATATTGTCATTAGCGGATGAGAAATTTGATGCGCTTCATATGAAGCTGACGAATTATCCAACCGAGCAGGACAATGTGTTTTTGTCTATTGGCCAAGCTGAACGAGATGGCGAGTCGCTCTCTGTTGAAGTCTTCTCACATCCTTACAATGGTCAGGTTTTAGGGTGGCGCACCTCAGGAGAAATTGACTTTAGCAAACGAAATATCATCAATTTTTTCTATGGACTTCATATAGATTTTTTACTCGGCCCCTGGATGACGACGATTATCGGATTTATGGGGCTGGCTTGGTGTATTGATCACTTATTTTCCATCTATCTATCCATTCCAAAATTGAAAAAATGGAAATCTGCTTTTGCTATCTCGGGCAAGTTGGGCAGTTTGCGGAATTGGTTCGATATGCATCGGTCTTTGGGGATGTGGATGATACCCATTACCTTTACTGTAGCGTTGACGGGTACAGTTTTGGCTATTCCGACACTTAGTCATCATGTGGTGGAGGTTTTCTCAGAGCCAACAGGCCGCCTTCACTATGATTGGAAAGATCCCGCCGTTGAATTAACGAATGGGCGTGTGGGGGAAGTTGTTGAAGCGTCAGGCATCCCTGCAAGGGACATTCATAGTATCCGGTATTTTCCCTACACCGATGCGATTGCTATTCGAACTTACGATGAGAGAGATTTGGATGATCAGGGACGGATGTGGTCATATTACCGAGTTTCAACAGCGCAATACATTGATCAAAGGCATGATAATGGTTCGACGGCTGGCGATGCTTTCTTTGCGTGGCAGTACCCGCTTCATTCAGGCAAAGCATTTGGGCTTACAGGGCGGATCATCGTCTTTGTATCTGGATTAATGACAATGTTTCTCTGCGGAAGCGGATGGTATTTGTGGCTTAAAAGACTACGGAAATGATAAGGTAGATTGATAGGTGCTAGCTCAATTCGCCAACGCCTATAAACCTATCCCGCTTCACTCACTGCCGTTTCATAAGCGTCGAGTGCTTCTAGCCAATCCATTTCGGATGTTTCGGCGATTGCTTCTTGGGCGGCACGCTCTTTCATGAGTTCGACAAGGCGATCGGAAGAGGGAGCAGGGCCGGCAAGCTCTTCGTCGATTTTTGCTATTTTTGCCTGCGCATTCTCTAGTGCTTTTTCGGCTTGCTCGGCTTTTCGCTTGAGGGGAGCTGCGGCCTTTCGGGCTTCAGATGCGCGTCGTTTTTGTTCATCCCGTTCCGCTTTTGTGAGGGCTGCGGGTTTTGTATTGGTAGGTGTTGTTGATGTTGGTTCAGGTTTAGACACGACATTTGTGTTTGGGATGTCAGTCCCGTTTGGCTTTTTTGAGTTTTTGGATTTCTTCTCTGATTTATCGGCGTTGTGGGCAGCAGGCGCGCGATCTGCCTGCATAACTAATTTACGATAATCGTTGATGTCACCATCATAAGGTTTGGCGCGACCGTCCTTTACTAGCCATAGACTGTCTGCTGTAGCCTCGGCCAAATACACATCGTGCGTAATGAGCAGCACAGCGCCTGGGTAGTCGTTGAGGCCGTAAATCAATGCTTCGCGGCTATCTATATCAAGGTGGGATGTCGGCTCATCAAGAATGAGGATATGTGGCGCTTCCATGGCTGTGAGGCCAAGCAGGAGGCGAACTTTCTCTCCCCCTGATAGCTTCTCAACTTTGGTTTCGACTTTCTCGTGCGGGAAACCCATCGCAGCAGCAACGGCACGCTGACGGGGCACGGCTGTATCTTTTGGAAGGGCGTGGCGGATGTGGTCCAACACTGTTTCGCCCATGCGCAATTCATCCATCTGGTCCTGCGAGAAATACCCGATTTGAATGGACTTTGCGCCAATGACGTCACCAGCCATGAGCGGTAAAAGTTTAGCGATAGATTTAACGAGCGTGGTCTTACCTTGGCCGTTAGTCCCGACAATGGCTATGCGGTCGTCAGGGTCCATGCGGAGTGTGACATCGGATAAGATTTTTGCGTCTTCTCCGTAACCAAGATCTGCATCTCGCAATTCAAGCAAAGGCGGTGCAAGTTCATCCTTTGGACCGGGAAAGTTGAAAGGTGCACACCGCTCTTCAATAGGAATTGTGACATCCTGCATCTTCTCTAGCATCTTTACACGAGACTGAGCTTGGCGCGCTTTAGATGCTTTGGCTTTGAAGCGGTCCACGAAGGCTTGTAGGTGAGCTTTGTTCTTATCTTGCTTCGCTTTTTGCGACTGGAGCTGCTCAACTTGCTCAGCACGCTTTTTCATCCATGCATCATACCCACCAACACACAAAGAGAGCTTTTGGTGTTCAAGAGCTATCGTGTGTGTAACACAGCGATTTAGGAGGTCTCTGTCATGGGAAACGATTAATACAGTGTGTTGGTATTTGCGGATATAACCTTCCAGCCACGCGGCACCTTCAAGATCAAGATAATTGGTCGGCTCATCTAGCAGTAGCAAGTCGGGTTCGGAGAACAATACGCCGGCGATTGCAGCGCGCATTCGCCAACCTCCGGAAAATTCACGGGTAGCGCGTGAAAGGTCATCATTAGTAAAACCAAGCCCCATCAACACTTCAGCGGCACGCGATTCAGCGGTCCATGCGTCAATGTCAGCTAGGCGCATATGGATCTCACCAATGCGATCTGGATCAGTGGCTGTTTCGGATTCTTGCATTAGAGCATGGCGTTCTTCGTCACATGCTAGCACGACATCGAGAATGGTTTGGTCGGATGCCGCGACTTCCTGTGCGACCCAGCCCAGACGTGCGCCTTGGTTTAATTTGATCGGACTGTCAGCAGAGGGCTTTGCGATCTCTTCGCGGATAATGCGCAGTAGCGTGGACTTACCTGTTCCATTGCGGCCGACAAGGCCAACTTTCCAGCCGCTTGCGATTAGCGCGTTGGCGTTTTCAAACAAGGGGCGGCCCTGAATGGCGAATGTGAGATCAGAAATTTGTAGCATGGCAAGGGGTGTAGCGCCGCGCACGCAGATAGCAAGAGTTTTATAGCCATGTAGGTGAGGGAAAAGACAATACGGGGCTCGCGCAGACAGCTCGGAGGGGGACATTCAACAAGCTGAGAGGGGGATTTGCGAGCCCCGCAGGGATTAAAGATCAGCCTTAAACGGGGCAGTTTGGGGACTGATCCTCAATTCACTATTGTCCATATATGAGGTGTTTACAGGGGTGTGTATTCCTCATGAATTGGAATATGCGAATGGATTGGGGCATTTTCAAGTCAAAGAAAAATAAGTTGGATCACATTATGTTTATTTTGAATTTATCGCTTGTTGGCGCGTATTTCTGCGGCAAATAAGTGGGGGCATATTTTGCAATATGTGATTGTGAGTATGTAGACTTTATGGTAAATGGGCGACTTGCTTTATATGCAGCTATACTGCGCGCATAAGAGGAAGAAGTTGCTATAAAGCAAGATGCTCCTCTAATTTCCGGTGATTGAGCTATTGATGAGATTAAAGGGCGGCATGATATCCGTGAAAAAGAGCCTATGAGCATTATTATTCGTGAAGCTGGCCTTGATGATATCGCTCCAATTGTTGAACTAGAACAAGGTTTTGCAGCGGAAGATAGGTTTCCTGCGAAAACATGGTTGCGGCTCATGCAGGGGCATAGCTGTGTACATGTGGTCAAGAAAGATTTGAAACTTGTTGGTGCGGCTGTGCATCTTTTTCGTAAGGGAAGCTCCGTTGCGCGCCTTTATTCCATTTCAGTTGCTCCAGAAGCGCGAGGGCAAGGTTTAGCACAACTTTTAATGGCGCATGGTGAAGATGTGGCACGAGAAAAAGTGTGCACGCGTATGCGCCTTGAAGTGCGTGAATCCAATGAGGCTGCAATCTCGCTTTACAAACGATCTGGTTATCGCGTAATTGCGAAAATTGAGGGCTATTATCCAGACGGAGAGGCGGCCCAACGCATGGAGAAAGTCCTAACATGACAGATTGGGTTGTACTGGTTGAATCAGCAAGTGATATTACGCAAGCTGAAACGCCGCATAAAGTTTTGCGGGTATCTGATTATGTGACCAAACCGTCATTATTTGGTGGTCGTCGACCCTATATTTTGAATCTGTCTCGTTCATATGCGTATCAGTCAGAGGGCTATTATGCCTCTTTGCTTGCTGAGGCTCGCGGACATCGGGTTAGCCCGAGCGTTCACACCATGGTCGAGCTTTCAAAGAAAGAGTTGTATCGTCATGCGCTACCAGAGTTAGGGGAGCGTTTGAAAGAAGCGCTTGGTAAGGGTGCGCCTAAAGTCGAGAGCCTATTTATTGCTTTCTCTAAGCCAGAAACGGCAGGGTATGAACGCCTTGCGCGGGAGGCTTCTGATTGGTTTCGTACACCTGCGCTAGAAGTCGAGTTTGATGAGGCTGCGCCACATGGTATTAGCAAGATTAAAATGGTTTCTCCGCACAAGCTAAAAGCGGAGCGCCGTCAGTTCTTTCTCGACTCCATGCAGACTTACACGAGTGGTCGCATTAGCCAACCTAAGACGCGCCTTCCAGCAAAATGGTCATTGGCTGTGCTGGTAGACCCAAACGAGAAGATAGCGCCTTCCAAGCCTGCCTCCATTAAGCGGTTATCTGATGTCGCTGCTAAGATGGGTGTTGAGGTCGAGATAATAGATCCAACTGATTTGCCAAGTTTGGCGGAGTTTGACGCGTTATTTATTCGCACGACTACATCTATCGATAATTTCACCTATAAGTTCGCGCTACGCGCTGAGCAAGAAGGTATGCCAGTGATCGACGATACGCAGTCAATGATACGGTGTACAAACAAAGTCTATCTTAAAGAGATATTGGAAAAAGCACATTTGCCTATTCCTGCAACCGAAATCTTAGATAAAAAATCTGATATGCAAGCTGTTTTTGAAAAGCTTGGAAATCCGGTGATTTTGAAAATGCCCGATGGTAGCTTTGGCACAAATATGCACAAAGCAAAATCTGTGGAAGAGCTGACAAGCATCACAAAGAAATTGTTTGATGACACGGCGCTTGTGATTGCACAGGAATTCATGCCGACTGATTTTGACTGGCGTATTGGGGTGCTCAATGGAGAGCCTTTGTATGCGAGCAAATACAAAATGGCGCGTGGGCATTGGCAAATCATCAAACATGGCGACGGAGGCAAATTCACTGAAGGTGGTTTTGAAACCATGCCTGTCGAAGATGCGCCGCCGGAAGTCGTTGAAGTTGCAGTGCGTGCAGCGCGTTTGATCGGTGAGGGACTCTACGGGGTGGACCTCAAGGAGACAGAGAAGGGCGTGGTTATCATTGAGATAAATGATAACCCATCAATAGATCATGATGTTGAAGGTCAATCTATGAAAGATGAGCTTTGGCGTCGGATCATCTCGTGGTTTTCTACACGTCTTGAGCAGCGGATGAATAGGTAGGTTTCCTCCCCTTACAATTGACAAAAGATATATCATTCTTTCTTGTGGTGTTAACACAGTGGGAGGAATGAAGATGGATAGACGTTCGGCATTAAAACTTTTGGGTGCAACAGCGGCAAGTATGTCGGCTGGCGCGCTGGGAGGCTGTGCGACCACGCAGCCTATGCATACGCCATTTGATGTAAATAACCCTGAAGACCTACATCTCATGCATAGAAAGCTTGCTTATACGCTGGATGATCGGCTGGTGTATTGGAATATAGATGCTGTGAGGATGGGGTTTAGGGATGGGCAACTCACGCCATTTTGGAACATGCATGTAGGTTTGATTTATAAGATCGAAGACATTTCGCAGTTTCGCTATCGCGTGAACTACTTCATGAAAATATTCTATTCAGACCTTAAAACAGGCAAGTTGCTTGAGACATTTGATAATCCATATACTGGCGAGACACGTGAAGTGATGCAGCCAAAGCTTGTGAAATCTAAGAGCGTGTTTGGCTTAAGAGGTATCGAACGCCCTGAAAGCAAGGATGGAGATGAAAGTAAGAACGGTCCTTCCGTACGTCATGATGAGATCGGTCCTGCAAAAGTCATCGGCGATGATGTCTGGCTAAATTCAGATTCCGTGTTTCGTGCAGAAACGCCTAACCGTTTTGGGCATCTTGTGCAGGTTAATGATTGGTCTACATATCATGGGTCAATGCGTCAGATTTCTGACCCGAATGTCATGAGTGCACCTGCCACACATACTTTCAATGATCTCAACACTTTCAACCATGATTGGGTGGGAATGAAAGGGGTGGATGCATGGTCTATTTCACGCGGATTTGGCAGGAAAAGTCACAATGTCGATGGCATGCCAGAGGCTTGGAAAGCGTTTATGGCTAAAAACCATTCGGATATTCTCTCTGATAATCCGGACTTTTCTTGATCTTTATCTGAATAAAAGCGGCGTCACTAGCAGGTGTCGCCGTTTAAGGTTTTGTGTTGATCGTAATATTTGGAATGCTGAGTTTAAAGTAGCTTAATTGCGTATCCTGGACTTAAATCATATGCGTCTGCGCTGATGGCTATGTTTGTAAGTCCAAGTGTACATAGCTCAGAAACGATTGAATCTGATAAGTGCTTTTTCTGAGCGTCAGTTCGCCCTGCGAGAAAACGGATAGTGACGTGGATCACATCTCTATCGGCAGGTAATATTTGATGTTCGATGAGTGTTGCGCGCGTTTTTACTTTTTCAGGATCAAGCAAGCCGCTGTTAATTGCGCCCTGATGTGCTGTTTGGGTAATTTTCTCTACGGAAACTTTCGTGGCGAGTCTCTTGGAATATTCAACAATGCAATCTGGCATGTATTACCTCTATATATATTGCGCCGACTATATTTCGGTCCTACCAAATTTCTAATCAGATGCATACCTATTTGGCGGCATTGGTATAGTATATTGATGTTGGAGTGTGAACGCCAGGCGCTATATAGATGTTTTGGTGTAGGCGGGGTCCAGATCTTTAATATCAACTGTTAGGGTCGTTGATGACAGTTCTAAGGTCTTCAAGTTGGATATCATGGTTTGTGCAAGGTGTTGTCTTTGCTGAGGTGTTCTGCCTGGGAGAATCGCAACTGTCACGTGAATGAAGTCAGGGTTCCCGTCATGATCTGTGTAACAATCAAATGGGAGCGCTCTTGTTTTGACAGTTTCAGGTTTGAACAAGTCAGAAGCAATTGCTGCGGCTTGCACGGTATCTACAAGTTGTTTGGGAGAGATGTGTTGGGCAATCGGTGCTGAATATTCAACGAGACAATTAGGCATTGGGGAGAGTTCTCACAGATGGGTTTTTACAAAAAAACGGCGACGCTATTTAGAGCATCGCCGTTTCTTAATTTGCGATCAAGCAAAAGCTTGAGGCCTGTTCTTTAGTTAACTTTAGACATTGCGTCTTGGAAGTTAGCGGCAACTTTGTCGATAAAGCCTTCAGTTGTCAGCCATGACTGGTCGGCACCAACCAATAGCGCCAAGTCTTTTGTCATGTGGCCAGATTCTACAGTTGAAATCACTGTTTCTTCTAGTAGCTGAGCAAAGTTTGATAGTGCTTCATTGCCATCCATACGACCACGGTGACCAAGTGCCCGTGACCAAGCAAAGATAGAAGCGATAGAGTTTGTAGACGTTGCTTCGCCGCGCTGGTGAGCACGGTAGTGACGTGTCACTGTACCGTGAGCCGCTTCAGCTTCTACTGTTTTACCATCCGGCGTCATAAGAACAGAAGTCATTAGACCAAGTGAGCCGTAACCTTGAGCGACTGTGTCGGATTGAACGTCACCATCATAGTTTTTACATGCCCAAACATATCCACCAGACCATTTCATGGCTGCAGCAACCATGTCATCAATCAAGCGGTGCTCGTAAGTTCCGCCAAACTCTGCGAACTTGTCAGCAAATTCGTTATCGAAGACTTCTTGGAAGATGTCTTTGAAGCGACCATCATATTTTTTCATGATTGTGTTTTTGGTCGACAAGTATACAGGCCATTTGCGTTGAAGGCCGTAATTCATTGAAGCGCGTGCGAAGTCACGGATTGAATCGTCAAGGTTGTACATGCCCATAGCGATACCGGCTTCTGGGAAATCATAGATTTCGTGCTCAATTGTTTCAGAACCGTCTGAAGCTTCCCATTTCATGGTTAGCTTACCTTTGCCAGGCACGAGGAAATCAGTTGCGCGGTACTGGTCACCAAAAGCGTGACGGCCGATAACAACAGGCTTCGTCCAACCAGGAACCAAACGTGGTACGTTTGAAATCACGATTGGCTCACGGAAAACCACACCACCAAGAATGTTGCGGATTGTACCGTTTGGCGAACGCCACATTTTCTTTAGGCCAAACTCTTCAACGCGGCCTTCATCTGGAGTGATGGTCGCACACTTAACAGCAACACCGTATTTTTTTGTCGCTTCTGCTGCGTCGATAGTGATTTGGTCGTCTGTCTCGTCACGCTTTTCGACTGAAAGGTCGAAATATTTAAGGTCGATGTCGAGGTATGGAAGGATAAGACGCTCTTTGATCATCGCCCAGATGATGCGAGTCATCTCGTCACCGTCCATCTCAACAACTGGGTTATCTACCTTAATCACGGCCATGCTTTTGTCCTTCTATCTATTTTTATGGAGAGACGGGTAATCGCTCCGAATGGCATAATTTGCGTTTTGCTATAGCAGAGGGACGACACCCGTCAAAGGAGAAGTGCTAAACTTGTTGAGAAGTGAGACTATTTAGCAGGATTTTGAGGGGTATTTTTGCAAAATCTAAGCGGTCATAAGTGTTGCGATGTTGACTTTTATCGAAAAACGATAAATAACATCTCTAATTTCGCAGACGCTTTTTTGGAGAATGCCCCATGCCCAAATATTTTGCACCCCTTTTTTTATCAACGGCTTGTTTCGCACTTGTTGCAGCATGTTCGGCTTCTGCAGATTCAGACCTCAAGATCAAGGACGATATCCAAGTTGCAGATGCGCAAGGCGTAGCTGACGGTCTTGTAGATATTCAAGACTTCGTTGGAGTGCTTACTGTGCGTACATCCTCTGACGGGAAGTATGATGCGAAACTACAGCAGGGTGCTTTGGTTGAGGCAGGTAAAATTGATGCGATCAAAGTAGATCTTGCGTCAAATGGTGTGCGGGTGACGGGCGATGATGATTTAAAAATTAGTCAATGTAAGTCCAGCAATGGCAAATATCGACTAAAACTAAAGGGCGATAAACTGCGTTCAATTGATGAGTTTCCCCATTTAGAAATCACAATGCCAACCAATTCAAACTTAGATCTTGAATTGAAAAGTGGAGTAGCGCGCATTGGAGATTTGCACTCAACGTCTGTTATCGTGAACGGATGTGGCGATGTGTTTTTGCAAGATGTTTCCGGATTTGCCGATTTTCAAGTAAATGGAAGCGGGGACATCTCTGCAGAAAATATTGGTGAGCTTTCTGCTGAGGTTCGTGGTTCCGGTGATGTGAAAGCAGAAAACATATCTGGAAAAGCTGTTCTCGCCATTAAAGGATCTGGCGATATTAGTTTAGAAAATATAGCAGGTCATTTGTTCGCATCAATCATGGGATCTGGTGATATCTACTCTAAAAGTGCTCAAGAAAAAGCACTGGTTGATATTCGTGGTTCTGGGGACGTGACTGTGGACGGGGGACAATTCCAGTCTGTTGGCGTGAGTGTTTCGGGTTCTGGTGATGTATTAATCGATGGCAAAATTGAAGACTTGAACATTTCTATCAAGGGATCGGGAGATGTTGAGACCGGTCCACTAAGTGGTTCGCTATCGGGTGGAATTTCTGGGTCAGGAGACCTTGTGATCGACGGGCGTCATATTGCTTATGAAAAAGGGCAATGGCAACGCTAAGTAATTGAACTTAATATAAGAAATAGTCTCAATAATTGGAATTATATAGCTGTCATGAAAAATCCACATGTTTTTTGGGATAAAGCTGCGCCCAAATATGCTAAAAAGAAAATTGATAATTTAGCCGGATATGAAGCGACGCTGGCGCGGACAGCAACATATTTATCTGATCAACAGCAGGTATTGGAGATTGGGTGTGGAACGGGGTCGACAGCGCTCTTGTTGGCCAACCGTGTGCGCCATTTTACGGCTACTGATTACTCCGGCGGCATGATTGAAATTGGCGCGCGAAAAGCAAAAGATCAAGGTGTTACAAATATAGCTTTTCTACAAGCTGATGTATTTGATGAACGTCTTGCGCCTGAGTCATTTGACGTGGTGATGGCGCATAATTTGTTTCATTTATTAGACAATCTGCCCAAGACGCTGGAGCGCGTAAGCCAGTTGCTTAAACCCGATGGTTTGTTGATTAGCAAAACGCCTTGTGTGGGGGAGATGGGACCATTTATCAAAATGGTGCTGCCTGTAATGAAAATGATGGGTAAGGCCCCTTATGTGGACACATTTAAAAAGTCCGATTTGGAAGCAATGGTGCGAGATGAAGGCTTTGAAATTCTTGAAAAAGGGTCGTACCCGGAGAAATCTTCAAGCTTGTATATCGTGGCCAAGAAGGGATAGCCCGACCTTTGAGAGATGAAAAAGTCGTTTGAATTCAAGAATAGACTTGACGAAACCCGCATGAAAATGGTTGCCCTTTTTGTATGACACATATTCAAACGACTTCCGAACCAGCGATTATTCTCGTCTCTCCACAAATGGGAGAAAACATCGGCGCGGCGGCGCGGGTGATGGCGAATTTCGGATTGACGGATTTGCGTATAATTAATCCGCGTGATGGCTGGCCAAACTCTAAAGCTGATACGATGAGTGCAGGTGCGTTCGATTGGGGCGTGTATGCGCGGGTGTATGATACACTGGAAGAGGGTATAGCTGATCTAACATATGTGTTGGCAACAACAGCGCGTCCACGTGGAATGGAGAAGCCAGTTTTTAATGTGGACCAAGGAATTGGTGCGCTGGTGTCACGGCCTAATGTGGGCATTGGGGTGATGTTTGGTGCAGAGAAAATGGGTCTGTTAAATGAAGAAGTCACGTTGGCGGACGCAATTTTAACTTACCCTGTGGATCGCTCGTTTTCGTCGCTGAATTTGGCGCAGGCTGTGGGTGTGTTTGCACATGCGTGGGCGGCGAGAGATAATGCGGTGACACCCGAAGAGTTTGCGGGTGTGGGGGATGTTGCACGCCGTGATGAATTAATGCGTATGTTTGAGCATTTTGAAGAAGAGCTTGATCGTGCAGGATTTTTCTTTCCCGAAGAGAAGCGCCCTGTGATGACACAAAACATACGTAGTGCTTTGATTAGAGCGCAATGGACACGCCAAGAAGTGCAGACATTTCGTGGTGCTATTAAGGCATTGGCGGTGGGACGTGGTAAGGCGCGTGTGCAGCGCGAGGATTAAAGCCAGCGGCGTACGCGGGCTTTGTATCTTGTGAAGGCGTCTCCAAATATGCGATGCGCGTCGCGCTCTTCGTGGGGGATGTACCATCTATCTGCAAGTACAAAGAAAATGCCAACAAATACGAATCCACTATATTGATTGATATAGAAAACAGATCCGATCAGTATGATTAGAAATCCTATATAAATAGGATTGCGCGTGAGGCTGAAAATACCCGTTGTAATTAGGTTGTTTGGCTCTCGAAAAGCTTCAATATTGGTGCGGTGTTGACGGAATTTATAAGCAGATAATCCCATTATGAATATGCCGATCAGGGTGAGTGCTACCCATGTGATGGTGCTTAGGTCTTGGGATGTTATCGCTCTGCTTGGCAGGTGCTTACCTGTCAGATACATGCCTGCTAGGCACATGATAAAATGCAGCGGCGGAAGCTTTATAATGTGAAGCATCATATCAAAATCTCACAGGAATTATAATTATATTTGGTATATCATGGCGTTTCGGAGTATAAAAATCTCATAAAAGAAATAAATATAAAAAATCGGGACGAGCAGGCATGTTAAGCGTTTTTGATATCTTTAAAATAGGTATTGGACCTTCTTCTTCACATACAGTTGGACCAATGCGGATCACCAGTCGGATCATGCAGGAAGTTGCTGAACTTGGTTTGATGGATCAGGTTTCGCGTTGCGTGATTGAGCTGCAGGGGTCTTTGGCGCTGACAGGGGTAGGGCACGGATCTGACAAGGCGGCAATTTTAGGATTGATGGGTGCTGAGCCTGATAGCGTTGATCCTGATTGGGCAGAAAAAGCATTTCAAGATGTGAAGGTAAGCAATCGGCTGACACTGCCAAATGGTAAGAGCATCAAGTTTATACCAAAGCGTGACGTGGACATGCGCGGGGATATCGTACCCTTGTTGCACCCTAATGGGATGAAGGTGACAATTTTGAATGCGACAGGCGATTATCTGCTGGTGCGCACTTTCTATTCTGTGGGGGGCGGATTTATCGCAAGTGAGGCTCAGTTAAATGCTCCTGCAAAAGATGATCTAATCTTGGGTACAGGGACGGGAGAATTTAGTTTCCACTCGGGCGCTGAATTGGTTGAGAAATGCCAAGCCAACGATATGACGATTGCACAAGTTTTACTGGCCAATGAAGATGCACAACGCAGCAGAGAAGAAACAGATAAAAAGCTGTATGAAATCTGGGCAGCAATGGATGGCTGTATTGAGCGCGGGATAAGCCAGCAAGGCGTATTGCCGGGCGGATTAAAGGTGCAGCGTCGCGCTGCAAAGCTATATCGCACATTGAAGGAAAACCCTGGCTCGAATGAGCGAGAATTATTGTTTGATTGGCTCAATGTATTTGCCATGGCGGTGAATGAAGAAAATGCGGCTGGCGGGCGTGTTGTAACCTCACCGACAAATGGAGCTGCGGGAATTATTCCCGCCGTTATCAAACATTATTGTGCTGAAGAAGGTTGGGAAGAGGCAGATTGTTATTCTACCGGACGTATTGGAAAATTCCTGCTGACGTCTGCTGCGATTGGCATTTTATATAAACAGCGCGCCTCAATCTCTGGTGCTGAAATGGGGTGTCAAGGTGAGGTGGGGGTTGCGTGTTCTATGGCTGCTGCTGGTTTGGCGGCGGTCTGGGAGGCAACACCGCAACAAGTGAGTGATGCAGCTGAGATCGGCATGGAGCATAATCTAGGACTTACGTGTGACCCTGTGGGCGGATTAGTGCAAATACCTTGTATTGAACGCAATGCAATGGGGGCCGTGAAGGCTGCAAATGCTGCACGTTTGGCATTGCGGGCAGTCGATGCGCCCAAAGTGACGCTGGATCAGGTGATTGAGACAATGCGTCAAACAGGCTTGGATATGTCTTCAAAATATAAAGAGACTAGTTTGGGCGGCTTGGCTGTGACGGTTCCCGTGAATGTTGTGGAGTGTTAGGCGGTTTATAGTTTTCGACGCATTCCTTGCGGCGTAATTCTTGTAACTCTTTCCACTGTTTACGTAATACAGGCACGCGTTGCGTGAATTTGGTTTCCATAATCGCTAGCTTATCGACCCTATCTGTGCGGAAGGTGCGGAAGTCTTCGCGTTTTTCGCACCAAGCGCATATGAAGCGAGCGCTTTCAGAATAGGCCACGAGGAAGGGCCAAATTACGCGTGAGACGGTTTCCTCTTTTTCATTTGTGTAAACAAGATCAAGTTTCTTTTGCTCTCGGATAGCTCGCCGGATTATAGACACATCGCAGGTATCTTCACGCACAAAGGAAAATTGTACTGGCGCAACACCGCTTTCATGTACGATGGATTTTAAACGGTCTGGCATGACGAGCGCGATTTTGGCGAGCAGGTCTTCTGCGCCGCGTTTCAAATCAGGGTCTGAGCGCATAGCCACCCAGCGTGCGCCTAAAACCGCAGCTTCCAGCTCATCGGCTGTCAGCATAAGCGGGGGCATATCGTAATCACCTGATAGCACATATCCAAGACCTGCTTCGCCCTCAACGGGGACGCGTTGGGCTTGTAGCTCGACTATGTCGCGATAGATTGTGCGCAGAGAAGTGCCGAGTTCTTCAGCGAGCTCTTTTCCGCGAACTGGGCGGCGGTTGCGGCGGAGTATTTGAATAATTTGAAAGAGGCGTTCGGTACGGCGCATAATAAATACTCTGATGACAGGCTGCTGACATTTTTTTGCACATTGCTATGTTTTTCTGGTCACTTCAATGACGTTGGGTAAAACATTTGAATATGTTGGGAGAATAATGATGGTGCAGTTGTTTGGATGGGGACCGGCTTTTGGGTGTCATTCGCCTAGCCCCTATGTGATGAAATCTATGATGCAATTAGATATGCTAGGGGTGGCGTATACCACGCATATAGCAGATTTAGAGGAGGCACCTTATCAAAAGGCCCCTTATGTCAAAGTGGATGGAAAGATTGTTGCGGATTCCGCTTTCATTCGGCGCTATTTTGAAAACAAACTTGGCAAAGATTTGGATGAAGGGCTGAGCAAAGCTGAACGTGCTACAGCATGGGCACTAGAGCGTATGGTTGAGAGTGAAATGGGATTGATGCTGCTGCATGAGCGCTGGTTAAAAGACGAGAATTTCGAGCGTGGTCCCGCAATCTTTTTTGCTGATATTCCTGAGGGAATGCGGGCACCGATTATAGAAGATGTGCTGGGCAAATTGGCGATGCGGGTGGATATGCAGGGCTTATCTCGATTTCCTGAAAGTGATCGCGTAATTTTATTTGAGAATGCTGTGCGCGCTTTGTCTGATTTTTTGGACGATAAAGAATATATGTTTGGGGATAGACTGACGGCGGTTGATGCGACCACATATAGCTTTGTGCATAGCTGTATGAGCGATATTTTTGTCTCGCCCATGCGCGATGTAATCTTGGGATATGATAATCTAATCGCATATGAAAAACGCGTAGGTCAGTGCTGTTTCAATACGAATAAATGGGCTGCCGAATAAACCGATTTTGAAAAGATATTTGTGGTGGTGAGGGCTGGGTGCGCCTCACCTCCACGAAGTTATCAGCTGCTAGCCGCAAAGGGTTTGAGGCTACATTTTCCGGCGGCAAAATCAGCAATTTGCTGTGTGCTTTTCTTATCAACCAAGTCAGAGAAAGCACGTAATTTAGCGAGATTAATTCGGAGCTTGAAGGGTTCCCAATGTTCATGACCAGAGAATGAATAGTCTAGGTAATCTTCTTTATTTAGCACTTTGCGATGCGCGTCATGGAGGGTGAGGTCGCATGTGTTTGCGTAGTCACCATCTATTTTTACATTGTCGAGCAAAACATAATTAGGCGTCTCAGCTAAACAGGTATTGTGATACCACATTTTATTGCCCAATAGAGGTAGGGTGAGGCTGAAGCCTAATTTCTCATACTCACCTTTTTTCAGCAATTGCTTATTCTTGAGACTGGATTTTGAAGTCATTGAGAGGGTGGCGATGTATTTCTTTAGCGGTGTTTTAATCGATGGAGGATCATTGAGCACTTCTGCAGGGGTTGCGGTAATCGTCACCGTTTGGCGATGCAGTTCACTGCCGGGATAGTATTCACCAATGCTAATGTTTGCTTGAAATGAGCCTTCTTCGAGGGAAGTTTCACAGGTTTGCGGATTGGCTTTTGAGTCTTCTGCGAATGCTGAGAAGGCAGGTATCGTTAGCATTGTCGCAATCATTAAGCTGGTGCGAAGAATAGGGAAATGTGGAGATTTCATAACTGACCTCAATGCGAAGATTTGTACTCTAATAAGCTTTTGTTTTCTTAGGTAACACAGAATGCTACATGTTAAAGTCAGAACTGAGGCGAATTGGGGATGAGTTTGAGGGCAAATTGGTCCGTTTTGCTTGACATTGGCGACTATTGCTTGTTTATACCGCGCTTCTCACTTTTGTGAGGTATTACGGGTGATGTGTCGCCGCCGTTGTAATCGCGGGCTTCATGAGGAAGTCTGCCGGCTCACGTCTAAATTGAGGTATACTATGTCACGTCGCCATTCAGCGAAGTACAAACTCGATCGCCGCGTAGGCGAAAACGTATGGGGTCGCGCTAAATCCCCAATCAACAAACGTCAATCACGTCCAGGTCAGCACGGTGCCGCTCGTCGTAGCAAGCTATCTGACTTTGGTGTGCACTTGATGGCTAAACAGAAGCTTAAAGGCCACTACGGTGATATCACTGAGAAACAGTTCCGTCGTACATACGATGAAGCTGCTCGCCGTAAAGGTAACGCTGCTGAGAACTTGATTGGTCTACTTGAGTCCCGTTTGGATGCTCTTGTTTACCGCGCGAAATTCGTACCAACTATCTTTGCTGCACGTCAGTTCGTGAACCACGGTCACGTGACTGTAAACGGCAAAAAAGCAAACGTGCCTTCTATGCGTTTGCGTCCAGGTGATGTTGTTCAGATTAAAGAAAAGTCCCGTTCTATGGCGCTTGTTCTTGAAGCTCTTGGTTCTGCTGAGCGTGATATTCCTGACTACATCGACGTTGAGCCTAAAGCTATGACAGCGACATACATTCGCTTGCCAGCTCTTGCAGACGTACCATACGCTTGTCGTATGGAGCCAAACTTGGTTGTTGAGTACTACTCATCTTAATAAATTTAGTCTGACTAATGTGTTGGTCAGATTGATTTATATATGTTTTGATAAAACCCCCGTGGATCATCTGCGGGGGTTTTGTTGTTAAGGGCCTAGACGTGCTCAATCTGTATCGAAATTTATGGGGAAATAATGTTTAACCGACCGAGTATTGAAGAGATTCAAGATGCAACGCTGGCAAAGCCGGGTTCAAAGATTGATCTGAAAGAATATCCAACACACGGGAAGGTTTTTTTTGCAGATAAAGCTGAGGCCAAGCGTTCGCTAAAAGAGGATGCGCTGGCAATAGATGAATTGCAGGAGCGCCTTTATGCTGAGAAGTCTCAAAGCTTACTCGTTGTGTTTCAGGGTATAGATACGTCTGGAAAAGACGGCACGACAAAAGCTGTGTTTTCTCAGACATCTCCATTGGGTATGCGTGTGCACGCTTTTGGGAAGCCGTCCGCAAATGAGCTGGATCGTGATTACCTTTGGCGCATTCATCGCGATATGCCGCGCAAAGGTGAGATTACCGTCTTTAATCGTTCGCACTATGAGGATGTTTTAGTTGGACGTGTGCGTAATCTGGCACCTAAGGATCAAATTGAAGAGCGCTATGAGCAAATCAATAATTTTGAAAAGCATCTGACTCAAAACGGTGTCACAATTATCAAGCTCATGCTGCATATATCACGAGAAACGCAGGGTGAACGTTTGCTTGAGCGTCTGGAAGTTCCTGAAAAACGATGGAAATTTAATCCGGGTGATTTGGAAGACCGCAAATTGTGGGATGATTATCAAGATGCCTATCAATTGGCGGTGGAGCGGTGCTCTACAGAATATGCGCCTTGGTATATCGTACCGAGTGATAGCCGCGCCCGCCGCAAAGCGACTGCTGCGCGCTTAGTGCGCGGTGCTTTAGAAAAAATGGACCCTAAAATTCCAGATCCTGGCTACCGTCCGGAGCAGTTTGATATCGGTTAAGCGGGTTTGGATTAGGGCTTGACGTATTTATTGAAAAACGATATTTGTAGTTATCGTTTTTCAATAAGGTGTGAGTATGAGCATTCTAAAATTCGCGGCTATTTTACCGGTAGCGGTATTGGCGACAGGTTGCATTAATGTGCAGGCTAATGGGCATGGTGATTATGGTTTTTATGATGCTGCTTCAGTGCAGGGAGCAGTCATTGCCAATGACGAAATTCACGTAACTGTTTCTTCAAATGGCTGCACCGATAAGTCATTTATTGATGCAGATGTTGAGCGTGATGGGCGTGATCATTTTGAAGTGGAATTTGAGCGCATTCGTGATGATCACTGCAAGGCGCTAAGGCCAGAGGGCGAAACTTTAACTTATAGTTTTCAAGAGCTTGGCATTCCTACGGGAGCAAGTGTGGAGATTAGAAATCAAGTACGAAAATAGCTAATAGATTTAGATATTTGTACGGAATGACCCTAACTTTACAAGCTGCTTTGAATGTCTGCCTCTATGCAAAAGCAGCTTGTGCTTCTTCTATCCAATCATACACTTCTTCATGATCAAGTGGTCCAGAATTTTGGGCGATACGCGCGCCATCTTTTGTTTTGAGGAATGACGTTGCTGATTGGAATAGGTCTCTTGAACTACTTTCAGCAAGATCCTCAACGCAGCGAATACCCGCACCCACAAGAATTTGCGCATCGTGTACGCGTAGACTTGGCATGTCTATCATGAGAAGGGCTTGATCTTGCCAATCTATCAGCGCAGTAGGGCTCATATACCCGCCGCCCAATTTAGCAGAAAGCTCTTTGGCTTTGGCTGTGATAAAGTCTCCAACTGTGTGAATGCCCACATTTTTCATACGCGCAGCTGTTTTCTTCCCGATGGAAGGTGCATCTACAATGGGGGATTCATTGGTAAGCGGCTCGCGACGAGAGCCGTTTCTTGGCGCATCGTCCTCATCGTCACTGTCATTATTATCAGTAATTTCAACGCTTGAAGCAGACTTATCCTCAAGGTCTTCATAGTCGTTAGCTGTGTAGACAGTTTCTGAGTTGGATGTGTCTGTTTCTTCTTCTTCGGCCCAAGATTGGCGGAGTGCCTCAAGCGCGTCAAAGGATTTTGCGGTTTCCTCTTTAGCGGGGGCGGGCGCGTTACTCGCTGCTTTTACTCTGAATTTTGGTTT
The DNA here is from genome assembly GCF_042665075.1 of Hirschia litorea. NCBI lineage: Bacteria > Pseudomonadati > Pseudomonadota > Alphaproteobacteria > Hyphomonadales > Hyphomonadaceae > Hirschia > Hirschia litorea. The sequence goes on along the minus strand of NZ_JBHTBR010000005.1, from coordinate 57,997 downwards.
CTCAGATTGCGTCGCTTTTGCAGGCTCAGAAGTTTTCCCTGCTTGTGTAGAGGCTTGTTTTTGTTCAGCTTCTCTTTGATTTGCCGTGTTGTGCGCAGCTTCTAAAAGTGCAGCAGCTTCGGCGGATTCAGCATCATTATTTTGAGCGCGTAAGCGTTTCTTTTCATTCTGCTTTTCAGCTTGTTCTGCAAGTTTTGCAGCTTTGGCTTCTTCAGCAGCTTTTAGCTTTTCGGCTTTTGCGGCTTGAGCTTCACGGTCAGTTTTTTCTTTTAATTCAATGGCTTCTAGACGTGCTTTTTCTTCAGCTTCGGCCTTCGCGCGCGCTTCGGCTTCCTTATTGGCTTTGGCTTGGGCTGCGGCTTCTAACTTGGCTTGGGCAGCAGCTTCTTTTTCAGCTTTTGCACGTGCTGCAGCATCAGCCTTTTCTTGAGCAATGCGTTGTTTTTCTGCGGCTTTTGCTTGTTTTGCAGCTTCACGTGCAGCTTTTTTGTCAACTTTCGCAGCAATAGGTGGTGGTGTTTGGGCGAGCTCTGCAATGGCAGCTACGTCCACGTTGGGTGCTTCTGCTTGAGGCGTGTTCGCCGGCTGCGCAGGTGCTGGTGCTTGCGTGCGTGGTGGCTGTTGTTGAGCTGGAGTTGGGCTGTTTGCTACTTGCTGCCGCTCTTGAGGACGCGCGCTAACTGCTTGCGCCATAGGTGCAGGAGAGGAGCCTGTGCGAGCAACATGTTTCTCTCCGATTTTACGCATGCGTTGCGCATCGAGCTCTTTGAGCGGTATGCGCAAAACTTGCTGTGCGTGCAATTTGCGAATTTGCTTGTCATCATCAGGTAATTTTTTGATCACCTTACCCGTGGTGGTCAGCTCTTTATACATGGCAGACACGATGCGGCGATCACTTGCATCCTCTAGCTTGCTGGTGATCCAGCGTATTGGGATGTCCAATGTGGAAAGGAAACCATGTAGAGTGAGGCTAGATTTGGGTGGCACAACGCCTGCTTCTTCAAATGCGCGCGTATAAATAGCGGCAAGGCCAGATGTGGCATAGGCAACAAGATCAGCTATGACATCAAGAAGCGTATCGTCGAGACCTTCTTCAGGTACTTTCGCACCGGCATCTATATTATAGTGGTCTAGAAAAGTTTGATAATGTGGGTGAGATTTCTCTGCACCTGCGCGCACCATGTCAGAGACGAAGCCTGCGCCTTCACCAGTTGGAACAGTGGGGTAGCCCTTAGCTTCAATGCGGCGCAAAATTTCATCGCGTGATTTTGCAATAGACCATTCAACAGCGCGGTGAATTGCGCCTTCTTCTTCGGTTTGACCAGTATGGAAGGGTTGAATGGGATCAGCGTAATAATGGCTCATAACGCCAAGCGCGTAAGCGGCGTCAGACCATTTTTTTGCCTTTAATGCCATAACGGATTTCGCATACCATTCTAGCGCTGCATCGCGTGCGCCACCCCATTCACCTTCGGAGATGTGAAGAACGTGGTTTTTGAAATCTTTAAACTCTGCATCAGGTGCTTTAGCACCTTTGAGCAGGTCATCATGCATGACAAGTAAATGATCATGCCATTCTTGGGCATTCTCGCCTTTTAATAGGGTAAGCGCGCTGATCGCTATGTGATGGTGAGTCGAGCGACAACGATGAGCACTAATGACGCGGAATAAAAGAGAGGTCATATTTGCTTCCCTGACTAAATGGGTAAATCAAGCACGAAATTGTGATAAATTTAGCTATTCTAATTAACCATTTTGGCTGCGATATGGTTACTAGAGCGTAAATAGAGGTGTTAATTTTCGTTACTGAGGGTTAATTTTTGCCATGAGAAAAGTTACAACTCTTAGCTGAAAGATCGTATGCAAAGTGCGAGAATGGGCGTAAATGCGTTGAATTTATTTCAGTGAATACGCTATGAGAGTATTAATATTTCAATGATTGCAATTGCTTGCATGCGTGGTCATGCCATTTGGCACCATACACATGTGTTAAAAAATCCGCTCAAATGAATGAGCGGATTTTTTTAGATTTAACAGGCGTGAAGCCTTAGTGTTTTTCTGGTGGTTTGGCCCAAAGGTCATAAAAGTCCGCATCAGTGATTTCAGCTTTTACAATCTCACCTACTTTTAGGTTCGGGTAGTTTTCTAGGTGGACAATACCATCAATTTCAGGTGCATCAGCTTTGGTACGACCAATTCCTTCTTGCCCATTTGAATCATCCACAATCACATCTAGCGTGCGTCCAATTTGGGCTTCTGAACGTTCGTGCGAGATTTCTTGCTGTAATTGCATGAAGCGGTGCCAGCGTTCTTCTTTCACTTCTTCGGGAACGTGGTCTGGAAGGTCGTGTGAAACAGCACCTTTTACATCTTCGTATTTGAAACAACCTGCGCGGTCGATGCGAGCTTCTTGCATGAAATCCATCAATTGCTGGAAATCATCTTCTGTTTCACCGGGGAAGCCGACAATGAATGTGGACCGCACAGCAATGTCAGGCACATCGCGGCGCCATTGCTTAATGCGCTCTAGCACTTTGTCTTGCTTGGCTGGGCGTTTCATATTGCGCAACACATTGGGAGAAGCGTGCTGGAAGGGGATATCAATATAGGGAAGGATTTTACCTTCAGCCATCAAAGGAATAACTTTATCCACGTGTGGGTATGGGTAGACATAGTGGAGACGTGTCCACATATCCATTTCGCCTAAGCCTTCACACAAATCTTGGAAACGAGAATCATATTCTTTTTCTTTCCAAGTGCGTTTTTCATATTTGATATCCATGCCGTAAGCGGATGTATCTTGAGAGATCACCAATAGCTCATTTACGCCGGCTTTTTTCAATTGTTCAGCTTCACGCAACACATGGTCGATAGGGCGTGAGGCTAAATCTCCGCGAAGGGCTGGAATGATGCAGAAGGTACAGCGGTTTGAGCAGCCTTCTGAAATTTTCAAATACGCATAGTGGCGCGGAGTTAAACGGATACCGCTTTCAGGCACGAGGCTTTGAAAGGAATTATGTGGCTGTGGGCAATGTGTGTGCACAGCGTCCATCACTTGCTCATATTGAGCTGGGCCTGTGACGGCAAGGACATTGGAATACATTGCTTCGATGACTTCTGGTTCTGCACCTAAGCAGCCAGTGACGATGACGCGTCCATTCTCGTTCAGCGCTTCGCCAATAGCTTCAAGACTTTCGTCTCGTGCGGAATCGAGGAAACCACATGTGTTGACGAGGACAAGGTCTGCCCCCTGATAGTCAGGTGAGATCTGATAGCCTTCGGCACGTAAACGGGTGATGATGCGCTCAGAATCCACAAGGGCTTTGGGGCACCCGAGCGAGACAATCCCGATTTTCGGGGCAACGCCACGTATAGGTGCTTGATCGGTGTTCATTGTGTCGTCCTTGTAGAGCGAGATAGGGGTATAGAGAGGGTGTACATAAGGTGTGAAGCGGAGCCTGACTAGGCTGCACATCTCACAACGCAGTAGAACACATTTCTCAATGTGTGCTGATCAATACAGCAAAAGCTAGGTTTGGGGGAGTGCTAACGTTTATTTGAAAAATGGGAAAGCGAATAAATATGGAATTTGCGAGAAACACCGCAAATTATGCAGTTCTCGTGGCTTTAGGGTATCTGATTGGTGAGATGTCGTGGCTTATTCGCGTGTTCAAGATTACATTTGAGCGTCTTCAAGCTCTTCTTGGGGGATATCATCTGCGGGCCTGCGTTGGACAAATTCCAATCCAGCAACAATTCCGTCAACCCAAACAACATTGCAAAGACGCTTTTCGCCGCCCCACATAATGCGAACTTGTTCAGGGAATGAGCGAGCACGTTGGCACGATACGCGTATGCCAGTGGCACTTACATCATTGATGATGCAGGGGTCACTGTCTCCAGCATGATAAAAGATACGAGAGTCACGATATGTAGATTCGCGGTCCGTTACGCGATGCTCTTCTGGCTCGGGTGGAGCCTCTTCAATAGGCTCTGGTGGTTTCTTTGAACCTAGTTTTAGCAGATTCCAGATACCCATAGTTTCTCTCACGATCCTAAGTCTATTTTCGAGCTTTGCGAATAGGCGAGAGATTAACCTCTTAGCCCTAACAAAAGGTAATCATCTATTCACGAATTAAAGTAAGTAGGTTCGTTTTTGAAGTAAATACAGTTAATTTAGGTAAAGAAATGCGATGAATTTTTGAATTATTGTAGGAAAACAGTATATCAAAGAAAAACGGAGCGACCTGAAGTAGAAGGTTGCTCCGTTTATCTGTTAAGGTTTAGCCAATTGTGGCGTGCCTTATGCCTCAGAAGTCAATTCAATGCCTTTTTCTTCTAAGTATTCGCGAAGTTCACCTTGCTCAAACATGTCTTTTACGATGTCGCATCCGCCGACAAATTCGCCTTTGACATAAAGTTGAGGAATTGTTGGCCAGTTTGAGAAGTCCTTAATGCCTTGACGAACTTCTTGGTCCTCAAGCACGTTCATGGAGCCGTATTCTACTCCTAGATAGTTCAGGATTTGGGAAACTGTGGAAGAGAAACCACATTGGGGGAATACAGGAGTACCCTTCATGAAAAGCATGACGTCATTGGAGTTGACGGCGGTCTGGATTTTTTCTTGAGCTGTCATGGGTTTCATGTCCTCAGTGTGAATGTAAGTGTTGTTATTGGAGAGCTAAGTTGATCTTGGTCAAATTTCAAGCGTAGGGGTGCAAGATGCAGCATTTGACCTCAAATGATCAATGCGAGTTGTTGTTGATAGGATAATATCAGCTAAACCGGAGCGGCACACCCATTTTAAGCAATCATCCGCGCTGTATTGCTTTTTCAAGAATGCTTTGCGGTGGGCAATAGCGCGAGCGCTATACCAAAGATCCGCCGGAGCAAGCGAGAGGCGTATACCGCGTGCAGCAGGGGCTAAAGCTTCGATTGCTATAACGCCAAGGTTTTGGGTACGTGCTTTTTCAATGCGGTCTAGGTCTTGTGCGGGCAGGTTTTTGTGAATTGGGGCCATGAGAAGATCGAACACGCCGGATGCAATGGCAGTGTTAAGCTCAGGGCCGCGTCCAGCAATGCCAATGAATTGAAACCATCCGTCGGATTTTAGCTGTTCTAAGTTTTTGAAAAGCTGGGGCGTAAGGTCTTCATTAGATGGACCATGCAGAAAGAAGGCATCTATATGGGGAAGGCGCTCGCGGCTCGCTTTGAGTTGGTGGCTTAGACCTTCTAAGGAAAAGTCTTTCCACATTTTGCGGCCGACACGATGGGTGCCGCCTTTTGTGATGATGAAAGGGCGCGGAAAATGGTGGTCGGCATCACTATGTTTAAGGCCGATCCCGAGGCGTTTTTCTGCCAATCCATTTCCATAGAATGGGGCGGTGTCGAATACACTCACCCCCAATTCGCGGGCGTGTTTGATGAGGTGATTGGCGTGTGCTTCGCCAATTAAAGGCGTTGCAAGTGATCCTGAAACACCATATCCCAAAATGGGTAAGACTGTACCAGTAGCGCCCAATGCTTGCATTGGTAGGTGGAGATTACGGGCGTTATGGTGTGAAGGTATGGACACGTATGACCCTGATCTTAAAGCGCAATTGGTCTGATGTGTTACTTAGGTGCGCGTGTTTTTAGGGCAAGTGCGTGGAGCTGACCATCTGCACCATCCATTGTGCCTTTGAGGGCAGCATAAACAAGTTGGTGTTGGGCAACGCGGGTTTTGCCTATGAATTGCTCTGATACGATTTCCGCTTGCCAGTGATTATTATCACCTGCAAGGTCTGTGAGAATAATCTCCGCGTCGGGAAAACCTTCGCGTAGATATCCGAGCAGTTCATCATGTGCCATAGCCATTTGCATTATCCCTGAAATTTATTCCGGTTTCCTATTCTCATTAGAGCATTGCTGCATGTGTTTACAAGGCTAGAGTGTTGAAGCATCTGCATATTCTAGCTGTGTGTGGCGAAGGGAGGCGTATTGCGCCATATTCGGGCTGTATTCGCAGGATAAATGCTGACTAAATATAGGTTGTTTATTTTGAGAGGGACTGAAATGAGCCAGAAACGAGATACGCACCCAACGTTTTCGCGGCGACATTTTGTGGGTTTTGGGGCTGCTGCTACCGTTCTGCTAGGGTGTAGCCAGCCGTCTGACATAGCTGAGGTATCGGTGCGCACCCCAATAGATTTTGATGCGCTTGAGCTGAGGTCGCAGGGTGAGATAGGTGTGGCGGCGATCAACATGGCGACAGGTGAGGTTTTGTCTCATCGGGGCGATCAGCGCTTTGCAATGTGTTCAACATTTAAGTGGTTATTGGGTGCGCTAATCTTGCGTAAAGTTGATCAAGGCGATGAAGACCTTGATCGTTATATCCAATATGCAAAAGAGGACTTGGTGTATCACTCGCCGGAAACAGCGCCGCACGCGGATGGGGCGGGGATGACGATTTCTCAATTGTGTTCGGCGACCATTCGCACAAGTGATAACACCGCTGCGAATTTACTGATTGCATCGCTTGGCGGGCCGGAAGGTTTTACAGCGATGGTGCGTGAACTTGGCGATGAGGTAACGCGTTTGGATCGGTTGGAGCCCGCGCTTAATGAAAATGCACCAAATGATCCGCGTGATACTACAACGCCATTGGCTATGCTTGGGCTTATGCAAGCCTGTTTGTTTGGCGATGTATTAAAAGATGGATCACGCAAAACGCTGCATGGCTGGATGATTTTGGCAAATACGGGATTGGATCGTTTGCGCGCTGGATTTCCTGCGGGCTGGCTTGCGGGTGATAAAACCGGAACCAGTTCTAACCGTGCAAATAATGATGTGGGGTTTGCAGTGGCACCGGAAGGTTTGGCGCAAGGGCCGATTATTGTTGTGAGCTTTACAAATGTGCCCAACCCAACAGATTCGGCGGCAAATAGCATTCATGCTGCAATTGCAGAAGATGTATGTGGGGCGCTTATTTAGAGGTTTTAAAAATGCTATGCGGCACAGGATTGCGCCGCATAGCATCAATTTAGTTTACTTCCAGCCGCAAGAGCGACCTTCGTTTTCTTCTTTAAGGTAAGTCATCAATGGATCGAAATATTCGATGATGGCAGAACCATCCATTTCGCGAGTACCAGTGAAGGCTTCAAGCGCATCCGGCCAAGGTTTGGATGCACCCATCTCCATCATTGCATTAAATTTGGTACCAACTTCTTTGTTGTTATAGATTGAACAACGGTGAAGCGGTCCTTCCCATCCTGACATCTCACAAGCAGCTTTGTGGAATTGGAACTGCATTACGAAAGATAGGAAATAACGCAGATAAGGTGTGTTACCCGGAATGTGGTATTTTGAACCCGGGTCAAACGCATCCATTGGGCGATCTGTTGGCGGCGTGATGCCTTGGTATTCTTGGCGCAGTTTTACCCATGCATCATTGTATTCTTCTGGTGTTGTTTCACCACGGAATACCTGCCAACGCCATTTGTCGACCATCAAACCAAATGGCAAGAAGGCGATTTTATCTAGCGCCTGGTTCATCAGCAAACCAGTGTCGGCGGATGCATCAGGAATTTCAGACTCTTCAATCAGGCCAATATCTTTGAGGTAGGAAGGCGTGATTGATAGCGCCAAGAAGTCACCAATGGCTTCGTGGAATCCATCGTGTGCACCGTTTTGGTGGAGATAGTCTTGGTTTTTATAGGCACGTTGATAATAGTTGTGACCTAGTTCGTGGTGAACAGTTTGGAAGTCTTCTGAATTCACCTGTGTACACATTTTGATACGGATATCATCTTTGCTATCCAAATCCCAAGCTGACGCATGACACACGACTTCACGATCACGTGGACGGGTGATTTGCGAGCGTTCCCAGAATGTTTCTGGTAGTGGGTCTAGGCCCATGGATGTGAAGAAGTCTTCAGCAACTTCAACCATTTTGAGCGGTGTGTAGCCTTTCTCTTCTAGCTTGGTTGTCACATCGTAAGATGGTCCAGACGCTTGAGGGCCAACGACATCATAAATGTTTGACCATTGCTGCGCCCACATGTTTCCAAGAAGGTCTGCACGGATGAAACCATCTTCGGATTGAACATCGTCACCGTATTTTTCGTTTAGATCAGCGCGAACTTTACAATGCAATTGGTCATAAAGTGGTTCAACTTGGGTCCAAAGACGCTCAACCTCTTTTTCCATATCCGCTGATGGCATGTCATAGTTTGCAAGCCACATGTCGGCCGTGTCTTTAAAGCCAAGCTCACGCGCACCTTCATTGGCGATTTCTACCATGCGGGCATAGTCGTCTTTCATTGGCTTAGAAATTTCACGCCAGCCAGTCCAAACTGTTGCAAGTTCTTCTGGGTCGCGGCTTTCAGCAATAATGTTGGAAAGCTGCGTAAGGTTCAGCTTCTCGCCTTTGTATTCAAATGTGCCTGTTGAATATGTGCTGTCGAGGCGTGTTGTGAGCGTTGCTAATTCATCAGCAGCGCCTTCAGTTGAAGGGGCTGGAATTGTGATGCCTGCCTTCAAGATTGCCATTTTACGTGCAAGATCGGCTGGAAGATCCATGCCTTCAAATTGCTTCGTGCCATTTGCAAGGCGTACAGCTGCTTCAGTTGTTTTTGCGCCAACTTTAGAGACAAGCCAGTTTGAATCAAAATTGATGTTTGTCGCTTGAAGCCAGTAAACACGGGCGGCGTACTCACCCATTTCAGCAAGTTCAGCTTCTGCGCTTTCAATGAAAGCTTGCGCGTCGGCGACTGTGGGTGCTTTTTTCGCCTCAACTTTGCTAGGAGCTGCTTCTGCAACAGCTTCAGTTTTATGCCACGGCGCTTGTGTTGAAGCACAAGCAGCAACCAGAAGAGCGGCGCTTCCGAGTAGAATTTTTTTCATAGGAGTTTCCCCGATCAAACCATTAACAGGTGATTTATAGTGTTAAGAGAGACCGTCAGCCGAACGGGGTCAATAGGTTGAATTTAAATCTATCAAATTGATTTTTGTATGCATTCATTTGGTTCATCTATGTTGAAAGTTGACCGAAATGGGGTAGGGAGTGCGACGAAATTTTGTGTGGTGATGAGGCTTGGCGATAAAATAAAATAGTTAAGTTTAAATCTGTGGTGCCTCTTGAAATCCGGCTGCAGCTTAGTAACTATAGAAAATGAAGTTTATCCTGTGCGCTATTGCACATTGAGGACAAACAGGCGAGGGAGACACAGATGAGCTTGACTATTTCTCAGGTATTGAAAACCACAACGGGGCAGACATTGGGCGCGCTGAAAGGCGTTCTTGCAAAAGCACAGGCACATGCAGAAGCGATTGGTGTGGAAGATAGCGTTTTCTTAAATGCGCGTCTGGCTCCAGATATGTTTCCTATGGTGCGTCAGGTTCAAATTGCGACAGATATGTCTGCGCGTGGCGCATCGCGTCTATCAGGTCGTGATATGCCCAACCTACCTGATGTTGAAACAAGTTTTGCGCAATTGATTGAGCGTTGTGACAAAGCGATTGCTCACATCATGGAAACGCCAGATGATGCAATTAATGCCAATGCGGATACCGTGTTGGACATTCCAGCGGGTAAAGACAAAACAATGCCCATGACAGGAGCAGAATATACTTTGTCATTTGTGGTGACGAATTTGAACTTTCACGCGACGACAGCTTACGCTTTGCTAAGAAGCCAAGGTGTGCCTCTTGGTAAGCGTGATTATTTAATGCCGCCGCAGGCATAAGTCGGAATATGGATTAGAAAACAATAAGCCCCGAAACACTGACTGTTTCGGGGCTTATTTATGTGTGCTTTTTGAGTGAAGCGATTAATTCACGCTGGCCATGTATTCTGGCATCCAGCCTTCATAAGCTGCTCGCAAATCAGCCAGCGTGATGGATTGATCGCCAAGCTGGATGCTTTCACCTGCAAATTGTCCAATTGGAATTAGAGGAATGTTTGCATCAAGCGCTTGCGTCATGACATCTGAGACATTGCCCGGTGAAATTGCGAGCAAATAGCGGCCTTGGTCTTCGCCAAAATAGTGTGCGAGGAGGTCTGCATCATCGTCTAGCATTGCATTATTGAGGGCAACACCTACACCTGAGCCGATACCCATTTCAGCGGCTGCACATGCAAGGCCACCATCGGATACATCGTGACATGCAGTGACAAGCTTACCTTTAATAAGCGAACGCACAAACTCACCGCGACGTTTTTCTGTGGCAAGGTCTACGGGGGGCGGTGGGCCTTCTTCGCGGCCAACGACTTCGCGTAAGTATAAGCTCGCATTTAGGTGGGTTCCGATATCACCCACAAGCATCAACACATCGCCAAGGCGAGCGGATGAGGCTGTTGTGGTGTACTCGATATCTTTAACAAGGCCGATCCCGCCACACACGGGTGTCGGTGGAATGGCGACGCCGTCTGTTTGGTTGTTGAGCGATACGTTTCCAGAAACAACGGGGAAATCAAGCTCTTTACACGCTTCTGCCATGCCTTCGATCGCCTTAACGATATAGCCCATTGTATCAGGCTTGTTTGGGCTTCCGAAGTTGAGGTTGTTTGTGATGGCGATTGGCTCAGCCCCAACCGAGGAAAGGTTGCGGTAAGCTTCAGCGACGGCTTGTTTGCCGCCTTCAAATGGATCAGCTGCTACATATTGTGGGTTACAGTCTGAACAGATGGCAAGCGCTTTTGATGTGCCATGTACGCGCACGAGGGCTGCGTCTCCACCCGATTGTGAGCTGTCGAGTGTGTCGCCCATAACGTGACGGTCATATTGCTCCCAAATCCAGCGCTTAGAGGCCATGTTTGGCAAGGAAAGCATGGTTTTGAGTGTGGCGGCGAAATCTGTCGGTGTTGGGATTTCGCTACGTGGCACGTCTGGCGCAGCAGATGGAGCGTTCCATGGGAGGTCATATTTTGGAGCATCTTCGGCCAGTGGTGGCACGGGGATGTCACAGACAACTTCTCCAAATTGCTTGAGGACGAAGCGTTTTGTATCGGTTGTGACGCCGATGACTTCTGCATCAAGGTCCCATTTGTCGAAAATCGCTTTAGCTACATCTTCACGACCCGGTTTAAGGATCATCAACATGCGCTCTTGGGATTCAGACAGCATGATTTCAAATGCGGTCATTCCGTATTCACGCTGAGGTACGGCATCAAGGTCCATCTCGATACCGATGCCGCCTTTGTCTGCGATTTCAACGGCAGAAGAAGTTAGGCCGGCTGCGCCCATATCTTGAATAGATTCGATTGCGTCTGTTGCCATCAATTCAAGACAAGCTTCGATCAATAGCTTTTCAGTGAAAGGGGCTCCAACTTGAACTGTTGGGCGTTTTTCTTCATCACCTTCTGCAAATTCAGCAGATGACATGGACGCACCACCAATACCGTCACGGCCCGTTTTCGCACCCACATACATAACGGAGCGACCTGGGACCGCGCCTTTGGCGTAGAAGATTTTGTCTTGGTCAGCCAAACCAACAGCCATCGCATTGACGAGGATATTGCCGTTATAGCCTTTATGAAATTGGGTCTCACCAGCAACAGTTGGTACACCGACACAGTTTCCATAGCCGCCGATACCAGCAACAACACCAGAGACGAGTCCGCGTGTTTTGGGGTGGCTTGTTTCACCAAAACGCAATGCGTTGACGAGCGCCACTGGGCGGGCACCCATTGTGAACACATCACGCAAAATACCGCCAACACCTGTGGCAGCGCCTTGATATGGCTCAATGAATGAAGGGTGGTTGTGGCTTTCCATCTTGAAGATACATGCCTGACCATCATCAATATCTACAACACCTGCATTCTCGCCGGGGCCTTGAATAACGCGAGCACCTTTGGTTGGGAATTTTGCCAAATGCATGCGTGAAGATTTGTAGGAACAGTGTTCGGACCACATTTCACCGATCACGCCAAGCTCAACGCGGTTGGGTGCGCGACCGAGGCGATCAAGCAGCACTTTATATTCTTCAGCGTTGACACCGCGCTCTGCTGCGTCTTGTTCATTTTGAACAGCGAGCATGGCATCAAGAATTTTAACCTGAAGGTCGCGGGCGGGGAGGTTTTGTGAGGTATTTTTCATGATGCGCCACTTAGCATTAACTTGCTCAATGCGCTAGCCACAGCTGGCCGCGATAGAGCACAAAAACAAAATCGTATAATTTGCGGTTTAAGCTGCGTTTTTATAAGACACAATAGCGCTTATGAACTAAGCCTGCCTCTAAACCCATTTGGAGATTACATGACTTATACGCCAGACCCGTTTCATATCTTGAGTTTGAAAACTGATATGCCGAATTCAGAAATTGAAATGCTGGATGAAGCTGAGGCATGGATGGCGATTCGTAAGGCGCGTGATTTTCAATTTCAAACGACGGACCCAGAGCAACGCAAGCTGTTAATGTGCGTTGTGGGCTTTAGTCCCGAAGTAAATGAGCAATATGGGGATGAAGCCTATGCTGCGGGATTTGACGTGGTTGGGAATGTCACCAAGAGGTTGGATTTTCTTGTCTGCGGTCCATCTGCACCGCCATCGAAAATGATGACGGCTGAAAAATTTGGAGCAGAATTGCTGACAGAATCAGAATTTAAGACGCTGTATAAAACAGGCGTATTCCCGAAACGATATTAGAAATTCTTGGAATGGTTTAATCGACCATGCGAATTTCGATTTCGCCGCCTTCAGGCATATCGCGAATTTGCTGTGCTAATTCTTGGTAGAAGCTAATTAATTCTACGAGGGGGGCAGCGGCCATATTCTCGACTGTTTCTTCACCTCCGCCCACAAATGGCATTTTAGGAAAAAGGCGGTGACCATCTGGTAAAGGGCCGTGTACATCTTGCCAGTCATGACAAAGACGCCATGCTGTGAGGCGTGAATATTCTTTTAGAATGCGTGCAGCCCAGCCTTCAAGATCCATTGCAACTCGGACAAATTTCCCGGTTTCCAAATCCATTCGCAAAATGCCTTGGTTGGATGTGAAGAAGGGATAACCGATAGCATCCACTGCAAAAGCATGACTGACACCACCCGTTTTAGGGTATTTGCGTGACCAATTTTGGATCTCTGGGTGGTTGTGTCCCGGTATATTTACAAGGCTTTCATCAGAGAAAACCCAAAGAGCGTTTTCAAGAGAGAAGAAGCCATTATGGGTCGCCAACAAGCTCTTTAGATCGTCATCTTTTATGCTGTCAGCATGTGTTTTAGGACCTAGAGGGGGGGTAGAAATCGATAAAAGCTCTTGTAAGGCAGTCATTTATGAATCCTCTAAGTGTTTGAATGTACGCTTTAACAGGGCTTTGCTTAGGCAGAGACGCTCAGGGATTGAACAAGACTGTCAAACATAATCGCACCATCTGTGCCGCCTTCATGGCCACCAATCGCACGCTCTGGGTGAGGCATCATACCAAGTACGCGGCCATTTTTAGACGTTATACCTGCAATATCACGTGCAGAACCGTTTGGATTTTCACCGGCTGCATATTTGAACGGAATACGGCCATTGCCTTCTAATATATCGAGCGTTTTTTCGTCAGCGAAGTAATTTCCATCATGGTGAGCAATTGGCACCATGATTTCATCCTGAGAGCGGTAAAGACGTGTGAAATCAGTATTTGCGTTTTCTACGATTAAGCGCTGCTGGCGGCAAACAAAGTGCAAAGATGCATTGCGCATTAAGGCACCAGGAAGAAGACCGGTTTCTGTTAAAATTTGAAAGCCGTTACAGACACCGAGGATATAGCCGCCGCGATCTGCGTGTTTTTTTAGAGCCTCAATGACGGGTGAGTTTCCTGCAATGGCTCCACAGCGCAAGTGGTCCCCATAGGAAAAACCGCCTGGGACCATTACGAGGTCTGTGCCTTCAGGGATGCTGGCATCCTTGTGCCATACCATTGATGGTTCTTTGCCTGTTGCACGGTGAAGTGCCGTTTGCGCATCGCGGTCGCAGTTTGATCCGGGGAATACAATAACGGCAGTTTTCATTTTCAAAGGCACCTTTTAAAATTAGGTCGGCAAGTTGGGAAGAGAGGAAGGAGCCAGCTTTCACTGGCTCATACGCTTAAGCGAGTTCGATCTCGTATTTTTCTATCACTGTGTTGGCGAGAAGTTTTTCGCACATTTCAGTGACGCGTGCTTGAGCTGCGGAAGCATCAAGGCCGTCTTCAAGCTCAAGTTCAATCACTTTACCCACGCGCACTTCGCCTACTTCATCAAAGCCAAGGCGGGAGAGTGTGTCGGCTACTGTTTTGCCTTGTGGGTCAAGAACACCAGGCTTCAAACTAACATGTACACGCGCTTTCATTATTTATCTCCACCAATAGAAACGATGTCTGCACCGCTACCTGCTTCGTTCTCTTTGATTATGCCCAAACGGCGTGCCACTTCAGAATAAGCTTCTGTTATTCCACCCATGTCACGACGGAAACGGTCTTTATCCATTTTTTCGTTTGTTTCCATATCCCACAAACGGCAGCAATCTGGGCTGATTTCGTCTGCGAGGATAACGCGCACAGTGTCACCTTCAAAGTGACGGCCATACTCCACTTTGAAGTCGATCAATTTGATCCCGATTGCTGCAAACATGCCAGCAAGGAAATCATTGATACGCAATGTCATGGAGATCATGTCATCGACTTCTTGAGGGGATGCCCAATTGAATGCACCAATGTGCTCTTCAGTGACAAGCGGGTCACCCAGTTCATCTTTTTTATAGTAAAACTCGATCAAGGAGCGTGGCAATTGCGTGCCTTCTTCAAGGCCTAAGCGCTTGGCAATTGAGCCAGCTGCAACGTTTCTGCACACGACTTCAAGCGGAATAATTTCTGCTTGTTTGATCAATTGCTCACGCATGTTCAAGCGTTTGATAAAGTGAGTCGGTAAGCCGATACCCGCTAAACGCGTGAAGATAAGTTCGGAAATGCGGTTGTTGAGAACACCTTTTCCATCAAGCACAGCGCGCTTTTCAGCATTGTTCGCGGTCGCGTCATCCTTAAAATACTGAATGATTGTCCCAGGTTCTGGTCCTTCATAAAGGATCTTTGCCTTACCTTCGTAGATTTTCCGGCCGCGCGCCATACGTATGTGCTCCTGATGTTTGCCTGCCATATGCAGACCCCGTCTGGTATTCAATGAGAATGCATAGTCCCCATACAGAAAAAATTCTATACTGGATAGCATGTGCAGAGTCGCGTTCTTTATCACTTATTTTTTGCAGAAACGAAGCTTAAAGGTGAAATAGTGCGAATTTGACTGAAAATCTTGCTTTTATGTCGCGCCAACCATAGCTAAAGACTAGGCTATATATGCTGATGTGCTAACAGATTTGAGTGCATTCTATAATTATCGGAGATCCGCAATGACAACATTTGATAAGCGTGAGCAAGCGTTTGAAGCTAAATTTGCGCAAGATGAAAGCTTGCGCTTTAAAGCGTCAGCACGCCGTAATAAATTGCTGGGTCTATGGGCCGCAGATATTATGGGCCTGACAGGTGCAGATGCTGAAGCGTATGCAAAAGAAGTGATTAAAGCTGACTTTGAAGAAGTTGGAGATGATGACGTATTCCGCAAAGTGCGTGATGACATTGCCGCTAAAGGCATTGACCGTTCAGATCACCAAATCAAAAAGCAAATGGAAGATTTGCTTGCAGTCGCTAAAACACAAATAATGGGCGAAACTGAATAGTTTCTCTTTAATCTGAGTTTTTAAAAGCCTCCCGCCTATGATGAGCGGGAGGCTTTTTTATTGCGAGATATATAAAGTGATTAAGCAGAAGCTTGGTTTAGCTTTTCAGCCATTGCTTTGCTATCGTCAGCTTGTGTGATGACATCGACGATTTGATTGCTTCGCGTGTCAAAGAGGATGACGAGGCCTGTCTTGGGCTTTCCGTCTAAAAATTCACGCAGCTGTGGCTCAACGCCGAGTGCGTCAGCTTGCTCCCAGAAATGCGCTTTCTTTTTGTCTGTGTAGTCAATTGTAGAGAAAGCAATATCGGCAAATTCATTTGCATCTCGTGCAGCAGCCATTTTCGGTGCGATTGCTTTACATGAGGGGCACCAGCTTGCATCAAGTTTTATTGCTTTTAGAGTTGTGTCTGCATGCGCTTGCGCTGGCATCGCTGTCGCGGCTTTAGGCTTTTCACCAGCAATTGCTGTGAGCGAGACTGCGAGCGTGGAAAGTGTAAGGGACGCAGTGAGAGCTGTTTTTAGAAGGTATTTCATTTGTATCTCTGCCTTAGTTTGTTTTGAGGGGCATTCTTTGAATACGCATTGAAATGCTCGAATGCACGCAAACAAATCCTCACCTTCGCTCACTTATGCGTGTATTTGGCACAATTAGGGGCGAGCAGAAGAAATATGGTTAATGGAATATGGCTGCCTATTAAACAATATGCGTGCTTATGAACACGCGCCCTAAATGTATTTGCGCTAATGTGGAAAAATACCAAACCACCCATAAAGAGGTGGCCTGTTAAAACTTAAGTAGCCATTGAGGGAAGACCGCCCATGAAACAATTCCAAGCTCGTGCTCGCGCTGAAGAAGCTGTATATGCGAACAAACAAACATCTGAATTTTTAATTCAAGCGCGAGGCCTTCGCCAATTGGGTGAATGGGCGGCAAAAGAATTGATGGGTGAAAATACGCCAGGCGTTGCAATTTATGCTGAAGCGTTGGTGCGTTCAGGCATTGCTGGAAGTGATGCTTTCAAAGTGGTTGAAGATGATCTGCGCCTAGCGGGACATGCTGAAAGTTCTGCGCAAGTCCCAACCCGTTTCCAAGAATACCTAGAACAAGCCCGTAATCTAAACGCCTAAATCAATAGATTGAAAACGGGTCTTTATTGTGCTGCCTGTACACGCTTGTTTGCTGGTGGGCAGAAAATGGATCCTGTTTCACGTTTGCCGATTGGCGTTGTGCGGACAATCTCTCTTGCAGCCACTATCTGCATCTCGATTGCGTCACTTGTCATAGTGCGATTGACGCAATCAATTTTTTCTCCTGAATCTGCTGATACAAGAACACCAAGACCAGTAAGACCTGCATAATCAGCAAAGACACCCGCTAGAAATGTGCCATTCACCTGCTCATAAGCTTGAGCCATTGTGTCGCCATTGGTGAAATCAAGTTCGACACGCTCAATAGAGCCATCGTTAAAGCGTGTTGCTGCTTCATTTATGCGCGGGTCCAGAATTTTACAATTGGGGCACCATTCTGCTGTGAGATTCACAAGATATACTTCTTGTGCCTGAGCGGGAGGTGATAGCAATGTCACTAAAGACGCGGCAACAAGGCCCATCGCGGTGAGGACGGATAGTCTAATCTTTTTCACGGGTTCTACTCTCATACGGCTATTCTACATATTCCATTGCAGCTGCAAATGGGTTTCAGCAGTTCTCTTACATATGAGTGTCGAACGTAGGGTGAATGTAAACTCACAAATTTGTGTGCAACATAAAGGCGTTGTTTACTAAAAAACACGCCTGTTAACAGGCGTGTTTTCTATTTTAATCATTGGTCTGATATAGACGATTTAAGAGCTTTTTAGCCAAAAACGCGCTTGAAAATGTGATCAACATTTTTGAAGTGATATTCAAGATCAAATAGGCTTTCGATTTTTTCGTCTGAAAGTTTGCTGTTCACATCATCATCACCTTTTAGGTAATTCATGAAATCGCCTTCACCGCGGTTTGGGTTATCCCATACACGCATCGCATTGCGTTGTACGAGGCGGTAGGCATCTTCGCGGGATGTGCCAGCTTCAACAAGCGCAAGCAAAACGCGTTGTGAATTGTGTAGGCCACCAAGCTTGTTAAGGTTGTTCAGCATGTTGTCTGGGTAGATAACGAGGTTCTCGATTACGCCTGCGAGACGGTGCAATGCAAAATCAAGATGGATTGTCGCATCAGGGCCGATACCACGCTCAACTGATGAGTGGGAGATGTCACGCTCATGCCATAGGGCAACATTTTCTAAAGCCGGCGTAACAGCTGAACGCACAAGGCGCGCTAGGCCTGTCAAGTTTTCCGTTAGCACAGGGTTGCGCTTGTGCGGCATGGCGGATGAGCCTTTTTGGCCTGCCGAGAAAAATTCTTCAGCTTCTAGAACTTCTGTACGTTGTAGGTGACGAATTTCTGTAGCGATGTTTTCAATCGTAGACGCGATAACACCAAGAGCCGCA
Organism: Hirschia litorea; assembly: GCF_042665075.1. NCBI lineage: Bacteria > Pseudomonadati > Pseudomonadota > Alphaproteobacteria > Hyphomonadales > Hyphomonadaceae > Hirschia > Hirschia litorea. The sequence continues at coordinate 39,822 of NZ_JBHTBR010000005.1, read as the reverse complement.
AAGAAAGCAGCGTGACGGTCGCGTGGAATAACCTGAGTAGATACCGGCTCTGCCACCATGCCTAAGCGTTCAGCGACCATTTCTTCTACACGTGGATCTATGTTAGCAAATGTTCCGACGGCACCAGAAATCGCACATGTTGCAATCTCTTCTCTTGCAGCTTCGAGGCGTTTTTTATTGCGCTGCATTTGAGCGTGAAAGCCCGCAAGCTTTAATCCAAATGTTGTTGGTTCTGCGTGAATGCCGTGGCTGCGACCAATTGTTGGCGTCAGTTTGTGCTCAATCGCACGCTTCTCTAATGCAGTAAGAACGCGCTCAACACCTTTCATAAGAAGGTCGGCCGCGTGTTTCATTTGAACAGCGAGGCAAGTGTCTAGTACGTCTGAAGATGTCATGCCCTTGTGTAGGAAACGTGCGTCTTCACCTACGTGTTCAGCTACAGATGTGAGGAAAGCAATGACATCATGTTTTACTTCGCGCTCAATCTCGTCCACACGATCTACATCAAAAGCACCGCGTTCGCGTGCCGAAACAGCTGCTTCTTTAGGGATGTACCCAAGTTCGGCCATTGCCTCTGCGGCGAGGGTTTCGATTTCGAGCCACACGCCATAGCGCGCTTCAGGTGTCCAGATTGCAGTCATCTCAGGGCGAGCATAACGAGGGATCATATCACATGTGTCCTTGGGGAAGCTGAGTTTAATTATCTGACTGTTGTAAAACAGGAGATATTCCAAGGTATCAAGTGCCAATGGGGGGATTTCTGTCATAAAAATATTATGCAACTCAAGTGATACATAAATTTCATGGAAATTTGTGACTAATTTCAAGGATTACTGCTAAAAGCTCTAGCGACGAAGAGCGAATGGGTTATGATGGTTGTAGCTTTGAAGTCGGCTTTAGGGGGCTATGTATTTTGTACATGCCAGGGCAGGCTGCATCCGCCGTTCAGGATTCATTCATGCGGAGGATGTGTATCTAGCTGAGAGGGTAATGTGGCGTGTGCCACGTTTCAATTAGGGGAGAAGTCAAGATGGCTACCAAAACACTTATGCTTTCCGCTGCTGCGGTTGTTGGACTTACAGGCGTTGCTAACGCTCAAGATGCTGGTTACCCGCCAGAAGCTCAACCAGGTCAATGTTTCGCTCGTGTGTTGATTCCAGAAACAACACAAATCGTGACTGAAGAAGTGATCGATCAACCTGAGCGTACTGAAATTAAAGTTATTCAAGCTCAGTACGAAACAGTAACAGAGACTGTTGTCGTTAAAGAAGCAACGACACAATACCGTGTTGTTCCTGCGACATACGAAACTGTAACTGAGCAAGTTATTGTTGAACCAGAGAAAACAGAAAAAATTGTTATCCCTGCAACAATCGAAACATACACAGAGCAAGTTCTTGTGCGTCCTGCGTACACAACTTGGAAACCAGGTGCTGGTCTTTACGGTCGCGGTAACGCTGGCTTTGGTCCAGGCACAACAAACACAACTGCAACAACAGGTGAGCTTCTTTGTAAAGTTGAAGTTCCTGCTGAGTACACAACAGTTACTCGCACACGTGTTGCTACTCCAGAGACAACAGACGTTCGCGTCATCCCTGCGCGTTACGAAACTGTGACGAAGCAAGTTGTTTCCCAACCTGCACAAGTTGTAGAAGACGTGATCCCAGCTGTAACTGAAACAGTTGAAGTTCGCAAAATGGTATCTCCTGCACGTGAAGAAGTTATCGCTATTCCGGCAACTTACAAAACTATCGAGAAGCGTGAAGTTACTGGTGGCGGCGGTGTCGAATGGCGCCAAGTTCTTTGTGACACAAACACATCTTCAACACAGATTGCTGCAGTTCAAAGAGCTCTTACAGATGCTGGATACTCAGTTCCTGCTGATGGTGTGTTCGGTGCGGCAACATTGACTGCTATGGAATCATACCAACGTGCAAACGGTCTTCCAGTGGGTTACCTCACAGTAAGCACTGTTGAATCACTAGGTCTATCTGCAAACTAAAGTTTGCATTAAGCTTCTCCTTAGAGGCTCAATAAATTTAAACCCCGATATGGCTGGCCATGTCGGGGTTTTTTATGACAAATTCTATCAAAGTTTATGCGGGGAGAAGAAAACTTAAATCAGCCCCTTTGCCTTTAAGCTTGTAATTCCGTTTTTTCCGACAATTAGATGGTCATGGATGGAGATCTCTAATGGCTCAAATGCATCCATGATTTCCCGTGTGACATTGATATCTGCGTTGGAAGGTGTTGGATCACCCGAAGGGTGATTGTGCACAAGTATTAAGGCTGAAGCTGATAATTCCAGTGCGCGTTTGGCAAGTTCTCTTGGATATACGGGGGCGTGATTGATTGTGCCCTGAGATTGGCGTTCGTCTGCGATGAGCTGATTTTTGTGATCAAGAAACAGAACGCGAAACTGTTCTTCTGTCTCATGTTGAAGTGCGATTTTTACATGAGATAAAAGGGCTCCCCAATTTGAAATAACTGGGCGGGCTTTTATCTCTTCAAGGGAGACGCGTTGATTGAGGAGGTGGGTTGTATGGATATAGGTTGCGCATGTTTCGCCCACGCCTTCAACTTCGGTTAGTCGCTTAACCGATGCAGCCATAACACCCGAAATGCCGCCAAATTTTGCGATAAGGGCTTTGGCGATGGGTTTTACATCTCTGCGGGGAATGAAAGCGAAAAGCAGTAATTCAAGCAACTCATAATCAGGCAGGCTTGCGCCGTGTCCTGATAGCACACGCTCTCGCAATCGGTCGCGATGGCCATGATAGTGTTTGGTTGTTTTGCTCGCTTTAGGTGTCGGTGAGATGGAAGGAGAAGGGGAAGGTGCATTAAACAAAGAAAGAGTATCTTCAACACTGCCTCCATTAGATTCAGGCGGGGTATGCAGTGCCGATTGAGGCTTTTCTCTATTCATGCGCGTTCCCCCAACACGATAACTTATTTAGGCTTTGGCCTTTTTGACCGTGTGTGGAGTATCCAAACCTTTGGGCGATGAGGTGAAGATTTCATAGCCTGTTTCGGTCACACCGATAGAGTGTTCGAATTGAGCAGTAAGTGAGCGATCACGTGTAACAGCAGTCCAGCCATCAGGCAGGAGCGCTACATCTTTCTTACCAAGATTGATCATTGGTTCGATTGTGAAAATCATGCCTGCTTTCAATTCGGGGCCTGTGCCACGGCGGCCATAATGAAGAATATTTGGTGCATCGTGAAATAGCTTACCCAAGCCATGACCACAAAAAGCCTCTACGACGGAGCAACGTTGTGCTTCAGCATATTCTTGAATTGCAGCGCCAATATCACCTGTTGTTGCACCGGGTTTTACTTCGGCAAGCCCGCGCATCAAACATTCATACGTAATATCCATTAAGCGCGCGGCTTTGCGTTTTGGTTCTCCGGCGACAAACATGCGGGATGTGTCACCATGCCAGCCATCAACGAGTGAGGTAATATCGATGTTAAGAATATCGCCGTCTTTAAGTTGCTTTTTGTGGGTTGGAATACCGTGACAAACAACGTGGTTGAGCGAGGTACAAAGTGAATGGCGATATCCGCGATACATCATAGTAGCGGCGAGGGAGTCGTGATCGAACAAAAATTCACGCGCTAAATCATCCAGATGCCCTGTAGTTACACCGGGCTTTACTTCATCAACAAGCATATCAAGGCAGCGGGCCGATAAGTTTCCGGCCTTGCGCATTCCTTCAAACCCTTCAGGCCCGTGGAGGCGGATAGCGCCTGTGTTGCGAAGGGGCATGGTGTTGGCGTCAATATAATTCATTGCGTGCGTGTTCCGGTGTGGTGTGAGGCTTTTAAATCTTGCAAAATATATCGCAAAATGTGTGTAAAGCCTGACAAATGCATTTCAATATCTGTTAAGTTGCAAGCATAGCATATAAGTTCAACCCCTGCGAAGGTCGTAGGGCTGAATTGTACCGATATAAAACGGCAAATTATTAGAAAATTCGTGCGTCAGATGGGAATTGAATATGACAAGTCAAAAAGAGGCCGTCAAAAAAGTAAGTGCTGCTGTTCTTTTGATTGGAGATGAAATTCTGTCTGGGCGTACGCAAGATGTGAACTTGCAAACGATCGCCCAGTATTTGGCTCCCCTTGGGATTAGCGTAGCGCAGGCGCGTATTATAGCTGATGACGAAGCCACCATCATTGAGGCTGTGCGTACTTTGAGTGCCGAATATGATTATGTTTTTACAACTGGCGGCATAGGTCCTACGCACGATGACATAACTGCTGAATGCGTCGCAAAGGCATTTAATGTGGGAATATCTGTTCGCGATGATGCGCGCAAAGTTCTTGAGGATTGGTACGCGCAATCTGATCGTGAGGTGACGGATGCACGCTTGAGGATGGCGCGAATTCCAGATGGTGCATCTCTCATTGAAAATCCCGTGTCTGGCGCCCCCGGATTCGTAATCAAAAATGTGCATGTCATGGCTGGGGTGCCCCGCATAATGCGCGCAATGCTACATAATGTTGGGCCGACGCTTAAAGGTGGGGCCGTCGTGTACGGTAGAACAGTACGTGCTGATGGAATGCGCGAAGGTGATATCGCAAAAGAATTGGGTGTGGTTGCGGCGCAAATGCCGGATTTGAGTTTTGGCTCTTACCCTTGGTTTACTGATAATGATTCTGGTGTGGCGCTCGTTGTGCGTGGGACGGATACTGCACGATTGAGTGAAGCTGTAGAGCAGCTTATGAAATTAGCCAGAGATAAAGGGCGGGAGCCGGAAGTCACAACGCATTGAATGCGAGATAAGGCTTGGTTACGAGCCGTGATACACAAAAGCGAAAAAACAAAACATGCAATGCTTTGAGTAGGTTTAAGGCGCTTCATATCGTGAATGTGTATGGATTGATGGCTGCTTCGCGTGAATTTTCATGCTCAACACAGTTTTTACGGCTATTTTACTATCCAGAATAAGTAGGTAGAAAGCTGATATAAGGGCGTCAAACCCTTGTTGGATATGATCTATTTCATAAAAATGTGATTTTCTGCATAATTAAGGGCATAAACGGCTTGCAATTGCCTGCTGTGTCTGGCTAACAATGCGTCTGTTGCGGGCGTGGCGAAATTGGTAGACGCGCCAGACTTAAAATCTGTTGGCCGAAAGGCCGTGCCGGTTCGATTCCGGCCGTCCGCACCATTTTATTGTTTTTCTTGATCCGAAATGGTCTAAAAATACTAGGAAAAACAACAATATACACCCTAAAATGAGAAATTGTTAGTCCGATGCTATCCGGCAAAGGGTGTTGGTATCCAGCCTATTTGTTGGTAGAATTGTTGGTATATTCCCAATTCAACGCCGTTTTGAAATAAAATATACCAACAAATGCCCCTAAATGACTTACAAATCAAAAAGTTACGTGCAACCGACAAACAGTTAAAGAAAGCTGATGGTGGTGGGCTTTATCTGGAAGTAAACCCGAAGGGCTCAAAGCTTTGGCGCATGGCTTATCGATTCGAAGGCAAGCAAAAGCTTCTATCGTTTGGTAAATATCCTGAAGTCTCGCTTGCGAAGGCGCGTGAAAAGCGTTTTGAAGCCAAAACATTGCTTGCCGATGGAATTGATCCACAAGCGAAGAAAAACGAAGAGCGCAAGCAGGCAATCGCTGAAACCCAAAACACGTTTAGCAATCTTGCGAATGAGCTTATCGAAAAGAAGATTAAAGAAGGACGCGCGGATTCTACGATAACTAAAATTAGATGGTGTTTCAGTTTGGTTGATGATGCATTGGGGCATAGGGCGGTTGCGGATATTAAATCTCCCGAAGTACTGGACGCTTTGCGCGTTATCGAAGCCAAAGGCAATTATGAGACGGCCCATCGCGTGCGCGGTCTGGTTGGAGAGGTGTTTCGATATGCGATCGCAACAGGGCGGGCGGATTATGATCCGACATTTGCTCTAAAGGGGGCTTTGGTTGCTGTTCAGGTGACGCATAGGGCGGCGGTAACCGATTGGAATGCTTTTAAGGAGCTTTTGGCTGCGGTGTGGTCGTATGAAGGCGCATCGCCTGCAACGCGGGCTGCTTTAAAGCTAATGGCTATTTTATACCCACGTCCTGGCGAATTGCGATTGTCGCGTTGGGATGAATTTGATCTGAAACAAGGTATATGGGAAATCCCCAAAGAGCGCACGAAAATGCGGAGGCCGCATCAAAAGCCATTGCCGCCGCTTGCAATAAATATCCTAAAAGAACTTCACGAATGGTCTGGCGATTGTGAGCTTCCTTTTCGTTCAGATATTGGGCGCGCCAAACCCATAAGCGAAAATACCATGAACCAAGCTTTGCGGCGGTTGGGCTATGGCAAAACGGAAATGGTATCTCACGGCTTTAGAGCGACGGCTTCAACCTTATTGAATGAAAGCGGCAAATGGGATGCCGATGCAATCGAAGCTGAATTGGCGCATGTCGGGTCTGATGAAATCCGCCGCGCCTATCATCGCGGAAAATATTGGGATGAGCGCATTCGCATGAGCAATTGGTGGGCGCAAGAGATTGAGCAAGTTATTCATAGGTAATCTCATTTTGTAAGTACTATTGTTATTAACACAATATATAGTGTTTTCACCTTGCTTTGGCCCAATTTGGACGATCTCATATAAACCCAAGCGTTATAAACCTTGGGAGGCTTCAATGTCTGAAATGTCCGAACCGCGCTCGAAAGAGAAAGAAACTGGAATCAGTTTGACTGGGGCCGCACGGTATAGGGAGGCTAACTTTGAATGTTGGGCCAAGAGGGCGTTTTGGCTACCCGAAGAAATAGCAGCACTGTCTTTGGAAAAAGACCCTTCGTCTTTGAATGAGTCTTCAGTTGGTGAAGTTGCTCTTTCAAATATAGGTTTAGAATTTTTAGAAATCTCTGAGACAGTACGGCGAGCGGTGTTGGGTAAGCAGATACCAGAAAAGTGCCAGCCTGATGTTGCTATTCATTGGATGAAAAAATTTGATTTAAAAGTACCCGAGGCGTTGGAAATTCACGTCAGCTATTTTTATCCTTCTTTTGATTGGAAAGAAGCTTTTCTAAATTTTCATAAGCAGGTTGTTCTAAATTACGATATTTTTTTAGATGAGTTGGGCATTGAGAGAGAGCCGGCAGAGTTGTTTGGTGTCGAACGGTTGGAAAACTTGAGCCAACAGATTGTAGACAAAATAAAGGATATTCCAAATCAGGGTGAACAAATCGAAGAACATGCAAAGCTTGATGCGATTGATCAGTATAACTGTGTCGCGAACGACAACATTAACCCGGATGACAACACCAAGGTTTTCCAATCACGAGACAAACTCTTAGTTGGTATGTTCATAAGTAAATACCACTATGACATCAATGCCAAGAAACAGAAGGCGTTTGTAAAAGTGGTTGATGACCTTCAGAGGTGTGGAATTTCTCTTACATACGAAACTTCAAAGCAACATTTGTTAGAAGCGATAGACAGGGTGAGACCTCCTTTGAGCGATGACAACTAGTTGTTCGAATTCGGTTATTCAAATTCGATTTGCAAATTTATTTTTTCAATTCGAACACAAGCTTTATCGAACATTCCAAGATGATCTCGTCTTTAAATAAACGAGGTTAGACCAATGTACGACACTTACGAATTCCCCCAGACAGGCTACGTACGCCTAAAGCAAATCATCGCGCCATATGGCCCCATACCAGTCTCTAAATCGACTTGGTGGGCAGGGGTCAAAGATGGTCGTTTTCCAAAGCCTCGCAAACTAGGTAGCCGTGTCACCGTTTGGAAGGCGGACGAGATACGCGCTTTGTATGAAACAGACTCGCAAAACTAGAGTGAGAGAGGACATGAGGTTATGTCCCAAGCACTTTACCCAAACAGTCAGCATGATAGACCACATGTGCGTTTGTATGATCATCATTGCAAACATGCCGCATGGATTGGATTATCACCAGTTGCGTTCAAAATTATCTCATTTTTGTTGGCGAGTTATCGTCCTGCAAATGACAATAGTTTTCCAGTTGGAGAGCGGCGGGTAAGTGAGGCTTGCGGTGTTGGCCGTGCTTCTGTGAAAAACGCGATAGATGAACTTATTGAAAAAGGACATTTGAAGCTTGAGCGTAAGGGGCGTTCATTTGGGGATAGTCGAACACGCGAACGCGTAGTATCCTTAACCCGATTTGATACAGTCACATGTGCAGGTGACCCAGACTTGCCATTGAAGGTTTGGCGTAAAATGCACGCCTCAGATAAAAGCTAATCACGCCCTGATTTTGTAGCGTGTGCAAAAGATTTTCAAATAACGAAAACAAAAATATTCTATGTAAATACAGGTTTTAAGGTTGATGAGACTTAAATCTGAAATTTTCACGAACACCCATATATAGTTAGTGTATCTCAGGACTAGTTCATCCACTTTGCACATGATTGCGAAAAAGGAATTGAAAGCATGGGCGGTCTTGGTTCTGGGAATAACAACCGTTGGGCAAACAAGACGGATGCGTTTCACAAGCTTGATCTATCCACCTTCAAAAGAGAGTGGTTTGCGCGGTATCGGTCTGGCGCTATGACATGGTCACGAGGCGGACACAAAATTGCTAGCATCAATTATCATTTGTCGCCTCAATCTATGCGGCTGACTTATGTGTCTGGTTCAGGCGACAATAAGCAATCCATAGATGAGCGCTTTGATCTAGCTTTTACCCCTCAACACTTTGGTGGATTGCGGTGGTGGATCATATGCAAGTCATGCCAGCGGCGGTGTCGTGTGCTGTATGGCGCTAAACTCTTTCGATGCAGACAATGCTATGAGCTAACCTATCCAAGCCAATATGAATTCATTCGCGTCCCCGGCCTTCCAATCGCCGAAACCTTAAAGGACAAATTGGGCGGTGAGGCAGGCTTTGCATATCCGTTTCCCGACAAACCTAAAGGCATGCACTGGAAAACCTATCAACGCTATGAGCGGGTCTATTATGAAGCGGAAGAGCGAATGGAAATGGCGCTGATGGGGCGGTTCGTGAGTTCGAATTGAAAAAAGTGAACTTGTTATCGATGATAAATTCAGCATAGAGATTAGAGGGAAATGATTCGTGGACGCGATACCTACTTAAAACGTTCACGCAGGGGGAATACTTTTTATGAGCCAAGATACTCGGCAATCTGATTTAGATTTCGCTGCAGACCTGTTCAAAGCCGCAGATAAAATGCGTGGTTCGTTAGAGCCATCCGAATATAAACATGTTGCGCTAGGTCTTATTTTTCTAAAATACATATCCGAAGCTTTTCAGGCCTTGCATGATCAACTGTTGGAAGATGAATATGCAGACGCCGAAGAACCTGAAGAATATCTCGCTGAAAATGTGTTCTGGGTGCCAGAATTAGCGCGTTGGAGCTATATTCAGGCAAATGCAAAATCGGAAAAAATAGGCAGTATTATTGACGAGGCAATGGAGGCAATCGAAGCCGAGGCCGCCAATAAAACGCTTAAAGGTGTTTTGCCGAAAAACTATGCACGTCCAACACTAGATAAAACCATGCTGGGGGAGTTGGTGGACCTGTTCTCCAACATCAAAATGCATGACAGCACAGACCGCGCTAGAGACTTGCTTGGCCGCGTTTATGAATACTTTATCTCAGGCTTTGCCAGCGCCGAGGGCAAGCGCGGGGGGGAGTTCTTCACGCCGCGTTCTGTGGTGCGCACACTTGTTGAAATGTTGGAGCCTTACCAAGGCCGTGTCTATGACCCTTGTTGTGGATCGGGCGGCATGTTTATTCAGTCTGAAAAGTTCATTGAAGATCATGGTGGCAACCCGCTCAACTTGTCTGTTTATGGCCAGGAGATAAACCACACTACATGGCGTCTAGCGAAGATGAATCTTGCCGTGCATGGCATTGATGCCGATATAGGCTGGGACAGTGCGGGGAGTTTTCATAAAGATGTACACCCCAGTTTAAAAGCTGATTACATCCTCGCCAACCCGCCCTTTAATATTTCAGACTGGGGCGGGGAGCGCCTGACAGAAGACAATCGCTGGCAATATGGTGTGCCGCCAAAAGGCAATGCCAACTTTGCCTGGATACAGCATATTATACACCACCTTGCGCCGCGCGGTCATGCAGGGGTGGTTTTGGCCAATGGGTCAATGTCATCGCAAACCAGCGGTGAGGGCGAGATCAGAAAACAATTGATTGAGCAAGACCGCGTTGATTGCATGGTCGCCTTGCCGGGGCAGTTATTTTATTCAACGCAAATTCCTGTTTGTCTGTGGATTTTGAGCCGCGATAAATCAGCCAATGGACACCGTGATAGACAAGGCGAAGTCCTGTTCATTGATGCCCGCAAATATGGCCATATGGTCGACCGCGTCAGGCGGGAATTCTCAGCGGCTGATATCGAAAAAATCGCAGGCACCTACCGTCGCTGGCGCGCCAAGCCTGACACTTTGGAAACCAAGGGCTGGGAGGCCTATGCCGACGAGGCAGGTTTTTGTAAATCTGAAGGGCTGGAGACCATCCGCAAATTCGACCACGTGCTGACGCCGGGGCGGTATGTCGGGGCGGCAGATGTTGAAGATGATGGCGTACCGTTTGAGGAGAAGTTTTCAACGCTCAGAGAGAGTTACGGAAATCTAGTTTCGAACGCCAACGATCTCGACGAAAAAATAAAAGTGATGCTGGGAATGGTGGAATGAGCGAAGGTCAAATACGATTTGGCGACACGCTAGACGTCCCCCTCCGAAACGGCATCTACAAACCGAAGCAGTTTCATGGTCAGGGCGCAAAGATCGTCAATATGGGTGAGTTGTTCGCTCATCCTCGAATGCGCGATGTCCCTATGCGCCGTCTGGAAATGTCGGATAAGGAACTCACAAAAGCTAGCCTGCAAAACGGAGACCTAATATTTGCTCGTCGTTCACTAACGGCTGAAGGCGCTGGCAAATGCTCAATTGTTCTAGAAGTAAACGAGCCGACTACATTTGAAAGCTCAATTATTCGCGCTCGATTGGACCAAGAAAACCACTCACCGCTGTTCTACTACTACTTTTTCAATTCTCCCCAAGGGAAAGCAGCGCTTGGCTCGATACTTCGCCAAGTTGCTGTAGCTGGAATTACTGGCAAAGACCTACAAGAGTTGGTGGTCCCCGTGGTACCACCTGCTGATCAAAGTCGCATCGCGGAAATGCTGGGCTCCCTCGATGACAAAATCGAGCTGAACCGGCGGATGAATGAGACGTTGGAAGAGATGGCGCGGGCGCTGTTTCGCGATTGGTTCGTCGATTTCGGCCCCACCCGCCGCCAAATAGAAGGCGCAACTGACCCCGCCGCCATCATGGGCCACGCTTTCCCCCCCGAAAAAGCCGCCACCCTCGCACCGCTATTCCCCGCCAAACTAGGCGACGATGGCTTACCAGAGGGGTGGAACGAACAGTCCGTATCCGAGCTAACTCTATTGCTCAAGCGAGGAGCTGCGCCGAAATATGCGGAGACTGGTTGTTTGGTCGTGAACCAAAAGTGCATTCGGAACAATACCATAAACTACAACCTTGCGCGAAGGAATGACCTATCCCTTCGTGACCCGAAGCTGAAGGAACTTCAGGTTGGTGATGTCCTTGTGAACTCAACGGGTGTCGGCACCCTTGGCAGGGTGGCAACTGTTAGGACGTTGCCAGATAGGGCAATGGCAGACACACACATCTCCATTGTTCGTCCCGACCCAGATATCATTGAGCCTGCAATTGTCGCACTTTTGCTCGAAACGCTCCAAGGGCAAATTGCGGACATGGGGCATGGCTCTACGGGACAAACCGAACTGAAACCTTCAGCAATCGGTGAAATTCATGCAGTAATCTCCGGTCGCGAAGTACAAGAAGCTTTTGGCACAGTGGTTGGCGCACTCAGATCAAAAGTTGATGCAAACCAACAAGAAAACCAAACCCTAGCAGAGATGCGCGACCTCCTCTTGCCCAAACTCATGTCCGGCGAAATCCGTTTGAAAGATGTGGAGGCGGTTCGATGATGCAGAGTCCGAGTTTGGTTTTAACTTTAGTGGAACTTGCTCATGCAACGTCTCAAAATTTGGGGTTTTCGCAAGAAAAGAATGTGCATGTTAGTTACGGCGAAGAAACGATAACCGAAACTAATTTACTTGAATTGCGTCGACGTCATCCTGACCTCATCAAATTGGAGACGTTCTCAAAAAAAGACGAAGCTATAAATGGAGCGGATTGGGAATGGCATATAATAGGTAGTCACTATGTTTTCAGAATGCGTGTTCAGGCTAAACGCCTACAAAAAGATAATAAATTGAAAATCAAACATAAGGTCAAATCCACAGGGAAAGAGCAAATAGATTTACTCATTGCGGACGCAAAAAAATATAATTTAAAGCCTGTGTATTGTTTGTATTCATCCGAAAAGCAGCGTGATTACTGGAAAAAAAAGTCATTTGAGGACGGCGAGACAATGGAGGTGGGATGTCTTTTAGCTTCAGCCCGCGATGTAAAGAAAATAATGCCAACTAAGCTTTCTGCGATAGAGAAAAAGTGTATCCCTTGGCACTATCTTGCAAAAAGGCGTGTTTACATCCCTCTAAAACTGCCGGGAACAATGGTTTGGGATGGCGGTACAGTTTTCTACGCAGGTGAATGGTGGGGGTTTGAGCCTACGGAGACTAAAGCCCAGCCAAAGGGCGTTGCGAATTTTCCAACATTTGAAGACTTGAATTCTAAAAAACGAATAGAGGGCGAGGGGCTAAGCCAAATCAGTCCTCAAGAATATGAGCAATTTTTGCTTAGCTATTCCTCCCAAGATAAGTCAGAAAGTGATACTTACTTGGAGCGAGGAATTATTGGGAAGGTCACGATTGATGTGTCCCGTGGGGGGGGGGCTCAAAGATGAATGACATGCGATATCCAAAACACCAGCCGCGACACTATACTGGCTTTTCCGAAGCCCTGGTTGAGGATGCGACAGTCGATATTTTAAAAGAGCTTGGCTGGCGCTATGAAGACCCTCTTTCTGTTTCGCCAGATGGCACAAATCCGCTTCGCGCGTCTTATGGCGATGTTGTGCTGGATGATTTACTTAAAAGTGCAGCTCAACGTCTGAACCCTAACATTCCTGATGAGATTTTAACGTCCGCTTTAAAGCAGGTTCAAATTTCTGAAACACCGTCTCTGGTTGAAGAAAACCGCCGCATTCATGCGCTTATGGTCAATGGAATTGATGTAGAATACCGCCGCCCTGATGGCTCAATAAAGGGCGACAAAGTGTGGCTGGTGGATTTTGATGATGCCAGCAATAACGACTTTATGGTGACAAACCAATTTACTGTGGTTGAAAGCGGACAGAACCGCCGCCCTGATGTTGTTGCTTTTATAAACGGGCTGCCTGTTGCTGTATTAGAACTTAAAAATGCAGCCGCTGAAAATGCCACGATTGATGATGCTTTCAATCAGCTTCAAACCTATAAGAAACAAATTCCATCCTTGTTTCGCACTAATGCGGTATTAGTCACATCGGACGGCTTGTTCGCGCGTGTTGGCTCTCTAACGGCAGAAGAAGATAGGTTTATGCCGTGGAGGACTGTAACTGGCGCAAAAGATGATTTTACGCCCGAAGGTCCGATGGAGATGGATACTCTGCTTCGGGGTTTGTTTCAGCCTGACGTGATATTGCAGCTCATCAAAAACTTCACAGTATTTGGAGATAAAGGCGACGGCCCCTTTAAGATCATTGCGGGTTATCACCAATTGCATGGTGCCCGCAAAGCGCTTGCAAGTGCGATCAATGCCATCAAAGAAGAGGGTGATCGAAAGGTTGGGGTTATCTGGCATACGCAGGGATCGGGCAAGAGCTTCCTGATGGCGTTTTTTGCTGGGCTATTGGTGCGTGCCAAAGAGCTTGAAAATCCAACAATTTTGGTAGTCACAGACCGCAATGATTTAGATGATCAGCTCTTTGGTACTTTTTCTCTCTGTAAAGACTTAATTCGTCAAACACCAGAACAGATAGAAGATCGTGAAGATTTACGAGATAAATTGGATCGCCAATCTGGGGGCGTGATTTTCTCAACGCTGCAGAAGTTTTCGCCAAAGCCGGGCGAAGAAAATTTTCCTATGCTTTCAGACCGACGAAACATCATCGTTATTGCTGATGAAGCGCACCGTAGCCAATACGGCTTTGACGCCAAGCTCGATAGGTCAACAGGTATCCGCAAATATGGCTATGCTCATTATTTGCGCCAGGCTCTACCGAATGCATCGTTTGCAGGGTTCACTGGAACGCCGATTGAGGCCGCTGATGTCAATACGCCTGCTGTTTTTGGTGAGTATGTAGATGTGTATGACATTAGCCGAGCTGTAGAAGATAAGGCGACCGTTCCAATCTATTATGAGAGCAGGTTGGCTCGCGTTGAGTTAGAGAAAGAAAAACTGCCTGAAATCGACGCCGCCGTTGATGCATTGTTTGATGATGAAACCATAGCTGAACAAGAGAAAGCAAAGTCTAGCTGGTCAAGTGTTGAACGCCTTGTGGGGGCGCCGCCTCGCCTTGAAAAGGTCGCGGAAGATATCGTCAAACACTTTGAGGCACGCCAAGAAGCAATGGACGGTAAAGGCATGATTGTGTGCATGAGTCGTGCAATCTGTGTTGACCTGTACAACAGAATTATTGCGCTTCGTCCAGAATGGCATTCAGACAATGATTTGGAAGGCGTTGTTAAAATTGTCATGACAGGGTCTGCTTCTGATCCGTTAGAATGGCAGCAACATATCGGAAACAAAAAACGAAGAGATGATCTGGCCAAACGCGCACGCGATACTAATGATTCATTAAAGTTGGTGATTGTTCGCGACATGTGGCTCACAGGCTTCGACGCGCCAAGTATGCATACAATGTATATTGATAAGCCTATGCGCGGTCATGGTCTTATGCAGGCCATAGCGCGGGTAAACCGCGTGTTCAAAGACAAGCCTGGTGGTCTGGTTGTTGACTATATTGGCCTATGGCCAAACCTCGAAAAAGCACTACAGAATTACACTGCAACCGATCGAGATCAGACTGGGATCAATGAAGAAGAGGCGGTGGCCGCTCTGCAAGAATTGGTGGAACGCTGCCAGAATTTCTTTGATGGTTTTGACTATTCCAACGGGCTTGATGGTCCACCTAGTGAGCGCCTTCGAACGTTAGCTGGCGCGATTGAGTGGGTGTTGGCGAAACTTAAACTTGGTGCAGATGGTGTTCAAGATGAGAAAGAAAAGAAGAAAGAACTTAATTTCTATGCTGATCTCATTGCCAATTTATCTAAAGCCTTTGCATTAGCATCGGCGAGTGATTATGCAAAAGAAGTTAAAGATGAAGTTGGTTTCTTTCAAGCCGTGAAGGCGGCACTTGTTAAATCATCCCCTAAAACAGGATTAAGTAAGCGAGAGAAAGAGTTCGCGGTAGGGCAATTGATCTCGGCGGCTATCTCGGATGCTAGTATCATTGATGTATTGGCAGCTGCTGGTATGAAAATGCCAGAAATTTCTGTGTTATCAGAAGAGTTTCTTTCTGAGATCAAAGAAATGGAACACAAAAACCTTGCTTTAGAGGCGCTGAAAAAGCTTTTGGCGGGGGAAATTAAAGCCAGGCAATCGAGAAATGTTGTAGAGGCCAAAGCCTTTTCTGCAAGGCTTGAGGAAGCTGTAGCTCGTTACCACGCAAATGCAATCACAAGTCTTGAAATGATCCAAGAGCTGATTGATATGGCTAAAGAACTTAAAGCCTCTGTTGATCGTGGAAGTGATATGGGGCTCAGCGAGGAAGAGTTAGCTTTTTATGATGCGTTGGCTCAAAATCAAAGCGCTGTTGAAGTTTTAGGAAATGAAGAGCTTCGCAAAATTGCCAATGTACTTGTGCAGCAATTGCAAAAGAATGTAACAGTTGATTGGCACTTAAAGGAAAGTGCAAGGGCAAAACTAAGGGTGTTGGTTCGTCGGATACTAAAGAAATTCGGGTATCCACCAGACTTAGCGCCAGTTGCCGTTTCTACTGTGTTGAGCCAAGCGGAAACACTGCTGAAGTGGCGGTAGGAATAATTTTTTGTTGGTATATTTGTTGGTATGTGAAATTTTCATTTGATAAATAATCAAATAAATCAAGCTTTTAATCGGTAAGTTGGATTCCGGCCGTCGCACCATTTTATTGTTTTTCTTGAGTTTAATTCCTGTTGGTTGAGGGTGGCAATTGCGCTTTTTTATGACAGCGTGAGGATCATGATTCAGGTTTTCAAATTACTTCTTCCAGCTCTCATACCGTCATGGCGTTTTTTTGATGTGATTGCGCCGTCGCCCCGGATTGAGTTTTGGGCATATGATAATGCTCAACACATTGAAAAATGGGAAGAATTTCGGCCAAAGCAGAAGAGTATTTCATTTTTAAATACCTTCTTGAATATGTTTTGGAATCCTGTGCGAAACGAGGATTTATTCCTTGTGACGTGCGCGGAACGTTTGATGGAAATGCCGACTACGCATAGCGAAAATGTCATTTTTGAGTGCATTGAAAATGAGATCGTACGCGTTGATAGTAGATTGAATTTGCCAAAGTTTTTGCAATTTCGGCTAATGGTTATAAGCCGTGAAGCGGATGTGATTGAGCGGCGGGTGGCCTATGTCTCTGAGGTTCGTCAGATTGCTGGGCAAGTTGGCACATGCCCTTAGAGAGTGCGTTACGTTTAACTGAAATATTGCTCGCCCTTACATTCGTGCAGCAGGGCCTAGAGCATATGCGCCGCCCAGCGGCTGAACGCCTTCTGCTAGGGCTGCGCTTAGTGCTTGCTCTATTGCTGCTGGGCGGGTTCTATACCCAATGGATATGCCTTGCTCTTGTCGTGCTTGCTTTGTGCATTCTTCATAGGTTTCAGGGGCCATATAATGGCGGAAGTGACCGAATAGGTTTGCTAACTTTATGCTGTTTGACGTTGGCACATTTTCTGCCGAATCAAGAATTAAAAGAATACGCGTTTGGGTATTTGGCGTTGCAATTGGTCCTGTCGTATTTTGTGTCTGGTTGGGTAAAAATTGTAAATCGGGAATGGCGGCAGGGAACTGCTTTACGTGATGTGTTTTTGTTTTCAACTTATCCCGTAAGTGAAAGAACGCGAGGCTGGGTAAATCATCCAAAATTGTTGTGGGTGATGTCTTGGGCGGTGATGTTGTTTGAGATTTTCTTCCCGCTTAGCTTAGTCTCCCATGTGAGCCTTTATATTGGGTTGGCCATTGCTGCACTTTTTCATCTTGCGAATGCTTTGCTATTTGGGCTGAACCGTTTCTTCTGGGCGTGGTTGGCAGCCTATCCTTCCATTATCTGGTTTCAGGCTCGGTTTTTTGATGGTGTATTGGGATGAAATAAAATTGGTCAATTGGGCATATCAAAGCAATAATTTGTGATCTGGGCTTTATTATAGGGTAAATCTCTGCAAGCTTTCCTTTGAAATTATTGGGAGGTTGCTATGCGTTTTATGTCCGTTTTATTGGCTGGGGTTTTACTACCACTTTCGGCATCTGCTGAGGCGGATCGTGCAGGGGCAGTTTCTCAAGAGATGCACGCGCCGGCGAGCGAATATTCGGTTACGCACGAGATGGTTGCTGCGACCTCCGCTGCGCGCATTGAGCATGATATCCGTAAGTTGGCGGGCTTTGGTACGCGCCATACATTGTCAGATACAAAGAGTGACACACGCGGTATTGGGGCAGCGCGCCGTTGGATAGAAGATGAGTTTAAGCGCATCTCTAAAGGATGTGAGCAAGAGCTTGAAGTGGTGACTGTTTCAGACATTGTTCGTCCAGATTTTCGCATCCCGGAAGATACAGAAATTGTGAACGTGATCGCGATTCAACGCGGGTCGCTTGATCCTGATCGTGTTGTGATTATGTCTGGAGATATTGATAGCCGCATTTCAGATGTGATGAATTTTACTGATGATAGCCCCGGCGCAAACGACAATGCTTCGGGTATGGCTGGAACCTTGGAAGCTGCGCGTGTGATGTGTCGGCATGAATTTGCAGGTACAGTTGTGTATGCTGGGTTATCGGGTGAAGAGCAGGGATTGTTTGGCGGCAAAATACTTGCGGAATACGCAATTGAAAATGGCTGGAGAGTGAAAGCTATTTTGAACAATGACATGATCGGCAATATTGAGGGTGTTGATGGTGTGATTGATAATTCAACAGCTCGCGTTTTTTCTGAAGGTACTTTGGTTGATGAAACGGCTGAGGAAGCTAATTCGCGTCGTTTTCGAGGGGGAGAGGTCGATTCGGCGTCTCGTAATTTAGCGCGCTACGTCGATAAGATGGCGGATATGTTTATTCCAAACCTTGATGTGATGATGATTTATCGTCTCGATAGGTTTGCGCGTGGTGGGCATCACCGCCCCTTCAATGATCACAGGATTCCGGGCGTTCGAATTATGGAAACGCATGAGAATTATAATCGCCAGCACCAAGATTTACGGGTGGAAGATGGCATTGCCTATGGTGATGTCGTGGAGGGGGTGAATTTTGATTATGCAGCCAAACTGACAAGTTTGAATATTGCTGCGTTGGCAAACCTCGCCGCAGCGCCGCCATTTCCAACGAATGTATCAATAGAAGGGGCTGTGCAGCCGAATACGACGCTATCATGGACTAAAGCTGATGCTGAAAACCTTGCGGGATATAAAATATATTGGCGTTTAACAGATCAATCCCAATGGCAATGGTCGCGCTTTGTTGGGAATGTAGATAGCTATACGCTGAAGGGCGTTGTGATTGATAACTATCTATTTGGTGTGGCTTCTGTTGCGAAAAATGGTGCTGAAAGTGCTGTTGTTTTTCCCGGATTTTCTGGCAGTTTTGGGGAATAAAGAATTAGGGTAGTTGAGCGCCTTTTGACGCGGGCTTATGCTTTTGCTTGACCAAACATCTAGCGCTGAGTAGGTCGGTTTTGTGAAAACGAAAAGCCGCATAATCGGCCAGCTTTGCTTGGCATTTGTATTTCTGATCCAGACCTTGTGGATGAGTGGTAGTGCGGCTGCGTTTGCGGCAAATGACGATAAGCGACTATTGATTTGTAATCCGTCTGGGCAGGTTAACTCTGCCATGTTTGCCGCAAATGAAAAATTGCTGATAGCGCTTGGTCTAAAAGAGCAATCTCCAGACGACGTTCATGGTGAAAAATGTGCGTTTTGTGCGATTTCACATGCTTTTATTTTTACTCAATTGAGAATTCAAGACGCGCTATGTTTTGGTATTTATATAGAAAAATCAAATATTTATGAGCCTGCTTTTGTGTATCTCCCACAAGGCCCACCCTTAGGCGGACGTGCCCCGCCAAACTATATCTAATCATTTAAATGCATCATGCAGGCATGACGGCTTGCATTGTCTATTGGATATAGCTCCAATCAAAATGGCGTGTGCGTGAGCATGGGTTAGATGGGGCGAATGGGGAACCCCATGAAAAAACAAACATTTTTGAATCAATGGCTATGGAAATGGCACATAATCGCGGGATTAATTACGCTGCCTTTCATGCTTATTTTGGCGATAACAGGCACAATTTATCTGTTTAAGCCCATGTATGAAGCCTCCATTTATGAGGATATTTATAAGGTAAAGCCTGACGGTGAGCCACTTAGCTATGAGGCACAATTTGCAGCGGCGCAGGCTGCCTCCTCTGCACCTGTTAATAGCGTGACCCTGCCGCGCGGGGCGGATGATGCGACCATGTTCCAGTCGGGCATGTGGGCTGGTGCGTCTATGGTGTATGTGAACCCCTATACAGGAGATGTGACAGGCACTTTACGCAATGAAGGTACGTTTATGTCTGGCGTGCGCGAAATGCATGGTGAGCTGTTTTTGTCCAAGCCGGGCACTTATGTTGTCGAGCTTGTGGCGAGTTGGTTTCTGGTTTTGATTTTGACTGGGCTTTATGTGTGGTGGCCTGCACGTGGATGGTCGTTGCGTGGATTTTTTACGATCCGATTAAAGCAAGGTAAGCGGATTTTCTTCCGTGACTTGCATTCCGTGACTGCGTTTTGGCTGTCGACTTTTTTGCTGATTATTCTTGCGGGCGGTTTGCCTTGGACGGATGTGTTTGGAAAACAGTTTCAGCGATTGCAAAATGCAACAGGGACAGGCTTTCCTCAATATTGGGTTCAATCTAACGGTTTGCAGTCGATCAATACGCGAGAAGATGGATTGAGTATTGATGATATGGTGCAGGTGGCGCGGCAACAAAACTTGAAGGGTGATATTACTGTACGCTTTCCTGCCAATGAGAATGGCGTTTTTAGTGTCGCCAATAAATCCTTGTATTTGCATGATCAGAGTGTGCGTCACTTTGATTTGTATTCAGGATCTAAAATTTTAGATTATGCGTGGAAAGATGTCGGTCCGATGATGGCGGGGCGGTTATTCTTTATGCGTTTGCATGAGGGGCAATATGGTTTGTGGAATTGGATCATTTTGCTGTGTGTTGCGCTAAGTTTGATCGTCAGCATTATTGCGGCGCTAACTTCATATATCATGCGTAAACAAAAGGGGAGCTGGAGTATTCCCAAGCCTCCCGAACATTTTAAAGTTGGCTGGGTTGCGGGGGGCGCAATTGTCATTTTAGGGGCGATATTGCCTTTATTTGGCGCAAGCCTGATTTTGCTTTTCTGCATTACGATGATGGGCAAAATGAGAGCGTCTAAAGCGTAGGGATATTATGCGATTAGGCATGTAAAAAAGGCGGCTAACCCGAAGGTTGGCCGCCTTTTTCATTGTAAAACATCGAACGTTTATTTGGCAAATTCGACGCTTCGGGGAGGAGGTTAGTCTAGTTTAGCCATTCAGGCTTTTTATAGGATAGTCCAAGATCAGATGCGACAGTTTCATATGTGATGAAGCCATCAGCAACGTTAAGTCCTTCAGCAAGGTGAGCATCATCGTTTAGCGCTTTTTTCGCGCCTTTTGCAGCGATGGCCAATGTGAATGGCAATGTCATATTGTTGAGTGCATATGTGGATGTGCGCGGCACTGCGCCCGGCATGTTGGCGACACAATAGTGCAAAATGCCATCAACTTCGAATATCGGGTCAGAGTGTGTTGTTGGACGTGATGTCTCAAAACATCCACCTTGGTCAATCGCGATATCAACCAATACGGCACCAGGCTTCATTGTTTTAAGCATGTCGCGCGTAATGAGCTTTGGTGCAGAGGCACCCGGAATAAGCACAGCACCAATGACGACATCAGCTTCAGCAACGGCTTTTTCAACAGACGCAGGCGTTGAGTAAGCTGTTTTCAATGCGCCAGCGAATTGAACATCTAGTTCAGCAAGGCGTGGCATGTGGCGGTCAAATACGGTTACGTCTGCGCGCATACCAATAGCCATTTCAGCTGCGTGTGTACCTGATACACCGCCGCCAAGAATGACGACTTTAGCAGGCGCTACACCCGGTACACCGCCCATGAGAAGGCCGCGTCCACGGATTGTGCGTTGGAGTGCCCATGCCGCAGCTTGAGTGGCCATGCGTCCTGCAACTTGGCTCATAGGCATAAGAAGCGGGAGGCGACCATTGCGGTCTGTCACTGTTTCATAAGCGATACATGTTGCACCGGATTTCATTAGGGCTTCAGCTTGGGGTTTATCCGCTGCAAGGTGAAGATATGTAAAGAGGGTGTGGTGTGGCTTTAGACGGGCACACTCAACAGCTTGTGGCTCTTTTACTTTGACGATCAGTTCAGCCTGCTCGAAGACGGCGTCTGCAGTTGCAACAATGCTTGCACCAGCAGCTTCGTAATGTGCGTCGCTAGCTTCAATACCTGTTCCGGCATTGGTTTCAACGATAACCTTGTGGCCTGCGCGAGTCAGCTCTGACACACTCTCGGGTGTCAGGCCTACACGATGCTCTTCGGCTTTGATTTCCTTCGGGACCCCGATGATCATATTTTTCTCCGATATTTATATTTTTGCGGAATATATACCAAAAAGCGCTTGTATTCCAACTTGTTATTTCGCAATTATGCGATTGTGTGGGAAATATATCTAATTTAATGTGCTATCTTAGGTGATTTAACCGGAATATTTAGCAGATATGTGCAAAGTGACTTGCGCGATACAACAAATGTAAACACAAAAAAGGCGCTGCCAAAATAGCAACGCCTTTCTTTAATTCCCCGAAGGACACTTTGCCTTCAAATCAATTGCTAATTCTTAGAGAGATTTAGCGATTGAGAATACGACGTTGTCGTCAGCACCATCTGCATCATTGTCATACCAGCGAAGGTCTAGGTCGAAACCGCCTGCTGAGTATGTTCCACCAATGTTGTAGTTTGTGTACTCGTCGAAACCGTCAAGGTATTGACCCAAACCAACGCTTGCAGAGAAGAAGTCTGAGAATGCCATTCCAGCATCAGCGTTTGCGTAAAGTGTTTCATTATCTGGGTCGTATGAAAGCATACCAGATAGATCAACTGAGCTGAATGACTTTGAAAGACCAGCGTAGATTTCATAGAAATCTAGGTCACCATCGTCACTGTCTGGGTATGCGTAGTAGATTGCTCCTACGTCAAAACCAAAACCTTCACCAAACTCGCCGCCGTAACCAGCGTAGAAGTCTACTTCTAGGTTTGTGTCAGTTGAATCTAGGAAGTCTACAGAAGATGCCCATGTACCTGCGTAGAAACCTGCATCAGTTGCAAGGTCAAAACCACCTTGAACGGCAAGGTCTTGGTTTGACTGAGACACACCACGCCAGTGGTAGTCTGTTGTCAAAGCAACGTTTCCAGAAAGTTCTACTTCAGCTTGGGCTGTAGCTGTAGTGGCGATTGCAGCAAGAGCAAAAACACTTGCAGAGAAAAGAGTGCGCATGATCGAACTATCCCTTCAGATATGCGATCTCTGACCAAAATGATCAGAGAGTTCCTTCAAAAAGCAACACAGAGTTAAGCTGACCCTGCGTTGCGGATGGGGTAACTACGCTAGAGCGTCGTTAATTGAAAGAACCAAGATCATTACAATTGCGCCATTGTTTCTAACGTTTTGCCGACGAAATAAATGGGCATTGCTTAGTAATAAGGCGTCATTTTGCGCGATTTGCTCGTATTTTATCCGCACTTGGATAGGTTGGCTGATCATTTGGGGTGAATCATTCTAATCACCCTCTTTGATCCCCCGGAGTTTTGTTAAGAACTATTTCTGGTATTTAATCTTTGTGCTGATGTTTGGACGCGGACGTTCGGGTGGATTTTGCATCGCAGTACCCAAATATATGAAGCCAGCGAACTTTTCGGTGTCGCTCAAACCCATTTCGGCATGGAAATCCGCATCAAAGGCATACCATTCAGTGAGCCATGCTCCGGCCCAACCTGCAGCATTGGCGGTTAGCAGTAAGTTCATGCAGAGTGCGCCGGCGGATAATTCTTGTTCCCAAACGGGCGTTTTGTGTGAAGGGTCTGGGCTAGAGACCACTGCGATGCATACAGGTGTGCGCGTGAAACGGGATTTTTCTTCGTCCAACTCTGAGACGGAAAGGTTTGGGCATTTTTTGTGTTTGATCTTTGCGAG
This sequence comes from Hirschia litorea, assembly GCF_042665075.1. Taxonomy (NCBI): domain Bacteria; kingdom Pseudomonadati; phylum Pseudomonadota; class Alphaproteobacteria; order Hyphomonadales; family Hyphomonadaceae; genus Hirschia; species Hirschia litorea. Next base: position 16,249 of record NZ_JBHTBR010000005.1, on the reverse strand, counting down.
CGTTTCACCCGTGCTTTTGCGCGCATCACCTTGGATGACAATAAAGCGCCATGGTTCAAGCTTGCGGTGGTCGGGCACGCGGGAGGCGATTTGTAGAATGGATTCAAGTGTCGCTTCATCCGGGCCGGGGGCTGTCAGGCATTTGATTGGCGTGGATCTGCGGTTTGCGAGGAAGGAAAGTGCTTCGGAACTGGGGTTGGTGGCGGCCAGCACATCGTTGAGCGCGGGGAGAGGTGGGAATTGGGGCGTCTTCGACATGGTTTTCCTCAAAATTTCAGTTTTCCTACATTTAAAGAAGACTTAGTGCGTTCGATTGCATATGTCATCGACCTAAGTGTGAATTAGAAAATTGTTTCCAGAGGGTATGAGGGGCAAGAATGGCGTCATCTAAAGATAAACAGTCTAAGCCGCCTCATTATGCTTTAAGTGGCTGGAAGATAAAATCCTCTCAAACGAAGTATGAAAATGCGTGGATTCGTATGGGGGAATATAAAGCTGTCGCGCCAACGGGTGTGGATGCGACATATGGATTGGTGTCGTTCAAGAATCTGGCGGTTGGCATGTTGGCGCTTGAAGCAGATGGGAGCACATATCTTGTGGGGCAGCATCGCTTTGCGTTGGGGCAGTATTCGTGGGAAGTGCCGGAAGGCGGCGGCCCGATGAATGAAGACCCAATATTGACGGCTAAACGTGAATTATCTGAAGAAATACACATGCAGGCGCGTGAATGGATGACGCTATTTACGAATATGCATTTATCCAATTCTGTGACGGATGAACGTGCTTTTGGGTATATAGCAACAGGGCTTTCACCATGCCATGCACATGCTGCAGATGATGTGGAAGCATTGCAAATATGGCGATTACCAGTGGGACAAGCTGTTCAAATGGTCGTGAAAGGGCAAATAACTGACGCACTCTCCCTTGCGATTTTGCTCAAGGCTGATCATCTATGGCGTACAGGCCAGCTTCCTGAGAATATCGCTGATGCATTTGCAGCAGGGCAAATCTAGGGTCAAACAGGTTTAGAAGAATAGACTGGCGTGTTAGGCGCGTCATCACGAAGAGGGAAATGACATGTCCGAGTCTGAGGTGAAGACCGCGAAAGCAGCAGGTACAGGTGCAGCAGCGCCTGTGTGGCAAAGATTGCGCCTTGAGGCTGCTGAAGCTGCCCGCCGCGAACCCGCCCTTGCTGGCTTTTTCAATGCAGCTGTTCTTAGTCATGACAGTCTTACCCAAGCCTTGTGCTATCAATTAGCGCAAAAAGCGGGCGGTCCAGATATGAACGCGCTGCAAATTAGAGAAGTCTGCAAGCAGGCTTTCCTTGAAGATAAGAATATAATCAAGTGCGTTGAGCGGGATTTGCAGGCGGTGAGTGACCGTGATCCAGCCTGTCGGACTTTGTTGCAACCTTTCTTGTTTTTTAAAGGCTTTTTGGGGTTGCAGACATATCGTGTGGCACATTGGTTATGGCATCAAGATCGCGATGTGCTGGCTTTCTTCATGCAATCTCGAACAAGTGAACTTTATGGGGTTGATATTCACCCAGCCGCGAAAATGGGCTGCGGGATTATGATGGACCATGCCACGGGTGTCGTGATTGGTGAAACTGCGGTTGTGGGGGATGATTGTTCCTTCATGCACGGTGTTAATCTTGGTGGTACGGGCAAAGAGTTCACCGATCGCCACCCCAAAGTGGGCAAGGGCGTTTTGATTGGTGCGGATGCAAAAATTCTCGGCAATATTAAAATAGGTGATTATGCGCGCATTGGTGCGTCATCTGTTGTGCTTGAGGATGTGAAGTGTGGTTGCACTGTCGCGGGTGTGCCTGCAAAAGTTATTGCGTGTATTGATTGTGAAGAGCCTGCGAAGGCCATGGATCACCTGATTTCACCGAGCAAGATGCAAGATTAGTCAGATAATCACCGTAATTCATGGTGCATTGATCTAGATATCCAGAGCGGGCCGCATTAGGGTGCGGCCTTGTTTTTTCGTCTTGTAAAGAAGGCGGTTAGTTTTATTCAAAGGGAGAAGGACATGAGTCCGGAAGAATCCAAGAAAGTCGAAGCGTATCTTAAGAAGACGCTGAACCCGGACATCAATTTGAAAGCACGTCCTAAAACACCTGATTCTGTGGAAGCTTATTTGGGTGACGAGTTTATCGCGCTTATCTACAAGGATGAAGATGAAGGCGAAGTGGCGTATCAATTGAACATGACCATTCTACCTGAAGACATTTAAGCGCTTCTAGAATGAGATGTGATTAAAAAAGGCGGCCCCGTTTTGGAGCCGCCTTTTTTCTTGACGTTGCTATTTAAAGCTTAGTCTAGTTTTGGGCGTTGTGGCGGTGGCACGGGCAAGCCGTCCGTGTCCAATTCCACTATTGGGTAGCCTAGGGCTTTGAGGTCATCTTCGATGACAGCTTTGTCGCCCATAATCACCATAATCATATCATCGATTTGAAGGTGCTTCTTGGCAAGCGCATCAATTTCTTCTTTCGTGATATTTTCTAAAATTTGGCTTTGAGTTTCTGTAAAGCCATCAGGCAGGCCATAGGTTTCCACTTCCGAGAGGAAGCTTAGCTTATCAAATGGTGTTTCATATTCCAGCGCGTCGCTTTGCCCGATAGCGGACTTTGTGAAAGCGAGTTCTTCTTCTTTGATGCCGTTTTCTGCGTAGTTTTTGATTTCATTGACAAATTGCACAATTGAATCTGCCGTCGCATCAGTCCGCACACCGGCTCGCGCTGAGAATATGCCGCCAATGTCACTGCCGGAGAAACCTGAGCGCGCTCCGTAAGTATAGCCCTTATCTTCACGTAGATTGAGGTTTATGCGGCTGTTAAAGGCACCGCCTAGCATGAAGTTCATGATGCGTGCGCGGTAATATTCACCTGTTGCATCATAAGGAAGTGCGCGCTTACCAATGCGAATTTCAGATTGCGCAGCGCCTTCTTTATCTATGAGGTATAATGTGCCCGTTTCCAGCTCTGGGAAGGGGTGAAGCTTGGGAGCTGGGTTTGGATAACCGCTCCATTCGCTAAAGATTGAGAGTTTGTTCTCTAAGACTTGTTCTTCCAAATTGCTGACCGCAATGATGGAAGCTGAACCTGCTGTATAGTGGTCAGCATAGAATTTTTTCACATCTTCAAGCGTGATATTGTTGACGGTCTGCGTCGTGCCAATTTCTGGATGTGCGGATGGGTTGTCATGACCGAATGTGAGCAGTGAGAAAACACCACTTGCAATGGCGGAAGGTTGTGTTTTGCGTTGCTCAATGCCTTGCAGGGTTTGCTCTTTGAGGCGTTTGAAATCTGCTTCGTCAAATTTAGGGTGAAGCAGGCGCTCTTTCACAATTGCCAGCGTTTCATCTAAGTTTTCAGTCAGCGCGTGAACCGTGATACTGGTATAGCGCTTATCTGAGCCTACGCTGATGCTGGAACCAAGTTTGGCAAGGCGGTTGGATAACTCTTCATTTGTTGAAAATTCAGTGGCTTCTCCCAGCATTGAAGCTGTGAGAGAGGCAATACCCATATTTTCCAATGTCTGCTGACGGTCACCCACTTCAATACGTAATTGCAGAGCTGTTGTCGGCGTTTCAGTGTTGACTGCACCCAGAATGTTGACGCCATTCTCCATGCTGGATTTCCAGATTTCTGGTAGTTTAACCATTGGGTTAAAGTCCGCAGCTTTTGGCTGGATCGAACGGTCAAAATCATCTTTTGCATAGCGCGGTTCAAAGTCTGTTGTGTCTTCAGATTCGGGAATTGTGCGCTCATACATTGACCATGTGTCAGGCGCGGCAATCGTTTCAGGCTGACCATTGGGCACAACAGACATAATGACTGCTGGCTTGTCTTTGATATATTGGTGGTAGACGCGCATCACATCTTCTTTGGTGACGTTTGAGTAGCGTTCAATGTCTTTAGATGTGTAGTTGGGGCTACCTGTGAAAGTTTCATAAAAGGCAAGTTGGGATACTTTTCCTGATACGCTTTCAAGCCCATAAATCATGCCGGATACAATGCCAGCTTTGACCCGCTCAAGGTCATCGTCTTCCACGCCGCGCGTTTCAAATTCGGCGATGGATTCGCGCAATATACGGTCTAAATCTGTAAGCGTTGTCCCTGAAGCGGGGTTTGGAAGCGCCGTGAGCGTGAAAGCACAGTGTAGCTCGCGGCAGCCATGACCTGCATTTGCAGCAACAGCGAGACCATCCTTTACCAAATTCTTGTATAGAATTGATGTGCGTCCTTCGCCCATAATTGACATGAGGACATCAAGTGGTGCTTCGTCTGGGTGGCGTGCATAAACTGTCGGGATGGACATATATAATAGAGGCAAGGCCACTTTATCTTCCATTGAAATATAACGGTCTGCTTCGAGCGTAACCGGAATAAATTCAGGAGCTTCTACCTCTGGGCCACGGGGGATGGAGCCGAAATATTTGGCAACCCATTCAAGTGTTTCTTCTGTGTTGAGATCACCGCCAAGGGTGAGTGTAGCGTTGTTTGGTCCGTACCAGCGAGAGAAGAATTTCTTCAAATCTGTGAGGTTTGCCCGGTTTAAATCTTCAATATATCCGATTGTTGTCCATGAATAAGGGTGACCTTCAGGGTAGAGGGCTTCACCAACGCGCTCTGAGACAAGACCATAAGGGCGGTTATCATAGTTTTGGCCGCGTTCATTTTTGACGGTTTCGCGCTGGTTTTCAAACTTTTCTTCTGTCACAGCATCTAAGAAAAATCCCATGCGGTCAGCTTCCAGCCACAGAACTTTTTCCAACTGGTTGGAGGGGATGGTTTCATAATAATTTGTGCGGTCGCTATTTGTTGACCCATTTAGAGTTCCACCCGCTTCTGAAATGATTTTGAAATGCTCTTCATCTGCAACATTTTCAGATCCTTGGAACATCATGTGCTCGAAGAAATGCGCAAAACCAGATTTCCCCATTTCTTCGCGGCCTGACCCGACATGATAGGTCACATCAGCATGTACAAGTGGATCAGACTTATCCTCGTGAATGACGACAGTAAGACCGTTGGGCAATACATATTTTTTGTACGGAATGCCGATTTCACCCTCAGCAGGTGTGAAGGCTTCAACCAATTGCATGCCGCCAGGGAGAGGGTTGGCAACCGTTTCAGCGCTTGGGGATGGGGGTGTTTGGCTAGGGGTAGGCGCATTGCCTGTCGTGTTAATTGTAGCACATGATGACACACTGACCATGAGTGCTGCGATGAGTGTTGAGCGCATTGCCATTGATTGAACCTTAAGTACTTTTATGGCTGGAATTGCAGGGAATCCAGCGCGGTATGGTTAAATTCTTATCGTTTAACGCGTAAAATGGGTTGTAGGCAAAAGCAAGGCTATAAGCCGGTAGACTGCCAAATGAGGGGCGATTGCTGGTTTTTTTAGCGAAACCAAAGAGGTGCCGTTAGGTAAGTTTGTTGCCATCTAAGTTGAATTTTGGGCCATAATTTAATATGGTTTGAATGCAATTGTGGGGGGAGGATGACATGAAAGATAGCTTTAAATTTGGTTTAGCAATGCTTGCTATTTGTAGCTTGGGCCAGTCTGCACAAGCGCAAACATCGACTGCAACCACCCCCGCTGAAATGATAGAAGAATGCAAATCTCTGTCAGTGGAGTTTTTGGCACCGGCAAGAAAGTGCCTCATAGGGTGTCGCGCGGCTGCAAGTGTTAGGTCTACGCCTGAAGCTGAACAACAATGTAAGCTTGCATACGCAGAATTTCGTGAAAAAACACAGCAAGCACCGGTCGTTGGGGAGGTGGCAATTCACGCGCCTCACCATGTCGATAGTTTGGTTGCGCGTTTCTCTGAACGCAAAGGGCGCTTGAATCGCTTTGAACTTGCACCGCCAGAACAGTCGGACGGAGCAAAATTGGCCGCAAAGAAATGTAACTTCAAACTATCACAAACAGCTCTGCAAACCTATGCGAACCGCAATCGACCAGAGAACCGGCACATTATTCAGGATATCAGAGCGCGTGGACAGTTTGAGGCTTTTAAACTTTCAAATATTAATTGGGTCGAAGACGGCACACGCATGACATATGATTGCCAAGTGGAGCATTTGGAAGTTGTCGGCGTGGATAGGTATTGAATTAGCGTTTCAAGGTCTTCTTGATTCTAATTTGCACGGAAACTTATCCACGTCTCTCAAAGACAAGTTATATTAGACATCACCAAAACGAGGATGATGAGCCATTCGGTTTTGTGGATGTTTGATATTGTGAGTTTCAACCCCAAGGCTTCCAGCGCTTCGATTTGAAGCGCCGGAAGGTTTGGAGGTTTTAGAGTGTGTTGAGCATTCTTGCGACAAGTGGGTGACGTACAACGTCTTCCTTTGCCAGACGAATGACAGATATGTCCTCCATCTCTTCAAGGCGTTCTGCGGCAGTTGCTAGTCCTGAAAGTTCCGGAAGCAGGTCAGATTGGGCGGGGTCTCCTGTAACGATCATGGAAGAATTCCAGCCTAATCGTGTGAGCAACATTTTAAGCTGCATATAGGTGCAGTTTTGCGCCTCATCTATTACGACGAATGCGTTATTGAGTGTACGTCCACGCATGAAAGCAACAGGGGCAATTTCAATTAAACCTTCCGCCATCATGGATTTCAATGATTTAGCGGGCAAACGATCTGCCAATGCATCATAGAGAGGACGAAGATAGGGAGCGAGCTTGTCTTCCATGTCGCCCGGGAGGAAACCAATATTTTCACCTGCATCTACCGCTGGGCGACATAGAACAATGCGTCCCACGCGACCAGCTTTGAGGGCTTCAACTGCTTTGGCGATGGCAAGGTAAGTTTTCCCTGTACCTGCGGGGCCGAGCGCTAACACGAGGTTATCTCGGTCAATGGCTTCCATAAGTTTCGCCTGACCGTCTGTGCGCGGAATGATGTTTTTTACGTAACGCTGTTCACGTGTGTGGTGGGTGTGACCATTGGGTGCTTCATTATTATTGTGATGCTTGGGCGTTTTTTCGTGCTTTTTTGCGCGCCTCGGTTTGTCATCAGGGCTCCACTTTCGCTCTAGCAAATCCAAATCAGCAATTTGCCCTGCGTCCTCGAAATAGTCGTTTGCATCAAATTCTGCACTGATACGGCGGATATTAGAGCGCTTAGCCATGGTATTCTCCTATTGGATTGGGCATTGCAAGGCATAAAAAAACCGTAAGGCCACAGGGCATTACGGTTTGGATGAAAATGTGGAGTAGGCAAGAGAGAGAAGGTCGATCGGAAGAGGACAGAGGCACCATTCTCCCGAAAGATTGGCATCTCGCGGGCGGTGGTATGCGACGGGGAGGCGATAGATTTCGCACTCAGCAATCCTCCGGTATGAATTTCACTTGATGACTTTCTGCATCCTCTGACATGAGAGCCTGCTTCGAATCACCACAACGAATCTCTATGCAATTAACATATATCGAAGTTACCATCTTGCTAATGACACTTGTGTGTCGATTGATGTAGCGATGCATTAACCTTTAAGGAGCCTATAAAAATGGCGATATATTCATTGGGTGATAGAAATCCAATCATTCATTCGACAGCTTGGGTTGCAGAATCTGCTCAGGTCATTGGCGGCGTTCAGTTAGAGAAAAATGCGAGTGTGTGGTTTAACGTGGTTATCCGAGGGGATAATGAGGATATCCTAATAGGCGAAAATTCTAATGTTCAGGATGGTACAGTGCTGCATTCTGATATGGGATCGCCGCTGAAAATCGGGAAAAACGTCACTATTGGGCATATGGCAATGCTGCATGGGTGTGAAATCGGTGAAAATTCACTCATTGGAATTGGGGCAACAATCCTTAACAATGCACGTATAGGACGAAACTGCCTCATTGGTGCACATGCGCTCATTCCTGAGGGCAAGGAGATCCCCGACAATTCACTTGTAATGGGAGCACCGGGTAAGGTGGTGAAGGAAGTTACGCCACAGATGGCGGATGTGCTTACAGCTTCTGCAATGCATTATGTTGAGAATGCTGCCAATTATCGGGCTGGGTTGCGCAAAATTGCCGATTGATCGCTTAATCTTCTAATTCACTATCCCATACGCCACGAACGGCAATGTCGGGTTCTGCGCCAAGGTTGAACCATGCCAGACGACCTTTGGATGCGTTTACGATGACAAACTGATCGTCTTTTCCCATAACTGCGGAGAGTTGATTGCGCAGTTGTGGGAGTGTGATGCGGGACCTTAAAACCCACATATTGCTGCCTGCACGAGCAAACTTGCCAGCGCGATTTAGGACTAATTCAAAATTGTAATGCTCTGATACGAGTTTACCGCTGATGAAGTAATTGCATAATTGGGGAGCTTCAGCATCGTTTGCGTTGGCTTCATTTGCGCGGGAGGTGTTTTCGGTGTTGCCGTGAAAATTCCAGCGAATATTGGGGTGTTCGTCGGCGCGATAAAAAGCGTTATCGCTTCCGCAGGCGAGCATTGTGCTGGCGCTTACACGTCCTTCACGTAAGAAATCTATCAGTCTTGAACGCGGATAGGGGCCGTAAACTGTTCCATCGACCTGAACCCGCCATTGAACACGTTTGATTTGGTCGCCATCTTGCGCGTGTGTTGGGGTGTGAGAATTCGCATTGTGAGCAGAAGAAGAGGCCATGATGACGGAGCGTCCTGAAATATTTACAACAATTGTCTAAGGCGTGTTGATAGACAGATTTAGCGATCAATAAATTCTATTGCGAACCCATTATCGACATATCTTGCGCATCTGCCGGTACGTCTACCAACTTGAACACGAGAGCCGATCTCCGGACGTGGCCCCGTAGTGCGTAGGGCAACACCTAGCAAAGAAATGTCGATAACATTACATTGTGCGACAACGCCGCTTTCATATGTTGCGATGAGTTTTTCTGTCGTTGTACGGCGTAGCGAACGGCGTTCATCTTCTAAGCCGAGGCTTTGCTTGTTTACAATCCAAGTGAGTTGATCGACGAATTTTTCACGTTTTTGAGGTACGAAATTAACGCGAACCGCAAAGCCAGCTTCGGTTGGACGAGCTGCATGGCCTGCAATGCGACCAAGCTGGTCTATATAAATAATGATCGGCGCATCGGGTTCAAAAGTTTGATCTGTTTTTAACGAAACACCGCCCGCACATAGATCGACGGTAAGAGCTTCAAACTCCGTCCCATCTTGCCACAGACATCTTGCCGTCGTTTCGTGAATGACGCGTCTGAATTTTCGACGATCTTTATCTGTAACCTTGCGGACTAAGAGCCGTTTTGTAGAGAGATCTGACATAGGCATTCCAACACAATTAATTCACTTGTCGTTCATTTTATCGTATGGATGGTTCACAAAGTGTTTCCAAAAGAACCAAATGTAGCATTGCAGCAGCCTAAAAGTCTCAATTTATAGGTGTGGAATAGCCAGGAATGAAAAAAGGAGATGAATTGCTTCATCTCCTTGAGAAATATACTGAGAAACTATTTTTCAGTTGTTAGCTTACAACGCGCAAAATAGGAGCTGTGCTCTTAGGTTTTGGCGGAAACATGCCGGTTATGAAATGGCGGCAAATCGGGCGACCTTTAAGGGCTGATTCATCCGAGAGAGTTTGGTATAGGCATAATAGGCGTGGGCGCTGTTTATTGCCTGAATCTAGTGGTGAAAACGACACTTCAATATCAATATTGCGGCCATCAAGTGTTTGCGCCGTTGCTTGAATTAAAGATGGACTACCGCAAGATAATGCTGTTTCCATGGCAGTCTTTATAATAAGTCTGTCACTCGTGGTCCATAACGATAAGAAGTTGTGTTCAACAAGCTCTCGCCCGAATAGTTCCTGTATACCCGCGCCAACCATGCGAAGAGAATAATCTTCCACATCTGTGCGTTGAACAATAAAGAGACGACTCACGACGTCTGGGTAATCTTGGGCCATTGGCCCATCGACTAATTGACTGTCTCCCCAAGACAACCGTTTCCAGGCTTCGATGATCGCTCGTGTATTTGGATGTGCTTTTAGCTCTATCATCTAACTGTTCTCTTATTTTTTCAGGCAAATGCCTATTTGCAAACAGTATCGCAAAGACTGGGCCAGTTTTTGTAACGGAATATTTTCCATTTTCGGGTCAATATTGGTCACCTTCAACTGATTGGAGAAATGCAATGCACCTAGGTGATGAATTTGGGCATTCAAATTGCATAATTAAGTTGAAGTTTCGAGGAGTAGTAGAATGACCGTCTCAACTAGACACATGACCTTCAAAGCAGCATTGGTTGCTGGTGTATTTAGTGCCGTAATAGTTGGCGGTAATGCGCTTGCGCAATCGGCACCGATTGTGCGAACTGCGCCTATGACCGGATCAGGAAATAATTGCTGTGATCTTCCAGAAAACCAAGTTGTAAAAGTACCCGGAGTACGCGCCCCAGGAGCGAGCGTTGTTATTGGTGCGGGCAATGCAGGTCGCGGATATTCAACTTATATACAACAAGGCCAAGGCCAGCACGCAGGCGTCTATTATTTTAATAATGGAGGGGGAGCTACTGTTGCTCCTTATGAAGCAAGTGTGTTGAACAATCTTCAAGTTGAAGGTGATATGCAGCGCGTGACAGAAACAGTCACCGAGCAGGTTCCAGTTACTGAACAATATTGTGCACCAGCAGATGTCACAGTTATGGCTCAGCCGGTTCAGGCTGTTTGTATTGATGACAAAGGCGCACCGCACCCAGCATCTCAAGTGTTTGGAGAAGAACGCATTGATGCGACTTATAATGGCGAAGTTTTCCGTTGTATGGCGGGAACGTCTATGCAGGTGACGGTTGGATCATATAACAATAATGATGCATCTTTTGATGGTGGACGCACTTTCTCTTGTAAAAAAGGTGAGGCGCTGACCCATTCTGTTGGTGGTCAACTGTCTTGTGCGCCTGAAGCACCACAACGTAATTGTAATGAGCGCTCATTATTGCGTCGCTATGGGCCTGGTATCAAAACGATCAGCTCGAAAACACCAGCTTGTATTCCAAGTCAACGGACTGTGATGAAGCAAGTGACACGTCAGGTGGAAGTAGAAAAGCCAATCTCAAGTTCTGGACGCATCGTGCTTGATGGTGGTGTGGGCCAAAACGTTTATTGATAGTTTTGAGTACTATTTAAAAATTCTATTTTGGAAAAATCCAGCAGTGCATTAGGCGCTCGCTGGATTTTTTATGTCTAAATTTTAGAATATAAAAAATCCCCAGCTCTAAAAAAGAGAAGGGGATTTCTAGGTAGGAAGCATTCTTAAAATGAATGCCTCTATTTATTCTATTTGAAACTGGACGTTTTAGTCGTGCCCACCTGCATTATTAGTTGAGTAATTGGCTGAGTTACCAATTGCAGCAGCAGACCCATACACATTGCCGCCACCGCGTGCCCAAGCTTGGCCTGTTGAGGTGACATTGCCGGAGTTAGTCTGTGTGAGCGCTCCACCAGGAACTGCGCTTTGACAAGTTGCACAAACATAGCCGGTATATGTGTTACCGATGGCTGTGGAAGATGTGCTTAGATTACCTGCGCCACCATTGCCGCCTTCAAAGTCCGTCAAAGATACAACTTCACCAGAGTTGTTCTGAGCGTAGTAAGCGTTCTGGTCTGAGCCGATATTGGTCTGCATAGCAGAGTTTCCAACACCATAGGCTGAAATTGAAGCATCGCCATCCCAGTCATTTAGGACAATTTCTGTTGTAGCGTTGATCGCAGATGTGTTCGTTTGACTGCCGTCAAGTTGCGAATAACCCCAAGAATTATCCATCACAATGTTGTTTCCCATTGCTTGGGAATTGGCGGATATGTTGTTGCCCTCAGGCTGAGTTAGGCGTGTATTTGCGGTTATCGCATTGCCATAAGATGTTTGTTGTACATTGGCGTAGGCATTTGAATATTCGGATGATGATTGAAAGCTATTACCGACAGCGAGCGTGTTGGCATTAGTATCATCAACGGAACAACAAACTGTCGCGTCGATATTTGCATCGACATCAGCTTGTGAGGTCTGATTTGCGTTGGCGCGCAGTGTTGGGGATTCACCGTCGGGCACAAGGCGACCATCATAAGTCATGTCTTGAATATTTGCAGCAGATGTCGCGCTGGCGTTTAATGTTGTTGCAGAAATATGATTGACTGTCGCAGTTGATGAAATGCGGTTCGTGCCTACAGTTTGGTTCATGCTGTCGGCTTGAAATTGACTGCCTGTTGTAGAGTTGCCATAGGCAGTTGCATCAGCACTTGCTGTTCCAAAAACGCGATCGCCTTCAAGCGTTGCGTTTGCTGTAGAATTTCCAGACATTGTTTGATTAGATTCAACATGGCGAACTGCATCATTGCTACCAAAACCAGAAGCGGCATTGCCGGTGGAAAGCGCAATGGAGCTCACATCGCCAGAGTGATCACCTTCAACAACTACATTCATGTTGGAAAAGGCATCGCCCAGTTGAATTTGAGAATTTAAGACGTCGGGCGCGTTTTGAGCAAATGCTGATCCGGACAGGCTCACCAATAGGGCGCTGATTGCAACGCTGGTTGTAAGTGTTGTACGTTTCATGTCTTAAATCACCTTCTAAAATCAGCAAGATATGTCTCCACTCAAAGGATTGAGTGGAGAATAGGGCTGCTAGTCTTTGCGGCCACGAAGTGCTGCTTTTTTCGCGTCTTCAATCGCTCTATCGCGATCATCGTGCCAGCGAGAGGCTTCAGAGCGCGTTTGCCCATTATTGGTTGGCAAATTGTCATATGCAGGTGTGTAGTTACCTGTGATGGAATTTGTCGTTGGCAGGCCAGCGCCTTGTTGTGCAATTGCTGAACATACGTCAGGGCTTGTGACGCCATATAGGTTGGCTGTCATTTCCAAAACAGCGCGCTCGATAACTGAACGAACGGCAAGTTGGATAGGCTCGAGTGAGCGTTCACCTGCGCCGATGTCAAATACATTGTTATTGGCAAAGTCGAACACACCAAGTGAGATTTCACGGCCAATAATTTGCTTTTGGTAAGAGATAACATCTACGACTTCTAGCGTTTCTGTTTCTACAAGGCGTAGATCTAGACCCACATTAATGACGTACATTTTAGATCCACCATTCCCTTTAGGGTCTTGTGTATCTAAGTCACCGATGAATGCATCAACACCCACGGAACGAATGTTTGAGTTTAGCTCTGTGATACCACCAACAAGGTAGAAGTCTGAACCTGGAATTGAACCCGCTGTAATTTTGCGGAAGTCTTTATCCGCAGAATCGCCGATTAATTTGTTGTTGGCGTATTTTAGCTCAAGTTCGGATACGGATGTATCAAAACGCTCAACTAGACGTGCGCCTGCTTTGGCAAAAGCAGAGATAGCCATAAGTGAGGCACCTTGCGTTACACGGCGGCCACCTTCAAAATCTTCTTTACCTGTGTAGTCAAGGATACGGCCCACAGCAATACGGGGCTGACCAAGGCCAACAGATTGAGCAAAATCACCCATACAGACTAGGCTAGCTGAATAGGGTGTTGGGTTTGCTGTTACGGGAGATCCGCCAATTGGTTTCGTGTAATTCCCAGATTTGGTTGCGATAGGTGACACACAGCCAGTAACCATAAGCGCACTAGCGAGCAGAGCGACTGATTTTTTTGATGATTTGCGTATTGGGCTAGTCATTCAGATCAAGCTCCCCATTAAGAATTACAGTTTGATCGCCGGAATTGTTTTGAATAGAATCGATAACGACAACATTATTGCTGCCATTGGTGATGACGTTGAGTTGGTTACCTATGGCTGTTGAATTGCCCGGCCCAGAATAATTTCCCATGCCTGAACCAGCGCCACGGAAGTTATATCCATAGACACCGCCATAAGATAAAGATGTGAGATCGTCGCCAACGATCATGCGGCCATCTATGATGACACGGTTGTTGTATGCATCACGTGTGTTGGCGTCGTAGGCGCGGTTTTCTTCGCCATATGCGAAACCGTAGGGACGTTCAAATTCGCCCGTGTATTGTCCAGCAGGGTTGCGTTGAGCAAAAGCATTGCCGCTAATTAATAGCGTTCCTGCAAGGCCCAGAATTCCCAATTTTGTTCGACACAAGGTCATTTTTAAGTTCCCGATCACAATTTTATGAGGAACATCAAGCAATGATTGTGCCATGCGTCCCCTTATTCGTTGGAGGGACTATAGACCAAGATGGTTACCAAAAAGCTCAACACTTCTATTCACTTGCACACAATGACTGCATGAAATGGTGTCAATTACAGTTAAACCTTTCTGGAGAGGGAGCGCATATTTACTTTTGAGTGCGCGGGAAGGAATACATGGCGATCCGACTTGAAATTGGGCGTATCAAAAAGAGACGTCAAAGGAGGGGGGGGCAAATTGAATGTCTATCCAATTTTCCTTCTTTAGATTGCCGATCTATATTGAGGAGAGGCGATATAAGTTTGTGCATATGAATGTGAAGTGAGGAACTTCTCGGCATGCCCAAGATTATTCCGTGGAGCTTTGGTGAAAAGGCTCGCTTATAACTTGTGGGTGTGCGATAGCCTGCACGAAGACTTATCCACAGGCGACCTGAGAGGAGCCTAGACTATGAGAAAACTATCCCCACAAGGCGAGCAAGCTGTTGCGGAAATAGCGGGGCGCTATGGAGTAAGTTTTGATGCGATTGCCACCATGCTAAATGCAGTTGCCAATGGTGGTGGCACGATGGCGCAGTTTAGTCATTCGGAATTTGGTGGATCTGGTCAGTGGATGCAGGGCGGCATGACGATGGTGGGCGATATGTTCAACCACGGCCTCAAAGCGCAAGTTGATAATGTATGTTATGAATTGTCGGGCCTGCTGGCCAATAGTCAACCGTTTGCACCTGTGCCGGTGCGACCAGCTTTAGCGAATCAACAGAATCGGTCTTTCCAGTCTCAAAGTCAGGGGAATGGAGCTAGCTTCTATATGACTCAAGGCGGGGCTTGGTGGCCTGAAGAATTGGGGCAACCGTCAGCAACAGGTAGTCAGAATGATATGCAATATGCGTATTTCCCAAATGTTCGCCGTTTAGCGTTGAATGCTTATGGGAGTGTAGGTGTGTATGACACGCTTGATCACAATATCGGTGGCTTTGGACAGCAGCAAAGTGGCGATTCTTCTATTACATTCTCTAGTCAGTATGGAATCGTATCGCTCAATAGCTTGCCGCGTGTTGATAATGTGAAGGGGAATCAGCCTGAGAGTACGCCAATGCCTGCGCCGGCAGAGCCATCTGCACAGAATAATGCGCCAATTCCACAAACGCCTGCGCCTGAGACTGTGCAAGTGGCACCATTAGAGGGCGATGTGTTTGCATTATTGGAGCGCTTGGCAAAGCTAAGAGATGCAAATGTCATTTCTGTAGAAGACTTTGAGTCTAAGAAGAAAGACCTTTTAGCGCGTATCTAGGCATTATTTGTAGTTAATATGTATGAAATACGTGGGCTTAGTCCGAGGGGAGGGGGTAGGGAGTATCCTATTTTGCCTCATTCTGGGGATAAGCCTGTGCAAAAGCTATTTTGTCACAAAAAGGCAGAAAAAGTGGTTGACGGTTCTGGCTGACTTCCATATAGGTCACTGCTCTTCGATGACATTGGAGAATTTGCGGATCTGGCGAGAGTTGGGTGGTAAATTTGTATTGTCTATTTTGTGTGTCTACGGACAGAAATGAAATAGTTCAAATAAGGTGTTGACGATGAGTGATGCGGTCTTTATACGCTGCATCTCTTCGCCGACCACTGAGATTTCTGAGTTGAATTTATTCAGCGTAAGTATTTCAAATTTAAGTATTTTCTTATCTCTTTTGAGGTTTTGGAAATAACAAAAATAAGTGGTTGACGGGGTGAGATGAGGTCTTTATAAGCCGCGTCTCTTCGCCGACCACGGGTTGATCAATTGCTCTATATAGGGTGGTGAAATTGACCGGGTTTTAAATGGTTTTCTTAGGCTCTTTAAGTTTTTGAAAATTACTTAAAATAAGTGGTTGACGAGCTGAGGGTCGGTCGTTATACACCGCCTCTCTCCGCTGAGAACAAACGGTTCTGCGGGCAACTTTAGTAAGTCGCCCACCGAGTTGTTGTTTTTAGTTAATTTCTGGCACTGAGGTGCTCAACTTAGTCTTCGGACGGTTCGGAAATTAATTAAAAAAAGTTCTTGACGGAAACGGTGCTGGACTTTATATCCTGCACCTTCGCCAAACGCTGATGTGGATG